>NZ_CP178563.1:2198444-4005517 GCF_047300845.1 Brevibacterium sp. GP-SGM9 | reverse complement strand
ATCGGCTCCCCGAGGCTTATCGCAGATTTCCACGTCCTTCATCGGCTCCTGATGCCAAGGCATCCACCATGCGCTCTTATACACTCATCCCACCCCACAAGGGCTGGTTTCGTGTATGCGCGAAAATATTTTTCAATCACTCTAAGATGATCACAAGAAAATCACATTACATAAACAACCCCACACACTCCCCCAAAGAGGGACTGCTGCGGGCCTGTTGATGCTCGCGTCCACTATACGATTCTCAAACCACTACCAAACACCACCCCAACACCTGCCACAACACGTGGCAACTGCTGGTTCGGGTTGGTCCTGTTGGTTGAAACCACACCCACACACACAGTGTGCGGGAGCTTGTGATTCCAGGACCCAATAACGTGTCAGTTCATATTCGCCCACGCTCACCGCCACCCGAGGCACAAACCCCAGGCGACGCTGTGTGGACGAGCCAATTAGATGATGTTCCACCCTTGAGCTCTCATGACGACCACGTACGGGTCGTGGCATGAGGATCTTAATGTGTGCTCCTTAGAAAGGAGGTGATCCAGCCGCACCTTCCGGTACGGCTACCTTGTTACGACTTAGTCCCAATCACCAGTCCCACCTTAGACGGCCCCCTCCACAAGGGTTGGGCCACCGGCTTCGGGTGTTACCGACTTTCGTGACTTGACGGGCGGTGTGTACAAGGCCCGGGAACGTATTCACCGCAGCGTTGCTGATCTGCGATTACTAGCGACTCCGACTTCACGTAGTCGAATTGCAGACTACGATCCGAACTGAGACTGGCTTTAAGGGATTCGCTTACCCTCACGGGTTCGCCTCTCTCTGTACCAGCCATTGTAGCATGCGTGAAGCCCAAGACATAAAGGGCATGATGATTTGACGTCATCCCCACCTTCCTCCGAGTTGACCCCGGCAGTCTCCTATGAGTTCCCACCATCACGTGCTGGCAACATAGAACGAGGGTTGCGCTCGTTGCGGGACTTAACCCAACATCTCACGACACGAGCTGACGACAACCATGCACCACCTGTACACCAGCCCAAAAAGGGAAAGACTGTTTCCAGCCCGGTCCGGTGTATGTCAAGCCTTGGTAAGGTTCTTCGCGTTGCATCGAATTAATCCGCATGCTCCGCCGCTTGTGCGGGCCCCCGTCAATTCCTTTGAGTTTTAGCCTTGCGACCGTACTCCCCAGGCGGGGCACTTAATGCGTTAGCTACGGCGCGGAGAACGTGGAATGTCCCCCACACCTAGTGCCCAACGTTTACGGCATGGACTACCAGGGTATCTAATCCTGTTCGCTCCCCATGCTTTCGCTCCTCAGTGTCAGTTACAGCCCAGAGTCCCGCCTTCGCCACCGGTGTTCCTCCTGATATCTGCGCATTTCACCGCTACACCAGGAATTCCAGACTCCCCTACTGCACTCTAGTCAGCCCGTACCCACTGCCCGCGCAACGTTAAGCGTTGCGTTTCCACAGCAGACGTGACCAACCACCTACGAGCTCTTTACGCCCAATAATTCCGGACAACGCTCGTACCCTACGTATTACCGCGGCTGCTGGCACGTAGTTAGCCGGTACTTCTTCTGCAGGTACCGTCACTTTCGCTTCTTCCCTGCTGAAAGCGGTTTACAACCCGAAGGCCGTCATCCCGCACGCTGCGTCGCTGCATCAGGGTTTCCCCCATTGTGCAATATTCCCCACTGCTGCCTCCCGTAGGAGTCTGGGCCGTGTCTCAGTCCCAGTGTGGCCGGTCGCCCTCTCAGGCCGGCTACCCGTCGTCGCCTTGGTAGGCCATTACCCCACCAACAAGCTGATAGGCCGCGAGCCCATCCCCGATCGAAAAACTTTCCACCAGAGAACATGCGTCCTCTGGTCATATCCGGTATTAGACCCAGTTTCCCGGGCTTATCCCGAAATCGGGGGCAGGTTACTCACGTGTTACTCACCCGTTCGCCACTCATCCACCCACAGCAAGCTGTAGGCTTCAGCGTTCGACTTGCATGTGTTAAGCACGCAGCCAGCGTTCGTCCTGAGCCAGGATCAAACTCTCCATAAAAAACTTTATGTTACGTAAGAATCCCAGCAAGACAGCCAACCCCTCACGGGGTGAGAAGGTTGACCCAAAAAAAACACAACCAAACACCACAACGGCACCCACCCGGCGAAGGGTCGGCACCAAATGTTTGATCATGTGGTTGTCTTACCAGAAAATAATTATCTGGCATCACTAATTGTTCAAACAAACACGCTATTGGATTCTCAAACCACAAACACACACCCATCACCGAACCACACAAAAGAGCGGCACGTTCACTGGGGGTATCAGCTTCTTGTTGCCCTGCTGGAAGACCTGCCAAACATCTGAGTGTTTGTCCTGGTCACACCCTGTGGAGAACGTTTCGTTTCGATCCGTTATCGCCGGGGCAACGAGATATAACTCTAGACCAGTTCGGGATGTGCGTGCAACTCGAAACCGGACTCACGCCTGTGACAACGGTCACCAGCACACTGTCGGATCTGTACGCAGTGGTCATGGACGACTCCTAGACTGGGCCGATGACTCAGAGACAGCAACGCAGACGACTCGGCGGCAACGACTTCGATATGGAAGATGCCCTCGTCGATGAGGCCGCCACCACCGTGACCGAGGGAGCCAAACGGCTCAACCGCAAGTGGCCGGAACTCATCATCACCGGCTTCTTCGGTGGCGTTGACATCGGGTTGGGCATTCTTGCGATGATCCTCGTCAAACAGGCCACGGATTCCGACATCCTCGCCGGCATGGCATTCGGCATCGGACTTCTCGCGCTCAAGCTCGCGCATTCGGAGCTCTTCACCGAAGAGTTCCTCCTGCCGATCAACGCTGTCATCGCCGGGCAGGCCAGCTGGCTGCAGGTGGTCCGTCTGTGGGTGGTCACCTTGGTCACCAACCTTTTGGGCGGTCTGGCCTTCGGCTGGCTGATCGTGCTCGGCCTTCCCGACTACCATTCGACTCTGGCCGATATGGCGATCGGCTACACCGACCAGTCCTCACCGATCGTCATGATCGCCCTTGCGCTGCTAGCCGGGGCCACCATCACCCTGGCGACCCGGATGCAGCAGGGAACCACGAACGACGTCGTCAAGGCTATCGTGTGCATGAGCACCGGCCTGCTGGTCATCGGGGCCGGGATGCTTCACGGTGCGATCAACGCGATCGTCATCTTCGCTGCCATGCTGGCGGGTGCCGACATTTCGATTCCAGAATTTCTGCAGTGGTTCTGGATCGTCATCGTCTTCAACATCCTCGGCGGCCTCATCGTCATCACCTTGCCCCGGGTGATTCGTACGCACCGCGTGCTTTCTGCAGTGAGGCGAGGAGAGATCTCACTCGAAGAGCTCCAAGAGCAGATCGCGTAGAGCCCAGCATCATCATCTCTCTGCCGCGACTGCGCCTCGGGCCCCGCGGTAGCCGGGCGTCAGCTGGTTGTTGAGCGTCAGGCTCGGACTCGCTATGCGGCCAGGGGCGAACATGCCATTGGCGCAATGCAAACCAGTAACCGACCAGAGCTGAAGAACGGCGCCGCTTCGCCCACCACTAGTTCTCGGGTGGGACAGTTGCTTTCGGGCCCGCAGTCTCCCTGACGAAGCGGATGAGTGTAACGAAGGTGACGGCCGCGGCCAGCATGAGATAGAAGCTCGGGGCTTGCTTGTAACCGGTGGTCACTGTCAGCCAAGCGGCAATATACGGCGCCGTTCCCCCGAGGAGGCTGACGGCAACGTTGTATGGAATCGCCATCGCTCCAGTGCGGATTCGAGCGGGGAACATCTCCGCCATGATTGCGTTGATCGCACCATCATAGGCGGCCACCGGCAAAGCGAGAAGCACCATCGCTGCGATCGCCAATGGCGCATTCTCCAGTGTCATCAGCGTGATTGCCGGCCAAGCCAAAACGAAGAGTCCGACTGCTCCAGCCCCGAGCACTGGCTTTCGACCGATCTTGTCGGAAATGATGCCAGAGATCGGAATAAGCACCATCACGACAGCCATGGCGATCGTGGAAGCAAGGAAAGACTCCGTCATAGTGAACCCCAACGTGTCTTCCATATAACTGACCATGAAAGTCTGGAGGGTCCAATGGGCCACCCCCTTGAGCACCACAAGCCCCGCCAAGACCAGCATCGCGACGCGAGCCTTCTGGAAGGTCTCGCGGAGCGGGGACACCGAGAGTTCCTCATTTGACTGCATCTGCCGGAATACCGGACTGTCGTCCAACTGTGATCGTAAGTAGAGCGCAATCAAACCGAGCGGAAGCGCCACTAAGAATGGAACTCGCCAAGCCCATTCACTGACAGCTTCATCACCGAGGCCCAAAGTCAGCCCGAGCGCAAGTCCTGCAGAAGCAACGAATGCGAGAAACCCTGTAGCCGCACTGAGACTCGTGTAGAACCCCCGCTTCTCGCGTGGCGCGTATTCGTAAAGTAGTCCGACAGCGCTCGAGGTCTCACCTCCAGCACCGAAACCCTGCAGCAGACGAATGAGAACCAAGAGAAGTGGTGCAAGAACACCAATCGTCTCGTAACTAGGGAGTATTCCGATCGCAGCTGTAGACAGCGAGGTCAAAGCTACCGTGATGACCAGTACACGGTTGCGTCCGATCCGATCCGCCATGGGACCGAAAACAAGACCACCGACGGGCCGAATGACAAAGCCGACGGCAAAGACCGCGAAGGTCGATAGCAGTGCAGACACTGGGTCTGTTGAATCGAAGAGGTGTTTCGACAGACTCGCCGACATCGTGCCGTATACGCCGATATCGAACCACTCGACAAAGTTTCCAACCGTGGCTGCCATAACCACGCGGCGGGCCGGTGTCTGCTCGGATCTATTTGATGTAACGGTGTTCTGCATTCTCATTTCACTCCATTGTGATGGGGGGACTTACGGTGTTCAGCGATGTTGCGGCTGCGGACTGAGATAACCCGAGGCAACGCTGATCGTGTCTGCAGCTTCAATGATGATTCGCGCCAGTTCAGTCTCCCTCTCAGTAAGGTTGATTGCCGACAAGGCTCCCGAAAGGGAGATGGCTGCCACGACTTGTCCAGTGAAGTCCCGAATCGGCGCTGCAATGCACGCCCTGCCGAGCGCAAGTTCATTGATCTCGGTACAGTAGCCCCGCTCAGAAGACCGCTGAAGCTCGACCTCGAGATCGGAGTGGCTGACGATCGTACTGGTCGTGTAGGCAGGTAGATCATCAGATCCAAGAAGTGCCTCGCGCTCGCTGGCGGAGAGATCAAGCATCAGCGCCTTGCCCATACCTGTCGCGTGCAAAGGATTTGTCTGACCGAGGAGGGTGTATGACTTCGGGGCCATTGGCCCTTCGACATTCTGCAAATAGCGAAGAACGGTTCCCTGACGCACGGCAACGTTCGCGCCCAAGCCGAGTTCCCACGCCAGCCGCTGAGTCACCGCTCGCGAATTGCGATAGATCGGCTCATTGTTCAACGCCACCCCGCCCAACGAGATGATCTGCTGACCAAGTTCGTAACGCTGAGATTTGGAATCCTTACGTAGGAACCCCGATTCCTCGAGGGTAGCCAGCAAACGCGAGGCGGTCGACACTCCGAGGCCAAGGCCTGAGGCGACGTCTGAGACTCGCAGTGACGGGCTATTGCTGGTGAACAAGGTGAGGGCCGAGAGGGCTCTATCGACGCTCTGGTTGGTTGATCGTTCGGCATTCATAAAGCAATTGTGGAACCTGTTTGCATATTATGCAAGTTCACTGCAGTATTGAAGCATGACTTCCACAGAAAGCATCGATAATGCGTATTGAGCACATCGAGACCTACGTCCTCAAGCTTCCTTCACCGCGGGCTTATCTCGGCGTCCACGATGACGGATGGGATCCGCGTGGCTCGGCGGAGTACACGGTGAGACCGCCTTGGCGCAGCCTTTATTCCGGCAGATTTGAAACCACGCTGGTCTCGGTTCACACCGACGATGGCATTGTTGGTTGGGGCGAGGCATTAGCCCCTGTAGCGCCAGAGGTGCCAGCCGCCATCATCGACAGGCTTCTCGCGCCGCAGCTCATCGGCCAAGATCCCACTGCCGTGAGACCGCTATGGGAGAAGTTGCGTGGTCTGATGCGTGAACGTGGACACCTCGTCGGGCATCAAGCGGATGCACTGGCTGCGCTCGATACTGCTCTGTGGGATATTGCGGGCCAGGCGCTCGGACGTTCAGTCAGCGATTTGCTCGGGGGCCGGCACCGCGACACCGTCCCTGCCTATATCTCAGGGCTACCGGTTCCCACCGATCACGAGCGGGCGCAGCTGGCAGAGCAGTGGGTCGATCGCGGTGCCACACGAATCAAGCTTGCTCTGGGTAAAGGCGTGGATGGGGACCTTGCCACCTTCGACGCTGTAGCCGAGGCCGCTCCAACGGTCGGATTGGCAATCGATGCGCACTGGGCCTATTCGCTCCCAGATGCCCTTCGGCTAGGTGCAGAACTAGATGCCCGCGGCGCGCTCTTTCTGGAGGCGCCACTCGTGCCGGAAGATATAGACGGCCACGCCGAATTGGGGCGTCGAGTAAGAACCCCGATCGCAGTCGGCGAAGCCATGCGCAATCGATACGAGTTCTCCGAATGGGCAGTGCGACGTTCGCTGGGCCTCGCACAGCCAGACGTTGCACGAACCGGAATCACAGAAGCCATCGACATCGCGACCGTTTTAAGCGCTCACCATATTCCGACAGCGTGCCATCATTCGGTTGGACTCGGAGTCGCGTTGGCTGCCGGAATCCATGTCAGCGCCGCACTGCCTCACAGCCCGTTCTTTGAGTACCAGCCAGACACCGTAGGCGTCGCGCAGTCTCTCTTACGCACACCCATGGCAATCGGACCCGCCGGCTTTCAAGTGCCGACAGGCCCCGGCCTGGGAATCGACATCGATATTGACACAGTTCGCCATCTTGCTGAGGAGGCATAAACATGAAGCTTCACGGTCTGCTTCCAATTCTCGCCACCCCCTTCTCTCCCAACGAAGAGGTGGATCTCGATTCGCTTCGTCGCCTTATCGACTTCCAAGTCACATCGGGAGCTGATGGGTTCGCCGTTTTCGGAATGGCCAGCGAGGGCTTCGCACTGACGACCCAAGAGCGCGAGAGCATTCTCCGCACCGCTCGCAAGGAGGTCGGCGATGGCTTCACTATCATCGCTGGCATCAACGCGACAAGCACGACAACCGCCATCGAAGCTGGGCTCCAAGCACGCGAATGGGGAGCGGACGCGCTCATGGTGCTCCCCCCATATCTCGCAAAGCCCGCCGAGGATCAGCTTGTCGAGTTCTTTGTCGACGTCGCGCAGAACACTGAGACCCCGATCATGGTGCAGGACGCGCCGGGACCATCTTCGGTGACGATTCCAACCGATCGAATCGCAGAGATGTCTGAATGCTCGGGGATATTCGCGGTCAAGGTTGAGGCCCCGCCGACGGCGGAGAAGGTCAAGGCTGTCGTCTCCAAAGTCGCTCAGGACTTCCCTGTGCTCGGTGGGCTCAACGCAAGAGAGCTCATCTCAGAATTCCGAAACGGTGCCTGCGGAACCATGCCAGCCTGTGAAATCACTGACCTATTCAGACCAATCGTATCGGCGTTGCTCGGCGCTGATACCACCGTCAATGTGGACGAAGAGGTCCGCCGGATTCAACCCCTCCTTGATATCGGAGTCACACCAGGCGAAGCGTGGGCGATTCACAAGCAGGTCCTCGTGAGGAGAGGTCTCATCTACCACGACACTGTTCGATTCCCTGCACGTAAGCTTTCCGCCTCGACACTTGCTCGGCTCGATTCGGCATTGTCCGGGCTTGGCTTGTAAGAATCGCCCTGGGCCGGCAGACGGATCAATCCCAAGTGCGTCGATCAACGCCCTAGCCGAATTCGACGACCAGATTCTCGCAGACCAGGAACCGCAATCCCATTGTCTCACCCAGCACCATCGTGCCGACCGATCGTTTGTCAGGCCCCGCGGTAGCCGGGCATCAGCTGGTTGCTGTCGACGATCGTCTTGCCCAGGGGCATGAGGGAGACCGGGATCAGTTTGATGTTCGCCCAGCCCAAGGGGATCCCGATGATGGAGACGAAGAGCGGGATCGAGGTGACCACGTGTCCGACGGCCAGCCAGATGCCGGCGACGATCACCCAAATGATGTTGCCCAGGGTCGTGGCGACTCCTGCAGGTCTGGCCTCGATGACCTCCCGGCCGAAGGGCCAGAGTGCATAGTTGCCGATCCGGAAGGAGGCGATGCCCCACGGAATGGTGACGATGAGGATGCAGCAGATGATGCCGGCCAAGTAGTAGCCGAGTGCGAGCCACAGGCCGCTGAAGATGAACCAGATGATGTTGAGCAGTGTTCGCATAGTCTCCTCGTTTCGACAGGTCTTTGGATTCAGTCTGTGCCATCATGGTCGCCCGCGCCATGAAGTTAGCCGAATATTTCTCGACGGCCATCCGCCAGATACAAGCGACACCCTTGTCATCCGCGATGACAAGGGTGTCGCTTGTAGGACTGACGCCGTGAATGGGCCTGACTCAGCCGACGATGTCGACGGCTCCCAGGGTCTTCTTGCCCCGGCGCAGGAGGATCACTCCCCCGGCTTCGGTGGGGAGCACCTCGGCGGGGGTGATGGTCTGATCCTCAGCACCGACCTTGACGTTGTTGACGTACGCTCCGCCGTCCTTGATTGCACGGCGAGCCTCGCCCTTGGACTTGACGATGCCCGAGGTCACGAAGGCATCGGCCACGAGCAGGCCGTCGGAGAGCTGGGCGGCGCTGATCTCTCCACGCGGCAGCTCAGACGTCGCCGCACCCAGGGTGGAGGCGTCGAGCGCTGCCAGCTCTCCCCCGCCGAACAGGGCGGAGGCCGCAGCGATGGCCTGCTCGTAGGCGTCGCGTCCGTGGACGAGGGTGGTGACATCCTCGGCGAGGGCTTTCTGGGCGATGCGGGTGTGCGGGGCCGCGGTGAACTCGGCCTCGATCGCGTCGATCTCCTCGAGCGAGCGCAGCGAGAAGACCTTGAGGTACTTGACCACGTCGCGGTCATCGGCGTTGAGCCAGAACTGACTGAAGGCGTACGGACTGGTCATCGACGAGTCGAGCCAGACCGTGCCGGACTCGGTCTTGCCGAACTTCGTGCCATCGGCCTTCGTGATCAGCGGTGTGGCCAGGGCGTGAACGCTGTGCTGTTCGACGCGGCGGATGAGGTCGACGCCCGAGGTGAGGTTGCCCCACTGGTCGGAGCCTCCGGTCTGCAGGGAGCAGCCGTAGCGGCGATGCAGCTCGAGGTAGTCGTTGCCCTGGAGCACCTGGTAGGAGAACTCGGTGAAGGAGATTCCGGCCTCGCTGCCCAGGCGGGCGGACACGGACTCCTTGGCGAGCATCCGGTTGACCGGGAAGTGCTTGCCGACGTCGCGGAGGAAGTCGATGGCCGACATCTGCGAAGTCCAGTCGAGGTTGTTGACGATCTGCGCGGCGTAGGGGCCGTCGAAGTCGAGGAACTTCTCGACCTGGGTGCGGATCTTGTTCACCCATTCCTCGACGACCTCGCGAGGGTTGAGCGTCCGCTCCCCCGACATCCGCGGGTCACCGATGAGACCGGTCGCTCCGCCGACGAGGGCCAGCGGGTTGTGCCCGGCCTGCTGGAGGCGGGCGGCGGTGAGCAGCTGGACGAGGTTGCCCATGTGCAGGCTCGGCGCGGTGGGATCGAAACCGACGTAATAGGTCAGCGACTCCTCGGCCAGGGCTTTCTGCAGGGCAGCCTCGTCGGTCGAAACCGCTACGAGGCCGCGGGCCTTGAGTTCACTGAAGATGTCGGTCACTTCGGTCCTTTCGAATCTGTGTGGTGCGTCGGTGCGGCACCGACGGGGTCAATTCTACGGGATGCGCGGAAGCGGTAGGCCCATGACCCGGAACATCTGAAAATATCCGGGATCCACTACGCGCAACAAGTGCAACACTGGATTATCTGGTGTTGCAGTCGTTACAATTGGAATGCCAAGGAGGTTGCCATGACCGCACAAGCGCACGAGCCGACATCGTCACCAGAGTTGGAGTTGCACGGCTTGACTCAAGCACAGGCGCAGGAAGCTATCAACGCTTACGCCAAGCACACCAAGCTCCGCATTGAAACGCGCACACAGTTGCGCGACACGGTGGACCACGCATATATCGACGATATCCCGCTGATTTCAGAGGCAACTCAGAAGCAGGCCAAGCGAACCGCCAAGGCACGCGTCCGCCTGATCCAGGATGAAGGCGTTGCGAGCTACAAGGACCTCGCCGGTATGCGCGGAACCAGCGAGGGAGGCGCACGATCCTGGGTCAATCGCCTCCGCCGGGACAATCTGATATTCAGCGTCGACGCCACCGGCCGATCCCTTGTCCCTCTAGTTCAATTGTCTCCCGATGGGCAGCTCGATCGGCTCATCAGTGAGCATCTGGTCAAACCACTCCTGTCGGCCGGGATGGAACCCTGGTCTCTGTGGTCGTGGCTCACCAGTCCCGCTGGACTCCTCAGCGGCGAAATTCCCGCCGAGGCGGTACACACTGATCTGGAACGAGTGCGCCGCGCCGTCGAGCGTCGTGCAGCCGACTTGGCTTTCCCCGCTGGCGCATGAGTGCGAGAATCGGCCCCGAAGACCTCGACTGTCCCGCTCCCGCCAAGTGCCCTGTTGCCAAAGAACTCTTAGTCGAGAGCGCCCTCTCCGGAGTGCTGCCGACGCACACGGTCACGGTGGGCACCACCTGGCACCGGGTATACAGCTCGAGATTCGGGCATACAGAACCCAATCCCGGATATGGTGATGCGCGCTTCTCCCCGTTCGACGCCGCCGCCTCAGACTCTCGAGTGCCTACCTTCTATTTGGCGGAGACACCGCATGCAGCTCTCCTTGAAACAGTATTGCGCGATGTCGGCGATTGGGACGTCCGTGAGGTGTCAG
This sequence comes from Brevibacterium sp. GP-SGM9, assembly GCF_047300845.1. NCBI lineage: Bacteria > Bacillati > Actinomycetota > Actinomycetes > Micrococcales > Brevibacteriaceae > Brevibacterium > Brevibacterium sp. GP-SGM9. The sequence goes on along the minus strand of NZ_CP178563.1, from coordinate 3,994,536 downwards.
AAGACCAGTTCTACGGCCAGCTCCATTGCGAACTTGTCACGACCGAGGCCATTCGAGTTGCGGACCTGCGCGACCCACAGCTGAAGACGCTGGGAATCGCCCGATCGGCAATCGCATCGTCTCAACAAGAGCATTACCCTTGCACGCGGACAGTGGCGAAAGCGATCCACACATCAGCACAGAACCTCGCCGGAATCGTATGGAACTCACGCCAGGGAGAGATGACCGGGTTTCCCAACGCCGAGGCCATGGTTCTGTTCGCCGATCGACTGACCCACGGTCGTGATGCTTTGACCCTTTCTCAGAAACTGACTGCGGCCGGCGCCATTGGTGAAGGCGCCGGTCGAGTCGAATTGGACCAGTTGCTCGAAGAGCTCTCTATCGCTGTGATCTCGCCGCTGAATTGAGCCCGCAGCTTTGAGGGGCAATCTTCACACGCTCCGCGTGTAGCTGTACCTACGCACCCGAGAGCTCATAGGCCACGCGGAAGCGCACATCGTTGCGAGCCACTCAGCGGTGTCGGCAGCAGGAGCGATTCTGCGCGGGGCCGATAGGAAATACTTCGTGAAAAACTCCCGAGCGATGTCGAAATCGGCTGCCCGGCTCCGATGTCACACTGGAAGGGCCGAGAGGCGGTCCTCGACGAAAGGCAGAACAATGAAGTACGTCATTCTCATTCACTCGAACCCGCAACCTTGGGGCCATCCCACCGGCGACTATGTGGCCGAAGTCCAAGAACTGCCCAAGGAGCAGAAGGACAAGATGGACTCCGACTTCGAGTCGCTGCTCGGGGAGCTTCAAGAGAACGGCGAGCTGTTGGGCGGAGAAGCTCTCGGCGACCCCGCAACCTCCAAGCTCTACCGCTGGAGCGCCGGCGAACCGACCTCAAGCGATGGCCCGTACGCGGAGACGAAGGAGCACCTCGCGGGGTTCTTCTCGATTGATGTCGAGTCACGGGAACGGGCCGAGGCGATCGCCGCTCAATTCTCCGGCCCGGGAGAGACAGTGGAACTGCGGCCGGTCATGGTGTTCGGAGATGACGGCAACGCATGACCGATCCCACCAGCGAGGACGTGTGGCGGCGAGAGACGCCGCACGTCCTCGCTGCCTTGGTGCGGCGATTCGGTGACTTCGCCTCCTGCGAAGATGCCGTGCAGGAGGCGCTGCTCGATGCCTCTCAGCAATGGCCGGTGGGTGGAATCCCCGACAGGCCGCGAGGTTGGCTGCTGCGGGTGGCGTCACGCCGCCTCATTGACTCATGGCGGCAGGGCGGGTCCCGGCGTGAACGTGAACATCGCTTCTACGAGGAAAGCACCCGATCCGGTGTGCCCGACGTTCCCGGCTCGGAGTTCGAAAACCAGGATGCCTCCTTGGAGATCCTCGCTCTGTGCTGCCATCCGGCTCTCACCACCGAATCGCAGGTGACCTTGGCTCTGCGGGCGGTTTTGGGTCTGAGCACGAAGCAGATCGCCGCTGTCTTCCTCATCCCCGACGCCACCGCCGGGCAGAGGATCGGCCGGGCGAAGGCGACGATCGAGGAACACCGCCGACGCTTTCCCGCCCCACTATCGATGGCCGACAGGCTGCCCGCCATCCTGCACGCGCTCTACCTCATGTTCACGACCGGGCACAGTCTTCCCCATGGCGACGACGTGTCCGACAGCGCGATCTCAAGCGAAGCTGTGCGCCTTGCGCGTCTGCTCCATGACGAGCTTCCGGCGGAAGGCGAGGTTGCAGGCCTGCTCGCGCTCCTGCTGCTCAGCAATGCGCGCCGCCCTGCGAGGACTTCGTCCGGTGGCAACCTGGTGCGGCTCAAGGACCAGGACCGCGGGCTGTGGGACCACGCGGCGATCGCCCAGGGCGTCAAACTGCTTGAGCGGGCCCTGCCGGTCGGTCCGGTCGGCGCTTATCAGCTGCAGGCTGCAATAGCGGCAGTCCACGCCGAGGCGGACACGTGGGAGGAGACCGACTGGCCGCAGATCGCCGAACTCTATTCCATGCTCTCGCGGGTATCGCCCTCACCGACAGTGACGATGAACTACGCCGTGGCTCTCAACGAGGTCGACGGCCCGGAAATCGCTCTGCGCATGCTCGAGCCGCTCCTCGACGACCAGCGCATGAGCCGAAGCCACCGGCTGCACGCGGCCCGAGCCCCGATGCTCGAGAGACTCGGCGACCGTGAAAAGGCGCTGGAGGCCTACCGAACCGCGAGCAGGTTGTGCGCCAACATCCCTGAGCAGCGCTATCTCAACGCTCAGATCGTGCGGCTGTTGGAAAGGGCCTAACCCGGCGACGACTGAGTTGACGTTCACACTGGCGGACTCAATTGACACGATTCGGCTTTCACTTCGCACGGACGAACACCATAAGATCCCTTGCCGCGGCTCAGGCATCAAACTGCTCGGGCAACCCGAGTCACCCGGTCCCTTCATATCCACGTCTGGCTTGAGGCTTGTCCGCTCGAGATCGGCCAACCTTGTAGCAACGTCTCACTCGTGCGCGGCCACATGAGGCTGGGCCGCCGCGCGCCTCTGCTGAGGCTTATGCGACGGGTGCTGATGCTCTTCGACATATGGCCGACCAATCGCGACGAACACAACACCGACGAGGGCTACGAGCGCCCAGACTCCACCAATAAGGTATGGCCCAGCGCCGGGAACGAGAATGAGCGCAGAGGCGATCATCGGCGACAGGCCCGCGCCCAGTGCGGCCGCGAGTTGATATCCGACCGAAGCACCCGTGTATCTCACGACCGGAGGGAAGAGCTCCGAAACGTAGGCTGCGATCGGTCCATAACAAAGGCCCTGCACAATTCCGTTTCCCAGGATGATCGCAATGGCGTATTGGTGGAGTTCTCCGCTGACGATGAGAAGGACGATCGGTACTGCAAGAACGACAGCCACGACGTGGGCGCCGATCAACGTTCGCTTGCGACCTATGCGATCGCTGAGGCGGGCAACGACAAACGTCACGAGGAGCGTAGTCAGGGCCCCAACAGCTTTCCAGTTGAGAACCTCAGATTTGTCTTCTCCCGCGGCCACAGCGACTGACACACCCCACACGGTTGTCAGCCCCTGGGACACATAGATCGTCATCGTGGCGAACAGAGCGATGATGACCTGACGCTTGTATCGCTTGAAGACAGTCACCAGTGGCACCTTCTTCTCCTCACTCTCCTGCTCAAGCTGCCTGAACGCCGGAGTTTCGCTGACCTTGAGACGAATGATGAGGCCGACGACGATGAGAACCGCCGAGAGCAGGAATGGCACTCGCCAGCCCCAAGTCCCGAAGTTCTCACCCGTCAGTGTGGCTGTGAGCGAGAGGACGAGGGTGGCGAGGATGGCTCCCGCAGGGCCACCCGCATTCGCGAAGGCTGCGGCCAAGCCGCGCCGCGACTTCGGCGCATGCTCAAGTGCCATGAGCGCCGCACCTCCCCACTCTCCTCCGACGGCGATGCCCTGAATGATTCGCAAAGTGAAGAGAGAGGCTGGTGCGATGATTCCGATGGTGGCGGTCGGCGGCATGAGTCCGATGACAACGGTCACGGTGCCCATCATCACCATAGAGACGATGAGCGCCTTCTTACGTCCGACGCGGTCCCCGAAATGCCCGAAGATGATTCCGCCCAGAGGACGCGCCAGATAGCCCGCGGCCAAGGTGCTGAATGAAGCGAACAGCGACAATCCGGGCCCGAGGCCTGCGAAGAACAGGTTGGCGAACACAATGGACGATGCGGTTGCGTAGAGGATGAAATCGTAGAACTCGATTGCAGAGCCGACGAAGCTCGAGGTGAGTATTCGTCGCATCTCGGGCGTCTTCAGGGAGGTTTGGAGTCCGTCCTTGTCGACAACGTCTTTGTTGTCTGTCATATCTTCTTCAGCTCCTTGCTGTGGCTGCTACGCGATTGATGGTCAAAGTGTCGAGATCTTCCGGCACCAGAAAGGTCCCGCCGAACAGATCTTCACCTCGTCTCCATACGGACTCATCTGCGGATCCCGGCACAAGATGATGCAGCGCCAAGGTCCTTGCTCGGGAATCGGTGGCGATGCGTATGGCGCCTTCGACCGAGGTATGTGATTTGTAGTGGTGGTCCCGTGATGCTCGTCCTTCCTCATCGGTGCGATGTTCGTACATGGCTCCAACCCAATCGAAGTCGATGGCCTCGTGCAGCAGCAGATCCGTATCTTGAGCGAGTCGGACGAGGTTGGGCGTCTCGCAGGTGTCGCCCGAGATGGTCACCGATCCGTACTCACTGGTGATGCGGAAGGCGAAGGCCGGCGCGACGGGAGGGTGCTCAACGAGAATCGCTGTCACGGTGATGAGATCGTCTTCGAAGATGACGAAGGGGTCCATATCAGGCGTGGGTGCGCCGTTCGGGTGATAGCCGATGCCGACCGGGATCTCGATGTCGCGCGGGTCGAACAGCACCTCCGGTGAAGGCCGGAGTGAATCCAGGACACGATCGTTGATGTCCGTGGCAAAGGCGGACACGATGTTGTCGAACATCCCCGTGATCCCGGGTGTTGGGTTCTGCGGGGCGACCGGCTTGGGTGCGACTACCGCACGTTCGGACACAGGAGGCAACGCCCCACGGTCACCGGGTCCGACGATGGGGACTGGGGAATCCGCGCGGTGCTGCAGTTCGTGCATACCGAAGACGATTAGCGATGGAACATCGATGGTGTGGTCGGAATGAAGGTGCGTTATGAAGACTCCGCCGAGGTCGCCAAGTTCAAGTCCAGCCTGACGGATGCGCCGCCCGACACCATGTCCGGCATCAACGAGATAGAACCGGTCCTCGACAACGACTGCCGTCGAGATTCCCGCCCGATCCTTTGCATCGCCTTTCCACCATCGGGGACCACCGGCAGTGCCCAGGGTGACAACCTTCATTGGAGAGTCATTCGTGTGGAGCATATGGAGCGTACCTTCGCGTTGCTGAAATCTTGACAATCGTCAGTCTTCCCCGCGATGATCAAAAAGAAAAGCAAATTAATACTGCATTGAATATAGGTTTAACCAATGAGTGACATCACCTTGCGCCAGCTCGAATACTTCCTCGCAATCATCGAGCGGGGTTCAGTCAGCGGGGCCGCCACTGACTGCAACGTTTCGCAGGCCACAGTCTCGGCCGCACTCGCTCAATTGGAGAAACAGCTACAGACCACATTGGTCGCGCGGGGACCAGCCAGGCGTGCCCGCCCGACCAGTGCGGGCAGGGAATTCGGTACTCACGCCAAGTCGATCTTGTCGAATGTGGCGGAGGCCGTCGAATCACTCAACGACGAATCCGCCATCGTGCGCGGACCCTTGTGCATCGGCTGCATACCCACGGCAGCGCCTCGCATACTGCCGACCGCTGCCGCGAAGTTCATCAATCAGCTGCCTGAAGTCGATATCAAATTCGTTGAGGCCCATCCGATGACGATCCAGCAGATGATCCAAGGCGGCGACATTGATGTGGCCGTGATGTACCGCAAACAGGTGCAGCTAGAAGGCCTGATCAAGCATGTCCTCGCGGACGTCCAGCTGCACGCGATCATCTCCGCCGATCACCCGTTGGCCGACAGGACAGGAGTAGAGATCAGCGAACTCATCGGCGACCCGCTCATCCTCCTGGACTCTCCGCCGACCGCCGACCTGCTGATCAGCCAGATCCGCAGTCTCGGCCACGAACCATCCGTCAGATGGCTTCTGCCGAATGCCGAGACCATCCGTTCGATGGTCGGCCTAGGCCTCGGCTTTTCCCTGGCCAACGCTGTCCCGCACCCGGACACGCGGACATTCGACGGCATGCCCGTGCGCTATCTGCCCGTGACCGACACAGTGTTCTCCAACGAGGTCGTCGCCGTAACTATGGCCGGAGCTCATATGTCGAAGAAGCTCAACACCGCACTCGACGTTCTCCGGGCCACAGTCGACGATACGGATCCGGCGCAATGGCTGAAACGTGACTGAGTCACACACTCCGGGCAGACCCGGCGAACTCCCGCAGTCGCGCCACCTCGGCCTTCGCGTTCGCCAGCTGCGCCTCCACGGCAGACCGGGCAGTGCCACCCTTGGACGACCGCGAATCGATCGAGCCGAGGGTGGTGAGCACCTCGCGCACGTCCGGTGTCAGATGCGAAGAGATCCCGGCGAAGTCCTCGTCGGTCAAGTCCCACAGCTCGACATCGCGGGATTCGGCGAGCTGCACGCACGCTCCCGAGAGTTCATGGGCGACACGGAAGGGCACACCGTTGCGGACGAGCCATTCGGCGATGTCCGTGGCGAGGGCGAATCCGCGCGGGGCCAGGTAGGCCATGCGTTCGGTGTCGAACTTCAGGGTCGCAACCATCCCGGTGAACGCCGGCAGCAGCAACTCGAGGGTGTCGGCGGCATCGAAGACCGGTTCCTTGTCCTCCTGCAGGTCCCGGTTGTACGCCAACGGCAGGGCCTTGAGTGTCGAGAGCAGCCCGGTGAGGTCACCGATGAGACGCCCGGACTTGCCCCGGGTGAGCTCGGCGATGTCGGGGTTCTTCTTCTGCGGCATGATCGACGACCCGGTCGAGTACGAGTCATGGAGGGTGACGAACGAGAACTCCTTCGTCGCCCAAGCGATGACCTCCTCGGACAGGCGAGAGAGATTGATGCCGATCATCGTCGTGATGAACACGAACTCGGCGAAGACGTCGCGGCTCGCCGTCCCGTCGATCGAATTCTCGACCGAGTCATTGAACCCGAGATCCGCGGCCACGGCCTGCGGGTCAAGTCCCAGCGATGACCCGGCCAAAGCACCCGAACCGTAGGCAGAGACCCCGGCCCGCAAATCGAAGTCGGCGAAGCGGGCAACGTCGCGCAGCAGCGGCCAGGCGTGGGCGAGCAGATGGTGGGACAGCAGCACCGGCTGTGCGTGCTGGAGGTGGGTGCGTCCGGGCATCGGTGCCTCGGGGTGTTCCTCGGCCTGGGCGATGAGGACCTCGACGGCGTCGAGGACGAGACCGGCGATCTCCCGGGAATGATCGCGCAGGTACATCCGCCCCATGGTCGCGATCTGATCGTTCCGGGACCGTCCGGCACGCAGCTTCCCGCCGAGTTCGGGTCCGGCGATCTCGATGAGTCCGCGCTCGAGCGAGGAGTGGACGTCCTCATCGGATTCGGCGGCTACCCATTCTCCGGCCTCGACCTGGCGGGAGAGTTCGTTCAGGGCATCGGTCATGCCGACCAGCTCGTCATCGGTAAGCAGTCCGGAACGGTGGAGGACCTTCGCGTGCGCCTTGGATCCGGCGATGTCATACTGCGCCAGGCGCCAGTCGAAGTCCGTGGACTTGCTGAGTTTGGCCAGGGCATCGGCCGGGCCGTCGGAGAACCGTCCGCCCCACAGGCTCAGTCGTTCGCTCACAGATCGTCCTTTCCTGGCCGCGTCGCGTCCGCGCCGCCGGTCCATGCTTCATCGTTCGTTGTCATTGTCGCAGGTCTCGGTCCCCGCCGAGACGGTCGCTCACGCGTCGGTGTCGCCGCTCGCCGCGTATCCGAGGAAGGTCTCGGCCACGGTCGCTCCCCCGACGGTGGCATCGGCGATGACGAGGACCGTGTCGTCCCCGGCCAACGTGCCGAAGATCCCGGTCATCGAGGAGCGGTCGATCGCCGAGGCGAGGTATTGGGCCGCTCCCGGCGGGGTGCGCAACACGACCATATTGTCCTGGGCGACCGCGGAGACGAGGAGTTCCTCGAGGATCCGCGGCAGCTTCGCATCCAAGCTGTCCCCCGTCGACTGCTGCAGGGACCGGTCCCCACCCTCACCGGGGACGGCGTAGACGGATCCGGAGGTGGATCGGATCTTCACGGCCCCCACCTCGGCGAGGTCGCGGGACAGCGTCGCCTGGGTGACGGTGATGCCCTGCGTCGCCAGGGCCTCGGCCAACTCGATCTGGGAGTGCACGGACTCCCGGGTGATGAGGTCGATGATCTTCTGCTGGCGGGCCGTCTTCGTCAGCGGCGCGGAATTCGCCCCGGGGTTCTCGCTCATCGGCTTTCCAACAGGAACGTCAGCAGGGCCTTCTGCGCGTGAAGGCGGTTCTCGGCTTCATCGAAGACCACCGAGGCGGGGCCGTCGATGACCTCGGCTGTGACCTCTTTGCCGCGGTAGGCGGGCAGGCAGTGGAGGAAGATCGGGTCGTTGCCGAGTTCCATGAGTTCCTGGCTGACCTGGTACTTCGTGAACGGGGAGGCTTCGTCGTCGCGGCCGGCGGCGTCCTGGCCCATGGACACCCAGGTGTCGGTGACGAGGACGTCGGCGCCGTTCGCAGCGGCCACCGGATCGTCGGTGACGGTCAGGGATCCGCCGGTGGCCTGCGCCAGGGCCTCGGCTTCATCGACGATAGCGGCGGCCGGCTGATGGTCGGCCGGTGCGGCGATGCGCACGTGCATGCCCGCGTTGACTCCGCCGAGGGCGTAGGAGTTAGCCATGTTGTTCGCGCCGTCACCGTAGTAGGCCATGGTCTGGCCTTTGACGTCCCCGCGATGTTCGCGGATAGTCTGCAGGTCGGCCAGGATCTGGCAGGGGTGGAAATCGTCGGACAGCGAGTTGACGACGGGCACCGACGAGTACTCGGCCATCTCGTCGAGTCCGGCCTGGGCGTAGGTGCGCCAGATGATCGCCGAGACCATCCGCGACATCACGCGGGCGGTGTCGGCGATGGATTCCTTGTGTCCGAGCTGCGCCTCACCGGGGTTGATGATGAGCGGCTGCCCGCCGAGTGCGGCGATCCCGGCGGCGAAGGACACCCGGGTCCTTGTCGAGGTCTTGTCGAAGATGACGGCCGCGGTCTGGGGTCCTGCCAACGGGGTTCGCGAGTAGGGGGCGGCCTTGAGTTCGGCGGCGAGGTCGAGGACCTGGGCCTGTTCGGCCGGGGTGAGGTCGGTGTCCTTGAGGAAATGGCGTGTCATGAGGTGTCCTTCGAAAGTCGTGGGTGGCTGCGCCGAGGTGGCCCGTCGACCCGTGCGAACCCGAGGTTCGCGGGGCGGGTGCCGGTGGGCCGTGTCAGCCGGCGATGAGTCCGGGCAGGGCCGCGAGGAACGGTTTGAGGTCGTCGCGGGTGATGATGAGCGGCGGGGCCAGACGGAGGCGTCCCGGGGCGACGGGGTTGATGATGAAGCCGGCCTCCATTGCGCGGGCGGCCACGGCCTTGGAGTCGGGCACATTTCCGTCCTGGTCGGGCAGGAGTTCGATGCCCAGGAGGAGTCCCTGCCCGGTGATCTCGCCGATGCCGGGGATCTGCTGGAGTTCTCCGGTCAGCGAGGTGCCGACTTCGCGGGCGTTGTCGTTCAGGCCTTCGGTTTCGATGGTCTCGAGGACGGCGAGTGCGGCGGCGCTGGCGATCGGGTTGCCGCCGAAGGTGGTGCCGTGCTGGCCGGGTTCGAGGAGTTTCGTGTTGGCGTCGCCGACGGTGATGGTCGCCCCGATGGGCATGCCTCCGCCCAAACCTTTGGCCAGGGTGATGATGTCGGGGGTGACGCCTTCGCCGATGGCCTGGTCCTGGTGCGCGGTCCAGGAGCCGGTGCGGGCGATTCCGGATTGGACTTCGTCGACGACGAGGAGGGCGCCGACCTTGCTGGTCAGTTCCCGGGCGGCGGTGAGGTAGCCGGCGGGGTGTGTGCGCACGCCGACCTCACCCTGGATGGGTTCGATGAACACGGCGGCGGTGGTGTCGTTGATCGAGGCGGCGAGCGCGTCGACGTCGCCGTAGGGCACGTGGACGACGCCGGGGACTCCGGGGGCGAAGGGTTCCCGGTAGGCAGCTTTCGCGGTCAGTGCCAGGGAGCCCATGGTCCGGCCGTGGAAGGCGCCTTCGACGGCGATGATGATCGGTCGGGACCCTCCCCCGGCGCGGCGGGCCATTTTGAAGGCCGCTTCGTTCGCCTCGGTGCCGGAGTTCGAGAGGAACACGGCCGACCCGCTGGGCAGGTTGAGCACCTCGTGGAGTTTCTCGGCCAGGCCGATCTGCGCCGGTGAGGTGAAGAAGTTCGAAATGTGGCCGAGCGTCGAAGCCTGCTCGGTGATGGCCTTCATCCAGGCGGGGTGGCAGTGGCCGAGTGCGTTGACCGCGATGCCGGCGAGCAGGTCGAGGTACTGCTTACCGGAGGCATCCCAGACATACGAGCCCTCACCGCGGACGAGGTCGAGCTGAGGTGAGCCGAAGACCGGAGAGAGGACGCGGGAGAAGTCGTCCCGCCAGGTCTGTGCGTGTGTGTCAGTCATTGTTCTCCTCCGCGTTTCCTTGGTGTCCGTCGCCGAGTGGTGCGGGTTCGACGACGGTGTCTTCGACCATGGTGCCGATGCCCTCCGAGGTGAATACCTCGAGCAGCAGCGAGTGCGCCATCCGCCCGTCGATGATGTGGGCCTGCTGCACCCCGTGCTCGATGGCTTCCAGCGCCGCGGTCATCTTCGGGATCATCCCCGAATCGAGCGAGGGCAGCAGTTCGCGCAGCTTCGCCGGGCCGATGCGGGAGATGAGCGAGGACGTGTCGGGCCAGTTCGCGTAGAGGCCGGGCACATCGGTGAGCATGATGAGCTTGTCAGCCTTCAGCGCCTTCGCCACCGCCGAGGCGGCCAGGTCGGCGTTGATGTTGAGCGGCTTTCCCGCCTCTCCCCCGATCTCCGAGGCGATCGAGCAGATGACGGGCACCCGTCCGGCGTCGAGGAGTTCGTTGATGACGGTGGTGTTGACCTGGGCGATCTCGCCCACTCGGCCGAGGTCGACGCGCTCTCCGTCCACCTCGGCGTGGGTTTTGTTCGCCAGCAGCAGGTCGGCGTCCTCACCGGAGAGTCCGATGGCGGCGTTGCCGTTCTGGTTGATGCGGGAGACGATGTCGCGGTTGACCTGGCCGGAGAGCACCATGCGGATGACCTCGGCGGCTTCCGGTGTCGTCACCCGCTGCCCGGCCTTGAACTCGGACTCGATGCCCAAGCGATTCAGCATGGCCGAGATCTGGGGTCCGCCGCCGTGGACGACGACGGGGCGGATGCCGGCGAAGCGGAGGAAGGCGATGTCGTCGGCGAAGGACTGCTGGAGTTCCGGGGAGATCATCGCGTTGCCGCCGTATTTGATGACGATGGTGGCGCCGGCGAAGGTCTTGATCCAGGGCAGCGCCTCGGTGAGCGCTTCGGCCTTGACCTGGGCGGCGGCGAGCCGGGCGGCCGTGGATTTCGTGGACATGTCGTGTGGGTTGGAGCTCATGTTGAGTAGGCGCTGTTCTCTTCGACGTAATCGTGGGTGAGGTCCGAGGTCCAGACCGTGGCGGTGTCGCCTCCTGCATGCAGGTCGATGACGACGTCGACCTGTCGTCGGAATTCGACCTTCTCTGGGTCTTCGTAGGGTCCGGAGGCCCGGCACACCTGCACCCCGTTGATCGTCACGTCGATCTGTGTCGGGTCGAAGTCCGCCGAGGTGGTTCCGACCTGGGCGACGACGCGTCCCCAGTTCGGGTCCTCCCCGAAGATCGCGGCCTTGAACAGGGCCGAGCGTGACACGGAGCGGGAGACCTCGACGGCTTCGGCCTCGGACGCCGCCCCCTGGGTGGTGATGGCGATGTCGTGATGGGCACCTTCGGCGTCGACGTGGAGTTGGTGCATGAGGTCGAGGCAGACCTCGCCGAGGAGGCTCGTGAACTCGTCCGCATCCACCTCGGAGTCATGAGCTCCTGAGGACATGAGGATGACGGTGTCGTTAGTGGACATGCACCCGTCGGTGTCGAGGCGGTCGAAGCTGCGGTTCGTCGAATTGCGCAGTGCTGCATCGAGCACAGACTGGTCGACGTTCGCGTCGGTGGTGATGACGACGAGCATGGTCGCCAGCCCCGGGGCGAGCATGCCCGCGCCTTTGGCCATGCCGCCGATCGTAAATCCGCTGGTCCCGGTGCGGGTGGCGGTCTTGGCGACGGTGTCGGTGGTCATGATCGCGTCGGCGGCGGACACTCCGGCTTCGGGCGAATCGGCGAGGTTATCGACCAGATCGGGCAGGTGGTCGATGATCGTGTCGCGGAAGTCCTGGCCGCCGACGCCGATGAGGCCGGTCGAGCACACGAGCACCTCGTCGGTGGTCGTCGCCTGGCCAGTTTCGGTGAGGAGTTGGGCGGTGGTCGACGCGGTCAGGGTCGTCGTTTCGTACCCGAAGTCACCGGTGTAGCAATTGGCTCCTCCGGAGTTGAGGACGACGGCGCGGGCCTGGCCGTTGGCGGAGACCGTCTGGGACCACAGCACCGGGTTGGCCTTGCACCGATTGGAGGTGTAGACGGCGGCGACGGCGTTGGACGGGCCGGTGTTGACGACGAGGGAGAGGTCTTTGGTGCCGCTGGGTTTGAGTCCGGCGGTCAGTCCGGTGGCAATGAAGCCCTTCGGCGTGGTCACGCTCATGGGGCGACTCCTTCCAGGGGAAGTGCGGTGGTCTCCTCGAGGCCGAGGGCCAGGTGGATGGATTGCAGGGCTTGTCCGGCGGTGCCGCGGACGAGGTTGTCCAGGGCCACGACGACGAGGATCTTGCCGGCCCGTTCGTCGACGGTGAATTGGATCTGGGCGACGTTGGAGCCGGTGGTCGCCGAGGTGCGCGGCCATTGGCCTTCGGGCAGCACCCGGACGGAGGGCTCATCGGCGTAGACCCGGGTGAAGGCACTGTTCAGCTGGGCCTTCAGTGCCGCTGCGTCGATGAGTCCTTCGGCGGTGCGCGGTGCGGCCTCACCCGGGTCGGCGGTGATGGTCGCCAGTATCCCCCGGGCCATGGGTACGAGTGTCGGGGTGAAGGAGATCCGGGTCGGGCCCCCGGCGGCGTCAGCGCCGAGACAGACGTTGAGGTTCTGTTCGATCTCGGGCACGTGCCGGTGGGTGCCGCCGGTGCCGTACGGGGACGCATCGCCGAGGACTTCCGCGGCTGTCAGGTGCGGCTTGAGAGCCTTCCCCGCCCCGGAGACTCCATTGGCGAGTACGGCATTGAGCCCGCTGGGTACGGCGAGCCCGGCCTGAATGAGTGGCGCGAGCCCGAGGGTCACGGCGGTGACGTTGCAACCGGGCACGGCGATGCGCTTCGTGGCCTTCAGCGTCTCGCGCTGCTTGGCACCGCTGCCGGTGAGCAATTCGGGCAGTCCGTAGGTCCAGGTGCCCTGGTGCTCGGAGCCGTAGAACTTCTCCCAGGCGGCGGCATCGATGAGGCGGTGGTCGGCGGCGAGGTCGACGATGAGCGTCTCCGGGCTTGTGGCTTCGAGCTCGGCGGCGATGGCTCCGGACTGCCCGTGCGGGAGCGCGAGGATGACGACATCGTGGCCGGCGAGCACCTCGGCGGTGGACTCCTTGACCACAAGATCAGAGAATCGGGGAAGATGGGGTTGATGTCGGCCGAGCGTCTCGCCCACGGAGGAATGACCGCACACCGTGGTGACTTTCAATTGGGGGTGGGTGCTCAGCAGCCGGAGGACCTCTCCCCCGGCGTATCCGGTGGCACCGGAGACGGCAACCGTAAGATCGTTCATATGTATAACTATACCAGCACATTAAATTATATGCAGGAGGCGTGATGACCCAGGCAGTGCGAGCGATGAAGGCAGGCGGACCCGAGGTCCTCGAGTTCGGTGAGGTTCAGACCCCGAGGCCGGGTGCCGGTGAGGTGCTCGTCGATGTCGAGGCTGCGGGTGTGAACTTCATCGATACGTATCGTCGTTCGGGTGTGTATCCGATGGAGTACCCGCACATCGTCGGCTCCGAGGGCACCGGCCGCATCGCCGAGGTGGGCGAGGGCATCGAGAGCTGGAAAGTCGGCGATCGCGTGGCGTGGCATGAGGCTCCCGGGTCGTATGCGACGCAGGTTGTCGTCAACACGGACAACCTTTTGCGTGTGCCTGAGGGCGTGAGCACCGAGGTGGCTGCCGCGATGCCGCTGCAGGGTCTCACCGCACAGTATCTTGCGACGAGTTCGCATGAGATCAAGCCGGGACAGACCGCATTGGTGCACGCCGGTGCCGGTGGAGTCGGACTGTTGCTCACGCAGATCATCAAGCACTTGGGCGGCAACGTCATTTCGACGGTGAGCACCGAGGAGAAGGCAGAGCTCTCCCGTAAGGCCGGAGCCGATGAGGTGTTCCTCTATGGTGAGGGCGTCGACATCACGGCGAAGGTCAAGGAGCTTACTGACGGTGAGGGCGTCGATGTTGCGTATGACGGCGTTGGCAAGGACACCTTCGATGCGTCCTTGGCCTCGATCAAGCCGTTGGGTTCGATGGTGCTCTTCGGCGGAGCATCCGGCCAGGTGCCGCCGTTCGACATTCAGCGCCTGAATTCCTCGGGCGGAATCTTCCTGTCTCGTCCGTCGCTGGCATGGTTCGTGCGCAGTTCGGAGGAGCTGGCGAAGCGTTCGGCCATGCTCTTCAACGGCATCGAACACGGCTGGCTGAACTTCCGGGTGGGTGCGACGTTTGCGTTGGCGGACGCTGCTGATACGCATCGGGCGCTCGAGGGTCGGGAGACTACGGGGAAGGTTGTGCTGACCACCTAATCGGGTCTCAAGGCTGAATTGGTGCGCGCCCTCCATCATCGGGGAGGCCGCACCAATTCATGGACAGCAGTATGCGCGGTTCAACGTTTCAATTGGCATTACCCCACACCCACGGTCAATTCGGTTAGTCCGCAGCCACGCGTTCGCGTCGATGTTCGGTTGCCGAGACACGAAATATGAGCGCGCCGTCATCGACTAAGCCATAGGCTTTACCGCTGGAGCCCCAAACACCAAAACGCCCATTCCGTGTTCACCGACCATCGATCAAGGTCAGCGTTTCCGCAATACGTTCCCGTACCGTTGGCCGGTGACCTGACCGTCCTTGACCGCGATGTTCCCCGCGACGATCACCGTCGATAATCCACTCGCCAGTTGCCAAGGATCATTGTAGGTCGAGTTCTCGCGGACGGAGGCCGCGTCGAAGATTGCGATGTCTGCAATCTTGCCCTGGGCGATGACGCCCCGATCCTCCATTCGCAGTCTCTCCGCTGGCTGGCTCGTCATCTTTCGTACTGCTTCCTCGAGCGGAATAAGCCCGTCTTCGCGGACATACTTGCCCAGTACACGGACGAAGGTTCCAAACGACCTTGGGTGCGGCATTCCCTCGCCTTCGGGCCGTAGTATCCAGCCGTCGCTCGCGACAGAGACGAGTGGATGGGAAAGCACCCTCGCGACGTCCTCAGGATCCATCGCGTGGTTAACGATTCCAACGGAAGCTCCGTGCGCCGAGAGGACTCGCATCGCGGCTTCCTCAGCAGAGCAGCCTACTTTTCGCCCAATCTGGGCAATCGACTCTCCAATTGCCCACGTGTAGTCGTCCTCAGTATCACCCGCACCGAGAGCGGCGATCACGACGCCTTCCGGGTCGATATCTTTGCCGAACCTGGCTGCCATGTCTTTAGCAATCTTCGGACGCTGACCTGGATCGGCGAGTCGCGCAAGCAGCGCGTCCTGACCACCGTCCATGGCGTAACCCGGAAGTCTCGATGTCAGCCTTGTGCTCGATGCCGTGTAGGGGTAAACATCAGCTTTGACGTCGAGTCCACCCTCCCGCGCTTTTTCAATCCGTTCCAATGCAAGAGCCGGGGACCCATAGTTCTCTGGCCCCATCGCCTTGAGATGAGAGATCTCCAACCTGGCTCCGGCGACAGTGGCCGCGTCGATAGCCTCGTCCACTGCGGCGAGAAGACTATGAGATTCATTCCGCATATGAGTTGAGTAGAGCAAGTCGTTCTCTGCAGCTTCTGCTACCAGCGCCGCTACTTCGTCCGGCTGTGAATACATCCCCGGCGCGTAGATGAGTCCACTGGAGAAACCGTAGACTCCGGCTTCGGCAGCCGCAGCAACTTGGCTCCTCATCGCGTCTAGTTGTCGGGAGTCTGCTGCTGCATCAATGGGGCCCATGACATAAGAGCGAATGCTCGATAGCCCTACTTGAAGGGCGATATTGATACCCGGTGCGGCATCCTCCACCGCCTCGGAGAATCCACGTGCGCCAGTCCATTCGCCAGTGAACTCTGCGTCGAGGTGAGCGTTGTCTCGCTGTATCTGAGCAACTGACTTAGCTGGGAACGGCGAGGATCCACAGTTTCCGACGAGCGCGGTGGTCACGCCTTGGAGTAACTGTGTCTGAGCGGCTGGGTCCGCCATGACTGAGAAGTCGGCGTGGGAATGCAGATCGATGAAACCGGGAGCCAGTACCTGACCATGAGCATCAATCGTTAGACGGGCCCTGTCATCGTGTGCAGCATCCGCGTCGCGATTTGAGGCCGCTTCGAGGGTTTGGGAGATATGTGCGATGCGGCCGTCCCGGACCCCGACCTCGCCGTGGAAGCCGGGACTTCCTGTGCCGTCGATAATTTGAGCGTTGGTGATGAGGAGATCGAACACTGTTTACCTCGTTTCGAAGAAGAGGAAGAGGAAATACATGATGCAGGCGGGTACTAGGAGCATCCAACCAGTGATCAGCATGTTGCGCAGATTCGTTGACCGGGCTAGGCCCATGACGCCGATCATGTTTCCGTTGGGGAACGGCCCGTAGGTGTCAGCTTTAGAAGCAAAGAGAAGCACGATGACCCACGACCCGGCGCTCACACCAAGGGTAGCCCCGAGATCGCCGAAGACCTTATCAAGAAGTACGACTTGTGCTGCTGTCGCTCCGGGAACACCGACCCAGCCGAGGAGCGCGATGATGATGGTGAAGACCAATGGAGACGCGGATTCGAGCTGCGTGCCGAACAAGTCCATGACCACGTCGAATGGGGCCAACTTGTCGATGAGGATGAAGAGCGCCGCGAGCAGCCAGAAGAGGATGAAGATGCTGATGACTTGGGAGCAACCACGGTAGATCGTTGAAACGATGTCTTGAACGCGCATTCGGCTAGCTATAGCGGTCGCAACACCTAGTACCGGCAGGGCGAGCAACGGGAAGGTCGTTCCAGCAGAGGTGACGGCTGCGAAGACGACTGACACAGCCAGCAGTCCGAGGAATACGAAGGTAGGAACACGTGACCCAGTTGTCTCAGCAGATCTCGCATCGCCTACTTCTTCGGTGGAATAGAAGTCATCCTTTTTGCTGGTCCACCGCTGCATAAGCGCCACCACCGGTACGCCGACAACGAGGGAAAGTAGCGCGATGGGCCCTCCACCATAAAGCACGTACTGCGCATAGTTGACCTCAGCCGCTTCCATGATCGCGACGTTGGAGCCGGCAAAGGGAGCGAGCGCGAGCCCGGCGCAGCCACCGATGAACAGCATCGACGCTGTGGCTGATTTCGTATATCCGAGACGAGCAGTGATCGGAAGCAGGATCGGGGCGGCGATGGCAATGGCACCGGCCAGGGTGCCCAGTGCTGCAACGAGGATCAGGCAAGAGACCATCACTCCGAAGACCATCATGTTCTTGCCGCTTCGCCCGAAAACGTGCATGACGGTCGAGACAATGCTCTGGGCGACGCCAGTGACTTTGAGAATTTCGCCGACGCCTGCGCCGAGCATGATGATCAGACCAATGATCGTAATCTGGTCTGCCAACGATTCACCGAGCATCTCACCGATCTCGATGGCTCCCATTTTGGCGATGATGATTCCTGAGACCACCGCGACGACGGTGGCCACGACGATGTCCATTCCGAGGATCGCCAGCACCGCGTAGAGGACGATAGGGAGCAGGCCCCATAGAGTCGGGCCCTCCGATATGAACGCAGCAATAACGGCCAGAACGACGCCGGCGGTGGCGAGGATCCATATCAACCGTGATCGGCCAGGTGTCAGCGCAGTTTCATAGGCGTTGGCGGACTTCTCTTGGACTGGGGTTTCTGGAGCGGCTTCGTTGCTCACTGCATTCTCCTTGTTCAAATGTTCTGGGTCGGGTCCGTCGGAGAGCCTCAGGCCGAGGCTTCGGCCAGGACCTCATCCGTTGTCTGCCCTCGTCTGATTTGCACGTAGCACTGTTCATCGTCACCGAAGTACCCGTAGATAGGAGTTCGAGGAAGGAGGTTGTACGAGAAATGGTTGCTGAAGTAGTAGGCACCTGTCTCGGGCACAGCCACGATGTCTCCAGACTTCAGCAGCGGCAGCATCCTGTCTCGGGCCAATAGGTCGCCCGCGAAGCAGGCCGGGCCGGCAATATCGTGTGCGGCAGAGTCTCCTTGTAGCTTGGGCCGGCCTTCACTGTCGAAAGGCAAAATCCGCAAGGGCCAATCATCGGGCGCATAGGCGGTTCGCGTCGCAACTTGAACACCAGCATGTGTGACCGCGATCTTGCGATCGCCTGCAGTCTTCACGTACTCGACGCGAGTCACAATCGTCCCGGCCTTGGCGAGAAGAGCCCGACCGAATTCAGTCACAAGGTCGAAGTTGAAGAGCTCTGGGACCAAGGCTTCCAGCTCTTGACGGTAGTCAGCGAAAGAGGGGGTGATCGCGTCACCAGAGAAGTTGACAGCGAGCCCTCCACCAATATCGATGCGCGTGATCTGTTTGACCGTGCCCCGTTGGCGCGAGGATCGGTCATTGATCTCCTGAGCGAGTGCGACGACTTGAGATATCCCGTCTGCTGCGTGGCGGAGGGTCAGGCCCTGAGAACCTGAGTGCACGTGGATCTGCGACAACCACGGACGGTCCAGGTAGGCCTGAATAATCGCCGCCCTACTTCCTGGATCAGCGAGCCCAAACCCGAACTTCGAGGTTCTCGAGGCCGTGCTCAGAGCCTCGATTTCCCCGGAGCCAGTCTGCGGATTGATCCTCAGGCCGATTACCGACGTGCTTTTACGGCTCCCGGGGTCATCCAGGTCAGAGAGAATCTGGTCGACGCGGTCGAGTTCTTCGACATTGTCGATGTTCATCGATACACCGAGCTCAAGCGTTCGTTTCAACTCAGCGCGAGTCTTCGCGGGTGAGTCAAAGACGATTCTGGCCGGAGAGAACCCCGAGGTCAGGGCCAATTCGAGCTCGCCCTTGCTGGCAACTTCACAACCGGCCCCCATAGAGGCGTAGCGCTGGAGCAACGATTTGATCGGCGCTGCCTTGCAAGCGACCGCATGGAGAGTCATGCCGGATACATCGAACCCTGTATTGAGTTCAAGGAAGAGACGATCAAGAAGGTCGAGATCGATCAGGCCGATCAGCGGAACTTCGTCGTTCAGTTCAGGGAGGCCAGATCGAGTATCGTGCTGTGCAAGCGAGGCGATTGCCCGGTTCCGGCTGGATACGTGGTTGAGAGATTGCGCGGGAGCCGTTTCGATGTCAGTTGAGACCATAACCGCCATGCTACGTAAATCGCGCTTTGCAGAAGCCACAATGGTTCACAATGAATAGCGGCCTTCATTATGAGAATCACACACCAATGACTTCATTGACGCACCCACATCGAGGATGAATGTCGTGTACACCCAACCGGCAGTCGTCGATACATACGTGATGTCCGCGACCCACAAACAGTTCGGGCCACCAGCCTTGAACTCACGTTCAACGAGATCCTCCGGACATTCCTCAGCTCTTGCCGAGGCCGTCTTCGGACGCTTCCGCTTCCGGCGAACCCCGTCGATACCCAACTGGCACATCAACCGCTCCACCGTGCATCGGGCGATATTCCCGAACTGTTCGGCGTACTCACCGTTGATCGCCTTCCACATCTTACGCACTCCGTAACAGGAATAGTTCGCCTCATACACATCCTTGATCACGGCCATCAGTGCCTGGTCCCGACGGGCCCTAGCCGATGGTTTGCGCTTCTTAAACGCGTAATACGAGCTCACAGCAATTCGCGCGGCAGTCCCTGATAGGGCGCGCACGATTGGCTCGACTCCGAACTCGTGACGATTGTTGTCGATGAAGTCGACGACTACTTGGATGGGCGGTCGAGCTCCGCCGCGAAGAAAGCCGAGGCCTTCTTCAGAATCTCGTTGGCACGCCGGGCTTCAGCAAGCTCGGTCCTCAGCCGGCGGTTCTCAGCCTCGAGATCAACTGATTCGACAGGAGTAGCTCGGCCAGTGGCCTTGTGCTTGCGCACCCACACCCGCAATGTTTCCTTACTCAGCCCAAGCTGATTGGCGACGCGACTGATTGCTCCGTTCGCGGTCTCCGGGTCGGCTTGGGCATGGATGACGAGTTCAACGGCACGAGCCTTGAGCTCGTCGGTGTATTTCACTGGCAAGAGAGAATCTCCTTCTTCCAATCTCCCTGCCTCTATTATCCCCGGGGCGATTCAGACCTCCCGGCGCCGGGGGTAGCCGCGGATGCCGATCTTGGCGGGGCTGTCGATTGCGACCTCGGTCGGTGCCCACTGACGAACGTCATGCCCATTCGCCGCCTCGGGCTCCTGCGAAAAGAGGTACCGGACCCTCCTTTGGTCATGGCCTGGATCGACGTGCCCTCGCTTCGAGTGATCCGCAGCGACCAGGTCTACGGGTCGAGCCCGACTGCCGGGAAGGTGCGCTACACCAGTTACAGCAGAGACTTCAGCGCAGAGATCACGGTTGACTCCCACGGAATCGTCATCGACTATCCGGAACTGGCACTACGCTCCGACTTTAACTCGAATTGATCTGCTGATCCGCAGGCTTTGGTTTGAATCAATGGCAGAGTTAGCACTCTCATTGCACGAAGAGATCCACAACCACGAGTGTTGCCAGTGCGAAATAGACTCCGGCCGAAATGTAGTGCAGCACTCTCCCGCCCTTCGCACTGTCAGCAAACCGTGATTGGAACGAACCAGCGAACAGCCCGACGGCACCATAAAGAACGAATTCGATGAAGATGTCGATCACGCTTAACAGTGTCAACTGCAGAGTCGGGCTCGACGCTTCTCCGATGAACTGTGGTAACAGGGCGATGAAGAAGAGAAGCAGTTTCGGGTTTGTCAGGCTAACCAGCAGACCCCGAAGGTACCAACGATCAGGAGCTAGATTGCGCTGATTCCTGGTCGCGGTTCGCGCGGAGCGGAGTGCTCCGATGCCCAGCCAGACCAGATAGCCCGCGCCGAATATTTTGATGACCGTCAGGGCGAGGGCGCTCGAGGCGATTACGGTGCCCAATCCTGCTATGACGATGACCGCGTAGATTCCCATCCCCGAACAGATGCCCGCGATGGCTGACAGCGCTGCCCGTCGACCCCCTCCGAGGCCAACTGCGACCATGTAGGCCAGGTCTGGTCCGGGAGCGATGAGGATAAGTACGACGGCAATAACGAACCCTGGCACTACCGAGAGATCAAACGTCGTCATCACACTCAGCGCCGGGCCAATCCCGCGGCACTCATCCTGCGATGACGGTGACGGTCGACGCGGGCTCGATTGCCGCAGCCAGGACTGCACCACATTTGGTTCGGCCGGGCACGATGAAAGAGCTGACCGCATGATGGAGCTGGGCAGAGGGCGAGGTTGGCGAGATCCTCTCGCGCGAGGAGATCGACCACTGCGGCAGCAAGACGTCCGGCCAGTGCGTCGAACCCGCTCTCCGACGCGGACTGTAGGCGAGAGGTTCCAGCTGTCGGCCCAAGTAACCGGAGGGTGCCGCCGATTTCGATTGCCTCGTTGATGGTGGCAATGTCAGCCTGCGGAAACGTCCTGTCGTCGCAAGCGGCGTGCAAGAGCCGAAGGGCGCAATCGCGGAGGCTGCGCAGTTCCCGAAGGCCCTCTGATGTCAGGACAACGGTGGGCAAGTCAGCAGGTTCCGCTTCGTGCCAGTCGTGAAATTCTTCGACGGAACCAATGAGTTCGATAGTGCTGTTATCGACTACCTTGATCGTGTTGGCGAAATCGACGGCGAGATGGTCGCCCAGCCATGCCCAGGTCGTCTTCATACCCACAGACTGAAGGGTAATGCTATAGTTTGTCAAAAACCATTACATAAAGCTGTCGCGCCTTCGCCCTCACAGTGGCTACTGCTTGTTTCCGATGCGGTCAGATGTACCGCTCAATGCCGAATGGATTTGGAAGGCTTCTTGCAACAGGCGTGGCCGGTTGATCGGGGAATCGCACCTCTTCTCGCAAGCAATACTTTCGCCTCTTTCGCATGTACAACAGCGCTCGAGCAGGCTGGAGCGCTCATACTGGTGAGATGTTCGACAATTTCATCGACGAGATCGTTGTAATTAAGAAATGTGCGCTACGAGTTCGCCGCGCAGGTGAGGGCCCCGTAGCGTTGTTGCTCCATGGGCACCCACGTACGGGATCGACCTGGCATCGAGTCGCGCCCGAACTAGTCGCGGCTGGCTTCACGGTCGTTGTTCCGGACTTACCGGGTTATGGGCGCTCGATTGGCCCTACACCGACGAGAGATCACTCCGCCCACTCAAAACGAGAGATCGCTGGAATATTGGCAACGCTGATGCTCGAACTCGGGTACAAGCAGTACTCAGTTGTCGGACATGACCGCGGCAGCTACGTTGGACTGCGACTCGCTTTGGACTACGCGGATCAGGTCTCGAAGCTGGTGCTGATGGATTGCATCCCCATCAGCGAGCATTTGCTACGCGCGGATGCTCGATTCGCAACTCGGTAGTGGCACTGGTTCTTCTTCGCTCAACCCGAAACGCCCGAACGGGTCATCAATGCGGACCCAGAGGCTTGGTACACCGGCAATCCGGAGACTATGGGATATGAGAACCACGCTGAATGGCGCTTAGCGATGCGCGATCCAAATGTTGTGCGTGCCATGCTTGAAGACTACCGAGCGGGCATCACCATTGATCATGCCCATGAAGAGGCCGATAGAAGAGCTGGCCGTCGCTTGACGATGCCTTTGCTTCTTCTGTGGTCACTACGCGATGACCTGGAAGACCTTTACGGTGATCCGTTACTCATATGGAAGTCATGGGCCGAGGACGTCCGCGGATTCGGGATCGACTCGGGCCACCATATTGCAGAAGAGGCACCAAACGCGCTCGTCAACGCTCTCCTCCCATTCTTCACGGGCAGTCGATGATAGACACCGGGCGAATCGCAGTGGGCCACTGAAACCGACCGGCTTCTAAATCAAGCAATGGGCAATCCGGTTTTGCCTTTTCAAGCGATCTCCTAAGGTCCTCAATGTGGCTACGAGAACAACGCAATGTTCTCATTGACTGTTCCGGCAGGTGGGGCCAATTCAAACCGTCGTGGTGGGGCCGAATTAGGTTGACATAGCCAGCACAGCGTATATGGGTGCTAAGCATCCAGATCGACAAGAACCAGACTCGCTTGATCAGATCAACACGCTCCGCGAGAACTTGCTCATCCTGCGGTTCTGGATCGGTTTGCAGATCGGTGCGAAGCCCAAGTCGCTCACGGAAGCTCTCCCCCGGGACCCTCTTGCAACCGAGTTCGTGCTCTTGGACTGAGATCACACGCCGACTGCAGTCGGCAGATGTCGCGACCGTTCAACAATCGGGCCTCGTGCCGAACGTCGGACGCGAGGACCAGATCAGTGCGCAGACGAACTTGAACCGTTCACAAAACGGGACTGATGCTAGAACAGGTGACAATCGGGGTGTGGACGCCTGCGTTCCTTGATACGAACTCTCACGGCTTCTTACAAGACCGAGACGTGCCCCAGAGCCATACCGTAATGCTCGGCCGTATCAATCGGCCCGATCATGGCACTAGTCGTCATCCATTCGCAACCTGCGCGACTGGTAGAGGTACTGCCCAATCAGTCGAATGAACTCATCAGCGCGGTCACTCTCGCCGGTAAGCGCACCGGTGAGCTTGCCGAACGCTCCTTCGTTGAGGACCGCGGCGTCTGTAAGCGTCTCGCGCAGCTCGGGCGACGCCATGAACTGGTCGAGCGCGTTGTAGTCGATCTGATCAGCGATGCGCGGGTCTTCCTCGGCCATGCCGGCCGCGGCCCGGACGAAGCCTTCGATCTGGGGATCGGCGAACTCCGACCCGAACAACTCGTTGATCTTCGAGACTACCTCCGACAACAGCGCCTGCTGCGGATCCTGCCGCGACACGTGCGATCCGAGACCCGTGATTCCCTGAAGTCCGGGCGTCTTCTGATCACCGGATAGCGCGATGTCGGCGCTGCCCTGATCAATCTGTCTCACCCGACGCATCTCCAAGCCCGACACGTCCACGTCCGGCTCTTCCCCGTCGATCGTCAACAGGCGCATCAGCTGACGTAGGAATTCGGCGAGCTTCTCCAAGTCGCTCGTGCCATAGTCCACGACCTGCGACATGAAGTCATACAGCCTGACGTACGAGCCGCAGTCCTTCCGGAACGTGCGCAGTTCGTCGAGCGCTTCACTGTCTTCGTCGGCCTTCGCCTCGTTCCAGCGGGCGAAGAACTCGTCGCGCGCCGGAGTCACGGCTGCTGCCAGTGCGGCATGCGACTGCTTTCGCGCCCACCATGCTTCCGCGTAGCGCTCGACGTCGTTCGGCGTGTAGATCCGAGCCTGCGCGAGCTTGGTGGCTAGCTGATGTACGAGGTTCGGGTCGGTCTCCTTCTCCACGTGCGCCTCGAGGTAGTACGTCAGAAACGCCTCGAGGATGTCCTCGGGATCGTTGACGAAGTCGAGCACGAACGTACGGTCCTTCAACTCCCCCGACGGCGCACGATACGTGCGGTTCAGACGCGAAAGCGTCTGCACAGCATGCACGTCCGGCAACTTCTTGTCCACGTACATCGCACACAGCAACGGCTGATCGAAGCCGGTCTGGAACTTGTCGGCGACGATCATGAGCCGGTACTCAGGACGACCGAACTCACGGGCGAGGTCGGACCCGACACCAGGGTTCATCGACGCCTCGGTCGCGTCCTCGATGCCGTAGTCCTCGTCGCTCAATTTGCCGCTGAACGCGACGATCGACTGATATGCATACCCTTGCTGCTTGAGGTACTTGTCCGTCTCGAGCTTGTACCGCAGTGCGGCTTGGCGGGAGTCGGTGACGACCATCGCCTTCGCGTGCCCCTCCAGCAGATGCGCGACGTTGGCACGGAAGTGCTCGACGATGATCTCGACCTTCTGGCCGATGTTCGTCGGATGCAGTTTCGCGAACCGCATGATCTTCCGCGTCGCGGTCTTCGGATCCACGAGTGTGTCACCGTCTGGGCCGATCCCCGTTGCGATGCCGGCCTTGCCGTGCTGCTCGATCTCGAACGCCGTTTTGTACGTCTGGTAGCCGCGCAGGACGTCGAGGATGAAGTCCTCCTCGATCGCCTGCCGCATCGGGTACACGTCGAACGAGACCGGCAAGCCATCATCGCCCGCACGACCGAAGAGCTGCTTCGTCTTCGCCTTCGGCGTTGCTGTGAACGCCAACAAGGACACGTTCCTCGCCCGGGCGCGCGCAGCCGTCTCCGAAGCGATCTGAAGTTCACGGACCGCGTCAGCTTCGGCGAGCTGGTTGAGCACGTCCTGGCCATCGAGCTCGCCCTCATCATCAGCGACCTCACCGCCCTCGGTGAGCACCTTCTTCAGCTCCGCCGCAGTCTTGCCCGTTTGGGAGGTATGCGCCTCATCGACGATCACCGCGAAGTTCTTCGAACCGAGCTTCGTTTCCAACAGGTCCTTAACGAACGGGAACGTCTGAAGCGTGACGACGATGATCAGCGACGACCCGGTCAGCGCGTCAAGCAATGCCCGAGACTTCGAGCCACCGGACCGGCGCACGGCAGCCGAGTCGATCACCGCGACACTACCGCCAGTGTCGTCGACCTGCTCCACCGCCTGCTGCAGCTGCGCATCCAGCACTCGGCGGTCCGAGACGATGATGACCTTGTCGAACACCTTCTCATTCGACCGGTCATGCAGGCGCGCCAACTTATGCGCCGTCCATGCGATCGTGTTCGTCTTTCCTGACCCGGCCGAGTGCTCGATGAGGTATCGGCGGCCCGGACCTTCGTCGCTGATCGTGTCGACGAGCTTCCTCACCGCACGCCACTGGTGGTAGCGCGGGAACATCAGTGCTGTCGAGCGCGTGATCTTCCCTGTCGCCGGGTCCTCGTCCACATCAGACTTGAGGAACATCTGTGAGCCAAGGACGGAAAGGAAGTTTTCACGTTTCAGCACCTCCTCCCAGAGGTACGACGTGGCCGGCCCTGAAGGGTTGGCTGGGTTCCCCGCGGCACCGGTGTCGTCATGGCCACGGTTGAACGGCAGGAAGTACGTCTTCTCCCCCGCCAGCTTCGTCGTCATGTGCACCTGGTCGTCATCGACCGCAAAGTGCACCAGTGCGCGGGTACCGAACCCGAGCAGCGGCTGGCCGGCCGGGTCTCGGTCCTTGCGATACTGCGTGACTGCAGTGCGCCACTGCTGCTTGAAGAACGACTTCAATTCGCAGGTCGCCACCGGCAAGCCGTTGACGAAGAAGACGAGGTCGATCGACCTCTTGTCCTCGCGCTTGGGCGAGAAATACACCTGCCGGGCGACACGCAGACGCACCTTCTCATATTTCTCGGTCACGGTCTTGTTCAACGTCGTCGCCGGTTTGAACTGGCACATCCGGAAATGCGCTGTTGCCCCGCGCGTGTGCGAGAACTTCCGGCGCAGCACGTTGAGCGTGCCGCCTCCCGAACTCATCGGGGTATCCAGACGAGTGACGAGCGTCGACAGCAGTGCCTCGCGGTCATCCTGCTCGGCCCCCGTGCCGGCGCGTACGACCTTCGTGTACTCGTCGAGCTGGGTCTCGCTCAGCCACCAGAGCACGTCCTCGGGCCAGATCGCCCGCTCCGCGTCATAGCCCTCGTCGTTCGGGCTGTAGAGCCAGCCATGTTTACCAAGGTATTCGGCGATTTCGACCTCGAGCGCTTCCTCGCGAGTTGCGTCAGATATTGACATCGCCGTCATCCAGCCTTTCGTGCGGTACGGACATCGAACTGCCCAGTGACGGCAGCAGTGATCAGAGCCGAGCGGCGCTCCTTCGCAAGAGCGATGTGCTCCTCTGCCTTTGCGATGAGGATGTCGATGCGGGCGGTCTGTTCGTCGAGGTGAGCAGCGATCCGTATTTGCTCATCGAACCGAGGCACAGGAACCGGAAGCGAACGTATCGCCGAGACATTAATTCGTCTGAAGGTAGCGCCGATCATTGCTCCTTCGATTGCGTGCTCCACCTCTGCGCTCGTCAGTGCGTAACGCAGGAAGGTTGGGTCTATGTTCGCTTTGCGGCGAAGGAGGACGGTCTCCTGCCCAACCGCGAATTCGCGAGTTCCAGGCGCGACTTCCGCCACAAGACCAACAGACACATTCCGAATGAACAGGAGGTCACCGACACGGGGAGCTCGACCAGAGGTGCGGAGATGACTGTAGAACTTCTCAGTCGTGTGCTTGCAATTCGAGAGGTCGACGGTTGCTCCTTGGCACTCGCGGATGCTTGCAACCGGATACTGCTCGTCCTCGTCCACGAAGTCCGCAGTGACGTGGGCACAATCGATAGCGTCAACCACGCGTCGTAGTGGTATGCGCTCTGTCGTAGCGTGCGTCACCTGATGCGTCACCAACGAGGAGCGCCTCTCCCGCAACAGCCCGATTAATTCCTCCTGCTTCGTCACGAGCGCGTCGATCTGGGCTGTCTCTTGGTCCAGGTAGTCGGCAATGGCGCGCTGGTCTTCAAGCGGAGGAGTCGGAACTCCAACCTGCGAAATATCTCGGGCACTAAGATTCGAAAGCCCAGTCGTCGTCGTGGAAAGATAGACGAACTGATTCCTGACGAGCTCCAGATTCATCAGATACCAAAGGAAGCGAGGGAGCATTCGTGATCCGACCCGAAGCCTCTGCATGAAATTGCCAAAGCAAGCCTCAGTCGCTGCAATCTCTGTGTTCACAAGCGTAGTCTTACCAATGTGGGCAGAGCTACCACTTGTCTTCGTCACAAGGAGGTCATCCACAGCGAGTCTTGCTGCGGTCCGTTCATTAAAATTGAGCCCACGCACCGCTGGTGCCGACAATATCCACTGGCCGTCCACGGTCTGATCAGTTGATCGTAGGACAATCGAGTCATTTTCTCCGGTCGGTTCTCTCCCCCAAACGCCGCCGTCGTTTCGGCTTAACAAGAATCGAAGACGGACGATCGGGAACGCCACGGATTTCAAGCTTCTACCTCCCGCAGCAACCCCATAATCTCGCCGACAACGCGCTCGAGGTCGGCGTCGATCTCTTCGATCGCACGAGGGGGCACATACTCGTAGAAGTGGCGAGTGAATGGGATCTCGTATCCGGTCTTCGTCTTCTCCCAATTGATCCACGCATCAGCGACGTGCGGCTTCACTTCGGCGTCGAAGTACGCCTGCACGGTCTCCTCGCAAGCCTCGTGCGTCTTCGGGTGGTGTCCCCAGCCGAACGGGACACTTTCAGTATCGCGCAGGTCAGGATCCGGCTCGAGGTCGCCCTCGTTCTTCCCAGACGGCACGCGGCAGTAGTCAGCAGTATCGTCGTGGACGCCGATCGTTTGCCACAGCTTCTTGCGCTGCGCCGGCGTCAGTCGAACGCCGTGGTCGCCTAAGTGGAGGCCGAGCGCCTTGTCGAACTTCTCCCGGTTCAGGTACACCTCGTCGCCGAACGTTTCGAGCGCCGCGGTGAGGCCCTCGACCTTGGCCAGGGTCTTCTGCTCCGCCACGGCGCTGATCGCCTCTGGCGTGCACTGGAACCGCAGCTGCAACGGGCGCTCGACCGTGACAGTCCAGTACGCGAAGTCGCGCTTGTGGAACGTCTTCACCGGGACCTCGACGTCGTCCTCGCTCAAGGTGCCGGCGAAGGCACGAACGACGGCGTCGCGGTGCGCGTCAGGGATCTCCATCCTCTTCGACCCGATCGACTTGCGCAGCTTCGTGCCGAGCTTCGTCGCATCGATGAGCTGCACCGTGTCCCTGCGATCCTCCGGCTTCGCGTTCGAGAGGATCCACAGGTAGGTCGCGATGCCGGTGTTGTAGAACATGTCGTTCGGCAACGCCACGATCGCTTCGACGAGGTCATTCTCGAGCATGTAGCCGCGAATCTCGGAAGGACCTGAGCCTGCTCCGCCGTTGAACAGCGGCGAACCGTTCAAGACGATGCCGGCCTTACCGCCGCGCCCCGTCTCGTCGACGTCGCGCATCTTCGAGGCGACATGCAGGAGGAAGAGCATCGCCGCATCGCCCACGGCAGGAAGCCCTGGAGCGAAGCGTCCCTGTCCCCCGCGGGCATGCTCGGCCTTCACCTGCGACTCGACGGCCTTCCAGTCGGTGCCGAAAGGCGGGTTCGACAGGACGTAATCGAACTGGCGGTCCTCGAAGCGGTCGACGGTGAGCGTGTCGCCCTGACGCACGTTGGTCGGGTCCTGGCCGGTGATAAGCAGGTCGGCCTTGCAGATCGCGTAGGTGCGCTTGTTAATCTCCTGCCCGTACAGTGCCGTCGACGCGTCCGGGCTGAAGCTGCGCAGGTGCTCGTCGGCGACACTGAGCATGCCGCCGGTGCCGACAGTCGGGTCATAGATCGACCGGACAGTGCCGCGACCACGGAGCGCATCGGCGTCGTCGGCATAGAGGAGATCAACCAGGAGGCGGACGACGTCACGAGGCGTGTAGAACTGACCCGCGCCTTCGTTGGCCGACTCGGCAAAGCGGTAGATGAGGTTTTCGAACAGATCGCCCATATCGGCGTTGGATACCGCGCCCGGCGACAGGTCGATTCCCTCAAAGTGCCGGGTCACCTGCGACAGTCGTTCGCGGTTATCGAGCGTGCGGATGATGTTCTCGAAGTCGAAAGACTTGAACACATCGAGGTTCGCCGAGAACCCGCCGACGTAGTCGATCAGGTTCTCCGCGAGGTTGTCGGGATCTTCGAGAGCCTTCTTCAGCGTAAAGTCGCTTGTCGTCCAGAACGACAGACCCGGATTGTCAGCCGTCCGAGTCTTCAGCTTCAGATGCGTGCGTCGCTGCTGCTCACCCTCGTAGCGGGCAACGACCTCCGCCATCACCTCCCGATGCGGATCCATGACACACTCCAAGCGTCGCAGCACTGTGAAGGGAAGAATGACAGAGCCGTACTCGGACTCGGAGTACGGGCCGCGCAGAGTGTCTGCAACACTCCAGACGAAGCCTGACAGAGCTGACACGATCGAAATTTCTCCTGGTAGACGAGGCAAATTCGTGAGTTGGCTCAATACTACCGGCGAGGTAAGACACAACGACGGATTAGCTCAGCGATGGCCCTGCGGCAGGCTTCCGTTACCATCTCGACCATCTCGACACGGATGGGACTGTGAGGCTATGTCCAAGGACCAAGGCAACACTCACGACACGACGGCCGTTGTCATTCAGCCAGTTTCGACTCGTCGCTTTTCTGAGCGTGTTCTGTTGGATCCAGCCGTTTGATGCTGAACCCGGTGTAGCCGTAGATGATGTTGAGTAGCGGGACGATGAACGCGAACAAGATCCACGGAATGAAATCAGTAGGTGCAAGGCCGAACACTCCAGCGGCGAAAACCGCCGGGACACCCCACGGGACGAGATTGATTCCGACTGTACCTGCAGCCTCGACAGCTCGGGACAAGTTCAAAGGCGACAGGCCCATTCTCCTGTACGAATCTACGAAGCCTCGAGCCGGCAATATGATCGCAAGGAACTGCGCACCGCTGGAAAAGCCGACGAGGAATGTCGCCAGAATCGTTGATGCGATGAGCGACCCTGTTCGTTTGATACGACGAATGAGCGGGTTGATCAGAGCGGAGAAAATGCCCGTCCTATCGAGGATTCCACCCAACGCTGTTGCCACGATGACGAGACCCACAGTCTCGAGCATCGAGGTGATCCCACCGTTGCTCAGCAGGCTATCGATTGCCTCCTGCCCCGAGTCGGAGACGTAACCGGCGGTCGCTGCTTGCAAGGTCTCCCCGATAGCCCTTCCCTGGACTGTCACTGCTGCGATGGCCCCCATGAAAGCAATCAGCAGCAATGCAGGAACCGCGGGTACGCGCATGGCGATGAGCACCAGCGCCAACACCACAACGATGAGCAGCAATGGATGGATCGTGAACTGCTCCTGCAGACCGGACAATATGGCACTCGAGCCGCGGGCAGTTCCTTGTGTCGCTCCTCCGACGATGTTGAGACCGATGACCCAGTAGAGAACCGCACTGATCAGTAAGGCAGGAATCGTATCCCAAAGCATGTGACGGATGTGGTCGAACAGACTTTCCCCGACCATCGCCGGAGCCACATTCGTCGTATCCGACAACGGTGAGAGTTTGTCGCCGAAGAAGGCCCCTGAAATCACAGCACCTGCCACGATCGGCAGAGGCATGTTCATTCCCTCCCCAATCGCCATAAAGGCGAGTCCGATAGTGGCGATAGAGGTAAACGAGCTTCCCAGGATCAAAGAGACGAAGGCCGTGATGAGACAGACCAACGGAAGGAAGAGATTCGGATCGATGATGCTCAGACCGTAGAAGACCAGCGTGGGGATGATTCCTCCGCTGATCCACGTACCAATGATCATCCCGATGAGGATCAGAATGAATACGGCTGGCAGCGCTTTGCTGACGCCGTCAGCCAGCGACTGTTCAAGATCACGCCAGCTGTAGCCCAACATTTTGCCGATAATGGCAGCTACCGCGATACCCACGATGATCGGCACGAGCATGCCGATACCCCAGTACACGGTGGACATGAAGGCCATAAAGATCAGCGACAGCAGAGGGATGGTTGCGATGATGAAATTGGGTTTCTTAGGCGTGTACATCGTTGTCACTCCAGGAGGTAAGAGGTCTGGGGCAAGAGCCTGGTTTTCACGGGTTCATGCGCTCGGGCCAAGTGGAAGCACTTCGAGATCGTCCGGAACCAAGGGGGACAGCTGTGTCACCGAGTCCAATTGGCTTTTCAGCGAAGGCCCCGACGTGCCAGGAACGAGATGATGCAACGCCAGTTGTCTGACCTCGGCCGCCTCAGCGATCGCGACCGCGTCTGCGATCGAGGTGTGGGAACGTTCATGATGGCTCCGAATAGCTCGAGCGCGAGGACTCGTCGGATCAGGAAACTTCGCAGTCAACCATTCCAAGTCAATAGCCTCATGCAAGAGCAGGTCAGCACCCTGAGCAAGCGTGATCATATTCGTCGTAAAGGCCGTATCACCTGAAATCACCGCTGAACCTTCATCAGTGTCGAACCGATAGCCGAAAGCAGGTGCCATGGGCGGGTGTTCTACCAGAATCGCCGACACGCGAACTCTGCTGTCCTCATAGACGACAAATGGAGACATCTTGGGCGCAGGATTCGTGTTCGGCTCGAAACCCAGGCCCTCAGGCAAGACGATGTCCTCTGCTTGGAACATATCCAGGGGAGAAGGTCGAAGGCTATCGAGGATGCGCTCATTGAGGTCTGTGGCATTCGCTTCGACCAGCCGGGTCAGCGTTTCGGCCGTCCCGGGAGTCGGCGACTGCTCAGATATCGGACGCGGCGCGACTCTTGCATGCGGTGAGACCGTTGGCAAAACACCACGGTCTCCCGGCCCAATGAGGACGATCGGGTCTCGCTCGCTCTCGGTGATTTCGAATGTGCTGAACATGGCAATCGCCGCCAGGTCTGCAATATGGTCCGAATGCAGGTGGGTCAGGAAGATCCCCACGACGTTGTCGAGGCTGTATCCAGCTTCGACAAGTTGGCGGCCGGCTCCATAACCACAATCAATCAAGTACACAGCGTCGCCGATAACGAAAGCAGTCGAGATTCCCGCGCGTACACCCTGTCCTTGATAACGCCACCAACGTGGCCCGCCTGCGGTTCCCAACGTGATGATCTGCGGATTGTTTGCCTTAGTCATGGGTCGCCGTTGCTCCTCAAGCGTTTCGATAGGACATCTGGTTCCCAGTGTGGTGCACACCACCATTTTTGTAGAATCAATACTTATGAAGCAGTACATAGGCGGATTTGATGGGTGAGCTCACGCTGCGTCAACTCGAATATTTCATCGCGGTCGTCGACGCCGGATCGGTGACGGCAGCCTCGAAGAAGGTCAGCGTCACCCAGGCAACGGTGTCGATGGCGATCGCGCAGCTGGAAAGTCGTCTTGGCACGGATCTGCTCATCCGGCAACAGTCCAAAGGGGTTGTACCGACCCGCGCCGGAAGAGAGTTGTCAGCGCGTGCACGACATGTGCTTGCGATGACAGCCGAGATCACACAAGTGGCCGCAACCGGAACTTCAGAGATCTCGGGGGTGATCGAAATCGGGTGTGTGTCTTCCCTTTCCCCTCAAGTCGTGCCGCCACTAGCTGCGCACTTCGAAAGACACTACCCGCAAGTGACCTTCAATTATCGAGAAGGCTCCGCCGGAGACCTCCAGCAGGCGCTCATCGACGGCGCTCTCGACATGGCCTTCGTGTTCTCCCGGCAGACTCTCGAATCAGTCCGTTCCCACGACATCGCTGAAGCCATCTTAAAGATCATGCTTCCGGCCGGGCACCCTCTATGCGGTAGACAATCGATCTCATTCAGCGAAGTGGCGCAGGAGTCCGCAATTCTGATCGATCTGCCTCCCAGCCGTGACCGATCGATCGAGTTCATGCGAAATGCGGGAGTGGAACCCCGCGTCAGATGGACTAGCGAGAATCTGGCAACGGTGATGGCTCTGGTCGCGAACGGACTGGGATATTCTCTCCGCTACGCACTCCCCGGTGAGACCAGCGTGCCGGGTCCCGGTGTCATTGAGATTCCGGTCGCGGATACGGTACCGCGCAACGCGATTAGTGCTGTGGTACCGAGAGGAATCCACACACCGCGGCGCGTCGACGAAGCAATTCGATTCTTGAGCATCCACTTTTCTGAGGCTGCACAAGCAGACACTGATAGACACTGAGCATCAGACAGGCTTCCTTGGCGCTCATCGTGGCCGAACACAGGCGACCATACCTCAAAGCCAATGGCCACATCGTTCATCTCCGTCAGCCTCGCCGGCACCATCCTTCTAGCACGTTGCCTTTTCAGTTGAACAACTCCACTCGCCCCACGGTTATCCACCGTTTTCAACGGAACCCCACGGAAACTAGCGGCAACTAGACGAACTCTAGGAAGGCTGAGTTCCCTGGATTTTAGGGGCAGAAGCCACCCCACGGAAACTCACGAAAAGTATGACTCCACATCGATTCAGTGTGGGTTCGGGTCCGACGGAGAAGCTGTGCGTTTGCCACTCAGGTCAACGGAATCGCGATAGCAGCCGTTCACTAGCTTGCGTTTTCGGGTGTCCACCCACGACCAGAACGGTAGTGTAAGCCGCCATGGCTGAGAGACAGAACAAACCCCTACGAATAAATACAGATGTCGGATATCATCCGAGGATGGGTAGAGGACGAGTGGACTTCGAGCGGGGCATCACCCGGTTGGCGTCATACGCTCGCTATCACGGTCACGCCAACCCCAAGGCGGCCGAAATCTGGCTGGGGTGGAGAATCGGACTTTGGGTTTCGAACTTGCGAGTTAAGTATCGCTCCGGCCGGCTCACTGATGCCCAGATTGCTGCAGCCGAAGAAATTGGCGTGAGATTTACGCCGCCGTATCGCGATCCAAAGACGAAGCCTCTGACAAGGGCCGAAAAGCAAGAAGATAACTATCTCGAGCGATTGAGCTGGTTGAAAGACTACTATCTCCGGTATGGGCACATCAATGTCCCTCAACTTGAAGGAACAGACGATTGGCCAACTGCTGGGCGTTGGATTACTCGCCTACGCGGCTCCTACCGTCGCGGGACTTTGCCCCAGGCAGTCGTGCACGAAGCCGAACAAATGAGCATCCGCTGGAATCCGGGGCCTGGAAGGCGCAGCCAGTGATGTTCGCATAACCGGCTGGCCGGCCCCTTCCCCCGTCGCCATAGTTCCAAAGCCTCCGAACGACTCATATTTGATAGAACACGTTCAACTGTATGACTGGCGCTTGTCTTCACTCCTGCACACGTTCAACCTTGCCAACAAGGAACACATACGACAGCACGCCGACGATGGTGATCGCAGCCATGTAGACGAACGCCGGGGCGAAGTCGATGTCGGTGACAAGGAAGCCGATGACGATCGGGGTGGCGATCGAGGACAGGTTGCCGATGAAGTTGAACATACCGCCGGTCAGGCCCAGCAACCGCTCGGGTGCCAACGCCGACACGAGCGACCAGGTGATTGAGGCGAAGCCGTTGCCGAAGAAGGCGATCGACATGAACGTGATGACCAGCGCAGTCGAATCTGTGTAGTTGGCTCCGAGCATGAACACGGTCATCGCTAGGCCGATGATGATCGGGAGCTTCCGCGCGGTGCCCAGCGACAGGCCCTTCTTCACCATAAGGTCCGAGACCCATCCGGAGAGCAGCACACCGACGAGCGCGGCAATGAACGGCAGCGAGGCCATGAAGCCTGACTCGATGTAATCCATTCCGCGGTAGTCGACGAGGTAGGTCGGGAACCAGGTGAGGAAGAACCACAGGGTAGAAGTCAGGCAGAACTGGCCGAGGTAGATTCCCCACAGCTTCCGCCGGGTGAGTACGACCTTGATGTCGGACCACTTTAGCTTCGGCGTGGCCTCCTTCTTCATGCCCGTCTCGACATCGACCAGTCCCCCGCCTGAAGCAATGAGGTCGATCTCTGCCTGGTTGACACCCGCTTTGTCGCGCGGCTCGCGGTAGACGAACCACCAGATCGCGGCCCAGATGATTCCGACGACACCGGTGAGGATGAATACCCAGTGCCAGGTGAGGACCGTCTGCAGCCACGAAAGCACAGGGGTGAGCAGTGCGAGGCCGATGAACTGTCCCGAGGTGTAGAAGGCGATGACCCGTCCACGCTCACGCTCAGGGAACCAGGCCGTGGCCACCTTGTTGTTGATCGGGTACGCCGGTGCTTCGAATCCACCGACCATGAGCCGGAGGATGATGAGCGCGACGAACCCGCCGGACATTCCCATGAACAGAGTGGCCAGAGACCACAGGACGAGGCAGGAGGCGTAGAGCACTCGCGGCCGCACTCGGTCGACCAGCCATCCGCCAGGCAGCTGCATTGCGGCATAGGTCCAACCGAAGGCCGAAAGCAGAAGTCCCTGTTGCCCGGTGGTGAGATCGAATTCCTGGGACAGTGCTGGCATCGCGATGGACAGGTTGGCCCGGTCCATGTAGTTGATGACAACGGTAATGAAGAGCAGAACCGCGATGATGTAGCGGATTCGTGTGGGGCGTGTGGTGACTGCAGTGTCGAGTTTCGTCATTGATCTCTCCTCACCATTCCGCAAACGAGCCATCGGCATGACGCCAGATGGGATTGCGCCACCGGTGTCCTTCCGCCGCTCGTTCGATGACGTAGTCTTCGTTGACCTCGATGCCGAGCCCGGGTCCGGAAGGGATGTCGATCATGCCGTCGTCGTAGTTGAACACGGAAGGATCGGTGACGTAGTCGAGCAGATCGTTGCTCGTGTTGTAGTGAATGCCCAGGCTTTGTTCCTGGATGAAGGCGTTGTAGCTGCCGGCATCGACCTGCAGGCAGGAGGCGAGCGCGATCGGCCCCAAGGGGCAGTGCAGGGCGAGCGCCACATCGTAGGCTTCGGCCATCATCGCGATCTTCCGGGTCTCCGTGATTCCACCGGAGTGGGAGACATCGGGCTGGATGATGTCGACGGCACCGGAGGCGATCACTTCGCGGAAGTCCCACCGAGAGAACAGCCGCTCCCCCAGTGCGATCGGCGTCGGCGTGTTCGCCATGACCTCACGCAGAGAGCCGAAGTGTTCGGAGAGCACCGGTTCTTCTATGAAGAGCAGACGGTAAGGCTCAAGCTCTTTGATGAGCACCTTGGCCATCGGTTTGTGCACGCGACCGTGGAAGTCGACGCCGATGCCGAAGTCATCCCCAGTAGCTTCCCTGATCGCCTGCACGTTCTCGATGACCTGGTCGACCTTGGTGTACGAGTCGATGAACTGCAGTTCCTCGGTGGCGTTCATCTTCACCGCGGTGAATCCGCGGTTCTTCGTCTCCAGAGCGGCCGCTGCAGTGTCGCCGGGACGGTCGCCGCCGATCCACGAATACGTGCGGATTCGGTCCCGAACCTTCCCACCCAACAGCTGGTGCACCGGCTGGCCGAGCGCTTTGCCCTTGATGTCCCAGAGTGCCTGATCGATGCCGGAGATCGCGCTCATAAGGATCGGTCCACCGCGGTAGAAGCCGCCGCGGTACATGATCGTCCACAGGTCCTCGATGTTCGCGGGGTCCTTGCCGATGAGCAGGTCGGAGAGTTCGTCGACGGCTGCTGCCACCGTGGCGGCTTTGCCCTCGATGATCGGCTCACCCCATCCCACGATCCCTTCATCGGTTTCGATCTTGAGGAACAGCCACCGAGGCGGCACGGTGTACGTCGTCATCGACGTGATCTTCATTGGTCTGGCCTTTCGTTCGGTTATCGTCAGTGCCTTGGTGTTGCTGGGTTCAGTCAGTGGGCCTTGGCCCACGCCGAGGCGATCGCTTCGGCTCGGTCGTGCACGTCGTCGGGGCGGTCGCCTCGGCGATAGAGGGAGGAGCCGAGTCCCAAGCCGGCGGCTCCAGCTTGACGCCACTCGGCGGCATTGTCGGCACCCACTCCCCCGACGGGGAAGAGCTCAGTGCCAGTGGGCAGGACTTCACTCCACGCCTTGAGCCCACTGATGCCGACCGCGGTCGAGGGGAAGAGTTTGACCTTGGTGGCGCCGGCTTTGATCGCGGCGAAGGCCTCGGTCGGCGTTGCCGCGCCCGGGTACGGGGTGAGCCCCAGCTCGAGAGCGGTGGAGATGACGTCCCGGTCGGTATCGGGGGCGACGATGATGCGCGCACCGACCTGCTGGCACTCTCGGACCTGGTCGGCGGTGAGCACCGTACCGGCGCCGATCTGCACCTGGTCGCCGTATCGCTTCACGAGTGCCGTGATCGAGTCCAAGGGGTCCGGTGAGTTGAGTGGAACTTCGATGGCGGAGAATCCGGCTGCGACGATTCCTTCGGCGATGTCGAGGACTTCGTCGGAGCGGACTCCGCGGAGGATGGCGATGAGTCCGGTGGGGACATTGTCAGTCATGGGGGTTCTCCTTGGTCGGCACGAGGCCGGATTGTTCGGCGATGCGGTAGAGGCCGGTGGCAGCGGCGCACGGATCGGCTTGGACCGTCTGCTGACCCTGCTGGCGGAGGGCGCGTGTGTATCGCATCGTCAGATCTGGGGTTCCGCAGACGATGACCGGCGCAGCAGTCTCCGCGGTTGTCGCGAGCTGGCTGGCCACCTCGGCGCCGATTATCATTCCCGAGAGATAGTCATTGATGGCTGGCGCAGGCAGGCGCCCGTCGAGGGCCCAGGTACGTGCGGTGAAGATGGAGGAGGTGAGAGCGGCGGGGTCATCGGTTCCGACGTCCAATCCCCAGTCGAAGGCATCGGTGTGGAATTCGTCGGTGGGCGCGGCCAGTCGGCTGAGGATCGAGGACCTGGTCAGCAGGCCGAAGATCTCCCCGCTCATCGACGTGGAGAAATCGGTGACGCGTTGGCCGCTGCAGCTCACCCATTTGGTGTGGGTGCCGGGCAGGATCACGGTGGTCGGTTCGTTCTGCTCGGCGGTGAGGAGACCGAGCAGTTGGGTCTCTTCGCCGCGGATGACATCGGGGGCGGTCGCGTCTGTCGGTGGCTTCTGCAGTCCGGGGACGATGTGCAGATCGCCGATGTCCAGGGGAACCGTCGTCAGGTGCCCGCCCATGGTGCTGAGTTCGGTGGGCAGGTCGAGGTACCCCGCCTCGGCGACGCCTTGGGTCGAACCGATCATTCCGCAGGCGAGGATCGGGAGGGGGCCGTGGGCCATGAGCCAGTCGCCGATGGCGGCCTGGGCGATCCGGGAGAAGTCACCCCGGAGGTCGTCGGTGTCGGGGCCGACGGCCATGATTCCGTCGGAGCCGTTGCGGTCGGCGAGGATCGCGCCGTCGCTGCCAATGAGGAAGGCTCGAAGCGAGCTCGTCCCCCAGTCGAGGCCGATCATCTGCGGGGCCTCGGGTGTTGCTTGTTCAACCATAAGAGCCACTATGGGCAGGCATTCCACCATGCGCCACCATTGTCCCTATATGTGGGATTGATGCCATACTGGTGCGATGATCGACGACACCGAGGCTGCAACGCAGGACGCTGTCCCACAGGGCACTCAGACCCTGGCACGAGGTCTGCAGATCGTCAGCGCCGTCGCGCATGGCTCGACCTCGCTCAAGACCATTGTCGAGTCCACGGGCATCGGCCGTTCGAGTGCGCACAGAATGATCCAACTGCTCGTACAGATGGGGTATCTGCGTCACGGCTCACCGGGCGAGTTCCGTCTGGGGCCGACGCTCATTGAGTTTGGTTTCACCGCACTCAATCAGGATCCGCTGCCGGTGGTCGCCAGGGAGAGTCTCGAGGCGCTTGCCGAGCGGACTCAGGACACCATCCATCTTTCGGTCGAGGATGGCGAATCTGTGCTCTACCTGCACAAGATTCCCGGGACCCGCGGGGCTGAGATGCGCTCGCGCATCGGCCACCGCATGCCGATGTCACGTACCGGTGTCGGCAAGGCGCTGCTGCTGGGTCAGGACGACCGCTGGGAGCGTCTGTTCGTCGCGGAGAACCCCGGCGCTGATTCTGCTGCCTCGGAAGCATTCATCAAGCGGATGCAGGGGTATACACGTGAGGGGGCCTCGCTCGATCTCGAGGAGAATGAGCCGGGCATCCGATGTGTGGCCGCTCCGATCCGGGACGGCAGCGGGCAGATCGTCGCCGGCATCTCGCTCTCGGCCACGCGTCCCTATATGCCGAAGGATCGGATGCAGGCTCTGGTGCCGGTGATGAAGGCTGCGGCGAAGGAGATTTCGGTGAAGTTGGGATATCGGCAGGGGTAGAGCCGAACTAGACACTGTAGTTTTCCCTGGTAGAGGGGAAAGCGAGATAGTGAACAGAATGGGAATTTCGAGACCGGTAAAAGCAGAACATCGTTGGCGCTGAGAGCACCGATGGCGGCGAAGACATCGCGAATGACAACGGCAGTCTCGCAGGTGTCGACCTGAACGCGACATAAGGCGCAATTAGGCACGCATCCTATACGGTAGAGAAACTACCGATGACACATTCTGCGCCAAGGAGATCCGTGAAGGGCCAGCCCACTGAGATCTGGAAGATCTACAACAAGTCCAACTCGACTCTGGAAATACCGGTCTATCAACGCAACTACGACTGGGGAACCCAGCAGTGTGCTCGCCTTTTCGACGATCTGGAAAAATTGTCTTTGGCGGATCCCGTTCGCCATCCCAAACACTTCTTTGGCGCCGTGGTCGGCAAGTCCGAGGGCTCGTGGAAGTGGGTGGTCATCGACGGCCAACAGCGCCTCACTACGATCAGCCTGCTCATGCTTGCTCTCACCCATGCTGCCGCCGCCGAAGAGATCAATCCTGGTGACGACCCCGAACTGACTCGGAGACTCGTTGACGATTTCCTCCTCGTCGACGCCGACCCCAGAAATCTCAAGTTCAAGCTCAAACCAGTCAAGAATGACGCCGCAGCCTACAAGGCACTCTTCGGACAGAGCGACGACTTCATCGAGGCGTCGAACGTCACCGCCAACTACCGATACTTTCGCCGACGTCTAGGCGATACCCGTCTAGATGCGCAACAGATCTGGGACGCGATCTGCAGGCTGGAGGTCATGCACCTCGACCTCGAACCCCATGACGATCCACAGCGGATCTTCGAATCGCTGAATTCCACCGGACTCGATCTCAGTGAGGCCGACAAGATCCGCAATTTCGTTCTGATGAACCAGACGCTCGCAGAGCAGGAACGCCTGTACGAGGACCGTTGGAACCCAATCGAAGAGAACGTCGACTACAGAACTGACTGGTTCATCCGCTGGTATCTCACAGCCAAGACCAGCAAGACTCCTCGCGAATCCGATGTCTTCGAAGCGTTCAAACGCTTCACCGAACGAAGCAGAGAGAGCGTTCCGCAGATACTCGACGACATGCACGACTATTCACGGAACAGCCGAGCAATTACCCATGCCGCAACGGGATTCGCCGCGGTCGACCGTCGCCTGCGGCGAGCGAACCTCATCATCGGTGATGTCGTACACCCGTTCCTCATGCCGGTGATTGCCGATGCCAGGAAGGGAATCATCGACGACGAGGACCTCTGTTCAATTGTTCAGATCATCGAGTCCTATCTGTTCCGCCGGATCACCTGCGGTGTCGCAGCCAACGCTGTCAACAAAATCATGGCCACTGCCTACGCCGAGATTCGTAGGCTGCACAGCGACGGACGGTCATACTCTTCGCTGCTAACCTACGTTCTTCGCCGTCGCGACGGCGGGTCCGGCCGGTTCCCTGCCGATTCCGAGTTCCAGGAGTCCTTCGCCGCTCGAGATTCCTATCATCTTCGTCCGAGTTATCGACGCTACCTCTTCGACGTCCTGGAGAACGGCGACTCCATGGACACCCGAGACATCGCCCGCGGGCTCGAGTCCGGGGAGTTGTCCGTCGAACACGTCATGCCGCAGACCCTGACGCCGGCATGGGAGGACGAACTCGGTCCAGAGGCTGAGGCCGTCCATGATGTGTGGAAGAACCGGATCGGGAACCTCACCGTCACCGGGTACAACTCCGCATACTCCAACTCACCGTTCTCAAGGAAGAAAGAGATCGAGCACGGGTTCGACTCTTCCCCTTATCGACTCAACACCGATATGAAGTCCACCGATCGTTGGAATGAAGCTGCGATGCGCGTGAGATCGCAGCGTCTCGCCGAAGTAGCAATGAGCTACTGGGCGTTCGTCGAAACAGACTTCGTTCCGCCCGAGGTTGTCCGCCCGACGGAACCCATGGGCGAGGACACATCGTTTCGCGGCCGCGATGTGACTGCGTACGAATACGGTGATGCCAGCGAGACGGTCACGGATTGGGCGAACCTGACTCCCAAACTCCTCGCCGTCCTGCTTCAACTCCACCGTTCCGAACTGCTGGAGTTTGCGGCCGATGAGTCAATGCTGACGACGAGTCCAGCCGCCTTTGATTCCGTCCGCGGACTCCGAATCGTCGATCCCAGTCTCGGCGTGTGGGTGAGCAACAGTACCGACACGAAGATCGGCCTGTTCCGCCGCATCTTCGACCATCTCGATCTTGACACCGAGGACCTCATATTCACTCTCAGGCCGGACAGAACGCCTCATAGCAATGCCACCGTCGAGGTGGAGAAATCTGGACCCTATGCCTCGCTGACGAAATTTAAAGATGCCATCGATGAGGCAGCCGCGCTACAGGCAGACGAAAGCGATACCGTTGCCCTGCGCGAGGAGTTCGCCTCGGAGTTCGCTCCGTTCAGACGGGAAGCGTGGACGCACGATATCGGCAATCTGCCACTGCCTGCCTTTATCGCGACCCATCCGGCCGACACATTGAAGTCGGAGGAGGTGCTCGCGGTCATCACCGGACTGTTCGCTGCCGAACAGATGTTCGGACCAGGCGCGATCCACCGAGCAATCATAGATGGAACGCTGCAGTCGTGTCTCCGTCGTCTCAGTCAAACGACGTGACCGGACGGGCGAAGTAGCGCAGACCGCGGAACCGCTCGTCAGCGGCGAACTCGACGAACCACCGTCGGGCCCACGCGCGTCCCCGACAGATAGTTCACCGTGTTCGACGTTTAAAGGCCATCTAGCAGGACAGCCGTCCAGGAACCAGCCACACCTCACGAGCGCACTTTCTCCACCTCAGCTGAAGTGTCGCCCGGCCTCGTAGACCTTGACACTGCCGTCCGGGGTGCCTCTGAGCAGAAGGTAGATGTAATAGTCATCGCCATCGCCCATGTCCGGAGTCGTCACACCGCAGACCGTGTCTCCGGCCTCGATGTCGTCCTGCGCATACAGACCGGGCATCGACTTGCCGTTGACGAAGTAGTACTCCCCACCTCCGTAATCGGCATCCTCATAGGGCTGGACGAGCTCGCAGGTATCGACCTTCACCCCTTTGGCAAACTGCACGGACCGGACCGTCGGCGGGTTCGACGTCTGACCGTCGCCCAGGATGTCATCGAGCGACGACATCATCTCCGGCGTCGCCGAACGACCAGCCTCGGCGTCGTTTCCGGCAGCGACCGCCTCGGCGAATTCCTGCACCTGCGCCAACGACGGTGTTCGGACATCACCGGCGGGCACGTGAAACACGGTGTCTTGATGCGCGAAGGACTTCCCGTCCCAGCGGTAGAGGACATCAGCATTCGCGGACTTCTCACACGCCGTGCACCCGTCGTCACCGTAGACGCCGATGCCGCCGAGGTTGATCCCCAGATACTGCCCCATCGGACTCACCGAGTTGAAGTAGGGCTTGGGAACGTAACCGGAGATGTCTCTCGAGTTGCCGCGGTCCGCGGCCGAATACCAGAACTCGATCGAGTCGAGCAGGTTGAGATCCTCATCGTAGATTCCGATCGACGGATAGATATAGGTGCCGCCGCCATTGCAGCTGAATTCGACGGCGGTCACCGCCTTCTCCCCCATCCGAGACGTCGTGAACTTCTCCATGGCGATACCGGAATAGTGCCCGTCATCGGCGCTGGCCTCGCCGTCGGAGAATTCCACCTCGTGCTCGGGTTTGGGGTCCAAAGGACTGTCACCGAGGAAGTAGTCGTCGTAGGCGAGACCGAACTCCACGCATCCCGGTGGCGTCGAGAGCTTCGCGTTCTTGAACGCATCGGCACCCGGGAACTGTGCGATCGCCTCGCCACCGGTGCCGCCGTTGTAGCCGGGATCGGCCTTCACAGTGTCGACATCGCTGGAATCGGTGAAGTCGAAGACCTCGAGGACGCCGTCGGACATGCTCATGAGATGCGTCCCCGAGACGGTGAAACTGTCGAGATCGGCATCGACGCGCCACAGCTCCTGACCTGAGTCGATTGCCAGACCATGTACGCCCGCATCATCGGCGATGACGAGCACCTCGTCTTCGATCGTCCAGTTCGGACGCAGGCGAGGCTCGCCGAGGCTGGTCGACGTCGCCGCATTCTCGCCGAGTTCGGACTTCCACAGCACCGAGTCGGAGTCGACGGCGATGACCGCTGTGCCGTCGGAGACCACCCAGGGGCCGTCCTCACCCGCACCGACCATTCGCACCGTTGCCTCGGGATCGACGCTCACGTCCGGGTACGACTTACCGGATGACGAGCTCAGGGAACCGTCGTCGTTGACGGTGACCGGAACAGCCTCCGTTGCCGGATCGGTCACCTCGGCGGTGCTCGTGTCATCGGACGACTCGTCCGACTCCTTCGAATCCGAGTCGTCGCCCGGGCTGAGGGTGACTTCGCCGTCTTTCAATCCGATCGAGCGGTCTCCGCAGACCACGGAGTCGGTCGATCGCTCGCAGTCGATCGGGGTGCCATCAAGCTTCGGGCCGGAGCCCTCAGGGTCATCGCCGGCGGGATCGTCTGCGGTCGGCGCTTTCACGTCGGCGTGTGGGATCGGCGCCATCCAGGTCGGTTCCAACGTCTTCTCGTGGAGGGCCATGATCACCGACTGTCGGGGACCGACGACGCGGACGAGCTGCTGGTCGTCGTCTCCATCGGAACGCGTCGGCAGTTGAGTCAGCTGAGCGTTGCGGCCGACGTCAGCGAGGTCGACTGCCACTTTCTGGCTCGGGGCCTTGTCATAGTTTGAGCCGGCAAGGAAGCGTGCTGCGAAGAATCCGCCGCTGATCGCGAGGACGAGAACGAGGCCTGCGCCGATGCCCAGCATCCACTTTTTCTTGGTCTGGCTCCGGTTCTGTTGCGGCGCC
Source organism: Brevibacterium sp. GP-SGM9 (assembly GCF_047300845.1). Classification (NCBI taxonomy): domain Bacteria; kingdom Bacillati; phylum Actinomycetota; class Actinomycetes; order Micrococcales; family Brevibacteriaceae; genus Brevibacterium; species Brevibacterium sp. GP-SGM9. The sequence continues at coordinate 3,949,824 of NZ_CP178563.1, read as the reverse complement.
GAGGAGCCCGCGGGCCCAGCCAGTGTATGGTGCTGGACCGAATTCTGTGCTGTGTTCTGATACCACCCGGAGTTCCAGCCTCGTCGTGCGAGCGCGTCCTGGACGGCTGGATGCTCATTGGTGGCCAGCCAGGCGAGCAGCTCCGGATCGGTGTTCGGATGGGCGGCGATGCCGGAGAGCAGGTCCGGTCTGGTTCCCGCGATCCTCCGCAGATCAGATGCGGTGGCATCGGCTGAACGAATGACGTCGATGTCGGGGTCCTTCCCAGGACCGAGATTCTCACCCATACAACAGATGTTATCAGCGAGTTTAAGAAGGAATTCCGGCTTTGTCGCACTTCTTCATCGACGGAATGGCGCCCTGAGGGCGAGGCTCAGTCGGGCCGACCCATCTGCCGACGCGAATGCCTTTCGCTTCTAGTTCTCGCTGACAAACTCTCGGATCTTCGGCAGCTCACGGCGGGACTGGGAGAGCCCCAGACGATGCGCCGCTGCGAGCCGGGAGAGGTTGCGGGTGCCGTTGTCGACCGGCATGCGTTCCGGGGCGAAGACGTGCGCCTTTCCTTCTGCTTCGAGGGCGAAGATACGCTCACGTGTCTCGTTGTAGCGCTTCCACCTCGTCAGCAGCGCCTCCCCCAGGGCCGGGTACCGGCGGAAGATGTTGCGGTAGACCGTGGGGAACCGTTGCGGCATCTTCTTACAGGAGCGCTCCTGAGTGAGGATGATGACGAATTTCTCAAAACCTTCGCGTTGCGCCTGGCTGAGCGCAATTCCTCCGTCCTCGCCCATCGCGCCGTCGACGTACACGTGCCCGTCGAGATGGATTCGAATACGGACTACAACTGTCCCCCGACCACGACCAGGAGTATCACCGGTCTTGTCACGGATCGGAGTGAGATCGGTGATCACGGCGACACACCTTTCGCCACGTCTCGGTTGCCGCCATACAGCTTCGTCGACGTCCATATCGGCCACGTAGTCGGATCGGGCAGGGCCGTCAATAGGCCCCGTTGGCCCTCAGTTAGAATCTTGTGGCCCTCAATTCGAATCTTGCCATTGGCGGCGTGATGCTTTCAGGCGCCAGTGGCTAGCCCGGCTCGTGAGATCTTCGCTCGGGCCAGTTCGACTGGCGTAGAACGATTTCCGTGTAGCGACGTGCACCAGGTTCTGCACCCTCACCTGTGAAGAGTTCGAAATCCCACCCGCATCAGCTCGCGCGCAACCTCACGATCAGCAGCGTTTACATCAACCAGTCACTCAATTTCAATGCGATTTATGGCTGTTGCATCAGACTCGCCAGTTGTCGTTCTGGATGAGTCGTCCCGGTTCAAGCAAGCAATTCAATGTATTGCACACTTGCAGGTATCTTGTACCTGGACGGCAGTGTTCAATGTGACAGCTGCTTTGAGCAATCAATAATGCCGAATCAGTTCGACACCGAAAGAAGCGACCGAAGATATGCAGAATGCAGATGCTGGCAACGCTCAGGCAGCGTTGAAAGTTTGGCGAGAAGGACTGGTCGGATTGACCGGCGGCAGTGCACTGGTGAAGTTCAAAGCGCCGAAATCGTCGTCTGTCCGCTTCACCGGGCCTGAGTCGGACAAAATCTTACAGCTGCTGAAATCCGGCTCCCAATTGACCATTGCTGGCATTGCAGACAACGAAGACGAAGTCGGAGCAGAAACCGACCCTCACGCAGATGTTGAACTGTCTTCTGCCGACCTGACCGTGCCACGACCACACAACGAAGTGCATTCCGTTGCCCGTAATCTCATGCGAAAGGCATCCGCCACCTTTCTGGACCGCGGACTCACCATCCTCTATGTGTCATTCGGCCTGCTCAAGTGGAGAGAATCCGATGGAGCTGAGATGACTTCGCCGCTGCTCCTGGTTCCAGTTGAGCTCAACGCGCACGGCCCAAAGAGCACCCCCCGCCTTTCCGGAAGCGAAGATGATTCGGTAATCAACCCAGCGCTCACGTTGAGGCTGGCCGAATTCGGAATCGCACTACCAACAGCAGAAGACCTCGAAGACAGCTCCGTCACGAAGGTCTTCGACTCAGTGCGCGACATTCTCGGCAAGTACAAAGACAGCCGCGAGTGGACCATCAGCGACGAAACGTACCTGGCAACGTATTCATTTCAGAAAGAAGCAATGTACAAAGACCTCAAGGACCATGAAGACATGGTCCTTGGACACCCCATCGTCACTGCGCTCGCCACGTCCGATCCGAGGCGCCAGACGACGGAGTTTCAGTTCGACCCCATCAGCCCTGACGACGACATCGACTCAAAGGTACCGCCAGAGGAGATTCCACTCGTGCTGGACGCGGACTCTTCCCAACGCGTAGCAATTGCAGCTGCGCTGAATGGGGAGTCCTTCGTCATGGATGGGCCACCTGGAACGGGCAAATCTCAGACCATCTCCAACATGATCGGGGCTCTACTTCATGCAAAGAAGAAGGTCCTCTTCGTTTCGGAGAAAATAGCAGCTCTCGAAGTTGTGCGGAACCGCCTCTCTGGAGCTGGACTTGGAGCCTACTTATTCGAGCTGCATTCGCATAACACTGCACGAAAAGAAGTTGCTCATGAATTGCTTTCGGCTCTAGACAATGTCGCCGTCCCACCCACTGCAATGCCCAGCATCACTCGGGCCAAGGCAAAAGACCGTCGAGAGAAACTGAACAACTACGCTTCAGCGATGAATGAGGTGAGAAGCCCTCTCAACATGACGCTCCATCACGTACTTGGCCTCTACTCGGACCTTCCAGCTTCAACATCAGCGCCTATCCCGGACCGAGACCTTCTCGATCTGACGGAACAACAGTATTCGGGCATCCAGGATTCAATTGCCCGTCTCCGGAGGTTTTGGCGTCCCGCGGCGGAAGGATCTACGTTCCTGTGGACAGATGTCATAGAAGACCGTTCACTCGACGTTCGTTTGCAACGAGCATTAGATGCGCTAAAGGAAATCGTCGCTCGTCGAGAGCCGAGTTCTCGCCTCTCGGTCGCGTTTTCAGCCGTAGCGTTATCGGACACTCCTCGACTGATTACGATTCTCAATCACATTCAGGAGCTACCTTCGACAACAGTTCACTACGACTGGCTGTCTGCGGCAGACCTCCAAAAAGTTGAGCAGACGAAGAACGAACTCGCTCAGCAACTCGCTGAGCTGCGCAGAGATGCGCAGAAAGTCCACGAACTGACTGGAGTCAGTTGGAGATCTCTACCTGCCCCAAATCAGTTGCCACCGAAGAGCACAGTTCCCGACAGTCTCGAAGCGCCCATCGAAGTCGGGCAGCTGTCGGCTGCGGACCTGTCGGGAACAGCCGCTCGATTCGCTCAACAGGTTAAGACCCTGGATCAGGCACGAAATGCGATGAATGCGTTGGCGCACACACTTGGATGGCGCAAGGTCGAAATGTTCTCCGATGTCGATACTCTCGAGCAACTCGTCCGACTGCGTGCACAAAACAGCGCACCTGCGCCACACTGGTTTTCGTCCGAAGCGCTGTCTGAGGCGAGAGCTACAGCCGATTCTTTGCGAAAAGACGTATTACACCTCAACGAAACTGAAGACAATGCACGAACTCTCTTCAAAGCCGAAGCGCTAACCGCACCATTGGACGAATTGCATGATCGTTTCACCAATCTGCATCAAGGATTGAGAAAGCTGTTTAAACAGTACCGTGTGGATAAGCGAACGGTGGCGGGCCTCCTCAATGACGCCTCATATCTGAAGGAGGGGATTCAGAATCTGTCCACCGCCCTCGATTGGAGCCGGCGGGTCGCTGAGTTCGATACCCATGCAGCCCTCCGGCAGCAGGTCCTAGGCAAACACTATGCAGGGCGAGATACAGATTTTAAAGAATTAGACAAAGCCCTCGACGTTGTTGAGGCTGCATTGAGCCTCTCTGTCGAACCGTTACCGCGATCAGTAATCCTCTACCTCACAGATCGTGGAGACAATTCGTCGCATCAGCTAATAGTTGAGGCAGCACAAGCCGAAATTGGCCAGTGGAGACAGCAGCTGGCACCGCCCCCTGCGCTCTCAGGTCGTTTGAGCCACCAAATCGGGCGGATTCAGGATGCAATCGACTGGCTGTCCGCCCATGTCGCCCCAATGCAGTGTGCCTCCGAGCGCATCAATGCCGTATTCGCAAAAACAGAACATGTGGAGCTGACGTCCGACCAAGCAGAGCAGATCATTGACCTGATTGGCTCGGTCTCTGACAGGAGTCAGAAGATTCTCGACCATTCGGAAACGTACCGGTCGGTCCTCGGAGATCTCTTCACTGGAGAATCCACGGACCTGAATGTATTAGAATCAGTGATCACGTGGACGAGCAAAATGCGCGACCTCACCGGGGCTCGATTGAACCAGTCCCAGATTGACGCAATCGCCGAACCAGTACCCGAGTCCGGGATAGAGGAAGCTTTCAACCAATGGATAGAGGCTCGTGACGACATCGTCAACGCGTTCGCTCCCCCACGCCGAAAAGAACTAACTGAAGAGCTCAATGAAGCTGTGTCTGCTGACCAATTGTTGCACGACTTCGTCTCCGATTCAGTTGGGCAACAGGAATGGTTTGGTTACAGACGCGCGTATGAGGAACTTTCTGAATATGGCCTAGCACCCGCGGTCGACTACTGCATTAAACATAGAGTCGGACGCGACCAAGCAGGAAACGTCATCAATCGATCGTTACTGAGGGGATGGTCTGACGCTGTCATTAATAGCGACGACCGGCTGCAGCCTCTCCTTGCCGATGAGCGTCAGGCTTTAGTCACGGAGTACCGCGAACTCGATCGCCAATTTTTCTCCGCAGCTATTTCAGAGATAATTGTGTCTGCCAACTCGCAACGGCCAACGAATACCGCCGTAGGAGAATCGTCGCTTATTCGCCGAGAAGGGAGCAAACAACGACGGCATCGTCCGGTCCGCGATTTGATCTCCGAGACGAGAAGCGTCACGCCGCGCATCAAACCAGTCTTCATGATGTCTCCGCTTGCGGTTTCTCAGTATCTACCACCAGAAGCTCTCTTCGACGTCGTCATCTTCGACGAAGCATCGCAAGTTACACCTGCCGACGCCATCAATTGCATCTATCGAGGCAAATCACTCATCCTTGCTGGCGACGACAAACAGCTTCCACCGACCTCGTTCTTTGAGCGGAACGTCGAAGAGGTTGATGACGGAGGAACCGATGTCAAGGACTTCCAGTCCGTATTGGAACTTGCAAAGGCCTCGGGCGCGTTCAACAACCTTGGGCTGTCTTGGCACTATCGATCACGCCATGAGGACCTCATTGCATTTTCGAACTACAAGTTCTACGACGGAAAGCTCGTTACGTTTCCCTCTGCCCAACAGAGCGGCAACCATGTCGGCGTTGAGCTCTTCAAAATCGACGGCCTCTACCGACGTGGCGGCGGGTCTGACAACCCGCTTGAAGCTACTGCAGTTGCCGAACGGGTCATTGAGCACTTCAGGAAGCGGCCGGACCTGTCATTGGGCGTAGTGACCTTTTCTGTCACTCAAGCAGATGCGGTCCAACGAGCAATCGACGAGATTCGCACGGCGAATCGCGATCTTGACCAGTACTTCGACGTTGATGATCGACTAGATGGCTTCTTCATCCGAGCTCTGGAACAAGTTCAGGGAGATGAACGCGATGTAATCATCTTCTCCATCGGATACGGCCCTGACGAAGCGGGTAAGGTCTCTACAAACTTCGGGGCTCTAAACAGGGATAAGGGATGGCGTCGGCTCAATGTTGGAATCACACGTGCGAGACAACGAGTAGAAATCGTCTCTTCCATATATGCCGGACAGATTCCACCCTCGACGAATGAGAACGTTGAGTACTTCCGCGCGTACTTAGAGTACGCGGAGAAGGGTCAGAAGACCCTGGCAATTCCGTATTCATCCACAGGGTTAAACCCGGAATCTCCTTTTGAGGAGTCCGTCCTTAAGACGATCCAGGGTTGGGGATATACTGTCGAACCACAGGTAGGGGCCGCAGGCTATCGGATTGACCTGGGCGTTCGGCATCCACAGTTTCCTGGGAGCTTTGCCCTAGCGGTCGAGTGCGACGGATATCAGTATCACTCTGCACCATCTGCGAGAGACCGTGATCGCTTACGCGACCAGATTCTGAGTGGCCTGGGCTGGACTATGCATCGGATTTGGGGAACTGCGTGGTACCGCGATCGGGCAGTTGAGGAAAGGCGACTGCGTCAGGCAATCGAAGCAGCCATCGAGCGCCCTGTCAACGGTGCTCGTATGCCACGCCCTTCGATAGACCGACCGGAAATCACCACCCAATACGTCCCCCTCAACCAAACCCCGCTTTGGGCAAAGGAATATGCAGTAGCGGTCAACCCCAAACTCAAACCATACTGGGCTGACCCTGGAGATCGAGACAGCCTCTACTACATGATCGACGACATCCACGAGCTCGCCAAGACCGAAGGACCGGTCCACCGCGAAATCGCCTTCGAACGGCTTCGAGACTGGTGGGGAGTCGGACGGATCGGTGCCAAGATCCGACGGAACATCGAAATGAGTGTAGAACTGTCAGACGTACGAGTTGACGGAGAATTTCTCATGCCACCCGAGAATTCGGGTATAGACGTGCGAACACCTGGCAATGGCGTCATCCGAAAAGTTGAGCAGATTCACCTTGATGAAATAGCGGTAGCTGTTCGCAGAATGCTTGATGATGCAGGGGCCCTCACTCGCGAGGAAGTATCGCTCGCTGTGTCCCGTCTATTCGGATGGACAAGAAGAGGCTCAAACGTGGAAGGAAGGATCTACGAAGCAGTTGAGCTGTTGGTCGCCTGTGAAAGCATTGCTGACTCAGGCAGAAAGTTGCATGCATTAGGAAACAATAGATCTCTTTCTTAAGACGTTGAGATCATTCACGATTCGCACCTCAATTACTTTACCAGATTTCATCGACACCAAAAGAACGAAAACCCACCACATCAGTCAAAGCAAATCTACAATAGAGCGAACTCTATCGCAATCGACCGCGACTAACCTAGAGTAATCTATATCGAATAGATCCATTTACTATATCGTATTTAGTAAATTATCCAGCTAATGGTATCGTTGCTCGGCGGCTGAAAATCGAATATGCCTGGAGACCTCTCGAACGCCATCAGTTTGGTGTGCGCCGCACAGTTGATCGCTCTCCATATTTACAAGATATCCAACAATTCAGCTTCCTTTAGCCTACTTTCAATCTTTTCCAGCCTAATGCTAGCGTACTCGATTTGTAAACTGGACTCGTAGTTCTCACCGAACAAGGACAACATTATTCTGGTTTCGCCCGAGTACCAAGTTGCATACATCGACAGATGCCCCTGCTGTACCGCCTTGCCCCAGTCATCGTACTCATCTTTCCAGAGTTCGTTGTTCCAGAACTCGTTTTCACTCTCGGGCCGACCGTATTTCTTAGAGAGCAGCTCACTCATTGCGTTATATTCCATGATAAACCTATTTTCATTAACCCATTCTTCGTTGATAATATATTTCGCTCTTACCAGAGAAGCATTGGCATAGATATAAACAATTTCGCAAGACAAGCCTCCCAGTCGGCCTCCTGTCCAATATAGGATTGTCTCGAGCTCCTCAGACGGAGGCGAATCCTCCCTGCGCTTCGCGACTTCAGGGCTCGTACCCCACTTGACTCCACGAAACCCATCTTCTCCACCACCAGTGTTGCGATCTTCCGAAAATCTCCATGTGCCAGCTTCGGATAGTTCGACGACCTGACCGTCTTCACGGATTGCCTTCATGGTGTTCTCCTCCATTGTGTTTTCTTACATCACGCCTAGAAAGGCGGTTCATCACATACATAGACTACCGAAAGTCAACCAGTCCTGGAAATGGCCGCTTCAAGCGGTCGGCACAGTATCACTTTGAAATATTGTAGCGGCATCTGCAGATAGAGTATACGTTCCACAGGTAGTCACTAATAGTCAACCAATCTGGTCGTCCCTGATTTTCTATTGCGCGTACCTCAGTAGTCGTTTCGTGATACCGATCCATAACCCGACAATACTCTGCAACGCACATGAGGGAAAACTTTCCCGACGGCGGTGAGAATTTGACTTGTCAGTGAGTGTATCGGCTGACCCCCTGGCTATGCCGTTACTTTTCCGCTGGCGCACCCTGGTGCTCATAATCCCTGTTTGAATGACTGAGCTAAGAATATGGGGCCCGGGCAAGGTCGTGCCAAACCCTACAAGGGTCTTGGAATCGAGCTGGAAGTCTTGATCCACGCTAGTAGGCATCAATTTCCATCTTGGGATGCCGTAGTGCGTTCAGTTGGGGGAGGCAGCCGTCTCGACGGCGATAGGTTCTGAGGCAGGCTCTGTTCGCGAGTACCTTGAGTGAGTTCTATGACTATGCGGATTAAGATTTCCTAGGCGTTCCAGAGTTCAGCCTACGCACGGAGGGATCCCGATTCCTTCAGCCTGTCTTCAAGCGTGTAGCAACGAGACTTCTGGAGTAGGAGGATGCTCGCTTGCCAGGATTTCATTTCATTTCCTCCGCGACGACTTACCATCGCCGTGACCAGGCCACGGGTTATTCGCTCCCTCTATCAACACAATTGCCGTCCGGCTCAACCTCCGAGTTAAGTCGGGAATCGCAAGTTCCAGCAGAGTCTGTTCCGCTTTACCTTAGTTATATTATCGGATAATCAATCTTTCTTCTAGGCAATCAAATAGCAGAGCCGCAACCAGCCGCAATGTGCGAGATGTTCACTATCGAATAGCCAGTCGCATCGACTTGCCGCTCGAATGCGTTCGCCGTCACCACCGAGGTGAAACCAACCTACTGGCTTCCGCACCCCAGAATTGCGCGATCCTCTCTACGTTCTCGGATCCCTTTTCTAACTACGTAGAACTCTTCCAACTCCATAGTCTGTGAGTTGACCGCAAAGCCATAATCTAGACCTTCCATCATTTTGACGACTATGCAACCTCCCAGATCTGAATACGGCTATTGATCTCCTCGCCTACTTACTAACAAACAACAAGTTGATCCAATCCAGGAATCATCGAATCCGCCAAAGCCCTGATCGGTGCAGTGCCAACTAACGATGTCAGTACGTCGGTCGACGACACAAATTGGGTGTTCTTCGTCGTCTCAAGACTCTTGATTGCGCGCTAAGTCGCACTTCGATCCCAATCACACCCCCAAAAACTCCCGGATCTTCGGCAGCTCACGACGGGACTGGGAGAGCCCCAAACGATGCGCAGCTGCCAGCCGCGAGAGATTGCGGGTGCCGTTGTCGACCGACATGCGTTCCGGGGCGAAGACGTGTGCCTTACCTTCTGCTTCGAGGGCGAAGATTCGTTCACGTGTCTCGTTGTAGCGCTTCCACCTCGTCAGCAGAGCCTCCCCCAGGGCCGGGTAACGGCGGAAGATGTTGCGGTAGACCGTGGGAAACCGCTGCGGCAGCTTCTTATTTGAGCGTTCCTGAGTAAGAACGATGACGAACTTCTCGAAGCCTTCGCGCTGCGCCTGGCTGAGCGCAATTCCCCCGTCCTCGCCCATTGCCCCGTCGACATAGACATGGCCGTCGAGATGGACCGGCGGCATGAGGCCCGGCATTGTCGACGATGCGCGGACGCGAACCATGAGGTCATCGATGTGCGGTGTGTCTGTGCGTGACCAGACAACCTCGTCGCCGGATTCTGCGTCGAAGGCGATGATCCGCATGTCCCCGGTACTCGATTGGAACGCCTCCCAATCGAACGGCAGCGCCTCCTCGGGGCCGCCCGCCTTCTGGTAGATGTACTCGGCATTGAACATGCCCTGCCCACGGGCAAAATAGCGCCATCCGCCGAACTGCTCATCGGCGGCGAAGTCGACGAATGACCGTCGGGCCCGACGCGCGTCCCCGGACAGATAGTTCACGGTGTTCGACGCCCCTGCACTGATGCCGGCCACCCAGTCGAAGTCCAGTCCGGCGCCGAGCAGCGTGACGACCATTCCGCTCGTCAGCGACGCGCGCATGCCGCCGCCTTCGAAGATCAGTGCGGTGTCGCTGATCCTTGTCGTCGCGGTTGTGCTCGTCGCCGGGTCTGGATCTGTCATGCTCGGCATCTTAGCGAGTGATCATCAACTTGGAGACAACGCGTGCTCCCCGATTGGGCTTCAGTCGAGTGGTGAAGGCGTGACTTGGGAGTGGCCGTGAGGAGGGTCGGACAGTGACCCTACCGGCAGGGCATCTTGCGAGGATTTTGTACACTGGCGGGGATGACTGATCACCTCTCCCGGTTCCGAGACGCCACGACCTACTCGGGTCGCGCGCTCGGGCACGACTATCAGGTCACCGTCCGTCATGCACCGTGGAGGACGAAGATCCTGGCACTGTCGATCGATGACGTCGAGCATATTCCGGCTCCGGCTGATTCGGATACTGCGTCAGCGCCCGTCGAAGCCGATGCCGACGGCTCTGGCGGAACTGAGACCGATGCCGGTGAGGAGAAGCCCGTCGAAGTGGGCGTGAGCGGATGGCTCGCGGTTCGCATCACCGTCAAGCGACCGAATGACGAGGGAGAGTTGGACGACAAAGAGGTCATCCATGTGAGCACCGCGGCCCTCGGCGGGGCCGGTGAGGTGGAGGTCCGCTCCGGGCTCACTATCGCACCGCTCCTCCCGGAACCTGGGAGTCGTTCAGAGGCTCGCGATCTCAAACGCTCGGCGAAGCCGAACACGTTCGCGATGATTGCAGGATTGACGACAGCGGCGCGGCTCATCGTTCCGCTACTTGGCCTTGGGGCTCTGTTCGCCTTCATCACCGAACCGATCAAGAAGTGGCTCTCACGGCTTCTCTCACCGATCCTCGACCCGTTCTTCGCCTGGCTGGGCCAGCTGCTGGAGCCGGTCGGTCGATTCCTGATGGTGATCGTCCGGTTCATCGGCCGGGTCATCGACTTTCTGTTCGGGTGGTTGCCGAGTCTCCATCTGCCCTTCGATGTCCCGGACTGGGTGTGGACCTCGGCGAGGATCGCACTGCTTGCCTTCGTCGCCTACTCGGTCAGCCGATCGAACCTCAAGCGCCGGCAGAAGCGGCTGGAAGAGGCACGGGCGGGGTCAGACAAGAAGAGCGAATCCTCGAGCTAGCGAGGCAGCCCCAGGAACGGCAGTTTCGATTACCCCAAACTGTCCCAGGTCATCCGCTGTCTCAACGCCGGTGCCAAGACAAGGGCGGCGATGACGCTACCGACGAGCAGCACCCAAGCACCGAAATAAGTGAAGAGTTTGAGCTCGGGCGCGAGAGGTGGACCGAAGTCCGCGGCCATGAGAATGACACCGCCGAGGATGAGCGCCGTGGACACGATCACCTGAATGAACTGCTCGACCGTAGAGACGAGCAGGTTCTTGATCATCGAAATGTTCAGCCCGCTGGTACCGACATCGAGCGTGCCGTCCTGAAGATGCCCCGCGATCCGAGAGAGCTGCCCTGGCAGCTCGGCGAGCTGCGGTGCCACCGCGGCGGCGTAGAGTGCCACTTCCTGCCGATTGACGCCCAGTCCCCCGACCTCGCGCAGCAAGTCACGTCCGTTCGAGGTCACCAGCGACAGCAGGTTCATCTCCGGATCGAGGCGCATGATCGAGCCCTCGAGTGTGCTGATTGCCCGGAAAGCCGTCGCTACCGAGGCCGGCATCGGGAAGCCGAAGTCGACGACGAAGTCGATGAGCTCGCCGAACAGTGCCGCCGAGGTCGATCCCGGCAGACCGTCGCCGTACTTGAGCATGATCTGCCCGATCTCACGTTGCAGCTCACGCAGGTTGACCTCACTTGGTGTGCCGAGGAGCTCGAGGATCGCGGCCGTCGCTGCCTGCGAGTTCTGCGAGTCGAAGGCCATGAGCAGCAGAGCGATCGCGCGGCGGTCGCGTTTGTCGATGCGGCCCACCGCGCCGAAGTCGACGAGACCGGCGCGACCCGCCTTCGAGATGACGATGTTGCCAGGGTGAAGGTCGGCGTGGAAGATTCCTTTGCCGAGCACCTGGCGGACGACCATGAGGAACAGGTCCTGGGCGATCTCCCCGCGAGCAATATCCGAGAGGTGTTCGACCACCTCGGCGGCGTGGGACAATGGGACGCCTTCGACGAGGTCCATGACGAGGACGAACTCGCCGGAGAGGCTCTTGTGCACGTGCGGAATATGGACGGTGGAGTCGGTCTTCGTCGTCGACCTGCCGGTCTCATCGGCGAGCCTGAGTGCTTCGATATGGGCGAGCTCACCGCGGTAGTCGAGTTCTCCCTGGAGGGAGTCGACAAAGCTGTGAGCGAGTTTGCCGATGCCGATCTTCTTCGCCCAGTCAGTGGTACGTTCGAGTCGCTCGGCGAGGGTGAGGACGATGTCGCAGTCGGCGCGGACCTGTTTGCGGATCTTCGGTCGCTGCACCTTCACCGCTACGACCTGACCTTCCCAGGTCACGGCACGGTGGACCTGGGCGACGGAGGCACCGGCGAAGGGAATTTCGTCGAACTCGGCGAACACCTCGGCGACGGGCTTGCCCCATTCGGACTCGAGCTGGTCCTTAACCTCAGCGAACGGGACCGGCTTCACCCCGGCTTGGAGGGTGGAGAACTCTTCGACGAACTCGTGCGGGATCATGTCACCGCGGGTGGCGATGAACTGGCCGAGCTTGATGAACGTGACTCCCGAGGCGGCCAGGGCGTCGCGGGTGGTCGCGGCGATCTCGCGCAGGGACACTCGCAGGGTCGGAATCCTCGGCTTGAGGTAGCGGGCGAGGCCGAATTTGATGAGGATCTTCTGGATCTGTGCGAGTCGATTGAGGCGGCGGTACCAGGTGGGGATCTTCGGCGCGTTGCGGATGAGCGAGCTGAGCGTCCCCGAGGGCATGATGAGTTCGATCGCGAGGAGGACGAACATCTGGATGACGATGAACCAGGCGAAGAGGAGTAGGAAGACCATGATCGCCGGGAAACTCATCGACAGGTTCGGGTATTGGTCGGACTCTGAGATGCCGAGCAGTTTGTAGGCCTGGAGGGTGATCGGCCAGATCGAGAGGCCCATGATCAGGGAGACGATGGTGTTGCGGGCGGCTCCGGTGCCGGTGAGCATCATCCGCCGAACGAGGAATCCGACGATGAGCGCGCTCAGGACGCCCAGCCCGATGGTGTAGAGGATCGTCACCCGTCAGCCCTTCTCTCGTTGACTAGATGCGCGCCTTCGTGACGCGTGTTCGGTACCGAATTCGGCGCCGTCACCAGCCTAGTAGATGCCCGGCAGGTCGGAGGTGGCTGTGAGTTGGGTGTTTGCGGTGCATTGAACAAGCAGGTTTCAATCTACGACTTCCGCCTGCCATCGTGCCGTCGATAACTAGTGGAAGCATGATGGAAGAAATTCTGATTCACATATTGCCGGAGGCACCAGAGCCCTATTGCACCGACGAGCAATCGAGCACAGCACCAGCATTGAGATTGAGGCCACGGCTGCCCTCGCTACAGGGATGGCGTCTGAATCCTCGTCTCTCCTCGACCTCATCTCGATAGAACCCAATGTTGCAGACGAGTTCGAGCCTGAGCGCCTAGGCGTGAACGCACGCACTGCCGCGTTCTGATTCAACAACTCCGCACCAAAGTCATATCTGCCCATATTCGGCCAGATCGACGAACACGCAATGAGTGAGACGCTGTTGTTGTGAACGACACGCCTGGTAGGTAGAACAATGGTCACATCATGACGACACTGTCCCCGCCCATAACAGGTCGAGACCGGTGGGGTTGGCTTCTGATCATCTTCGGCGCTTGGTTCGCAGCTTTCGCAGCTTTCGCCATCCTACGGCTGACGGCTTCCAGCACCGTCGTCGGAAACCCCTGCCAAGTCGCGCGCTTCGGCCGCTTTCCCGCGGAGAGACCAAGAATCGAGTTCCTCGGATACCTCATCGGAATACCCTCAACGATCGCCTGGTCGTCTTCGGCCGAATTGTGACAGCGCTCGTCGGCAGGACAAAGAACCTGAACCGGTGGTGGAGAGGAATATTGTCGTTGGGAATCTGCCTCCTCGTATAATCGATGATCGTCACGATAGTCATTCAGCTTCGCTAGGCCTTCGTGATGTCTGAATCGTTGAAGCCGTAGCCGGCAACGGATCGTCATGTACTCGACGCGACCCCATTTACGCTCATCCGCGTTCCATAAAACCGAGCGGAAAAGCCGTGTGGAGTTACCCCATCAAATGGTGTATCAGTTGGTTCAGCAGGGGGGGCGCAACTCCAGCTCGGCTGAAATGACCGAGTCTTTGCTCGCCTACTGCACACGAAGACACCAATAGAAGGACCAGTTGAATTCCTACGCTCCCCTCACCGCCAACTGCGCCGTACTGAGGTCCGGACCATCGGCCACACGCGACACGATTGTAGCCATTGAAACTAGATCCACAATTGTGTCTCTGTACACAGAGATCACCCCTAGGTCACCCCAACGAATACTCTCCCAAGCATGCCCATTTCATTCGTCACCTGGCGCAACCAGTGCCCAGATTCCGACCGATGATCGGCGCCCAAACCTGTGGGAACCTCGGCGCCCGCTTCAATCCGAATGATCTCATGGTCGACTGTACCGAGCTCTAGCAAACCCGAGTGCGATGGCGAATAACACCAACGCAGGTCGCCGCCCATTTGAGCAAGGCGGGACTCAGTCCCCACCTGTGTATCGTCCATCGAGCTGATCCTAGTCGACCTGCCTGCGCCTTCTATCGAGCCCGTCAGCCAGTGACGAGAAGGAGGAATTCAGTCCGGAATAGCGCAGATGCCCCGAGCATCAGTCGGCACGAGCAGGTACACCGGACGCTCTCAACCGGATACTGATGTAGCTGTACGGTTCGGCCTCTGGGTGCCGCGACCTCCCTCAAACGATCGGTCAAAGCACGTTCAAGCAAAAGAACTGGACGCAACTTTCTTACGATCCAATGCGTAGAGACATCGAGAGGCAGTACCGACTCTTCCCATTAGCCCAAATCATAATAGTGTGATACCCCCGTAGTCCCGATTTAACGGCTACACTTCTTCTATGCAGCCAAAACAGTCCTCTGGAAAAATATTCAACGGGCCGTACGGATACGTCGATTTGCCAGTCGATCCTCCGCACGAAGCAGATCGGCTCAATGTCAGCGCGTACTACGATGGCCTGACGGCTTTCATCGCAGGATGCCAGACTCCCATGACGATAGCGGTACAGGGAGACTGGGGCAGCGGGAAATCCACAACACTGAACTTCGTCAGCTCGTTGTTGCCGAATACCGTGCGTGTAATCGAATTCAATACTTGGCTATACTCTCAATTTGAGCTTGGAGACTCACTAGTCTTTTCGATGGCACACGAAATCCTTCGACCACTCTCGGCATCCTCGGACTCTGCCAAGAAACTGATGCGATTCGTATCCACGATGGGGGCGGGTCTCCTGAAAGGCGGGGCGGATCTGCTCGGATCCGCGACCGGAACCACCGCACTCACATCGGCGGTCGTCGAGTCCCTTAAAAATGCCACCTATTCCGACGACGCTCCCAACGTAATTGCGAAGCTGAAACAGATGCGGGATGATTTTGAAACGTCAATTGAGGAATACTGTAACGCAAATCATCTCGAAAGAGTAGTGATCCTGATAGACGATCTTGACCGGGTTGAACCGACTCGGGCGATTGAGATTCTAGAAAGCCTAAAACTGTTCTTCGAAGTCCCCAGATGCGTCTTTATTCTAGCGCTAGATTTTGATGTCGTCGTACGGGGAGTCGGTGAGCGCTATGGAAACGAGTTTAAGAAAAAGAAGGCCCGTCAGTATTTTGACAAAATTATACAGGTCCCCTTCTCAATGCCGGTCGCAGCATTCAAGATAAAAGAAATGCTCAATGAAGCATTGGCAAAATCAGGAATTGTCGATGACGACCCAACAGTTTTTGACCAGTATTTGACAATTGTGCACGAATCAGTCGGAACCAACCCTCGTTCCCTGAAACGGCTACTGAATTCATTCGAACTACTGCAACTGATACTCAGCTCCCAAGGCACTCCACTACTCAGCGCAGAAAGGCAATTGCCTCAGATAGTTTTCGCTCTGCTTTGTGCACAGGCCGCTTACCCTGAACTTCACCGCCAACTCATAGAAGGCCGAAGCAAAGAAGATCTGTTGGACGAGATATTGTCTAGCCATGGAGACGATAGCGAAGATGAGGCATTAGCACGAGATTTTGAGTTAGAGGATGTTGAACTACGCGCATTCCGCGATTTTCGGGAACGATTGGGCATCCTATCCAGTAATCAAGAAGGCCATCTGGATGTGACTCTCCTGCGCAGGGGTATCGAGCTCTCGCAAGTAACAGCATCAGGACCATCCAAGAGCGACGATACTCGGGATGATGCTAAGTCAATAGGAGCCCCTGAAGTCTTAGATACCGTTCGCGAAAAGAGCACTGAGAAGACGGCCGAGCTGATGAGTGCTGTTGCTAATGGAATGAATGCAAGGCTAAGAGGTCGCGAATTAAGCATGTTTGCACAAGAGGCCTCGAAAACTATTACATTGTACACGTCTAGCAACGCTGAAGAGATATCGAATTTAGGTCCTCGACTTCGACCGCGGTTCGCATCCATAGGATATAGCAGAAAAGGCTTGACTATCACCTTTGGACGCTCAGTCGGAGACCGGGAGGCGTCTTCTCGCCCATTTGGCTTGGAGTGGTCGGATTTGGTCAAAAATTTGGAGAAGAAATTCCCCAATTCAGGGGGTCCGTCTGGCGCGGTATTTCACGTTCGCGAATCCAGCTATCCGTTGTTTCTTTCTGACATATCTGAGGCCGACGGGATTGAAGAGATTTGCGATGTTCTGATCAAAGTGTACGACATAGTCAAATCGTATCGAGAATAAACTATTGCCCAACTTCTCACCAGACAAATTGGATTGAGCCATTAGATTAAAATAGGATGCTCTTGTCTCGTCACTCCGGCCGATGTTCAGCCATCACCTTTGCGAACAGCTCATCGCCAAGCTCGTCATACGACGTATCCTCCGGGTACCACTCGTCGAGTTCGGCGAAGTCGCCCTTGTCGTCATAGCCGAGTTCGGACACGGACTTCTGCCAATCGGTCCCGTCAGTGCTCAGCGTCGACGGAGCATCGGGCACTCCGGCCTTCTCCGCCGTTTCATCCGACAATGACTTCGCATATGTCGCCATCTGCTTCTGGACATCGTCGGCGAAGGGCTTAACCGAACCGTCGTTATCCTTCGCTTGCTCGACCGCCTGCGCCTTAGCACCGATGACGACCTCCATCATCGTGCTGAAGGTCGTGGACATCGAATCAAAGACGACCTGCTGATAGGCCAAAGGCAGCTCAGAGTACTTCTTGCCGGCCGTGATCGCTCCGGCGGAGCGCGCGATCCCCGCATCCGAGGCAACTCCGATATGAGGAGCAACCTCGAAGGTCCCGGCCTCGACGTTCGGCGCGAGCTGACCGAGATCGCAGTCGACGGTCTTACGCTGCAGAGCCTCATAGGTCTCCGGGAACGACAGCGACACCGGAGTCGCACCCAGATCGGTCACCTGCTTACCGGCGGCCGCTGAACCGACACGAACCTGCTTGCCCTTCCAATCCTCGAGCGAAGTCACCGGTTCGGAACACATCGTCGAATATCCACCGGCCGCGAGCATCGGGATCAGCGGGACGAGGTTCTTATCCTCGAACTCCGCAAGCACCTCGGGCGTCTCCCAGGCGGCCTGGACACCGGCCGCATTCGCCGCGAGATCGCTGGCCACCGGCGACGACGGCAGCGTCGACATCGACGTGCCGAGAGCGTCGAAGGCCGGGTACTCGGCCGGGGTGTACGACGGCAGAGTGAAGGCAAGATCGACGCGACCATCGGCCAACGCGTCGTCGACGTCGGCGTAGCTGGCGATCGCCTGACCCCAGACGATGTCGACGGTGATCTTCCCGCCCGACCGCTCCTCGATCGCCTTCTTCACATCGAGCCCGTTCGGGGCGAGGATCGACTTCTCCGACATCGCCGAGGGCTGGAACTTCAGTGTGACCGGGTCGAGGTCGGCCAGCGCCGCGTCGATGTCCTCCTGCGAGGCATCGTAGGCGAACCCGTCGCCGGAGGAGTCCTCTGACTGGGAGTCACTGCCGCCGACCGAACCGGCGCATCCGGCGAGCACAGCCAGAGACGCAACCATTGCCGTGACCGTGGCGGGGCGGACCGCCGCCGAGCGAATGCGTTGCATGGGACTCCTTTGAACGTCTGCTGTGAGCTTCCTTAGATCATAGATCCGAATTAGGTCACCCTCACCATGACTCCGATCACACCGCCCGTATCCCGCACGCGAACTGCTTCGGGACTGGGCTGATCGCCAGCGCGGCCGAGCTAGCCACCGCTGTGTCGGCGTTCGACCCGACGGCGGTCGGCCAGGTGCGCACCGCGGAGAGTCTCAAGTGCCTGGTCGAGAGTCCTAGCTCCGGGGTTGACGACACACACCCACCCGTACGCCCCGTAGAGCGGATGCGGATTGAACACGTCCTCCGCACCGAAGTCCACATCGGAGTCATCGACCTCCGCGGGATCGTGCCCGGTGAGCTCGGTGAGAACAGTCGGTCCGACATGGATGTTCAGACGCCACCGATCGGTACCGTCCAGACGGGAAGCCGTGTCATCCGGGTAGTCCTTGGTGACGATCGTTGCGTAGGGCTGACGGCGCGGCACCTGGCCGTCGGGCGCATAGTAGAAGAAATGATCGCCCCACGCGATCTCCGGATAGTCACTCCCCGGCTGCGGAGCCACCTCGAGGATCCCGTCAAAGGTTCGGACTTCTGAGAGAATCTGTTGAAGAGTCATGGTTCAAGTGTGACCTTGAAGTGCTTATGGAGAGTTGAGAGCAGTGACGAACGCCGATGAGCCTAACTCCCCGCACTACTCGACCAGTCGCCTCGCCGCCATCACCGGATACTCCGTGCAACAGGTCCGCGACCTCGAACACCTCGGCGTCCTCCCACCCGCAGCACGACAGCCCAACGGCTATCGCCAGTTCAACACTGTGCACGTGACTGCCCTGCGCGCGTACCGCCGACTCGCTGCCGCGGTCGGCCCTGTCATCGCCCGGGCGACCATGAGCGAGATGCCCGCCCTGCCGCACGACGAGGCGATCGCGAGAATCGTCGGGCTTCACACAGATCTCGTCCATGCCCGCAACCAGACCCTCGCGGCACTCCGTGCCCTGGAGAGCATCGTCGACGAAAGCGCCACCGAGGCGGCACCCGCACCCGAGGATTCGATGTCGATCACCGAACTGTCTGCCGCGCTCGGGGTACGCTCGTCCACCCTCCGCTTCTGGGAACAGGAAGGACTGGTCACACCCGAGCGTCCACACGGACTCACTGCGCGACGCTACCCACCCCGCGCCATCACGGAAGCTCGCATCGTCGTCGCCCTCCGCGCCGGGGGCTACCGCATCCCGGCGGTACGCACCGTCATGGAAACGCTGCAGACGATGCCTGGCACAAAGGACGCCCACGAGATCCTCAGGGGCCGCCTCGGCGCTATTGCCAAGCAATCCGAGGCACTGCTCCTGGCTGGGACCGATCTCGTCGAACTCCTCCGTCAATCGACGACCGAGAACACTCAGCCCGACACCGGCTAAGGCCCCTCAACCCCCGCCAGCGGAGCTGAGCAGATTCGGCAGCCACTCGGTCATCTCGGGCACGGCGATCATGAGGACGAGGAAGATCACGGCCACGGGCAGGAACCACAGCAGCGAGATGAAGATGTCGCGCAGGGTGACATGCACGCCGAGGTTGACGTCCTTGTCTTTGACGATGCTGTTGATGATGTAGGGGATGATGCCGACCGGCGGGGTAACCATGCTCAGTTCGCCGAGGAGGACGACGAAGACACCGAACCACAGGGCGCTCACGCCCATCGTCTCCAGCGTCGGCAGGAGGATCGGGATCGTCAGGAGCATCATCGACATGGTGTCGAAGAACATGCCCATGATGAGGTAGAGGACGATGAGCACGAGCAGGAACCCCACCGTGGACAGCCCCAGGTCGGTGATGATGCCGGTGAGCATCGGGGCCAGTCCGGTGATCGCCAGGAGGCTGGTGAGCATCTTCGCGCCGATCATGATGAAGAAGATCGCCGAGGTGGCCGACACCGTGGCCAGCGCCGAGTCCGCGACCTTGCGCCACGGTTGGTCCCCGCGCTTCTCCCATAGGCACAGCAGGACCGAGCACAGGGCGGCTGCGGCTCCCGCCTCGGTGGGGGTGAAGATTCCGGAGAACATGCCGCCGAAGAGGACGACGAGGATGATCGGGAAGCCCCAGATGTCAGCCAGCGATGACCACCGTTGCCCCCACGCGGGGGTGATTCGCTCTCCCCCGTCGACGCCGCGGCCGACGAGCTTCGGCACGAGGATGCCTAGTGCGAGCATGAAGATTGCGAAGCAGATGGCCAGGAGGATGCCGGGCACGGCTCCGGCCATGAGGGCGGGTCCCACGGGCACGGAGGCAATGCCGGCGTAGATGACCATGAGGATCGATGGTGGGATGAGGTTGCCGGTGAGGCCTGCGACCATCATCGTCCCGACGGCCATGCGTTTGTCGTAGCCGGCCTTGAGCATCTCGGGGATCCCGGCGCGGCCGAGGGCGTAGGTCATACCGATGGTCGATCCGGTCACGGCCGAGAGTCCGGCGCCGGCGAAGTTCGTGCCGATCCCGATGCCGCCGGGCAGCCAGGAGAACCAGTGGTCGGCGACCCGGTAGACCTTCGTCGAGAGTCCGGACCCAGTGAGCAGCATGCCCATGAAGATGAACATCGGCAGCACGCTGAACGTCCAGTCCGAGACGGCGCTGAAGGGTGCGGTCGAGAGGATGTTCATCATCGCCGGGATGCCGCTGACCGCGTAGACACCGATGATCGAGGGCACGGACAGGGCGATGGCCACGGGCACGGAGAGGAAGAGCAGCACGAGCATCATTCCGATGCACCAGGCTCCCCCGATAGCCGCACTCGGGCTGGTGAAGAGGCCGATGAGGCAGAGGGCGACGAGCCCGAAGCCGATACTCAGCCCGAGGTAGCCCGGTCGCTTCCGTCGGGATCCGGAGGGAAGCAGGGAGGGTGCTGCGCTGGTGTTGGCTTCCGGTGGCAGTCCGGCCGCGGTGGTGTCGGTATTCTCGTTCACTGGTTTTGTCCGCCGGCGGCTCAGTAGCTGCGTTCTTCGAGGTCGTGTTCGGCGGGCCGGCCGGTCACGAGGTCGAGATCAGATCTGCCGGTGCGGACGATGACGAAGGCGTCGAGGACGTAGAGCGCGGCCAGGAGGATGAAGATGATGGGCACGAGGAAGTAGACCGGCCAGGTGATGATGTCGGAGACGTCGGCGGTCTGTCCGATGGCCGCATACTCCAGGGCTTTGACGAGACCGAACCAGGCGAATCCGATGGAGACGAGCGCGCCCAGGAGGCAGGCGAAGACCGTGAACACCGAGGCGGTGGTGGAACGCATCCGTTCGGTGGCCATGGTGACCGTGATGTGTTCCTTCTGCAGCTGTGCGGCGGGGATGCCGAGCAGGGCCACGACGGGTAGGTACCAGTATTCGACGATCTCGTTGGTGCCGTAGATCGGGGCGTCGAAGAGGGAGCGCATGAGCGCGTGAGCGACGTTGTGGAGCATCATGATGATGATCGCTGCCGCGGTCGTGATCGTCAGGCACTTGCTGAGCACCTTGTTGAACGTCAGCACTGGGACCCTCATTGTCAGCGGGATTGGATTCTCTCATCGTCCACGGTACCGCCGCTTTGCCCGCTTGCCGGGGCGACGTCTGTGACTTCCACGACACGCAGGGCGTCGAGCAGGTCGGTGACCTCCGAGGTGGACATCAGACCTTCGGGGATCATCGCGGTGACTCTGCGCGCTCCGGCCTCATCGAGGATGATCGGGTCGATGCCGGCCACCTGTGAGTAGCGGCGAGCGCTGCGGGGCAGCAGTGCGACGCCGAGTCCGTTGGAAACCAAAGACTGGATGGCGCCGGGGTTGTCGGTGATGTGTCGGGTGCGGGGTTCGAAGCCGGTGCGCCGGCAGAGGCGTTCGGCCGTGGAGCGGCATCGCACGCAGCCCATGATCCAGGGGAGGTCGGCAACGTCGTTGAGCTGTCGAATCTGCCCAGCGCGGTTCCAGCGTTCCGGGACGAGCAGGTCGAGGTGGTCGGCGCCGAGGTCGACGGTGTCGTGGCCGGGCAGGCGCGGAGCCTCTTCGTCTTCGTGGTGGAAGAGAAAGGCCACGTCGATATCGCCGACCTCGAGCAGGGCCAGAGCTTCGGGCGGTTCGGCTTCGGTGACTTCATAGGAGTGGTGGTGGACGGTGTCGGCGCCCGGGGCCCCGGACGTGGATTCGAGGGTGCCGAGTGCCGCGGCGAGCGGTCCGACGACGAAGCTGGGGAATCCGGCGATGCGGACGTTGCGTCCGCCGAGTCCGAAGGCTTTGGCGAGGTCACCGCGCAGACCCGTCACCGAGGTGGCGATGTCGTTGGCGCGGATGCGGGTGAGTTGGCCGGCGGTGGTGAGGACGATGCCGCGTGGTGTGCGGTCGAAGAGGGTGACGCCGAGGTCTTTCTCGAGGGCGTTCATGTGTTGGGAGAGCGCCGGTTGTGACCAGCCGAGTACGCGTGCTGCTCCCCCGATGCTGCCGGCTTCCGCGATCGCGCCGAAGATAAGGAGGCGTTTCGGATCACCGGCGTCGAGAGCCTGTTCGAAGACGTTGGACATAAGTCCAGCTTATGCCAGAGCAGAGGGAACTGGGTCTACCGGGCGCTGTTGATTCGGACGAGACTGGAGACAGGATAAGGATACGCACTACCGAGGAGATGGATGATGCGCAGGATCGGCCTGTTGGGTGGAATGAGCTGGCACTCGAGCATTGAGTACTACACGAAGATCAACACCGCGGTGGCCGAGCGTCTCGGCGGGCATCATTCCGCGCAGATCCTTCTCGATTCCACGGACTTCTCGGACATTCGTGATTTCCAGCTCGTCGAGGATTGGGCTGGTGCCGATGCCTCGTTGGCTGCGACCGCGCAGCGTCTGCGTGATGGCGGCGCCGAGGCGGTCGCGATTGCCACGAACCTCATGCACAAGTGTGCCCCCGCGATTGAAGCCGAGGTTGACGTTCCGCTCATCCACATCGTCGATTCGATCGCGACGATGGCCAAGGATCGCGGGTATTCGACCTTGGCTGTCCTCGGCACGAAGTGGACGATGCTCGACGGCTTCTACACCGAGCGTCTTGAGGCGCAGGGCATCGCGACTCTGGTTCCCGATGAGGAGACGTGCCTCGAGGTCGACCAAATCATCTTCGATGAGCTCACCCAGGGCGTCTTCACCGATGCGTCTCGTGCCAGGTACGTGGAGATCATGAATGACCTCAAGTCTCGCGGCGCCGACGCCGTCGCACTGTCGTGCACGGAGATCGGGCTCCTTGTACCTCCGGAGACCGCTCCCCTGCCGGCCATCGACTCCGTTGATGCGCATGTCGCGGCGATCGTGGAGTGGATGATGGCAGAGGAACTCGCCTCCGTTTGACGCTCAGGTCGTCCGACCGATCTCCCTGGTCGCAGGCAAGGTCCCCACTGGAAGTATCGCGCGCTGAAGGTATGCACCGGGCTGTTCCGCTCGGTTGCCGTCATGGAATTTCCACGCCTTACCTGATCGTCACCGTGGTCTGGCGCGCCACCTCGCGCAGCAATCGGTCAACTGGCGGGTCACTGCGTCTCTCGGTTCTCCTATTCCCCGAGTCACTGTCGTATGAAGAGCAACTGCCTGAGGTCGCTTGCCGGTGCGGAACCGTTGTCGAGCGCTCTCGGTCGAACCAGCGGTGTCGCTTCGACTAAGCAATCCATGAGATCCCAGATGAGTTCGTGAGCGAAGATCAGAAGGGACTCGCCCGGATGAGTCCCGACGATTCGTTCACTGAGTGCTTTGCTTCGCGGATCGCAGAGTATTGCTTCTGCCAGTCGTTCGGCGATCAGCTTGCCGTGACGATGTAATTCGTCTGAGTCGTCTGAATGGATTACGGGGAGCACACCGTCAGCATTATGCGTTAATCTGCCAACGGCGCTCTCAGTCAAGAAGGAGCGCAACTCGAAGGCAATGCGAGCCGACCAGACCGAGACTAAAGTTCCCTCCGACCAGGGATGTTCGTTCACTCCAGCGGCATCGTCTCGACGAGGGTGGATTGCCCAGAAAGCCCCGTTCCAGAATGGACGCTCGAGACTCAACTTTGTGCTGGGTAGCTGATCGCGCAGCTGCTCCCAGACCAGACCATCGACCGCGTGACCAAATACGACCGCATAACCGTGGTGAGCATGGCCACGACGTGCCAGTTCAGCACACATTTCCTCTGAGTCGCGTCGAATGCTTTGGGTGACGTCGGCGGAGATCGCCCTGATGTCCCTCCGCAATTCGCCCATTACCTGTGGCCCGACCACGGGAAAGCTCGTGGTCAGACGGCCATCTTCCACCGTGAGCAGGCGATACGCTTTCATCAGCGCGAGTTGGCTCTCGTTCGGCTTCAACCCCAGCTCCATAAGCCGGTCCATGTCGATACCGCCCACAGCGTAGTAGAGGATCCGGCCATTATCGTCCATCGCCACGACCGGGTGAGGGCTGCTTCGTGCCCCAAGACAGAAGGCATGCAACGCCCATTCAGAGAGATCAGGAGGGGGTGCCGACACGGCATCTTCCTCGATGGTTCTGCCTTCCACATTCATAGCCCGACAGTACTTGAGTTGACTGATCTAGTCCTGACCCATCGTTCTGATGATTTCTCGCGATGATGCTCTGAATAGGCAATGCGCCTCTGACTCGGGAAAATAGTAGCGACGAAGGCACTTTATCCACGCGCAAGAGGGGCACCTCGCAAGTGAATGCGTCTCGTACCCTTAAACCTCTCTCCGACGAACCCAACCTTGGGTGCGTCGCCGGTCTGGCACCAGTGCTCGACTGGACCGACCAAGCCGGGTCGAGCCAGTCGCGATCCCCCGATGGGCGAGACGCAGCCGGAGGATGGGAATCTGTGGCTGGGCAATCGCCTCCGCACAAATGCCGAAACCGGCCTGCTTCTCCGCCGTGCCGGACCCCGGGGCGATGACGACACTGTCGCACGCTGACATTGAACTTCGCCCAATCATTGGGCACGAACGTCGGCGCACAGCCGTTCACCTCGGCGAAGAGATGGAAGAGGTTGAGCGTGAACGAATCCGCATTGTCGATGAGCCGGGTGCGAATCACACTGGCTTCCTCGTCAGCAGCGATGAACATGCGGGTGACCCCGCACCGGGAACTCAGCCCAGAACGAGCCGACGGGTCGAGTCCGACAGACCGGAAGCCGCCTCCACGAGCAGCGACGATTCCGAATCCTTACCGGCACGGACGTAGCGCCCGGTGTACGCATCGAGCGTGCCCGAGGCCAAGGCCAACGCCAGGTCGGTGACCTGCTCTGGACTTGTCCAATCGTTACCGGTGCGGAAGTCGTGGACCGGCATGGACTTCGTCATCGCGGTCTCGACGACGCCGGGAGCCATCTCGAAGATGCGCAGCCCTTTGTCATGCCCGAAGTGGACGACCGAGTCCGCGAGGCGGAACAGCGAGGCCTTCGACGCCGAGTACACGGCATAGGCGGGTGTCCCCTGCGCCCCCGACCCCGAGTTGAGGTCGATGATGCGGCTGGGACGACCGGTCGCCGAGGCTGCGGCGATGAGCACCGGGGCGAAGACGTTGAGCATAAGGACGACACCGAGGACATTGGCCCCGACGACCCCGGCCACGCTCTCCGGCTCGGCCTCCCACAGCGGGCCCTCGGTGGACTCGATGCGACCGGCATTGTTGATCAGCACCTGCAGACGACGACCGGTCTCGGACCCGAGCGCACTCACCGCCTCACTGAACGTCTTCACCGAGTCGACGTCATCGGTGCGCAGACCGAACCCGGTGACCGCTCCCCCGGTGGCGTCGTTGATCTCCGCGGCCGCAACCTCCGCCTTGTCCGCCGAGGTGGCGGTGACGACCACGTGATAGCCAGCCCGGGCGAACGCCTCGGAGAGATGCCGGCCGATGCCGCGAGCACCGCCGGTGATGACGGCGATCGTCTCGGCAGGGTTCGCATCGGCCTGCGTCTCCCCCGCGCCCGTGGGCAGGTGAGTTCCGTACGGCAGTTTCTCGGACATATCGTCCTCCTCAGAAGTTCGTCGGTTCGGCTGAGCGAGGTGTCAGCTGCGGACTTCGGCTCCATGACGCTCGGCGGCCAAAGCGGTCGCGGCCTCACGCATCGCCGAAGCCTCATCGGCCTTGAGCGTACGGTCCGGGGCACGGAACGTCAGGCGGAACGCCAGCGACTTCTTGCCCTCGGGCAGCTGGTCACCGGTGTAGAGGTCGAAGGTCTCGAGCAGTTCGAGCTCCTCGCCCGCACCCTCGCGCAGGGTCGCCGCGAGCGTCTGCGTGGGCAGCTCCGCATCGACGATGAGCGCGACGTCCTGGCGGGAGACTGGGTAGGTCGACAGTGCCCCGTCCCACGACCGCAGATCCGCCTGCGCGAGCAGGGCGTCGAGGTCGATCTCGAAGGCGACGGTGCGTGTCGGCAGGCCGAGGTTCTCGCACACCTTCGGGTGCAGCTCACCGGCATGACCGAGGATCTGACCGTCGGCGAGGACGAACTTCGCGGCCCGGCCGGGATGCCACGGGGCGATCTGATCGGCTTCGACGGTGACCTCAAGGCCATTGACGGTGGCGATTCGGCGGACCGTGTCGATGACGTCGGTGGCCTCGGCCTTGCGGCCCTTGCCCCAGACGCCGGTGAGTTCGGCATTGCCGGCGATGATGCCCGCGTAGCGGTACGTCTGAGCCGGCACCGAGGCGTAGATCGCCTCGAGCTCGGCATCACTCGGGTGGTAGCCGGGCAGATGCCGCGGACCGGGGCCTTCGGGCAGTCCCGCCGAGGTGGAGACGAGTCCCGCCTCGAACAGTGCGACATCTTTCGCCCCGCGGCCAAGGTTGCGCGCCACCAGGTCGACGAGGGTCGAGAGCAGGTTGGTGCGCATGAGCGGCAGGTCTTCGGACATCGGGTTGGCCAGGCGAATATGCGCACGGCGCACATCGTCGGCTTCGAGGCGCAGCTGATCGTCACGCTTATCAGAGGTGAACGGGTAGGACAGGACTTCGGTGAATCCGTCGGCGGCGAGCAGGTTCGAGACCCGGCGACGGGTCTTCTGCGCCACGGTCAGTCCCTTACCGGCACGGGCCGCGGGCTGGATCGACGGGATCCGGTCGTAGCCGCCGGTGCGGGCGACTTCCTCGATGAGATCGACGTCGTCGGTGATGTCCGTGCGCCAGCTGGGCACGGTCACGGACAGGGTCTCGTCGTAGACATTATCGACGGTGGCGCCGATGCCTTCGAGAAGCTCACGCACCTCGGCGGCGGAGTAGTCGACGCCGACGAGGGCACCGACACGGGAGACCTCGAGCTCGATGACCGTGGGCTCGGGAGCCTGACCGGTCTGTGTGGTCGCCGGGCTGAGGGTTCCACCGGCGAGTTCGACGAGCAGGTCGGCGCAGCGACGGGCGGCCACAGGTCCGAGCTTCGGATCGACGCCGCGTTCGAAACGACGGGACGCCTCGGAGGATAACTTGTGGCGACGCGAGGTCCGGGCGATCGAGATCGGATCGAAGTGAGCGGCCTCGATGACCACCTCGGTGGTCCCGGCATGCACCTCGACGGCGGCTCCGCCCATGACGCCGGCGAGACCAATGATCTTCCCGCCGCTCTCGCCACCGCGGTCGGTGATGAGGAGGTCTTCGGGACTGAGCTTGCGCTCGACGTCATCGAGGGTCGTGAACTTCTCCCCCACCTCGGCGCGACGAACGACGATCTCCGATCCGAGCAGAGCTGTGTCGTACGCGTGGAGGGGCTGGCCGAGTTCGAGCATGACGTAGTTGGTCACGTCGACGGTCAGGCTGATCGGGCGCATGCCGGCCTGCTGCAGTCGGCGCTGCATCCAGAACGGGGTGCTCGCGGTCGGGTCGATGCCGGTGACCTGAAGGGCGGTGAACTGATCACAGCCGACGACCCCGTCGATGGGGTTGGCGTCGTCGAAGACGACAGGGAACCCGTCATCGGTGGGGGCGTTCACCTCGGCGACGGCGGTCGATCCGATGTCGGTGAAGGACTGGTCCTTCATCTGTGCGTACTCGCGAGCGATGCCGCGCATGGACAGCTGGTAGCCGCGGTCGGGGGTGACGTTGACGTCGAGGGTGACCTGGTCGAGTCCGAGCAGGGCGATCGCATCGTCACCGGGTTCACCGCTCAGCCCGAGGTCGGTCAGCACGATGATGCCGTCGTGGTCCTCGCCGAGGCCGAGCTCCTTGGCCGAGCAGATCATGCCGTCGGACTTATGCCCGTAGGTCTTCCGCGCAGCGATCGCGAAGTCGCCGGGCAGGACGGCTCCGGGCAGGCAGGCGACGATGAGGTCGCCGGGTACGAAGTTGTGCGCTCCGCAGATGATGCCGCGGCTGGGCACCTCGGGACCGGGCTGCGGGTCTTTCGGGTCGTCGAGGTCCTCGTTGTGTTCGGGGCCGACGTCGACGCGGCACCAGTTGACGGTCTTGCCGTTCGAGTGCTCTTCCTTGACCAGTTCGAGCACGTGTCCGACGACGAGGGGCCCGGTGATCTCGGGACCGAAGAAGTCCTCTTCCTCGAGTCCGATCGCCGCGAATTCCGCGGCCAGGGCATGGGGATCCGTTGTGGCTGGGAGATCGACGTAGTCGGCCAGCCAGTTCAGTGGGACGCGCATATCAAGCCTTCATTCCGAAACGGGCCGAGAAGCGCACATCGCCTTCAACCATGTCATGCATATCGTTGATTCCCTCGCGCAGCATCAGGGTGCGCTCGATGCCCATACCGAAGGCGAAGCCTTGGTAGACATCGGGATCGATGCCGGCGGCGCGCAGCACATTGGGGTGGACCATGCCGCAGCCGCCCCATTCGATCCAGCCGGGACCGCCGACCTTGTTGGGGAACCAGAAGTCCATTTCCGCGCTCGGTTCGGTGAACGGGAAGTAGCTGGGGCGCAGGCGGGTCTTCGACTCGGGGCCGAACATTTCGCGGGCGAAGCCGTCGAGGGTGCCCTGCAGGTGGGCCATGTTCAGGCCCTTGTCGATGGCGATGCCTTCGATCTGGTGGAAGACCGGGGTGTGGGTGGCGTCGAGTTCGTCGGTGCGGAAGGTCTTGCCCGGGCACACGACGTAGAGCGGCACGCCTCGTTCGAGCAGTGAGCGTGACTGCACCGGTGAGGTGTGGGTGCGCAGGACGAGGCCGGCCTCCGGCGGGTCGACGAAGAAGGTGTCCTGCATCTGCCGGGCAGGATGGTCCGGGCCGAAGTTGAGCGCATCGAAGTTCAGCCACTCGGATTCGATCTCGGGGCCTTCAGCGACTTCCCAGCCGAGGCCGATGAAGTAGTCCGCAGCCTGTTCCTGGATGAGGCTCAGAGGATGGCGGGCACCGAGCTGGCGACGACCGGTGGGCAGTGTGACGTCGATGGACTCTTCGATGAGGACCGCGGCGTCGCGTTCGGCTTCCAACTCGCCGAGGCGGTCGTCGTGGGCCTTCTTGACCTGTCCCCTGGATTTGCCGACGATCTTGCCGGCGGCGGCCTTGTCGGCCTTGTCGAGTCCGCCGATGGCTCGGTTCGCCAGCGCCAGCGGCGACTTGTCACCGGTGTGGTCGATCTTCGCCTGCTTGAGGTCGTCGAGGGTGGTGGCGTCCGCGAAGGCTGTCAGGGCCGCGTCAACGGCCGCCTTCACGGCCGACTCGTCCAGAGGGTCGAGCTGGTCTGTCATCAATGTCCTTTGTGCGTGTCGTTCGGACTGATCGTCTTCTTAGTGTCAGTCTATCGTCTCCGCATTGTCGTTCTGCCGTGTGTCCGGTTGGCGATCCGGGTGCTTGGAGTCACCCGGAATCTGCGCCTACAACCGGGTCGATCGGCGGTCACCACGCTGGTGTGCGCTGGGTCATAGGGCACAGTTCTCAGGAGGAGTAGGGTCGAAGGATGACGACTCTCAAGGCTTCCGATGTCATGGTCCGGGCTCTCGAGAACGAGGGGGTCGAACGCATCTTCGGCATCCCCGGCGAGGAGAATCTCGATTTCATCGATTCGCTGCGCCAGTCCTCCATCGAACTCATCCTCACCCGTCACGAACAGGCCGCCGCGTTCATGGCCGCGACCTACGGGCGCCTGACGGGTAAGCCGGGCGTCGTGCTGACGACCCTCGGCCCCGGCGCCCTCAACCTGGCGACCGGGGCCGCATATGCGCATCTCGGCGGGATGCCGATGGTGATGATCACCGGGCAGAAGGGCATCCGCACCGCCGAGCAGGCCAGGTTCCAGATCGTCAACACAGTGGCCACGATGGGCCCTCTGACGAAGTCCACGCATCAGATCAGCTCGGCTGGCATGATCCCGACCTTGGTCAGGGAGGCGTTTCGTACCGCTGTGGATGAACGACCGGGTCCGGTCCACCTCGAATTGCCAGAGGACATCGCCAGCACCGAGGTGGAGGATTACAGCCTGATCTCCCCACATTCGACCAGACCGGCGATCGCCGCTGGCTCGGCCCTCGGTGCCGCTGCCGAGCTGATCCGCAATGCCGAACGCCCTCTACTCATGCTCGGCGCCGATGCCTCGCGATCCGACGCCGGCCAGCCGCTGGCCGACTTCGTTCCTCGCGTCGGCATTCCCTATGTCAACACTCAGATGGGCAAGGGCACCGTATCTGGGTCCATCGAACTCTATATGGGCACCGCGGCACTGACTCACCATGACTATGTACATGATGCGATCGAGAAGGCCGATGTCATCGTCACGATCGGCCACGATACGACCGAGAAGCCTCCGTTCACCATGGATGCCCACGGTCCCACCGTTGTTCACCTCGGCTACCGCGCGCCAGTGGTCGAGCAGGTCTACTTCCCGCAGGTCGAAGTGATCGGAGATCTCGGTCCGTCACTGAAGACTCTCGCTGACATGCTCGAGGGCCAGGTCCCCCACGCAGAGGCGCTGCTGCCGATGAGGCAAGGGATACTTGAGAAGCTCGACGAACGATCGACCGAGGATCGGTTCATCCCCCAACGCATTGTCCACGACGTGCGCAGCGTGATGCCGGTCGATGGGATCGTTGCCTTGGACAACGGCATGTACAAGATCTGGTTCGCTCGCAATTACCGGACGACACGAGCGAATACGCTGCTTCTGGACAATGCGTTGGCCACCATGGGTGCCGGGCTTCCATCGGCGATGGCGGCTCAGCTGACTCATCCCGACTCGCGGGTGATGGCCGTCGTCGGCGATGGCGGGTTCATGATGAACAGTCAGGAGCTCGAGACGGCCGTGCGGCTGGGCCTCGACCTCGTTGTGCTCATCCTCGAAGACAACGCCTACGGCATGATCCGGTGGAAGCAGGAATCCGATGGCATGGCCGACTTCGGGATGACCTTCACCAATCCGGACTTCGTAACCTACGCCCAGGCGTATGGGGCGACCGGGCGCAGAGTCGAGGATGTCGGGGATCTGCGCCCGACCTTGGAGGCCGCATTCGCCGCCGGTGGCGTGCAGATCGTTGTCGCACCGATCGACTACTCGGAGAACAAGCGTGTGCTCATTGACGAGTTGGGGCGGCGGTGAACTGTCGTCGTTCCTCTCGCCGGGTCACGTCTGCGGAATCCAAATCCATCCTTCGTGCCCGACTACTGAGCTCAGATCGTCCGGCGGCGGTACACAGCGACCGCAGAAGGCTTCATAAGCGATAAGTGCTGCGAGAACTGCATCGAGAGCGTTGTCGTCGTCGATGCAGTGGTCAGCGTGGCCATTCCACTCAAGCTTCGGAAACCTCATAGACAACGAGTCAACTAGCAGTGACCGGGCGTCCGCGTTCTTCGCGCCCTTATACCCACGATGTTGCAGGGCCCAGCATCGGAGAGCCGCTGCAGGATAGACCTCGACCAATGCCGCTGATCCATCACGAGGGACGGACCAACCTTTCGCGCGCAGATTTGCCTCGATTCCAGCCCAAAGGATGGCCGCATAAGCGATCCTCTCCGTGGCGACGCTCAATGGCCAGACTCCAGTTCGCTCATGGACGGCGATATCCGTCGCCCGCATCGTCAGGCTTCGTCGCCACTTCCTATCAGTCGTTTCAGGTGCCGCGAGAGTGTGTACAGCGTGGGTAGCAATCAGCTTGATGAAGAGCTCCGGCCAACCGAGAGGGACGTCGATGCCGATCTTTTCAGCGTCCACGAATGCACGGGTGATGACATCGTCATCGGCACCGACGTCAACGGGCTCGACGACGCATCTTCCTGCGGACTCTGAGATGAATGCGAGCCCGGTCCGATCAGCCTCCGCGGCCAGATCAATGCCGACAAACTTCCTCATGGCGTTCCTCTTGTTGTCCCTCGTGGCCAGGTACTTTCATCTGCTCACTCCACACTGATCCCGAGTTCTCGGGCGAAGAGTTCGGCGAAGAGCATCAGCTGCGTCTCGTCGATGGTGGCTCCGCGCAGCGAGTGCACTCCAGAGATCTTGTGCGGCTGGAGCCCGCGGATATCGACGTTGCCGAGCGTGGCCCCTTCGCATTGGAAGACGCCGACGGTGCTGCCGGGGAACGACACCCGGCTGACCTTCGCCCGGTCAAGGTCGATCTCGTCGATGACGCAGTCCCGGAACTCGACATCGGCGAGTTTGGCACCGCGGAGGTTGAGGTAGGAGATGCGACAGTTGTTGATGACCACCTTCTCCCACACGCTGTCGTGGACGACTCCAGCACCGATCCGCGTTCCGCTGATCTCGCTATGCAGGAGGTTACCTCGCGGCATCGTCCACGTGTCGGCCCGTGAGTCAGCGATCGTGGTTCCTGAGAACCGTGTGCCGGTGAGGTTGACCGGCGCTTCGGCCTCACCGAAGTTCACTCTGATCAGGGACGAGTCGAGGAACGTCGCCAAGGAGGAATCCACCTCGGTGAGATCGAGATCGGCGAACTCCATGCCCTCAATGAACTCCTCCGAACCGATATCGCCGAGGTAGCCGGGAGTCAGAGTTCCATTGTCGATCTTCGGCGGGCGGGGAGCTTCAGTCGTCATAATCGCAGAGTATCGGTTCGATCTGACATGCGGAGTTTCCACGTCCGCTCAACGTTCACAAGTGCGGCGTCTCACGCCCCACAGCCAGTCGATGGATTCGATGATGACAACGAATCTGGAGGCCCCTCCCCTAGACGAGTTTCCCCAACTAGACTGCACGCATGAAGCCCCTGACGTTGATCATGTCATTGCCGGTTGCCGACCCTGATCGCACGGCCGAGTTCTACCGCGATGGCCTCGGCCTTCAGACAGACGGAGTCGAGGAAGGCATCGTCGCCTTCGAACTGCCGAATCTGTCCATCTTCTTCATCGCGGCAGACGAGTACGGCGAGTACCTCGCGCTATCAGGACAAGAAGGTTCGAAGGACCCTGTCCCCGGCGCCAGCATCATCTCCTGTGCGTTCGCCACCCGGGCTGAAATCGACGACGTCATTGATCGTGCGGTTGCCGCCGGTGGTTCGGCGGAACCAGCTCAGGACGTCGACGGATCGTACATGGGCTACTTCGCCGACCAAGACGGTTACATCTGGGAACTCGTCGCCAATGAACGCACGGCTCAGGCCGCTGAGACCGACTAGCCTCTCAACACGCCCTCACACCGGTTGCCGAGCCGGCGGCTGACGCGCGAAGTCGATCTTTCTCATTGCCAATCGGTAGCGAATGTAGTCGCCGAACACGTAGACCGGCAACGTCACAGTCACGAGGAGATGCGGGACGGAAGGTGAAGCTTCGGTCCCGAAACCGGTGGCCCAGAATAGTGCGGCGACGACGATGCACACCACCGCAGATTTCAGCATGTCGCCGAGGCATTGTGCCCGCAGTCCCGAGAACGTCAGCGGCTGGGTTTTCGCGGCAGTCACTGACTCACTCCGTCCTGCGGCTCACTTCGTCACGAACAGGTTCCTTGTTCTCACGATAACGGAAGTCAGGTCGAGACGGAACTGTCACGTCAAGCGCCGACAGCACGACGCTCGGTCAATGCTCCGTCGGAAAAAGTCGTCACCAGTGACGATGAAAACGAAATAAGTGATGATCGAGGCGACTCAGACCGACCCCGCGCCCCTCACATCCGCTGGTTGCGTGCGCTCTCGTAGATGCACACGCCGGCAGCAGTGCCGAGGTTGAGGCTCTCCGCTGATCCGTAGATCGGCACGGCCACGGACGAATCGCAGAGCGAGAGATCGCTGGCGCTCATCCCCCACGCCTCATTGCCGAACACCCACGCGGTCCGGGCAGACAGATCCAGCCCGGTATCCCACGGATGGTGGAGATCGTGAGCGTCATCGTTCGCATCGGCGGCGAGCACCTGCAGGCCACGGGCACGGGCAAGCTCGGCCACCTCGGCGAGGCCGACACCCGTGACCACGGGAATGTGGAACAGGGACCCTGCCGTCGAACGCACGGTCTTGTCGTTGTAGACATCCACCGACGATGAGGTCAGCACCACCGCATCGGCACCAGCGGCATCGGCCAGGCGGATGATCGTGCCGGCATTGCCCGGATCGCGGACCTGGGAGAGCACGACGATGAGCTGGGCTTCCTTGTCGATCACAGAGGTCAGCTCCACGTCGAGGGCCTTGCACACGGCCACCACGCCCTGGGAGTTCACGGTCGTCGCCAACTCGGTGAGCACCTCGGCGGTGACGATGTTCCACTGGATCCGTGCATCCTTCACCGCCGAGACGAACTCAGGATGCACCTCGGCGGACTCCTCGGTGATGAAGAGCTCGACGACCGACCCCGACGACGCCAGAGCCTCGCGCACGGCCTGCGGCCCCTCGACGAGGAACTGACCGGTGAGCTGGCGATCACGGCGCTTGAGCAGCTTCGCGGCATTCTTGATCCGCTTGGATTGGGGCGAGGAGATGACGTCTGGAAGCTTCATGGAGGTAGATGTCCCGTGTTCTCGAGGTGGTCCGGACAGACTCAACGGCCCCGAACCGGAAAGTTCGGGGCCGTTGATGATCACGTCAGTGATCGGCAGTCTGTGGTGACGCTGCTCAGGCGGCGTCGGTCTTCGCTGCGTTGACGTCGGACGGCAGAGCGTCCTTGGCAACCTTGACCAGGTGGGCGAAGGTGGCCGAATCGTTGACGGCGAGCTCGGCGAGCATGCGACGGTCAACCTCGACTCCGGCGGCCTTGAGGCCCTGGATGAAACGGTTGTAGGTCATGCCGTTGGCGCGGGCGCCGGCGTTGATGCGCTGGATCCAGAGGCGACGGAAGTCACCCTTGCGGGCGCGACGGTCACGGTAGCTGTAGACCAGCGAGTGGATGACCTGCTCTTTGGCCTTGCGGTACAGACGCGAACGCTGTCCCCGGTAGCCGCTTGCCCGGTCGAGGATGACCCGGCGCTTCTTGTGGGCGTTGACGGCCCTCTTCACACGTGCCACGTGTTACTCCTTTGAAAATATCGTTCAGCCGGCAGTGCCGGTGTCTGGTTCAAGCTGAGGTGGATGATCCTGGTCCGTTCCGCCGCAGTGAGGCGGAGCGGAGCGGGGATCACCTTCCCTTGAGCTTGCCCAGAAGCTTGCGGGCCACCTTGCGATCTCCGCCGGTGATTTCCTGATCAGTGGATACGCGACGCTTACGAGCCGAGTTCTTGCCCTCGAACTTGTGCTGGTTGTTCACGCCTTCGCGCATGATCTTGCCACTGCCAGTCACGCGCATGCGCTTCTTGGCACTGCTGTTCGTCTTCTGCTTCGGCATCGTGCCGTTCTCCTTTGCAATTCGTCACCCGCGGCGCACCGCTGGCAACTACTTCACACGACTCGGACCACGCAGGTCCGTGACGTCACTTACTTCTCACGCGTCCTGGTCTGCTGCGTTCTTCTCTGCGGCGACCCGATCGCGTCGGGACTTCACCTCGGCGTTTTGGCCCTTGGAACCCGAAGATGCCTTGCGAGCCTCCGCCTTGGCGTCGGATTTTGATTTGAGAGGGGCGATGACCATCACCATGTTGCGTCCGTCGACCCGTGGTGAGGATTCGACAGTGCCGAGGTCCGACACATCTTCGGCCAAGCGGTTGAGCAGCTTGATGCCCATCTCGGGGCGAGACTGCTCACGGCCGCGGAACATGATCATGACCTTGACCTTGTCTCCACCGTCGAGGAAGCGAGTCACATGCCCCTTCTTCGTCTCATAATCGTGTTCGTCGATCTTGAGACGGAAGCGAATCTCCTTCAGTGCCGTGTTCGCCTGGTTCTTCCGGGCTTCCCTGGCCTTCTGAGCAGATTCGTACTTGAATTTTCCGTAGTCCATGAGTTTGGCCACGGGAGGCTTCGCCTGCGGTGCAACCTCGACGAGGTCGAGATCTGCCTCACGGGCGAGATCGAGTGCCTTGCGAATGGCAACGATACCGACCTGTTCACCATTGGGTCCGACCAACCGGACCTCGGGAACCCGAATCCGGTCATTGATGCGCGTCTCGCTGATGTGTTCACTCCTTTTTAGCTCAAATGGGTCGTGGCAATGAAAAAGGCTCCCATTGACACGCATGCCAAGGGAGCCTGCACACACCACAGCAACGGAATTGGGAACCGTTGGAGCTTCAGTGAATACACCTCGACCTGAAATCGCACCGAGTTCGCACTCGCTGGACCTGCAGATCATCGGACCCGATCGCTCTTCGCGATCAAGGTGGGAGTCAGACTCCGCTTCGCACCAGAATCCAGTGTACTACGCATCATGACACTTCGCACATCGGGGCCGAACGTGCCAATCGCGCGCGGATTCTGTGCCAAGCTTATGCCATGAGTTCTGAAGAATCCGTTCCCGCTGAGGCGGTTGCCGAGGTCACCCGCGACATCGCCGAGGTGCCCGCCGTCGAGGTCATCACCTCCGCCGCCGTCCATCTCATGTCCGCCGCCGCCGTCAAGTGCGGCCTGGCCGAGGACTCCCCCGAGCAGCTCGCCGCCGAGCTCCAGGACCTCGACGAGGCCCGCAAACTCATCACCGCTCTGGCAGGCCTGGTCACCGGTGCCGCCACGGTCATCGGCGACCATCACGCCCGCCCGCTGCGCGATGGCCTGCGCAGCCTGCAGCTGGCCTTCCGCGAAGCCTCGGACATCCCCGATAAACCCGGTCAGGGTCCCGGAGAGAAGTTCACCGGCCCCGTCCGCTGATCCACCCGCTGTTGACTGCGGCCCTCGACCATCGGTCGGGGGCCGTTTTCACATGCCCTCGCCGAGGCGGTGCCGCGGTCCGGGCGATTGCGCGGCGTCCTTACGCGCCGAGGTCGGCGATGAGCGCCCTCATGAGATCGTCCTCGACATCGTCGAAGCCGGGGCCGAACTGCCCGAAGCGCAGACCGTTGATCGCCCCGATGATGGCCACCCATACCGTCAGGGTCCGCATGATCACGGCATCATCGGCATCGATCCCGAGCTCAACGAGGCCCTCCCGCAGCGGCCCGAGGACCTGCGCGGTCCGCGACGGCTCGGCTGAGCCCGGCGCAGGGGTTGCCTTTGGGGGCGTCGGAGCCTCCGCGATCAGCTGCGTCAGCGCCACTATGACCCTGGTTCCCGGCACGACGGTCTCCTGCCTCGGCGCCTCATAGTCGGGCACCGGCGTCCCGTAGATGAGCGCCCAACGATTCGGGTAGCGCCTGGACCAGTCGAGCATGCTCAGCGCCAGGCTCGGCACGCTCCGGTCTTCGGCCAGGGCCGCATCCACCTCATC
The DNA here is from genome assembly GCF_047300845.1 of Brevibacterium sp. GP-SGM9. Classification (NCBI taxonomy): domain Bacteria; kingdom Bacillati; phylum Actinomycetota; class Actinomycetes; order Micrococcales; family Brevibacteriaceae; genus Brevibacterium; species Brevibacterium sp. GP-SGM9. The sequence continues at coordinate 3,911,940 of NZ_CP178563.1, read as the reverse complement.
AGCGATCTGGGTGAAGGCATCGCGGATGAGGATCGTCAACAGCTCATCCCGACTCTTGACGTAGCGGTAGACCGCGCTGGAAACGACTCCGAGCTCCCGGGCGATCGCCCGCAGGGACAGTCCGTCGATGCCGTCCTCGTCGACCATCCGGTTGCCGATGCGGGTGATCTGAGCTTCGGTCTCCAACCGGGCACGCTGGCGGGGCGTCGTATTCTCCATGCCCTCCACCCTATGATCCGAGAGCAAAGATAACAATAGTGAGCACTGCTCTTGTTTTGCGTCGCTGGCTGCTCTACGCTGAATTTCAGAGAGCATCGCTCTCGTTTTGATCGACCATCACTGGCACTTCACCCACCCCCACTCGCATCGACACAGCAGAGGAGACGGATCATGACCACAGCACTCATCATCGGACACGGACAGATCGGCGCAGAGATCGCCGCCCAACTGGGCGAGGCCGGGATCGAGACAAGAATCGCGACCCGCTCAGCAAAGGCTGCGCTGGTGGACGCTTCGCCCGTGGAGACGGGGACCGTAGAAGGGCCTCCTACTCCCCTCCATGTGCGTGCCGACGCCACTGATCGCGATCAGCTGCGTCGCGCCGCCGAAGGCGCCGACGTCATCTTCGCTTGCGCCCACGCGGCCTATGACAGCCGGGTCTGGGAGCGGATCCTGCCCGCACTCGACGCCGCTGTCCTCGACACCGCAGCAGAACTCGGCATCCCTGTCGTCTTCCCCGAATCCGTCTACGGCTTCGCCGGACTCGAAGGACCGGTGACCGAGTCCTCTCCCTTCGCCCCGAGCGAGGACAAGGGCCGTATCCGGCAGCGCCTCATCGAAGCCCGCCGGTCGCACCCGGCCAGGGCCGCCAGCGTCATCGCCGGGGACCTCATCGGCACCACGGCCGAACCGAATTCCTCGGTGGTGCGCCTGTGCATCACCGAACGGGTGAAGAACCAACGACTCCCCTTCGCCCCGGCACGGACGAACGTCCCTCATGGCATCACGGTCATCGCCGATCTCGCCGCGGCGATGATCCGCACCGGCGAACTCCTGCACAACGACGCGGAGGGCACACACCGGCTGGTCATCGCGCCAACGTCGAATCCGACGCTCGACGAGATCGCCGCCTTCACTGCTTCGGAGGTCGGGACGAAGCCCCGTAAGATCCTCGCACTCCCCCACTGGGTCACCCGCGCCTCGGGACTGTTCGACCGGTCGATGTACGAACTCGCCGCCCTCCGCGAGCTCTGGTACCGACCCAACATCGTCGAACCCGGTGAGATCGCCGAGGAGCTCGGCACCACGCCGTGGCAGCAGGGCGTTCGACAGATGCTGTGAACCCGGCGCGGCGACCCGCCGGTCGCGTACGGCTGGTCGGGTCGCGTACGGCCTTGTGGCGCCGCGTACGAACCGTCGGGTCTCGTACGATCCGGTGGACCGCCTCGGCGGGGGTCAGTCGAGGAAGATTCCGTTGCCGGGTCCGAGGGGCAGGTCGAGGAAGAACCAGATCGCCAGCAGCGCCGCCCAGGCCAGCCAGAACGGGATGACGAACGGGAACATTCGGGAGATCACCGTGCCCAGACCGGCGTTGGGTTCGTAGCGGCGGACGAGTCCGAGGAGGACGATCATGTACGGGTTGAGCGGGGTGATGACCTGGGTCGCCGAGTCGCCGACGCGGAACCCGGCCTGGATGAACGCCGGTTCGTAGCCGAGGAGGGCGAAGAGCGGGACGAACACTGCGGCCATGAGCGTCCACATCGACGAGCCGGAGACGATGAACAGGTTGAGCACGCTGGCCAGGAGCATGAACCCGATGACCGCGGCAAACCCGGTCAGACCGATGCTCTCGAGCCCGTCGGCGCCGGCCACGGCGATCCACGAACCGATGCCCGTCCAATTGAACAGGGCGATGAACTGGCCGAGGATGAAGGCGAGGATGAGGAAGGACATCATGTCGACGATCGAGTCACTCATCATCCGCACCACATCGTTCATCGAGCGCACACTGCGCACCACGAAGCCGTAGACGACGCCCATGAGCATGAAGTACGCGAAGACGATGAACACGATCGAGGACAGCAGCGGCGACTCGGGCAGGAATCCGCCGTCCTCGTTCCGCCACGGCGAGTTCGGGACGAGGAACGCCACGAGCAGGACCGCGGTGAGGATCAGCGCGGACACGAGCGCCCAGATCAGCCCCTTCTTCTCTTCAGGTTCGAGCTCCGCTTTGACCTCCGGGGCGTCCTCCTCGTGCTGCGCGGCGACCTCGGTGTCACTGTAGGGGCTGTCCTTGGCCTGGAATTCCTTGGCCAGGCCCTTCTTGCCCGTCGCGGCGTATTCGCGCGGAACGCCCTTGCGGATCATGTTCGGTTCGATGAGTTTGTCGATGATGAACCCGGCGATGACCGCCAAGACGATCGAGGCGGCGATGTTGAAGTAGTAGTTCGACACGGGGTTGACGGCCGAATATTCGGTGCCGGGCAGGGTATCCATCACCGAGGTGGTGATCCCGGCGAACAGGGCGTCGAGGCTGGTCGGCACGATCGAGGTCGAATAGCCGGCACCGGTGGCGGCGAAACCGCCGATGAGACCGGCCATCGGGTGGCGACCGGCGGCCTTGAACACGAGGGCGGCCAATGGCGGAATGATGATGAACGCGGAGTCGGCCATGATCGAGCCGACCACGCCGACGAAGCCCACAGCATAGGGCAGCAGCCACCTCGGGCTCGACCCGAAGGCCACACGCACGGCGGCTGCGAGCATCCCCGACTTCTCGGCCACGCCCACGGCGAGCAGGATCGGCAGCACTGTGGCCAGCGGCGGGAAGCCGATGTAGTTGTCGCCCATCGTCGTCGTCAGCCACGACAGTCCTTCACCGGTGAAGAGGCCTTTGATCGCGACGGTCTCGTCGCCGCCGGGAATGGACACTGAGACATCGGCGAGTGCCATGGCCGTCGACACCGCTCCGGTGAGGAGGAAGAGGCCGAGGAAGAGAGTGAACGGTTCGGGCAGTTTGTTGCCTACCCGTTCGATGCCGTCGAGCATGCGCTGGCCGAAGCCGACCTTGCCCTGGGTCGTCGTTGACATGGTGGTACCTCGTGATCGTTGTGTGAGCGGTCAATGGGGTCAGCGTTTAATGGGGTCAGCGGTCGGTGGTGGTCGGGCCGGTCAGGTTCGGACGGCCGGCCCCGAGGCGGGTGGTCTCAGTCGAAGAAGTGGGGGACGTCGATGGCACCCCCTGCCGCTTCGAACTCGGCGACCACCTCGGCGGCCAGGGCGTCATCGGCCAGGAAGTCGAGTGCGGTGCAGGCGAGACCGTAGGCACCGTCGCGGGCGGCTTCCTCGGCGGCCGGGGAGATCGCGGCGGCCGCGAACTCCCGGGTGTGCAGGGCGATCTCCGAGTCTGCGGTCTTGAGCAGCGGGTGGATGCCGGGGATCCGGTAGGAGACATTGCCGAAGTCTGTGGAGGCCGCGATCGATTCGTCGAGGACACGGGCGGGCAGCGGGCTGCGGCCGCGGTCGGTCTCGTGGAGGGCCCACCGTCTGGCCAGGGCGTCGTTGCCGCGCACCGGCAGGGACGGGGCATGTTCGTCCCAGGCGATGTCGACGCCGGTCCCGGTCATCAGCGCAGCGCCCTTGGCGACGTCTTCGACCCGGGCGGAGAGCTCCTTGAGCGTCTCGGGGTATTTCGAGCGCACATAGCACTTGACCTGGGCGTCTTCGGTGATGATCGAGGGGCGGGTGCCGCCGGAGGAGATGACGGAGTGGAGGCGGGAGATCGGCGGCATCTGCTGACGCAGCAGTCCCAGCCCCTGGTAGAAGAGGTTCGCCGCGTCGAGGGCGTTCCTGCCCATGAAGGGCTGCGCCGAGGCGTGCGCCGGCACTCCGGAGAAGGTGACGTCGAGGAGGCGTCTGCCCAACCACACCTGTTCGGCGCAGTCGTATCCGTAGCCGTGGACCATGATCGCGGCGTCGATGTCCTCGAAGGCTCCGGCGCGGGCCATGAGCTCTTTGCCGGAGTGGCCCTCTTCGGCGGGGGTGCCGAGGAGGACGACTCTGCCGGGGACCGCGTCCGGATTCTGTTCGCAGAGGGCGGCGATCGCGAGGAAGGCACCGACCGCGCAGGTGGCGATGAGGTTGTGGCCGCAGCCGTGGCCGATGTCCGGCAGGGCGTCGTATTCGGCGAGGATCGCGATCGTCCGGCCCGTGCCGGATCCGGAGGCGGTGACGGTGGCGGAACCCGTGGTGGCTCTGAACGCGGTGTCGAGGCCGAACACCCCGGTCTCGACCTCGATGCCGTGCGAGCGGAGGAGTTCGGCGATGGCCGCAGCCGATTCGTGTTCCTCGAAGGCCGTCTCCGCCAGGCCGTGGATTCTCCGCAGCAGTCCGGTCAGGTCGGTCGAGAGCTCATCGATGGTCTCGGCGATCGCGGTCGTGGAGGCTGCTGGGGCACCGGTGAAGGCCGATTCCCAGGCCGGTGCCGCCTCCGCCCGATCCTGCGTCTCGTGCTCCATGTGCGCGAGGTAGGACTCGTCCGGGGTCTGCGGTCGGGAGAGGTCTCGGATTTCGCTCATGGGTCGAGCCTATTGTCCCCGGTCCGGGATATCAGCACCGACCGGGCAGGATTTCAGACTGTGGTCAGACGGATGGCCAGGGAGTCGATCTTCGCGACGAGTTCCTCATCGCCGGCGACGGCCTCTTGGAACCGCTGCACCTCGGCCTGCGGAACCTCGGATTCGACGCCGAGGCGGATCCCCAACTCCGGTCCCCCGAGGTTGACCGTGTGGCTGCCGGGGCTGATGCCCAGCCGTGCCAACCAGCCGAACGACTCGGCGATGGAGGCGAGACGTCGCCCCACCTCGGCGTCGGCCCAGGACGGGGTCCAGTCCTCGCCCTTGACGAAGGCGAACATCGCGGGCCGGCGGAGCAGGAACGAGGAGTCGGCCCCGGGGTCGAGGACGACGAGTTGGGAGTCGGCTTCGATGGCGCCGAGGACGAGACGTTCGGCTTCGATCGGCACCGGCCTGGCCTCGGCGTGCCAGGCCGTCAGCGGTGGGATCGCGCTGAAGCCGGGAGTGCATTCGCGGCCGTCCTCGGCCTGCAGGCGGACCATCGCCATCTCCGAGGAGTTGTCGACCATCAACCCCTGCTCATTGACCTCGTGATCGAGGGCCATCGGGACGATCGGCGCATAGAGGCGGGCCCCGGACAGGGCGGCGAGCACGGCTCGGTGGGCGGCAGGATCCAGGGGTTCGGCGCGCACACGTTCGAGGGCGGCGAGGAGACCGGGATCGGCCTCCCCGGTGTCACCGGAGAACGGGTTGGGCTTGAGGTCCCGCCCGGACCAGGACTGCCCGGCCGAATCGGAGTGCTCACCGGGATGGCGCTCGGCGGAGTTCGCCTGACCGTCGGAATCGGAGGTCACCGCATCACCGCCCTGCGACGTCGAGCGCTTCTTCCAGGGTGAACTTGCCGGCGTAGAGGGCCTTGCCCACGATCGCGGAGTCCACACCGAAGGGCACGAGCTCGCGGAGGCTGCGCAGGTCATCGAGGCTCGAGACTCCGCCCGAGGCGACGATCGGCTTCTCGGTCTTCTCGGCCAGGGACTTCAGCAGCTCGACATTGGGCCCCTGCAGTGTGCCGTCCTTGCGGACGTCGGTGACCACGTAGCGGGCACAGCCGGCGGCTTCGAGGGTGGCGAGGACTTCGTAGAGATCTCCGCCGTCCTTGGTCCAACCGCGGGCGGCCAGGGTGGTGCCGCGGACGTCGAGGCCGATGGCGACCTGATCGCCGAAGCGGGAGATCATCTCCGCCGTCCACTCCGGGTTCTCCAGTGCAGCGGTGCCGATGTTGACGCGCTCGGCACCGGTGTCCAAGGCCCGCTCAAGGCTCTCGGTGTCCCGAATTCCACCGGAGAGTTCGACCTTGATCCCGACAGCCTTGACGACCTGGTTGAGCAGGTCGGAGTTCGAACCGCGGCCGAAGGCCGCATCGAGATCGACGAGGTGGATCCACTCCGCTCCCCGGTTCTCGAAGTCCTGGGCCGCGTCGATCGGCGAACCGTAGTCGGTTTCGGTGCCGGCTTCGCCCTGCACGAGACGGACGGCCTTGCCGTCGGCGACGTCGACCGCGGGAAGGAGAACGAGCTTGTTCGAAGTGTCAGTCATTGTGACCTTTCTCAGGGGGTGACGGGGTTGTCAGTGAAGGAGTTGAGCCAGTTGCGCAGCAGCCGGGCACCCGCCTCGGCGGATTTCTCGGGGTGGAACTGGGCGGCCCACGTGGTGCCGTCCTCGACGGCGGCGATGAAGTCCTGGCCGTGGGTGGCGGTGGTGACCAGCGCTCCGGCCGGGGCCTGCGTGGCGGCATAGGAGTGGACGAAGTAGAAGCGTTCGGACTCGATGCCGGAGAACATCCGCGATCCCTGCGGCGGGCCGACCTGAGACCAGCCCATATGCGGGACGACGGGCGCTTCGAGGCCGGTAACGGCTCCTGGCCATAGTCCGATGCCCTCGGTCTGCACACCGTGTTCGACGCCGCGGGCGAAGAACACCTGCAGACCCACGCAGATGCCCAGGAGGGGGCGACCGGCCGCATGGCGGGCGCGGATGAGGTCGATGGCGTCGACGTTCGCCAGCCCGGCCATCACCGCGGAGAACGCTCCGACGCCGGGGACGAGGAGTCCATCGGCACGGTCGATGATGTCGTGGTCGGCGGTGAGTGTGACCTCGGCGCCGGCGGCTTCGGCCGCACGCACAGCGGAGCGGACGTTTCCTGCCCCGTAGTCGAGGACCGCGACCGTCGTCATGATTTCACTCCCTTGGTCAGCACACGGCTGATCCGCCACAGGGAGAGCACGAGGACGATCGCGCCGAAGACCGCGACGACCCACGCCATCGTGTTTCCGCCGAGGCCGACGGTGACGCCGAAGGCGGTGATGAGGCCGGCGAGGACCGCGACGACGATCCAGATCAGCGCGGTCCGGGCCACCGCGGCCCGTCCCGGGGTCATCGTGGCGGCACTGGCCTGCAGCTTCGTCATCGAGGAGGTGGGGATGTTCCCTTCAACCTCCTCGGCGGGCACGATCTCGAGGAGCAGCTGCTCGAGCACGTCGGGCAGGTTCTTCAGGGCCAGCCCGGCGGGCACATCGGATTCGCGGGTGCCGTGGCGGTAGTGTCCGGCGTCGATCTGCTCTTCGCTGCGCACGAGGAGGAGGACCTCGTGTTTGCTGGCGAGTTTCGAGATCGCGGCGGCCGCCTCGTTGCCGGCCTGCACATCGGTGTCGGCCAGGACGATGCCGGTGAAGTCGCCGATGGGCACGATCGTGCCCTGGATGTTCGAGAGCACGCAGGCCGCGGCGAGCTGCTGGGCCTTCCCGAACGGGGTGACAACGACGGTCGTGCTCACAGGACTCCCTTGGTGCTGGGGACAGAGGTGTTGCGCTCATCGGGTTCGACGGCCTCACGCAGGGCGCGGGCGAAGGCCTTGAACTGGGCCTCGACGATATGGTGCGGGTCGCGGCCACGCAGCAGGTCGAGGTGGACGGTGAGTCCGGCGTGGAAGGCGATCGATTCGAGCGAGTGCGAAGTCATCGAACCGGTGAAGTGACCGCCGATGAGGTGGTACTGCTGGCCCTCGGGCTCGCCCTCGTGGACGAAGTAGGGGCGCCCGGAGACGTCGACGACGCACCGGGCCAGGGATTCGTCCAACGGGACCGCCGCCAGACCGTAGCGGCGGATTCCGGTCTTGTCACCGAGCGCCTCGGCCAGGGTCTGTCCGAGCACGATCGAGGTGTCCTCGACGGTGTGATGGACGTCGATGTGCGTATCGCCCTCGGACTTGATCGTCAGATCGATGAGCGAGTGCTTCGACAGCGCGGTGAGCATGTGGTCGAAGAAGGGCACACTCGTCGAGATCTCCGAGGTGCCGGTGCCGTCGAGGTCGACGGACACGGACACGGAGGATTCCGAGGTGGTGCGGGTGCGCTGGGCCTGCCTCATGAAATGCCTTTCGTCGGGGCGGCTGTGATCGGGGTTGGCGGTGGAGCGTGGACCTATTGTCTCTCAGCGGCGACCGCGGGCTCCGCGGCGAGGATGCCAGGTGACTCGACGAGGATCTCGTCGATCGCAGTGAAGAATGCGTCCGTCTCCTCCTCGGTGCCGGCGTTGACGCGGACGTGCCCGGCGATGCCGATGTCGCGGATGAGGACGCCGCGGTCGAGCAGCTTCTGCCACAGCTCCTGCGGTGAGGAGATGTTGCCGAAGAGCACGAAGTTCGAATCGCTCGGGTGCACGTCGAAGCCGACCTCGGCGAGGTGTGCCGACATCCGATTACGGGAGTCGATGAGTCGGTCGACGTTGCCCAGCAGCACCTCGGCGTGCTCGAGTGCTGTGCACGCGAGGACCTGGGTGATCTCGGAGAGGTGGTAAGGCAGGCGGACGAGTCGGAGGACGTCGATGAGTTCGGGCGCGGCGATCGCATAGCCCAGGCGAAGACCCGCGCAGGCGAAGGCCTTGCTCATGGTGCGTGAGACGACGAGGCGGGGCCGACCTTCCAGCAGAGTCATCGCCGAGAGCTTCGCCGGACGGGAGAACTCCGCATAGGCCTCATCGACGATGACGATGCCCGAGCAGTTCTCGTAGGCGGCCTCGATGACCTCGAGGCCGATCGAGGTGCCGGTCGGGTTGTTCGGGGTGCAGAGGAAGACGATGTCCGGGTCGACGCGTGCCACCTCGGCCGCGACCGTCTCGGCATCGAGGGTGAAGTCATCCTTGCGTTCGAAGCTCTGCCAAGCTGCTCCCGTGCCGGTGGTGATGAGCGGGTGCATCGAGTAGCTCGGGGTGAAGCCGAGCACGGTCCGCCCCGGTCCCCCGAAGGCTTGGACGATGTGGGAGAGAACCTCGTTGGAGCCGTTGCCGGCCCAGATCATCGACGGGTCGAGCTCGACCGAGCTGCCGGCCCGGGCGTTGACGCCGTCGAGGTAGGTGACGAGGTGGCGGCGGAGTTCGTCGAACTCGCGGTCCGGATAGCGGTTGAGTCCGGCGAAGTGCGCGTCCACGGCTGCGCGCATGCTCTCGACGACCTCACCCGGGAGCGGATAGGCGTTCTCATTGACGTTGAGCTGCACCGGCACGTCGAGGTGCGGAGCACCGTAGGGCTTGAGGCCGACGAGGTCCGAACGCACGGGCAGAGATTCGATGTTTCCCACGCGCTCAGCTTACCGCTCGCCCTCGGGACGTGCCGAGGCGGGGCCGCTCTGGGGCCGGCGTTCGATTCCTCAGCCGGACCGCTTGCGGACGCCCTGTCCGTCCATGGGCGGGACCGTCCGCAGTGCCCCTGCCGGACGGTCCCGCCCGGGCTCACTCGACGGGGACGTCGAGAGTCTGGCCGGGGTGGACCGTCGGGGTCGACAGGTGGTTGATGTCGACGATGTCGGAGACGACATCCCGGGTATCGCGGTCGATGCCGAGGTTCGCGGCCACGGTCCACAGGGACTCGCCTTCGCCGACGACGACTGCGTCGGCTTCGATGCCGACGCCCTCGGATCCGGGCTCGGCCACGGCCGCCGCGGAGAATGACTGGGTGGCGAGGAGGACGGCTCCGCCGATGATGACGGCAGCGACGATCAGCGTCCTCAGCAGGCGCACCGCCTGGCGTCCACGAGTGGTCAGGCGCAGTTCTTGGTTCTGTGCAGACATCGCATTACCTCTTTCTTCCGTACGATTCCACCGGTAATAGGTAGAACGTCTGTTCTATTCAACATGCCAATCGAACAAATGTCCAGTCCAACTCGAACATTTATGCGACAATGAGAGAGAACCAGCGTTGTTGATTGATCTGTCAGAACCATCTCAGTCGGCACTGACACGAGACTTCCCAACCCGGGAATGACGGGGTCGAACGGCAGGGAATAGAACGAAGGGGAACGAGCAATGGTTCAGAACAAGAGGGGCAGAGGCAGGCCCCGCAATGAGGACGTTGCCAGCGAGATCGCGGCCGCTCGCATCGACGAAGAGGACATTCCGATTCCCGAGGGCTCGACCGGAGAGGGCGATTTCCGCCTGACCCCACGCCAGCGGCTCGTGCTCGAGACGATCGAACGCGCGGTCGTCGCCAACGGCTACCCGCCGAGCATGCGCGAGATCGGCAAGGCCGCCGGACTCGCCTCACTCTCGAGCGTGGCCCACCAGCTCTCCCAGCTCGAACGCCTCGGCTATGTCCGTCGTGACCCGAAGCGCCCGCGGGCCATCGAAGTGGTCAATCCCTTCGAAGAGGAAGAGGCCGAGCGCGCGAAGTACGAGGAGTTGGCGAACAACACCGTCCAGGTTCCCGTCGTCGGCAGGATCGCCGCGGGCGGTCCGATCCTCGCCGAGCAGGAGGTCGACGATGTCTTCTCCCTGCCGACCCAGGTCGTCGGCTCCGGAGAGATGTTCCTGCTCAAGGTCGTCGGCGACTCGATGATCGAAGCCGCCATCTGCCACGACGACTGGGTGGTGGTGCGCAAGCAGCACACCGCCGACAACGGGCAGATCGTCGCGGCCCTGCTTGACGGTGAGGCCACGGTGAAGACCCTCAAGCGCAAGGCCGGACATCAGTGGCTGCTGCCACAGAACAAGGATTACGAACCGATCGACGGCACCTACGCCCAGATCATGGGCCTCGTCGTTGCGGTGGTCCGCCGCCTCTGACCGAGGCTCGACACCGATGCGAACGCCCCCGACCAGTGACCGGTCGGGGGCGTTCGTGCATTCACTCCGCAGGCTTCGCCAGACGGCCCAGACTCTTCCGGACCAGGGCGGCATCCGTCGTCGGCCACATCCGCGGCATCGAGTTGACGAGGAATCCCCCGTAGCGGGCCGAGCGCAGACGGGAGTCGAGGACCGCGACGACTCCCTGGTCCTTCGTCGATCGGATGAGTCGGCCGGCCCCCTGTGCCAGGCGCAGGGCCGCATGGGTGGCGCTGACGGCCATGAACCCGTTGACTCCGCGATTGTCGGCATCGCGGGCGCGTGCCTGCATGAGCGGATCGTCGGGTCGGGGGAAGGGCAGCCGGTCGATGACGACGAGTCGGTTCGTCCGCCCCGGCACGTCCACGCCTTGCCACAGTGACATGGTTCCGAACAGGCACGACCGGTCGTCGGCGGTGAACTGGGAGACCAGAGAGGGCAGACCGTCATCGCCTTGGAGGAGGATCGGGAAATCGAACTTCTCCCGCAGATGCTCGGCGGCCACCGAGGCCGCGGCCTTCGAGGAGAAGAGCCCGAGCGCTCCCCCGTTCGAGGCCCTGACCAGCTTCTCGAGCTCGTCCAGAGCCTGTTCGCTCAGTCCCGAACGCCCGGGACGGGGCAGATGGGCGGCGACGTAGAGGATCCCCTGCTTGCCGTAGTCGAAGGGCGACCCCACGTCGAGTCCGTCCCACTTCGGCGCATCCGGGCCGAACAGTCCGAGAGAGGCCGCGACGGCATCGAAATTGCCTCCGAGGGCCAAGGTCGCCGAGGTGGCCACCACCGTCGCCTCCTCGAAGATGCCCGAACGCATGGTCCCGGCCACGCTCAGGGGTGCGACGACGAGGTTCGTCGTCTCCTTCTCCCGGAAGGTGCTGCGTGAGAGCCAGATAACGTCGTTCTTGCCCGGATCGCAGAAGCGTTCGGCCAGTTCGAAGATCTCCTGGCAACGGGCCTTGGCCATCTGCCGTCCCGCATCAGCTTCCTCGGTCTTGCCGCCGATGTCGTTGATGATCTGCCTGGCCGAATCGCGGATCTGCATGAGCGCCAGCGACATGGCCTCACTGAGGTTGAGGATGAGGCCTTCGCTCTGCCCGGATTGGGCGCGTTCAAGGGCCGCAGCCGCAGAGTCGAGCAGTGCCACGACGCCGTCCTGAACGGTGGTGTGCTTGCGCACCGCGCTCGTGGCCGCCGAGAGCATGCTGAGGTTGATCTGCCCGGACAGGGCGCTGGTCACCCGGTCCTTGAGCTCGTGGGCCTCGTCGATGATGATGACATCGTGTTCGGGCAGCACGGTGTTGTCCCCGAAGGCGTCGATGGCCAGCAGCGCATGGTTGGTCACGACGATGTCGGACTCGGCGGCTTTGTTGCGGGCGATCTCGGCGAAGCATTCGGTGTAGAGCGGACAGTTCGAGCCGAGGCAGTCGAAGGCGTTGACCGAGACCTGTGACCAGGCGCGGTCGCTGACTCCGGGCAGCAGATCGTCCCGATCACCGGACTCAGTGGTCTTCTCCCAGGTGCGGATCCGTTGGATCTCCTCACCCAGCCCGGAGCGGTCGGCGGGTTTGCGACCCGCCTCGGCGTCGGCACCGAGGTCGAAGAGCATGCCGTCGCCCTCGTCCGGGTAGCCCCCGGCGAGCTTGTGCTTGCACACATAGTTCCGGCGGCCCTTGAGCAGGGCGGCCCGGGGCAGCGGATCGAGGTCCTTCTTCACGGCCTTGAACAGGCGCGGCAGATCGCGATGGATGATTTGCGTCTGCAGGGCCAGGGTCGCCGTGGAGACGATGACCCGCCCTCCCGTGCGGCTCGCGTACTCGGCGGCCGGAACGAGGTAGGCCAGGGATTTTCCGGTGCCGGTGCCTGCCTGCACGAGCAGATGGATGCCCTTGTCCACCGCCGAGGCGACCGCCCGGGCCATCTCTTCCTGACCTTCCCTGGGCGAACCGCCGATGGCCCCGACGGCGGACTCGAGGAGTGCGTCGACGGTCACTGATCGATGACCAGGTCCGGACGTCGGAATTCTTCGAGTTCGGCCGCGAGCTCGGCGGGCACCTTGGCCTGCATGCCGGTTCCGGCGGATCCGTGCTCCTCGTGTTCGACCATGCCGAGGGCATAGATCTTCGAGACGAGATCCCCACGGTCGTAGGGAATGAGCACGGTGACGTCGATGCTCGGGGCCGGCAAGGACCGTTCGATGGTGTCGACGAGTTCGGGAATGCCGATCTCGGTCACCGCGGAGACGAACTGTGCCTCGGGATATTCGGCGCGCAGCCCGGTGACCACGGCCTCATCGGCGATGTCGGTCTTGTTGAACACGAGGAGTTCGGGGATGTCCCCGGTCTCGACGTCCTTGAGCACCTCCCGCACCGCATGGATCTGCTTGTGCGGATCGGGGTGGGAGGCGTCGACGACATGGAGGAGCAGATCGGACCCGGCGGCCTCTTCCAGCGTCGAGCGGAAGGCTTCGACGAGCTGGTGGGGCAGGCTGCTGACGAACCCGACGGTGTCCGTGTAGGTGAAGGTGATGCCCTCCGAGGTCCGGGACTGTCTCACGGTCGGATCAAGGGTCGCGAACAGGGCGTTCTGCACCATCACCTCGGCGTCGGTGAGGCGATTGAGCAGGGAGGACTTCCCCGCGTTCGTGTAGCCCACGATCGCCACGGACGGGATGTGGTTGCGGGCACGGTTCTTCCGCTTCGTCGACCGGGACGGGGCCATCGCCTGGATCTCGCGACGCAGTTTGGACATGCGGGTGCGGATGCGGCGACGATCGAGCTCGATCTTCGTCTCACCCGGACCACGGGAGCCGATTCCGGCACCGCCGGCGACACGACCACCGGCCTGCCGGGACAGGGATTCACCCCAACCACGCAGACGCGGCAGCAGGTATTCGAGCTGGGCGAGCTCGACCTGGGCCTTGCCCTCCCGGGACTTCGCATGCTGGGCGAAGATGTCGAGGATGAGGGCGACGCGGTCGACGACCTTGACCTTGATGACATCCTCGAGACCGCGCCTCTGGCTCGGGGCCAGCTCGGAGTCGATGATGACCGTATCGGCGCCGACGGCGGCGACGATCTCGGCGAGCTCGGCGGCCTTGCCCTTGCCCAGGTAGGTGCCCGGGTCGGGTTTGTCGCGGCGCTGGACGAGGGCGTCGAGCACCTCGGAACCGGCGGTCTCGGCCAGCGCCGCGAGCTCCCGGATGGAGTTCTCAGCATCGGCCAGGGTCGTGTTCCACAGGCCGGCGAGCACAACGCGCTCGAGCCTGACCTGGCGGTACTCGACCTCGGTGACATCTTCGAGTTCGGTCGAGAGTCCGGCGACGCGTTTGAGGGCGGCGCGTTCGGCGAGGTCGTACTGGGAGGCCTCGTCGGCAGTTGCTTCCGTGCCGCCGAGAGCCTGAGCTCCTCGTCCGAGCACGCGGTCGAGCATCGCGTCTCGACGCTCTTTGTCAGTGGACGTCATTCATTCCTTTGTTCGCTGCCGCCCGGTCGGGCCTGCTGCCTGCGGGCGGGTGTTCTCTCACACCGTCATGGTGTCCATCAATTCTCCCACAGCCTCTAGACTGATGTGGTGGCAGAGCACTATTTCACCGAATCGCCGAGCAGTGAGGCCAAGACCCGCGAACTCAGGCTCGATCTGGCCGGCCGTGAGATCACCGTCGAAACCGTGTCGGGCACGTTCTCACCGACCCGCCTCGATCTGGGTACCGCAGTGCTGCTGCGGCATCTGCCGACACCGCCGGCCGGTGATCTCCTCGATCTCGGCTGCGGGTGGGGACCGATCACCCTCGATGCCGCACTGAGCGCCAAGGACGCCGAGGTGGACCTGCGTGTGTGGGCCCTCGACGTGAATTCCCGGTCCCTGGAGACCACGGCGGCCAACGCCGCCCGCCTGGGCCTGGATTCGATCCGCACCGTCACGGCCGCCGAAGTCCCCGAAGATTTGCAGTTCTCTGCGATCCGGTCCAATCCTCCGATCCGCATCGGCAAGGACGCCCTGCACGAGTTGCTCTCGACGTGGCTGCCGCGGCTGGCTCCCGGCGGTCGGGCTGATCTCGTGGTGTCGAAGAACCTCGGCGCGGATTCGCTGCAGAAGTGGATCGTGGAGATGCTCGGAGAGGGCTTCAGCGTCGTGCGCACCGGATCCTCGAAGGGCTTCCGTGTGCTGACGATCGAACGGGACTGACCGAGCCCACTCAGCCGATGGTGCCGCCGGCGACGAGCACGGCGGGTCCGGCGAGAGTCACCCGACCTGCGGTTCCGTTCTGGTTCGGGTCGATGCCGATGCGCAGCTGACCGCCGGGCACGTCGACGCGCCACTGCAGCGGCGAGTTCGGACCGGCCCAGTGGTGGGCGGCGATGGCGGCCGCGCAGGCTCCGGTTCCGCAGGAGCGGGTTTCGCCGACTCCGCGTTCGAACACGCGCATCCGCAGGGCGCCCTCTCCCCCGGCGACATCGCTGCGGGCCGGTTCCATGACGATGTATTCGACGTTGGATCCCTGCGGCGGCACCGGGTCGAGGACGGGAGCGTCACGGAGATCGGCGCCTTCGAGTTCGACCGCCTCGGCGAGGGCGACGACCGTGTGCGGGTTGCCGGTTTCGACGCTCAGCCCCGGTCGGGCGACCTCGATGCCTCCGGTGGTCACGAGCACCGAGGAGTTCTCATCGAGTGACCACTCGCCCATGTCGATCGTGTACCAGGCGTCATCGGCCGATCCGGGGGCGTTCGGCGTGGTCGTCTGCAGTCCGTCCCCGGTCTGAACGCCGAGGGCGGGGTTGAGGGTGGTGCGCACGGTCTTGATGCCGTCGCGGGTGCCGACCAGGATGTCCTTGGTGTCGGCGGGCACACGGCCTGTGGTCACAAGAGTGTGGGCGAAGACGCGGACGCCGTTGCCGCACATCTCGGACAGGCTGCCGTCGTGGTTGTAGTAGTCCATGAACCATTCGGCTCCGGCTTCGGCCTGTTCGGCGGCTCCGGGGATGCCGCTCTTGGCCGAGCGCACGATGCGGATGATGCCGTCGGCGCCGAGTCCGGCGCGACGGTCGGCGAGCAGGGCGATGGTCTCTGGATGCATCTCGAGTTCGCTGTCGTCATCGGAGAGGAGGACGAAGTCGTTCTGGGTGCCGTGTCCCTTGAGGAACGGGGTGTCGGCGAGTGCGGCGAACGGCGATTCCGAGGTGCTCATGAGTCCATCCTATCGGGGCACCGGGGCCGGTGGATACAGCGCCTATTCGGCTCTGCGAAGGTCCACGTCGGCGGAGGCTCAGCTCGATGGAAGCTCAGCTCTGTGGAGGTTCGTCGCTTTCGGGTTTCGCCCTGTTGTCGGTGAGGATCGCCAGCGCACCCGCGAGGTTGTTCGCCGGGTCGGCCGCGCTGCCGTCGATCCAGTGGATCCGCGGGTCGCGGCGGAACCAGGTGTCCTGGCGGCGGGCGAACTGCCGGGTCCGCACGATCGTGTCGTCGATGGCCTCCTCGCGGCTGATCTCACCGGTCAAGAAGCGTTGGATCTGGGCGTAGCCGATGGCCCGTGAGGCGGTCTTGCCCGCGGCGAGGCCGGCATTGAGGAGTGAGCGGACCTCTTCGACCCACCCGGCCTCCCACATGGCGTGCACGCGGGCTGCGATCCGGGTGTGCAGGACCTCCCGATCCATGCTCAGCCCGATGTGGAGTGTCGGTTCGATCTCCCGGTAGTCCGGGAGCTGGGCGCTGAAGGGTCTGCCGGTGAGTTCGATGACTTCGAGGGCGCGGACGATGCGGCGCTGGTCGTTGACCGTGATCTTCGCTGCCGCCGCGGGATCGGTCTCCTCGAGTCGGCGGTGCATGGCCCACCGGTCGGCGGCGACTTCGGCTTCGAGCCTGGCACGGATGTTCGGGTCGGTGCCGGGGAATTCCATGTGGTCGACGGCGGCTCGCACGTAGAGTCCCGAGCCGCCGACGAGGATCGGGCGCTTCCCACGTGCCCGCAGTTCGGCGATGGCGGTGCGGGCTCGGGCTTGGAAATCTTGGACGTTCGCCTCTTCGGAGACGTCGAGGAAGTCGAGGAGGTGGTGTGGGATCCCCCGGCGTTCGGCTGCGGGAAGTTTGGCCGTCCCGATGTCCATTCCCCGGTAGAACTGCATCGAATCCGTGTTGATGATCTCCCCGCCGAGGTTCTCGGCCAGATCGAGGGCAAGATCCGACTTTCCGCTGGCCGTCGCCCCGATGACCGTGATGATGGGGGCGGCGGGGCTGTCAGAGGGAGCCATGCCGCCGGGTGCCATGTCGCCGGGTGTCGTGTCGGAGCCTGCCATGTCAGCGGCTGCCTCGACCGCACAGGGAGCGAACTTCGTGCACGGTTTCGTCGAAGGCCGTCTCGAACTCCCACGAGCCCGTCCCGAGGTGCGGCAGCGCCGACTCGAGCAGGGCGAGGTCGGCGTGGACGTTCGGTGCCTTCGCTGCGGCTCGGCTCAGTGTCGTCGCGTCGCCGACTTTGAGCGCATGGGCCACCGATTCGTCGAATTCGCGTGCACCGTCGACCGGTGCCAGTGGCGCATCCTCGCTGGCGGCAGCCGAGAGATCGATGGGGATGAGCAGATGCTCACTGGTCCCAACCGGCCCGATGCGCACGGCCGTTGCATGTGCGTGGAGCAGGACGACGCCGATCGCCGGATGCGCGGTCTCGCAGGACCCGCGTTCCTCTTCGGTCAGTGCGTCGACGGCGTGTACCCATGCCTCACCGGTGAGGAGTTGACCGGTGCGGGTGTCGATCCCGCGGTCGATTCCCCAGCCGCCGAGTCCCGCGAGCACGGGCAACTCGTCGAGAGGCAGCGCCCACTGCTCGTGGGAGCTCAGGACGGTCTCGATGTCGTTGCGCAGACCCGCGATTCTCTCGGTTTCGAGTTCGTCGATGCCGGGCAGGAGCACGGGTGCGGCCGGAACGACCGCGAACGAGGCCATCTCAGCTGCGGGTGCGGATAGTCGGCATACCGAGGTTCGTCGATCCGCCGGCGCTCGTGCCTGGGGCGGGTGCCCCGCAGCTGTCGGCTTGGGCGCGGTCATGGGCGTCGCCGGCGTGGGAGGGCCGCACGGAGTATCCGGAGTCGGCGAGCAGGAAGTACGGCTTCGCCTCGGTGACGGTGGCGGTGACGAAGTCCCCGGGGCGCGGAAGCTCGGCGCCGGTGGGGATGCCGACGTGTACGAGGCGGTTGTCGGCGGCACGGCCGCTCAGCCTCGGCGAATCTCCGTGGGGCAGTTTGGTCACGAGCACTTCGACCTCACGGCCGATCTGCTTCTTGTTCTCATCCCAGGCAATCTCGTCTTGGAGGGCGGTGAGTCGTTCGAAGCGCTCCTGCACGACCTCCTTGGGCACCTGGTTCTCCATGGTCGCCGCGGGGGTGCCGGGGCGGATCGAGTACTGGAAGGTGAAGGCTTGGGAGAAGCGGGCGCGACAGACGATGTCCATGGTGCCTTGGAAGTCCTCTTCCGTCTCCCCGGGGAAGCCGACGATGATGTCGGTGGTGATCGCGGCGTGCGGGATGCGTTCGCGCACGGAGTCGAGGATGCGCATGAACCGGGTGGTGCGGTAGGACCGGCGCATGGATTTGAGGATCGTGTCGGAACCGGACTGCAGCGGCATGTGCAGCTGCGGCATCACGGTCGGGGTTTCGGCCATGGCTTCGATGACGTCGTCGGAGAACGCGGCCGGGTGGGGGCTGGTGAAGCGGACCCGTTCGATGCCGTTGACATTGCCGACCGCGCGCAGCAGTTTGGCGAAGGCACCCTTGTCGCGGAATTCGGCACCGTAGGAGTTGACGTTCTGCCCGAGCAGGGTGACTTCGACGACGCCGTCGGCGACGAGAGCTTCGACCTCGGCGAGGATGTCGCCGGGACGGCGGTCCTTCTCCTTGCCGCGGAGGCTGGGCACGATGCAGAACGTGCAGCTGTTGTTGCAGCCGACGGAAATCGACACCCATCCGGCGTGCTGGGATTCTCGCTTGCTGGGCAAGGTGGAGGGGAAGACGTCGAGACTTTCGAGGATCTCGACCTGCGCCTCGTGGTTGTGGCGGGCCCGGTCGAGCAGCGCCGGCAGCGCGCCCATGTTGTGGGTGCCGAAGACCACGTCGACCCAGGGGGCCTTCTTGACGATGGTGTCGCGGTCCTTCTGGGCCATGCATCCGCCCACGGCGATCTGCAGGCCCGGGTGGCTCTCCTTGACCTTGGCGAGCTGGCCGAGGTTGCCGTAGAGACGGTTGTCGGCGTTCTCACGCACGGCGCAGGTGTTGAAGACGACGACATCGGCCTGATCGTCGGTGTCAGCTTGAACGTAGCCTGCGTCGTCGAGGAGGCCGGAGAGTCGCTCGGAATCGTGCACGTTCATCTGGCAGCCGTAGGTCTTGACCTCGTAGCTGCGGGTCGAGTGCTCGGTTGTCGCCGGGGAGTCAATCAGTTCAGTCATGGCGCCACCATTCTAGCCGTTTCGCGGAGCACGAATGCTCAGTCTTCGGCGAGGACTTCGCGGGTGACCTTGATGCAGATCGAGGAGGAGAATCCGCGTCGGGCGAGCATGCCGAGGATCCGTCGCTCGCGCACCTCGTAGGCGAGTCTGCTTGTCGAGGCGGCTTTCTTCGCGGCGACTTCCCGGGCGAGGTCCTCTTCCCCGTCGACCTCGTCGACGGCCTCGGAGATGATCTCGGGCGGAATGCCCTTCTTGTTCAGTTCCCGCCTCAGCACCGATTGGGAGAGTTTGCGCCTCTCGCGATGGGCACGGACGTAGCGGTGGGCGAATTCCTCGTCGTTGAGCAGTTTGGATTTCTGGAGTTTCGCGATGAGTTCGTCGACGGCGTCGGGCAGGAAGTCGCGTTTGAGCAGCTTTTCCCGCAGCTCCTGGCTCGCGTGGTCGCGCATGGCGAGCATGTTCATCGCCGTATTCTTCGCCTTCGCATAGGACTCCTCGAAGTCCGGTTCCTCGGAATCTGAATCATCCGAATCAAAGTCGAGGCCGGCCGAGCTGAGACCGACGGAATCGAAGCCCTCGGAGCCGAGACTCTCGCTGCCGAATACTTCGGAGTCGTCATCGCCGTCGCTGCTGTCGGAATCGTCGAGGGCGAAGGGCGGCGGCTCACCGGTGTCGAAGGCCGTCCAGCCTCCTCCCCCGCCGGACTCGCGTTGGGGCGCTTTCGCGCTTGTCCGCCCCGCCGAACTCGACCGTGCAGACTCAGCCTTCGACCGCGCAGGCTTGTCGCTCGATGCCGACCGCCCCTCGCTCCGCCCCGACAGGGGCGCGAAGAATTCCGATTCCCCTTCCGCATGGCGCTCGTCGATCTCGGACACGGCGGCACGCAGCTGATCGAGGGTCGCCGCCTGCGCAGACGAGCTCACCGGATCGGCACTCTCAGGTGCTGATCCGATGAGCTCGTCGTCAGTGCGACCGGGTTCAGACCTCGGCGTCATCCGTCTGCGGGGTCTCTGCGGCACCCTCGGCCGCCTCGGCGTCGTCTTCGGGTTCGACCTTGATCAGGCCCATCTTGTGCTTGATCTTCAGTTCGATCTCCTCGGCCAGGCCCGGGTTGTCGCGGAGGAAGTTGCGCACGTTCTCCTTGCCCTGGCCCAGCTGATCGCCATCATAGGTGAACCAGGATCCGGACTTGCGGATGATTCCGTTGTCGACGCCCATATCGATGAGGCTGCCTTCGCGGGAGATTCCGTGACCGTAGATGATGTCGAACTCGGCCTGCTTGAACGGCGGCGCGATCTTATTCTTGACGATCTTCGCCCTCGTCCTGTTGCCGACCGCGTCCTGACCTTCCTTGAGGGTCTCGATGCGGCGCACGTCGATGCGCACGGAGGCGTAGAACTTCAGCGCCTTACCGCCCGAGGTGGTCTCCGGGGAGCCGAAGAACACGCCGACCTTCTCGCGCAGCTGGTTGATGAAGATCGCGGTGGTCTTCGACTGAGCCAGCGCACCGGTGATCTTACGCAGAGCCTGCGACATCAGACGTGCCTGGAGACCGACGTGGCTGTCGCCCATCTCGCCTTCGATTTCGGCCTTGGGCACGAGAGCGGCGACGGAGTCGATGACGATGACGTCGAGGGCTCCCGAGCGGATGAGCATATCGGCGATCTCGAGTGCCTGCTCACCGGTATCGGGCTGGGAGACGAGAAGCTGATCGGTGTCGACACCGAGCTTCTTCGCGTATTCGGGATCGAGGGCGTGCTCGGCGTCGATGAATCCTGCGATCCCGCCTGCCTTCTGAGCATTCGCCACCGCGTGGAGGGCGACGGTGGTCTTACCCGATGATTCCGGGCCGTAGATCTCCACGACGCGGCCACGCGGCAGGCCGCCGATGCCCAGCGCGATGTCAAGGGCGATCGAGCCGGTGGGGATGCAGGCGATCGGCTCGCGGACTCCATCGCCGAGGCGCATGATCGCGCCCTTGCCGTAGTTGCGGTCGATCTGTCCCAGCGCCGCGTCGAGTGCCTTCGACTTGTCGTTGCCGGTGGGGATCTGAAGGTTCTTGGGTGTGCGTGCCATGACGTCTCCTCATCGTTGCTTTTTCCGTTGAGACCAAGGCTAGAAGATGGCACTGACATAACGACAGAGGATGATTCTCCCCCGTGGATAACCAGCCACTCGTGGTCACAGGTCCCGTGATTCACCACCAGCATAACCGACATCCGAACAGGTGTTCTAAATATCGGGGCGTGTCGCGTGTCTCCAAGAACGATTCAGGAGGCGAACCATTTGCTGCCCGAGGCTCCTCTACTCTGCTGCCAGGCCGAGCTGCCAGGTGAGGCCGAAACGGTCGCCCACCCAACCGAATGGTCCGAAGCCATAGTCATCGAGCGGCATGAACACGGTGCCCTGCGCGCTCAGTGCGGTGAAGATGCGTTGCAGCTCTTCGGCCGACTCGCAATCGACCATGAGCGACACTGCGGGAGTGATGTCCCATTCGTGGTCGACGAAGCTGTCGCTCAATCGCAGTCGCTGGCCGGCGATCTCGATCTCCGCCATGATGACCGTGCCCTCGGCACCGGGTCCCTCGGGACCGTACCGGTTGTCGGAGACCACTCGCCCATCGGCGAAGACCTCGAGGTAGGTCCCCATCGCCTCGGCGGCATTCTGGCCGCGACCGGGCTGGAAGGTGATAAACGGGACTGCCTGATTCATGCGGCCAGTCTACACTCGAGCGTCAGCGCACATCCGCTGCAGAGCTGGCCTCAGAACGGACGTGAGCGAGTCTCAGCACAGGCGCGAACGAAGTCAGAACGGACGCGAACGCGGCTTCTCTTTGCCCAGGCGGCGGGACTCGGGGACGCTCATGGAGTCGCACACGGCGATCCAGATGTCGCGGGGTTCGACTCCGGCTTCGAAAGCCTGTTGGGCGGTCCGCGAACCGAGGCTGCTCAGCGTGAGGTCGGTGTGCAGGGAGGCAGCACGCGCCTCACCGAACTCCTCGTTCATGAGGATCCAGTAGAGGGTGTGGCGCATCAGGGTTTAGCGGCCAACCGCGGCACCGGGTATCCCGGGTGGCCCAGGATCTTGTCCGAGAGCTCCTGCGGAATGGTGTCGGGGATCTCGACTCCCTCTTCGAGGGCGAAGCGATCGGAGACCGAGGACAGCAGCGCCGAGAGCGGCAGGTCGAGTGCCTCGCAGATGGCCGACAGCAACTCCGAGGAGGCTTCCTTCTGACCGCGCTCGATCTCGCTGAGGTAGCCCAGCGAGACGCTGGCTCCTGTGGAGACATCGCGGAGGGTGCGTCCCTGGCGGCGACGGGCCGAACGCAGTGCGTCGCCGATTTCAACTCTCAGTAACATAACGCGTCCCTCCCTTTGTCAGCGCGATCCGTCCTCATTGTGCCTTCAACTTTACAGCCCGCTCGCGATCCTGCGCCAACCTGGACCAGTGCGCGGACGGTATTGCCAGTCCATTCGAAGAATGTGGTGAATGTTCGTCCAATCGTCATCACCTGGCCAACCTCGTCCGGGTGGAACTTATTCCGCGCCGTTCCCGGCCTCGGGTCCGTAGGCGATGTGGGCGACGAATTCCTCGAGGTTGACCGACATGGCGCGGACCGTCTGTTCGCGGATCTCGTTGCGGTCGCCGGTGAAGTCGTGTTCGAAGACCTTGGCCTTGCCGCCGAAGGCGATGGCCGTGTAGACGAGGCCGACGCCCTTGCCGTCCTGCGGGTCGGGTCCGGCCACACCGGTGCAGGAGATGCCGATGTCGGCCACGCACTTCGTGGCCGCACCGACGGCCATCTGTGCGGCCACGACCGGATCGACCGGGCCGGTCTCCTCGAGATGGTCGGCATCGACTCCGGCAAGAGCGGCTTTGAGGTCGGTGGCGTAGGTGACCAGTCCCCCGCGCACCACGGCCGAGGCGCCCGGAACGTCGACGAGAGCCGCGACGAAGCGGCCGCCGGTCAGCGATTCCGCCGAGGCGAGCGAGAGCCCCATCTGTGTGCAGGTGGCGATGAGGCGCTGGTTGAGTGCGAACAGCTCGGCCTCAGGCATCGTCTTTTCCGGCATCGCCGGCGTGGGCGTCCTTGGCGAGCTTCGCCGCCTGGATGCAGTAGTCGATGCCTGTGACCACGGTGACGACGATGGCCGCGGACATGATGATCCACGCCAGCAGCACGAGCACGAAGGTCACGCCTTCGGGGACGAGATGAGCCAGCGGGTAGAGCAGCAGGAACAGTCCGATCGCGACAGTCTGGAGCACGGTCTTAAGCTTGCCGCCCTTCGACGCCGGCATGACCGCGATGCGGATCATGAAGAACCGCAGCACCGTGATGCCCAGCTCCCGGACGAGGATGACGACGGGCACCCACCAGGGCAGCTCGCTGACCAAAGCCAGCCCGATGAGCGCGGCGGCCATGAGTGATTTGTCGGCGATCGGGTCGGCGATCTTGCCGAAGTTCGTGATGAGGTTGTATTTCCTCGCCAGGTCACCGTCGATCTTGTCGGTGAGCATGGCCAGCAGGAAGACGACGAGTGCCCACCAGCGGGTAGTCAGGTCGTGTCCGCCGTCGGCGAGCAGCAGGATGAGGAAGACGGGCACCAGGAGGATGCGCAGCACCGTCAGCGCGTTGGGGACGTTCCACGGGCTCGGCTCTGCGGCCGGCTGGTTGGAGGCTCCTGCCTCGGCTCGTTCGTTCACCCCTCCACCCTATCGAAGTGAGCTGGGTACGGCATGGAGGACGAAACGCGCCGAGGTGGGTGTCCGTTGATCGGGACACCCACCTCGGCGGGTGGTGCGGTTGACTGCTCCGGGCCTGGCCTCAGCGGCCGGTCAGCTGCCAGGCGTCCTCGCCGCTGGCCTCGACGACCTCGAGTCCCGTATCCGGGTCGATGTCGCCGACGTGCAGGTCCTCGGCATGGCCGACGCCGTGGGCATAGCGGTCGGAACTGCCGCCCGAGCCGGATCCTCCGTATGAGCCGGAACCCTCGGATGAATTCGAGGCACCGAAGTCCTCGAACTCCTCGTCGTAGTCTCCGGCCGCCGAGGCGGTCGTCCCGCCGGTCGCGCGCGGTTCCTCAGCGGCGGCGCCGCCCGTGTCGGGCGGGGTGTCGCCCTTGATGATGGCCAGAGTGCCGGGCAGATCGTCGGGGCGGACGAGGACGTCGCGGGCCTTCGATCCTTCGGAGGGTCCGACGATGCCGCGGGACTCCATGAGGTCCATGAGGCGACCGGCCTTCGCGAAGCCGACGCGCAGCTTGCGCTGGAGCATCGACGTCGAGCCGAACTGGGTGGTGACGACCTGTTCGATGGCCTGGAGCAGGAGTTCGAGATCGTCGCCGATCTCCTCGTCGATCTGCTTCTTCGGCGCTTCGACGGCGACGTCTTCGCGGTAGTTCGGTGTGAGCTGACCTTTGACGTGTTCGACGACCTTCTCGATCTCGGACTCGTTGACCCAGGCGCCCTGGACGCGCATCGGCTTGGCCGCGCCCATCGGCAGGAACAGGGCGTCACCCTGGCCGATGAGCTTCTCCGCACCGGGCTGGTCGAGGACGACGCGGGAGTCGGCCAGCGAGGAGGTCGCGAAGGCCAGACGCGAAGGCACGTTGGCCTTGATCAGGCCGGTGACGACGTCGACGCTGGGTCGCTGGGTGGCGAGCACCAGGTGGATGCCGGCGGCACGAGCCAGCTGGGTGATGCGCTGGATCGAGGCCTCGACGTCGCGCGGGGCGACCATCATGAGGTCGGCGAGCTCGTCGACGACGACCAGGAGGTACGGGTAGGGCTGGAGCACGCGTTCGGATCCGGCCGCTGGCTGGATGCGACCCTCGCGGACGGCCTTGTTGAATTCCTTGACGTGCTTGAATCCGTAGTTCGCGAGGTCGTCGTAGCGGGCGTCCATCTCCCGCACGACCCATTCGAGCGCCTCGGCGGCCTTCTTCGGGTTCGTGATGATCGGGGTGATGAGGTGCGGAATGCCCTCGTAGATCGTCAGCTCCACGCGCTTGGGGTCGACGAGGATCATGCGGACCTCGTCGGGAGTCGCGCGCATCATGATCGAGGTGATCATGGAGTTCACGAAGCTCGACTTACCGGCACCGGTGGCACCGGCGACGAGGAGGTGGGGCATCTTGGAGAGGTCGGCGACGACGAATCCGCCTTCGACGTCCTTGCCCACGCCCATGACCATCGGGTGTTCGGTCTTCCGGGCTGCCTTCGAGCGGAGCACATCGCCGAGGGAGACGTTCTCACGGTCGGAGTTCGGGATCTCGATGCCGATGGCCTTCTTGCCGGGAATCGGCGAGAGGATGCGGACATCGGCGCTGGCCACGGCGTAGGCGATGTTCTTCGACAGCGCCGTGACCTTCTCGACCTTCGTGCCCGCGCCGAGTTCGACCTCGTAGCGAGTGACTGTCGGGCCGCGGGAGAAGCCGGTGACCTCGGCGTCGATCTTGAACTGGGTCATCACGTCGCGCAGGGCTTCGACGACCCGGTCGTTGGCTTCAGAGCGCTCCTTGGCGGGCGGTCCGGGCACGAGGTAGTCGGAGTTCGGCAGGGTGTAGGTGACATCGCCGGCCAGGGTCAGCTGTTCGACGCGTTCGGGCAGCTGTTCGGTCGGCGGAGCCGGCGGGTTGTTCGTTGTGGGCACCGGCGCCGAGGCGGCGGCGGGCTTGGCATCGGCTCCGGACTTGTGCGCGACCGTGGCGGCGTCCTCGTCCATGCCGATGGTCTTCTTCAGCGCGGCGGCTTCGCGTTCGGCCTTGGTCGGGCGGCGCTGGCCGGGCTTGAGTTTGGGTTCGGTGTCGATGACCGCGGTGTCGGTCTCGTCCTCGGAGATCTCGTTCTCGTTGATGTAGGCCTTGTCGTAGGCCTTCGTGACCGTTTCGTCGTCGGTCTCGCCGTCGAGTTCGGGGATCTCGGTCTTCTTCTTCCGGCTGCGGCGCTTGGCGCCCATGACGGGTTTGAGGCTCGAGGTCCGGGCGTTGTCGGCGACGAGGTCGGTCTGGGTCTCTCCGTTCGCCTCGGCGTCGGATTCGGGTCGGGCACCGCCGGTCAGACGCAGGTAGAGGTCGGTCAGGCGCTTCGGGATCGAGCGCACGGGTGTGGCCGTGATGACGAGGAGAGAGAAGAGTCCGAGCAGGATGAGCAGCGGCACTGCCACATAGTTGGTTGTGGCGGTGACCAGGGGCGAGGAGACGACGAAGCCGAGCGCCCCTCCCCCGTTGGTCATGGCCTCACGGGTGTTGACGAAGCTCGGGTTGCCGGCGGCGATGTGGGCAAGTCCGGCCGCGGCGAGCAGCAGGAAGATGCCGCCGATGAGGATCCGGTTGTTGCCGCGGTTGTCGTCTCCGCGCAGGAACAGGCGGATCGCGTAGCAGGTGAAGATCACCGGCAGGGCGAGGGCGACGCGGCCGAAGGTGCCTTCGACCACGGAGCGGACCACGTCGCTGATCGCGCCGGGGATGTTCCACCATTCGAAGGCGGCGATGACGATTGAGAGACCGATGAGGAAGAAGGCGGTGCCGTCTCTCTTCGTCGGTGACTGATCGGTCGGTTCGTCGCTGAGGATCTTTCGCGCACGGTTTCCGGCCATGTGGGCCACTCCCCTCCACGCACCGGTGACAACGTTTGCCCCGGGGTCTTCTGTCCCCGCTTGACCGGACCGACCAGCGTTTTTGGGTGCTGTGCGTCTCCCGGAACCAGAAGCGGGGGAAGTCGTTCTGGTCGCCATGTCTCTTATCTTAGGGTGATTCTGCGCTCCTGCCCAGTAAATCCGCAGGCTTCGGCGTGGCATATCCCGCCCTGCGGCTCCGAAAAACGGGTCAAGCGTCAAAGCACGCATGTGCCCTGACGATTTTCGACACGCAACCCGGTTTTAGACGGCCGGCCGCTCCCCCAAGCGCTGGTTTAGACCCTCATGTCGGTTGGGTGTCCTCCGGCGGCAGGTCCTCGCGGGTGGCCGGTCAATCCGTGCGGGCCACAAAGACTAGCTCGCGGCCGGGCCGGTCCGGTCCGGTGCATCGCGAACCTCGTCGACAGTGAAGCCTGCTTCCTCCAGCGAGCGGGTCAGAGCCTCACGGCTGCGGAAGCGCAGCGTCGAGGTCTCGTCGACTCGCTCACCGTCACGGCCGAAGATCGTGACGCCGACGAAGCTGACAAACTCGCCGTCGACGGAGGTCAGCTGCACCCAGGATTCGACCTGCCCCTCACCGTCGACCTCAACGGTCTGATGTGTCCGTTCCTTTGTCCACCCTTCCCACGCTCGACGCTGAGGGTTCCGCGATTCGAAGACCAGCCGCCCGCCTGGCCGAAGGACTCTACGTATTGCGTCGAGGGTCTCAGCCCATTGTTCATCAGTGAGAAACTCCTGCGCGACGTTCGCCGTCATAAATGCCAGCTCAGCCTCTGCCCGGGGAAGGTCCGGAGCGGTACCGAGGATCCAATGCACCGCCCCGGCAAACGGTTTTACTCGGGCAACGCCCAAAGCCGCCGACGATGGGTCGACCGCGACAACATCGATGCCCGTGCCGACGAGCATCGTGGCGAGTGTTCCGGTTCCGCAGCCCACGTCTACGAGCTTGCTTGAAACTCTTCGAGCATCGCCGCATACACATCGAGGTCGTTTCGCTCGGTGCCTTCGAACACATCGGCTACAGCCGCGCAGCGGGGGTCCGAGTAGGCGTCGACTGTCTTCCCCGCTTTGTCGCGTGGTTCGGGCATAGTGCTCATTCTTCGATTTCGCTTCGCCCTTCCTCAACGGGACAGTGCAACGTACTGGCTTCATAGCGAGCGGTGATACCGGGGACATCGTTCGTCTTCAAGTATCGATCTACTGATTTTGCAAGGCTGTAGAGAGTACTGGGTGGAAGGTATGCGGAAACACCCGAATCGATGAGTCGACTGACTGGACCCGAATAGCTGACTCCGCTCTCCTCGTCGTTGATCTCGGTGACGACTGTCCGCGCCAAGGGAAAACGCGCTCGAAGCTGAGCGAGCAGCGTGAGGCTGATCGGGTGAGTAAGGAGCACATCGGCGTCCTCTGGAGCATCGTTGAGGTCTAGAACGAGATAGTCCGTTCCAAAGGTCGCTGCCAGCTTGGCCCTCGCAGATTTCGACAGAGCCATTGCCGTGGCGACAACGGTGACGCCATCGGGCACGTCTACCTTGGGTTGTCCCAGTCGAGACTTCGGAATCACTTCGCCCTCGAGAACCGTCGCCCGAAATGACAACAGCCCTAATTCTTCCCCCTCCTGGCGCACTACCACTTCTCCCCCGTTGATCGCGGACTCGATGGCGGTTCGTGCTTCCTCCGGAAGCTGATCGAGGTGGATTTCGGTGCGCTTGCCGCTCCATAAACTCATGATGACGGAGTGTCCTCTCCTGATTCGTCCTCGCGGGTGGGGCTCTGGCTGGGGTGCATGGCGATGAAGAGGCCCCACTGCCGGGCGTTCGGCTTCGTGCGGCGGGACCGGAACTCATCGAAGAGTTCGTCGATGCGGGTGCGGAACTCCTCCACCTCGTCCTCGGTGAGCATGGCGGCCATCCGGCCCATCGTCCGCTGCTCGTAGGGGGCGACGGTGAACTCGGCGACGAAGGCCTCGATCATCGGGTTCGTCATGTCCCCGGCATTGAGATACCAGCTCTTACCCGTCGCCAAATAGGGAATCTCACGCGCCCCGCGCCTCCCCCGCCGGGCCTCCTGCGCCTCGAGGAAGCCGGTGTCGGCGAGCATCCGCACATGATGAAGGGCGGTCGCAGGATTGAGACCGGTCGCCGCGGCGATCTCGCGATTGCTCAGGGCCTCGTCGAGGCAGAGCCGCAGGATGCGGACACGGATACTCGAAGCCAGAGCCTTCGCCTCGGCGTCGGTGGCGTCGCGGCGCTCGACTGCCCTGGCCACGGCACCTGCCCTCACCGCCGCGAAATCACCCGCCTCCGCAGTCGCTCCGGAGGCGGCGGCCCGGATCAGCCCGCGCGCAGCCCCGGAATCATCAGAATCCGGACCGCTCACGGGGTCGCCCGCCCCGGCGTTCTCTTCATTCATGTGTTCAACGCTAACCTCCGATTGGGAGAAGTCAATCATTCGACCGCAAGTGATTGACTTCTGTCAATCAGTGGTGCAAGACTTCCGATTGAAAGATCCCAATCACTGGACCCGGCGCGGCACCGTCGCCGCCACCACCGCCCCAGCCGACTCGAGGACGAGCATATGGCGCGAACCCATCCCACATCGCCGAGACGATCACCCCTGTGGCGCCACCACAACTTCATGCAGCTGTGGATGGGCGACACCGTCTCAGTGTTCGGTGCAGAACTCGTGCTCTTCGCACTCCCCCTCATCGCCGTCCAGGTCCTCCACGCCGGTGCCTTCGAAATGGGAGTGCTCGGCGCACTCGAGAACGCCGCTTTCCTCCTCATCAGCCTCCCGGCTGGGGCATGGGTCGACCGGATGCGGAAGAAGACCGTCATCGTCGCCGGAGACATCATTCGCGCAATCGTACTGCTGTCGATTCCGATCGCCTGGGCTCTCGACTTGCTCACGATGGTCCAGCTCTTCGTCGTCGCGGCGAGCGTCGGCGTCGTCACCGTCTTCTTCGACATCGCCAACCAGTCCTATCTGCCCGAACTCGTCGAACCCGACTCAATCGGCGACGGCAACGGCAAGCTGCAGGCGAGCCAACAGACGGCGAGAGTCGCCGGCCCGACACTGGCTTCCGGTCTTGTCAGCCTCGTCGGAGCTCCCCTGACCGTGGGACTCACCAGCATCTGCATGGGACTCTCGAGCATCTTCGTCGGCCGGATCGGCCACCGCGAGGAGCCACATCCTGCGGAGAGACGCCGCGGCATGCTCGCCGAAATCCGTGAAGGACTCCGCTTCGTCCTCGGCCATCGGCTTCTCCGCCGCATCACCGCCTGCACCGGACTAACGAACTTCGCCTCGTCGGCGATCTTCGCGCTCTTCACCCTCTACGCCCTGCGCATCCTCGAAATCTCCCAAGTCCAGCTCGGCGTGATCATGTCCGTCGGCGCCGCCGGCGGGATCCTCGGTGCGCTGAGCGCAGCATGGGTGCAGCGAGTCATCGGCGAAGGTACGAGCATCGCTGCATCCGCGATCGCCGGCGGGGCGAGCTTCTTCGCAGTCCCGCTGGCCCACCTTCTGCCGACGATGCCCACTCTCATCATCGGCTGGCTCCTCGTCACCTGGTCCGTCGTCGTCTACAACATCGCCCAGGTCAGCTTCCGGCAGCGCCTGTGCCCCAAACCGCTGCTCGGTCGGATGAATGCCTCGATCCGATTCCTCGTCTGGGGACCGATGCCGATCGGCGCCCTGGCCGGAGGGATCCTCGGCGATCAGTTCGGAGTGGCGGCGACGATGTGGATCTCCGCCGCGTGGGCGACCCTGGCCTCTCTGCCCGTGGTGATCTCACCGCTGCTGAGGATGCGCACGCTCCCGCGCGAGCTCGACCTGCTCAGCGGGAATGGTCCGGCAGAGAGCGCCGGCGACAAGCCGCACGACGGAACCACCCCGCCGGTCACGGACCCTCGCACCTGAACAGCCCACACTCACTTCGTGGCGTAGAGATGCTCCGGCCGACCCGTGCTCCCATACTGCAGCGACACCGTGATCGTCCGCGCCTCGGCGAGCTTCGCCAGATGCCGCTGCGCGGTCGCCCGTGACGCCCCGACCGCCTCGGCGACCTCGAGCGCCGTCATCGGCCCACCCGCAGACTCGAGCGCATCGAGGATCCGCGCCGTCGTCGACGAACCCGCCGTGCTCGCCGCTCCCGATCCGCCCACCGCCGAGGCATCGTGGAGGCTGCGCAGCTGCCGGGCGAGGTCGCTGTGACCGACCTTCTCCCGATCCCAATAACGCAGCAGACGCGCATACCGGCGAAGGAAACCCTGCAGCACCTCGGCGGCGAAGGGTTTGACGATGTAGGTCATGGCCCCGGCACGCAGCGCGGACCGCACCACCTGCGGGTCGGTCACCGCGGAGAGGACAATGGCATCGACCTCGGTCTCGCGGATGAGATCGACCCCGTTGCCCTCCGGCAGGACATAGTCGGCCAGGAGCAGGTCGACGTCCTGCTCGGCGATGACCTTCCGCGCGGTCGCGAGATCCCGGATGGGCTCAAGGGCGTGGAAGCCGGGGACTTCGTCGACGTACTTGCAGTGGATCTGGCCGACGAAGAAGTCATCGTCGAGCACGAGAACATTGATCATCATGACTCCTCGTCAGTGCTGTCGGTGTGATTCGTGCCGGTGTCCGTGGCGCCGGTACTCGTGGGACCGGCCTCGGTAACGGCGGTGTCCGCGGGGCCGGTCTCGCCGGGGTCGTCCTGGTCAAGTGCCTCGGGCAGGAGCATTCCGAAGCTCGCACCCCCGAGCTCGGGATCGTGGCCGTCGATGAGCCACACCCGGCCGCCGTGTCGGTGCGCGACGCGACGGGAGAGCGCGAGACCGATCCCGTGGCCGTGCTCGGCGCCGGCTTCGTGGTCGAACTCGCCCGGACGCACGTGCTCCGGGTCCGATCCCCTCCCCGAGGCGGTGCTGAAGCCCTCGTCGAAGATCCGCTCCTCGTCGTCTGCGTCGACGCCGCTGCCGGTGTCGGTGACCACGGCGTGCAGCTCCGGCCCGGAGCTCAGCAGCTCGACAGTGACTCTCCCTTCGTCCGGCGCCGCCGCGCGCACGGCCGCACGCACAGCGTTGTCGATGAGGTTGCCGAGGATGAGCGTCACCGCTTCGGGGTCTCTGACCTGGCCCAGCGCGAGGGAATCGGGGGTGACGAGCAGGGCCACACCCACCTCGGCGGCGGTGGTGGCTTTGGCCTCGATGAGGGCACGCAGATACGGATCGGAGACGAGATCGATGTCTTCGACCGGGGTCGTGATCGGTCCGGCGCCGAGGATCTTCGAGAGATAGCTGCGGGCCTCGTCGGTCGCGCCGGTGTCGACGAGTCCGAGCACGGTGTGGAGGCTGTTGGCGAACTCGTGGCGCTGGGTGCGCAGGGCCTGGGCCATCGCGGTCACGGATTCGAGCTGCCGCGCCATGGTGAGCATCTGCGTCTCATCGCGCAGGGTCACGACCCCGCCGACGGCGACCCCGCCGCGCTGGACCCGCACGGCGGTGGCGAGGAGGATCCGATCACCGAGGGTGATGCGTCGGCGCAGCGCGCCCTGTTCGGGGGCCTCGGCCATCATCGTCTCGATCTCAGCGGGCACGGCCACCGACGACGTCGCCTCGGCGGTCACGGCCGGAGTCGCCTCGGCGGACGGTGTCGCCTCGGCGGACGGGACTGCGCCGGCCAGCAGCTCATCGGCCATCGCATTGCTCAGGGTCAGCTCGCCGGTGGAGCTGAACGCGAGGATCCCGTCGTCGAGTCCGCGCAGCACGGCACCCTGGTCACGGGCCATCTCCGCGAGCTCCTCGGGTCCGATTCCCAGGGTCTCCCGGCGCAGCCGACGCCCGAGCATGAGCGAGGCGACGACGCCGATCGCCAGAGCCAGCACCGCGACGGAGCCGAGGATGAGCAGCTCCCGGCGCAGGTCGGCGTCGAGGACCGAGGCGTAGATGCCCACGGAGACCTGACCGACGACGGTCTTCTCGTCCTCGCTCGAATAGATCGGGACCTTCGCGCGCACCGTCTCGCCCAGGGTCCCGCGTTCGTGGCTGATGTTCTCCCGGCCGGCCAGAGCCTCATCCGGTGAGGTCGAGACGTGCTTGCCGATGTTCGACCGGTCCGGGTGGGTCAGGCGGATCCCGCGATCGTCGGTGATCACGACGAAGTCGATGCCGGACCGGTCCCGGAGGTCATCGGTGATGGAGACCATCGCGGCGACGACCTCGGGATCGAGCGGATCCTCGTGCGTGGCCGAGACCTCGGTGGCCGCGGCCCGCACATCCGGGTCGATCGCGAGCGTCCGCGCGGTCGCCAGCGCCTTCGTCTCGGTCACCTCGGTGACGGTCTGCGCCCCCACCCAGGAGAACGCCGCGGTCACCAGCGCCAAGGTGATGATGATGACCGCGAGCTGGCTGAGCAGCACACGGCGGGAGAACGGACGGCGGGGACGGGTCACGCGCACACCCTATCCGCGAATGAGCGCAATGCACAAAAGGTGGTCAACGATCAGAACGTCATCAGTGCACACAAACGCGCGGCCGAGGTGATGGGGACCCTAGGGTGTTTCGAGCATCACACTCGACAACCTCGCCTTCGAAGGAGAAGTTCGTGCTCGTCATTCTCGGCTTCGCCATGATCATCGTCTTCATGACTCTGATCATGACCAAGCGTCTCTCGCCCATCCTGGCGCTCATCATCGTCCCCACCATCTTCGGCCTCTTCACCGGTGCCGGTCTGGGGATCGGCGAGATGGTCATGGACTCAATCGCCTCGATGTCCTCGACGGCGGCGCTGCTACTCTTCGCCATCATCTACTTCGGGATCATGATCGACGTCGGGCTCTTCGACAAGCTCGTCGAGTTCATCCTCAAGGTCGCCGGCCACGACCCGGTCAAGGTCGTCATGGGCACGGCCCTGCTCACCGGCGCCGTCTCCCTCGACGGTGACGGTTCGACGACGTTCATCGTCGTCACCGCGGCCATGCTACCGATCTACCAGCGCCTGGAGATGTCGCCGGTGGTGCTCACCTGCGTGGCCGGTCTCATCAACGGCACGCTCAACATCGTCCCCTGGGGCGGACCCACGGCGCGGGCCTCCTCGGCCCTGCAGATCGATGCCAACGAGATCTTCGCGCCGATGGTCCCGGCCCTGGCCGCCGGTCTGGTGCTGTGCTTCGTCTTCGCCTACTTCCTCGGCATCTCCGAACGCCGCCGCCTGGCGAAGAACGGTGTGACCTGGATCGATGACAAGGGCGTCAACCGCCGCACCGAGCTCGTCGGTGCCGTCGCCGGTGCCCGTTCAGCGGGTCACGGATCGTCGCACGGTCCGGCCGGTCACGGTTCGACTCACGGTGACGCGGACGGATCCGCCGGCAACGGCGGCGGAACGGGAACGCTCGATTCCGATGGCTCGGAAGCGGCCGCCTCGGCGACGGACTCGGGCCAGGGCTCAGCCCTGACCGACACCGCACTCGACCCCAACCGGAAGACCCTGCGGCCGAAGCTGTTCTGGTTCAACCTCGCCCTGACCGTGGCCGTTATGGTCATGCTCGTCATCGACATCCTGCCGCTGCCCTACCTGTTCATGATCGCCATGGTCATCGCACTCATGGTCAACTTCCCCAAGATCAAGGATCAGCAGGAGGAGCTGGCCTCGCACGCCTCGGCGATCATCTCCGTCGTCGCCATGGTCATGGCCGCCGGTGTGCTCACCGGCATCATGTCCGGCACCGGCATGGTCGATGCGATGGCCGCGTGGCTCGTCGACGTCATCCCGGACTCGATGGGACCGTTCATGGCCGTGATCACCGGTCTGCTCTCGATCCCGATGACCTTCTTCATGAGCAACGACGCCTTCTACTTCGGCATCCTGCCCGTGCTCACCGAGACCGCCGCGCACTTCGGGATCTCGCCTGCCGACATGGCTCGCGCCTCGATCACCGGCCAGCCCGTGCACATGCAGTCACCACTGGTGCCGGCGATCCTGCTGCTCGTCTCCCTCTCGGGCGTCGAACTCGGCGATCACCACAAGAAGGTGCTGTGGCGGGCCCTGTGTGTCTCCCTCGTGATGCTCACGGTCGGCGTCCTCGTCGGCGTCATCGCCATCGGTTGACGAGCCCGGAAGTCCCCCTGACCCGCACAAGAACAGGAGAAATGCAGCTATGACCGATTTCTACTCGACCCCGCGCAAGCGGTTCCCGGTTCCGAGCCTGCGGGTCAGCGCTTCGGAGGGGATAGACGATGCCGCACGCACCGTCGTCCTCGCCTACCGTGAGGACTCCTCCCCTGCCGTGCTCGAGCAGGCCGTGGCCGCCGCCCGCCGTGAGAATGCCGGGCTGCGCGCCATCGTCTTCGGCACCGACACGACCACGGGCCCGGTGACCAGCGCGGCCTCGGCGTGCACCCGCCTGGCCGAGGAGCTCGCCGAGACGGGCCTCGACTACGAGGTGCAGCGGGCCGGCGATGACCTCGCCGACCAGATCATCGACCTCGCCGAGGATCATTCCGCCGAACTCATCGTCATGGCCACCCGCCGCCGCTCCCCCGTGGTCAAACTGCTCGTGGGCTCGACGGCTCAGCGGGTCCTCCTCGAGGCCGAGTGCCCCGTGCTCATCGTGAAATAGGATTCCACCCGCCGAGGTGGGGGTGTCCGGGCCTGCTGGCCCGGCGCTCCCGCCGCTTGCGTTTCAGTTCCCGGCGCCTGGTTTCAAGTCCCGGCGCTTGGTTTCAGATCCCGCCGAGGCCGCGGCCGGGGGCGAGCAGATGCTTCGTGTCTAGCCGGTCCTTGATGGACGCTCGCAGCGAGATTCCCGGCAGCGGTCCCCAGGCGTCGACCTCGTCCCAAACCGAGGCGGGGGCACACAGCAGCCGAGCGCCGAGGTTGTGCAGCCCCCAGGTTCGCAGGTGCTCAAGCACCACCCGGGTGGCGATCGCCGACTCTGTGTCGGGTGCACCCACACCGAGGTCGACGACGCCGGCGGCACTCCCCCGCAGCTGCAGCGGATAGCCGATCGTGTCCTCGAGTCGGGCGAGCAGTCGGATGAGGGTGGGAACGAAATCCGGTGAGGCCGAGACCCGCACGATCACCGGCACCTGCGCGCGGCGTGCCCACCAGGCAGGACGGGCGCACACCGTTGCACCTGCATAGTGTTCGGTGATCCAGTTCAGCCCGTCCTCGACATGCGCCTCCTCGCCTTCGATGAGTGCGACGGTGGCCGCGAGCGAACCCGGCGGACGTTCGAGTTCGATCGCGGCTGGGGCGAGCCGGGACACGCGGAGTTCGGCGGCCGCCTCGGCGCCGGGTATCCACACATAACCGGACGCCTCGGGGCGTGGCGAGAGGCGGATCTCGGCCGCGGCGATGATGCCCAGCGTCCCCCACGACCCGATCAGCAGGGAGCTGAGATCCCAGCCGGACAGGCTTTCGTCGAGGGCGTGGGTCGACCGGGTGGTGGTCCCGTCGGCGAGCACCGCCCGGATACCGAGAACCGCATCGCGCAGACCCGCCCGTCCACCGCTGCGCGGGCCCCTGGCGGCGGTGGCGATGGCCCCGCCGAGGCTGGATCCGGCTTCGGTCCGATCCGCGGGAAGGTCGGGGGTGAGTTCCTGGCCGGCCTGCGCGACGAGCGCGTCGAGATCGGCGATCTTCGCTCCGGCCCCGGCGATGAGGGTTCCGCCCTCCGGGTCGTGTTCGACCACCTCGGCGAGGCCGGACAGGTCGATGAGCAGACCGGGAGTCGCAGCGGGTCGGTGATCGTCGAAGGCGGTGCCGGTACCGAACACGGCGACGGTGCGGTTCTGGGAGTGAGCGCGGGCCATGAGTTCGGAGAGTTCGGCGATGCTGCCGGGACTGGCGAGCCTGGGCAGGGGTGCCTCGGTCCGACTCATCCTCGCCTCCTCCTGCGCCGACGGCTCACCGCTGAGTGCCCGTTGCGCGATCACCTGTGTCCTGACGAGCTTAACGAAGAACGCCCCCGAAATTTGTGCTGGTCGGCACAAATTTCGGAGGCGTTCGGTGAGGTCAGACCCCGCGCTCTTGGCTCAGGCGCGGCAGCTCTCACTCAAGTACAGCACCCTTCTCTCAGGGCATGCGCGCGTAGGCGGGCAGGGTGAGGAAGTCGACGTAGTCGGGAGCCACGGCGACCGAGACGAACGTGTCGGTGGCGTCCTTCCAGTCGGCGGGCTCACCGGGAAGCTTGGCGACCTCCTCGGCGACGATCTTCTCCACAAGGTCCTTCGTCACCGTCTCACCGGTGTCGAGTTCGACTCCGGCGTCGAGCCACTGCCAGACCTGGGAGCGGGAGATCTCAGCGGTCGCGGCGTCCTCCATGAGGCCGTGGATGGCCACGGCGCCGTTGCCCTCGAGCCAGGCGCGCAGGTACTGGATGCCGACGTTGACGTTGGTCCGCAGACCCTTCTCCGTGATCGCTCCGGGGGTGGAGCGGACGTCGAGGAGTTCGGCGGCGGTGACGTTGACGTCTTCACGCTTGTTCTCGATCTGGTTCGGCTTGTCGCCGAGGGTCTCGGTGAAGACCTCCTTGCACAGGGCGACCATGCCGGGGTGGGCGACCCAGGAGCCGTCGAAGCCCTTGGAGGCCTCACGGGACTTGTCCTCACGGACCTTGTCGAAGGCGGCCTCGTTCTCGGCCGGATCCTTCGAGGGTACGAATGCGGACATGCCGCCGATGGCGTGGGCGCCGCGCTTGTGGCAGGTGCGCACGAGCAGCTCGGTGTAGGCGCGCATGAACGGCACGGTCATGGTGACGTCCTGGCGGTCGGGCAGCAGGTAGTCCGAGCCGCGGGACCGGAAGTTCTTGATCACGGAGAAGATGTAGTCCCAGCGACCGGCGTTGAGGCCCGAGGAGTGCTCGCGCAGTTCGTAGAGGATCTCCTCCATCTCGAACGCGGCCGGGTAGGTCTCGATGAGCACTGTGGCGCGTATGGTGCCGCGGGACAGGTCGAAGGCGTCCTCGGCGTGCTCGAAGACCTGGTTCCACAGTCGTGCCTCGAGGTGCGATTCCATCTTCGGCAGGTAGAAGTAGGGGCCTTTGCCCTTCTCGATCTGGATCTGCCCGGCGGTGGCGAAGTAGAGGGCGAAGTCCACGAGCGAACCGGAGGTCTCCTCACCGTCGACGAGGATGTGCTTCTCCGGCATGTGCCAGCCGCGGGGACGCACGACGATCGTCGGGAGCTCCTCATCGGGGGCGAGCTTGTATTCCTTGCCCTCGGGCGAGGTGAAGTCGATCTCGCGGGTCAGGGAGTCGAGCAGGTTGATCTGGCCGCCGATGACGGAATCCCACTGCGGGGTGTTCGCGTCCTCCTGGTCGGCCAGCCACACCTTCGCACCCGAGTTGAGCGCGTTGATCGTCATCTTCTTGTACGTCGGGCCGGTGACCTCGACGCGACGGTCTTCGAGACCGGGTGCCGGGGGCGCGACCTGCCAGGTCGGATCGTTGCGGATCTCCGCGGTCTCGGGGAGGAAGTCGAGGTCGGTGCCGGCGGCGATCTCCGCCTGGCGGACCTTGCGCGCTTCGAGACGCTCGAGGCGATCTCCGTTGAACTTCCGGTTGAGCTCGACGATGAGTTCGAGGGCCTTCGGGGTGAGCACCTTCTCTGCACCGTCCGGCAGCTCGCCGGTGATCTCCATGCCTGCCGGGATGTCCAGATTCTCAATATGAGCAGTCATCGGTGGTTCTCCTTAGTCAGCACCGTAGCGGTGCGTCTGTCGGCACCGGGGTGGTGCCTCGCGTTCGCTGGGCAACGGGGTTTGGCCTGCGAACTTTCACATCGTGAAAATTAATGTTCACACACCGAAAGAATAAGAGGTGATGCACATCTCGTCAAACCCTATCCTCCCACTGAGATCAGCGACACCGACGGGGGTGGGCATTGACTCGAACAGCACCCCCGGCGAGGATGTTGGAAGGAACCTCTCTCGCCGAATCCGACCTGGAGGCCGTGGCCTCCGCCGACGAAGATGCGCACCGAGGCTCAACGACCACGCGGCAAGGAAGCCGCAGATCGGATACGACGATGGACAACCTCGCCGTCGCGGCACTGCTCGCACTCTCACCCATTCTGCTGGCCGGAATCCTCCTCATCGGATTCCGCTGGCCCGCCAAATACGCCATGCCCATCGGACTCGTCGCCGCCGCGCTCGTCGCGAACTTCGCCTGGCAGATCGAGTGGGTGACGATCGGTGCCTCCGTCGTCCAGGGTCTGCTCGTGGCCATCGGCCTGCTCTGGATCGTCTTCGGCGCACTTCTGCTGCTCGCCACGATCACCCGCTCGGGTGCGATCGAGACGATCCGTGCGGGTTTCGTCTCGATCTCCCCCGACCGGCGGGTCCAGGTCATCATCGTCGCCTGGCTCTTCGGCTCCTTCATCGAGGGTGCCGCCGGGTTCGGCACGCCCGCCGCCGTGGTCGCCCCGCTCATGCTCGCGCTTGGCTTTCCTGCGATCGCCGCGGTGCTTGCCGGGCTGATCATCCAGTCGACGCCGGTGAGCTTCGGTGCGGTCGGCACGCCGATGGTCGTCGGCATCGGGACCGGCCTGGCCCAGGAAGACGGCAGCATGTCCGCCGATGTCGCCGCTCGGGCCGGACAGCTCGGACTCGGGCAGTCTGAATTCATCGCCCACACGGCCACACAGGTCGCGCTCATCCACGCGATCTGCGGCATTCTCATCCCGCTCCTGCTCTCGTGCATGATGACCGGCTTCTTCGGTGCCAACCGCCGCTTCGCCGACGGGCTCGCGGTGGCGCCCTTCGCGATCTATTCGGCGCTGGCCATGATCGTGCCCTACCTCCTCGTCGCGAACCTGCTCGGCCCAGAATTCCCCTCGCTGCTCGGCGGGCTCATCGGCTTGGCCATCGTGGTGACGACGAGCAAGTTCGGCTTCCTCATGCCGAAGAAGACTTGGGACTTCGCCCCGCGGGAGAACTGGCCGAGCTTCTGGATGGGCACCGTCGACCCGAACCAGGAGAAGGCTCAGCTGACGAGGAAGATGTCGCTCGTCCGCGCATGGTCTCCCTACCTCATCGTCGTCGCGCTGCTGCTGATCACCCGCAACGTGCCGCCGATCAAGGAGTTCCTCAACGGACCGGCGGTGATCAAGATCGAGGGCATCTTCGGCACCCCGATCAACCAGAACATGGATCTGCTGTGGTCGCCCGGAGCGATCTTCGTCCTCGCCTGCGGAATCACCTACCTCATCCACCGGATGACGAGGGAGCAGATCGGAGGGTCCTGGAAGATCGCGGGCTCGCAGATCGCCGGGGCCGCCGTCGCCCTCCTCTGCTCGCTCCCCTTGGTCCGCGTGTTCATCAACTCGGGCGCGGACTACAACAGCGCGGGCCTCGATTCGATGCCCGTCACCCTCGCCGAGGCGGCAGCGAGCACCGTGGGCGACGCCTGGCCGCTCCTCGCCCCGTTCGTCGGCGCCCTCGGCGCGTTCATCGCAGGATCGAACACCGTGTCGAACACGATGTTCTCCCAATTCCAGTTCTCCACCGGCACCGCGATCGGAGCCGCCAGCCCGGAGACCGTTGTCGCGGCGCAAGCCGTCGGCGGCGCGGCAGGCAATATGGTCGCCGTGCACAATGTCGTCGCAGCCTCAGCGACGGTCGGACTCGTCGGCCGGGAGGGCGAGCTGATCCGCCGCACCTCGATCCCGATGCTCGTGTATTCGCTGGCTGCGGGAGCCCTCGCGTTCGTCGGACTCAACGGCCTGGGCTTCAACGCCGGGACCATCATCCTCACGGCCATCATCGTCGGTCTCGCCGTGGGCGTGATTCTCATTCGGAGGTCTCCGGGCAAACCACTCATGGCCGAGCCGGAGCGCACCGCGACCGCCTGAGCCACACCTCAATGCACCGACAGCGAAGGGCCCGCCGAACGCATGAATCCACGCGTAGCGCGGGAACTCTGCGGAGCACGGGACCCTCCGGGTGGCGGGGACGGAGTCTCCACCCCTCAAACGCGCATTGCTCGGCCACTTCCGAGCAGAATCGGGTCTGATTCTGCTCGGAAGTGGCCGAGCAATGGCGGTACTGGGTGCCGACGCGCGATCCCCAGGCACTTTCGGGTGCCGGCGCGCGACACTCCGGCGCGCAGCACCCGAGGCGCGCGGCACCCAACGAACCTCAGACGATGACGACCATGGGGACGATCATCGGCTTGCGGCGCAGCTTCGAGGACACCCAGCGGCCGACGGTGCGGCGGACGACCTGCTGCAGCTGGTACTGATCGGTGTTGCCGTCCTTGAGGGCATCCTCGACGGCCTTCGTCACCTTCGGCACGATGGAGTCGAAGACGTCGTCGGACTCGGCCACACCGCGGGCGTGGATCTCGGGCCCGGCGATGAGCTGCTTCGACTGCGAGTTCACGGCCATGAAGATCGTCACGAAGCCTTCGCCGGAGAGCACGAGGCGGTCCTTGAGGTCGGCCTCGGTGATCTCGCCGACCGAGGAGCCGTCGACGAAGACGTAGTTGCAGTCCACGGCCCCGACCACCTCGGCGCGGCCGTCCTTGAGGTCGACGACCCAGCCGTCGTCGGCCAGCACGATGTTGTCGGGGTCGACTCCGGTCGCCTCGGCGTGCCGGGCATTGGCGAGCATGTGGCGCCATTCGCCGTGCACGGGGAGGACACCGCGGGGCTTGACGATGTTGTAGCAGTAGAGCAGCTCGCCGCCGGAGGCGTGGCCGGACACGTGGATCTTGGCATCGGCCTTCGAGATCACGCGGGCGCCGAGCTTCATCAGGCCGTTGATGACCTTGAACACGGAGTTCTCGTTGCCCGGGATGAGCGAGGAGGCGAGGATGACGGTGTCCCCGTCGCCGACCTCGACGCGGTGGGACCGATTGGCCATGCGGGACAGGGCCGCCATCGGCTCGCCCTGCGAACCGGTGCACATGAGCACGACCTGGTCGTCGGGCAGCTTCTCGACTTCCTTGATGTCGATGAGCGCACCCTTGGGAACCTCGAGGTAGCCGAGATCGGCGGCGATCTTCATGTTGCGCACCATCGACCGGCCGACCAGGGCGACCTTGCGGCCGTGCGCGTCGGCGGCATTGAGCACCTGCTGGACGCGGTGGATGTGCGAGGAGAAGGAGGCGACGATGATCCGACGCTCGGCGGAACCGAAGAGGTTCTCGAGCACCGGCCCGATGTCCTTCTCCAGGGCGGTGAACCCGGGGACTTCGGCGTTCGTCGAGTCCGTCATGAACAGGTCGACACCTTCCTCGCCGAGGCGGGCGAAGGCGCGCAGGTCCGTGATCCGGCCGTCGAGCGGCAGCTGGTCCATCTTGAAGTCACCGGTGTGGAGGATGTTTCCGGCACCGGTGCGGATGAAGACGGCCAGA
Source organism: Brevibacterium sp. GP-SGM9 (assembly GCF_047300845.1). Lineage (NCBI taxonomy): Bacteria > Bacillati > Actinomycetota > Actinomycetes > Micrococcales > Brevibacteriaceae > Brevibacterium > Brevibacterium sp. GP-SGM9. Next base: position 3,869,797 of record NZ_CP178563.1, on the reverse strand, counting down.
GCGTCGGGGATCGAGTGGTTAACGGCGACGAACTCGAGGTCGAAGGGACCGAGCTGGTCGAGGTCGTCTTCCTTGACCACGCGGGTGATCGGCTTGATCCGGTGTTCCTTGAGCTTGGCCTCGATGAGCGCGATCGTCAGCTTCGAGCCGAGGATCGGGATGTCGCCCTTGCGGCGCAGCAGGTAGGGAACGGCGCCGATGTGGTCCTCGTGGCCGTGGGTGAGCACAAGGCCGACGATGTCGTCGAGGCGATCGTCGAGGTAGGAGAAGTCGGGGAGGATGAGGTCGACGCCGGGCTGGTCCTCTTCGGGGAAGAGTACGCCGCAGTCGACGATGAGGAGCTTGCCGTGGTATTCGAACACGGTCATGTTGCGTCCGACTTCGCCGAGGCCGCCGAGGGCGACGATGCGGACGGCCTCCGGATCCATCTTCGGGGGAAGCTTGAGCTCTTGAGTCAATGCATTATTCACTGAGGTAACCACTCCTGGTCAATTGGGCGGTGACGAGTGCCATCTGCTCATCATCTGCTGGGAGCAGCGGCATTCGCACATCGCGGTTGTCGAGTATTCCTTGGGCCTGCAATGCGGCCTTGGCCGAGAGCACTCCCGGCATGTGGTTCATGAGCGCGTCGACCATGTCGTTCGTGGCGAAGCTGATCGCGCGGGCGGTTCTCAGGTCATCGGCGGCTGCGGCGGCGACCATCTTCGCGAAGTCGGCGGAGCAGACGTGTCCGGCTACGGAGACGACGCCGAGTGCCCCGACGGCCAGCAGCGGCAGGTTGAGCGCATCCTCACCCGAGTAGTAGACGAGGGAGGACTGCCTGATCACCTGGGAGGTGGCGAAGAGGTCGCCCTTGGCGTCCTTGACGGCGAGGATGTTCGGGTGTCCGGCCAGGGACAGCAGGGTCTCCGTGCTGATCGGCACTCCGGCGCGGCCGGGAATGTCGTAGAGCATCACCGGCAGGTCGGTGGAGTCGGCGGCGGCGCGCATGTGCGCGGCGATCGCCGGCTGGGTCGGCTTCGAGTAATAGGGGGTGACGACGAGGATGCCGTCGGCCCCGGCCGCCGCCGAACGCTGCGACAGCTCGATGGTGTGGGCGGTGACGTTGTTGCCGGTGCCGGCGATGATCTTCGCCCGGTCGCCGATGACGCCGCGCACGACGTGGAGGAGTTCGATCTTCTCGTCGTCGGTCGTCGTCGGTGATTCTCCGGTGGTCCCGGAGACGACGAGCATGTTGTTTCCGATGTCGACGAGGTGGTTCGCCACCTTCTCGACGGCCGCATAGTCGATGCTGCCATCGCCCTTGAACGGGGTCACCATTGCGGTGCCGACGGTACCGAACGCCTCAATCGCAGCCGTTGCTGCACTGTCACCGAGAATCGCCATGGTTCAAGGATAGCGCCCACACCCCACGACGAAGGCAGTGGGCCGGGGCGCGCCCCGGGGCATTGTCCGTTCATCCCCCGCCGAGGCGGTCGCGGCGTCTCGCAGTTGAGAGACAGATCACAGACGGCCGGGGTGATCGCATAGTCTTGAATCCTGCCCGCCACCGAAGGAGCTTTCGATGTCTCGCACCCGTATCCGTGATTTCCACGACGACGACCTCGACGGGATCATCCGTCTCTGGGAGTCCACCATGATCGATCCCGCCGAGGCGGACGCCGTCCCCCTGTATCCCCTCCCCGAGGTCGTCGCCGCCTGCCAGCGCAACCAGGCGGTCGTCGCGGTCCGTGATGAGGAGATCGTCGGTGCCGCCGTCGGTCGCGCCGCGCACGGTCAGGGGTGGATCGTCTTCTTCCATGTCCTCGAATCGGTCCGCGAGGAGGCCGATCGCCGGTCCCCCATCGAGGCGAGTCTGCTCGACGCCCTCGAACGTCGTCTCATGCCTTTGGAGTTGGGGACGCTGTCGATGCTCGTCCCCGAGGTCTCGCCGACCTTCGCGGGTCTGTTGGAGAACGGCTTCGAGGCGAAGCCGCATCTGCGCTATCTGGAGCGGCAGATGCCCGTGCGCCGGCGTGAGCTCGACCGTCTCAAGACAGTGGGCGGGCGGGTTCTGCCGCGTCATCTGTGGGATGCCGTCAGCGGGATGCAGCAGGAGAAGGACATGCTCGAGGACCGCCTCGTCGTGCCTTTGGCCGAACCGGATCTCGCCGATCATTTCGGGGTCGTACCGCCCCGCGCAGTGATGCTCTTCGGTCCCCCGGGGACGGGGAAGACGACGTTTGCGAAGGCCGTGGCCTCGCGCCTCGACTGGCCCTTCGTCGAGGTGTTTCCCTCCCGGCTCTCGAGTGAGCCCGGCGGGGTGGCTGCCGGGCTGCGTGCGACCTTCGAGCAGATCGGCGAACTCGAACATGCCGTCGTCTTCATCGACGAGGTCGAGGAGATCGCCTCGAAGCGCGGCGGTGAACCGCCCTCACCGACCCAGGGAGTGACGAATGAGCTGCTCAAACAGGTGGCCGAGTTCCGGGATCGGGACGGTCGGCTGCTCATCTGCGCCACGAACTTCGTCCGCGCTCTCGATGCGGCCTTCCTCCGGCATGGTCGCTTCGACTATGTCATTCCCATCGGCCTGCCCGATGCCACCGCCCGGGAGGCCATCTGGGCCCGCTACATTCCCGAGCACACGATCGGCGGGGTCGACCTCGCGGTCCTCGTCGATGCCAGTGCCGGCCTGACCCCGGCCGATATCGAATACGCGGCCAGGCGGGCCTCCCAGGAAGCTCTGGCCTCGGCCCTGCGCAAACAGCAGGTCGACATCGCTTCCCGGACCGATGTGCTCACCACCGAGGACTATTTGGAGGCGCTGCGGGCGACCCGCGCCACGGTCTCGGAAGAGACGGCCCGCGAGTTCGGTGAGGACGTGGAGTCGATCGCCCGGCTGTGAGCCTTCGCCTCGGCGCCCTCTCACAGGCGAGCGGGCGCCGGTGAGCGGTCGCGGTGAGCGGTCGCGGTGAGCGGTCGCGGTGAGCGGTCGCGGTGAGCGGTCGCGGTGAGCGGTCGCGGTGAGCGGTCGCGGTGAGGCATCACTCGACCACTGGGGCGCAGATGCAGGCCCGATTGCCCTCCGCATCCTCAAGTACCCAATAGGAGGGTGCTGCGGCATCACTGACCAGACGACCCCCGGCAGCCAGAGCATCCGCGATCCGCTTATCAACCTCGTCATGAGCGACCCAGATGTCGAGGTGCCAGCTCTGCTCGACGGAGGTCTCCGGGAGCGGAAACCGACTGTCGTTGCGGGGTTCCTGCCACCACAGGAGAGTGTTGAACTGGCCGGTGGGATCAACGAGATCGCCCTTCGTGTGGACTCCGGCAGGTTCTCCGCCGAGGAGTGCCGCATAGAAGGGTGCGATCTGCTCTCCCGACAACGTATCCAGAGCAAGTTCCGCCTGAATGAGACCCGAGGTGTCTGCCGCGAGTCCCTTCTCTGCGGCGATGCCGCTGATGGTGTGAGCCAGAGCGATGGCACGATCGCTCACGCGACCTCGACGACCGCCGAGTGTGATGATCACGTCTGTGGCCGTCAACGTGACTTCGGGCTCGACCCCCGATTCCGCGAAGGCCGATCCGACGTCGCTGACGAAGGCCGTTGACTGGGCGAAATCGGAGGTGAGGAAGCGTGCCCTGATCGGTCCCGCAAGCTGCCGCCAATCGTCGAGTCCGGCCTCGGCGATCTGAGCACTGGTGAGCACTTCGTGGTGATTCATACTGCGACCAATCTGTCGGCGGTATCGGTGAGGATTCGGGTCATCGTCTCCGGGCTCGGTGCGTGACCGGCCACGGCGGCGAGGTCGAAGCCGTCGATGATGGCGATGATCGTGTCGACGACCTCTCGGGCACTGAGTCCGGCGAGTTCGAATTCGCCCCGTTCCACGCCTTCGTCGATGATCGTTCTGAAGTGTCGTCGCCAACCGGCGAAGACCGCATCGACGCAGCTCCGCAGACCCTCGTCGTTCCGGGCGGCGGTGACGAGTTCGACCCAGATCCGTGACCTCTGGTCGTGGCTGCCGACTCCCGGCACCGCGGCGAAGCTCTCGTGCAGACGGTGCCGGGCCGAGGAGCTGTGCCGGGTCGTGGAACCGTGGGCCCCGTCGCGCGCCTGCGACATCTCCTCGATGCCCGTGAGCACCGTCGCGGTGTGGACGGATAGCGCCTGGGTGAGCAGGCCCTCCCGGGACCCGAAGTAGTACTGCACGGTCCCGACGGACATGCCCACCGCGGTGGCGACATCACTGAGCCGGACCGCCTCGGGGCCGCGGGCGACGATCGCGTCGAGGGTTCCTCGGATGATCGCGTGCCTCTTCGCCTCGGTCTGCTCGGGCGACTGCGCCGGCCGCGGGCTCATCCGGTGACCTCCAGCTCCGCAACCGCCAGCTCGCTCGCCGCGGTCAGTCCCTCGTAGACGGCCTCCTCCACGGTCCGGGGCGCCAGAGCATCCCCGATCACCCGCACCGAGGCGGCTCGTAAGTCGAGATCGGGCACGACCGACCGTGGTGCTGCGGACACGATGGTGGCGGCCACCTCGTCGACCTCGTGGACGATTTCGCACAGCGTCGACTGCAGGTAGCCGGTGTCGGCATCGACGCCGACGAGTCGAGCGTCGCTCAGAAAGCTGATTCGTCCGGTCCGCAGCGCCTGGGAGACGAGCAGGGTGCGCGTGTACTGCTGGATCGCGGCCCCGGCGAAGTTCGCGGCCGTCGCCAGCGTCACCGGTGTGCCCGCCTCGGCCAAGCGGAGGGCGATCCCGAGGCCGATCCAGTCGCCCTTCCAATCGGTGACGAGGACCCGGCCAGCGGGCAGCTGCGGGTTCTGCTCGAGGTAGTCGCGGGCCCCGATGACAAAGGCGTCGTCGGCGATCTCGAGGTCCGGCATCCGCTGCCGGGCGCCGGTGGCGATGATGACGTGGTCGGGGTCGAGTTCGTCGACGATCTGCTGGGTCACCGGCGTCGAGGTGCGGATGTCGACGCCCGCCCGGACCGCCTCGGCGGACAGGTTCGTCGCCGCTCCCCCGAATTCGGCCCGGTAGGGCAGCTCCTGGGCCAGCAGCACCGCCCCGCCGAGGTGGGGCCCGGCTTCGCAGAGGATGACCTCGTCGCCCTGCTCCGCACTCACCGCGGCAGCCTTGAGTCCGGCCGGTCCCCCGCCGACGACGAGGATCCGGCGGCGGATGCGGACCTGTGGACGGGGCAGGAACGTCAGCTCGCGGCCGGATTCGGGGTATTGGATGCACGAGATCGGGACGCCGAGTTGGAAATGGCCGATGCAGGCCTGGTTGCAGCCGATGCAGGCGCGGATCTCCTCGACGGCGTCGCGGCGCGCCTTGCCGGCCATGGCCGGGTCGCAGATCATCGCGCGGGTCATGATCGCCATGTCCGTCCGCCCTTCAGCGATGGCGGCTTCCGCCTCGTGGGGTTGGTTGATGCGGCCGGCGACCATAACGGGCTTGTCGGTGATCTTCTTGACCTGCTCGGACAGGTTCGCCGCATAGGCGGGGTCGACCTGCATCGACGGCACGATGTGCACGGCTCCCTGCAGGGTCGAGGAGTCCCCGGCGGTGATCGAGAAGTAGTCGAGGCAGTCGGTGCCCTCATGCTCCAGCTCGTCGAGGTGGCCGATGAGTTCGAGGATCTCGGCGGCGACGAGTCCCTCTTCGGTCTTCTCCTCCCCGGAGATCCGCAGGCCCACCACGACGTCCGGGCCGACGGCCGCACGGACGGCGGCGACCACCTCGGCGAGGAATCTGCGGCGGTTGGCCGGCGTCCCTCCGTACTCGTCGGTGCGGGTGTTGATGCGGGGGTTGAAGAACTGGATGGGCAGGTAGCCGTGGCTGGCGACGATCTCGACGCCGTCGATGCCGGAGCTCGCGATGCGCTTCGCGGCACTCGCATAGCCGGCGACGATGTCTTTGACCGCGGCGGTGCTCAGCGCTTCGGGAACGACCTTGAACCGTTCCTGGGGTGCGTCGCTGGGAGCCACGGCCCTCGGTGCCATGCCGCGCTGTCCGTCCATGACCTCGCGGCCGGGGTGGAAGAGCTGGGCGATGATCGTCGCCCCGTGACGGTGGACCGCCTCGGCGACGGCTCGGTAGCCGGGCACCGAGGAGTCGTCGGTGGCCATGAGGACGTGGTTCGTGTAGCGCGCGGTCTCGTGGACGCCGGAGACCTGGAGGACGATGAGTCCGGCGCCGCCAGCCGCACGGGCCTCGTGGTAAGCGACGAGGTCCTCACCGATCTGCCCGTGGTCGTCGAGGACAGTGTCATGTCCGGAGGAGACGATGCGATTGCGGATCGTGTGGGAGCCCAGCGTGATGGGTTCGAAGAGATGCGGGAACAGCTGCGACATGATCGTCCTTGATGCATGCTGGCGGGTGGCTGACCCTATTATTCATATCACCGTATGGATAACCGGAGCAAGGGTTCGGGTCGCGGAGTCGGCGGGTGACGACGGCCGATGGCCGGGGCTGTGCGGTCCGGTCCGGTCGGCCGATCAGGGTCGGGCGGACGGACGATCACGGTCGGGCGGTGATCAGGACGAGCGAGCCCTCGAAGTGTGCTCGGTCCCGCAGCGCCCCGTATGTCCGATCCCATTCTCCGCTGGCCAGATCTCCCTCCAGCCGCGCGACGAATCGCTGCACCGCCGCCTCGTCGAGGAAGCTCCACGCCGAGTTCGCCTTCCGCGCCCCCGGGTCGAGGAGCATCTCCGGGCGGCCGAAATAGGCCTCGGAGAACCCGTCCGTGCAGTGCAGCGGGATCGGCAGCGGCCTCACCTCGACGTCACCGGCCAGGCAGTCCCTGATTCGGTCGATACGCGGATAGCGGCGTGCTTCGGTCGCGATCATCTCGGGAGCGTATTCGGCGAGCCAGGACCTGTCGAGGAGGGTGGGATCGCAGGTCATGATGACTACGGGACCGCGGCTGACCCGGCGCATCTCGGCCAGTCCTGCCTCGAGGTCGCCCCACTGGTGCACGGAGAAGGTCGTCATCGCGGCGTCGAAGCTGCCATCGTCGAAGGGCAGCGATTCCGCCGAGGCGGCGATGGCGCTGTTCAGGTGTGCAGGCCTCTGGGACCGCATCGTCGCCGAGGGTTCGACGGCCGTGACCTCGCGGTCGGTGGGTTCGTAGGAACCGGCTCCGGCGCCGAGGTTGAGCACGGACTTCGCGTCACCGAGGGCCCGTCGGATCGCTGATTCGAATTCCGGTTCCGGACGTCGGTAGTCGCGGTAGCCGGCTCCGATCCGACCGTAGTTCGCATCGCCCGCCGATCCGTCGCAGCGCTCCTCGCTCATACCTGTTCTACTGCCATCGGCCGCCTCAGCTCCTCGGTCATCGCCGCCTCAGCCTGCGAAGGTGTCGCAGCTTCCGAGTCCGTTCTCGTAGCCGGCGGAGAACCACTTCTGACGCTCCTTGCTCGAACCGTGGGTGAACGACTCCGGATTGACCGACCCGGACTGTGATTGGATGTGGTCGTCGCCGACGACGAAGGCCGCATTGAGTGCGTCTTTGAGCTGCTCATCGGTGGGGGTCTCGAGATACGGGGTGCCGTTGTCGTCGGTCAGGGTCGTGACATCGCCGAGCCAGGCCCCGGCATAGCAGTCTGCCTGGAGTTCGGTGCGCACACCGTTGCTGTCCTCACCGGTGCCGTTGTTCGGGTGCTCGGCCATCACGCCGGTGATGTTCTGGATGTGATGGCCCCATTCGTGTCCGACGATATAGAGCTGGGCGAGCTCCCCCGCCGAAGCGCCGAACTGCTGGCGCATGAGATCGAAGAACGTCGGATCGATGTAGACGCCCTGATCGGAGGGGCAGTAGAAGGGCCCGACCGCGTTCGATGCGGTCCCGCAGGCAGACGAAGTCTGCCCGTCGACGATCGTCAGTGTGGGTTCGACATATCCGTCGATGTGCTGAGACCAGTAGTCGTCGAGGACGACCTGGGAACCGGCCATGCGGCAGTCGACGGACTCGTTGGCATCCTGGCCGGTGTCACATTCGTCGAGGCTGCGCCGCTGGGAGCTGTCCGAACCCTGATCGCCTTCGAATCCCCCGCCGCCGAGCAGCCCGCTGACATCGACGCCGAAGAGCGGACCGACGAGCAGCACCAGGACGAGACCGCCGATGCCGATTCCACCGCCGGCGATCGCGGTGTTCCGACCCCGTCGACTGGTCTTATTTCCGCTGATGTCGGCGTTCCGGTTGAAGGTCATGGCATAAAGATACCGCGATCACCCCTTTGCGATCGCGGATCACGGCGAACCCATGTGAGAATCATGGCATGACCTCTCACCCGGCCATCGGAGACGAACCGACGACCGCCTCGGCGCGCATCCTGTCGCGGCTCAGCCCGCCCGGACGCCTCGTCGGACTCGATGTCGCTCGCGGGATCGCCCTGCTGGCGATGATGGTCACGCATATCTTCTCTCTGGCCGACCCCGTCGGGTTCCCCACCTGGGCCGCGGTCTTCGCCGGTCGCGCCTCGGCGCTGTTCGCGGTCTTGGCGGGCTGTTCGCTCGTGCTCTCGACACGCTCCCGGATGGCCGAGTCGAATCGGCTCCGCGATGCCGCGCCGAGCGTGCTCATCCGGGCGGCGGCCATCGTGCTCATCGGCCTGTGCCTGGGATCGGTGTCGACGCTGCTGGCGGTCATCCTCGTCAACTACGGGATCATGTTCGCCCTGGCCATGTTCTTCCTCCGCCTGCGGGCGTGGGCGCTGTTCGTCCTCGCCGGGGCGTGGATGATCATCTCTCCCCTGGTGTCGATGCTCCTGCGCACCGAGTTCTCGCTCGAGCCGGAGTATCTGCCGATGGCCTGGTGGGACCTGGCGACACCGGTGACGATGGTCCAGGACCTGTTCCTCACCGGCTACTACCCGATCCTGCAGTGGCTGTCCTACATTCTGCTCGGCATGGCCGTGGCGAAGCTCGACGTGTCCCGGCATCTCATGGGCCTGTTCCTGGCCGGTCTCGGAGCGCTGCTCATCGGTCGCGGAGGATCCTGGCTGCTGCTGGGCCCCGGCGGCGGGGAGACCGCGCTGATGCAGATCTCCCAGCAGTCGGGGATCGACCTCCTCGCCGCCCTGCACACCGGCAGCTACGGGGTCACGCCGACGGGCTCCTGGTGGTGGCAGGCGATCGCCGGCCCCCATTCGGGCACCCCGTTCGACATGGTCTCCACGGCGGGCACGGCGGTGATGACGATCGCGGTCTGCCAGTCCGCGGTGGTGCTCCTGGGCAGACGCTCCTGGCTGCTCTCGCCGCTGTCGGCACCGGGGTCGATGCCGTTGAGCGTGTACTCGGCGCATGTGGTGCTGCTCGAGATCACCCGTCCGAGGTTCGTCGGAGATCCGTTCTCGGGTGCGGGCACGACCGGGGAACAGACGAGCGAGTATCTCTTCCACGCTCTCGTCTTCGTGGTCTCCGCACTGATGTGGAAGCTGTTCGTGTCCCCGCGGGGACCGCTCGAGGCGGGGATCGCCGGACTCATCCGTGCGGTGTCACCCGGGCCCACGAGGCCTGCCGGGCCTGCGAACTCTGCTGGGCCTGGGAACCCGGCCGGACCTACGAGGCCTGCTTCTCCCCCGTACGGAACAGACTGATCGCCTTGCGCATCGTGGCGCGGGCGCGTTTGCGGTCTCCGCTGGCATCGTAGGCGCAGGAGAGACGGAACCAGGATCGCCAGTCGTCGGGCGCGGCCTCGGCTTCGGCCTGGTACTTCACGAATTCCTCGTCGGCGGCTTCGCGGATGATCTTCCCACCCGGAGTCCTGGGCAGATCGTCGACGGGCAGTCCGCCCTCGTCACCGAGGATGCGGGCGAGCTTCTCCGTCCTGGCGCCGAAGATGAGTTCGACGATGAGCGTCCACGCGCCGATGATCGGCAGCACGAACAGGGCGATGCCCATGATGCGCGGAATGAGGTCGGGTTCGCGGACGAGGATCCAGGCCCGCTGTCCCATCAGGACGAAGTAGAAGACGAGGACGACGGAGACGATGATCGCCCCGACCTTGGCCTTCGACATCAGAGGTCAAGCATGTTCTCGAGGCCGTGGAGCAGCCCCGTGTAGTCGGCGATGTTCTTCACCGCGGTGACGATTCCCGGCATGAACGCCGAGGTGGAGTGCGAGTCCGTGCGGATGGTCAGGGCTTCGCCGTCGGAGCCGAAGTGGATCTCCTCGTGGGCGTTCATGCCCTGCTGGCGGATGGCGTGGACATGGATGCCGTCGATGACCGCACCCCGGGCACCGAGCGGATCGGATTCCGTGGAGTCGGGGACGGCCGGGAGTCCGGCGGCGCTGCGGGCGGCGGCGATGCGCTGGGCGGTGTGGTTCGCGGTGCCCGAGGGGGCGTCGAGCTTGCGGGTGTGGTGTGTCTCGACGACCTCGGCGGAATCGAAGTAGGGGGCGGCGAGTTCGGCGAAGCGCATCGCCAGGACCGCGCCGATCGAGAAGTTCGGGGCGATGAGGACCGCGGTCTGCGGGTGGTTCTTGAGTGTGGCCTCGAGACGGGCCAGTCGGTCGTTGTCCCACCCGGTGGTGCCGACGACGGTGTCGATGTCGTGTTCGACGAGGAAGGTGACGTTGTCCTCGGTGGACTTCGGCACGGTGAGTTCGACGGCGACGTCGATGTTCTGGTCCAGCAGGGTCTCGAGCGAATCGCTGCTGCCGAGGGCGGCTGCGAGTTCGAGGCCGTCCGCCTCATTGATGGCATCGACGGCGTGGGATCCCATGCGTCCCTTGGCTCCGATGACGGCGACCCGAATGCTCATGTGCTCTGACTCCTTGCTCAACGATCCTCGTGGTCTCGGCCTTCGACGCGTCTCCACGATCTTCGCAGGCCAGTCTATCGACAACCCGTGGCATCATCGTCATCCGGTGACGTGAGAGACAGCCGGCGGCCGGCGGCACGTGGATCTCCGGCCAGCCTCGCGGCCGTCTCCGTGTCGAAGCGCACGCCGTCGTAGAGCAGCTTCTCGCGTGCGCGGCCTTCGACGCTGCGCTCGACGATCGCGAAGGCACGAGTCATCTGACCCGCCTCGGCGCCGGTGATGGATTCGATCCAGCTGCGCGCACCGTTGAGACTGCGGTCGTCGGGGATGTTGCTCAGCAGCGCCGGGTCGGCGGTGGAGTAGATCTCGGCAAGCACGGCGGCGTCGTCGCGTTGCCAGCGCCTCAACTCAAAACTCATCGTCCACTCCGGTCATTCCTTCTTCAACACCTCCCCAACTACCTGACGGCGGCCCAGCAACTTCGCGCGAAGTTGCTGGGCCGCCGTCAGGTAGTTCTGGGGGAAGGGTCAGCCGAGGAGGAGGCCCTTGGTCTGAGCCACGGCACGGTCGAAGCGTGCACCGGCGTCTGCCCAGTTGACGATGTTCCACCAGGCCTTGACGTAGTCAGGCTTGACGTTCTGGTAGTCGAGGTAGAAGGCGTGCTCCCACATGTCGAGCTGCAGGACGGGGGTACCGCCGAGCTGGACGTCGGACTGCTGGTCCTTGAGCTGTTCGATGAAGAGGTTTCCACCGAGCTGATCGTAGACGAGCACGGCCCAGCCGGAGCCCTGGATCGTGGTGGCTGCGGTGGTGAAGTGCTCACGGAACTTGTCGAAGGAACCGAACTGGTCATCGATGGCCGCTGCGAGTTCACCGACCGGCTTGTCGCCGCCGTCCGGGGACAGGTTGTTCCAGAAGATCGAGTGGTTGACGTGTCCGCCGAGGTTGAACGCGAGATCGCGGGTCAGCTTCGGGACGTTCGCCAGGTTGCCGGACTCGCGGGCCTCGGCCAGCTGCTCGACGGCGGTGTTGGCGCCCTTGACGTAGGTGGCGTGGTGCTTGTCGTGGTGCAGCTCCATGATGCGAGCCGAGATGTGCGGCTCAAGAGCGGAGTAGTCGTAGGGCAGTTCCGGAAGGGTGTACTGCTCAGCCATGAGATTCCTCCTGATGAGAATTGATGTCCGCCAGGTCGGCGGCTTCGTTTCGACCCTATATCAGGGTCTCATCTCGGACAACAAGGCATGTACCGGGCCTATTCCAGGTTACGCAAAGTGACGATGGAAAAGCCCGGCACAGACCTGCCTCAGGGAAGGTCGACGCGAGCGTCCGGGCCGACCAGGGACAGTGCCCGGGGACGGGAGAACAGTTCGCCGGCCATGGTGCTCACCTGTTCGGCGGTCACCGAGCGGACGCGTTCGATGAGGTCGAAGGGATCCTCGAGCGGGAGGCCGAAGATCTCGGACCTGGCGAGCCGGTTCATCCGCGCCGCCGAGGATTCGAGGCCGAGGACCATCGATCCCGAGAGCTGAGAGACGATCTCGTCGAGTTCGGCCCGGCTCGGCGCGGTCTGCGCCAGCCGCTCCCATTCGGTCAGTGCGAGATCGACGACGGCCTGGGCGTTCTCGGCCGTGCAGCCGGCATAGATGCCGAAGGTGCCGAAATCCGTGAACTGACTGGCCACGCAGTTGACCGCGTAGGCCAGCCCCCGCTCCTCGCGCACGCTCTGGAACAGCCTCGAGGACATCCCACCGCCGAGCATCGTCAGCAGCACCGAGTAGACGAACCGGTCGGGATGTCCCTCCTCAAGGCCTTCGCAGCCGAGCAGGACGCCCAGCTGTTCGGTGTCCTTGATCGTGTGGGACCTGCCGGCAGTGAAGCTCGGCGCTTCCCGCTTCGCCCCGGCCAGGTGCGCCCCGGCGTGGGAGCCGTGGACCTTCTCATCGGACGGCCGCAGCAGCGCGGCGTCACCCTCGACCGAACCCAGCCGGCTGGGCGACCAGACCTCGGAGCGGGACCCGAGCCCCGCCTCGGCGAGGGCATCGTCGACCATGCTCAGCACCTCGGCATGACTGGCACCACCAGCGGCGGCGATGACCAGCCGCGGCGGGACATAGGTGTTCTCGTAGTGCTCGAGCAGCGTGTGGTGGCCGAGGACCCGGATCTGGTCCTTCGTCGCTCCCACCGGCCGAGCCAGAGGATGCTCGCCGAAGACGAGCTTGTCGAAGTCATCGAAGAGCACGTCGCCGGGATCATCGGACGACATCGCGAGCTCCTCGATGATCACTCCGCGCTCGCGCTCGAACTCATCGATGTCGAGGCTGGAGTTCGAGACCATGTCGAGCAGCAGCGCCGTGATCCCGGGTAGGTCAGTGACGAGGCAGCGCGAGTAGTAGCAGGTGAGCTCCTTGGCCGTGATGGCATTCGAGTCACCGCCCGTGCGATCGAAGGCCGCGGCGATCGACTTCGCGTCCTTGGTCCGCGTGCCCTTGAACAGCATGTGCTCGAGGAAGTGCGTCGACCCTGCGGTCTCCGCGGACTCGTCACGCGAGCCCGCCGCCACCCAGATGCCAATCGTCTCCGAGGCCAGCCCGGGCATGTGTTCGGTGGTCACTGTCAAACCACCGGGGAGGACAGACCGATCGATTCGGCTGCCCTCCCCGGTGTGAGAATCGCTGAGAATCAGTTGTCTGAGTCCTCTTCGGTCTCGGCATCATCATCGTCGGTCACGGGAGCCAGCGAGAGCTTGCCGCGGTCGTCGATCTTGGTGATCTCGACCTGGACCTTCTGGCCCACACCGACGACGTCTTCGACGTCCTCGACGCGCTTGCCATCGTTGAGCTTGCGCAGCTCGGAGATGTGCAGCAGTCCGTCCTTGCCCGGGGTCAGGGAGACGAATGCGCCGAAGCTCATCGTCTTGACCACGGTGCCGAGGTAGCGTTCGCCGACCTCGGGGACCTGCGGGTTCGCGATCGCATTGATCATCGAGCGGGCGGCCTCGGCGGCCGGTCCGTCGGTGGCGCCGATGAGCACGGTGCCGTCGTCCTCGATGCTGATGTCGGCCCCGGTGTCCTCCTGGATCTGGTTGATCATCTTGCCCTTGGGCCCGATGACCTCACCGATCTTGTCGACGGGGATGTTCACGGAGATGATCCGCGGTGCCGTCGGTGCCATCTCGGCGGGAGCGTCGATGGCCTCGGCGATGACGTCGAGGATGACCATGCGGGCCTCACGGGCCTGCTTCAGTGCGGCACCGAGCACCGAGGCGGGAAGGCCGTCGAGCTTGGTGTCGAGCTGGATCGCGGTGATGAAGTCACGCGTACCGGCGACCTTGAAGTCCATGTCGCCGAAGGCGTCTTCGGCGCCGAGGATGTCGGTCAGAGCCGCGTATGCGGTCTGTTCGCCCTGGTCGGTGGAGATGACGTCGGAGACGAGTCCCATGGCGATGCCGGCCACGGGGGCCTGCAGCGGCACACCGGCGGAGAGCATGGCCAGCGTCGAGGCGCAGACCGAACCCATCGAGGTCGAACCGTTGGACCCGAGGGCCTCGGAGACCTCACGGATCGCGTAGGGGAAGTCCTCGCGCTTGGGCAGGACGGGCACGAGGGCGCGTTCTGCCAGCGCACCGTGGCCGATCTCGCGGCGCTTCGGGCTGCCCACGCGACCGGTCTCACCGACCGAGTAGGGCGGGAAGTTGTAGTGGTGCATGTAGCGCTTGGACGTCACCGGTGAGAGCGAGTCGATCTGCTGCTCGAGCTTGAGCATGTTGAGCGTGGTGATACCCAGGATCTGGGTCTCTCCGCGCTCGAAGATCGCCGAACCGTGGACACGCGGGATGACATTGGTCTCCGCGGTCAGCGGACGGATGTCCTTGAGCCCGCGGCCGTCGATGCGGATCTGCTCGGTGAGGATGCGCTTGCGCACGACCTGCTTGGTCAGAGCGTTGAGCGCACCGGCGATCTCCTTCTCACGGCCGGCGAAGCGTTCGCCGAGCTTGTCGAAGAGTTCGTTGAGGAGTTCGCTGCCGGCGGCCTCGCGCTCCTGCTTGTCAGCGATCTGGAAGTTCTCAGTCTGCTTGGCCTCGGCGAGTTCCTTCACGGCCTCGTAGACATCGTCCTCGTAGTCCTTGAAGACGGGGAATTCGACGGTGGGCTTCGCGGCCCGGTCGGCCAGCTCCTGCTGCGCGCGGCAGAGTTCGCTGATGAACGGCTTGGCGGCCTCGAGTCCCTCGGCGACGATCTCTTCGGTCGGAGCGGGGGCACCGGTCTTGATCCGGTCGATGGCGTTGTCGGTGGCTTCGGCCTCGACCATCATGATGGCGACGTCGTCACCGACGACTCGACCGGCGACGACCATGTTGAACACGGCGTCGTCGAGCTGCGAGTGGTTCGGGAAGGCGACCCACTGGCCGTCGATGAGGGCGATGCGCACGCCGCCGATCGGGCCGGAGAACGGCAGACCGGAGAGCTGGGTCGACATCGATGCGGCGTTGATGGCCAGTGCGTCGTAGATGTGGTCGGGGTGGACCGACATCACGGTGACGACGACCTGGACCTCGTTGCGCAGTCCCTTGACGAACGAGGGGCGCAGCGGACGGTCGATGAGGCGGCAGGTCAGCACCGCGTCGGTCGAGGGGCGTGCTTCGCGGCGGAAGAACGATCCGGGGATGCGTCCGGCAGCGTACATGCGCTCCTCGACGTCCACGGTCAGGGGGAAGAAGTCGAATCCTTCGCGAGGGCTCTTGCCTGCCGAGGTGGCAGAGAAGAGCATGGTCTCGTCGTCGAGGTAGGCGACGGCCGAACCGGCGGCCTGCTGGGCCAGACGGCCCGTTTCGAAGCGGATGGTGTGTGAACCGTAGCTGCCATTGTCAATGTGCGCTGCGGTGGATTCAGGGTTGAGTCCCACGTATTCTCCTAGTCTGTGCCGGCGCGCGGACGTCCTCGAGACATGAGGCACGCCCCCGTCGTGCGAGGGCTGTCGTCCTGTGCGATCCGGCGGGATATCGGCATGGACAATCCATGGATCCAAGCCGGTCATCGATCGGGGCCCACGGAACCGGCGATCGAACTCGCGCAATCCTCCGGAGGCCACTACCGAAGACCGAAACGTCCATGTCCTGATTGTCCACCTCGAAGTCTACCGCAGATGCACGAAAGCGCCCCACCCGCAGGTGGGACGCTTCGTTTCGACTGCGGTGCAGCGCAGATCGGGTCAGCCGATCAGTTCTGCGAGTCTCCGTTCGGTCGGGCGGACCCGGGCCGAAGGAAGAATCAGCGGCGCAGGCCGAGGCGCTTGATCAGCGCACGGTAGCGCTCGATGTCGACGCGCTGCAGGTACTTGAGCATCCGGCGACGCTGGCCGACGAGGAGCAGCAGGCCACGACGCGAGTGGTGGTCGTGCTTGTGATCCTTGAAGTGCTCGGTGAGCTCGGTGATCCGGCGGGTGAGCAACGCAACCTGGACCTCGGGAGAACCGGTGTCGCCCTCGTGAGTTGCATATTCCTTGATGACTTCCTGCTTTTCGGCAGTGCTGAGAGCCATGGACTTCTCCTTGTGATCGTTGCGCGGCGCGCAGACCTGTCAGTCTGGGCACTATGGAACCGCGGCCGGTGAAAACGGCAGAGTTCAGTTTATCAGGTGTGCAGGACCTCGCGCACATCGGCGATGTCCTCGTGCATCTGCACGATGAGGTCGTCCATCCCGGTGAAGGCCACTTGGCCGCGGATGCGGGTGACGAACTCGATGCTCATATGGCGATCGTAGACGTCGAACTCCCCGAACTCCTTGTCGAGCACATAGGCCTCGACGCGGCGGCTGCACCCCTGGAAGGTCGGGTTGGTGCCCACGGAGATCGCGGCCGGGTAGGGCTGGTCCTCTCCGGAGAAGCTGGCCCAGCCCGCGTAGACCCCGTCGGAGGGCACGAGCCCCTCGGCGTCCTCGGACAGGTTGGCCGTGGGGAACCCGAGGTCACGTCCGCGCGCATCGCCGTGGACGACAGTGCCTTCGACACGGTGGTAGCGGCCCAGCTGATCGGCCGCCTCGGCGACGTCGCCGGAGACGATCTGCTCACGGATCCGTGACGAGGAGTAGCGGCCCCCGCGTCCGACCTCTTCGATCGTCTCGGTCCGGAAGCCGTATTTCTCGCCGAGGCTGCGCAGCGTGTCGATGGTGCCTTCGTTGTCCTTGCCGAAGCGGACGTCCTCACCGACGACGACGATCCGCGAATGCAGGGCTTCGACGAAGTAGCTGCGCACGAAGTCCTCTGCCGACTGTGCGGCGAAGTCGAGGTCGTAGGGCTGGACGAGCAGTGCGTCGATGCCGGTGACCGCGATGAGTTCGGCCTTCTGGCTCGTGCTCGTGATCATCAGCGTCGGATCGCTCGGGCGGTGGACGGTGCGCGGATGCGGGTCGAAGGTCATCGCCACCGAGCGCAGGTCCTCTTCACGGGCGATCGCCGCGACGGCCTGCAGAACCATCTGGTGGCCACGGTGGACGCCGTCGAAGTTGCCGAGTGTGACGACGGTGCCGACATCGTCGGTCCCGACCTCACTCAGTCCGTGATAAACCTTCACCCCAGGCTCGCTCCTTCCGTGCACCGAATCAGATTAACGCAGAGGAGAACGTGGGTGCTAACCGGACGATTCATACGACGATCGCCCAGCCGATGACCCCGGCCAGAGCGGCGATGGCGATCGAGACGAAGGTGCCGATGATGAACCGTTCACCGGCCGCCGACGAGGACTTGATCTCGGCGAACCGGCCGAGACCTTTGATCGCGACGACGACGGCCATGAGCTCCGGACGACCGAGCACGATGGCTCCGGCGATGAGGGCGCGCTCGACGATGCCGATCCACATGCCCCCGCGGAGCACCTCGATGTCCTCACTGCCGGTCACACTCGGCTTGGTGCCGGGACCGCCATGGGTCATCCGCAGGAACAGCGGGACCATCGGCCAGCCGATCAGCGCGGCGACGAGGGCGGCGAAAACCGCCACGATCACCTCAGTCCACATTCCTCATCCTCCGTCCGTTCTCTCCCCGTGCACCGTCGTCAACCATGGGTGAGGGCCTCACCCATGGCGGAGGCTCTCACTCATGATTGAGTCCCTCACTCGTGATTGGGCCTGCACCCACGGTGAGGACCTCACTCGCGATCGGGCCATTCATCGTTGTGCCCCTCAGCCATTATTGTGCCCCGCACCACTGACACGAGCCGCGAGTCCGAGATGATGGGCCGAGAGTGCGCGGGCACCGGCGACGATCTCGGCGCTGCCCTGGGACAGGACTCGGGAAACGGCCTGCTGGGAGACGGCGAAGTGCTTGGCGATATCGGCTTGCGTGGCCTCGGGGTGGTCGAGTCGGTACGCGACATAGCCGCGGGACTGCTCCCGCAGATCATCGAGGGTCCGCGCGAGCAGCCGGAGGGCCGCCTCGGCGAATCCAAGGTGTTCACCGGTCTCCTCAACCGTCCCCTCGGCCCCTGCCGACCCCTCACCCCCGGATGCGACGACGAGGTGGGCGGGTGCGCTCTTGGCAGCTTCGACGGCGCGCCTGGCGGCATAGAAGGCCTCTCCCCTGGCCTCGGCGGTCGAATCGGGCAGCGGTTCCTCGACCTCTCCGATGCCGATGCCGATGTGCCAGCCGGTCAGGACCGCGATCAGTCGGACCGCCTCGGCGACCTGTCCTGGGTCATCGAGGACTCCCTGGACCTCATCGCCGATGGTGCGCTGGAAGCCGCGCACGGTGTCGATCCGAGCCAGCGCCGCCAGCAGCTCCGGCACAGAATCGTCGCCTGCGCGCGATCCGCGTTGGTCGATCGTCATGACGAACATGGGTCAATTAGAGCAGAGTTCCAGCCAATATACAATGCTTTTCGTTGTATTTGATAAAAACAACGCGAAACCTTGTGACCTAGGCGCGGTCGATGGCAAAGGCGGTGAGCGATTTGAGCGAACGACGATCCCTCAGGTTCGCGATCGAGATGAGTTCGCCTCCGCAGATCACGGCGACCTCCTCTTCGCTCGGAGCTTCACCTGGTTCGGCGGCAACACTGCCGACCCCACGGGCATCACCCTGATCTGCGGCAGTGTCACCGGCCCCACATGCCTGGGCAACAGCCTCGGCGAGGGTGACGATCTTGCCCTGCATCAGGGCCTTGGCGGCCTCGGCGTCGACTTCGACGGTCGGCAGCAGGGTGGCGGCGACCTCGGCGAGGGTGAGCAGTCGCGGCGTGGGTGAATCGAGGTCGTCGGGAATCGTCGCGGCATCCTCGATGTCGAAGGCACCGACCCGGGTGCGTCGCAGCGCGGTGAGATGACCATGGACGCCGAGGTGCTCGCCGACATCGCGTGCCAGCGCCCGGACGTAGGTGCCCGAGGAGCAGTCGACCTCGACATCGACATCGATGTGGCCCTCGGTCGCGGCGAAGCGGATGTCGAGGATCTCGAACGAGGAGATCTCGACGCGGCGGGCCTTGAGTTCGACGTCCTCCCCGGCACGCACCCGCGCGTAGGAGCGCTTGCCGTCGACCTTGATCGCCGAGACCGCACTCGGCACCTGGTCGATGGGGCCGCGGAGGGTGGCGATAGCTGCGTCGATGTCTGTGGACGTGAGCGCAGTCAGCACAGCGGGATCGGCGAAGCGATCGGGTTCGGAATCGGCGTCATCGGTGGGCGTGGCCGCACCGAGGCGGATCGTCGCGAGATAGGTCTTCGACACACCCGTGATGTAGCCAAGCAGCTTGGTCCCGCGGCCGAGGCCGAGGACGAGCACGCCGGTGGCCATCGGATCGAGAGTGCCGGCATGACCGACCTTGCGGGTGCCGTACCAGCGGCGGATGCGTGAGACGACACCGTGGGAGCTCAGTCCCTGCGGCTTGTCGCAGACGAGGACGCCCTGTGGGGAAGGATCGCTCACGGGAGGGTGACGATCAGTTGAAGGAGGCGTGCACGTGGTCGAAGTGGTTGGCGGTGGTCGAACCGCGGTCCGACATGCCCTTCCAGCCGCTGCCCGGCATCCAGATGCGCTGCTTCCAGATCACGTACTTGACGTTGAGGCTCTTGTGATTCTTGATCAGGTAGTCGGAGATGCGGTCACCCGTGCTGCCGGTGATCATGATGTCGACGGCTTCGCCGGTGTTGTGATCGGAACCGGTGCCGGGACGACGTCCGCCGAAGGTCTTGACCTCGGGGAACTTCGCGCACACGGCACGGTAGCCGTTGACCGCGTTGGGCAGGAGACCGGACTCGATCGAGGACGAGACCTTGCACGGCGGCGCCGAGGTGTCACCGGAGGCTCCGCCCTCGGAGGATGAGTCGTCGTCGGACTTGCCGCCGTCGGCCTTCTTGCTCGTGGCGGACTCGGTGGTCGGCTCCGGCTTCGGGGTCTTGACCTCGAGCTTGGTCTTGCTCGATGACTTGTTCTTGTACTTCGGGTCGTCCTTGACGTCCTTGAGGTACTCTTCGCCGGCCTTCTCGCGCTGGGCGTCGATCTCATCCTGGCTCACGGCCGAGGGGCTCGCCTGCTCCTGCGCGGTGTTCGCTGCCTCGGTGGTGACGTTGCCCGTGTCCGGGGGTCCCATGACCACGGTCGAACCGACGACGGCGGCGGTTGCGGCGGCCGGGACGGCGATCGCGGCAACGACGGGACGCTGCTTGACGGTGGCCAGAACGGAGGTCGCCGTCGATGGCACATCAGCGGAGTGCCGACCAGACGAGCGCTTGCTGGGAGTCAGATCCCGAACGAGCTGCTTCGCGAAGGAAGGCTGTGGCGAAGAGTGCTTACCCAATGCAGAAATCCCTTAACAGAGTCGTAATCATTTCGTTACCAGAAGAAGTCTACGACACCGGGCAAAGATAACAAAACTGTTACGAGAACTTTTTTTGCTCACGTGATGAAGATCGCGCGCACTCCCCCACAGCGGGGTGGTGTGTCACTCCCCCGCCGTGTGTCGCCGCGATCACTCTTCGTCGGCAGCGGGCTTCCGGTAGGGATCCTCGTCGCCGGCGGGCGCTGCGTCCTTGGCCAAGCTCGCGATGCGAGCGTCGTCGGCCGCGGCCTTGGCCAGGAGTCCGTCGAGGTGGGCGGCGGCTTCCGGCACGGCGTCGGCGATGAATTCGAGGCTCGGGGTCAACCGGATCGTCAGACCCTTGCCGACCTCGGAGCGGATGAATCCCTTGGCGGAGTTGAGTGCCTTGCCGGTGGCTTCGAGGTCCTGATCGTCACCGTAGACGGTGTAGAAGATCGAGGCGTGCTGCAGGTCGCCGGTGACGCGGACATCGGTGACCGTGACGAAACCGAGACGTGGGTCCTTCAGGCGTCGTTCGATGGTGCTGGCGACGATGACCTTGATCTGGTCGGCGATCTTGCGTGCCCTGGTGGGGTCTGCCATGGTGTGTCCTTCGTAATGTGTGGCGGCACGCGCAGTTGTCGTGCCGGGCCTGATGGTGCCGGAGAGCTCCGGCCATTCTCTCTCATATTCCCGGAGTCGAAGAACCGGGCCCCACTCGGGGGCCCGGTTCTCGTCATGATCGGTCCCAGCGGGATCGATCATCTGGGATCAGCCTGCAACTCTCAGTCGCGCGGCTTCTCCTGCATCTCGAAGGTCTCGATGATGTCACCCTCGCGCAGATCGTTGAAGGAGCCGAGTCCGATACCGCACTCGTAGCCGTCGCGGACCTCGGTGGCATCATCCTTGAACCGGCGCAGCGATTCGATCTTGAGGTTGTCGCCGATGACGACACCGTCGCGGGTGACGCGGGCGCCGGAGTTCCTCGTGATCGTTCCGCTGCGGACGATCGAACCGGCGATGTTGCCGAACTTCGAGGACCGGAAGACCTCGCGGATCTCCGCGGTGCCCGTCTGGACCTCTTCGAATTCGGGCTTGAGCATGCCCTTGAGCGAGCTCTCGATATCGTCGATCGCCTGGTAGATGACCGAGTAGTACCGAACATCGACGCCTTCGCGGTCGGCCAGGTCGCGAGCCTTCGCTTCCGGACGGACGTTGAAGCCGAGCACGATCGCGTTGTCGACCGTCGCCAGGTTGATGTCGTTCTCGGTGATCGCACCGACGCCGCGGTGGATGATGCGCAGGTCGACGTCGTCGCCCACATCGATCTTGAGCAGCGAGTCCTCGAGTGCTTCGACAGCACCGGACACGTCGCCCTTGAGGATGAGGTTGAGCATGTCGACCTTGCCCTCGGCCAGCGCCTTGGTGAAGTCCTCGAGGCTGATGCGCTTGCGACCGCGAGCCTGAGCGGCGTTGCGCTCGATGGCGTCACGCTTCTCAGCGATCTGACGGGCCGTGCGATCGTCATCGGTGGAGATGAACGAATCACCGGCGCGCGGAACCGAGGACAGACCCAGCACCTGGACGGGACGGGACGGACCCGCCTCGTCGACGATGTTGCCATTCTCGTCGAACATCGCACGCACACGTCCGTAGGCGGTGCCGCAGACGATGGCATCGCCCTGACGCAGGGTGCCGGACTCGACGAGCACGGTCGCAACCGCACCGCGTCCCTTGTCCAGCTTGGCCTCGATCGCAATACCGCGAGCGGACTTGTCGGGGTTGGCCCGCAGGTCCAGAGCGGCATCGGTGGTCAGCAGCACGGACTCGAGCAGTTCGTCGATGCCTTCGCGCTTGAGCGCGGAGATCGGGACGAACATGGTCTCGCCGCCGTATTCCTCGGCCACGAGGTTGTACTCGGTCAGCTGCTGCATGACCTTCGCCGGGTTGGCGCCTTCCTTATCGACCTTGTTCACAGCCACGACGATCGGCACATCGGCCGCCTGAGCGTGGTTGAGAGCTTCAACCGTCTGGGGCATGACACCGTCGTCGGCGGCGACCACGAGGATCGCGAGGTCGGTCGACTTCGCACCACGGGCACGCATGGCGGTGAACGCCTCGTGACCCGGGGTGTCGAGGAAGGTGATCTTGCGATCCTGGCCCTCGTGTTCGACTTCGGCCTGGTAGGCGCCGATGTGCTGGGTGATGCCGCCGGCCTCACGAGAGGCGACGTTGGCCGAGCGGATCGCGTCGAGCAGCTTGGTCTTACCGTGGTCGACGTGACCCATGACGGTGACGACCGGTGGGCGGGCCGCGAGATCCTCGTCGTCCTCGTCCGCGGCTTCCGCGTCGAGGTCGATGTCGAAGGTCTCGAGCAGCTCACGGTCTTCGTCCTCGGGTGAGACGATCTCGATCTTGTAGCCGAGCTCCTCGCCGAGGACCTCGAAGGTGCCTTCGTCGAGGGACTGGGTGATCGTCGCCATCTCGCCGAGGTGGAAGAGCACCGTGACGAGGTTCGTCGGATCGGTGTTGATCTTCTCAGCGAAGTCGGCCAGCGAGGAGCCGCGACGCAGGCGCAGCGGGGTGTCGCCGTTGCCGCGCGGAACAGTCACACCGCCGACGGACGGCGCCTGCATCTGCTCGAGCTCGGCGCGCTTGGCCCGCTTCGACTTGCGTCCCTTCTGACGGGGACCGCCGCCGCGGCCGAATGCACCCTGGGTGCTGCCGCGACCGCGACCGGAGCCACGACCGCCGGGACCGCCGCCGGGGCCACGACGACCTGCCGGCTGGGCGCCCGGAGCACCTGGTGTTCCGCCGCCGGGGCCGCCGGCCGGGGCATTGCCGCGACCGCCGCCGCGACCGCGTCCTGGGGCCGGCTTATTCAGGGCCGAGTTCTTCATCATCGACGGGTTCGGGCGCGGAGCACCTGGACGCGGCGCCGGACGCGGACCTGCCGAGGCTTCCTCACCGGTGCCGCGGGGCTTCTGACCCGGCTTGGGCATGCCCTGCGAGTTCGCGAACGGGTTGTTGCCGGGGCGTGCGCCCTGGCCGCCCTGTCCACCCTGACCGCCTTGACCACCCTGGCGTCCGCCGGGCTTCGGTCCGCGACCGGGCTTCGGCATCCCCTGGGAGGGGGCGAAGGGGTTGTTGCCGGGGCGAGCGGCCGAACGGCCACCCGGCTTGGGTGCGTTGCCGGGTTTCGGCGCGGCACCCGGCTTCGGGGCGGCACCGGGCTTCGGGGCAGCAGCACGGTTCGGCTTCGACTCGGCGGGAGCCTCCGTCGGAGCCTCGGCCTGAGCCGGGGCTTCTGCAGCCTCGGCGGGAGCCTGTTCGGGCGCTTCGGCGGCGGGAGCCTGTTCGGCCGGCTTCGGTGCGGGCTTCGCACCGGGCTTGGGCGCGGACGAGGACTCGGATCCGGTCGCCTCGGCGGGCGTGGACTTTGCTGCACCGGGCTTGGCGCCCGGCTTGGCGGCGGGCTTCGCTCCGGGCTTGGGGGCACCGGGTTTGGCAGCCGACTTGGCGGCGGGCTTCTTGGCCGATGCGGAGCCGCCGGACTTCTCACCCGCTGCAGGGGCGGAGTCGGCGAAGGCTTCCTTCACCCGTCGGACGACGGGTGCTTCGAGTGTCGAGGATGCCGAGCGAACGAATTCGCCCATGTCCTGGAGCTTCTCGAGGACGATTTTACTGGTTGTGCCGAGCTCTTTCGCGAGCTCATGGACACGGGGCTTTGCCACAGTTCTCCTGTCCGGGTTCTTTCCCGGTCAGGAAAGAACCTCATCAATGAAGAGCAGTTCTCATTTCACTGCTCTCTCGAATTCCGTTTGGGTGTCATCGTGCGACACTCACAAGTTGTCAACCATTCTTAGCTCACCCGTTCTCGTTGGGTTCGTCGTCCAACCTCGGCAGATCCGAGGCGGTGACCTTCGTTCGAAAGGCTCGAGCGAAGGAAGCGGTGGTCAGTGCCTTGATCAGGCACGTCTCATCGGGATGCGCCCACGCTCCCCGTCCCGGCAGTGTCGCTGACACATCGTGGACGATGGCGGGGTGCTGACCAGGGCGGATCACGAATCGTGTGAGTTCGTCCCGGTCGGCCTTGCGTCTGCAGGCGATGCACGTCCGTTGGGGTGCACTTCCGACATTCACAATGAATGATTCTACAGCACTCGCCGATGGGCTCTTGCCAGGGGGCGGGTGTCGAGAATCACGCCGGGGGCAGCGGTATGCGCTACTGTCCGGCGATGATGTCGATCTTCCAGCCGGTGAGCTTCGCGGCCAGACGTGCGTTCTGGCCCTCCTTGCCGATGGCCAGGGACAGCTGGTCCCTCGGCACCATCACGCGCGACTCCTGCGCCGCTGCGTCGAGGATCTCGACCTTGCCGGCCTTGGCCGGGGAGAGCGCGTGGGCGATGAACTTCGCCGGGTCATCGGAGTAGTCGACGATGTCGATCTTCTCCTGGCCGAGTTCGTTCATCACCGCTCGCACCCGCGAGCCGAGTTCGCCGATGCACGAGCCCTTCGCGTTGACGCCGGGCTTCGTCGCGCGCACCGCGAGCTTCGTGCGATGACCGGCTTCGCGGGCCAGGGACACGATCTCGACGGTGCCGTCGGCGATCTCCGGAGCCTCATGGGCGAAGAGCCGGCGGACGAGGTTCGGGTGGGTGCGCGAGACCGTGACCGAGGTGCCTTTGGCACCTTTGTGCACATCGGCGATGTAGACGCGCAGCCGGGTGCCGTGCTTGTACTCTTCGCCGGGAACCTGCTCGTGCGGGGGCAGCACCGCCTCCACATCGCCGAGGTCGACCTGGACCATCTGCGGATCGCGACCCTGCTGGATGGTGCCGGAGACGATCTCGCCCTCACGGCCTTTGAAGCTGCCGAGCACGGACTCGTCCTCGACGTCGCGCAGACGCTGGTGGATGACCTGCCGGGCGGTCTGGGCGGCGATGCGCCCGAAGCCGGTGGGGGTGTCGTCGAATTCGCCGATCGGATTGTCGTCGTTGTCGAACTCGACGGCCAGGATGCGCACCTCGCCGCTGGACTGGTCCAGCTCGGCGCGGGCATCGGGCCAGGCGCCTTCGGTCTTCTGGTAGGCCAGGTAGAGTGCCTGTTCGATGAGCTCGATCAGTGTGTCGAACGGAATCTCCCGCTCACGCTCGATGACTCGCAGAACATTGAGATCGATATCCATGGGCCCCTATCCTCTCCGGCTCCCTCGAGCATTGAATTGTCTGTCTTCGATTATGCAGGCGTCACAGTCTAACCCAGATTACGCCTGCACTCGCTCAGCCGACCCTCAGTCGGATCAGCGGAACTTCAGCTCCACCTGCGCCTTGGAGATGTCGTCGAGGGAGACCGTGCGCTCCTCCTTGAGAGCGGGATCTGTGCCCGTGATCGACCTCTCCCCCACCTCGGCGAGGTCGAGTTTGAAGGTGTCCTTCTTCGTCGTGATCTCCAGTCGACGGCCGATCACGCGTTTGAAGTGACGGGGGATCTCGAGCTTCCGGGTCGCTCCCGGGCTGGTGACTTCGAGCTGGTAGGGCTTGTCACGGAAGATCTCGACCTCGTCGAGGGCGGCACCGACGATCTTCGAGGACTCGGCGATCCGCTCCATCGACATCGCCTCGGTGCTCGACTCATCGAGGTCGACGATGACCGTGAGCGTGCGGCGTGGTCCGGCGGCGACGGCCTTGACGGATTCGAGGTGGTAGCCGGCCTCCTCGAGGGGGCCGCGCAGCAGCTCCTTGATCCGGTCGACGTCCTCGTCCATGTGTCCTCCTTCTCGTGTGCCGCGGGTGCGAGCCCGGCGGTGGTCAGCGGTGGGATGCCGGGCCGACCCGGTCGGCGGCGCCAGCGGGTGCTGCAGCGATCTGCTTTGTCCCCACCCTAAGGGACGGCCCCGTCCGAAGGTAGGCATCCTGACGTTCCGGGGTGTGGTCGCAGCGGCTTCCGCGGTCTCGGGTACGCGGCTTTCGGGATGTCGAGTACGTGGCTCCGGTGGTGTCGGGTGCGCGGCTTCCGCGGTCTCGGCTGCGGCCCGATCAGGGGTCGGCGAATCCGCTACGATTGGCCTATGCGTTCTCCCCTCAGCCGCCGTAGCCTTCTCCTGTTCGGCGCCAGCGGAGTGAGTCTGGGTCTGCTCTCGGGATGCGGTCTGCGACTCGATTCCGAGCCTGAGGTTCCCACGCTCGACGCCACCGAGCAGCTGCGCAATCGCATCGCCCGCATCCTCGCCGCCACCACTCCCGGCGACGGCGATCCCGAGACCGCCGGTGAGGATCTGCAGAAGTTCCGGGACGCCATCGGAGCAGAATGGGCGCCGCCGAGCGAACTGGCCACCGAACCGCCCCCGACAGAGGATGCGCGCAGCTTCATCGAGGCCGCCGAGGTGGTCTCCCAGTCCGTGTTCGAGGCATCCTCCCAGCTCGACTCGGCCCTGATCCCCGTGCTTTCCGATGTCGCCACGGGCCTGAGCCTGACGGCCGGGACGAAGAAGCCCGAACTCATCGGCACCGCCGAAGAACTCATCCGCCAAGGCCGCAAGGACGCCGACGACGGAGACGCGCAGACCGAGAGCACCGAATCCGCCGCCGACGGAGCCGACGCCGCCGGAGATGACGAAGACACGGACGGCCAGGATGCCTACAACGCGATCCTCAATCAGGCCCGGGCAGCCGCCTACGGATATGAGCGCCTGGCTGTGCACTTCGAGACGAAATCGGCCGAACGCAGGGGCGCGATCGACCGGCTCGATTCCCTCGGCTCCCTGTCCGGGGAGATGCTCGAGAACCTCGGCGAGAAGAACGCCGATCCCAACGCCTCGGCGTGGAAGCTCGACCCCAGCCCCACCGATGCCGCCAGCGCCAGAGAACTCGCTCTCAATCTCGAGGACGCCCTCGCCGCGGCCATCCTGCCGTGGCTGCGGACCGGGACGGCAGGGATCCTGCGGCTGTGGGAATCGGCCCGGGCTCGCACGATCTTCGCCGACCCGCAGCCGCTGCGCTATGACTATTCCGGCGACTCCGGCGAGGCGGAGGCCCACCAGTGAAGGTGCCGCCAGTCCTCTACCGCTCGACCCGCGACATCATCGGCGAGTTCCGCACCAGCTCATGGATCGCCGCGCTCGACTTCATGGCCAACGAACTCCTCGACCGGTGGAAGCTGCGCTTCGACGAAGTGCCCGGATCGCCCTGGGCCGGCTGCGAGAGCCTCGTCATCCCCGTCCTCACTCAGGAGAACTATCAGGGTGTGCTGCGGTTCGCGGCTCCCACCTCGGCGCATACCGCCGCCCATGCCCAGGCGCTGCGGGCGCTGAAGATGTGGAACGGCCACGGTGCCGTCCGCGTCATCCGTGACGACCACAGCTTCCGGGTGACCCTGCAGGAACGGCTGCGGACGAAGGACAATCTCTCCGTTCTGCCCCTGGCCGATGTGCCGCCGGTGTGGGGTGCGCTGCAGCGTTCGCTCGAGATTCCCGCGGATGCGGAGTTCATGCGGGTCCAGGACCTCGTCGCCGGGTGGTTGACCACCTTCGATCAGGACGCGAGCCTGCTCACCGGCTGGTCGGAGACCGGGCAGGGTGATGCGCTGCTGCTGTCCTTCGCCCGGAACTGGATGCAGACCCTGGCGACCTCGGACGAGAACTGGCTCATCCACGCCGATCTCCACTACTACAACATCCTCGCCGGCAACCCCGACGCCGCCGGGATCTCGACCTGGAAGGCCATCGACCCGCAGCCGCTGGCCGGACCGACCGCCTACACGCTGGCACCGGTGCTGTGGAACCGCCTCGCCGAGATCCCCTCCGATCATCCGCAGGCGCAGGCGGCCTGGCTGCGCGGCTTCGCCACGGACCTGGCCCTGTGCGCGGGCATCGACCCGCAGTACGGGATGGGTGCGGCGGTGGCCAGGGAGATCACGAACATGTTCTGGTACCTGCGCGCGGCCAGCGGCGGATCGACGTCCTCCCTGGCCGATGCGGCGCGTTCGCTGTGGGTGGCCCGCGCACTCTCGGGTGCCGATATCGCCGGTGTCAACGCCCACGCTCTCAAACCCATCGGCTGACCACCCTCCCCACAACTACCTGGCGGGGGCCCAGCAACGTGGCGCCACGTTGCTGGGCCGCCGCCAGGTAGTTGTGGGGCTAGTGGATGAGGCCGGAGATCATGTCAAAGCCGAGTTTGAGGATGAGCGCGGAGACCACGACGACGAAGACGACGCGGACGAAGCCCGATCCCCGCTTCAGCGCGGTCCGGGCCCCGAAGATCCCGCCGAGCACATTGCCTGCGGCCACGACGAGGCCGAGCAGCCACACCACCTGCCCGTCGGGGATGAAGTAGACCAGCGCCCCGAAGTTCGTCGCCCAGTTGATCACCTTCGCCGTGGCCGAGGCCTGCAGGAACGAGAAGCCGATGATCGAGACGAAGGCGATGACGAGGAACGATCCCGTGCCCGGGCCGAGCACCCCGTCGTAGACGCCGATCGTGAAGCCGATCAGCCAAGACAGTCCGTGATGACGTTTCGAGGTCTCCCCGAAGCGCAGGGTGACATCCGCGCCGAGGCTGGGGTTGAGGACCGTGAACAGCCCCACCCCGATGAGCGCTAAGAGGATGATCGGGGTGAACAGCTCACCGGGAATGTAGGTGGCGAGCTTCGCCCCGAGCATCGCGCCGATGAATGCGGTGGCCGCGGCCGGGATCGTCGCCGACCTGTCCGGGGTGATCTTGCGCAGATAGGTCACCGCCGAGGCGGTCGTGCCCGCGATCGAGCCCACCTTGTTCGTCGCCACCGCCTGCACCGGGCTCATCCCCGGCACGAGCAGCAGTGCGGGCAGCTGGATCAGTCCCCCACCGCCGACGACGGCATCGATCCACCCGGCCAGCACCCCTGCGGCGAGCAGCCACAGGAGCATGGTGAGGGTGACATCGATGCCGCCGGCGAGTGTCTCGAACACCTCGGGTGACTCAGTCGGCGGGAGTCTCGACCGCGCCGTCGGCAGCCGTACCGGCAGCAGCCTCGGCGGCTGCGGCAGCGTCGGCGGCGACCGCGGCGTCCGCGGCGGCACCGGCCTGTGCGTAGGCCTGACGGACCCGTTCCACGGTGGTCGGGACCACCTCGGCGAGGGGAAGCTCCTGCTTCTCATCGGCCAGGCGATTGCGGACCTCGAGCACACCGTCGGCGACTCCGCGGCCGACGACGATGACCGTGGGGATGCCGATGAGCTCGGCATCGGCGAACTTGAAGCCGGGCGAGACCTTGTTGCGGTCGTCGAGGAGGACGCTCACGCCCTCGGCCTCGAGCTCGGCGGTGAGCTTCTCACCGGCCGCCGCGATCTCCTCGCCCTTGCCGGCGACGATGACGTGGACGTCGGCCGGGGCCAGGTGCTGGGGCCAGAGCAGCCCGTCGTTGCTGTGGAATTCCTCGGCGATGCAGGCCATGACGCGGGTGACGCCGAGGCCGTAGGAGCCCATGGTCACGGTCGTGGCCTTGCCGTTCTGGTCGAGGACCTTGAGATCGAGGGCTTCGGCGTACTTGCGGCCGAGCTTGAAGATCTGACCGATCTCCACACCGCGGGCCAGCTCCAGCGGGCCGGAGCCGTCGGGTGCGGGATCGCCGAGGACCACCTCGGCGGCTTCGATGGTGCCGTCGGCGGTGAAATCGCGGCCGGCGACGAGGTCGAAGACGTGGCGGCCGGGTTCGTTGGCTCCGGTGATCCAGCGGGTGCCGTCGACGACGCGCGGGTCGAGGAGGTAGCGGATCTTCGAGGGCGCCTCGAGTCCGAGCACCGGGTGCTCGAGGTCGTTGCCGGGCCCGATGTAGCCCTTGACGAGCTCCGGGTGGGCGGCGAGGTCCTCGGCAGTGGCGGCCTCGAGGTCGACTTCCCCGGCGCCGAGCATGCCGGTTCCGGCGGCGCGGTCGAGGTCGACTGCGCGGTCGCCGGGCAGTCCGATGACGATGATCTCGCGGGTACCGTCGGGGTGGGTGACGGCGCAGACCACGTTCTTCAGCGTGTCCGCCGCGGTCCAGGCACGGTCCTCCCGCGGGTGGTTCGCGTTCGCGGCGGCCACGAGGGTCTCGATCGTCGGGGTGTCCGGGGTGTCCTCGACGTGGGCAGCTGGGGAGTTCTCGTACGGGATCGCCTCGGGGACGATCGAGGTCACGGCCTCGACGTTGGCGGCGTATCCGCCCGGCGAGCGCACGAAGGTGTCCTCGCCGACCTCGGAGGGGTAGATGAACTCCTCGGTGCCGGAGCCGCCCATCGCGCCCGGGGTCGCCTTGACAGGCAGGCAGGGCAGGCCGAGGCGGGCGAAGGCGCGCAGATAGGCCACGCGCATCGCCTCGTAGGAGGCATCGAGCCCCGCGTCGTCGATATCGAAGGAATACGCGTCCTTCATGATGAACTCGCGGCCGCGCAGCAGCCCGGCCCGCGGGCGGGCCTCATCGCGGTACTTCGTCTGGATCTGGTAGATCGAGAGCGGCAGATCCTTGTACGAGGAGTAGAGGTCCTTGACCAGGAGGGTGAAGACCTCTTCGTGGGTGGGGGCGAGGATGTAGTCGTTCTCGCGGCGGTCCTTGAGGTGGAACAGGTCGGGGCCGAAGGCCTCCCAGCGACCGGAGGTCTTGTACGGATCGGCGGGCAGCAGTCCGGGGAAGTGGACCTCCTGCGAACCGGCGCGGGCCATCTCGTCACGGACGATGGTCTCGATCTTGCCGAGCACGGCCAAGCCCAGCGGCAGCCATGTGTAGATCCCCGGTGCCGACCTGCGGATGTAGCCGGCGCGGTGCAGCAGCTTGTGGCTGGCCACCTCGGCGCCGACCGGGTCCTCCTTCTGGGTTCGCACGAACAGGGACGACATGCGCAGGGCCATGGGTGTTTCTCCTCAACTCGTCAGGACTCAGATCGAACACTATCTCACGCGGGCGCGCCCGCGGTAACCCGCGGGAGGGGTGCTGTCGGTGCTGCGGCACGCGTGCTCTCGTCACCGCGGATTCGTCACCTCGGGCAAGAGAATTAGACTGGAGCCAGCACCACCCCGAAGCAGCGCCAGATGCACCACCCGATACACCGTCCAGTTCCGCACACCGACACGACGACCAACACGAAGAGCATGCCTGAATCCAACCAACTCACGCAGTTCCCGCGGCCCTCGGTCGCGGTCGACACCGCGGTCCTCTGCCCCGTTCCCGAACGCGGCCTGCATGTTCTCCTCACCCACCCAGGCGACGGTGTATGGCAGCTGCCCGGGTCGATCCTCCGCCCGCAGGAGCGCCTCGCCGAGGCGGTCGCCCGGTGCCTGCGCGAGAAGGCCCGGCTGATCGACCGGGCCCCCGTGCAGCTGCACGTCTTCGACCAGCCGGACCGTGATGATCGCGGGTGGGTGATCTCCGTGGCCCACCTCGATGTGCTCTCGACGAACGACGTCGGCCTCGCCGATGTGGGCACCCAGGATTCCGCGGGGGCGACCGTCGGTGCCTCGGGGCCAGACGGCGCGTCAGCGTCGGCCAATTCCACCGACGCCGAGGCGGTCCGGCGGAAGCTCGTGCCCGTGCACTCGGTCCAGGAGCTCAGCTGGGAGCATCAGGAGATCGTCCGCGTCGCCGTGCACCGCCTGCGTTCCCTACATGAGCGCACCCCGGACCCTTTCGGCCTGCTCGAGTCGGAGTTCTCGCTGCGCCAGCTGCGCGAACTCCATGAGATCGTCGCCGGCGAACACCTACAAGCCGATACCTTCCGCCGCACCATGCTGCCGCTGCTCGAACCGACCGGCCAGGCCGTGAGCCAGGGACGCGGACGCCCGGCCCAGACCTTCAGCCGCCGCTCCGAGCTCGCGCTGCGCAGCACCGACTTCACCAGCACCGACTTCACCGGCGGCGGGGGCACCGCCGCTGCCGGCGCAGAGACCACCCGCACCGGAACCGAAGGTCCGCAGTGACCGAGGAGATCGACCGGTCGCCGAACCGGCACATGCGCATCGACGTGTGGCTGTGGACGACCCGCATGTTCAAGACCCGCAATCTCGCCACCCAGGCCTGCCGGGGCGGGCATGTGCAGGTCGACGGGCAGCGGATCAAGGCCGCCCAGAAGATCACGATCGGTCAGGAGGTCCGAGTCCGCAAGGCCGGCTCCGAGTTCATCTGGAAGATCACCGGCTTCATCCCAACGCGCAGGCAGGCCTCGATCGCGGTGCAGTGCTATGAGGATCTCACTCCCCCGCCGGATCCGGCTCTGCGCGGGTTCGTCCCTCGTCGGGACAAAGGGCTGGGGCGGCCGACGAAGAAGGACCGCCGCGAGATGGAGAAGTTCCTCGGCGATCTGGCCAAGCCGACGAACCGCGACCGCAAGCGCCCCTGACCCGAGGCGCCACCAGCGCATCAACGCCTCAGAAGTCCCTGCCAGCCCGCGACCGCTTGCCAGAAGTCCCTGCCTGCCCGCGACCGCTTGCCAGAAGTCCCTGCCTGCCCGCGACCGCTTGCCAGAAGTCCCTGCGTAGCGGACTAGTCCGCTGCAAGGGGACTTCTGGCGCGCGGTTGCGCCGCACAGGACAGCACTGCGCCGCACAGGCCCGCACAAGGGCCGGTTCAGGCTCAGTACATCACGGTCGCGAAGGTGCCGACCTGTTCGAAGCCGACGCGGGAGTACATGCGCAGGGCCGCCTCGTTGTAGTCGTTGGCGTAGAGGCTCACGGTCGTGTGCCCCTTGTCGCGAGTCCGCTTGACCACTGCGGCCATCCCAGCGGCCCCGAGCCCCTGCATCCTGACCTCGGGGTGGACCCAGACTCCCTGCACCTGGACGATGCGGCGAGCGCGGATGCCGATGTCGGCCTTGAACAGAACCTGCTCATCCCGGTCGGTCGCCGGCCAGCGGGGCACCGGACCGCCCTGAGGCAGGGTGTCGGAGATCCTGGCGTAGCAGTTCTTGCAGCGGATAATGCCGCGCACCCGGGCGAGGAAGTTCGACTCGCCATCCTCGATCGGGGAGAACCCGACCTCCTTGGTGAACATGTCGATGCTGGCGGGATAGATCGTGTGCAGATCATCAAGAGTCGCCCGCACCACCGCCTCGTCAGGTTCGACCACGGGGTCGGAGCTGAGTGCGAGCAGCGGCTGACGTTCCCGCACACCCCGGGCGCGACCCCAATTCAGCCGGCTCTGCAGGTCGAGGATGATCGTCCGGTCCCCGATCAGTGAGCACGAATAGCGACCATCGGCATTGAGCATTTCGGCGAGCACCTGGTTGGTTCCCGGGCTCGCGGTGACCGGGATGATGTTTCCGCCGACCCAGTAGGCGGCGACGGGTCGGTCCCCGTCGAAGACTCCGTAGAGGGTTCCCGCCGGCGAGTTCAGCTGCGCGGTGCCGGTGACCTCGAGCAGCGAGATGAGGTACACGTTCTCACAGGGGTTGAGTGCGAGCTGACTCTTCAGCCACGTCGTGTGTTGGTGACCCATCCGGCCCAGCCTCAGCACCCTTGTTCCCTCATTTCTCCTGCTGACCAGCCATCTACGCTGACCGTCGACCGTATTGCGCAGGCCACTCATATTGTAGGACTTCCGACCACCTCCTCGGTGCTGGGACCCCGGCCCAATTTCTGCACGAAGGCCCGGCCCAAGTCCCAATGCCGGGTAATGTGAAGGTGTCCTGTCACCGGCCCGAAGGAGACTTCAGTGAGCGATACGACGTCCACGCCGTTCGTCCAGCCCGATATCGACGCGATGACCGCGGTCCTCGACCGTCAGGCGCAGGCGCTCATCGATCAGGGCGGGTCCCTGGCCTGGGGAGTCTTCCGCCGAGGCGAAGCCGCGCGAGCCGTGAACGCTGACGTTCCGTACCGCATCGCCTCGATGACGAAGTCGTTCACAGCGACGGCCATCGGCTTCCTCGCCGCGAACGGCCTCGACCTCGACATGCCCTTCGCGCGGCTCGTCCCTGATCTTGCTGGCACCGAGGTGGCCGATCGCACCTGCCGTCAGGCCCTGACCATGGGCACCGGTTTCGCGAAGGACGACCCGTGGGCCGACCGGGTGGAGGCGATGACTCCGGCCGAGCTCATCGCCCATCTGCATCGCGGCGCCATCCCCATCGCCCCGGCCGACACCGGCTACGAGTACTCGAACCTCGGCTATGCCCTGCTCGGCGTCGTCGCCGAGGCGGTCACCGGGCGCTCGTTCATTGAGATCGTCACCACCGAGGTGCTCACTCCCCTCGGCCTCAATCGCACCGGCTTCGACCCTGCCGACTTCCCCGATCTCATCCCCGGCTTCCGTATCGACGCTCAGGGGTCGCTGCACCCGGCCGAGGTCACCGGCCCAGGAGTCTTCTCCCCCATCGGCGGGGTGATCTCGACGGTGCGCGACCTCGGGGCATGGATGAACGCCCATCTCGATGCTCTCGAGAACATCGACGACTATGCGCCGGGGTCGTGGTCACGGATCCTCGCCGACGATCAGCAGGCCCACCGGCTCGTCGAACTCCAGAGAAGCGAGCATCACACGGAGTCCCTGCACTACGGGTACGGCCTCGAGAACCGACTCGATTCCCGGTTCGGTCGGGTCATCTGCCACTCCGGCGGCTACCCCGGCTTCGGCTCTCACATGCGCTGGTTCCCGGAACTGGGACTGAGCATCGTCGTCCTCGGCAACACCACCTACTATCCGGCCCAGCGCGTCGTCGCCGATGCCATCGACGCCGGTTGGGCCAGTGCCATCGGTTCTCCTGAGCTGCAGCTGAGCCGGACGACCACCTCGGTGCCGGCCCCGCGATACCCCGCCGGCCCGGCCCAGGCCGAGACGGTCCGGCGGGCGGCGAACCTTGTGGTCAACTTCGACGAGGCGGTCGCCGATGAGCTGTTCACCGTGAACGTGGACCTCGACGAACCCCGCACCGAACGGCGTGCCCGCTTCACCGCCTGGGCCGCGGAGAAGGGCCTCGATCGGGAGTTCACTTCCGCCGAGATCACCATGGTCACCGCCCTCAAGGGAACGGTCACGGTGCCCGGCAGTGACGGACACGGCAACGACCGACGGGGTGAGGGACCCGGAGCACCGGCGACGATCACTGTCAGCCTCGACCACCTCGGCGCGGTGATGACGATCGGGCTCAGCGCCTGAACGACTGAGAACCTGAGCGACTGAGCCACGGACCGGCCCCGCCCGTGGCTCAGCCCCACGGACTCAGCGCCTGACTGACCCGGCGGCCCGGGCCTACCCGCCGGAGTTGAAGATCGCGTCGAGGGTGATCGGTTTGACGAGGTCGACGTAGACGAGCAGCGCGGTCATGCACAGCATCAGCCCGATGACGACGTAGGTCAGCGGCAGCAGCTTCGCTGTGTCGAAGGGGCCGATCTTTCCGCGGCCTCGCCACTTGTTGATCTGGCGGCGGGCCCCCTCGTAGAGGCCGACGGCGATGTGGCCGCCGTCGAGGGGCAGCAGCGGGATCATGTTGAACGCGAACAGGAAGATATTCAGCGAGCCGAGCATGCCAAGCCCGAGCTGCGCCTTCTCGACGATCTCGAGATGGTCGGTCGAGACGATCTCGCCGGCGATCCGCCCCACCCCGACCATTCCGACGAGGCCTTCGGAGTCGCGTTCCTTCTCCCCGGTGGCCACCTGGGCGATGTCGACGAGTTTGACCGGCAGGGTGATGATCGCGTGGAAGACCCCGGTGACCTGATCCCAGACGGCTCCGGGGAACTGGTCGAGCGGCAGCGACTGATGTTCTTGGACGGGGCCGACGCCGAAGAATCCCTCGGTCACGGTCTGCGGGGAGCCGTCGGGATTGGTCATCAGCTGTCCCTGATCGTCGACGCGGGGACGTTCGGAGGCGATGATCGGCACGGTCACGGACTGGGCCTGGCCGTCGCGGACGAAGTCGACCTCGACCCGCTGCCCGGCGTGCTCCTTGATCACTCCGGACAGTTCGTCCCAGTCCTCCGTCTCCACCCCGGCGACCGAAGTGATCTCGTCGCCCGGCTTGATCCCGGCCTCCCAAGCGGGAGTGAGCGGATCGTCGTCCTGGCAGGTGTTCTTGGCATCGGCGGGCCTCTGCGCGGCCTCCGAGGCGGGCACGGCGCATTCGACGACGGTCTCGACGGTCGTCGTCGGGGTGAGCACGCCGATGCCCAGCAGCGAGATCGCCATAATGATGATCCCGAGCACGAGATTGACCAGAGGGCCGGAGAACATGACGACGAGGCGTTTGGGAATGCTCAGCGCATAGAAGGTCCGATGCTCCTCCCCCGGCTCGATCTCCTGGTTCGAGAACTCGCGGGCATCGGCCATCGTGTTCTCGAACAGCCGCCCCTTCCGCTGCCGGCGTTCCCGCCTCGGCGCGTCCGCGGTGATGTCTGCGGGGTCGGCGGGGGCGCAGTCCTCGCCTGCGGCCGTCCCTGCGCGTCCTGCTGGAACGAGGGACTGCTTCGTCGCCTCGATCGGCGGGTACATGCCCGGCATGGCGATGAATCCGCCGAGCGGGAGTGCCTTGATGCCGTATTCGGTCTCGCCGCGGCGGAAGGAGAAGAGGGTCGGACCGAAGCCGACCATGTAGTGGGTGACCTTGACCCCGAAGCGCTTCGCCGGGGTCAGGTGGCCGAGTTCGTGAAGGGCGATCGAGATCGAGATGCCGATGAGGAACAGGATGATCCCGATGATGTAGAGCAGAACCGTCATCTCAGACCCCCGCCGCCTGCGGTGCGTGGGAGGTCGCATATTCGCGGGCGAACTCACGCGCCCACGCATCGGCGGCGAGCACCGTGTCCACGGTGTGCTCATCCGCAGGCGTGTGGGCGGCGAGAGCTTGGGCCAGTCCGTCGTCGATTCCGGTGAAAGACAGCTCTCCACTGACGAAGGCCTCGACGAGGACCTCGTTGGCGGCGTTGAACACGGCAGGAAAGCTCCGGCCACGGCGGCCCGCCTCGATGGCCAGGCCGAGTGCCGGGAAGGCCATATGGTTGACCGGTTCGAAGGACCAGTGCATGGGCTGACCCCAGTTGTTGGCCACCGCGCCCGAGGCCAGCCGGCGAGTCGAACCGTCGGACTGGGTACCCAGGGCATAGGAGATCGGCAGTCGCATGTCCGGGGGCGCGATCTGGGCCAGTGTCGAGGAATCGCTGAACTCGACCATCGACTGGACGTGGGACTGCGGGTGGACGACGACCTCGATGTGGTCGAAGTCGGTGCCGAAGAGCAGGTGCGCCTCGATGACTTCGAGGCCCTTATTCACCAGGGTCGCGGAGTTGATGGTGATCATCGAGCCCATCGACCAGGTCGGATGTTTGAGCGCCTGGGCCGGGGTGACTCGGCGCAGGGCGTCACGGGTCATCCCGCGGAAGGGCCCGCCGGAGGCGGTGATGATGAGCTTGCTGACTTCGCCGTGGGTCCCGGAGCGCAGAGCCTGGGCGATGGCCGAATGCTCCCCGTCGACGGGCACGAGTCGGGCGCCGCTGCGGGCGGCGGCGTCGAGGACGATGGAGCCGCCGATGATGAGGGATTCCTTGTTCGCCAGGGCCACGTCGGAGCCTCGCTCGAGGGCGGCCAAGGTCGCACCGAGACCGACGGCCCCGGTCACCGCGTTGAGGACCATGTCGCAGTCGTTCCCAGCGACCGCCTCGGCGGCATTGTCCCCGAGTCGGATCTCTTCGACGGGATCGGCGATGCCCCGCTGGGCCGCCAGCTCACTCAGCCGCTGCCGGATCTCGGCCTCTCCCCCGGCCGGCGCGGTGGTCAGTCCGATGACGGGCACCGCGAAGTCGAGGGCCTGGGTCAGGAGCAGGTCGAGCTGGGTGCCGGCGGCGAGACCGACGATCTCGTAGGTCTCTCGGTGTTCGGAGAGGACGTCGAGGGCCTGCGTGCCGACCGATCCGGTTGAGCCGACTACAATGATTCTACGTTTGCTCACGCCTACCGATGATGCCAAAGTTCTCTGGGAAATGACTCGACAGTCCTCCTGCTGAACAGCGATACGGTGGGCGTGAAATCCGATTCGACGGCGAGAGAGGTTTTTATGAGTAAGGCGCTGAGCCCCGATGACATCCTGGGACTGGATTCGGTCTTCGAACCCGACGACCTCGAGTTCGCATCGATCGTGAAGAAGTGGCTGGACGAGAACGTCCGTGAGAAGATCGGCGACTACTTCCTCGAATCGACCATCCCCGCCCGCGAACTCGCCGAAGGACTCGGCGAACTCGGCCTCCTCGGCATGCACCTCGAGGGCTACGGCTGCGGCGGCTCCACCGCCACCCAGTACGGACTGGCCTGCCGTGAGCTCGAAGCCATCGACTCCGGTCTGCGCTCCCTCGTCTCCGTCCAGGGCTCCCTGGCGATGTTCGCCATCCACCACTTCGGTTCCGAAGCCCAGAAAGAGGAATGGCTGCCGAAGATGGCCGCCGGCAAAGCCATCGGCTGCTTCGGTCTGACCGAACCCGATGTCGGCTCCGACCCCTCCGGGATGAAGACCACGGCGAAGAAGGACGGGACCGACTGGATCCTCAACGGATCGAAGATGTGGATCACGAACTCCCCGGTCTCCGACGTCATAGTCGTCTGGGCCAAGATCGAGGAGACCGATGACAAGGGCAAGCAGATCGTGCGCGGCTTCGTCGTGCCCAGCGATACGCCCGGCGTGCAGACCCCGGAGATCCACCGCAAGATCTCCCTGCGGGCCTCGATCACCGGTGAGATCGTCCTCGACAACGTCCGCCTGCCCGAAGATGCGATGCTGCCCGAGGCCAAGGGACTCAAGGGGCCGCTGTCCTGCCTGTCCGAGGCCCGCTACGGCATCGTCTTCGGCGTCACCGGTGCCGCCCGCGACGCTCTGCTCTCGGCCCTCGAGTACACCGGCACCCGAATCCAGTTCGACCGTCCGCTGTCCTCATTCCAGATCAGCCAGCAGAAGCTCGCGAAAGCCTTCGGCCAGTACTCGCAGATCACCCTGCTCGCCGCTCACTTGGGCAAGCTCAAGGACTCGGAGAAGGGTGTGCGTCCCGAGCAGATCAGCCTCGGCAAGATGGTCAACGTCGACACCGCGATGAATGTCTGCCGTGACCTGCGCGCCCTGTTCGGCGGTTCAGGCATCACGAGTGAGTACCCGCCGCTGCGTCACGCGGTCAACCTCGAGACCGTGCTCACCTACGAGGGCACCCACGAGGTCCACCAGCTCACCCTCGGCCGCTCCCTGACCGGAATCAACGCCTTCGCGAACTGAGCCGCCAGCGGCCAGCCAGCGGAGTTGGCCCGTTGGCGCTTGCAACCGCTGGCCAGAAGACCCCATGCATCGGACTAGTCCATAGCAGTCGGTCTTCTGGCCAGCGGTTGTCTGTATCTGCCGCGCACCGCGCCGACGTACTTGCCGTCAGCGCCGGAGTTCCAGCACCGCCGTCTGCTCGTCCTCGCCGAGGTGGCTGTGCGTCGTGTACCCGAGTTCCCGGGCATAAGCGGCGGCTGTTTCAGTCTGCCCGTGACCGACTTCGATGAGTACGGTCCCATCCGGGCGCAGCCAGTCAAGCGATTCTGCGATGAGGCGTCTGACCAGGTCGAGCCCGTCTGCCCCGCCGAACAAGGCGTTCGGTGACTCATGGTCCGTGGCCTCCCGCGGGAGGAATTCCCGCGCCGATTCGGGCACGTAGGGAGGCACCGCGCAGATGACAGCGACGCGGCCGGCCAATTCGGACGGCAGGCCCGACAGGCAATCGAGCAGGTGGATACCCGCTCCGGTCCCGACGTTCGCACGGGCACAGTCGAGTGCCCTCTGATCTCGATCGCCGAGGTGGATGGTCGTTCCCGGAAGAACACGGGCGACCGTGCTCGCAACCGGACCGATCCCGCAGAAGGCTTCGACGAGCACCGCGGCGTCTTCGGCCATGCGGAGTACGCGGGTGGTGTGCTCGGCCAGCAGGGTCGTCCGCTGCCGGGGAACGAACACTCCCGGGACGACGGTGAGCCTGTGGCCTGCGAATTCGACCCAGCCTACGATCTGCTCGAGGGGTTCACCCGCGCCTCGGCGGGCGAGCATCCCATCCAGCGTGGCCGGCGCGGAAGTGGCGGCCACGAGCAGAATGGCCGCCTCTTCCTCGGCGAAGACGCAGCCTGCGGCCCTGAGCTCACTCACAAGCGCCGCGACTGAATCAGCCTCCGACGGCTCAGGCTTCAGGGAGAACCTCGGCGCGCAGCCAGTCGTGGCTCGCACGGGCGTCGAGCACACCGGCCGAAGTGAGGACCAGCGGTCGCTCGGGTGTGAGCGGGACAACTTCGGCGGATTCGACGCGGGAGTCGCGCATCGCCTGGTCGAGGTTGGCCGTCTGCTCACCCAAGGTGGCGCCGACACCTTCGAAACGTGAGCGGGTGACCTTGACCGAGGCGCGCCCCGGTTCGACGGGCTGGGTCTCGATCGCGTGAATGCGAACCACGGGACCATCACCGGCCTCGGCGGGCTCCTCCCCCACGACTCCGTCGGCTTGGCGTCCGTTTTCCTGGCGCGCATCGACGATGACGCCGATCCGCGCGGCAGCCAGGATGCTCAGCGCCCGCGCCGTCGGCGGAACATCCTCGGCGATGGTCAGTCGGATTCCGGACTCCGGGTCGATTCCCATCGTCCGCAGCACTCCGGCGAGTTTCGCGCTCCGGTCGAGCACCTCGGCGCGGTCGAGCTCGATCGGCTTCGACAGCGCCTTGACCAAGCGCGGGTCGCTGACCTCACGTCCGTCGACGAGCGGCCGCTCCGGGGCCGGACCCGTCAGCACGATGTCATCGGCGCCGCCCATGACGATCGGGAAGTCGAGGAGTTCGTAGACCGGATTGAGCGTGCCGGGCGAGGTGCTCGTCGGTGCAGAGAAGAAGTGGAACTCAGTCAACGGAGGCCATCACCTCGACGACGCGGTCGATGAACGCATCGACCTGGTCCTCGTCGTAGGCCTTGTTGCCCTTCGCGGTCTTGAACAGCACGCGACGGACCTGGTCGACGCTCATCGCCACGCCCTGCGTGAAGTAGGCGTTGACCTTGTCGCACATGTCGTCGACCTGGACGATGTCGTAGCCGATGACGCCGGGTGCCGGATTGTCGAAGCGTTCGCCGGATTCGCGGACCAGGCGTCCTCGCAGGGACGCGGCGACGCGGGTGAGCTCGGAGACCCAGGCGTCCTGTCCGGATTGGGCGATGAGCCGGTCGCGGGCCTGCTTGGCGAAGGCGTCCTCGAGGCGGTCGAGGGCGGCGTCGACGACGGCGACGTGGTAGCCCTTGCGGACGAGGTCGAAGCCGACGGTGCGCACGGCACGGGAGTCGAGGTCACCGGGCTGGGGGGTCGGGCGCTCGAAGGATTCACGAGCACGCTTGAAGAAGCTGTCGACCTGTTTCGGGTCGTACCCGTTCTTCCACCCGGACATTCGAGGGAAAGTCGTGTCCGCCATGTCTCCTCCAGAAGCGAATCGTGCGAATGTGTCGTTTCCACCATGATAAATGGATGGCGGGGAATTTGCGTGCCCGGGGCTGCTCAGTCGGCGGCGGCGAGCTGTCCGCAGGCACCGTCGATGTCGGAGCCGCGGGTGTCGCGGATCGTCGTCGGGATGCCTTGGTCGATGAGTCGGCGGACGAATTCGTTCGCGACTTCCGGCTCGGACGCCGTCCACACCGAGCCTGGGGTCGGGTTGAGCGGGATCGGGTTGACGTGGACCCAGCCGCGGCCGCGGGCGTTGAGCTTCTTCGCCAGCAGCTCCGCACGCCATGCGTGGTCGTTCATGTCCTTGATCAGCGCATATTCGATGCTCACGCGACGACCGGTGACCTGGTAGTAGTTGAACGCGGCGTCGATGGCCTCGTCGGCTTTCCACCGGGTGTTGACCGGGATCATCTCGTCGCGCAGCTCATCGTCGGGGGCGTGGAGGCTGAGCGCGAAGGTCACGGGGATGTCCTCGGCGGCGAGTTTGTTGATGCCGGGCACCAGGCCGACCGTGGACACGGTGATCCGGCGGGCAGACATGCCCAGGCCGCCGGGTGCGGGTTCGACGAACCGGCGCACCGCGTTCATCACGCGCTTGTAGTTGGCCAGGGGTTCGCCCATGCCCATGAACACGATGTTCGAGACCCGTTCGGGTCCCGTCGCCGAGGTGGCCGGCCCGGATCCGGTCGAAGCGCCGGCGGACGCTGACGCTCCGTCCTCGCCCCAGCTCGGCTCCTCGCCCTGTTCCTCATCGGCTTCGGCGCCCAGAGCGGTCTCTCCGGCACCCGGCATGTCCGAGGACGGAGCCGCGGCGAGCTCACCGGCGGCGATGACCTGGTTGGCGCGAACCACCTGCTCGACGATCTCCGCGGTCGACATATTGCGGGTCAGGCCCTGCTGTCCGGTGGCGCAGAACGGGCAGTTCATGCCGCAGCCGCACTGGCTCGATACGCACAGAGTGACGCGGTTGCGGTAGCGCATGAGCACGGATTCGACGAGCGCGCCGTCGAAGAGGCGCCACAGGAACTTGATGGTGTCGCCGTTCTCGGTGCGCAGGCGGCGGACCTCGGTGAGCAGATGTGGGAAAAAGCGCTCCTGCACCTGGGCCCGCAGGTCCTTGGGCAGGTCCGTCATCGACTCGGCGTCGGTCTGGAAGTGGGTGAAGTAGTGGGTGGAGATCTGCTTGGCGCGGAAGGCGGGCAGGCCCATCTCCTTGACGGCGTCGATGCGCTCGTCCATGCTCATGTCCGCCAGATGCTGCTGCGGCTGGCTGACCCGCGGGGACTTGAAATTGAGAAGGGGGCGGCCGTCACGCGTCGGTGTCGTCGACGTGGTGCCGTCGGGATGCTCCACGACGGGACGGGTCTGCCTTCTGCCTGCTTGAGAACTCACACACCCATTGTCTCATGATGCGGCCGTCGCTGTGGTGTGCGGACCGCCACGCCGCGAGCGGTGAGCCTCAGCGGCAGCCGGGCCTCAGAGGTAGCCGGGCAGGACCGAGAACATCACAAGGGCCACGGGCGCGGTCGGCAGGATCGAGTCGAGTCGGTCCATCACACCACCGTGGCCCGGCAGCAGGGTGCCCATGTCCTTGAGGTCGAGGTCGCGTTTGATCATCGATTCGCTGAAGTCGCCGAGGGTGGCGAACGCCGGCATCACCGCACCGAAGACGAGCCCGGTCCAGATCGGCGCATCGAAGAGGGTGACGGCCAGGATCGTCGCCACGGCGGCGGCGAACACCACCGACCCGAGGTAGCCTTCCCACGATTTCTTCGGTGAGATCGTCGGGGCGATGGGGTGCTTGCCCCAGAGGACGCCGAAGATGTAGCCGCCGACATCCGAGGCGACGACGGCGGCGAGGAACAGGATGACGTAGAAGTTGCCGTTCGGCTGGGTGATCAGGTAGACGACGAAGCAGGCCATGAGGCCGACATAGGTGAGCGCGAACAGGGACAGGGACACGTCCTTGACCGCGTTCTTGCGCCTCTCGACCATCGTGAAGAGCATGACGGCTCCGGCGCTGGCGGCAAAGGTCACCCAGAGGGCCTCGCGGCCGCCGACGTAGGTCGCCACGACCATACAGGCCGCAGAGATCATCGTCGGCACTCGGGACACCAGCGAGCCGGACCGTGAGAGCGCGTTCGCCAGCTCCCACATCGCCGCGACGATGGCCACGAGGATGATGAAGATGAAGGAGATGGGCAGGAAGATCAACGAGGCGAGGACGATCCCGCCGATGAGGAGACCGATGCCGATGGCGGCGGGAAGATTGCGACCGGCTTTGCCGTAGTCCTTGGCGGCCACCTCGGCGGGTTCTGTCACCGATTCCGGGATCGGCGCGAACTCCGGATCATCCGGGGAATAGGTCTTGTCGGAATTGCGGAGGTCCCGACGTCGGGGGTACGGGTTCTCCGCCGCCGACGCACGCGGCTCCTCCGGCTCCCCGAGGGGAGCCGGATCGGAGGAGAGGCTGTCGGACCCGGTCACAGCGATCATCAGACCTCGAGAAGCTCAGCTTCCTTCTGGGAAAGCAGCTGATCGACGTTCTCGACCTTCTTCTTCGTCAGATCATCGAGCTCGGAGATGCCGCGGGTGACTTCGTCCTCCCCGGCCTCGCCGTCCTTCTTGATGCGCTCAAGGGTCTCCTTGGCGTGGCGGCGGATGTTGCGGATCGAGACCTTGCCGTCTTCGGCCTTGCCCTTGACGATCTTGACGTATTCCTTGCGGCGCTCCTCGGTCAGCTCCGGGAGCACGACGCGAATGACGTTGCCGTCGTTGGCCGGGTTCGCTCCGATGTCCGAGTTGCGCAGTGCGTTCTCGATGTCGTTCAGCGTGCCCTTGTCATAGGGGGTAACGAGGATCGTTCGAGCCTCGGGAGTCTGGAAAGAGGCCAGCTGCTGCAGCGGGGTCGGGGCACCGTAGTACTCGATCTCGATCTCGGCGAACAGGGCCGGGTTGGCGCGTCCGGTGCGGATCGACGCGAAGTCGTCCTGCGTGAACTCGACGG
The DNA here is from genome assembly GCF_047300845.1 of Brevibacterium sp. GP-SGM9. Classification (NCBI taxonomy): domain Bacteria; kingdom Bacillati; phylum Actinomycetota; class Actinomycetes; order Micrococcales; family Brevibacteriaceae; genus Brevibacterium; species Brevibacterium sp. GP-SGM9. Next base: position 3,824,835 of record NZ_CP178563.1, on the reverse strand, counting down.
CTTTGTCCATCTTCTCTCTGGCTTCGGCCAGTGTCTCTTCAATCACGACTCACTCTTTTCGTATCTGGGAGCTTTGGATTCATTCTATGGGCCATAGGTCACAATTTCCTCACCGAACCGGTATCGGAGTGTTCTGACCTGCACGTATGCTGCCCGGCTGTCTCAGTGGATGATGGCCTCAGTGGACAATCTCAGTGGACGACGGTGCCGATCTTCTCGCCGACGATGGCTTTCCGGAGGTTGCCCTCGCCCTCCATCCCGAAGACGTGCATCGGGAGCTTGTTGTCCATGCACAGGGAGAACGCGGTGGCGTCGACGACCTTGAGGCCCTTCTGCAGCGCCTCCTGGTAGGTGATCTCCTTGATCTTCTCCGCACTCGGGTCGATCTTCGGGTCCGCGGTGTATACGCCGTCGACACCGTTCTTCGCGATGAGGACCTCATCGGCGTGGATCTCGAGTGCGCGCTGGGCGGCGACGGTGTCGGTGGAGAAATAGGGCAGTCCGGCTCCGGCGCCGAAGATGACGACCCGGTTCTTCTCCATGTGGCGCATGGCGCGACGGGGAATATAGGACTCGGCGACCTGCGACATGGGGATCGCGGTCTGCACCCGGGTGTCAACCCCGGTCTGTTCGAGGAAGTCCTGGAGAGCCAGGCAGTTCATCACGGTTCCGAGCATGCCCATGTAATCGGCACGCGTGCGGTCCATGCCGCGCTGGGAGAGTTCGGCACCGCGGAAGAAGTTGCCGCCGCCGACGACGATGCTGACTTCGACCTCTTCTGCGGTGGGGGCGACCTCACGGGCGACCGCGGCGACGACATCGGGATCGACACCGATCTTGCCTCCGCCGAAGACCTCGCCCGAGAGCTTGAGGAGCACTCGGCGCCGATGGGTGCGAACGGGTCTGCTGGCAAGGCTGGATTCGTGAACCGGAGTACTTGTCATTAAGTCCTTCTTCCGTGCGGGCAGATGGGAGCCCGGATGGTCATCGGGGCAAGTCTAGCGAAAACGGGGCCGGACCGATTGGTCCGACCCCGTCTCATGCCGGTGAGGTTTCACTCATGAGTGAGCTTCCGCTCTCCGGCCGCCCACTCACAGGTGAACCTGTTCAGGGGCGTGGACTGCGCGGCGGGCGGTGACCCGCCGGGCGGTCAGTGGTGCTTCAGGCTCCGACGCGGAAGCGCACGAAGCCGGTGGCCTTGACCCCGGCGGCTTCGAGGATCTTCGCCACGGACTGCTTGGGCTCCTTGGCGAAGCCCTGGTCGAGCAGGCAGTTTTCCTTGAAGAAGCCGTTGACGCGACCTTCGATGATCTTCGGGATGGCCTGTTCGGGCTTTCCCTCGTTCTTCGCGGTGTCTTCGGCGATGCGGCGCTCGTTCTCCACGAGTTCGGCAGGAACCTCGTCGCGGGAGAAGTACTTCGGGCTCAGCGCGGCGATGTGCACGGCGACATCGTGAGCGACGGAGGAGTCGTCACCCTCGTAGGCCAGCAGAACGCCGACCTGCGGAGGCAGGTCCTTGTTCGTGCGGTGGAGGTAGGACTCGACGTTCCCACCTTCGAGGCGAGCCACGCGACGCAGGGCGACCTTCTCGCCGAGGGTCGCACCGCTCTCGGTGATGAACTGCGAGACTGGCTTGCCGTCGGTCTCGGCCCCGAGCAGCGCCTCGGCCGAGTCGGCCTTGTTCGCCACGGCGAGTTCGAGGACCTGGTCGGCCAGAGCGATGAACGGGTCGGACTTCGCCACGAAGTCGGTCTCCGAGTTCAGCTCGATGATGGTTCCGACTCCGCCGTCCACGTGGGTGGCGACGAGTCCGTCGGAGGTGGAGCGGCCCTCACGCTTGGTGGCGCCCTTGAGGCCCTTCACGCGGAGCAGCTCGATTGCCTTCGCCTGGTCGCCGTCAGCCTCATCGAGGGCCTTCTTGACGTCCATCATTCCGGCGCCGGTCTTCTCGCGCAGTGCCTTGATGTCAGCGGCAGTGTAGTTTGCCATTCGTTCTCCTAAGGGTGGTGGAGTGGGCGGAAATCAGGACTCGGTCGACTCTGCGGACTCCGCAGCAGCCTCGGCGGGCTCTTCGCTCGCTTCGGCGGCGGGGGCAGCCTCAGCCTCGGCGGGAGCAGCGGCTTCGGCCGGAGCGGCCTCAGCGGGAGCAGCCTCGGTGGCGGTCTCCTCCGAGGTGGAGGCGTTGCCTTCGAGGAGCTCGCGCTCCCATTCGGGCATCGGCTCGACGGCGGAGACGTTCTTCTCTCCACCTGCGTCGTCCGAGGAGTGGCGGGCGATGAGGCCCTCGGCCACGGCGTCGGCGATCACGCGGGTGAGCAGCGAGACCGAGCGGATGGCGTCGTCGTTGCCCGGGATCGGGTAGGTGACGTCATCGGGGTCGCAGTTGGTGTCGAGGATGCCGATGACCGGGATGCCCAGCTTCTTGGCTTCGTCGACGGCGAGGTGTTCCTTCTTGGTGTCGACGATCCAGACGGCCGACGGGGTCCGCTGCATGTCGCGGATACCGCCGAGGGTCTTCTCGAGCTTGTCCTTCTCACGACGGAGAATGAGCAGTTCCTTCTTGGTGTGCGAGGAACCGGCAACGTCGTCGAAGTCGATCTCTTCGAGTTCCTTGAGGCGACGCAGACGCAGGGAGATGGTCTGGAAGTTCGTGAGCATACCGCCGAGCCAACGCTGGTTGACGAAGGGCTGACCCACGCGCTTGGCCTGCTCGGCGATGGATTCCTGGGCCTGCTTCTTGGTGCCGACGAACAGGATCGAACCACCGTGCGAGACGGTTTCCTTGACGAATTCGAAGGCGTTGTCGATGTAGCCCAGCGACTTCTGGAGGTCGATGATGTAGATGCCGTTGCGCTCGGTGAAGATGAAGCGCTTCATCTTCGGGTTCCAACGACGGGTCTGGTGTCCAAAGTGAACGCCGCTGTCGAGCAGCTGGCGGATGGTGACGACGGCCATGCCGACGCCCTCCTTTCTCTCGCGCCGCGAAGGCGCTTTTACGTCACAGCCGGTCATCGATTCTGCTGACGGCGACTGTGACATTTTCGGTTGATTCCTGGTATCCGGTTCGTCCGCCCCACAAGTGAGCCCAGACGGGTTCCCTTGCACCATGGGATGGAGAAGAATTCGGATACGCGTAGTCAGAAGACACGCTTCTGCTGAGGCCAGTCTAGCCCGGTTGGGCAAGCCATTTCCAATCGGGGTCGGAAGGCTCGCGGGGCTCACTGACACCGACTTGCGGAAGCTGCGCGGGTGTCACCGACACCGACTTGCGTGCTGTGATCTGTGGATAGATAACGTCGCCCGCCGAGGTTGTCCTGGGCCGACTCGGTCGCGTTCGTTCGGTGGGACGACGTCCACCTCTGTGACCGTGCATCGGGTGCCCGGACTCAAGTGCGACGAGCTGTGGATTGCGCATCCACTTGCGCGTCATCTGCCTGTGGACGATGAACAGCCTTCCACAGGTGAAGTCGGCGGTGCTGACACGCAACCTGTCGGGAGGTTTCCATGGCCTTATGAACCCCTTCTCTCTCGATCCGCCGCGGTCACTGCATCCCCTGTCCGGTCGCCGCCTGCACTCGGCGCAGGCTCGTCGCGCACGGTTCATCATCACCGCGCTCTTCCTCTCGTTCGTGCTGGCCCTTGCCGCCCCAGCGGGTGACGGCGCGGTACAGGCAGATACGCGTGGGTCCAGTGGGCATGGTGGGTCAGGCAAGGTCAGTGGGCCCGTTGGAGCCAGTAACGCTGGTGGGTCCAGCGGAACTGGCGCGTCCGAGACGACGTGGGTTTCCCCCGTCCCGGCGATGGAGATCATCGAGGCCTTCGACCCGCCGGACAAACCCTGGCTCAGAGGCCACCGCGGAATCGACGTGCTCGCCGTCGACGGTGAGCCGCTGCGCGCACCGACTGGCGGCAGCATCCGCTTCCGCGGGTCCGTGGCGGGAACACCGACCGTGAGCATCGAAACCGACTCCGGCCATGTGGTGTCGTTCCAGCCCGCGAGCACAGAGAGGAAGAAGGGCGATGAGTTCGCCGCAGGTGAGGAGATCGGAGTCGTCGCCGAGGGTACCCACTGCGAGAAGTCCTGTCTGCACATCGGTGTGTGGACGGCGGAAAGCAACAAGGACTACATCGATCCGGCACAGTTCTTCGGCCACGAGCAGTCGATTCTGCTTCCTTTGAAACGCAAACCCGCCGAAGAGCCCGCCGGCGGCAGTGACAGCACCACCTCGGGAGCGGGAGCCTGGGGCGGACACAGCAACGGCCGGATCCCCGCCTCGGCGATGTGCCCGCTAACGACCGCGCCCGGGCACATGCTGCGCTGTGACGCGCAGAAGGCCTTCGATCGCCTCTCCCACGCCTTCGAAGCTCGCTTCAAAGTGCCGATCTCGGTGACGGATTCCTATCGCGACTACGCGACCCAGGTCATCCTCAAGAAGCGCAAGGGGCGGATGGCGGCAACCCCGGGAACCTCGAATCACGGGTGGGCGCTGGCGGTCGACCTCGGTGGCGGAATCAATTCCTTCGGCAGCGCCCAGCACCAGTGGATGCGGGCGAACGCACCGAAGTTCGGGTGGATCCATCCCGGGTGGGCTCGGCAGACCGGGTCGCTGCCGGAGCCCTGGCACTGGGAGTTCCGGAAGTGAAGTGAGGCTTCCGTGGGTCGAGGTGGCGAACTCCCGACGGACTGCTCTAGGGCGATGATCAGAGCCGTTCGTGAGCAATAGTCCGGGCCCTTCTTGAGCTATGACTCGGCCCGGCAGCGAGATCAGGCCCGGGGGTGGGCCTGCCGGTAGGTCTCCTGGAGTCGCTGCATGGAGACGTGCGTATAGATCTGAGTGCTGGACATGGTCGAGTGTCCGAGCAGCTCCTGGATCTGGCGGAGGTCGGCTCCGCGATCGAGCATGTGCGTGGCCGCCGAGTGGCGGAGTCCGTGCGGGCCGATGTCCGGGGCGCTGGGGTCGTTCGCCCCGTAGTGATGGACGAGCTCTCTGACCTGACGGGCCCCGATTCGCCCACCACGTAAGCCGAGGAACAGGGCGTCACCGCTGTTCGCCGAGGCGAAGGTCTCGCGCACACTCAACCAGGCGCTGAGCGCCTGCCGGGCCGGGATGCCGAAGGGCACCCGCCGTTCCTTGTTGCCCTTGCCGAGCACGGTGATCATCGACGCGCGCTGATCGATGTCCGCACGGTCGAGTCCGGTCAGCTCCGAGACACGCACCGCCGTGGCATAGAGCAGTTCGAGGATCGCTGCGTCGCGGAGACCTTTGGCGATCTCGACAGGATCGGGTTCGCCGGCTGGTCCCGAGTCGCCGTCGACCGCGTCGGAATTGTCTTGACCGCGAGCGCCGTCATTCGCGGAATCGGAGGATCGCGCGGAGCCGCCGGTTCCGGCCCGTGCGCGAGAGCCGGCGGTGATGAGGTCGGCCGCCTGCTGGGGCTTGAGCACGGTCGGCAGGCGAGAGTCCTTCTTGGGTGTACGCAGACGGGCGGCCGGATTGCTCTTCAGACCGAGCTGGTCGACCCCGTAGGAGAAGAAGGATTTGATGGCGGCGATCTTGCGGGCCACCGTCGACTTCGCTGCTCCGGCATCGTCGAGGGCGATGAGCCAGGAGCGCAGATCATTCAGCCCGATGGAGCTGACATCGATTTCGGTCTTCGCCGAGGTGGTGTGGTCGAAGAAGTCGGAGACATCGGAGACATAGGCCCGCGAGGTGTGTTCGGACACGCCACGCGCCCGGAGGTGGTCGGCATAGCCGGACACCACTTCGGCGACGGTCGACGATGTGCTCATTCCCCCAGGTTACGCGCTCTCCCTCGCCTCATGTCCGAGGTCGCAGCTTCACCCACCCGGTGTCGCGACGGGTCGCGAGTCCGAGCAGTTCGAGGGCGGCGAGCGCCGAGAGGACCCCCGGCACCGTCAGCCCTGCTCTGGCCGCGACGGTGCCCACGTCCAGGGATTTCGTCGTCGACAGGACGTTGAGGCAGATCTTCTCCCCCTCACCGAGGTCATCGAGCGGGCCGCTGACAGCACCCGTTCCGGCGTGTTCCGCGTCCACCCCGCCCGCGGCCGCTGAGCCGAAGAATGACGAGGTGTCGAACAGAGCCGGGGCTCCGTCGTCGAGGAGGGCGATGACGTCGTCGCTGCTGGTCACGAGTTCGGCTTCGTGGTTCCGGATGAGGCGGTGGGTCCCGGTCGAGGATGCGGAGTAGACGGAGCCGGGAAAGGCGGCGACCTCGCGTGAGAGCTCGAGCGCATGCCGGGCCGTGTTGAGCGCTCCGCTGCGCCATCCTGCTTCGACGATGACCGTGGCCTGCGCAGAGGCGGCGATGAGGCGATTGCGCAGCAGAAACCGGTGACGCATCGGAGTCATGCCGGGTGCGGTCTCGGACACGATGGCTCCGGTCTCGAGGATCTGCTGGAACAGTTCAGTGTTCGCCGCCGGGTAGAACCGGTCGACTCCCCCAGCCATGAAAGCGATCGTCGGCGCTTCGCGGGCGATCGCGGCCCGGTGAGCGGCCGCGTCGATGCCGAAGGCGCCCCCGGAGACCACGGTGATGGCTCTCGCGGCGAGGTCCCATGCCAGGTCAGAAGCACATTTGGTGCCGTAGTTGCTCGCCGCACGGGCTCCGACGATGGCGATGGCCCGGGTGAGAGCCCGATCCAATCGCGCCGTCCCCCGCACCCACAGTCCCAGGGGCGCCGCCGGTCCGAGTTCCGACAGCGCTGCCGGCCACTCCTCGTCACCGGGGATGACGAGCCGACCGCCGAGGAGGTCGATGGCCTCGAGATCACGTGATCCGGCCCCATCGGCACCGCGAACGGCCCAGCGGTCGATCGCCTCGCTCAGCTGTCCGCCGCCGGACACCTCATCGACGAGTGTCCTCAGGCCGCCCACCGCCTCGGCGGATGAGGTTGCCCCTGCCGCCACGGCGAGGACGATCTCAAGGACCGCCACCGGCCCGATCGCCTCGACGAATCCTTTCAGGAGGCCGTCGCCGGGTTCCCCGATCCGCAGCAGCGCCGCCACCGCGGCACGCATCTCGTCGCTTCCTGCCCCGGCCCCGTCGTCCGGGTGCGCACCGTCATTCGGGTGCGCCTTGTCGTCCGGGTGCGCCCCGCCGTCCGGGTGCGCTCCGCCGCCCGGGTGCACCTCATCGTGCGCGTGTTCGTTCATGTCTCCTGCGTCCTCAATGCCAGTGCCATCCTGATCTTGTCCGGGCTCGGCCCCTCGCCCCCGTCGAGGTCGGACAGTGTGGTCGCGACCCTCAGCACCCGGTCGTAGCCGCGCATGGTGATCCGTCCGGTGTCCAGGGCCCGGTCGAGATCGGCCAGAGCACTCGGTCGCATCGCGAAGTGCTCGCGCAGCCATGCCCCGGGTGCACCGGAGTTGAGTGTCCATGCACAGTCGACGTAGCGGTCGGCCTGCCGTCTGCGGGCGATCGTGACCCTGGCGGCCACGGTGACACTGTCCTCCTGCTCCCCGCCGAGGCGGAGGTCCGCCGGGGAGACCGGAAAGAGCTCGAGCTGCAGGTCGACCCGGTCGAGCAGCGGTCCGGAGAGTCGGTTGCGGTAGCGCCGTTTATCCATCGGCGTGCAGCGGCAGGTGACCTGAGTCCCCGGCATTCCCGCCCCGCACGGGCAGGGGTTCGCGGCCATGACCAGCTGAAACGAGGACGGCAGCACCATCGAACCCCAGGCCCGGTGGATGTGCACCTGCCGCGCCTCCATGGGCTGGCGCAGGGCCTCGAGGACGTCCCGGGAGAACTCGGGCGCCTCGTCCATGAACAGCACCCCGCGATGGGCCTTGGACAGGATCCCCACGGTCCCGGGCTTGCGACCCCCGATCAGAGCCGAGGCGGTGCTGCGATGGTGGGGTGCCTCGAACGGTGGCCGGTGGTCGAGTCCCTGACTGCCGTCGAGCTCTCCCCGCAGGGATCGCACCGCGGCCACCTCGACGGCCTCGGCATCATCGAGCGGCGGCAGGATCCCCGGCAGGCACTGCGCCAACAGAGTCTTGCCGGCGCCCGGGGTGCCGCGCATGAGGAGGTTGTGCCCGCCCGCGGCGGCGACTTCGAGGCCGAAGCGAGCCTCGGCTTGGCCCTGCACCTCGGCGAGGTCATGGAGTTCGGGCGGATTGGCCACGGGCCTGTCGACCTCGACCACCGGCGGCAGCGACGGCACCTCGAGGTCGCCGCCGTAGAGGTTGACCAGTTCGGCCAGCGAGGCCACGGCTTGGATCCGCGCACCTGCGAGCAGGGCGGCCTCCGGGGCGTTTCCGATGGGGACGACGAAGTGGTCGAAGCCCGAGTGAAGACCGGCATGCAGGCTCGGCAGGACTCCGCTGACCGGGCGGATCCGCCCGTCGAGTCCGAGCTCACCGCAATGGATGACGCCCTCGGTGCTCTCATTCGTGATGACCCGTTGGGCTTTGAGCACGGCCACGGCAATGCCCAGATCGAAGCCGGTGCCGATCTTCGGCACGGTTCCGGGGGTGAGGTTGATCGTCAGATGCTGGGTGGCGACGGGAACTCCCAGATAGGCCAGAGCCGCACGCAGCCGTTTGCGCGACTCGCTGACCGAGGCGTCGGGCAGGCCGACGATGTCGATGCCGGGCAGACCCGCGCTCATGCAGGCTTCGATGGATACGATCTTTCCCGTCAGACCCCACAGCGCCACCGCCGAGGCACGTCCGATGACATTGAGGACCGGCTCCTCGCTCATGAGTCGACCTGGATGTTCGGGCAATGGTCATAGATGGGTGCGGGTTCCATCACGATGCCGAGCGCATCGATGCGAGTAGATCGGTAGTACGCCGGCTGCTGGCTCAGCCAGATCCCGGAGAGCCTGCGCAGACGAACGACCTTGTCCCGGGTCACGGCCTCCAGAGGTGAGCCGAGTGCCGCTGTGCGGCGGGTCTTGACCTCGACGAAGACGATCGTCTCTCCGTCACGGGCGATGATGTCGATCTCTCCCTGTGGGCAGCGGAAATTCCGCGTGACGACGACCATTCCCGCCCGCTCGAGATAGTCGGCGGCGAGGTCCTCACCGATTCGCCCGAGTGCTTGCTTGCGCATCCCGCGTTCGGTGCGGCCGCGGCCCGACACTGTTCGTCCCATACCGCCAAGGTCAGCATGGTCATTGAAAGCCGGACAAGAGCGGGGAATCGGCCTGTGGACAGTGCTTCTGCCTCCACAGGCCGATCACGCGCAAGTCGGATGGGTCTCCACAGGTACCCGGTGTGCGAGTGGGTCGACAGTCGAAACGATCGCGTGAATGTACCCGCTCTATCGACGGAGCACCGCGGACCTATCCCTGGTCCGCACCCGTTCAGCCCCGGATCGACGAGGGAGGTTCGAGGTCGCTCTTGGCGATCTCCTCGATGTTGACGTCCTTGAAGCTGAGCACGTGCACGGTCTTGATGAACCGCGCGGACCGGTAGCTGTCCCACACCCAGGCGTCACGCAGGGTGAGCTCGAAGTACACGTCACCGGCATCGTTGTGGGCCTTGAGGTCGACGTGATTGGCCAGGTAGAAGCGTCGCTCCGTCTCGACGACATAGGCGAACAGGCCCACCACGTCGCGGTACTCCTTGTAGAGCTGGAGTTCCAGCTGAGCTTCGTAGTCATCGAGATCATCGGTGCTCATGACGACTCCTCCTTCGCTTCTTCGACCGCCTGCAGGCGGAAACTTCTCCGGTGGTGGATGCTGGGGCCGAACTCGGCGATGCCGGCCCGGTGCGCTTTGGTCCCGTATCCCACATTCGACTCCCAACCATAGTGGGGGTGCGCCTCGGCGAGGGCGATCATCTCCTCATCTCGGTCCACCTTCGCCACGATACTCGCCGCGGCGATGACGGGGACAGAACCGTCACCTTTGATCACGGTGCGCACTTTCGGCAGTTCGAGCTCGGCGCAAGGGCCGAATATCCCCAGGCAATCGAGCGTAAGTGGGGCCGAGAGCCAGTCGTGTTTTCCGTCGAGGAGGACGAGTGTCCCCTCGGGATAGACTTCGCCCACGCCCAGTTCCGCGAGCATCGTCAGCAGCGCCCGACGCCCGGCGAGGTTGAGCGCCATCGTCATGCCCAGCTGGTCGATCTCGCTCGGGCTCGTCGAACCCACGGTCGCCGCCTGCGCCCAGGAACGCACCCGATTCGTCGCGGCCCGACGTGAGAGTGCACTCAGCTGCTTCGAATCATGGATCCCCGCAGGCACCTCGGCGCCGGTGACACTGCCTAGGTCGAAGTAGGCGACGCCGACGCTGACGGGTCCGGCCAGCGCACCCCTGCCGACCTCATCGACGCCGATGACGCCGGTGAAGCCCTCGGCGAGGAGACTGCGTTCGAGACCGAGGTCGGTGAGTCCGCGTGCACTCATCAGTCGCCGGTGATTCCCTCGGGTTCGGGGACGCCGGCGAAGACGTCCTCGGGGTTGGACACCCAGCCGAAGTGCTTGAACGGCCAGTTGATGAGGAAGACGGTGCCGACGAGGTCGTCTTCTGAGACGAAGGGGTCGGTGTCTTCGTGGTAGCGGGAGTCGGCCGAGTTGCTCCGATTGTCGCCCATCACCCAGTAGTGGCCTTCAGGCACGGTGACGGAGAACTCCATCTCCGAGGGGGCCATTCCCTCATCGAGGTAGGTCTCGTCGATCGGTTTGCCGTTGACCATCAGGCGGCCTTCGGCATCACAGCATTCGACCTTGTCCCCGCCGACGCCGATGACGCGTTTGATCAGCTGATTGCCGGCGTCGGAGGGTGCCAGTCCGATGAACTCGAGAAAGGGGTTGGGCTGGTATTCGGAGGTTTCGGCGGCCGAGAGCCAGTTGTCGGGGTCATCGAAGACGATGATGTCACCGCGGTTGGCCGGTCCGAAGCGCGGGGCGAGCTGGTTGACGAGCACGCGGTCGTCGATCTGCAGGGTGGTCTCCATCGAGCCCGAGGGAATGTAGAACGACCGGACCACCCAGGTCTTCAGCGCCGTCGAGATGAGGATGGCGATGACGATGATCGCGAGAGTCTCGAGCAGACCGCGGAAGAACTTCTTCGAGGCGGGTGGCGGGGAAGCTTCGGTTTCGGCTGACATTCGTTCGCTTTCGCATCGGACCATGGGTACCGCAGTGGGACTGAAATGAGCGTACCAGCACCCGTTCCGGGCCGCGCTCAGGCGCCGATCATCGCTCCCGCCGAGGCGGGAGCGCCGACCCGGCGCCGAGCTCAGTCGACGGAGGACCCGTGTCCGATCACGGGGCCGACCACTCGGTCGAGGGGGATGAACCCGCCGCCGGGGCGCCCGAGGAGGGCGCGGGAGTCGGTGGAGTCGTTGCGGTTGTCGCCCATCACCCACATGGTGTCGGCGGGAACCTCGATGGCGAATTCGACCTTCGAGGCCGGCACCGGGGCGTAGTCCTCGCTCAGGGGTTCGCCGTTGAGGAGCAGGTGCCCCTCGGCATCGCAGCACTGCAGGGTGTCACCGCCGAGCGCGATGACCCGTTTGACGTAGTAGACGTCGCGCGGGCCGAGCCCGACCCACGATCCCATCTTCTGCAGCGGGGTCGGCAGGGCGTCGTCGACGAAGGATCCGCGACCGTCGAAGACGACGATGTCTCCGCGGTCGATCTTCTGCCCCAGCGCATCGGGACGCCACACGGTGATCGAATCGCCGACCTTCAGGGTCGGCTGCATCGAGGCGCTCGGAATGGTGAAGCGCTGGATGACGAAGCCGCGGACGGAGCCTCCGAGGATGACGATGACCACGGCGATGATGCCGATCGTCTTCCAGAACCGGGCCGAGTACAGAAAACGCGACCCGAAGGTCGCGTTCTCATGTCTGTCCGGCACAGTGTGATCATCGCCCACAGTGCCTGGCAAGTATCAGGCCTTTTCGCGGATGCGAGCAGCCTTGCCGCGCAGTTCGCGCAGGTAGTAGAGCTTCGCACGGCGGACATCGCCGCGAGAGAGGACCTCGATCTTCTCGACGATGGGCGAGTGCACCGGGAAGGTGCGCTCGACTCCGACGCCGAAGCTGATCTTACGGGCGGTGAAGGTCTCGCGGACTCCGTCGCCCTGGCGGCGGATGACGATTCCCTTGAACACCTGGATACGCGAGCGGCTGCCCTCGATCACGCGGACGTGAACGTTGAGGGTGTCTCCGGCGCGGAATTCGGGGACGTCGGTCTTCAGCGAGGCTGCATCGACAACATCGAGCTTCTGCATTGTGGTTTCTCCTGTGGCCCCTGCTTCAGGTCGAGGACACGCATATCGGACCGGTCGAACCGGTGACTGGATCGTCTGTCGGGATTGCTCCCCGGAACCCGCCGACACAGACATCGGCGAATCGCTGTGGGCACCCATCCCCCTGAAGCAGGTGGATGCCAACAAACGCGACGGTCTATTCTGGCACGGCGGGGCCCTCGGATTCAAACCGCTCGAGGACCGTCAGGTCGTGCTTGTCGAGGTCCGAGAGCTTCGCCAGCAGATCGGGCCTGACCTCGGCGGTGCGTTCGAGACGTCGGTCACGTCGCCATCGGGCGATCGCCCCATGATTGCCGCCGAGGAGGATCTCCGGCACATCACGACCGCGCCAGGAGGCGGGTTTGGTATAGATCGGGTATTCGAGGAGGCCGTCCTCGTGACTCTCCTCGGTCAGCGATTCGGGGTTGCCGATGACCCCGGGGATGAGGCGGCTGATAGCCTCGATCATCACCATCGAGGCGACCTCTCCCCCGTTGAGGACGTAGTCGCCGATGCTCATCGGGCGCAGGTCGAAGTGCTCCCCGGCCCAGTCGATGACCCGCTGGTCGATGCCTTCGTAGCGTCCGCAGGCGAAGACCAGGTGATCGGCCTGGGCGAGGTCCTCGGCGATGCGCTGGTCGAACACCGGTCCCGCGGGGCTGGGCACGATGAGGATCGGTTTGGTGCCCTCCGCGCTGTCGCCGAGGATGTGCTCGAGCGCGAGAGCCCAGGGTTCGGCCTTCATCACCATTCCGGCGCCGCCGCCGTAGGGCGAGTCGTCGACGGTGTTGTGGCGGTCGAAGGTGAAGTCGCGCAGGTCGTGGACGTTGAGTCCGAGCAGTCCCTGGTCGACGGCCTTGCCGATGAGGGAGAGCCTGAGGCCCGAGAGGTACTCCGGGAAGATCGAGACGACGTCGATGGCCGTCCTCGGCGAGGTCGGGAGCACCGGCTCGTCCGAGCGACTCGGCGCGGCTTCGTTCACGCTGCCGTCCTCACTCATTCGGCGTCGAGGAGTCCGGCCGGAGGGGTGATGGTGATCCGTCCGCCCTCGATATCGACCTCGGGCACGATGGCCGTGACGAAGGGGATGAGCACCTCGTGACCTTGGACATGCTTGAGGTGAAGGAGGTCCTGGGCGACGCCGTTGGTGACGTCGACGATCTCGCCGACCTTCTCTTCATCCGCGAAGACGCTCAGCCCGATGAGGTCGTCGAGGTACCACGCGTCCTCGTCGTCTTCCTCGGTCTCCTGCTCGGCGAGGATGAGCGTATTGCGGATCTCCTCGGCACGGTTGCGATCGGGCACCTCGGCGAAGGCCAGAAGCAGTCGATCACGATGCCACCGCGCCGACTTCAGTGTCAGCGTCCCGATGTCCGGGTCTGTGGCGAAGGTGCTGCCGGGGGTGAGCCGTTCATCGGGCCGATCGGTGCGCACCTCGACGGTGAACTCACCTTTGATTCCGTGCGGCTTGCCCAGCCTGGCGAGAACCGTGTCCATTCTGCTCCTTTTCACCCGATTTCGTTCATCCCTCAGTCTAATCGCAGTCGTCGCCGCCTCTGTCCGCGAGAGCTCGGAGGAGCGAGCACTCCTGGAGGTGAATATGAGAGAGGGGGCGCGGCGTTCGTACGCCGCGCCCCCTCTCGCAATAAAGGTGTTACGCCTCGATGAGGTCCACTCGCACCGACTCGCGTCCGGCCAGTGAGTTCATCACGGTGCGCAGGGCCTTGGCGGTCCTGCCAGCACGACCGATGACACGACCGAGGTCGTCGGGATGAACCCGCACCTCGAGAGTCGTCCCGCGCTGTGACGAGCGGGAGCGAACGCCGACATCGTCGGGATGATCGACGATGCCGCGGACCAGGTGTTCGAGCGAATCAGCCAACATGTCAGGCTTCAGCACTCTCTTCGGCGGCGGCCTCGGGAGCAGCCTCCTCGGCGGGAGCCTCAGCAGCAGGAGCCTCGGCCTTGTCGCCGCCCTTCTTGGTGATCGCTTCCTTGATCACGGAACCGGCGCTGGGAGCCACGTAGGCTTCCTTCTCCGGCTGCGGCTTCACGGTGTTGACCGCTTCACCAACACCCGTGAACTTCTGCCAGTCACCGGTGAGCTTGAGCAGGGCACGCACCTGATCGCTGGGCTGAGCACCGACGGAGAGCCAGTACTGAGCGCGCTCGGAATCGATCTCGATGACCGAGGGGTTGCGAGTCGGGTGGTAGATGCCGATCTGCTCGATGGCCTTGCCATCGCGACGGGTGCGCGAATCAGCGACGACGACGCGGTAGAAGGGTGCACGGATCTTGCCCATGCGGGTCAGACGAATTTTGACTGCCACTTTAGTGGTGTCTCCTTTGGTAATTTCTTTGCACAGTGGTTCCAACAGAATCGTGGGGTTGACCTGCCGGAGGCTGTGACTCGGACAATCACAATCGGCGCGGATGAGAGGGCCCGGACCGGTTGCAAAAGTACAAGAGCCAATTGTGCCAGACGGCTCTGCATCTCGCCAATTGCCAGGCGAATCAACTCCGAATCAACGCCGAACCGACGCCAGGACGACGTCGGCCCGAACGCCCGAGCCCGCCCGGTCCTACTTCTTGCCGCCGGGGAACATTCCGCCGAAGCCCTTCGGCAGGTTCGTCGGATCGAATTCCTCGTCCTTGCCCAGATCGACCCCGCCGAAGGCCGAGCCGACCGGGTCCTTGGTCTTGCCGTCCTTCTTGTCCTGAAGGGCCTGAGCCTCCTGTGCGCGCTTGGCCGGATTGCCGGACTTGCCGCCCTTGCGACCCTTCTTCGCCCCGGCCTTCTTCTTCCGGTTGGCGCCACCGCCGGGCATGCCGCCCATTCCCGGCATGGCAGGCATCCCGCCGCCACCGCCCATCCCGGGCATGCCGCCGCCGCGGGTCATTCCGCGCATCATCTTCTGGGCCTGGGTGAAGCGCTCCATGAGCTGGTTGACGGCCGTGACCGTGGTGCCGGCACCCTTGGCGATGCGCGCACGCCGGGAGCCGTTGAGGATCTTCGGGTTCGTCCGCTCGGCGGGCGTCATCGATCTCACGATCGCCTCGACCCGGTCGACCTCGCGTTCGTCGAAGTTCTCCAGCTGGTCCTTGTACTGACTCATGCCGGGCATCATGCCCAGCATCTTCTTCATCGAGCCCATCTTCTTCAGGCCCGACATCTGCGTCAGGAAGTCATTGAGATCGAAGTCCTCACCGGCTTCGACCTTCTTCTGGAGCTTCGCCGTCTCCTTCTCGTCGAAGTTCTTCTCGGCCTGCTCGATGAGGGTGAGGATGTCACCCATGTCGAGGATCCGGTCGGCCATCCGGTCGGGATGGAACTGCTCGAAGTCCTTCATCGACTCACCGGTCGAGGCGAACATGATCGGCTTGCCGGTCACCTCGGCGACGGAGAGCGCGGCACCGCCGCGAGAATCACCATCGAGCTTGGAGAGCACGACACCGGTGAAGTCGACGCCTTCGAGGAAGGCCTCCGCGGTCTTCACCGCGTCCTGACCGATCATCGCATCGATGACGAACAGTACCTCGTCCGGGTTGACAGCCGTTCGGATGTCCGCAGCCTGCTGCATGAGCTCTTCGTCGATGCCGAGGCGACCGGCGGTGTCGACGATGACGACATCGTGGAGCTTCGACTTCGCGACCTCGAGCGATTCGGTGGCGACCTGCACGGGGTTGCCCACACCGTTGCCCGGCTCCGGTGCGTAGACGAAGGCGCCGGCACGTTCGCCGACGATCTGGAGCTGGTTGACCGCGTTCGGTCGCTGGAGGTCGGCGGCAACGAGCATCGGCCGGTGACCCTCGGACTTGAGCCAGTGGGCGAGCTTGCCGGCCAGGGTGGTCTTACCGGCACCCTGCAGGCCGGCGAGCATGATCACCGTCGGGGGACGCTTGGCGAAGGTCAGACGCCGGGTCTGCCCGCCGAGGATGCCGACGAGTTCGTCATTGACGATCTTGACGACCTGCTGGCCGGGGTTGAGCGCACCGGAGACCTCTTCGGACAGCGCGCGTTCGCGGATGCGGCCGGTGAAGGCGCGGACCACAGGCAGCGCGACGTCGGCGTCGAGGAGGGCGCGCCGGATCTCGCGGATGGTGGCATCCACATCGGCTTCGGACAGCCGGCCCTTGCCGCGCAGGTTCTTGAAGGTCGCGGTGAGCCTGTCGGAGAGAGAGTTGAACACGTACAAGCCTTCTTCACGATGAATTGGTCGACTCTCTAGACTAGCAACCCATCCGGGCTCGGCCGAAACCGAAGCGGCTGGGAATCCCCGGACATGACCGATCGCCTCGGCGGGGTGTCTGCTTCACCCGCACCGAGGCGATCGATGAGTACGCTCACGCACTCCCCCACACCGAGGCGGCCGGCGAGACCGACCGGCCCCCTAGTGGGAGTTCCGGGGCCGGGGCCGCCCCGGTGCCGGGTCCGCGAGGACCGAGCGAACCGGGAGCGGCCGCGGCGTCAGTTGAACGAATAGGCCTGCTCGGCGTGTTCGATGTTGTCGATCCCGTCGAGTTCGTCCCGGTGGTCGATGCGCAGACCCATCGTCTTGCGCAGCGCCAGGGCGATGACAAGTGTCACGAGTCCCGCGAACACGAGGGCCACGAGGCAGGCGAGGATCTGCGCGATGAGCAGCTCGAACCCGCCGCCGTAGAAGAGACCGGCCGGGCTCTCCTCGTTCGGGAAGGCGAAGAACCCGATCATCACGGTGCCGATGACACCGGCGACGAGGTGGACGGCGACGACATCGAGGGCATCGTCATAGCGCAGGCGGTTCTTCGCCTCGACGGCGAAGAGCGCTCCGGCTCCGGCGGCGATGCCGATGAGGATCGCCGCATAGGGGTCGACGCTGGCGCAGGCCGGGGTGATCGCGACCAGGCCGGCGATGAGGCCCGAGACGCTGCCGATGCTGCTCGGTCGTGAGGAGCGGATCCGCTCGATCATGATCCAGGTGATCATGCCGGCGGCCGGGGCGACGAGGGTGTTGATCCAGATCAGCCCGCCCTGTTCGATCGTGGACGCGGCACCGCCGTTGAATCCGAACCAGCCGAACCACAGCAGCGCGGCACCGAGCACCGTGATGGGAATGTTGTGGGGCTTGTGCGGTGTCGAGAAACGCGCCCGGCGTCCCATCACGACGACGAGGACGAGCGCGGAGACTCCGGCGTTGATGTGGACCACGGTGCCGCCCGCGAAGTCGATGGCCGGGCCGAACAGGCTGCCGATCGCACCGTCGGCGGTGAGGATGCCGTCGCCCCAGACCATGAAGGCCAGCGGGCAGTAGACCAGCGTCACCCACAGGGCCGAGAAGACCAGCCAGGTGGAGAACTTCGCACGGTCGGCCACGGCGCCGGCGATGAGGGCGATGGCGATCATGGCAAAGGTCGAACCGTATCCGATGGAGATGAGGGAGTCGGGTTCGTTCGCCACCGCGCCGGTCAGACCCAGCTGCTCCAGCGGGTTGCCGACGATTCCGCCGATCGACTCACCCGAGCTCAGTCCGTAGCCGTAGAGGACCCAGACGAGTCCGCCGACGGCCATCGCCGAGAAGACCATCATCATCATGTTGATGCTCGAAGTGATTCGAGTCATCCCACCGTAGAAGAAGGCGACACCGGGGGTCATGAGCAGCACCAGACCCGCGGCGACCATCATCCATACATTCACTGCATCGAGTTCCATGTCGTCTCTTTCGTGTCTCTGGCGATTCCATGTCGAATCGCACAGAGACAGTGTCCATGACGGATGTCACAGCAGTGAGTCGCCCATGTTTCAGGAATGTGTCGCGGCTCTCACACGAGCCCGAAGTCCGGCGCCGAGGCGGTGCGGAGTCCCCCGCCGAGGCTGCGCACCAGCCCCCGGAAGGTTCAGTCCAGCAGGGCGTCGACGAAGCCTTCGGCCGTGAAGGGCGCGAGGTCGTCCGCGCCTTCGCCGAGTCCGATGAGCTTGACCGGGACGCCGAGCTCACGCTGCACGGCGATGACGATTCCGCCCTTCGCGGTGCCGTCGAGCTTGGTCAGGACGATGCCGGTGATGTTGACCGCCTCGGCGAAGACCTTGGCCTGCTGCATCCCGTTCTGACCGGTCGTGGCATCGAGGACGAGGAGCACCTCGTCGATCTCGTGGCCTTCGCCCAGCGGTCGGGTGGCCACGCGCTTGACCTTGCCGAGCTCGTCCATCAGGCCGATCTTGTTCTGCAGGCGACCGGCGGTGTCGATGAGGACGATATCGGTGCCGGCGTCCTTGCCCTCTTCGACGGCCGAATACGCCACCGAGGCGGGATCGGCGCCCTCTTCGCGACGCACGGTCTCGACGCCGACGCGGGAGCCCCAGGTGGCCAGCTGCTCGGCGGCGGCGGCGCGGAAGGTGTCGGCGGCGCCGAGGAGGACGGTCTTGTCCTCGGCGACGAGCACACGGGCGATCTTGCCCACGGTCGTGGTCTTGCCGGATCCGTTGACACCGACCACGAGGATGACGGCCGGATCACCGGACACGTGGGAGGTGGCCAGGTCCCGGTCCATGGTGGGATCGACGAGGTTGATCAGCTCTTCCCGCAGCAGCCCGCGGACGTCCTCGGGATCGCGGGTGCCGAGGACCTTGACGCGGTCGCGCAGCTTGTCGACGAGTTCGGTGGTCGGGTCGACGCCGACATCGGCGAGGATGAGGGTGTCCTCGATCTCCTCCCACGTCGATTCGTCGAGGTTGTCGCGGGAGAGCAGGTTGAGCAGTCCCCTGCCCAGCCCGGAGTTCGACTTCGCAAGGCGTTCGCGCAGGCGGACGAGCCGGTTGCCCGGTGCGGTGGGCACCTCGGAGCCGCGGGCTTCGGCCTTCTCCTTCTCGACCGCCACGGAGATCTCATCGATCTTGAGCTCACCGGTGACATCGGCGTCGATCCCCCGGTCGTGCCCGAGTCCCTTCTTCCTCGCGTTGACGCGGAGGCTGATGCCCAGCGCCACGACGAGAATGAAGACGATGGCTGCGACGATGAGCAAGATGATCGGCTGATCCATTGGACTGCGTCCTCCTTTGAGTTCCTGTGGGTCGCTCGCGCATCGTGGTGCGCGTCGGCCCCGGGTGGCGGTGGGCCCGCCGAATCCGCCTCAGCGGTCGGGCCCTCGCCGGTGCGCCCCACACGTGTCGGGGCGAATGTTGTCTGAGCTCACGAACCTCGGCTGCCGAAGAGCAGGCCCGCGGTGGTCCTCCACCCCGTGCCCGACTCTGGGATCTTCCAGTGACGGGTGCGCGGTCGCACGGTCATCAGCGAAGGCGCGGCGTGGCGCCGAGGTTGGGGTCGGAGCACATAGGAATGATCGCGGATCGCGGTGACGGCCGCCTGTTCCCGCGTGGCCAGGTGGGAGGTGCCGTCGTCGTGGCCGAAGAATTCGTAGACCTCGTCGTCGTATCCGGTCCACTCCCCCGGCAGGCGGAACCGCTGCACATCGGAGGAGTACTTCAGACGGCCTTCGGCCCGCAGCCCGGGCAGGGCGACGAGGAGGACGACGACGAGGGCGAGCGCGAAGGAGATGGCGAGTCCGACGATGACGACGAGTACTGCATTCACGCCCGCAAGCCACCTCGTGGTTCAGCAGCCTCGGTCATGGACGTCCCGCTCCTCACACTTGTCGACAACACTTCTTTCGCCCCAAGTCTATAGTCACCGTCGACGACATGTGTGTTCCGGGTCCGCATGGCAGTTTCAGAATTCCCTGGGACTCCCCTGGGCGTCGCCGGGAAATCTCGCCGAGGCGGCCCCACCTCACGGGATGCGCTGAGAGATCACCTTCGACACTCCGTCACCGTGCATCGTCACCCCGTAGAGTGCGTCGGCGATCTCCATCGTCCGCTTCTGGTGGGTGATGACGATGAGCTGGGAGGAGTCCTGCAGCTCCTGGAAGACCGTGAGCAGGCGGGACAGGTTGAGGTCGTCGAGGGCGGCCTCGACCTCGTCCATGACGTAGAACGGGCTGGGCCGGGCCTTGAAGATCGCGACGAGCATCGCCACGGCCACCAGGGAGCGTTCTCCGCCGGAGAGCAGGGACAGTCGTTTGACCTTCTTGCCCGCGGGCCGGGCATGCACGTCGACGCCGGTGGTGAGCATGTCATCAGGGTCGGTCAGGCTCAGCGAGCCCTCGCCGCCGGGGAAGAGGCGGGAGAAGATGTCCTCGAACTCACGTGCGGTGTCCGCATAGGCCTCGGCGAAGACGCGTTCGACGTGCCGGTCGACCTCCTCGACGAGTTTCATCAGGTCCCTTCGGGAGTCCTCGATGTCGGCGATCTGCTTCTCGAGGAACTGGTGCCGCTCCTTGAGCGCCTCGTACTCCTCGAGGGCGAGCGGGTTGACCGTGCCGATGCGCCCCAGCGCGGCCGCGGCCTGCTTGTGCCGCTTCTCCACCTCGGCGCGGACGTAGGGCCGCTCCTCCTCGTCCTCGGTGAAGGCGGGCACCGGCATGTGCGGACCGTACTGGTCGATGAGGCGTTCGAGTCCGAGCCCGGTCTCCTCCTGGGCTCGATGCTCGATCTCCTCGAGCTTGAGCCGGAAGCGCTCCTTGGCCAGCTCCGCCTCGGCGGCGGCGTCCTTGAGTCGCTGCAGTTCCGTGCGCGCGGTTCCCACCTCCTCGCCGAGGCGGTTCTTCTCCTCCCGCAGCCCGCCGCGTTCGTCGACGAGGACCTGGATGGCCTCACCGAGTTCGGTGACCGTGGCCCCGGCGAGCTCCGCGGCTTCCTGGGCGGTTTCGGCGATCAGTGTCGCCGAGGCGGCCGCGCGCTTCTTCTTCGCGATCGTCCGCTGCGTCTGCTCCCGCGCGGTCTCCTCGGCAGCGGCGGCACGGAGCAGGGAGTCGACGCGGTCGCTGAGGAAGCGGGCGCGATCGGTGGCCGACTTGTGGTTGATGCGGGCCTCGATGAGGTCCTCGGAGGATTGGGAGACCTGTCTGCTGAGTTCGTCGCGGGTGGAGGTGTCCACGACTTCATCGACGTCGGCGGCCCCGGCCAGTGCTGACTCGGCGGCCGCTGACTCGCGTCGGGCGGCTTCGAGTCGGGAGTCGAGTTCGGCGGCATTGTCCCGGGCGCGCTGCAGCCGCGTCTGCGCCACGCTGATCTCGCCGGTGATCCGGGAGACCTCCTCGGCGGCGGCCATGATCGCGGCATCCGAGGAGTGCAGCGATTCCAGGGCCTGCGCGCTGGCGGTCTTCGCTTCGGTCAGCGCCGGCTCGACCCGGGCGATCTCGGCGTCGAATCCGGCCGCAGCGGTTTCGAGTTCGGCGATCTGGGTTCGCGTGTCCTCAAGCGCGGTCTGAGAGGCCAGACGGGTGCCCGAGGCGGTGCGGGCCCGGCTGATCCGCGTCGCTGTGAGCACCTCCCCGTGGATGGTCACGGCCGTGAGATCCGGGCGTGCGGCGATGACGGCGAGTCCGGTCGCCGCGTCCTGCGTGCACACGACCGTGTCGAGGCTGGCGGTCACGAGGTCCTCGAGTGCCGGGGTGTCGCTGGAGACGAGGTCGGCCAGCCAGCGCAGGTCCCCCGACTCGAGGCCGGCGATCTCGGGCAGCTCCCGGGTGGCAGCGCCGCCTTTGCCCGCCCCCGCCGGGGTGGTCGGTTCCTTCGTCTCGGCGGGGATGGTCAGGGACACATTCGTGTCCTCGCCGAGGTGGTCGAGCACCGAGAGCGCGACATCACCGGAGTCGACGATGACTCCGGAGACCGTGCTCGACAGGGCAGCGGCCGCCGCCATCTCGTAGCCGTTGGCGACACTCAGCCTCTCGGTCACCGCCGTTCCGACTCCCGGCAGGTCCGCCTCGACGATCGCTTCGAGGTCGGCCTCGAGAGCGGTGCCCAGGTCCAAGGCCTCGGCCCTGGCCTGCGCGGATGCCAGATCCGAGGAAGTTCGCGCCTTCTCGGCCTGCAGGGTCTCGAGTTCGGTCTCTAGCTTCTCCTGGGCGGCTCTGGCGCTCTCGTAGGCGGTGTCGAGTTCGCTCTCCCCGGCTTCGACGTCCTCGACGGAGGATTCGGCGGTCTCGAGTTCAGTGGTCGATTCGGCCAGGCGCTTCTCGATGGTCTCGATCTCGGCCCGGTTGGCTTCGATGCGGGTGCCGAGGTCAGCGATGCGTTCGGCGGCCTGGTGCTGCTTCGACTGCAGTGCCGAGCGGTTCTTCACGGCCTCGGTGATGGCGACCTGGGCGGCCTTGACCTCCTGTTCGGCCCGGCGCAGCTCCTCGCTCAGCTTCTCCTTGCGGGCCTGGCTGGCCTCCAGGGTCGCCGTCGACTCCGCGACGGCGGCCTCGGCGCCGCTGAGCTCCTCCTTGAAATGGCCAGCTTGGGCACGCAGCTCATCGGGCGACTTCGATTCCCGCCGCCCCAGGCTCGTGACCTCCGAGAGCAGGTGGGAACGCTTGTCTTCGGCGCGCTGGGCCAGTCCGCGGGCCCGCACGATCTGCGTCTGGGTCAGTGATTCCGCGCCGCGCTGGGTCTCCAGTTCGGCATCGAGGCCGCCGAGGCGCGTCTCGATCTCGGCCAGGCGTGCTTCGCTGCCTCGGCTGCGGTGTTCGAGATCGGCGATGCGATCCGTGTGGCTCTCCCCGTCGGCGGCCGAGGACAGGGAGGACTGCAGTCGCACCGCGTCGTCGGCGAGCAGTCTGGCAGTGGCATCGCGCAGGGTCGCCTGCACGGTCGCGGCCTTCGCGGCGGCCTCGGCCTGCCGACCGAGCGGGCCGAGCTGCCGGTTGAGTTCGGTGCGCAGGTCGGCCAGGCGGTCGAGGTTCGTTTGCAGGCCGGTGAGCTTGCGCACGGCCTTGTCCTTGCGGCGGCGGTGCTTGAGCACGCCGGCGGCCTCTTCGATGAAGCTGCGGCGTTCGACGGGGTCCGCGTGGAGGATGGCGTCGAGACGACCCTGACCGACGATGACGTGCATCTCCTTGCCAAGACCGGAGTCGTTGAGCAGCTCCTGGATGTCGAGCAGCCGGGCCGGTGCCCCGTTGACGGCGTACTCGCTGCCCCCGGTGCGGAACAGCGTCCGCGAGATCGTCACCTCGGTGTAGTCGACGGGGATGGCTCCGTCGGAGTTGTCGATGGTCAGGGTCACCTCGGCGCGGCCGAGGGCCTGTCGTTTCGAGGTGCCGGCGAAGATGACGTCATCCATCTTCCCGCCGCGCAGATTCTTCGCCCCCTGTTCGCCCATCACCCAGGACAGGGCGTCGACGACATTGGACTTCCCGGAGCCGTTGGGACCGACGACGCAGGTGATGCCCGGCTCGAACTTGAGTGTCGTCGCCGAGGCAAAGGATTTGAATCCGCGCAGGGTCAGGCTCTTGAGATGCATGGTGTCACTCAGCATATCCGCCACGGCCTCAGATCAGGCGTTTCCGCCCTGCCGAGGGACCGATTCTGGCACTCGACCTGCAATTTCCTGATTCTTTGCTAAGATATCTCCTTGTGCGCAGGCACCTGCGCCGTTCCTCCGTAGCTCAGTTGGCAGAGCATTCGACTGTTAATCGAAGGGTCGCTGGTTCGAGCCCAGCCGGGGGAGCTCACCATATGGCTCCGTCGTCGTCCGACGGAGCCATCGCCGTTCAATGGGCACATGCGAAGTATTTGCATTCTTCAAGTCTGTGCCTACGTCCGATGTCGTCGAACAGCAAGGAAGGAGAGTCGAGCCGGATCGACCCTGGAGATCAGGGAGCCGACCGATTCGACCATCGTCCACATGAGCAGTGAACACAGTAAGACTCAGGAGCTCATCGAGCTCCTGAAGAATCCGACCACCGCCTTGCGGCCGTTCAAACGCGAGGGACTCGATAGGGTCGTGTTCTTCTCCGCCGGCATCCTCGCCGTCGCCTTCGTCGTCTGGGGCTTCGTCTCCCCCGACAGCCTCGGTGCCGTCGCCGGCACTCTGCTGACCGGCGTCATGGACAACTTCGGCTGGCTCTTCGTCATCGCCGCCACGATCTTCACCATCTTCGTCATCGTCATCGCCGTCAGCCGCTTCGGTCGGATCCCGCTGGGCCGCGACGATGAGAAGCCGGAGTTCAAGACCTCCTCGTGGATCGCCATGATGTTCGCTACCGGCATGGGCATCGGGCTCGTGTTCTCAGCGGTCGGCGAACCCCTCTTCTTCTACATGTCGCCTCCCCCGAACACCGTCGAC
Source organism: Brevibacterium sp. GP-SGM9 (assembly GCF_047300845.1). Classification (NCBI taxonomy): domain Bacteria; kingdom Bacillati; phylum Actinomycetota; class Actinomycetes; order Micrococcales; family Brevibacteriaceae; genus Brevibacterium; species Brevibacterium sp. GP-SGM9. The sequence continues at coordinate 3,800,463 of NZ_CP178563.1, read as the reverse complement.
GGCTCCACCTCCGAGGCGATGGGCACCTCGATGGGCACGACGCTCTTCCACTGGACCCTCTACCCGTGGGCCATGTACGCCATCGTCGGGCTCGGCGTGGCCTACGGATCGTTCCGCCTCGGCCGCTCGCAGCTCTTCTCGTCGATGTTCACCTCGCTGTTCGGCGAACGCGCTGTCAACGGCATCGGCGGCAAGGTCATCAACATCCTCGCGATCCTCGCGACTCTCTTCGGCTCGGCCTGCTCCCTGGGTCTCGGAGCGATTCAGATCGGCGGCGGCATCGAATCGGCGGGCATCATGTCCGAGGTCACCTCACCGGTGCTCGTGATCATCATCGCGATCCTCACCGCAGCCTTCGTCGCTTCGGCGGTCTCCGGTGTCGAGAAGGGCATCCAGTGGCTCTCGAACATCAACATGGTCCTCGCCGTCATCGTCGCCCTCATCGTCTTCATCGGCGGACCGACGCTGTTCATACTCAACGTCATTCCCTCCTCGGTGGGTGCCTTCATCCAGGATCTGCCGCAGCTGGCCTCGCGGACCGCGGCCGATGGTCAGGGCGTCAACGAATGGCTGTCCTCGTGGACGGTCTTCTACTGGGCCTGGTGGGTCTCATGGTCGCCGTTCGTCGGTCTCTTCATCGCCCGCATCTCCCGCGGTCGCACCGTTCGTCAGTTCGTCACCGGCGTGCTCATCGTCCCCTCCGTGGTCTCGACCATCTGGTTCGCGGTCTTCGGCGGCGGCGCCATCGGCATCCAGGAACGCGCCGAGCGCGGTGAAGGCACCGTCAAGGCCCTCGCCTCGGTCGTCGACGGTGAGCCGGATATCAATATGGACACGATCCTCTTCGATCTGCTGGCGGCTCTGCCCCTGCCGAACCTCATTGCGATCATCCTCATGATCGTCACGGTCATCCTCATCGCGATCTTCTTCGTCACCGGTGCGGACTCGGCCTCGATCGTCATGGGCACACTCTCGGCGAACGGCATGCTCGAACCCGGCCGCGCGCTCGTGATCTTCTGGGGTACGGCCACCGGTGCCGTTGCCGCCGTGATGCTCCTGGCAGGAGGATCGGATCCCGCCGAGGCGCTCGACGGGCTGAAGAACATCACGATCGTCTCCGCGCTGCCGTTCGTCATCGTCATGCTTCTGCTCTGTGTGGCGCTGTGGAAGGACCTGTCCAAGGATCCGCTGATCATCCAGGGACAGCTGGCCAGCCACGTGCTCGAGCAGTCGGTGGCCACCGCCGTCGATGAGTACGACGGTTCGGTCTTCAGCCTCGAGACCTCCGAGCTTCCGGTCGAGGAGGAGGACGAAACTGTGTCCGCGGCGCCGACCGGGGGCAAGGGCGACGACGCTTCGTCGGCCGGTGCCGCTTCGCCGGCCGATGCCTCTGAGTCCGAGGGCTCGACGTCGACCGATAAGGCCTGATTCGCCAGGTCACAGGCACGCGCTGCCCTGCTCCCCTTCGGTGGGGGCAGGGCCGCGGTCGTATCCGCTACGCTCAATACCGAAGAATGTCCAACCCGCGAGGAGCAGTCGAAGGCATGAACACGATCATCAGGCGTGACGGAAACATCTCGACGTTCGTCGCCTGGATGCTCGCGTGCATGGGCGTGCTCGCGATCATCGTCCTCGTCATCCTGGCGATATTCGCCGATCCCATGCTGCTCATCTTCCTCTTCGGACCCGTCCTGCTGTTCATCGGCGCCTGGGTCAACTACCACCTGGGGTCACGGTCCCGACTGGAGATCACTCCGGAGCGTTTCATCTGGTGCGGCTCCATCGGACGCCCGCGCTCGATCGAATGGCAGCACGTCGACAGGATCCTCATCCCACCGCGCGGGGCACGCCCTCGTCTGGCCGCGGTCGCACGGCTGCGGAACGGGCAGCACGTGGAGATCGACGCCCTGTGGCTCTCACCCACCTCACCGGCGAACCTCCTCACCACGCCCGACCATCGAGGGGCCCAGCATGCGCTCATCGAGGGACACAAGGCCTTCCTGGCCCGCGCAGCGGGGTATCGGCGGTAGTGCTCGGTATCGGCGGTAGGGCGGCCCCGCAGTCCGAGTTCGATGCTATTCTCGGAGCATCATGATCAGCCCGTTGCCGTAAGGCGCGGGCTGATTTTCTTTCCGGGGAGGACCATGGCGGAGTATGCGAAACCGTGGCTGTCCGTCGACGAGCAGATCGATCGTCTGGCGAGACACGGAGTTGAGATCGAAGATCACGGCCGAGCCGTGACGATGCTGCAGGCGGTTGGCTATTACCGCCTCACCGGCTACCTCTACCCATTCCGTGAGTCCGAGCCGTACGTCGACGACGAAAACCGCGCAGGGATTCGCGTGCTCAGCAGTTACAGACAGGGCACGACGCTGCAGCACGCCGATGACATCATCGACTTCGACCGGCGGCTGCGCATGCTGGTCATGGACGGCGTCGAGCGCATCGAGGTCGCAGTCCGAATGCGAATCGGCTATGTACTCGGCAGAAGGTCACCCTTCGCCTACGAGGACTCGGCGAGCTTCACCGAGAGCTTCATCGCTGAGAACACCGACGCCCGGGATCCCGCACCAAGCAGGCACGTGCAGTGGCTCCGACGTGTCAAGGAGAGAAAGAAGAACTCTGATGAGCAATTCGTCGAGCACTTCCGCCAGACTACGACGACCGGATGCCGGTTTGGGCTCTGACCGAGATTCTTGAGCTGGGCCATCTGTCCGTCCTCTATCGGGGCATGAACCAGCAGGACGCTGAGGAGATCGCCCTGGCGTTCGGAGTCCCAACTAAGAGGATCATGACCAGTTGGCTGGCCAGCCTGAACTACGTACGCAACGTCGCGGCCCATCACGCTCGACTGTTCAATAGGAAGCTCCAGTACGCACCGGCCCGACCGAAGGCAGGACAGATCTCAGTCCTTGACCACCTGCGCGAAGAACCAGCGGCGAAAGGAGGCTTCGGCACCTACAAGGCCCTCGCCGTCATCGCGTATCTCCTGCCGTCCATTGACCCGGGTACCGACTGGTCGCAGCAACTGGCTGCGCTCTTGCGAGAATTCCCAGCATCGCAGGCCCTGAGGGTCGAGTCTATGGGTGCGCCCCTCGACTGGGCGTCGCTCGACCTTTGGCGCAGTTGAACTCGCGCCCGTGCCGACCACACCTCATCGCCGTCGCCGACGGAGGTCGGTGTCAGCGACAGCGTAATTTCACCGATACCGGGGAGGCTTCTGACACTGCGGGCAGAAGTGGCTGCCGCGGCCGCCGATCGTCATCTTCGCAATCGCCGTCCCGCAACGCACACATTCCTGTCCCCCGCGACCGTAGACGAGCAGCGCCCGGTCGAAGTAGCCGGATTCCCCGTTGACGTTGACATAGAGCGCATCGAAGCTCGTTCCGCCCACGGCCAGGGCATCGCTCATCACTTGTGCCGCGGATTCGAGCACGGCCACCAGACGCGATCTGCGGGTCCGGGCAGGAATGGCCAGCGGGTGGATGCCGGCCCGGAACAGAGCCTCATCGGCGTAGATGTTGCCGATTCCGCTGACCAGGGTCTGATCGAGCAGCGCGGCCTTGATCGCCGTGCGCTTCTTCCCCAGCTCCCCCACCACCAGGTCGAGGTCGAAGGCATCCTCGAGCGGATCGGCAGCGATGTGGATCGCCGAGGCGGGCACGAGCCGGCCGTAGCCGTGCACAAGAGGTTGGACGCCGAGGTGACCGAAGATCCGCTGATCGACGAACCGCAGTTCGCGCGGCTGCCCGTCACCGTCAACGGTGCTTGATCCAGCTCCGCCACCGTCACCCAGCCGCAGGATCGCTCGGGTGTGCTTGTGGACCGGGTCGGCGGCCGAGTGGATGCGCAGCTGTCCGCTCATCCCGAGATGGACGAGCAGGCTGAACTCGGGTGCGGCGACAGATGCGACCGATGTCCCTGAACTGAGCGCAGGCCCCTCCCCTAGGCTCAGCCACATGAACTTCCCCCGCCGTTCGGCGCCGATGATCCGGCGCTCGGCAACCGCTGAGACAAAACCCGAGACAGCCGAGGCATCGATGCGTCGCTGGGAGGTCGTGCCAAGGATTCGGGCGTCGATCACCTCGGCGTCGGTGATGGTCGTTCCCGCGGTCCATTCATGGACGCCGCGGCGGACGCTCTCAACCTCGGGAAGCTCGGGCATCAGCGGTTCGGCTCGGAAGCGCTCAGCGCTGGTAGTCCGGGTAGATCGTGCGAATGGCTTTGACGGCAACCTCTGCTGCGGCCGCCTCGGCGGCCTTCTTCGAGGAACCGTCGCCGCTGCCCCAGGCGTTCTGACCGAGCATCGCCGCCGCGGTGAAGACCATCGCATGGTCGGGTCCCGAGGAGGTGATCTCGTAGCTCACGGCGCCGAGTTCGAGGTCGGCCGCGGCTTCCTGCAGCGTCGTCTTGTAATCCATTCCGGCGCCGAGGTTGACCGCGTCGTCGAGCATCGAGTCGATGAGGCGGTGAACGAAGGCGAAGGCGGCTTCGCGACCGTTCGAGACGAAGGTGGCGCCGATGAGGGCCTCGACGGTGTCGGCGAGGATCGAGTCCTTGTCCCGGCCGCCGGTCAGCTCTTCGCCCTTGCCGAGCAGGATATGTTCCCCGATCCCGTGCCTGCGGGCGATCTGCGCAAGGGCACGGGTGTTGACCACGGCGGAGCGCATCTTCGCCAGCGACCCCTCGGCCAGATCCGGGTTGTCGTAGTAGAGCGATTCGGTGGCGACGAGGCCCAGCACGGAGTCGCCGAGGAACTCGAGGCGCTCGTTGGTGGGGATGCCGCCGGCTTCGAAGGCGAAGGAGCGGTGTGTCAGTGCCAGACGAAAAGTCTCGGGATCGATGTCGATCCCGAGACTCTCCTTCAGTGCTGCTGTGGTGTCAGTGTCCACAGTGTCAGACGTCAGCGACCTTGCGTCCCTTGTATTCAAGGAACAGCGGGGTGCCTGCTGCGTCTTCGACGACCTTGGCCTGGTGAGGGCGCGAGTACACAACGCGACCGTTCTCCACAGTCTTGACCAGGTTCGGAGCCTTGGCCTTCCACTGCGAACGACGGTGGCGGGTGTTGCTGCGCGACAATTTACGCTTCGGAACAGCCACGTCTAGCTCTCTTTCTTCTCATCCAACAAACTCTGCAATGATGCGAACGGCGATTCGGATTCGTCGTCGTCGACCTCGAGGTCTTCACCCACGGTGTAGCTGAACTCTTCGCTCCGGTCCTCGGAAGGACTGAAGGGCAGAGCCATCACGACGGCGTCTCTGATCGCGGGCTCGAGGTCGAGCTGATCCCGGTTGACGACGTAGGAGTCCTCGTCGCCCTCGGCCTGCTCATAGACGTACATCTCGTTGATGTCGACATCTATAGGCAGCTCGATAGCTTCGAGCGTCCTCACGTCCTCGCCGCGGGCCACGGCCGAGACAGTTCCCGACACGTAGATTCCCTCCGACACACTCTCGAACATCAGCTCGAGTGTCATCGGTGAACCCTCAGCGACCCCGATCACTTCGATCTTGAGATCCGCTGGAGCGGACAGGGTGGTGTTCACCCGTTCCCACTCACCCGGATGATCGAGCAATCCCATTGACCTGATGTCAAAGACGTATTCAGATCGGTTCTTCATGCCAGACCTCCTTAGTGTGTGAGGATGTCGCTCCTGCGTTCACACGCGACTCACCATTCTAGTCATCCCCGGCGATCATTGCCAATCGGGGCCTTCGCGCCCAGGCGGTGTTCCTCATCACTGCACCCGCCGAGGTGGTGCCGGCCACCCGCCGAGGTGGCCGCGCGGGTGCCGCAGCGGTCCGCCGTCACCATTTCTCGTGGTGGTTGCGCCAGGTCACTCCCCCGGCGAGGACGAGGAGGGCACCGGAGATCGTGAACACGATACCGGAGCCGGCGACGAGGGTGAGCACCGAGGCGGCCGAGGGGATCGCGACCTGGCTCAGCCGGTTGCCGGCCAGTCGGATCGAGAGCACCGCGGCCCGGTTCGAGGCGTCGGCGAGGGTGGAGACCCAGGTCATCGTCAGCGGCTGGGTCAGGCCGAAGCAGAACCCGGCGATGATGAGCAGGATCGCAAGGGTCCACGGTGCGCTGAACACGGGGATGAGCACGACGCACAGCCCCGCCGTCGCCGAGGCGGTCCACAGCAGGGAGAGATTCTTCCACCGCCTGGTCAGGGTGCCGATGAAGAGCCGGGAGATCACCGAGGCCAGGGTCCGCAGCGCCAGCAGCCAGGTCACGAGGGTGACCGAGAGTCCGTTCTCCTCGCCGATGAGCGGCAGGTAGGCCGTCATCAGGTCGACGGCGGCGAGCGTGGCCATCGAGGCGAAGATCGCCGGTTTCATCCCCCTCGTCGCCAGAAGCGTCCACGGGGTGAGGACTCCCTTGGCCGCCTCGGCGCGGGAGACGTGCGGGGTGCGCCCCCGGAGCATGACGATGACGGCGGCGATCAGGGTCAGGGCGGAGACCCCGGTCATGAACCACAGGGCGTTGGTGATGTGCGCCTGGCCGGCCGTGGCATCGGCGACCATGCCGGCCAGCGGCAGGCCGATCGTCTGCCCGATCGAGACACCGAGGGTCAGATGCCCGAACTTCGCGGTCAGCTGGGAGGCCGAGAAGCTCTGCGGGATGAGCGCCTGGGAGGCGACCGTGGTGAGCAGCTGACCGAAGCCCAGGCTCATCGTGGCGATGAGGAGCACGCCGAGGTTGGGCGCCAGGGCCGCGAGTCCGACAGGGATGATCGAGAGCACGGTTCCCGTCCACAGGACGACCGTGGCGTAGCCCCGATCGACGAGGCGGCCGACGAACAGCGCGGTGAGTAAGGGAACGAGGGAGTAGCAGGCGGTCATCAGACCGAGGACGACTCCGGTGCCCCCGAGTTCGAGGGTGCGATAGGAGATGAGGACGCGCACGCCGTTGTAGGTGGCGTGGGCGATGACGGTGTGGAGGACGAGGCCTGTGAACCAGGCCCGGTTCGGGGAAGCCGTTGGGTTCATGCCTCGGTGTTCAGTGCCTGAAGGACGCAGGCCGGCACGAGGCCGCTGATGTCTCCGCCGTTCGCGTGAACCTCTTTGATCAGGGAGGAGGAGACGTGTTCGAACTCGGGGTTGCCGGGGACGAAGATCGTCTCGAGTTCGCTCAGGTGCTTGTTCATCAGCGCCATCGGCAGCTCGTAGGCGAAATCCGTGCCCGAGCGCAGCCCTTTGACCACGGCAGGTGCACCGATGCGGCTGCAGTAGTCGACGAGGAGGCCGCCGGCAACGGTGTCGATCGTGATGTTATCTGCCGTCTTCGTCCGCTCGTCCTCGGTGAGGGAGGCGCGGATGAGGTCGGTCCGGACCTCGGGGTCGAAACGCCCCGACTTCGCGGGATTGTGGACGACCGCGACGACCACCTCGTCGAAGAGCCTGGTGCTGCGGGCGATGACGTCGAGATGACCCATGGTGATCGGGTCGTAGGAACCGGGACAGACAACCTTCATGGCTTCATCGTATCCCGCAGGCGCGACCACTGATCGTCGGCGGGCGCATCGTGGTCACCGGCCCGCACGGTCACCGCTCCCGACCCGAGGCCGGGGTCGTGCAGGCGTGCGGCGGCCTCGGCCATGATCCGGGCGACGAGGCCCAGGGAAGCGGACTCATCTCCGGCGGCGACCGCATCGGCGAGTTGCCGGTGGGACTCGATGAGGTCGCAGCGGACCTCATAGCCGCGGCGATCGGACAGGGACAGCAGCCGGGTGTGGACCATCGAGACCTTCATCAGGTCGCTCAGCCTCGCCGAGCCCGAACAGGCGACGATCGCGTGATGGAAGTCGAGGTCGGCATCACCGATGACGCGGGCGGTGTTGCCTGCGATCGCCGCCTCGAGGTCGGTCAGAGCCTGCGAGATGCGTGCGGTCGGCTTCGCTGAGCGGATGACGATCTTCACGGCCTGCGCCTCGATCGCCTCACGCACGGCGTAGATGTCATCGATATCCTCCGGCGTCATGAGCTTGACCCACGCTCCCCGGCCGGGAGCGTGACTCATGATGCCCTCGCTGACCAGGCGCTGCAGCGCCTCCCGCAGCGAAGGTCTGGAGACCGCGAGCATCTGCGCCGTGCGCACCTCATTGATCGACTGCCCCGGCTCCAGCGAATCGCTGTAGATGGCATTGCGGATCTGGTCGGCGATGAGGTCGATCGTCGATGATCGGATGACCTTGCGCAGGACCGGGAGCTCCGAAGTCGGTGGATTCGTCACGATCACGATCATATAACGTTGTCAGACAGTGTGACATCCGGACAACATCAGTATTGAATACTGTCCATGAGACGCACGTCACGATGGTGTGTCGACGTTTAACGAAAGGGACAGCTATGAAATCCGTCAAGGGACTGGCCGCCGCCACCTCGATCCTCGCTCTCACGCTCACTTTGGGCGCCTGCGGCGGAAGCGACTCCGACAAGAGCACCCTGCAGAAGGCCATCGACGACGGCAAGATCACCGTGGGCTTCGCCGGTGAGGCCCCTTACAGCTTCGAAGACGGCGGAGAGCTGCAGGGAGCATCCGTGGCACTGGCCAAAGAGGTCTTCAAGAACCTCGGCGTCGATGACGTGGAAGGTGTCAACACCGAGTTCGGCTCCCTCATCCCCGGTGTCAATGCCGAACGCTTCGACGCGATCTCCGCCGGAATGTCGATTCTGCCCGAACGCTGCGAACAGGCCGCCTTCGGCGACCCCGAGTTCATGTACACCACCGCCCTGATGACCAAGGAGGGAAAGCAGGACGGGATGAAGAACCTCGACGACGTCAAGGAGAAGGACCTCAAGCTCGCCACCATGACCGGAGCCATCGAATCCGACTACGCCGAGACTCTCGGTATCAAGGCGCAGCAGGTCGGCACCCCGCAGGACGGCATGGACGCCGTGACCACCGGTCGCGCCGACGTCTTCGCACTCACCGGCATCTCGCTCAACTGGATGGCTCAGAACAACGAGGACGCAGGCGTCGAGGTCAGCGAATCCTTCGTCCAGGAGCTCGACGGCGTCCCGCAGATCGGCGCCGGCGCCACCGTGTTCCGTTCGGATGACACGGAGCTGCGCGACAAGTGGAACGAGGAACTCGACAAGATCGTCTCCGACGAGGACTCCTACCTGGGCATCGTCGGCGACTACGGCTTCACGGCCGAAGAGCGTCCCGACGGTGAGATTACGACCGATCAGCTGTGTGCGGGTGACCTTCCCGGTGCTGATTCCTGATCTCCGCCGCGGCCCCATCCCCAACGGAGACCGCGCTCAGTCATGACCGATAACTTCACATCGTTGCTGAGCTTCCTCCCACAGCTGTGGGAGGGAGTTCAGACGACGCTCATCCTCACGATCGTCGGCAGCATCGGCGCCGTGATCATCGCGCTCATTCTCGGACTCGCGATGACGTCCGAGCACGGCTGGGTCCGCATCCCGGCCCGGATCGTCGTCGAATTCTTCCGCGGCACCTCGCTGCTGGTCCAGCTCTTCTGGCTCTTCTACGTCTTCCCGCTCCTCGGCGTCGATCTCGAGCCGATGGCCTGCGGCATCGGTGCCCTGGCGCTCAACTACGGCGCCTACTCCGCCGAGGTGGTCCGGTCCTCGATCAAGACCGTGGCACCTGGCCAGTGGGAAGCTGCCATCGCGCTCAGCCTTTCACCGAGCCGACGCATGATCCGGGTGATCTTCCCCCAGGCGTGGGCACTGATGATCCCCTCACTGGCGACCCTGCTCATCCAGCTCCTCAAAGGAACCGCGGTCGTCTCATTTATCACGCTCAGCGACCTCACCGACAAGATCACCCAATTGCGCCAGTCGACCAATGACACCTACTTCGCGTTCACGGTCGGTCTCATCATCTACTTCGTGATCGCGTGGCTGATCCAGGAACTCATGAACTTCCTCGAACGCAGAGCCACCGCGGCACTGGGACGCAGTCGGCCGAACTCGCGGACCGACCGGCGCCAGGCTCGCCGCGACGCCCGGATGAGCAAGTCCACCGACCCAGGCTCCACATCCATCGCCGGCCCGAACTCCGGCAATATCGGATATGGAGGCCCCCTGTGATCTGGAACTGGGAATTCGCCGCCGAGGCGCTGCCGCTTCTCCTCCGCGGTTTCGTCAACACCCTCATCGCCACCGTCGTCGGCACGATCATCGCCGCGATCCTCGGCCTCATCATCGCCGTCGCCATTCGCGGCCTGCCGCGATGGATTAACTGGCTGGTGCGCCTGATCGTCGCGTTCATCCGCAACACGCCTTTGGTCGTGCAGCTGATCTTCGTCTACTACATCTTCGCGGGAATCCCCGGGTTGGTCGACGTACCGGCGCTGGTCATCGGCTTCATCGTCATCGGCATCCACTACTCGACCTACATGTCCGAGAGCTACCGAGCCGGCATCGACTCGGTGCCTCCCGGACAGCACGAGGCAGCCACCGCCCTGTCGCTGCCACCTGTGCGCACCTTCACCGCCGTCGTGCTTCCGCAGGCGCTGCGCGCCACGATCCCGTCGTTGGGAAACTACGCGGTCGCGATGTTCAAGGACACCCCGTTCCTGTTCGCAATCTCCGTTGTTGAGCTCGTCACCTCGGCGCAGCAGTTCGGTGCCGCGAAGTTCGCGTACACGGAAGCCTTCACCCTGGCCGGCATCATCTTCCTCGTCGCCAGCTACCCGACCTCATTGCTCATCCAGAGATTGGACCGACGCCTTGCCACCTACTGAGAACACCCCGACCAATCCGTCCCCGGACGAGACCGCGGGCACCACCGCACCTTCGACCGCCTCGGCGTCGGTGGCCCCGTCGTCCTCCGCACCGCCGGCCATCGAGTTCAAAGACGTGGAGAAGAGCTTCGGGTCGACCACCGTGCTCAAGAACCTCAACTTCACGGTCGCTCCCGGCGAGCGTGTGACGCTCATCGGCCCCAGCGGTTCAGGAAAGACGACGATCCTGCGTCTGGTCATGACTCTCGAAGAGCTGACCGGCGGCTACATCTTCGTCGACGGCAAACCGCTGACCTTCGAAGAGCGCGACGGCAAGCGGGTCGAGCTGCCGAAGAAGCAGACGCGCGCCATGACCACCCGCATCGGCATGGTCTTCCAGCAATTCAACCTATTCCCCAATATGACGGTGCTCGATAACATCATCGAGGCCCCGATCCACGTGCTCGGCAAGTCCAAGGACGAGGCGGTCAAGGAGGCGAAGGCGCTGCTGGAGAAGGTGGGACTCGGCGAAAAAGCCGATGCGCACCCGACCCGGCTCTCCGGCGGTCAGCAGCAGCGTGTGGCGATCGCCCGGGCGTTGGCGATGAGTCCCGAGATCCTTCTCCTCGATGAGGTCACCTCAGCGCTCGACCCGGAGCTCGTCGGCGATGTGCTCGCGGTGCTGCGCGACATCGCGGAGACCACGGACATCACGATGCTGCTGGTCACCCACGAGATGCAGTTCGCTCGCGATGTCTCCCACCGGGTGATGATGTTCGACGGCGGTCAGGTGCTCGAGGAGGGCCCGCCGGACCAGATCTTCAACAACCCGAGCCACGAGCGCACCCGTTCGTTCCTCTCCAGCGTGCTCTGAGGCTGAGGCGCTCTCCGCGCCCGCGGTAGGAGCCGCTCAGGCACCGCCCGCACCGTCCTCGGCGTCCGGCTCGCCCTCGAGTTGGATGAAGTGGATGGCGGTCTCCCCGAAGCTCTTCGAGCGGAACACCTCGAGGCCGGCGGGCATCGTCGGCTCCGGCGAGCGCGCGGCGCGTTCGAGGACGACGATGGACTCCATGTCCAGGTGAGGCGCGAGTCGCCCAAGCACCTGCGACACCGCGTCCTCCCCCAGCGGGTAGGGCGGGTCCATGAACACGAGATCGAAGATCCGCGACTCGGGATCCTCGGGACCGGTGAGGTTGCCGAGGTACTGGAGCACGTCCCCGACGTGGACCGAGGCCGAATGGTCGATGCCGAGCTTGTCGATATTTGACTCGAGCGAACGGACCGAGGCCAGGGACGAATCGACGAAGTCGACCTGTGCGGCGCCCCGCGACATCGCCTCGAAGCCGAGTCCGCCGGAGCCGGCGAAGAGGTCGAGCACATTCGCCGCCGGCAGCACGCCGTAGCCGTCGAGCATCGAGAACAGTGATTCCTTCACCCGGTCGGACGTCGGTCTGGTGTTCGACCCTCCGGGCGAGGCCAGGCGCGAGCCTTTGTACGTTCCTGCAATGATCCTCATGACCCCTCAGCTCGCCTCGATGAAATGGCCGACGTCGTCGGGCAGCACCCGTTTGATGAAAGCGTAGAGCGCCGGCACGGACTCCAACTCCGGATCGACCTCGACGATCTGCTCGGCGACTTTCTTCGCCTCGGCGACGATCTCCGAATCCCGCAGGATCGACAGATGCCGCAGCGAGGAGCCGCCCCACTGGGAGGCACCGAGCACGTCGCCTTCGCCGCGGCTCTCGAGATCGTAGTCGGCGAGTTCGAAGCCGTCGAGTGTGCCGGCCACGGCCCGCAGCCGCTCGAAGGACTCATCGGCCTCGCCGGCCTCGGTGAGCAGGAAGCAGGTGCCGTGGCTGCCGTCACGACCCACGCGTCCGCGCAGCTGGTGGAGCTGCGCGACCCCGAAGTTCTCGGCCTCGATGACGACCATCATCGTCGCCCTGGGCACGTCGACGCCGACCTCGATGACCGTGGTCGAGACGAGGATGTCGATGTCGCCGGACACGAAATCGGCCATCACCCGGTCCTTCTCCTTCGTCGTCATCTTCCCGTACAGCAGCGCGAAGCGCCGTCCGGCCAGCTCGGCCGAACCCTCGAGCTTGTCGCGGATGTCCTCGATGCCCTGCCTGTGATCGATCACCTCACCGGATTCGGGATCCTCGATGTCGATGGGTTCGACGCGGGGGAAGACGACGAAGACCCCGCGTCCGGCGTCGACTGTCGAGTTCATCAGCTCGCGCACCCGCGAGAACCAGGCGGGGTGCTCCCCCACCGACACCGCATGGGTGGTGATGTCCTTGGGTCCGTTCGGCATCTCGGTCAGGGTCGAGACGTCGAGATCGGCGAAGACCGTCATGGCCACGGTCCGCGGGATCGGGGTCGCCGACATCACGAGGGTGTGCGGGGCGGTCAGCCCGCCCTTGGCGCGCATCGCCTCCCGCTGCTCGACGCCGAAGCGGTGCTGCTCGTCGACGACGAGGAGGCCGAGGTTCTCGAAGATCGTCGAATCCGAGAGCAGCGCATGCGTGCCGATGACGATGTCGATCTGACCGGTCGCCAGATCGAGGGAGAGCATCCGCCGCTCCTTGGCCGACATCGACCCGGTCATCAGCGCCACCCGCACCTGATCGTCATCGGAGAGCAGCGGTGAGAGCGCCATCTGCTCGCCGAGGAGCTTCTCGACCGAGTTGAAATGCTGAGTCGCGAGCACTTCGGTGGGGGCGAGCATCGCCGCCTGCACCCCCGAGTCGGCCGCGATGAGCATCGCCCGCAGCGCCACCAGGGTCTTGCCGGAGCCGACGTCGCCGTGGAGCAGTCGGTGCATCGGCCGGCTCTGCCCCAGGTCGGCCGCGATCTCCTCACCGGTCCTGACCTGGGAGGGTGTGAGCTGAAAGGGCAGGGACTCGTCGAAGCGTCGGCTCTTCGCCCCCACCTCGAGCAGCGGGTTGGCCTGGACCGTCGCATAGGCGGCCTTGCGGGTCGCGAAGTCGGTCTGCAGGGCCAGGGCCTCCTCCCACTTCCAGCGCAGTTTGGCCCGTTCGACGTCCTCGATGCGGCGGGGCTTGTGCATGTCCTCGAATGCCGTGCGCAGGTCCGGAATGTCGAACTTCTCGCGCATCCCCTTCGGCAGCGGATCCTCGAACTGTTCGGAGCCGGCCACCCGCATCAGCGTCTTGATCGCATTCCACAGCCGCGACTGCGCGATCTGCTTGACCTTCGGATAGATCGGGAACGGCGAGTTGAGGTCGTCAGGGGTCCATTCGTGATCGTCCTCTGTCCGGTTGAGCCAAACCGGTGAGCCCAGGGTCAACTGCCCCCGATAGGACTCGACTTTCCCGCTGAAGACGACGGTGAGTCCCGGCTTGAGGTGGGCGCCCAGCCAGTGTTGGTTGAAGAAGGCGATCGTCATCGACGTCTCACCGTCATGGACGACGACATCGGTGATCGTTCCCCTGCGCCGTTGCATCCGACGGGTGTCGACGGAGACGACCTCGGCCTGGATGATCGCGTTCTCACCCAGGGGCAGATCGCCGAGGTGGGTGTGCTCCCCGGGGACGAGGTACCGACGAGGGAAGAACCGGAACAGGTCGGCCACCGAGTGCACTCCCCGTGCGGCCAAGGCGTTGCGGTCGCGCTTGCTGAAGTTGTCCTCGAGGCGGGTGTTCATTCGACCCCCATAATCAGCAGGGTCCCCGGGTCCCTCGCATCGATGTCCTGGAAGCGCACCTGCGAGTGCGATTTGGTGATCCATGTCCGCAGATGCCTGAGCACCTCAGGGGCGCAGCCGGGCCCGTGGACGACGGTGAGCAGCTCTCCGCCGGCGCCGAGGAGTCGGTCGGCGAGCTTCTCGACCAAGGTCGTGAGCTCCGTGCTCTGCGTCTTCGCCTTGCCGTCGATGTAGATCCGGTAGAACTGCGTTCCCGGCCCGGCCAGTGCGTCCTCGGCCGACGCTCCCTCCTCGATGATCGGCAGCGCGCCGGTGGGCGGGTTGAGTGCGAGCTGTTCGGCGGAGACGATGGTGCCCACCCGGGTGCCGGCCGCGGCCTCGGTCATGTCCGCGAGGATCTCTCCCGCGGGGGCGAAGGGGTCGTAGACGGCGAGCGCCGAGAGCAGGGTCGCGACGTTGCGTGAGCGCACGATCTGTCTCCCGCGCAGCCCGGACAGGGCCCGCAGCGCCGAGGTGGAGCTGGGGACGACGATGACCGTGCGGTCCTCACCGGCGATGAGTTCCTCGACGATCGTGGCGATGTCCTCGCCCTTGGCCTCGGCGCCCTTTCGCACAGCCGCCGGTGCCGACGCCGAGCCTCCCAGTGCCGCCGGGGTGATCGCGGTGGCGCCGTTGAGCGCGCAGTGCATGAGTAGCCCGGTGCCCTGGACGAGGGCGATCAGCCGCGTCTCCCCCTCCTCCTCGTGGAGTCGGAGGTCTTCCATGTCCAGGCGGGCGATGCCGTAGTCGCCGAGGTGGTCGAGCACTTTCGTCGCCGTGGTTTCGTCGACGACGTGGACGTGGACCTTCGGTCCGTTGATGACGATCGAGGTCCCGCCGAGGCGGTCGAGCGCCTCGGCGAGGTCCCGGTCGGGGGTGCGGGCGAGGATCGCTACGATCTCGAGTTCCTCGGCCGTGGCCTCGTGGAGGACCTTCGGGGCGCGGGCCACCTCGGTGAGCATCGAGTCCTGCGGGGTCCGTCCGGTCACGGTCGCGTAGAGGAGGTCGAAGAGTTCGACGATGCCGGTCGACCCGGCGTCGACGACCTCGGCCTCGCGGAGCACGGGAAGCTGACCGGTCGTCTCCCGCAGGGCCTCCCGGGAGCGCAGCCGCACCGCGGAGATGAGGTCGATGAGATCGGCCCCGGACTCGGCCTTCTCCCTGGCCTCGGTGGCCATGGCGTCGAGCACGGTGAGCATGGTTCCGTCAACGGGCCGGGCTACGGCCTCCCGGGCCCGGGCGGAGGCGAGCTCAAGGGCTGCGGCCATGGCGTCGGGGGTGGCGACCGTGACCTGGTGCAGGGCGTCGGCGACTCCCTGCAGGGCCACGGCGAGGATGAGACCGGAGTTGCCGCGCGCTCCCCTGCCCGCCCCGGCGGCGAGGGCGGCGACGACCTGGGGCAGGGTGACGGGGCCGGTGAGCTCTTCGACGGCGAGGTAGGCGCTGCGCAGGGTGTGGTACATGTTCGTGCCGGTGTCCCCATCAGGAACGGGGAAGACATTGAGTTCGTCGATCTCGCCGCGCTCCTTGCGCAGACGGTCGACGGCCCGGCGGGCCCATCTGGCGGCCAGGCGGCCGTTGAGGCCGATGGCGTGATTGGCGGTGGTCATGTCACTTCCCGAAATGGCTGAAGCCGCTGGTCGGCACCGGGGTTCCGTCGAGGCTGACCCCGTCTCCGGCTCTCATCTCTCCGATTCTTCGCCAGCCTACTCCAGGCTCTGACCGCTCGGCGGACGACGCGGCGAAGCCGTGGTCCTCTCCTCCGCCGAGCACCCATGTCAGGGCGAGTTCGGTCGGTGCCGAAGGCTGCAGGATCCGTGCGGCCGGCAGCAGCGGGTCGATGAGTTCGTCGAGGGCCGCGCGGTCGATGTCCGCGGCGACCCCCGACGCCGAGGCGATGCGTCCGAGATCCGTGCTCAGTCCGTCCGAGATGTCGATCATCGCAGTGAAGGGCCGCTGCCTGTCCGCCGAGGCGGTCCCGTCTCTCCGCGTATCGCCCCCCGACGCCGTGGCCTCCCGCAGGGCCGCGTAGTCCGGGCGCGGGGCGAGTTGGGTCTCGATGAGTTCGGCAAGTTCCGGGGCGGCGGACTCCAGCCGGTGTCCGGCGAAGAGCAGGTCGAGGCCCGCCGCGGCACGGCCGATGGTGCCGGCCAGGTGGATCGCATCTCCGGCTCGAGCACCGGCGCGGGTGATCGCCGCACGTCCGGGTTCCAGAGTGCCCAGAGCGGTGATCGCGATGACGATGAGGCCCGCCGAGGACAGGTCGCCGCCGATGATCGGGATCTGAGTGTCGAGAGCTGCTCCCGCCCGTTCCGCCTCGGCGCGGATGCCGGAGTAGAGGACCTCGAGATCGGCGATGTCGGTGGAGTTCGGCACGGCCAGGGACACGAGGAGGCCGTGCGGCTTCGCCCCCATCACGCAGACGTCGGCGAGGTTCTGTGCGGCGGCCTTCCGGCCCAGCCGGTGCCAGTCGAGCCAGTCCCGGGTGAAGTCCTCGCCCTCGACGAGCATGTCCGCCGTCGACACGAGGTCGCCGGTGACCCGGGTGACCGCGGCATCGTCCCCGGGTCCGACGATCACCTGCGCGCCGCCGCCGTTGCCGGTCAGGATGCGGTCGAGAACGTGTGATTCGCCAAGTTCGGACAGTCGGGTCATTCCCCAAGGTTATCGGGAGATACGGTAGTTGTATGAGAACTCAGAGTCACCGCCCGTCGCGCCGCCTCACCCGCACTTCTGCGACGGCGGCAGTGGCCACGGTGTTGGTCGGGCTGAGCCTGGCCGGGTGTGCGCGCACGGTGATCGTCGATCCCGCGCAGGATGCCGCCGACCCGAAGTGCGCGGACATCATGCTCCGGCTGCCCGATCAGATCTCCGGAGAGCAGGAGCGCAAGACCTCCTCGCAGGGCACGAAGGCCTGGGGCGACCCGAACATCGCCGTGATGCGCTGCGGTGTCACTCCCCCGGGGCCCACGACCGATCAGTGCGTGAGCGTGAGCGGGGTCGACTGGATCTCGAAGGCCGCCGATGACGACGATGACACCTGGGTGTTCACGAGCTACGGCCGCACGCCCGCCGTCGAAGTCCTCGTCAACCGCAAGGCCGAGTCCGGCAATGATGTGCTCGCCGCCGTCTCCCCCTCGCTGAGCGCGATCAAGCCCGAGGCCGAATGCGTCGGCGCCGAGGACCTCGAGGGCTGACTTCCGACCGCGGGCTGCAGCGACGCGAAGTGGCGGCGACGCGAAGCTGCGCGGCCGGTCTCAGAGCTCATCATCGTGATTCGGCGGCGTATCCTCGGCGATCCCAGCCAGTCGCCGGGCGGCGGCCCGGACGAGGGAGCGAAGCTCCTCCGGCTCCTCGATGACGACCTCGCTGCCCAGGTCAAGGATCACCGCAGGCAGCCACTCAAGGCTCTTTGCCTTGATCGTCACCCGCTGCCATGCGGAATGGTGCCCGACCTCGGCAAGGGGCTCCACCGTCGCCACACTCTCAGGCAGGCGCGTGCGAATCAGCTCGCTGACCGCGTGGACACGGAGGACCACTCGCCACGGGTAGTCGGCAGTCGCGAAGCGGAGTCCCAGGTCGGCATCATCGCGAGAATCGTTGGGCGGATCGAAGGTCCCCGGCAGAAGTCGTGCTGAGCGGACGCTGTCGGCCCGGAAGACCCTCTCCTCGTTCTTGCCGGCATCGATCCCGCGGATGTACCACCGACCCGCATGCTGCGCGAGCTCTGCAGGATGGATGAGGCGGCGGGACGGCACGTCCTCGGCGTCGACGTAGCGGATCTCCAGGGGGTGCCGGGTCCTGATCGCCTCCGCCGCTGCGAGGATGGCTCGGGCGGCGGCACCGGCGGACGGCTCTCGGCCGGCCGGCGTCAAGGCGTGTTCGAGGGCGTCGACCCGGGCGGCAACGTGCTCCGGCAGCGCCCGGCGCAGCTTCGCCAGGGCGGTCCTGACCGTGGCGGTCTCGACTCCGGACTCCCCGGAGGACCGGACCAGTCCGAGCACCACGGCGGCGGCTTCCTCGTCGCTGAGCATCAGCGGATGTGTGCGGAATCCCGCTGCGAGCCGGTAGCCGCCGTAGCGCCCGCGCACGGATTCGACTGGGACGCCGAACTCCGTGAGCTGTGCGGCATAGCGTCGCACCGTGCGCTCATCGACATCGAGTCTCTCGGCGAGTTCGGCGACGCTGCGGACGTCAGCCGACTGGAGCAGTTCGAGAAGCCGCAGCACCCGCTGAGTCGATCCGGTCATGAAGCCATTCTCCATAGATACCGGACAGGTATCGACCGGTATTGCACGTAGCGTGGTTGACGCGTCAGAACCGGCGCACTTGCGCTCAACGAAGGAGACCACAATGGAATTCGCGGCAACCAGGATCATCACCGACGATGTCGACCGACTGGTCGGCTTCTACGAACGGCTCACCGGCCACGAGGCGGTGCGGGCACACACGCTGTTCGCCGAGGTCCGCACCTCGCGCGGCACGCTGGCCATCGCCAGTTCGCAGACGGTCCCGCTCCTCGGCGAGAATGCCGCAGAGGCGGGAGCCAACCGCTCCGTCATCCTCGACCTGCTCGTCGCTGATGTCGATGAGCTCTATCCCAGGCTGCAGGAGTGGATCGGCACGTTCGTCAACGAACCGACCGACATGCCGTGGGGCAATCGCTCACTGCTGCTGCGCGATCCCGACGGCAATCTCATCAACGTATTCACCCCGCAGAGCGCGGAAGCCGGCGAGCGGGCCGCGAGCTGAGATTCGCCGACCGCACAAGGTGGCGTCGAGAGCACGCATCACACGCTGATACAGCGACGCGAACGTGTGCGGTCGGCGAGGGATCTCAGCTCGTGCGGGCGTGGTCGACCAGGGCGATGCCGATGAGTTCGGAGATCAGCTCCGAGTAGTCGAGCCCGGAGTTCGCCCACATGAACGGGTACGCCGAGGTGGGGGTGAAGCCCGGAAGAGTGTTGAGTTCGTTGATGAGCACCTCGCCGGTGTCCGTGACGAAGGTGTCGACGCGGGCCAGCCCGGTGCAGTCGAAGAGACGGAAGACCTGGGCGGCGAGTTCCTGGATCCGGGCCGTGGTCGCCTCGTCCACGCGGGCCGGGCAGGTCACCTCGGCGTCGGCGAGGTCGAGGTATTTGGCGTTGAAGTCGTAGAAGGCATGATCCCCGGTCACAGCGATCTCTCCGGGATGCGAGGTCCGCAGCTGCGAGTCGTGGATCGAGCCGAGGACCGCGCATTCGACCTCACGGCCGACCACCTGGGGTTCGACGATGACCTTCGTGTCGTGGACGAAGGCCTCGAGCAGAGCCGCCTCCAGCCCTTCGGCCGAGGTCACCCGGCTGACCCCCATCGACGATCCCGCGCGGGCGGGTTTGACGAACACGGGCAGGCCGAGTCCGGCGACCCGGGACTCGGCCTCGGCCCGGTCTGCGGTCCACTTGGTCTCGGTGACGAGCTCCCACGGGCAGGTCGGGATCCCGGCATGGGCCATCAGCGACTTCGTATAGTGCTTGTCCATGCTCGCCGCCGAAGAGAACACCCCGGAGCCGACGAACGCGGTGTCGCTGAGCTCGAACAGACCCTGCAGAGTCCCATCCTCCCCGAACCGGCCATGGAGCAGCGGGAAGTAGACGTCGACGGAGCCGAGTTCGCTGAGGACTCCCTCGGCATCCCGGTGCAGCAGGGACGAACCCTGTGCGGAGATCGGCGGGATAACCTCGGTGCCGTCGTCGATCACCTCCGGCATGTTCGCCGGGTCGAAGCGCATGGCCTCCCAGTCCTCGACGATGCGCCACACACCGGTCTTCGTGATGCCGATCGGCAGCACGCGGTAAGCCTCGGAATCGATGGCCTTGATCACTCCGGCCGCGGTCACGCAACTGACGGAATGTTCGCTCGATCGTCCGCCGAAGAGGACGGCGACGAGGGGGCGGTGATCGGTGTCTGGCATAGGTTTCCTTGCTCGTTTCGGCGCCTGCGAGAGTCACACAGCCGGAAGAACTCTAGCTCACTTGAGTTCGAACGTGCACTCCAGCCACGCCCGTGCGATGCCTTTGAAGAACATGTTGAAACCGGCGAAGGCCGGCGAAGCCGATTCGTCGATGCCCAGCGGCTCGGACAGGGCGGTGACGATGAAGTAGTAGCGGTGGGGTCCGTGTCCGGCCGGTGGGGCGGCACCGACGAAGCGGGGTTCACCGGCATCGTTGCGCAGGGTCACGGCTCCGGCGGGAAGACCGTCGGACTCCGGGTTGCCGGCATCCGTGGGCAGAGAGGTCACCGAGGCATCCAGGTCGGTGACGACCCAGTGCCAGAAACCGGAACCGGTGGGCGCATCGGGATCGAAGCAGGTCACGGCGAAGGCCTTGGTCTCGTCCGGGAAGCCGGACCAGGACAGCTGCGGGGACTGATCCTGCCCGCCGTCGATGCCCATCGCGCCGGAGAGCTGCGGCCCGGACAGTTCCGTGCCGTTCTCGATATCCGTGCTGGTCAGCGTGAAGGTGGGAAGATCGGACAGGTTGTAGAACGGTGAATTGACGCTCATGGTGCCTCCTCAGGCGGGCGGTCCTTCGTGCTTACGTTTCCGAGACAACAGCAATCCGGAGAGTTCGTCAACCCGCAGCTTGCCCGCGAGCACCGCACATACCGCCTCGGTGATCGGCAGGTCGACCCCGTACCGGCGTCCGAGGGCGAGGACGGCCGGAGACGACTTCACCCCTTCCGCGGTCTGCGAGGTGTGGGCGATGGTCTCCTCGAGGCTCATCCCCTCGCCGAGGTGGCGACCGAAGGTCCGATTGCGCGAGAGCGGGGAGGCACAGGTGGCGACGAGATCGCCGAGTCCGGCGAGTCCGGAGAGCGTGTGCGCCTCGGCGCCCATGGCCGCGGCCAGACGTGAGGTCTCGGCAAGCCCGCGGGTGATGATCGAGGCCTTCGAGTTGTCCCCGAGCTTCTGCCCGTCGGCGATGCCGACCGCCAGGGCGATGACGTTCTTCACCGCTCCGCCCATCTCCACGCCGATGACGTCGGTGTTCGTATAGGGCCGGAAGTAGGAGTTCGCGCTGATCTCGGCGACCAACTCGGCGGTCTCGATGCTCTCCGCTGCGACCACGGTGGCGGTGGGCTGCTGGTCGGCGATCTCCCGGGCGAGGTTCGGACCGGAGACGACGGCGATCTGCGCGGGATCGACCTCGGCGACCTCGGCGATGACCTCGGACATGCGTTTGCCGGTCTCGACCTCAATGCCCTTCATCAGGCTGACCAGGCGGACCTCGGGGCTCAGATGAGCCTTCCACCGGCCGAGGTTCTCCCGCAGGGTCTGCGCGGGCACGGCGAGGACGATGACCTCGGCGTCGGTGACGGCGGCGATGTCATCGTCGGTGGCGACCAGCAGCTCCGGCAGGACCCGCTTACCGAGGTAGCGCTCATTGGTGTGTGTAGTGTTGATCTCCTCGGCGACCTCGGGCCGACGGGCCCACAGGGTGACGGGGAATCCGGCATCGGCGATGACCGCCGCATAGGTCGTACCCCATGAACCGGCTCCGAGGACCGCAATCCTGTCCACGCTCATTCGTCCGTCTCCTTCTCTGCGAATCGGGTCGGAAGCTCACGGCGGGAGAGGTCGGCGACCATGGCCGCAATCGTGTTCTTCAGCCGGCGGGACAGCTCCCCCATGGTCGACTTCTCATCCCGGTGGGCCCAGATGTCCGAATAGTCGACGGCGGGCCCGAACTCCACGATCGACTCGTGGCTGAAGGGCTTGAACCGCAGACGCTTCCTGCCCCCGCGCGGGTAGATCGTGTCCAGTCCCCAGTGGGCCAGCGGGATGATCGGGGCTCCGGTCTCCAGGGCCAGGCGGGCGGTGCCGGTCTTGAAGTGCTGAGGCCAGAAATCGGGGTCCTTCGTCAGCGTGCCTTCGGGGTAGATGACGACGGTCTGCCCGTTGGCCAGGGCGTCCTTCGCGTATTCGAGGGAATCACCCGCCGAGGCGGACGCCCGCAGCACGGGGATCTGGCCGATCGACTTGAGGATCGCGCCGAGGGCACCGGAGAACAGTGTCGACTTCGCGAGGAAGTGCGGCATCCGGCCGTTGCGTTTGAGTGCGAGGCCCACGAGGATCGGGTCGAGGTGATTCGCGTGATAGGCGGCGATGATGATGCCGGTGCCTTTCGGCGGGAGGTGCTCGAGCCCGCGCACGCTCATCCGGGTGGCGGTGCGCATCAGCCCGTAGGCCGTCGTCGCGGCGAGGGTGCCGGCCCGGTTCTGCTTGCGCACCGAGGCGGGATCGAAGGAGACGAGGACCTTCTCCTCCTCGGGAGGCATATCGGCCGCGGAGGGTTTCTCGGCCTTCGCGCTCATGCAGCCACCTCGGCGCCGAGGCCGATGAGCTTGTCAAGGAAGTTCTCGTATCCGCGGTTGATCAGTTCGATGCCGTGGACTTCGCTGGTCCCCTGCGCGGCCAGTGCCGCGATGAGGTGGCTGAAGCCGCCGCGCAGATCGGGCACGTCGATGCGGGTGCCCGTCAGCTCAGTGGGACCGGAGACCACGGCCGAGTGCTGGTAGTTCCGGCGGCCGAACCGGCAGGGGGTGCCGCCGAGGCATTCGCGGTAGAGCTGGATCTTCGCACCCATGTCTCGCAGCGCCTCGGTGAAGCCGAAGCGGTTCTCATACACGGTCTCGTGGATGATCGACAGACCCTCTGCCTGGGTCATCGCGACGACGAGCGGCTGCTGCCAGTCGGTCATGAAGCCCGGGTGGACGTCGGTCTCGAGGGCGAAGGAGGTGAGCCTGCCGCCGGGGTGGCGGAAGCGGATGCCGGACTCCTCGACCTCGAACTCCCCGCCGATCTTGCGGAAGATGTTGAGGAAGGTGATGAGTTCGGGCTGGGAGGCGCCAGCGACGAAGATGTCACCGCCGGTGGCCAGGGCCGCCGAGGCCCAGGAGGCGGTCTCATTGCGGTCGGGCAGGGCCCGGTGGATGAACCCGCGCAGGGATTCGACGCCTTCGATGCGCACCACTCTGTCGGTGTCGACGGTGATGATCGCGCCCATCTTCTGCAGCAGCGCGATGAGGTCCATGATCTCGGGCTCGATCGCGGCATTGCGCAGTTCGGTCACCCCTTCGGCGCGGACAGCGGTGAGCAGCACCTGCTCGGTGGCGCCGACCGAGGGGTAGGGCAGTTCGACCTTCGTGCCCTGCAGCCGGCTCTTGGCCTGGAGCATGATCCCGCCGGGGGTCTTGTCGACCTCGGCGCCGAATTTGCGGAGCACGTCGAGGTGGAAGTTGATCGGCCGGTCGCCGATGTGGCAGCCGCCGAGGTCGGGGATGAAGGCCTGTCCGAGGCTGTGCAGGAGAGGTCCGCAGAAGAGGATCGGGATCCGCGATGATCCGGCGTGGGCGTCGATGTCGACGATCGATCCCTGCGCGACATCGGCAGGATCGAGGTGGAGTTCGCCGTCGGGCAGATCGCCGTCGGGGGCGGGGTTGACACGCACGCCGTGGAGTTCGAGCAGTCCGGTGACGATCTCGACGTCGCGGATTTGGGGCACACCTCGGAGCACGGATGGGGTCTCTCCCAGCAGTGAGGCGACCATCGCCTTGGGGACCAGGTTCTTCGCTCCCCTGACATGGACGGTGCCATCGAGCGGATTTCCCCCGCGTACTTCGAGCATGTTCCTCCCTGCGTCGTGCTCTGCGTCCCAGCCCGATTCGGTGCTGCCGACCAGCTTGTCACCGCTCGGTCGACCGGTGAGTCGGCGGCGGTGAGGACGGTGCCCGAGACCTGCTCGGGCACCGTCCTAGACTAACGCAGACGCACCTCGGCGCTGGAATTCCGACACCACCCAGGCCGCGGGAATCGCAGACCTCGCCGGCCAGGCGCTCAGACCTTTGCGGGCAGGGTCTTCGGCTTGAATGCGAACCGGCTGGACTCGTAGGCGACGATGTCGTCCTCCTTGGCCAGGGTCAGCGAGATGTCATCGTGGCCTTCGAGCAGACGCCATCGGGTGTAGTCGTCGATCTGGAAGGTCACGGTGATCGAGTCGCAGGTCACGGTCTTCTCATTGAGGTCGACCGAGATCGGGGTGCCCGGATGGTTCTCGAGAATCTTCCAGATCAGCTCGATGTCGTCCTGCTCGAGCTGAGCGGCCAGCAGACCCTCCTTGCCGGAGTTGCCGCGGAAGATGTCGCCGAAGCGCGAGGACAGCACGACCCGGAAGCCGTAGTCCTTGAGCGCCCAGACGGCGTGTTCGCGCGAGGATCCGGTGCCGAAGTCGGGCCCGGCCACGAGCACGGAGCCGGCCGAGAAATCGGGGTCGTTGAGCACGAAGTCGTCATTGGTCCGCCACCGGTAGAACAGGGCGTCTTCGAATCCGGTCCGGGTGACCCGCTTGAGGAACTTCGCGGGGATGATCTGGTCGGTGTCGATATTGGATCGGCGCAGGGGCACGCCGATGCCGGTGTGGGTGCTGAACGCTTCCATCGTGGGCTCCTTAGGCGCTCGCCGAGGTGGGTGTCAAGGTCAGGCTGAGCCGATCGTCGGCCCAGTCGACGGGTTCGGCGTCGCGGGGCAGATCCTTGACGTCGCCCGGTGAGGACAGGGTTCCGCGCACCGCGGTGGCCGCGGCGACCAGCGGGGACACGAGGTGGGTGCGTCCGCCCTTGCCCTGACGGCCCTCGAAGTTGCGGTTCGAGGTCGAGGCGCAGCGTTCGCCCTCGGCCAGCTGGTCGGGGTTCATGCCCAGGCACATCGAACAGCCGGCGAAGCGCCATTCCCCGCCGAAGTCCTTGAAGATCCGGTCGAGTCCTTCGGATTCGGCCTGCAGGCGGACCTTCGCGGAACCGGGGACGACCATGAAGCGGACGTTCTCGGCCTTCTTACGTCCGCGCACGATCTCGGCGGCGGCCCGCAGGTCCTCGATGCGCGAGTTCGTGCAGGAGCCGAGGAACACGGTGTCGACCTCGATCTCGCGCAGCGGAGTGCCCGGGGTCAGACCCATATAGGCCAGGGCGTTGGCCGCGGCGGCCTTGTCGTTCTCGTCGGTGAAGTCATCGGGGCTGGGCACCGAGGCCGAGAGCGGCAGGCCCTGGCCGGGGTTGGTTCCCCAGGTGACGAAGGGCTCGATGTCTTCGGCCCCCAGCACCACCTCGCGGTCGAATTCCGCGCCCTCATCGGTGTAGAGGGTCTTCCAGTACTCGACGGCGGCGTCCCAGTCCTCGCCCTCCGGGGCGTGGGGGCGGCCTTTGACGTACTCGAAGGTGGTCTCGTCGGGGGCGACCATTCCGGCGCGGGCACCGGCCTCGATGGACATGTTGCAGATGGTCATCCGCGCTTCCATCGACAGCTTCCGGATCGCCTCGCCGCGGTATTCGAGGACGTAGCCCTGTCCCCCGCCGGTGCCGATCTTCGCGATGATCGCGAGGATGATGTCCTTCGCGCTCGAGCCTTCGGGCAGCTCGCCGTCGACGGTGATCGACATGGTCTTGAAGGCCTTGAGGCTCAGCGTCTGAGTGGCCAGCACGTGTTCGACCTCGGAAGTGCCGATGCCCAGGGCCAGTGCCCCGAAGGCCCCGTGGGTCGAGGTGTGCGAGTCGCCGCAGACGACCGTGGTGCCCGGCTGGGTCAGCCCGAGCTGGGGACCGACGACGTGGACGATCCCCTGATCGGCATCGCCGAGGCTGTGCAGGCGGATCCCGAACTCTTGCGCGTTCTTGCGCAGGGTATCGATCTGCGTGCGCGAGGTGGGTTCGGCGATCGGCTTGTCGATGTCCCAGGTCGGGGTGTTGTGGTCCTCAGTGGCGATCGTGAGGTCGGGGCGGCGCACGGGGCGCCCGGCAAGTCGGAGTCCATCGAAGGCCTGCGGGCTCGTGACCTCGTGAACGAGGTGGAGGTCGATGTAGATGAGGTCGGGGGCACCGTCCTCGCCGCGCGCGACGACGTGATCGGCCCAGACCTTCTCGGCCAAGGTGCGTGGCATGATTCCTCCTGCCGGTACAGGGATTGCCTGTACGCGCTTGCTGCTGACGCCCGATGTGCGGTGCGTCGCGTGACTTTCGGTGTGTCCACCGCCTGGCTTCCGGACGGCGGCGAAGCGGTGTGTAGAAGAGAATCTACTCGTCCGTATCGCATTTCGAACTTGCATCTCGCCCACTGAGACGCGCACAATGGTGTCTATGACAAGCAATGGTAGCGGCGTCGGAGTCATCGACAAGGCCGCAATGGTTCTCTCCGCCCTTGAGGCCGGACCCGCTTCACTGGCCGAACTGGTCTCACTGACCGGACTGGCCAGGCCCACCGCTCACCGCCTGGCCGTGGCGCTCGAATTCCACCGCATCGTCGGCCGGGATCTGCAGGGCCGCTTCGTGCTCGGCCCGCGCCTGGCCGAGCTGTCCTCGGCCGCCGGCGAGGATCGCCTGCTGGCCGCGGCCGGACCGGTGCTCGGGGCGCTGCGCGATCAGACCGGGGAGTCGGCCCAGCTGTTCCGCCGCCAGGGCGATCTGCGCCTGTGCGTGGCCGCCGCCGAACGTCCCGTGGGCCTGCGCGACTCGGTGCCGATCGGGGCGACCCTGTCGATGCGCGCAGGATCGGCCGCCCAGGTGCTCCTGGCCTGGGAGGAGCCCGACCGCCTGCACACCGGCCTGCGCGGGGCCCGGTTCTCCGCGACCATGCTCTCGGGAGTCCGCCGCCGAGGCTGGGCCCAGTCGATCGCCGAACGTGAGCGCGGCGTCGCCTCGGTCTCGGCACCCGTGCGGGGACCGAGCAATCGCGTCGTCGCCGCCGTCTCGATCTCCGGGCCCGTGGACCGCCTCACCCGGCAGCCGGGTCGCCTACACGCGAAGTCCGTCATCGATGCCGCCCGGACCCTGACCGAGGCGCTCATCCGCGGCTGAGCCTCGCCACCGTGAGTAAGATGACTCCATGATCGCCGCCCAGAGACGCAACGTCATCATCGAGACGATCGAGCGAGACGGCGCCGTCTCCATCTCCGCACTGTCGGAGAAGCTCACCACCTCGGCGGTGACGATCCGCCGCGACCTCGACCAACTCGCCGAGGAAGGCCGCCTGACCCGCACCCACGGCGGCGCGGTGGCCTTCTCCAGTTCCCGCGAATCGACCTATGCGGAGAAGCTCGAGCAGGCCTTGGCCGAGAAGACCGCGATCGCCCGCGCCGCGGCCAAGCACGTGCGCAACGGCGACGTCGTGGCCTTGGGCCCCGGCACCACCACCGAACTGCTTGCCAAGGAGCTCAGCTCTCACTCGGGCCTGCGTGTGGTCACGAACTCCCTCCTCGTCGCCGAGGCGCTGGTCGCCTCCCCTGACAACGAAGTCATCGTCGTCGGCGGGATCCTCCGTCATTCGATCCGCGCCTTCGTCGGCGGGGGCACGGTCTCCCAGCTGCTCGAGCTGCGCGCCGACACGGTCTTCCTCTCCGGCAACGGTCTGGCCGCGGACTTCGGCCTCTCGACCCCGGCCTTCCCCGTGGCCGACACGGATCGGGCGATGGCCCGCGGGGCCGGACGGGTCACCGCGCTCGTCGATCACACGAAAGTCGGCCTGCGCTCCTCGGTGCTCACCGTCCCCACCGAGGCGATCAACCACCTCATCACGGACGCCAAGAGCGAGACCGGGGAGCTCGACGCCCTGCGCACCGCCGGCGTCGAGGTCGAAGTCGTCTGACACGACTCGATTCGCCTCGACCCGCCTGACTCGACTCGCCTAGGGCGGGGCGTGAATCATCTCGATTCGACACCATCCGGGTGTCGCTTCTTGATTGTTTTGTTGTGATTCTGATAACTTTTGATCCATCACGGCGATGGGGCCGTGTCGGACAGAAGAGGGATCATGACATCCACAGTTTCGCGTACGTTCCTCCAGACCACCGCCGTCCGCGTCTGCGCGGCCGCAGCCGCGGGAGCACTGCTGCTCTCTGGCTGCACCAACGAAGGCACGAGCAAGGAGTCCTCCGGCAGCGGCGGTGAGGCAGCGCAGGCCGCCGACAGTGCGGGCTCCTCGGGACCGACCTGCACGATGGAGGACTACGGGGCCGAGAAGGTCGAGATCGACGGAGCGAAGGTCGGCTTCTCCCAATCCGAACCGGACTCTGCGAGCTTCCGCGCCGCGGAGACCCAGTCGCTCAAGGACGCCGCAGCCGATGCCGGAGCCGATCTCGTCGTCACCAACGCCAACAACGAACTGCCCAAGCAGATCAGCGACATCGAGAATCTGCTCAGTCAGGACATCGACATCCTCGTCATCGCCCCGGTCAACTCCGACGGCCTCGACTCGGCCCTGAGCGCGGCCAAGGAGAAGAAGGTCCCCGTCGTGACCATCGACAGGAAGGTCACGAACGACTCCTGCGACGACTACCTCACCTTCATCGGCTCGGACTTCGTCAAACAGGGCGAACGCGCCGCGGACGCCCTGGCGAATGCCACGGACTCGAAGGCGAAGGTCGCAGTGCTGCTGGGCCCCTCGGGCAACAACGTCACCGACGGTCGGCAGAAGGGGTTCAAGGACAAGGTCAAGGCCGACTACCCCGATATCGAGATCGTCGCCGAGCAGACCGCCAACGCCTCTCGCTCCGAAGGCCAGGAGGTCACCGCTCAGCTGCTCCAGTCGAACCCCGACATCGACGCCGTCTACGCCTTCAACGACGAGGAGGGCCTCGGCGCCATGGCCGCGATCCAAGAGGCCGGGAAGGAACCGGGCAGCGACGTCAAGATCGTGTCCATCGACGGCACCAAGAACGCCGTCGAGGCCATCGTGGCCGGCAACTACAATGCCGTCATCGAATCCAATCCGCGCTTCGGCCCGCTCGTCTTCGACACCCTGAGCAAGTTCTACGGCGGTGAGGAGATCCCCGAGGACATCATCATCAAGGACGGCGAGTACACCCCCGACAATGCCGAAGAGCAGGTCGGTCAGGCGTTCTGAGGTGACTGCCACCGCCCCGGCACTGGCCGCCCGAGGACTGCACAAATCGTTCTCGGGCGTGCCCGTGCTCCGCGACGTCGACTTCGTGCTCCGGCCCGGAACCATCCACACGATCGTCGGTGAGAACGGTGCCGGGAAGTCGACGCTGATCAAGGCCCTGACCGGGGTCTACCAAGCCGAGTCGGGAACCATCGAACTCGCCGGCGAGCGCGTCTCGTTCGACCACCCCTCCCAGGCCCAGGACGCCGGAATCTCCACGGTCTACCAGGAGGTCAATCTCGTCCCCCTGCTCTCGGTGGCCCGCAACATCTTCCTCGGTCGCGAGCCCCGGACGCGGTTCGGTCTCATCGACCTGGGGACCCTGAATTCCCGGGCCGCCGAGGTGGTCGCCGAACTCGGCATCGACGTCGACGTGGCCACGGAGCTCGGTGCCCTCGGCATCGGCGTCCAGCAGATGATCGCCCTGGCCAGGGCCGTGACCACCGAGGCGACGGTGGTGATCATGGACGAGCCCACCTCCTCGCTCGAACGTCGCGAGGTCGACGTCCTCTTCGGCGTCGCCCGTCGGCTGCGCGATCAGGGTGCGGGCATCGTCTTCGTCTCCCACCGTCTCGACGAACTGTGGGAGCTCTGCGATGAGGTCACCATCCTCCGCGACGGTGCCGTCGTCCGCACCGGAGCCATGGCCGAGCTCGACCGGCGTTCGCTGATCTCGGCGATGCTCGGTCGCGACATCGCCGAACACGGTGCCACCTCCTTCAGCGAGGCGCCGGAGAGTGAGTCCACGACCGCCGAGGTGGTGCTCGAGGCCACGGGCCTGCGCGCTCCCGGACGTCTCCACGATGTCGGGATCACCGTCCATGCCGGGGAGATCCTCGGCCTTGCCGGGCTGCTCGGCTCGGGGCGCAGCGAAACCGTCAAGGCCGTCTACGGAGCCTTGGACACCTCGGCCGGGCAGATCACGGTCAGGGGCTCGCGGATCCGGCGGCAGTCGGTGCCCGCGGCCCTCGGGGCCGGTGTGGCGCTGCTGTCCGAGGACCGCAAATCCGAAGGCATCGTGCCCGAGCTCTCCGTGCGCGACAACATCGTCCTCGCCGTCCTCTCCCGCGTCTCCCGGGGCGGCGTGCTCTCCCGCCGCAGAGTCGACGCCCTCGTCGATCGCTACATCGACCGGCTGGGCATCAAGCTCTCCTCCCCCACCCAACTGGTCTCCGAACTCTCCGGGGGCAATCAGCAGAAGGTGCTCATCGCCCGCTGGCTGGCCACCGAACCCTCGGTGTTCCTCCTCGACGAACCCACCCGCGGCATCGACGTCGGGGCGAAGCAGGAGGTCCAGGCGCTCATCGACGAGCTCGCGGAGAAGGGCCTGGCCGTCGTCCTCATCTCCTCGGAGACCGAGGAGCTCGTCGCCGGTTCGGCACGGATCGTCGTCCTCCGCGACGGGGAGATCAGCGAGACCCTGACCGGCGACGAGGTCGAGAACTCCCGGCTGCTGGCCGCCCTCGTCGACGGCGGCGCTGCTTCGGACGCCCCTTCCGCGGAGGGCGCCCCCTCCCCCGACGACGCTGGAGACCGCGCATGAAGGCCACCGCCGCAACCGCCTCGGCGCCGCTGAAACGATCGACCTCGCTGAGGAAGTGGATCGCCGACTACGGCGTCTACGTCGCCCTGGCCCTGCTCGTCCTCGTCAACATCGTCATCACCCCGCACTTCCTCACTGTCACGAACCTGCGTCTTCAGCTCATCCAGACCGCCCCCGTGCTCATCGTCGCCCTGGGCATGGCCATGGTCATCGGCACCAAAGGCATCGATCTCTCCGTGGGCAGCGTGATGGCCCTGTCGGCGGCGATCATGCCGCTCTACATCGGGTACGGCACGCTGCCGGCGATCCTCGTCGGCATCGTCGCCGGGGCCTTGAGCGGGCTGATGATCGGTGTGCTCGTGTCCTCCTTCGGCCTCCAACCCATCGTCGCGACCCTGGCCGTGCTCATCGGCGGGCGCGGGCTGGCCAATGTCATCGGCGGGGAGATCAAGAACCTCTCGGATCCGGGTCTCGTCAGCCTCGGCACCGGATCCGTGCTCGGTGTGCCCTATTCGGTGCTCAGCGCGGTCCTCCTCGTCATCGTCGTCGCCTTCCTCATGCGCCGGACCACCTTCGGGGTGATGGTCGAGGCGATCGGCGGGAACCAGCGCGCGGCGGAGCTCGCCGGCATCCGCATCAGGTCGGTGCTTGTCACCGTCTATGTGCTCTCCGGTGTGCTCGCCGCCTATGCCGGAGTGCTCGTGGCCGCCCGCTCCCAGGCCAGCGACCCGCGGACGCTGGGCCTGCTCATGGAGCTCTCCGCGATCGCGGCCGTGGTCATCGGCGGCACCTCGCTCTCAGGTGGGCGGGTGCGCGTGCTCGGCACCGTCGGCGGTGCCCTGCTCATGCAGCTCATCGTGTCCACGCTCGTGTCCCACAACGTCGCCGATTCGATCTCACAGATGGTTCAGGCCGTGGTCATCGTCGTCGCGGTCGCGCTCCAGGTGGGCAGGAGGAAGTCATGACCGATCGCACCGAGGTCGAGGTCGTCGCCATCGCCGGCACCTCCCGTTCCCGCGTCGAGCAGCTGGCCAGGCTGACTCAGCGCAACGGGGCGCTGGTCATCCTGCTCGCCCTCATCGCGGTTTCGTCGATCGCCTACCCGTCGTTCGCCTCGGCGGGCAATCTGAGCCAGATCGCACTGCAGGCCGCGTTCCTCGCTCCGCTGGCGCTCGGGCTGACCTTCGTGATCTTCACCGGCGGGATCGACCTGTCCGTCGGGTCGGTCTTCGCCCTCGGCGGGGTGCTCGCGGCCTGGGCCTCGCAGTACGGGTTCCTCGCGGCGCTGCTCGTCCCGCTCATCGTGTGCACGCTCGTCGGCCTGATCCAGGGGGCGATCATCGCCGGCACCTCGATCCCGGCGTTCATCGTCACCCTCGCCGGGCTCCTCTTCGCCAGGGGGCTGCTGCTCGCCCTGACCCAGGAGGGGTCCGAGACCTACAAAGTCCCCGCCGAGGCGGCCTTCCTCCAGCTCTCCCGGCGCTCGTTCCTGGGGTTGGGTGTGCCCGTGTGGATCGTTCTCATCCTCTTCGCCGTCGGCGTCGTGGTCCTCCACCGCACCTCCTACGGGTCGACGCTGCTGGCGATCGGCGGGCAGCCCGATGCGGCGAGGCTGATGGGTCTGCCGGTGCTGCGCTCGACCCTCATCGTCTACTCCGTGTCCGGGACGATGGCCGGGCTGGCCGGGGCGCTGACCGCGTCCTACACGGCGTCAGGGGTGACGACCCTGGGCGTGGGCCTCGAGCTCACGGCCATCGCCTCGGTGGTGTTGGGAGGCACCCTGCTCACCGGTGGTGCCGGCACGGTCGTCGGTTCGCTCGTCGGCGTGGTGCTGCTGCAGGTGGTGGCGAACCTCATCAACAGGCTCGGGCTGACGAACTCGAATTGGCAGGCCGTGGTCAACGGTGCCGTGCTCCTCGTCGTCGCTGTCGCCCAGGTGCTGCTCTCACGGGTTCAGGCCAGGGAGCGCGAACGTCGGCGGGGCGGTGAGTCTGCCGAGGCCGATGGGGCTGGTAGGGCTGCTAAAGGTGATGGGGCCGGCGAGGTTGACGAGGTCGGCGGGGCCGGGGCTCAGTCCTCGTAGCGTCCCGCGCCGGCTGCGGCGGTGACGATGAAGATGTGCGGCTCGCGGTGGCCGGCTGCGGCGAAGGCGCGTGTCACCGCCGCGCTCACGATGTCGATCCGGTCCTCGGCGACCATTGCGATCGCCGACCCGCCGAATCCTCCACCGGTCATCCGCGCGCCGAGTGCACCTGCATCCATGGCGGTCGCGACCGCGAGGTCGAGCTCGGGGCAGGAGACTTCGTAGTCGTGGGCAAGTGATTCGTGCGAGGCCAGCAGGAGCTCGCCGATGCCGTCGAGGTCTCCGGCCTCGAGGGCTGCGACGGTCGCATGGACGCGGGCGTTCTCGGTGATCACGTGCCTGACGCGCTTGAGCTGTTCGGGCGTGAGGAGAGCCTGGTTGTCGGTCGGGATCGACTCGCGCAGGCTGGTTACGCCGAGGGCGTGGGCCGCGGCTTCGCAGCTGCGCCGTCGGTCGCCGTAGCCGCTCTCGCTGTGGGAGTGGGAGACCCGGGTGTCGATGACCATGAGGCGCAGGCCGTGCGCGGTGAGGTCGAAGGGGATCTGACTGTGGCTCAGGTCCTGGCAGTCGAGGAACAGGGCGTGGCCGGCGTGGGACATGATCGAGGCCGCCTGGTCGACGATGCCCGTAGGTGCCCCGACGAAGTCGTTCTCCGCGCGCTGGGTCAGCAGCGCCTTCTCCTTCTCGCCGAGTCCGAGTTCGAAGACCTCGTCGAGGGCGATGAGCACGGCGACCTCGAGGGCGTGGGAGGAGGAGAGTCCTGCGCCGACGGGGACAGTGGAGTCGATGAAGAGGTCGATTCCGCTGACGTTGGTGCCGGTCGTGCGCGCGATTTCGAAGACCACCCCAGCCGCGTGGCTGAGCCAGCCCTGCATCCGGCCGGGAACGAGCTCCTCGGCCGTGAGCTGACCCTCGAGGCGCCGGCCGTTCTCGTCGCGGTGATTCGAGACGATCCGGATGCTCGAGTCCTGCTCCGGCGGCGCTGCAGTGCCTGTGGCTGTGGTGGCGCTGTTGGAGACAGCTTCGCTGCCCCCGGCAGGACCTCGCCTGCCGATGGCGACGTGCACGGCCCTGTCAATGGCGATCGGGAGGACGAACCCGTTGTTGTAGTCCGTGTGCTCGCCGATGAGGTTGACGCGTCCCGGAGCCCGGAAGCAGCCGAGCGGTGTGTATCCGAAGAGCGCCGCGAAATCGGCGCTCAGTCCTGCCGCAGAGACGTCTCCCGCGCCGCTCATCGGCCGGCTCCCGTACGGTCGGGCACTGTTCCGGCTACCGGACTCACAGCCGGTTCTTCTCCCGGCTCCGAGTTCCAGTCGGCGGCTCCCGCCGAGCGCAGGCGACGGGCGGTCTCCTCAGCGGAGACATCGCTGACGAAAGCACCCATGGCCGATTCGGATCCGGCGAGGAACTTCAGCTTGTTCTCCGCCCGCCTGGGGCTGGTGATCTCGAGACGCAGCCACTGTGCGTCCGGATTCTCGCTGTTGACCGGCGCCTGGTGCCAAGCAGCGATATACGGCGTGGGGGTCGTGTACAGGGCGTCGATGCGCCGGAGGATCTCCGGATAGATGCGGGCGAGGTCATCGCGCTCGGCGGCATCGAGGTCGGCGAGATTGAGCACCTGACGATGAGGGACGAGATGGACTTCGATCGGCCAGCGGGCGGCGAAGGGCACGAAGGCCGAGAAGTGCTCAGATTCGATCACGATCCGCTCTCCGCTGCCGCGTTCGAAGGCGAGGATGTCACCCATCAGGGCCCGACCGGTCTCCTGCTGATACCGGTCCGCCCGAACACTGGCGCGCGCGGTGTGCGGGGTCGTATAGGGATAGGCGTAGATCTGGCCGTGGGGATGGTTCATCGTCACGCCGATCTCCTCTCCCCTGTTCTCGAAGACGAAGACCTCCGCAATGCCGGGCAGGGCCGAGAGCTCCGCGGTCCGATGCGCCCAGGCTTCGATGACGGTGCGCACGCGGGTGGTCTCGAGTCCGGCGAAGGACCCGTTGTGGTCGGAGCTGAAGACGACGACCTCACAGCGACCGGACCCCGGTGCCGAGAGTCCTGCCTCGACCGTGCGGGCGGGTGCGAAGGTCTCTGCCGCCTGGCTGAAGCCCGGTTCCGCGCTGAGGGCGGGGGCCGCCTCGGCGAGGACCTGCCCGGGATCGGGGATCACCTCGCCGAGCCCTGGGCCCAGTGATGGGAAGCGATTCTCGAACACGACGACATCGTAGTCGGCCGCGGGCACCTCGGTGGGGCGTCCCGGCTGTGAGGGGCACAGTGGGCATTCGGCGGCGGCGGGCAGATGCGTCCGCGACTGCCGGTGCGTGGCCACGGCCACCCATTCGCCGGTGAGCAGGTCGAAGCGGAGATGGCCGCTGTCCGGCCGTGGCTCCACGGGGCGCTGATCGATATCGATCGGTGCTCGCGGCTCCTCGGAGTCCTGAAAGAAGACGGCCTCCCGGCCGTCGGCGAGCCGCGTCCGACGATGCACGATCATCACCCTCCCAAAAGTGATCATTTTCGATCATAATGCTAACACCTTGCGGACGTTCCCTGCGGATTGAGCGTAGAATTCACACACCGAATCCTTTACCCACCGACCTTCCCGGAGCCGCATGACCGCCAGCATCGAACTCGCCCTCGACGAGGACACTGCGGTCATCTCCCCCATCGGTGCGAGCCTGCGCGGCTATACGGCTGCCGGTCGCCCTGTGGTCGTGCCCATGGGTGCTTTCGACGGGGCCGTTCTCGCGCCCTGGCCCAACCGCATCGCCGATGGCCGCTATCGCTTCGCCGGAGAGGACCGACGGCTGCCGATCACGGAACCGGAGCGCGGCACTGCCCTCCACGGCCTCGTCGCCGGGATCGAATGGGAGATCGCCGAACGCACGGCCACCTCGGCGAAGTTGGACACGGTGCTTGCGGAGTCAGAAGGATACCCGCATACCTTGGCTCTGTCGGTGCGGTACGAGCTCACCGCCGGCGGGCTTGCCATCCGTGCCGCGGCACGGAATCTGGGGACGGGCCCCGCTCCTTTCGGCTTCGGCTTCCATCCGTGGTTCCACCCGGGAGGCGACCGCGTCGACGATGCCGCGCTGCTCGTCCCCGCGGGGACCTGGTACGCGACTGATGAGCGGCTCATCCCCACGCAGCTCCGCCCCTTCGACGACGGTTCGCTCATTCCCGCCGATCATGTGCGCGACGATTCGGCCTGCATCGTCTGCAAGGACTTCCGGGCCCTGCGCGCGCTCGACGGCACGGTCCTCGATGACGCCTTCGGCTCGCCGAGTCGCAGCGCAGGCGATCGGGCCAGGCTCGGCGGCGATGAGCGATCGCGGGCCGAAGCCGATCGCGAGCCGACTAGGGACGAGGATCGCCCGGGGGCAGGCGACGAAGCTGGGGCCCTAGGCGGCTGGTGCTACGCGCGGCTGCGGGGAGCGGACGACCGTGAGATCGTCATCGGCATGGATGAGAGCTTCCGTGCCTGGCAGGCGTGCACCGGCGACGGTTTGGACCCCGACCATGCGCGGCGGGCGATCGCGATCGAGCCGATGACCTGCGCGCCGAACGCCTTCGGTGCCGGCGAAGGCTACGACGTCATCGCTCCGGGCGCCGAGTTCGCCGTGGAGTGGAGCATCGCCCTGGTGTGACGTCTTCACGTGCGACGGCGCCGAGTGTGACGGTACCGAGACGCTTTCCCACGCCAATGACAGCCCACCCTGATATGTTGCGAAGACAGCCAGTCAACTCGTGAGAGGGAAGAGGATGTCGACACCGCAGCACCCGAACGACGCAGAGAACAACCAGAACCCGAACGACGGTCAAACGGTCGCCAATCCTCAGGGCGGTCACGATGGCCAGACCGCTCATGGTGCACAGAGCAGTCATGATGCCCAGAGCAGTGGCGAAGCCCAGGCCGGCCATGATGGCCAGGCCCAGCCGGGATACTCCGGATCGCAGAACCAGCAGGGCGGCACCTACCAGCAGAACGCCGGCTACTCGCAGCCGGACCACGCATATCAGCAGACCGGTGGGATGTACCCGCAGCGGGCTGACCCGTATCAGCCGGGCGCCTACCAGCAGGCCGACGCGTACCAGCAGCAGAGCGCCTACCAACAGCAGGGCGTGGCCTATCCGCAGACCGGTGGCTACCCACAGCGCTCCGGCTCCGGAGAGAAGGGCTTCTTCAAGTCACTCTTCGACATCCGCTTCGACAACTTCATCTCCGTGAAGTGGTCCGGATTCATCTACATCATCGCGATCGTCGTCGCCGCACTGTCCTACCTGGGAACCATCATCGGCGCGATCGTCACGAGCACCGCAGCTTCGAGCGTCGCGAGCTACTATTCCAGCGGCCCGAGCTTCAGCATCCTGCCGATCATCCTTGCGATCATCTTCGGCTGGATCATTCCTGCGCTGTGGGTGATCTTCGTGCGACTCTGCCTCGAGCTCATCGTCGCGAACATCAAGACCGCGGAGAACACGAAGAAGATCGCCGACTCGGTCGGTCGCTGAGAGCACGACGGCTGCCTGCGCGCGGGGCCATACTCGCCAGCAGCTGGTCACAGAACCGAGGAGAACGGCGTTCCGGCCTCGGTTCTGTGACCGATTCGTTCGGGTAGTCGGGAGCTCTGGACTCTGCATGGACGGGGTGCGACCCCGTAGGGGTTCAGGCGGCAGGACGCTCGCCGTGACAACTTCCCTGTGAATTAGAGCGAGCCCCGCACCGATTGATTCGATGCCGGGCTCTGCCGTACCCCCGAGCAGATTCGAACTGCCGTTACCGCCTTGAGAGGGCGGCGTCCTAGGCCACTAGACGACGGGGGCGTAAGACTCATCAGGATTTCATTCCCGATGCTGTCCGCTGGGGTACCAGGACTTGAACCTAGACTAAATGTACCAGAAACACTCGTGCTGCCAATTACACCATACCCCAATGTTTTTCAAGGCTTTCCCGGAGGGATTTCCCTGAGCAACGAGATATAACTCTACACAAGCCGACCGCCCGGGGACAAATCTGCGGGGCTCATTTTCCTGTGACGTTCTTAACATCGCAGGGCGCATCCCAGGTCCCCTGCCGGTTCCCCGCGCAGCCCCCACCGCACTTCTCGTCGCGGCAGAGGCTCCGCGCCCCGCCTCAGTCCCGTGCCAGGGAGATGAGGCGGTCGAGAACTCGGTAGCCGTCGGCGCGCAGGCCGTTGTGCTCGTATTCGTTCGTCACCCAGGCCTTGACCCCGCCGAGGTGCTCGGCGGTGGCCAGCGAATGCTCGACCGGCACATACGCGTCCTCGAAGTACACCGCGGCCGCACCACGGACCGGGGAGGCCTGTAGCGCAGAGACGTCGTAGAGCCTCGGCCACTGCCGCCCGGCGACGAGCTCGGCCACCTCGGCGAAGGGTGTGAGTTCCGGATCCTCGTGCAGGGATTCCGGCCCCGCGTGCTCGCCGGCCAGCAGGGTCGGATCGGCACGCACCTCGGCGGGCATGGCACGCCTGGCTGCCCAGTTCGTCACCGTGCCGTCGGCCCAACAGGCTTCGTGGACCACGGCATAGAGCGGGTTCCGCCCGGAGAACGGCAGCGCCGCAGCCAGGTCATGACGGAAAGCCGCCGAGGCGGGGTCGAGGTCGAGCAGATAGTGCAGCTTCTCGGGCCCGTCGGAGGCACCGAGGAAGTGCCCGAGGAGACGCAGCCGTTCCCGGCTCGCGCGTGCCCCGCCCGGCAGGGCGAGTCCGCCCTCGGTCTCGGCGAGATCGACGAGGCGGGACAGCTTCTCCCGGTCACCCGGGAAGTCCCGATAGAACTGCTCGGACTTCCGCTGCATGCCCGCCCAGGTCCGCGCGTAGATCTCTGCCGGGTCGACGCCGATCGCGGGCAGTCCCCCGGTGAAGTACACCTCGTCCAGCGACTCCGAATGGGCTGAGACGTAGCGCAGTGCGGTGAAGCCGCCGAACGACTGTCCGAGCAGCGACCAGGAATCGATCTCGAGAGCCGCGCGCAGGACCTCGGCGTCTTCGACGATCGAATCGGCACGGTAGCGTCCGAGCGCCTCGGCGATGTCGGCAGGCTCTTCGCCCGCCCAGTCGAGGCCGGTGATTCGACCCTCGAGGCAACCGATCGGACTCGACTTCCCGGTCCCCCGCTGGTCGAACATGACGACCTGGAAGTCCTCGAGTGCCCGCGCCAGCCACGAGCCCTTGCCGACCGGAGTGGTCGGCCGGGGTGCCTCGACCCCGGGACCGCCCTGGAGGTAGACGAGGTAGGGCTTGGTGCTCTCGGCCTCAGAAGCGACGATCCGGGCGAAGAGCTCGATGGTCCCCGGCCCGACGGTCGAGGAGGCACCGACCGGTTTCGCCGAGACCGGCGCCGCCAGAGAGGCGGCCGCAGACCGCGCCCCGCCCCTGCCGAAATGGTCGAAGGGAACGTCGACTCTCACGTCCCGCAGGTGCAGTCCCCCACGGGTCCAGGTCTCCTGGGTCAGATTCGTCCCCTGCTTCCCACTCCGTGTCGGGTCGGGTCCGGTCACAGCTGCGCGGCCAGTGCCCGCAGGCGCGTCAGAGAGGAGTCCTTGCCCAGGATCTCCATCGACTCGAACAGCGGCGGGGAGACCTTGCGTCCGGAGACGGCCACCCGCAGCGGCCCGAAGGCCAGGCGCGGTTTGATCTCCATCTCGTCGACGAGCTTCGCCTGCAGCGTCGAGTGCAGGGTGTCGGTCGTCCAGTCCTCGAGCCCGTCGAGCACCTCGAGGGACGCGGCCAGCACCTCGGGTGCGGAGTCCTTGAGCGTCTTCAGCCCATCCTCGGCCATCGTCAGCTCCGCGTCGGGAGTGAAGAAAAACGCGAGCAGGTTCGGAGCCTCGGCGAGGAGGTTCATCCTCGTCTGCACGAGCGGCGCAGCCTGGTCGAGGATCGCCAGCTGCTTGTCCGTCGGAGACTCAGGCAGCACCTCGGCGGCCTGGAGATAGGGAACCAGGCGGTCACGGAAGTCATCGGCGTCGAGGAGGCGGATGTGGTCGGCGTTGATGGCCGTGGCCTTCTTCACGTCGAAGCGGGCCGGGTTGGGCAGGACGTCGTGGATGTCGAAGGCCTCGACGAACTCCTTGACGCTGAACACGTCCCGGTCCCGCGCGATGGACCAGCCGAGCAGGCCGAGGTAGTTGATCATGCCCTCGGGGATGAAGCCGTTGTCGCGGTGGAGGAACAGGTTCGACTCCGGGTCGCGCTTGGACAGCTTCTTGTTGCCCTCGCCCATGACGTAGGGCAGGTGGCCGAACTCGGGGGTCGCCGCGGCGATTCCGATGGCCTTGAGCGCCTCGTAGAGCGCGATCTGACGCGGAGTCGAGGACAGCAGATCCTCGCCGCGCAGCACGTGTGTGATGCCCATCAGCGCATCGTCGACGGGGTTGACCAGGGTGTACAGGGGCTGCCCGTTGGCCCGGACGACGACGAAGTCGGGGATCGTACCCGCGCGGAAGGTGATCTCCCCGCGGACGAGGTCGGTGAAGGTGATGTCCTCGGCGGGCATGCGCACGCGCCACAC
This sequence comes from Brevibacterium sp. GP-SGM9, assembly GCF_047300845.1. Taxonomy (NCBI): domain Bacteria; kingdom Bacillati; phylum Actinomycetota; class Actinomycetes; order Micrococcales; family Brevibacteriaceae; genus Brevibacterium; species Brevibacterium sp. GP-SGM9. The sequence continues at coordinate 3,759,924 of NZ_CP178563.1, read as the reverse complement.
AGGTTCGCGGCCTTCGGCTCGGAAGCCGGCGATCTGTTCCTCGGTGAGGTCGCGGTCGTAGCCGTCGTAGCCGAGCTTGGGGTCGCGTCCGGCGGCCTTGTGCCGGGCTTCGACCTCCTCGTTGGTCGAGTAGGACTCGTAGATGTGACCGCCGGCCTTGAGCTTCTCGATGACGTCGGCGTAGATCTCACCGCGCTGGGACTGGCGGTAGGGGCCGTCGGGGCCGCCGACGTCGATGCCTTCGTCCCAGTCGAGGCCGAGCCACTTCATCGCCTCGAGGACCTGTCCGAAGCTCTCCTCGGAGTCGCGGGCGGCGTCGGTGTCCTCGATGCGGAAGACGAACTTGCCGCCGGTGTGCTTGGCATAGGCCCAGTTGAACAGGGCGGTGCGGACCATGCCGACGTGCGGGGTGCCTGTCGGTGATGGGCAGAAACGAACTTTGACGCTCACGATTGTCCTTCTGTGTTCGGGTGGTGCGAGTCGGTGGCAGTGGTGTGAGTCAGTGGCAGTGGTGCGAGGCGGTGGCGGTGATGGAAGACGGTGGCTGTGGTGCCGATGCCGGGCGGGCCCGGAGCCGGCGGTTCCGCGGGGGTCTCCTCAGGCGTCCATGACGGGATTGGAGAGCACGCCGAGGCCTTCGATGGCGATGTCGACGCGGTTGCCTGCCACGATCTGACCGACCCCTGCCGGGGTGCCGGTGAGGATGACGTCGCCGGGCAGCAGTGTGATCGTCTCGGACAGGTGCTCGATGAGCGTGGGAATGTCGAAGATGAAGTCCGCAGTGGTGCCGTCCTGCTTGAGTTCGCCGTCGACCCAGGAGCGGATTCCGAGGTCGTCGACCTCGAGCGAGGTCTCGATCCACGGACCCAGCGGGCTCGAGGTGTCGAAGCCCTTGGCCCGGGTCCACTGCTTGTCCGAGCGCTGAATGTCGCGCAGAGTCACATCGTTGCTCGCGGTGTAGCCGAGGACATGGTCGAAGGCGTTCTCGGCCTTCACTCCCTTGGCGACGCGGCCGATGATGACGGCGAGTTCGGCCTCGTAGGAGACGTATTCGCTGATCGCGGGCAGGCGGATGGGATCGCCGGGGCCGATCACCGAGGTGTTCGGTTTGAAGAATGAGAGCGGGGACACCGGCACCTCGTTGCCGAGTTCGGCCGCGTGGTCGGCGAAGTTGCGTCCCACGCCGATGATCTTCGACCGCGGGAGGATCGGTGAGACCAGGCGGACGTCGTCGAACTTCAGCCTCTCACCCGTCGATTGGGCTGGAGTGAAGAAGGGGTCCGAGTCGAGGACGGCGATTTCGAGACCCGTTGTGTCCCAGTCTCCGTTCTCGATCGCAGGGACTTCGCCTTCGACGACGCCGTATTTGGGTTCGTCCTGGTGCACAAATCTGGCAATACGCATGTGCCCCAGTCTAGTCAGTGCTCCCCGGTGTCCGCGCGCGGGGATTTCCGACTCGAGCTGAGAGACTGGATGCATGTCCCATCCGCCATCCGCACCAGGCCCGCGATCCTTCGATCTCGAGAGCATCGGATCCGGTCTGCCGGCCGCCGCGCTCATCGAAGAGATGAGAATCGCCGAGGTGGGCCGCTTCCCCCGCATGGTCGTCGAGGCCCCACCCGGTTCAGGCAAGACGACCCTGGTGCCGCCGCTCGTGGCTGAGCAGCGCCCCGGTCGCGTCGTCGTCACCCAGCCGCGGCGGATGGCCGCCCGCGCCGCGGCCAGGCGGCTGGCGGGACTGACGGGGACCCGCCTCGGCGAGGACATCGGGTTCACGGTTCGCGGCGAATCGCGGACTTCGGCGCGCACACGCATCGAATTCGTCACCACCGGCGTGCTGCTGGCCCGCCTGCTCCGCGATCCCGAGCTGTCCGGTGTCGGTGCCGTCATCCTCGATGAGGTGCACGAACGGCAGCTCGACACCGACCTCACCTTCGCGATGTGTCGGGAGCTGATCGATCTGCGCGAGGACCTCAGCCTCGTGGTGATGTCGGCGACCCTCGACGCCGCCTTGTGGGCGCGGCGTCTGGGCACTCCGGAATCGCCTGCGACCCATCTGTCGGTGACTGCCGAAGTCCACCCCTTGGAGGTGCGCTGGGCACCTCCGCAGCGGCGAGGTCTCGATGCCCGCGGGGTGACCAGGGATTTCCTCGACTATGTGGCCTCGACGACGGTCGACGCCGTGGGCGCGCACCCCGAGGGCGATGTCCTCGTCTTCGCCCCCGGCGCCCGGGAGGTCGAGGAGATCGCGTCCCGAGTCCGCTCGCGGATGTCCGGTTCGTCGGGCGGGCCAGGCGGCGGGCTTGGCGGGTCAGACGGGTCGCACAGCGGGTCGGACGAACCTGTCGTCCACACCCTCACCGGACGCACCCCGGCCAAGGAGCAGGACGCGATCCTCCGACCCCACGCCGAGGCGGCCGGTCGTCGCGTGATCGTCTCGACCTCGGTCGCGGAGTCCGCGCTGACCGTGCCCGGCGTGAGCATCGTCGTCGATTCCGGGCTTTCCCGCGGCCCCCGACTGGACACGCGGCGGAGAATGTCCGGCCTGGTCACGCAGCGGGAGTCCAAGGCTTCGGGGACGCAGCGGGCCGGGCGCGCCGCACGTCTGGGCCCGGGCATCGCCTACCGGTGCCTCTCGGAAGCGGACTGGGCGAGTCTGCCCGAGCACACTCCGCCGGAGATCGCGACGAGCGATCTCACCGCGGCGGTGCTCGCGATCACCGTGTGGGGCGGAGATCCGAACCTGCTGCCGGATCCGATGCCCGTGGCACCGTACCGGCTGGCGGTGGAGAATCTGCGCGCGCTCGGCGCGGTCGAGCCCGAGGCTGCAGGGTTTGGGACGGCCGAGCCCGAGGCTGCCGGGTTTGCGACTCCCGAGCCTGAGGCCGGCGAGCGCCTGACCCCCACCGAACTCGGGCGTGCCATCGCGCGGATCCCGGCTTCCGTGTGGTCGGCTCGGGGACTCCTCGACGGAGCGGCGATGCTGTCCGCGCATGAAGCCGCCGAGGCGATCGCGGTGATGGAATCCGAACAGCGCGCTCCCGGGGCCGACCTCCTCGCTCTGCTCAGGTCTCTGCGGCGCAGCAGAGACCCGCGCTTCGCCCAGGACGTCAAGCGGTTCGCGGGACTCGCCGCCGAGTTCGGGGATTCTAACTCGGGGCGCACGACCGCGGAGCACCGGTCTCTGCGCGCCGACGATCTCGGCCTCGTCACCGCGCTGTCCTTCCCGCTGCAGATCGCCAGGCTGCGCAGCTCCTCTGCGTCGGAGTACCTGCTCGCCTCGGGAACCGCGGCCACGCTGCCCCGCGACTCTTCACTGCAGGGCAGCGAGTGGCTGGCGATCTCCGAGGTCGGACTAGCCGGCGACCGAGCCGTGATCAGGGCGGCCGCGGTCATCGACCAGGACACCGCCGAACTCGCCGGTGCCGGACTGCTCGTCACCGAGGAGTCGGCAAGTTTCGCCAAGGGGAAGGTGCGAGCGGTCCGCCGCAGCCGCCTCGGCGGGATCGAACTCACGGCCACCCCGATCACGCCCACACCGGAGCTCGCCCGGGAGGCCATCGCCGCCTCGGTCGCCGAACGCGGTGCCCGGGAAGTGCTGCGACCGTCCGAAGCCTTCGAATCGCTGCGCGCCCGGATGGGTCTCCTCCATGCCGTCTACGGTGATCCGTGGCCGGATGTGCGGTGGACGCATCTCTCGCGGACGCTGACCGACTGGTGCCAGGCGGCACTCGACCGGATCGCGAAAGGGTCTGACCCGGCCAAGGTTGATCTCGTCTCCGCGCTGCGGACCCTGCTGCCTTGGCCCGAGGCTGCCCGGCTCGACGAGCTCGCCCCGTCCGAGATCGCGGTGCCCACCGGGTCGCGGATCCGCCTCGACTACCCGGATCCCGATCAGGCCGTGACCAATGGCAGCGCCGGCGGAAACGACACCGATAGCGGTGGCGACCCCGCCGATGACGACACCGAGGACGGGTACCCTGCCGACGTCACCACTCCGGAGAGCCCGGTGCTCGCGGTCAAACTCCAGGAGTGCTTCGGCTGGCAGGCCACGCCGAGCGTGTGCGAAGGCCGGGTGCCGGTCATCCTCCACCTCCTCTCCCCCGCACGCCGACCTCTGGCGGTGACCAGTGACCTCGCTTCCTTCTGGGCCAATGCGTACGCCCAGGTCAGGGCCGAGAACCGCGGACGCTATCCGAAGCACCCGTGGCCGGAGGATCCGCTGACCGCGCCCGCCATGCGCGGGACCAAACGGTCTGGGACAATGAAGCGGTGACTTCCGCACCTGTCCTCGACCGCCTCGGCGCCGGTTCTGTGCTGCCCGCTTCTGAGTGGCGAAGCCTGCGCGATGACCACGAGGCCGAAGTCAGCGCGCGCACGGAGGCGCACATCGCCCGACGCATGAACGGGCAGAAACACCCGGTCGAGGATTTCCTCTTCACCTACTATCCGTTCAAGGTCGGGCAGCTGGCGAAGTGGAATCCCGGCGTCGGGGTCCGCCTCGAACTCGAGACCGAGGATGACCGCGCCGCTTTCGACCGCCGCTGGTACCGGACCGGCCCGACAGGCGATTTCGCCGAGGTGGACCTCGAGTCCTGGCGCACCGACCGGGGCGATGGGGCGAAGTTCATCGCCTCGCTGCTGGCCTCGACCCTGCACCGGGAGGCGAACTTCGGCTGCTTCGGCATCCACGAATGGGCGATGGTCTACCGGCTGAGCGAAGAGGAACGTCGGCATCAGCAGGTGCCGCTGCGACTGAGTCCCGCCGAGACCGACGCCGTGGTCGAGGGCCATCGCATCCAGTGCTCGCACCACGATGCCTTCCGCTTCTTCACCGAACCGGCCCGACCGCTCAACACCCTGCAGCCGAGCAGACAGGGCATGGTCGCCAACGAACAGCCAGGCTGCCTGCACGCCGGAATGGACCTCTACAAGTGGGCGATGAAGATCGGACCGATCGCCCCGTCGGCCCTCGTCATCGACTGCTTCGATCTGGCACTCGACATCCGCACCCTCGACATGGAGGCCTCCCCCTACGACCTGCGCGGCTGGGGCTACGGCGTCGTCGCCGTCGAGACCGCGGCGGGCAAGGCCGAATACATGACCCGGCAGCGCGAATTCTCCGTACGGGCCCAGGCACTGCGGCAGCGTCTGCTCGATGCGCTCGCGGGAGCCGGAGTGCACCCGCGCTGAGGCGGCTCAACCACGTCGTGGACGCGCTCGCCGTCTCCGGGTGAGCATGTCTACGATCGTCGCTATGCGTGCCATCGTCTTCGAAGAGTTCTCCGTCCGTCCCGAGCTCCGGGAGATCGCCTCCCCCACGGCTCCCGATTCCGGCGTCATCATCGACGTCGAAGCCACCGGAGTCTGCCGCAGCGATCATCATGCCTGGTCAGGTCATGATTCGACGATCGCCCTGCCCCATGTTCCCGGGCATGAGCTGGTCGGTCGGATCGCCTCGGCGGGATCGTCCGTCAGCGATTTCCACGTCGGTCAGCGGGTGACCGTGCCCTTCGTCTGCGGCTGCGGGGCATGCCAATGGTGTGAGTCCGGGAATGCGCAGGTGTGCCCGAACCAGACCCAGCCGGGGTTCACTCATTTCGGGTCCTGGGCCGATCAGGTCGTCATCCACCACGCCGACGTCAACCTCGTCGCGGTGCCCGAAGATCTGCCCGCTGCGAGCGTCGTCGGGTTGGGATGCCGGTTCGCCACCGCCTTCCACGGGCTCCGGGTGCGCGCCGAGCTCAAAGCGGGTGAGACTGTCGCGGTGTTCGGCTGCGGCGGGGTCGGACTCTCGGCGATCATGATCGCGCGGGCGATCGGCGCCGAGGTGGTGGCCGTCGACGTCAATGATGCCGCCCTCGACCGGGCTCGCCGGCTCGGGGCGAGCAGGACCGTGAACGCATCGGACCTGAGCCCGGAGGAGCTGTCCGCCGAGGTGGTCGCCCAGTTCTCCGATGACTGTCCCGACGGTGTGGCGGTGACGGTCGATGCGCTGGGTCGGGAGGACACGATCCGGGCGGCCATCGGGTCCCTGGCGCCTTTGGGCAAGCACGTCCAGATCGGTCTGCTGGCCGGCCCTCCGGTGTTCGACATGCCGCGGGTGATCGGGCTCGAACTCAGCGTCCTCGGTTCACATGGGATGGCTGCGGCTGAGTATCCGGAGCTCCTCGAGCTCGTCATGGCCGGCAGCCTGTGTCCTCAGGATCTGGTCACGAACATCATCGGCCTCGATGAGGCGCCCGCCGCGATGGAGGCGATGGGCCACAATGCCGGCCCCGCGGCCGGACCGCTGGCGGGTCCGGCGGCCGGGATGACGATCATCGACCTCGGTCGGTGATGGTCGTCGCGGTCACGTCTCCAGCGCGGGTCGCAGCGAGGCCGCCAGCGCCCTGATGGTTTCGTGGTCACCGGGCACACCGGGTTCGAAGGGCAGGCGCAGCCTGTCCTTCGTCTGATCCCGGTAGCGCGGGATGACGTGCATGTGGAAGTGGAACACCGACTGCCACGCATCGGCCCCGCAGCAGTTGAGCAGATTGACCCCGTCGGCACCCCAGATTTCGACGACGGATCGGGCGATCCGCTGGGACTCGAGGGCCACCTCGGCGAGATCCTGGGCCGGGATGTCGAGCAGATCCGTGCTGTGGGCCTTCGGGATGACGAGCAGATGCCCGTCGGAGGCAGGCTGGATGTCCATGAACGCGAAGGTCGTCTCGGTCTCGGCGATCGGCGCGCTCGGTGCCTCACCTGCGACGACCTGGCAGAAGATGCAGTTCTCGGCCATCCGGGCCTCAGACCATCACGGCGAGGACGACCGAATGCGGCTGGCCCTCCCAGCGGCCCAGCAGGAGTCCTGCCTCGGTGGCTTCGAGCGGAGAGTCGAGGGTGAGTTCGTGGAGCAGGTCGACGTCGCCGGCTCCGGGCAGGGGGCCTGTGCCGAAGGCGTGGGCCACCTCGGTGATCTCTTCGAGCTTGTTGCCCTCGGCGTCGACCCGGTACTGCTTCGCCGAGGTCTCGGCGGTGGCGATCGCGTGGTCGAGACGCTGCCGGAAGAGCGGGTCGCCCATTCCCGCGTAGACCCAGCGCGTGCCGAGGATCGAGTGCTCCATGGTCGTGATGAGGTGCTCTTCGGCGCCCTCGAGCGGGGCTTCGCGATAGCTCAACGGCACTTGGAGCGTCCGGTCGCCGCTGCGCACGATATGGACCTCGAGGCCGACCTTGCCTGCCGGGTCGTCGAACCGATAGGCGCTGACCTTCTCCAGCGGTGCGGCGTCGAGATCGAGCCCAGCGGCCCAGTCCTGCTCGGCCACCCATTCGGTGATGATCTCGAGCTTTCCCGGGTTGAGCTCTGCCGTGTGGATGTCAGCCATGACGTGATCCTTCTCAGTATTTGCTTTGTTCGGGGCTTGCGGGTGGAGTTGAAGCCCTTGCGGGTCGGGCTCGACCCCCTGCTGGTGCCGGGCTCAGGCCTTGCGGGTGCCGGGGATCCATTCCCCGTCGACGACTTCGTAGTCGTCAAAGATCGCCGGGGCCTCTTCGAGCATGGCCTCACCGATCTTGTTGAAGACGAGCCGGATCTCCTCCTCGGCGCCCTTCGCGGTGCGCATCTCGATGACGTGGCGCAGGGAGCGGAGGTTCGCGGTGTAGACGATGCCGGTGGCCAGGCCCTCGGGGGCGAAGCGGCGCATGAAGGAGGTCATGTGCTTCTTGTGGGAGAACTTGGTGCCCTCCTCGTCGAGTTCGAAGTGCTCGGCCATCCACTTCTGGTGCTCCTCGAGGGTGTCGAGGACCTTGAGGCTGCGCTCCATCAGCTCGGAGTCTTCGCGGGCCCATTCGGGGAACCAGAACGGAATGTCGGCCAGACGCACATAGCGCAGGGACTCCTGCGAGAACGCGGATCCCGCGCGGTGGCGGATGAGCTCATGCGTGAGGACACGGGAGACGTTGTGGAGGACGAAGGTGAAGTTCGCGTGCTCGAGGACGGAACCGTGCTGCGAGGCGATGACATTACCCAGGTACTGGGCGGAATCGGTGCGCACACGGGACACGTTCGGGTTGAGTCCGGGCTCCCAGGACCGGTAGCACATGCGTCCGGAGAACTCGAGGAGATCCTCGGCGTCGGGGGAATCGGCTCCTTCGACTCGATCCGCCCAGGACGTTCCGCCCACCTCGTCGAGGTATGTCCTCATCGACTCCCAGTCGATGCTGGGCTTCGCGAGCAGTTCTACGGACGGTTCGACCTGGCGCATGGTTCTCCTCGTGCAGGGGACGACGTGGTTGACTCCCAATCCTACAGTTCAGGGCTCCGCTCGCCGAGGTGATTCCGCAGTTCCGGGTCAATCGTTTCGTCCGGTCCGGTGATGCGGTCGGAGGCAGCCGTCTGGTCCGACCCTGGTGGCTGGCCCAGCACTGTCGGCTTACCGGGCCCCGGCGGCTGGCCCGGACTCGTGATCCAGTGCGCCTGCGCGTCCGGGGACTCCGTGATCACCGAGGTGGCCACCCCATCGTCAAGGACTACGGCGGCACCATCGTCGATGCCGAGGCCGGGGCCAGGCAGTGCCTGTTCTGCGATCCAGGTGCGGAAGCTCTCCGCCCGTCCGACTTCACCGTGGAAATGCGGGCAGACGCTGCCGGGCAGGAATCCCAGTCCGTCTGTGAGCGGGGCAAGAGGCCCGAAGGAATCGGTGGAGGAGCTTTCGAACCAACAGTTGGCTCCGGCGCTGATGCCCGAGAGAATCGTGCCCGAGGCGGCGGCCTCGCGCATGATCTCGACGACGCCGTGACGGCGCCAGAGTGCCAGCAGGTTCACCGTCGAGCCGCCGCCGACGTAGACGAGGTCCATGTCGAGCAGCATCCGCGGGTCTTGGTAATCCCAGTAGCTCTGCCCGAACAGTGAGAGCACATGGGTTTCGGCACGATCGGCGAAGGCGGCTTCGAAGCGGCGGATGTAATCGGGGCTGTCGCCCGAGGCGGTGGGCACGAAGCAGACGCGGGGCAAAGGCCTGTTTGCCGCCGCCAGCAGCCAATCATCGATCGCCGATTCCCCGGTCACCGACATCGAGAACCCACCTCCGCCGAGGGCGACGATCCTGCCGCGGAACCCTGAGCCGGAGGTCACGACCGCCTCGGCGGGGTGGGGTCGACTCACGGGACCCTGTGCGTCCACTTCTCGGTGCCGAACTTCTCGGCCACGAGGGTGCGCGCCTTCTCCAGCTCCGCCTCGGTGTAGGTGTCGTAGTGCGCCCCGTAGCGGTCGGCGAAGGTGGCGGCCATGACGTCGATGATGTCCTTGCGGGCCTCACCGGTCTGGCTGCGCAGGGGGTCGACGCGCTTCTTCGCGCTCGAGACGCCCTTGTCGGAGATCTTCGCTTCCCCGATGCGCAGGACTTCGACCATCTTGTCGGCATCGATGTCATAGCTCATCGTCGCGTGGTGGAGCAGGGTCCCGTCGCGCAGCCGCTTCTGGGCGGCGCCGCCGATCTTGCCCCCGGTCGACGAGATGTCGTTGATGGGTTTGTAGAAGGCTTCGACGCCGAGGCTCTTCAGCGCCGCGAGCACCCACTGGTCGAGGAAGACATAGGACTCCTCGTAGTCGAGCCCGGCGACAAGGGCGGGTGGGACAAACATCGAATAGGTGATGCAGTTGCCGCCCTCCATGAACATGGCTCCGCCGCCGGAGATGCGGCGCACGACCTGCACTCCGTGCTTCTCCACGCCTTCGGGGCGCAGTTCGTTGACGTAGGACTGGAAGGCGCCGATGACGGTGGCGGTATCTTCCCATTCCCAGAAGCGCAGGGTCGGCTTGCGTCGGCCGGCGGCCACCTCTTCGAGGAGCACTTGGTCGAGGGCGACGTTGAGCTGGGTGGGCAGGACCTCACCGCGGATGACCTGCCAGTCGAAGTCGGTGAAGTTCGCCGCCGAGCCGAGCGCACGACGGACGACCGTGGCGATGTCGGAGGTGGAGAATCCGTGCATGGCCAGCTCGGATCCATAGCCGGCCAGCGCGGCGTCGAGACGCTGTCGCAGAGCCGCGTTGTCCGCGGTGACGCTGGCCCCCACGAGTGCCGGGGCCAGATCGAAGTAGGCCTCCTCGGGTTCGAGGAAGAAATCGCCGGAGATCTTCACCCCGGTGATGACCGTGCCGTCGGTCTCCACATCGGCGACCACGAGTTTGCCGCCGATGACCTTGTACTCGCCGTGAAAGCGCTGATTCTCGTTCGTCATGATGCCAACGCTACGCTCGGGCGGCGCCCGGAGGCTGTGAAATCGCTCACTCGTGCCGTCACAGTCATGCTCACTCTCCGCTCACGCCCTGACCATTCCTCCCGGCACTCCCCTGCTCACTCGCCTGTCAGCGTGTTCCACAGGAAGCGATAGCTCAATGCTCGCGTGAACGCGGTCTGCTCATTGTCCGAGGCCGCCGCGTGCCCACCTTGGGTGTCTTCGTAGAACCACACGTCTGCGACTCCCTTCGACTGCATCCGGGCGGCCATCTTCCGCGCCTGCACGGGTCCGACTCGGTCGTCCGAGGTGGCCGTCCAGAACAGCACGGGCGGGTAGTCGGTGTCGTCTGCGAGCAGGTGATAGGGCGAAAAGGCGCGGATGAATTCCCAGTCCTCGGCCACGTCCGGATCCCCGTATTCGGCCTTCCACGAGTAGCCGGCGCTGAGCTTCGTGTAGCGGCGCATGTCGAGCAGCGGAACTCCGCAGGAGATTGCGCCGAAGAGCTGCGGATATTGGGTGAGCATGTTGCCCACCAGCAGTCCCCCGTTCGATCCGCCGGCGCAGGCCAGGCTCGTCGGACTCGTCACGCCCCGGTCGATGAGGTCGCGGGCGACTGCCGCGTAGTCCTCGTAGCAGCGCATCCGGTTCTCCCGCATCGCCGAGGTGTGCCATGCCGGCCCGTATTCCCCACCGCCGCGGATGTTGGCGAGCACGTAGACGCCGCGTCGACCCGCCGAGGTGGTTCGACCGAGCCATCCGATGCCGACGACGGGCGAGTAAGCGGGGGTTCTGCTGAGTTCGAAGCCGCCGTAACCGTCGAGGAGGGTGGGATTGGCACCGTCGAGTTCGAGGCCTTCGGCCCCGATCTGGAAATAGGGCACCTTCGTGCCGTCGGCGCTGGTGGCGAAGTGCTGTTCGACGCTGAGGCCCTCGGCCGGGAACAGCGCCGGGGCGGACTTGATCACCTCGGCGTCGAAGCCGTCCTCGCCGAGGCGGCCGTGAGACAGTGTCGACGGTGTGAGGAATCCGGTACTGATCATCCAGAAGTCGTTGGCGGTCGACTCGTCGTGTCGGTCCACGGCACCGAGCCCGACCATGTGGTTGGCGGGGACTCCGGACAGGGGGCGGGCGGAGAAATCGTCGTTCGGGTCGAGGACGACCAGCTCCGACTGCACATCGGAGAGCAGTTCGAGGACGAGGAAGCCCCTGGTCCAGGTGAAGGACTGCAGCGCGGTGTGGGCATCGGGTGCGAAGATCACGCGCGGGGCGATGGTGCCTGCGCGCACCTCGGCGATGTCGGCGATCGCGAGTCCTCCGGCGGGCACCGTGACGGTCTCACTGTTCCACTCCGACTGGGGGCGGAAGAGCACGAAGTCGCGTTCGACACCGACTTCTACGTTGCTGGGCACGTCGACGGTGGTCAGCGCCTTCTCCCATGCGGATGGCTCCTGGGAGAGCGCCCCGTCCATTCCTCTGACCTCGTCGATGTCGAGGACGCTCGTTGAAGTATTGAAGAAGTCGATGGCGTCGATGATGACCGCTCGGTCGGTGTGCTCCGCTTCGGGGCTGATATCGCTGCCGAGGAAGATGGCAACGTGATCGCGGGGCACCTCGGCGACGATCTGCGCTTCGCTCACGTCCTGTCCGCGTTTGAGTACGCGGGCCTGGCGCGGGTAGGAGGAGGTGGTCAATGAGTCTTCGTCGGTCTCGGTGGCGACGAGGAGAGTGTCGTCGTCGAGCCAGGCCAGACGCGTCTTGGCGGAAGGGATGTTGAACCCGCCGTCGACGAAGGTCTTCGACTGAAGATCGAACTCGCGCACCCGGTGGGCGTCCCCGCCGTCGGGTGAGAGAAGGACGAGCGCCCTGCGGCGGTCGCTGCGTCGGACCATGGCACCGGCCCACACCCACGGCGTCTCTTCGACGCGGCCGAGCTCGTCGAGATCGAGCAGGATCTCCCAGTCGGGTGACTCGGTGAGGTAGCTCTCCCACGTGGTGCGACGCCACACGCCCTTGGGGTTGGTCTTGTCGCGCCAGAAGTTGAAGTAGTGGTCGCCGAGTTTGGCGACCATCGGGATCCGGTCATCGGAGTCCAAAGCCGTGCGGAGGTCACCGGCGAGCGAGTCGAACAATCCGTCGCGGAAGCGGTCGAGCGTCTTCGCATTCTGCTCTTTGACCCATGCGAGCTGCTTCTCGCCGTGGATGTCTTCGAGCCAGAGGTTCTCATCCTCGGGTTCTGGGCTGAGGTCCTGTGCTCCATCGTTGCGCATGGGGCCATGCTATCGGTTGATCGTCGGACCTGTTGACTTCTCAAACCGGCTTTGTCTACTGTCCATGAGGTAAGCCTCACCTATTCATCTCTGCCGTCGGACCTTCTGCGGCAGCGAAGGGAACCGATCATGCCCACAATCTCCGTCTCCCATTCCGATTCGGGGCTCATCCTCGCCGAGGTGAAACGGACGGATCGTGTGAGTCCGCATATCATCCGTGTGACTCTGGCCGGTGGAGATCTGGGCAGCTTTGCGTACAGAGGCTTCGACCAGTGGTTCCGTCTGGCTCTCCCGGTCCGGACGAATGACAGACTCGACAATCTGCCGCAGCGATTCGGATTCGGCGGTCTGCTGAAGTTCCTGACTCTGCCCAAGGGCACCCGCCCGGTCATTCGCAATTACACCGTCCGTCAATTCCACGAAGGCACCGGCGAGCTCGATATCGACTTCGTCGTCCACGGCACGGAGGGCGTGGCGGGGCCGTGGGCGTCCACTGCCCAACCCGGCTCACCGGTCGCCCTGATCGATCAGGGCTGCGGCTGGTCCCCCGTGCCGGCCGAGAAGTCGCTCATCGTCGCCGATGAGAGCGGTATGCCGGCGGCCTTGGGAATTCTGCGGGACATGCCTCGCGAGGCCGTCGGCGACGCCATCATCGAGATCTTCGACGAACGTGACAAGCAGGACGTCGAGGCACCCGACGGGATGGACGTCCGATGGGTGATTCGCGATCCGGACGCGCCCCCCGGTTCGCAGGCCCTGCCCACGCTGCGTGGGCTTCCTCTTGCCGAGAGCCTCTATGCCTTCGCCGTCGGGGAGTCTGCTCTGGCCACCGGCACACGGCGGCACCTGGTCAACGACCTTGGCATCCCGAAGTCGAACATCACCTTCTGCGGGTACTGGCGCGTAGGCAAAGCCTCACCGAGCTGAGCAGGTGCCGGGTCCGCGTTCGGCGTTCAGCGTTCAGCGTTCAGCATTCAGCATTCAAGAGCACGATTCAGAGTACAGGCGGACGGAACATCACGAGCCCCGGCTGTCCGTTCGGTGCCTGCGGTCCGTGTCCGAGTTCGACGAACCCGAGGCTGCTGTAGATTCGCCGAGCGGGCGAATCGATGTCGTCGGTCTGCAGCCAGCAGGCGTATCCGCTGACACCCCCGAGCCATCCTTCCAGGGTGCGCCGTCCGATCCCGGTCGACTTCCAGTCGGGATCGCGCGCCAGCAGGTTGAGCGCATAGGTCCATTCGAGGTGAGGGGCGGCATCGCCCAGGCTCTCGTTCAATTTCATAGGCCCATGAGTAGTTCTGTTCCTGCCAGGACCAGAAATGTCCGTAGGCGAACGATCTCAGGTGGCCGTTCGACCGTGTGAGAGCGGCGAGGACTTGACCGTCGCGGACACATCGTTCATAGCTCCCACACTAGCCATGTCCAAGAGCAGTTGATTGAACTCGAGGTGACATTCCGTCACATCCCGTTGCCCTGGTCTCCCTCGCCGCTGACCTGATCACTCTCGGTGTCCGGCTTCCTGCAATCGCCTGGTGAGGAGTCGCTCGGCCGGACTCGGTCCTCCGTCGGGGCGAGGACGCAATTCCTCCCTGAACCACATATCTACGCCGATGGTCCGACCGAAGATTTCGACGGTCGAGCTCTGCTTCCTGCCGAACCGGGGAATCGCCAGCCACCTGGGGATGACCTCCGAATCGAACCGGTCTGGCACATTCGAATTCTTCGGCCCGGCGGATTCTGGTCCCGGTGGCCCGTGCGCTTCCGTCCCCGGTGGGCCAAGTGGTTCCGACTCCGGTGCGCCGGCCGCACCCGGCTCCGGCGGTCCGGTCGATCCCGGTCCCGGCGGTCCGGTCGAACTCTCGACGACGAACTCATCGACTACCTCGCCTTCGACGTATTTGGGATCCGGCGGTGCGATCGCATGGGTCCCGGCCCCATATTTGTGTCCGGTGGGTGTGGTGACCACCAACCTGTCGGCAGTTGCCTCGTGGCGCCAGCCGGTGAGTTCCTTCGCGTAGTTGCAGGCTGCGCACAGACCTGACGCGTTGTCCCACCCGGTCGCTCCCCCACCGGCGAAGGAATCGACATGATCGGCGTGCTTGATCTGCGCCTCACACCAGGGTGATCTGCAGACATCGTCGCGGATGATGACCATACGTCGAAGCAGTCCGGTGAACTCGCGGCGCCTCGAGTCCATGCGGACGAGCTGTCCGTCAGTGGGCCTCGTGTAGAGCCTGCGGAGAAACACCTCTGCTTCGTTCGCGGCCACGAAGTTCCTGGCCGACTCTGCGGGTATCGGCCCGAACCCGGGGAACCAGGCAGGGTCCTCACCCGCTGCAAAGAGGCTGCTCTCGTTCATCACGACATGCACCTCGGTCGGAATCGCCTCGGCGCCCTCTTGCCCTGTCAAACGCTGAACGAGCAGATCTGCCATGAGCTGGGACTGCGAGTTGCCCTCGGCCTGGCCGGTCCCGATCAGGGATTGCGCCGACCTGCTCAGGTTCGCATAGGCCGCAACCGCCTGCGGCATGGGCAGAAGCGCGGTCAGGTAGGCCATGTTCCCCGGTGCCGGACGCACGGTCACAGTACGCTCTTCGGTGCGTCGTTCGAGATGATCGACCGCCGCCTTCTGATCGAGCTTCTGCGCCAGCGCACGGACTTCGTTGCCGAGACGACGGATACCCACTTCGGCGAGGCGCTCGCTCATCCGCTCGTCGACTTCCTGTCGCTTCTCGCGGGGCAGCCAGGTGGTCTCCTTGACCACGATGCGCGCCTTCTCCTCCGAGATGGTCCCGCTCTTCAGCGCCGCGAAGGTGTTGGGCATATCCATGATCAGAGTGCGGGAGAAGCCGAGCAGGGCGCTGCCTCGTGCCCGTGAGACCCGGCGGGCCAGGGCGACCTCGGCCCCAAGCCCACGCCCTTGCTTCTTACTAGGCACCCCGTCAACGGATTCGCGATTTCTGCGCAGCATGTCGAGGGTGAGTGCTTCTCGTGCTTGGATGGCGGCGCTTGTCGAGTTCAGTTCCTCGATTGCGGTGATCCGGTCGATGGCCTCGGCCTCGGTCGCCGCTGGCGGCAGAGAGGACAGTTCTTCACGCCACCGATGTATCTCGGCGACTGTATCTGAAACCGTCTCTGCTTCCATGCCCACCACACTAGACCTCGGCACTGACATGACTTTTCTGGCGAGCATCGCCCGAGGTCAGAGGCCGAAGGTGGGGACAACCGGTCAGCGCGGACGAGCGCGGAGAGTCCCGTTCCGACGGGGCGCCGCCGGCCCTCCCATTCCGAACGAGCGAAGCCGGAGAGCCCTAGCTCAGCCGCTCCCCCGTGGTCTCACGCGCAAGCAGTCCCATGAGGACGACCGCGACTACGACGAGCAGTCCGGTGAGGACGAATGTCAGCGTCAGTCCGAGCACCGGCCACATGAAGGCGCCGAATACGAGCGGAGCGATGCCCGTCGCCACTCGCGACGCGGCGGAGGCCCAGCCGAAGCCGGAACCGCGCAGCCGCGTCGGATAGAGCTCGGAGACGTAGGTGTAGAGCGTCGGAATCGCGATCTGCACGACGAAGCCGAAGCCGATGATGGCTGCCCTCGCGCTCCACGTGAGCTCGGCACCGGAGGCCTCGATGAACACCGCCGAGACGACGAGCAGCACGGCCGCGATGATCGACGTCACACCCAGTACCCACTTGCGTCCGAAGCGCTCGACGATGAGCGCAGAGACCACGACGCCGAGGATGCCGACTGCAGTCATCGAACCAGTCACCAGGAACGCCGCCTGATCCGCCAGCCCCTGCTTCTTGAGGATCCCGGGAAGCCATGTCAGTGCCGCGTAGTAGACAAGGAGGACGGACACGAAGAGTGCCCACGAGACGAGAGTCGTCTTGGCCGAGTGCTGCCAGAGTTGGACCAACTGCCCGGTGGCGGCTCGGAGATGCCTGCTGACCGGGGCGGCAGACGGAGATTGACCGGCGCCCGCAGCACTCGCGGTACCAGCGGCGCCGACAGCACCAGCAGCTCCGCCGGCGCCCGCAGCACCGGCACCAGCAGAACCGATGCCACCAGCGACACCGGGCGCGTCATGGGTCCACTCGCTCACCTCGGCGCCGGTGCGCTTCACCAGGCGGGCGATGACGGCGTCGGCCTCGGCATAACGGCCGACCGAGGCCAGATAGAGAGGTGATTCTGGGATTCCGAAGCGCACCGCGACGGTGAGCAGGGCAGGCACGATCATAACGAGCATGATCAGCCTCCAGTCGCCGAAGCCGAGCAGCCACGCGGAGACGAAGGCGCACAGCGAGGCACCGATCGGCCACCAGCCGTCCATCGCGGTCAGCACCCGCCCACGGTGACGGCTGGGCGTGAACTCGCCGACGAGGGCGTAGTCGACGGGGATGCATCCGCCGAGCCCGAAACCGGCGAGGAAGCGGAAGAGGATGAACCATCCGAAGGCCGGAGAGAACGCGCCGGCGATGGTGAAGATCGAGAAGACGAGGAGGGTGAGGGTGAAGGCCTTCTTCCGGCCGATGACGTCGGCGATGCCTCCCCAGATGAAGGCGCCCAAGGCCATGCCGATGAGATTGGCTGTGGCGATCCATGCGGCCTGGCCGACGCTGAGGTCCCAATGATCGCTGAGCAGCGGAATGAGGAATCCGTTGAGCGCGACGTCCCAGGCGTCGAACATGAATCCCAGACCGCCGATGAGGAAGATGGCACCTTGGGTGCGCCATTTCCACGGCAGGTGGGCGATGACTTCGGAGGCGGTCGGCACAGACGCCGAGGTGGTGGTGGACACGACCACACAGTACCCCATTTAACGCAGAATTGAGTAAATGGGAGGCCGGTCGAGACCGCCCGAGATCACGGAGCGGGTGCAGTGGCCAGAATGTGACGAAGGCGGGCACCGCGATCAATGTCGCAATGCCCGCCCCGTCAGCGGCATCTGCCCAGTCAGCGGTGCCCGCCCCGCCAGCGGTGCCCGCCAGAACTCTGCTCCGAACTCAGCTCAGCGCGCGAAGCCCGAGCCTCAGGCCAGGCGCACCAGCCAGTTGTTCGTGTCCTCGGCGCGACCGTACTGGATATCGAGCAGCGTCTTGCGCAGCTCCATGGTCTTCTCGCCGGCGGTCTCACCATGGTCGATGGTGAAGTCCTCGCTGACGAGCTTGCTGATCGGAGTGATCACGGCGGCGGTGCCGCAGGCGAAGGCCTCGACGATCTCGCCGCTGGCCGCTCCTTCACGCCATTCCTCGACCTCGATCTTCCGCTCCACCGGCTCCAGGCCGAGCTGCGGTGCCAGATCGAGCAGCGAACGACGGGTCACGCCGTCGAGGATTGTGTCGCTCAGACCCGGGGTGAGCAGCTTCCCGTCCTTCGTCACGAGCATGAGGTTCATGCCGCCGAGCTCGTCGATGTACTTGTTCTCCTCGGCGTCGGTGAAGAGCACCTGCTGGCAGCCCTTGACCGCGGCCTCATTGGTCGGCACCAGCGAGGAGGCGTAGTTGCCGCCGCACTTGGCGAAGCCGGTACCGCCGGCGCCGGCCCGGTTGAGCGTGGTCGAGAGCCAGATCGACAGCGGCTTGATGCCGCCGGCGAAGTACGGTCCCGCCGGGGAGGCGATGACGTAGTAGTCGACCTCGTGGCTGGCCCGCACGCCGAGGAATCGCTCCGTGGCGATCATGAACGGACGCAGGTACAGGCTCGACTCATCGGCTTCCGACTCCGGCGTCGGCACCCATGCCTGATCGAGCGAGACCAGCGCCTTGAGCGAGTTGATGAAGTCCTCTTCGCTCAGCTGCGGCAGCGCGAGGCGCTCGGCCGAGCGATTGATGCGCGCGGCGTTGCGTTCGGGACGGAAGGTCCACACCGAGCCGTCGGCGTGCCGGTAGGCCTTGAGGCCTTCGAAGATCTCCTGCGCGTAGTGGAAGACCGCGGCCGCGGGGTCGAGCACGAGTGGACCGTAGGGCTTGACCTCGTGAGCCTGCCAACCATCGTCGATCGTGTAACGGATGTGAGCCATGTGATCGGTGAAGTACTTCCCGAATCCGGGGTCCTTCTTGATGTTCTCGCGCACCAGCTCGGGTTGCGGCTGGAGATTCTTAAGAACGGCAAATTCAGTCATCGGAACTCTTTTCTCATGTGTGATGAGTGACACTGCCAGGGTAGTCCATCACCCCGGTGCACGTCGCACCGGGGTGATGGCCCCTGACCGTTCGGTCGGGTGTGTTCGTTCGCCGAGGCGGCCCCTCGTTCCGTCGTCCCCGACAGAGAGGCTCGGCCCCGGTTCTCAACCGGGCTCGGCTCACGTGAGCTCGGCCTGGGTGAGCGTGGTCCGGGTGAGCTCGGTCCACGTTCTCAAGTGAGCTCGGCCCGAGTGGGCTCAGCTGAGGTGACCTCAGCCCAAGCGGGCGGCGATCGCGTCGCCCACCTCGGTGGTGGATCGCTTGGTGCCGTCGCGGTCCGCGAGGTCGGCTTCCACTGCGGCCTCGATCGACTTCGAGACCACGTCGAGGCCGAGGTGAGAGGCCATGAGCGAGGCCGAGAGGATCGAGGCTGTGGGATCGGCGATCTGCTTGCCGGCGATGTCGGGAGCTGAGCCGTGGATGGGCTCGAACAGGCTCGGCGCGGTGCCTTCGACATTGAGGTTGCCGGAGGCGGCCAGGCCGATGCCGCCGGTGACCGCTGCCGCGAGGTCGGTGAGGATGTCGCCGAACAGGTTGTCGGTGACGATGACGTCGTAGCGGGTGGGGTCGGTGACCATGTAGATCGTGCAGGCGTCGGTGTGCTCGTAGTTGACGGCGACCTCGGGGTACTCCGCGCCGACCTTCTCGACGACGCGGCGCCACAGGTGTCCGGCGTGGACCATGACATTGTGCTTGTGCACATAGGTCAGCTTCTTGTTCCGCGACTGCGCGCGCTCAAAGGCGTCGCGCACTGCCCGCTCGACGCCGTACCAGGTGTTGACCGAGACTTCGGTGGCCACCTCGTTGGGAGTGTCCGTCCGCACCGACCCGCCCATTCCGGTGTACGAGCCCTCGGTGCCTTCGCGGACGACGACGAAGTCGATCGCGCCGGGGTTCGCCAGGGGGCTGGTCACACCGGAGAAGAGCTTCGAGGGACGCAGGTTGACCGCGTGGCCGAGGCCGAAGCGCATCTTCAGGATGACTCCGCGCTCGAGCACTCCCGACGGTACGCTCGGGTCACCGCAGGCGCCGAAGAAGATGGCGTCGTGGCCCCGCAGGGATTCGAGCTCCTCGTCGGTGAGCGTCTCACCGGTCTCGTGCCAGCGCTTGGCGCCGACGGTGTAGTCGGTGAGTTCGAGCTCCACGGGGTCGCCGGAGACCTCGATGGCACGCTGGAGGACCTTGAGACCTTCGGGGACGACTTCGTTGCCGATTCCATCACCGGGCATGACTGCGATTGAGAACTTCATGGTCACAGACTAGAACTCATCTCACGATACAACTAGCACGTCCTACTATTCGGACACCACCGACGGGCGGCACCCGGCCGCGGCCGAACGGCCGCCGGCAAGAGGATCTGCGATGGGAACGGTGCGGCGCGGTGGGTGCACGGTTCACGCACAGTGAGAACATGAACAATTTCACGCCGCAAACCCGGCTCCGGACTACACAATCGTCGCAGAAGAGTCGAAGATGGAGATAGCACCCCGACAAACCCCGCAGGGGCGGCAAATCCAGTCTCCCGAGAGAAAGTCGATCATTGACAGACACCATCCGCAACGCACGAGCCGCAGCCCTTCCCGCCAAACTCTCTCGCTCCTGGCTGCTCGTCAATGCGGCGAAGGAGGAGCTGTTCACCCCTGCACAGACCTCCGAAGCGGATTCAGTCATCTTCGATCTCGAAGCCTCCGTGGCCGATGACAAGAAGCTCGAAGCCCGCGACAACGTCGTCCGTGCCCTCGAGAACGGCATGTCCGCGTGGGTGCGCATCAACAAGATGGGTTCGGAGTTCTGGGACGACGATCTCGCTGCGGTCGCCATGCTGCCCGGCCTGCGCGGAGTCATGCTGCCCGAGACCGAGCGTCCGGAGCAGGTCTCATACACCGCCATGCGCGCCAAGGCAGGCCTGCCCGTCATCGCCCTCCTCGAATCCGCGCACGGAGTCGAGAACGCGACCAAGATCGCCGAGGCCCCCGGCACCTTCCGCATCGCCTTCGGCACGAATGACTTCCGCAAGGACACCGGTTTCTCCGGTGACCCGATGGCCCTGGCCTACGCCCGTTCGCGGCTGACCATCGCCTCCCGCATGGGCGGGCTGCCCGGTGCCATCGACGGTCCTTCGGCCGCCGATGCCGATGACGAGCAGGTCCGCAAGGACGCCGAGGTGACCCACATGATGGGCATGACCGGCAAGCTCGTCCTCACCGTCGACCAGGTCAACACCCTCAACGATTCGATGAGCCCGAGCGAGGACGAACGCCACTGGGCCCGCCAGATGCTCGCGGCCGCCGAGGGCGGCTCGGAGATCACCGACGGCTCGTACCTGCCGCGTCTGGCCCGTGCGAAGAAGATCGCCTCCCTGGCCGACACCTACGGCCTCTGGAACGCTTGAGTCCGGAAGGTTCGTCCGGCTCGAACGAGCCGGGCGAACCAGGCGAACAGGTCGAACCGCCCGAACCGCTCGGACCGGACGAGCCGGGCGGACCAGCACACGGGCCACAGCAGACGATCCGACAGCCCACGTGGCTGCTCCTGTCCACACTGCCCGCGATCCTGCTCGTCGCTGCCTTCGGACTCTGGCTGCACCTCGACGTCGTCGGCCCGACACTGGTCGACCGGGCGTGGCTGGATATCGTCGGCCTCACTCCGGGCACTGCCCCCTACCATCTGGCGGTGATCCTCGCCGTGGTGGGCGGGGGCACCGGGGTTGTGATCTGCACCGGTCTGCTGATCGCCGTCTTCGTCCTGTTCCGACGTTTCAGAACAGCGGGATTCCTCGCCTCGGCGATGCTCATCGGCATCGTACTCT
Organism: Brevibacterium sp. GP-SGM9; assembly: GCF_047300845.1. Classification (NCBI taxonomy): domain Bacteria; kingdom Bacillati; phylum Actinomycetota; class Actinomycetes; order Micrococcales; family Brevibacteriaceae; genus Brevibacterium; species Brevibacterium sp. GP-SGM9. Next base: position 3,738,441 of record NZ_CP178563.1, on the reverse strand, counting down.
CGGAGCTGCTCAAAGCGGTCGTCACCCGGATCAGACCCACCGATCAGCTCTACGACTCCCTCGGCTGGTCCTACCCCTCGGGGCATTCGATGGGCGCAGCAGCACTGGCGGTGAGCCTTGCGATCATCGTCGCACGCTCGCGCATGCTCACACTCGTCTCGCACGATGAGCCAGGCGACGGCGCGCTGCCGCGCCTGCGCTTCCACTGGTCGATGCTTCTGGCGCTGGCCTGGGTGCTTGTCATGATGTGGTCGCGCACCGCACTGCAGGTCCATTGGCTCTCGGACACGATCGCGGGCGCCCTCATCGGGATCTCGGCGGCCGTGCTCGCCGATGAGCTCTGGACGTGGATGACGACGAAGTCACAGAACGCGAAGACCCGGCCATCTCCGCGGCAGAGATGACTCTGCAGAGATGACCGGGCCTTGACGATCGAAGCTTGACGACCGGGCGTTGTCGATCAAGCCTCCGGTCGGGCCGTGAGCCGAGACCGGCCCGACCGGGTTCGACCGAGGTCAGTCCTCGGTCAGTGACACCGCGCTGAACGCGGAGGCGTTGACCGCACCGGCGACGGCCTTGACGACTTCCTCGGAGACCGCCGAGTCGACCGCGAGCACCGACAGCGCCTGGCTGCCCTCGGACGACGGCGAGACCTGCATGCCAGCGATGTTGATCTCATTGGCGCCGAGCGCCAATCCCAGCTGACCGATGATGCCCGGACGATCCTCGTAGAGGAAGATGAGCAGATTGTCGGTGAGCTCGATCTCGAGATCGTAGCCGTTGACCTCGGTGAGCTTCTGCACGAGCTTCGGCCCGGTCACGGTGCCGGACACCGAGATCCGCTGCCCGGAGCTCGTGGTCGCGGTCAGACGGGTGATGTTGCGGAAGGACTCGCAGTACGGATCGGTGCTCAGTTCGACGCCGATCCCCCGCTCCTCGGCCAGCAGCGGGGCGTTGACGTAGGAGACCTGGTCGGACACGACGTCCTTGAACAGGCCTTTGAGCGCCGAGAGCTTGAGGACGGAGACGTCCTTGTCGGCGATCTCGCCGTTGACCTCGACCTTGAAGTGGGTGACCGAGGAGTCGGCGAGGGAGTTGACGACCCGACCCAGACGCTCGGCCAGGGGGATGCCCGGGCGCACGTCCTCGTGGATGGCGCCGCCGGCGACGTTGACCGCATCGGGGACGAGTTCCCCGGCCAGGGCCTTGCGCACGGACTTCGCGACGGCCACGCCGGCCTTCTCCTGGGCCTCTTCGGTGGAGGCGCCGAGGTGGGGCGTGACGTTGACGGCGTCGAGTTCCATGAGTGCCGAGTGCTCCGGGGGTTCGGTGCTCCACACGTCGATGCCGGCGCCGCCGACCTCGCCGTTCGCGACCGCCTCGGCGAGGGCCGCCTCATCGATGATGCCGCCGCGGGCGACGTTAATGAACCGGGCACCCGGCTTGGCCGTCTTGAACTCCTCGGCACCGATCATGCCGATGGTCTCCGGGGTCTTGGGCATGTGGACGGTGACGAAGTCGGACACCGCGAGCAGTCCCGGCAGGTCCATGACCTCGACGCCCATCTGCGCGGCGCGCGACTGGGTGATGTAGGGGTCGTAGCCGACCAGGCGCATGCCGAAGGCCTTTGCACGTTCGGCGACGAGGCCGCCGATCCGGCCGAGTCCGACGATGCCCAGAGTCTTCTCGTAGAGTTCGACGCCGGTGTACTTCTTCCGGTTCCACTCCCCCGCCTTGAGCGAGGTGTTGCCGGCACCGAAGTAGCGTGCGGAGCCGAGGATGTGGGCCATCGTCAGCTCGGCCGCGGAGACGATGTTCGAGGTCGGTGCGTTGACGACCATGACACCCGCCGAGGTGGCTGCCGGGACGTCGACATTGTCGAGTCCGACTCCGGCGCGGGCGATGACCTTGAGGCTCTTGGCCGCCCCGATCGCCTCGGCGTCGACCTGAGTGGCCGAGCGGACGAGGATCGCATCGGCGTCGACGATGGCCTCGAGCAGCTGGGAGCGGTCAGCACCTTCGGTGTGGCGGATCTCGAAGTCTCCTCCGAGGGCATCGATCGTGGCCGGTGACAGTTCTTCGGCGATGAGCACGATGGGCTTGGGCACTGAATTCCTCCTGTTGCGTCCGGGACGCGTCCATCTTATGAGACCTTGTGAATGCTTTCACAAAGTCTCAGAATCTGGGAACCCGCCGCGACAGCAGACGGGCCCGACCGGGACTCAGATGCGAACCCCGCCTCAGAACCCGTTGGGCGAGTAGGGCATCCGCCCGAGGCTGAACAGGGCACTGGCCCGCACGGCCGCACCGGGGACGTTCTCGTCGATTCGACCGGCCCGGACGAGGATCACCGGGTCGGCTCCCCCGAGGTAGAGGGAAGCGAGCTCGGCGATGCCCAGTGACAGGTCGGCCTGAGCCGAGTCCGGGGCCTTCTCGACCACGGCGTTCTCACCGTCGGAGGTGATCGTGTAGCGGCCGCCGGCGAGGTCGAGCGAGTCGTCGATCTCAAGCGTCAGCGTCCCCGGCACGTACCAGGGCCGGGCCTCGAGGGCGGCCTTGACGTCGAGGATGCGGATCCAGATGTTGTCCTCGGTGGACACGGTCTTGACCCGGCGGGAGTCGGTGAGCAGCCACGGCAGCGGCGAGTCCTCGGCCGATTCGCCGAAGGTCACCTTCGTCGAGAGGTCGATGGCGGCGAGGAACGACCACAGTGAGGAATAGGCGGCGTCGGTGACGGCGACGAAGTCGATGAGGTCGATCGTCGGCGGGTTCTTCGACCAGCCGGCGAACTTATAGGACACGTAGCCGTCGGGTTCACCGGACTCGTCGAAGTGCAGGGCGGCGCGCACGCCGCGGTCCTCCTCACCGGTATCGGTGTTGAGCGCCCCGGTGGCGCGTTCGACGTAGGTCTGCTGTCGTTCCATCGCCCCGGGTGAGGTGCGCATGAACTCGCCGTAGATCTTCGGCGCGAGTTCCCGCAGCTCGCTCGGCAGGCACATCTCGACGCGCCGGTCGGGTTCGTGGACCATCTTGAAGCCCGGGGAGGTGTCGACCTCGATCGAGTGCGCCCAGGTCGCGACCCCGAAGCCGAACCGGGAGTAGATTCCGCCCTCGGTCGCGGTCAGCGCGGCGAACGGGTAGCCCTCGGCCTTCGCCTCGGCGAGGTCGGTCGTCATCAGCGACCGCAGCAGGCCGCGCCGGCGATGGGTGGGACGGACCGTCACCCAGGTGATGAGGTGACCGGGGACGAGCCTGCCGCCGCCGACGTTGACGAGCTTCTCGAACCACGCGAAGGTCGCGACCGGAATCGAGGAGTCGAGGGCGTGGTCGTATTCCTGATCGGCGTAGACCGCGGTGAGGTTGCGACCGTCGGCGATGGCGCGTTCGACACGGTTCTTCAGCGCGGGATCGGTCGACCGAACATCGTGGAAGCCCACGCTCGTCGAGGCGAAATAGCCCTTCGTGCGCTCATCGGGTTCCCCGGTGGTCTTGTCGAAAGCTGGCTGGAAGTTCTCGAATCTGTAATTCGTCACCCCTCAACAGTAATCCACTTCAACCCCTGCGAATAGTTCACATCACAGAGTTCGGCGCCTGAGCGGCACCGACCGGCCGGTCGGCCATGGCCGTGACAGGGCAAAGCGGGACCCCGGGAATCGTGTGACTCCCGGGGTCTCGGTGCGATCGGTGCTCCGCGTACGCAAACTCCCGACTGATCAGCGAGCGGCAGTGCCCTCGGTGTAGTCGTCCTCGGAGTCCTTGAGCCAGGCGAACATCTTGCGCAGTTCGCGGCCGGTCGACTCGATCGGGTGCTTCTCTTCCTTGGCGCGCAGCTCGTTGAACTCTGCCGCACCGTTCTTCTGGTCGTTCATGAAGCGCTCGGCGAACTTGCCGTTCTGGATGTCGTCGAGGACGCCCTTCATGTTCTCCTTCACCTCGGGGGTGATAACCCGCGGGCCGGAGACGTAGTCGCCGTACTCGGCGGTGTCGGAGCAGGACCAACGCTGCTTGGCGATGCCGCCCTCGACCATCAGGTCGACGATGAGCTTGAGCTCGTGGAGGACCTCGAAGTAGGCGATCTCGGGCTGGTAGCCGGCTTCGGTCAGGGTCTCGAAGCCGTACTGCACGAGGTGGGAGACGCCGCCGCAGAGGACGGTCTGCTCACCGAACAGGTCGGTTTCGGTCTCCTCGGTGAAGGTGGTCTTGATGCCGCCGGCGCGCAGGCCGCCGATGCCCTTCGCGTAGGAGAGCACGGTGTCCCAGGCCTTGCCGGAGGCGTCGACCTCGACGGCGACGAGCACGGGCACGCCGCGTCCGTCGACATATTCGCGGCGGACGACGTGGCCGGGTCCCTTCGGGGCGACCATGATGACGTCGACGCCCTCGGGTGCCTGGATGTAGTCGAAGCGGATGTTGAAGCCGTGGATGAAGACGAGGGTCTTGCCCGGTGCCAGCTGATCCTTGATCTCGTTGTTGTAGATCTCGGCCTGAACCTGGTCGGGAGCGGCGATGGTGATGACATCGGCCCATGCGGCCACCTCGGCGGGGGTGCCGACCTCAAGGCCTTCGGCAGCGGCCTTGTCGCGGCTCGAGGAACCTTCCTTGAGGCCGATGCGAACCTCGACGCCCGAGTCGCGCAAGCTCAGCGAGTGCGCGTGGCCCTGGCTGCCGTAGCCGATGACGGCGACCTTCTTGCCCTGGATGACGGACAGGTCGGCATCGTCGTCGTAATAGCGTTCTGCTGCCATGGTTTCTTAGCTCCTTCAAGAGTTCGGGGGTACTCCCCCATTGTTTCACAGTTCGGTACTGCAGTTCATCTATTGAGATTCTTGCCGTTCCACGAAATGGAACGCGGATCGCGGACCGTCACCCCCGCCTCGGCGGGGCTCCTATCGGCTCAGCCCCGCAGGGCACGATCGGTGATCGACTTCGAACCGCGGCCGATGGCCACCATGCCCGACTGGACGATCTCCTTGATCCCGAAGGGCTCGAGGACGTCGCGGAGAGCGTCGACCTTGCCCTGCTCACCGGTGACCTCGACGCTGACCGAGTCGGTCGAGACATCGACGATCTTCGCCCGGAACATGTCCACAGCGGACGCCACCTGGGGTCGGGTCGAAGCGTTGGCCTTGACCTTGTAGATGACGTGGGCCCGGCGTACCGAGCTCTCGGCCTCGAGTTCGACGATCTTGATGACGTTGACGAGCTTGTTCAGCTGCTTCGTCACCTGCTCGAGGGGCACATCCTCGACGTCGACGACGACGGTGATGCGTGAGAGTGCCTCGTGTTCGGTCACACCCACGGCGAGGCTGTGGATGTTGAATCCGCGACGGGCGATGAGTCCGGTCAGGCGGGCCAGCACGCCCGGTTTGTTCTCGACCAGGACCGAGAGTGTGTGTCGGCTGTTCATTCCAGGCCTCCTTCGATCTGAGCCACGGAGCGAACCGTGCCGTCTTCTTCTGCGCCGGCTTCGGCGATGATCTGCTCCTCGGCCTGCTCATCGCCCTCGCCGTCGAACTCGGGGCGGACGCCGCGGGCGTATTCGATCTCGTCGTTCGAGACTCCGGCGGCGACCATCGGCCAGACCATCGCATCCGGCGGAACCGTGAAGTCGAGGACGACCGGGCGGTCGTTGATCGACAGCGCCTTCTCGATCGCCGAGTCGACGTCCTCATTGCGATCGACGCGCAGCGACTCGCAGCCATACGCCTCGGCGAGCTTGACGAAGTCGGGGATCCGGATCGTCTCGTGCCCAGTGTTGAGGTCGGTGTTGGAGTACCGGCCGTCGTAGAACAGGGTCTGCCACTGGCGGACCATGCCGAGGGAGGAGTTGTTGATGATCGCGACCTTGATCGGGATGTTGTTGAGCGCGCAGGTCGCCAGTTCCTGGTTCGTCATCTGGAAGCAGCCGTCGCCGTCGATCGCCCACACGACCCGGTCGGGCTCGGCGACCTTGGCGCCCATGGCCGCGGGTACGGAGTAGCCCATGGTGCCCAGCCCTCCGGAGTTCAGCCACGATTTCGGACGTTCGAACTCGACGAACTGCGCGGCCCACATCTGGTGCTGGCCGACGCCTGCGGCATAGACCGCCTCGGGTCCGGTGAGTGCGGAGATCCGGGAGATCACGTACTGCGGATCGCACAGCTCACCATGCGAGGAGTAGCCCAGCGGGTAGGTGGTCTTGAGCCGGTCGATGAAGCGCCACCAGGGCTCGCGCTCCCGCTCGAGGGCCTTGGGGAACTTGCCCTTGAGCTCGACGAGCATCTCGGAGAGCACTTCGCGGGCGTCACCGACGATGGCGACCTCGACCTCACGGTTCTTCCCGATCTCGGCCGGGTCGATGTCGGCGTGGATGACCTTCGCATTCGGCGCGAAGGAATCGAGGTTGCCGGTCACCCGGTCATCGAAGCGTGCGCCGATGGCGATGAGCAGATCCGACTTCTGGAACGAGGTCACGGCGGGCACACTGCCGTGCATGCCGGGCATGCCCAGGTGCTGGGGGTGCGAATCGGGGAACGCACCTCGGGCCATCAGGGTCGTGGCCACGGGGATCTTCGTCGCCTCGGCGAGTTTGAGCAGCTCCTTCTCCGCCTGCGAGCGGATGACGCCGCCGCCGATGTAGAACACCGGGCGCTGAGCTTCCGAGATCAGGCGCACGGCCTCCCGGATCTGCTTCGCGTGGGGTTTGAGCACGGGCCGGTAGCCGGGCAGCTGCGGCTCCTCGGGCCAGACGAACGGCGCCGTCCCGGTCTGCGCATCCTTGGTGATGTCGACGAGAACGGGGCCAGGGCGCCCGGTGGTGGCGATGTGATGGGCATTGATGATGGCTTCGGGAATGTCCTCGGCCCGGGTGACGAGGAAGCTGTGCTTGGTCACCGGCATCGTCATGCCGACGATGTCAGCCTCCTGGAAGGCGTCGGTGCCGAGCAGCTTCGAGCTCTGCTGGCCGGTGATCGCGAGCACCGGGACCGAGTCCATGTGCGCATCGGCCAGGGCCGTGATGAGGTTGGTCGCACCAGGACCGGAGGTGGCGATGCATACGCCGAGCTTGCCCGAGGCGGCCGCGTATCCTTCGGCCGCATGGCCGGCGCCCTGTTCGTGGCGGACGAGGATGTGGCGGATCTTGTCGGTCTCGAAGAGGGGATCGTAGGTCGGGAGGATGGTGCCGCCGGGCAGTCCGAAGACCGTGTCGACCTCGAGCTTCTCAAGGCTGCGGACGATTGCCTGCGCGCCTGTGAGGACCTCCGGCGTCGTCGTGCGCCGAATGCTGGACGGTGTGGCGGTGACCGGGGTGGCTCCGGGCGAAGTTCCGGATGCCGCCTTGGCCGAGGGCGTGGCTGCCATCGTTTCCTATCCTTCCTGGTTTTCCTTCTCGTCTCCGCATGAAAAAAGCCCCTCCGGTTTCGGTAGGGGCGCGCGGAACGTGTCGTGTCGACAGGCTACGGATGATCCGCGCGCTGGGTAATGACGACGACAAGAAGGTTGTTCATGGCTCAATAGTTCACCGCGCGTGTTCGGGGTGTCAAACCTCGCAATCGATCGTCTCGAATATCGGGATGATGGTTGCTTGATCGGTGAGACCGGCGCCGAGGCGGGGGTTCGTCGGCGAGCGCGAGCGACCGGTTCGGGACCCGTCGGCCTGACGGTCAGTGGCCAGGCGATTCAGCGGTCAGAGAAAAGGGAAGCCCGATTGTGCGATCCGTAGACTCCGACACGCCGTCGCACTAGGCTCTTGTCTCGTGCGCCCCCTCCTCCGCTTCTGGCCCGATCTCCGTTCTCGCATCGGGGTGTACGCTTTCGTGCTCGTGCTCACCCTGCTGGCCAACGGGATCCAGCTGGTCGTGCCGATGATCACCGGATACATCATCGACGGACCGATCGCCGAGCGTGACTTCTCCGCACTGTGGTGGCCGGTGCTCGGCGTGCTCGCCATCGGCATCGCCGAGGCGGTGGGCATGTGGGCCAGACGGATGATCGTCGCGCCCGTGGTCTCGACCTGGGAGATCACCTGGCGGGCACGTCTGTTCGACCGGCTGCAGTACACCTCGGTGGCCATCCACGACTCCTGGGAGTCCGGACAGCTGCTCTCGCGCGCAACCAACGATCTCTCGCAGCTGCGCCGCTTCTTCGCCTTCGGCCTGCCCTTCCTCGCTTCGACCCCGATCGTCATCCTCGTCGGCACGATCATGCTCACCTCCCTGCAGCCGGTCTTCGGCTTCATCATGATCGTCATGGCGGTGCCGACCATCGTGTCGGTGTCGATCTTCGAGAAGAAGTATCGGGATGCCTCTCGACGGTCACAGGACACGATCGGCGAGATCACCACCGAGGTCGAGGAGTCGATCCAGGGCATCCGCATCCTCAAGTCCTTCGGCCGCTCCCCCTGGGCGGCTGCACGCTTCGGCCTCGTCTCGACGAAGTTCAAAGACCTGGAGGTCCGCAAGGCCAAGCTCGACTCGTGGTTCTGGTCCGTCCTCATCTTCCTGCCGACCCTGGCCCAGGCCGCGATCGTGGCGATCGGCACCTGGGGCGTCGTCGCCGGGTGGACGACAGTGGGCACCGTGGTGGCCGGAGTGACGATCTCGATGGTGCTGCGAATGCCCATCGAGATGCTCGGCTTCCTCCTCGCCGATGCGCTCATGTCGCTCACGGCCGCGGCCCGCTATTGGGAGGTCATCGACATCAGGCGCGACATCACTGATGCCGATGGTCGGTTCGTCGACGATCCCGATGTCGGGAAGTACCGCGGCGAGCTCGTCTTCGACGATGTCGACTTCCATTTCTCGGACACCGAGCGTGAGACCCTGTCTGGTCTCGACCTGCGCATCGAGCCCGGGCAGACCATGGCCGTCGTCGGGGCGACCGGGTCGGGGAAGACCACTCTGGCCTCTCTCGTACCGCGCCTGCAGGACGTCACCGGAGGTGTGGTGCGCATCGACGGCGTCGACATCCGGAACCTGCCGGTCAACGAACTGCGCCATCTCGTCTCGGTGTCCTTCGAAGATCCGATCCTGTTCTCCGCCTCGGTGGCCGAGAACGTGGAGATGGGTGCCCCGGGCTCCGACGACAAGGCGATCTGGCAGGCCCTCGAGATCGCCGCTGCGAAGGACTTCGTCTCCCACCTGCCCGAAGGCCTGGATACTCAGGTCGGAGAACAGGGGCTCTCGCTCTCCGGCGGTCAGCGGCAGCGACTGGCCCTGGCACGCGCGGTCATCGGCAAGCCGCGGATCCTCGTCCTCGACGACCCGCTCTCGGCCGTGGACGTCGACACCGAGGACCGGGTGCAGCTGGCCTTGCGTGAGATCCTGCCCGATTCGACGACGCTCATCATCGCCCACCGTCCCTCGACCGCGGCTCTTGCCGACGTCGTCGCGGTCCTCGACGGCGGGCGGATCGCAGCACAGGGCACGCATGAGGAGCTGCTCCTCTCCTCTCCGCTCTATCGCGAGCTGATGGGGGCGAGCGCCGTCGCCTCCGCAGCTGAAGAGCCGGGCTCGCACGAGGAGTCGGGCTGGGCCACCTCGGCGAGCGCATCCGCCACGGCCAACCGGGTCGAGGTGATCCGGGAAGCCGGGGACGGCGGGTCCCGCGATCTCAGCATGACGGAAGCCCACACGAGGGACGGAGGAGACGAATGAGCACGCCGCGTCTGGATCGCGACGACGAGGTCGAACAGCTGCCTCCGGACATCGCTGTCAAGGCCCGGGCGCTGCTGAAGTCGATGGTCCGCCCGCACCTGGGAATGGCGATCTTCCTCGCCGTCATCGTCGTCCTCACCGCCCTGGCCATGGTCATCGGTCCGGTGTTCATCGCCGCTGCCCTCGATGAGGGCGTTCCCCGCGCCGTAGACGGTGACACGGGACCGCTCATCGGGGCGATCGCCGCATTCATCGCCTCGGCGGTGGCATCGGCGATTCTGGCGTTCACCTCGACGCGCCTGGTCGGGATCACGGCGCAGAAGATCCTCTTCACGCTCCGTGCTCGGGTGTTCACACATGTGCAGCGTCTCGACTTGGGCTATCACGAGAAGTCGACGTCGGGACGTCTGGTCTCGCGGCAGACCTCGGACATGGAGTCGGTCCAGCAGTTCCTCTCCTATTCCCTGTTCGAGACGGCACTGGCGCTGCTGCAGATGGTCTTCATCGCGGTCACCCTCGTCGTCCTGGATGTCCCTTTGGCGATCGTCGTCTTCGTCGGGTTCATCCCGCTGTTCTTCATCACGAAGGCCGCGCATTCGACGCAGCGCAACGCCTATCGGCGGACGAGGACGTCGATCGCGCGGGTCATCGTCCACTTCGTCGAGACGATGGGCGGGATCCGCGCGGTGCAGGCCTACCGCCGTCAGCCCGATCGCCGCGGCACCCTGCGTCGGCAGGATTCGCAGTATCGTGATGCGAACACCGATGCGCTGCGCGGCGTCGCCTGGTTCGCCGGGTGGACCCGGTTGGTCGGCAATGTCACCCAGACGGTGATCATCGTCGTCGGCGCGTGGCTCGTCATCGAGGGCTGGACCCAGGTCGGGGTGCTCGCCGCGTTCATCCTCTACCTGCGCCGCTTCTACGGACCGCTCGATGAACTGGTGCAGGCGTTCAACCTCTATCAGTCCGCCTCGGCGGCCCTGGAGAAGATCGCAGCGGTCCTCGACACCGACCCCGAGGTGGTTCCTCCCACCCAGCCCACGCACCTTCCTGTCCGGGAGCAGAGCGCCGGCCGCTCGGTCGATCTCACCCATGTCCGCTTCTCATACGGCGACGGCGAAGACGTGCTCCCCCGCTTCGACCTGCGGATTCCCGCCGGGCAGATCGTTGCGCTGGTCGGTGCCACCGGTGCCGGCAAATCGACCCTCGTCAAGCTCGTCACTCGGTTCTACGATCCTTCGGAGGGCAGGATCACCATCGACGAGGTGGACCTGCGGGATCTCGACGACGCCGAACTGCGGGCCAACGTCGTCATGGTTACGCAGGAGTCCTTCCTGTTCGCCGGCACGATCGCGGACAACATCCGGATCGGCAACCCGGACGCCGATGACGAGGCCGTGGTCGCCGCGGCCACGGCGGTGGGTCTCGACGCCTATATCCGCAATCTGCCGAACGGCTATGACACCGATGTGAAGAAGCGCGGCGGGCGGCTGAGCTCCGGGCAGCGGCAGCTCGTGTCATTCGCTCGCGTGTTCCTGGCCGATCCTGCCGTAGTCGTCCTCGACGAGGCGACCGCGCACCTCGACATCCCGTCCGAGAGGCTGGTCCAGAATGCTCTGGCCACCGTGCTCGAGGGGCGGACCGCGATCATCATCGCCCACCGCCTCTCGACTGTGGAGATCGCGGACCGAGTCCTTGTCATGGATGCCGGTCGGATCATCGAGGACGGCACACCGAATGAGCTCATCTCCGGCACCGGCCGCTTCGCCCAGCTCCACCGGGCGTGGAAGGACTCGTTGGTCTGATCGACTCGCGCTTCCCAGCAATGTATGTTGTTGTTCAGCGGAGGAATCGAGGCCATGAGGAGGTCACACGTGGATACCGAGTCCGACAATGATGTCGAACACGAAATCGAGGAACGTCGGATCATCGAGGCCGCGATGGCCCGCGGATATACGGCGACTAGATGGATGGCCTTCGCCCTCGCACTGCTATTCATCGCCTCTGGGCTGTGGTGGGCGGGACTCCTGGTGGTGGTCTTGACCTCGTTCGAGATTCCCCGCTTCGTGACTCAGCGCTATGCACGGAAGCGAGGCGTCGAATTGAGGGTTCCGTCTGCCCAGACCACAGAGAAGACCTCGCTGTCGGGGCTGGTGCTCGCCGCTGTCTTCATTCCAGCTGTCTGCGGACTCGTCGTGGCCGAAGCGACTCTCGGACACCCGTTGCTGCCGTGGTCATGGAAGACGAAGCAGTGGGAGGTATCAGGTCTCTACATGGTCATTCCGATCGCCTTTGTCGCGCTGGTCTCGACGATCACCTGGTTCGTCCGACGGCAGAGGGCATCTCGAATCAGTCGCGAATGAGCGGAACGAAGCGATATCTGCCGTGCTTCGTAGATGCGTACTCATCGCCGCGGGTTCCGGTGCGCACGATTCGCAGCATCTCACCGGCGACAGGGATGACCATGACTCCCCCGACCCTCAGCTGCTCGATCAGTTCGGTCGGCAGCGTCTCGGCGCCGGCGGAGACGAGGATGCGATCGAAGGGACCCGACTCCGGCAGCCCCAATCGTCCGGGAGTCGCCGCCTCGATCCTCGCATTCGCAACCCCGTGATCGGTCAGAGCCTCCCGCGAGCGTCGTATCAGCTCTTCATGCCGCTCAACACCGATCACGTTCCCGTGCTCTCCGACACGGCTACCCAGCAGCGCCGTCGTCCAGCCGGAGCCTGACCCCAGATCGAGAATCCGCTCTCCGGGCTGCGGATCCAGCAGCTCGAGCATGTCGGCAACGGTGCTCGGCTGTGAGTTCGTCTGACCCAGCCCGATGGGCAGCGGCACATCGTCACCGGCATGGCTGCGTTCGCCGGCCGGCAGGAACAGCGCTCTGGGTATGCGTGACAGTGCTTCGACCAACGTGGTCTCCACGATCGCGCCCTCCATTCTCGATCCGGTCGCGTTGAGTTCCCTGTACGACAGCGTGCGCGTCTGCGCCGCTGATATCAAGACCGACCGCGAACCCACCCACACCACCGGGTATCGTTGGCCCGTGACGAAAACCGAACTGGACCGCGCGCAGACCCTCATCACCTCGATTCCTGATTATCCTCAGCCGGGAGTGAACTTCCGCGACATCTCACCGCTGCTCGCCGACGGTCCCGCGCTCCGTGCCGTCAGCGAGGCCCTCATCGCGCCCTTCGCAGGCAAGTTCGACATCGTCGGCGGCCTCGAAGCACGCGGGTTCCTCTTCGCCGGAACGATCGCCGCGATGACCGGTGTGGGCATCCTGCCCATCCGCAAGGCCGGCAAGCTGCCGAAGCCCGCAGCAGCGGTGTCCTACTCGCTCGAATACGGCACGGCCACGATCGAAGGCCCCGATGTGCTCAAGAAGGGCGAACGTGTCCTCCTCGTCGACGACATCCTCGCCACCGGCGGCACCCTCACCGCCGCCCAGTCACTGGTGGCCGACCTCGGCGCCGAGGTCGTCGGATCGGCCGTCGTCCTCGAACTCACCGACCTCGGCGGTCGAGAGCTCACCGGCGACGTCCACGCCCTCTTCACCGACTGAACGGTTCACGCAGCTCAGCCGCAGGTCTCGTACTTCGCTCACAGGTCCCGATGAGCAGGGACGGTACTCGTCCCAGCGCTCGGGAATACGGAGTCACCATCTCGGCGTTATATTCTCGTTCAGGCGTCCGATTCGGCGCCTGGCTCACCAGCGGCGTCCATATCGGACGCCGACCGGACCAGAACAATCGTGACGAAAGGCGTACACCTTGACGGTTCCCACACTCACACTCAATGACGGCAAGACGATCCCCCAGCTGGGCTTCGGCGTCTTCAAGGTCGATCCCGAGGAGACCGAGCGCATCGTCACCGACGCCCTCGAGGTCGGCTACCGCCACATCGACACGGCCGCCGTCTACGGCAACGAAGAGGGCGTGGGCCGCGCGATCGCGAAGTCCGGCATCGCCCGCGATGAGCTCTTCGTGACCACGAAGCTCTGGAACGACCGCCACGGTGCCGAGGAGTCGAAGCGAGCTCTGGGCGAGAGCCTCGAGAAGCTGGGCCTCGATCACGTCGACCTCTACCTCATCCACTGGCCGACCCCGGAGAACAAGAACTCTGTTGAGACCTGGGAAGCCTTCCCTGGCTACCGCGATGAGGGCCTGACGACCTCGATCGGCGTGTCGAACTTCGACCACCGCTTCCTGCCCGAGATTCTGAACACCGGGATCATCCCTGCCGTCGATCAGATCGAGGTCCACCCGCAGTTCCAGCAGGTCGATACCCGCCCGCTGCTGGCCGAACACGACATCAAGATCGAAGCCTGGGGTCCGCTGGGCCAGGGCAAGGTCGACTACGCGGACACCGTCATCGGTGAGATCGCCTCCGCCCACGGCAAGTCCTGGGCGCAGGCCATCATCCGCTGGCACCTGCAGAAGGGCCATGTCGTCTTCCCCAAGTCGAACAGCCGCGAGCGCATGGCCCAGAACTTCGACGTCTTCGACTTCGAACTCACCGACGCCGAGGTGAACGCCATCGATGGTCTCGAGAACGGCGGACGTGTGTCGGCCGACCCCGCTGAGGTGAACTGAACCACCGAAGTGACCTGAGCCTCGGTCTCAAACCACAGCGAAGCCGTCGGAGAGCAGAGTCTCTCCGGCGGCTTCGTCGTCTCTGATCAGCCCAGCACCCGGACCGGCTCCCCCGCCGCCCAGGCGGCGATGTCCTCGATCGCCTGGGTGAAGAAGATGCAGTACGTCTCCGCGGTGACGTAGCCGAGGTGCGGGGTGAGCACCGTGCGGGGTGCCGAGCGCAGCGGGTGGTCGACCGGCAGCGGCTCCTCGTCGTAGACGTCGATGCCGGCTCCGCGGATCTGCCCGGTCTCCAGAGCGCCGACGAGCGCATCGGTGTCCACGAGTCCGGCCCGCGAGGTGTTGACGAAGATGCTCGTCGGCTTCATGGCTGAGAATTCGGCACTCGAGACGAGGCTGCGGCTGCGTTCGCTGAGCTTGTAGTGCACGGTGACGACATCGGAGGTGGCGAAGAGCTCCTCTTTGCTCACCGCATGTGCCCCGACGTCGGCGGCCCGTTCCTGCTCGAGGTTCTGACTCCAAGCCACGACGTCCATCCCGAATGCCGCCCCGACCCTGGCCACCTGCGTTCCCAGACGACCGAGACCGACCACGCCGAGGCGGTGCCCGAAGAGGTCCCCACCGACCGTGGACTGCCACCCTCCGGTGCGCATCGCGGCATCCTCTAGAGGAATGCTGCGCAGCACGGAGAGGATGAGCCCCCAGGTCAGCTCCGGGGTCGCGGTGATCGTCGACTCGGTTCCGCAGACGACGACCCCCTGGGATCTGGCCGCGTCGAGGTCGATCGAGGCGTTGACCCGTCCGGTGGTCACGAGCAGTCGCAGATCGGGAAGGCGGGCGAGCCGGGCGGCGGTGAACGCCGTCCTCTCACGCATGGCCACGACTACCTCGGCGCCGGATAGGGTCCGTACGAGGTCATCGTCATCGACCATCGGGCGGGAGACGAATTCGACCTCGGCGTCGAGCTGCGACCAGTCGGCGAAGCCGCCGGCCACCTGCTGATAGTCATCGAGAACGACGATGCGCATGTCACTCCTCTTCTCGGGTGCTCTCGGGTTCACTCCAGCGTAGAGCCGTTAGGGTGAGAGTGTGCGACCACCGACCACTCTGAGACGCGGCCGCGGCTGAGATGCGGTACTTCGCCCCGAACTACGTCGCCCGCTCCTTCACCGCGGCACTCTCGTCCTTCATCTCCTTCTCCGCGGCCTTCTTCGTCCTGCTCGTCACCCGCGCGCACTACGGTACGGACTTCGCGATCACGATCGGCGCGGTGGGGTCGGTGTTCGGGCTCATCTCGGTCGCCTCGGCGGGATTCACCGTGCACACGCTCATGAGCAGCGCGAAGCCCTTCGGGGCGCTGCGGGCCACGAGGGAGTCGGCTGGATCGGACGGGTCGGCTGGATCGGCTGAGTCGGTGCAGGCGAGCGTGGATGTTTCGGAGCCGTCAGAAGTGGACTCCGACCGAGCCGAACTCCGTTCACTCGTCGTTGCGGAATTCCGGCCGGCACTGACGATGACGGCCATCGTCGCCGTGGCCGCCCTGGCCCTGAGCCTGTGGGGACCACACATCTTCGGCGTCTCCCCCGAGTATTTCTATCCCTACTGGTGGCCCTACCTCGTCGTTCTCCTCCTCGGTCCGCTGACCGCGGTCATCGCCGGACTCACCCAGTCGGCTGCACAGGATGGGTTCGGACTGTGGGTCTCGGTGCTGAGCACGGGACTCACGGTCGCCTCGGCGATCGTCGGCATCGTCATCGGACTCGACGCCCACATCGCGCTTGCCCTCATCGGCGTCACGAGCGTGGCAGTCCGACTGCTCACGGTCGCCATGCGACTGAGTCGACTGCGCGAATTCCGCATCGGCATCGTGGCCGGCCTGTGGCAGGCGGCCCGGCCCGGCCGCGCTCGGGGCTGGAGGGCCTTCTCCCCGTTCCCTGCCTTCCTCACGACCATCGACGGCTTCGTCTTCCTGCTCACCTACACCGTTGCGATCTCCGTGGCCTCCCACCACTCCCCCGCCGACGGGGCGATGGTCGCCCTCATCGTCTCCCTCATGCGCGCGCTCATCGTCCCGATCAAACAACTCGGGATCGTGGGCGGCAGAATGAGCCGGCAGAGCCGACTCTCCCCCGCCGAAGCTGCCGGGACGGCCGAGATCAGCGCGGTCGGCGAGGTCATTGGGGCCGCCGAGGCGACCGGGAGCCTCGTACGACGCACCGACCTGCGGGTGGTCACGTTCTCCTCCTCGGTGGTGACCACCTCGGCAGGGGTGCTCGCCCTCATCCTCATGCTCACCGGGGCCATCCACATCTCCCCGCTGCCGCTCATGCTCCTCGTCACGGCGCAGGTGCTGTGCGAACCGTGGGCGGGGATCCTGTTCTCGTTCCTCAAGGTCGCCTCCGGCCCGAAGCTGGGACTGTCTGCGCTGGTCGTCTCCTATCTCGGGCTCGGGGTGCTCGGCCTCCTCGTCATCGGCCTGGCCGGGCATGGCGAGGCCGTCACCGTCTGGGCGTGGATGGTCGTGATCCGACTCGTCTTCATGGGGTTCATGGTCCGTCCGACCCGGCGGTGGATCCGAGACGGCTCGGCCGCGGCGCCGGTCAGGGCCGGCTGAGTCCGCCGGTCCTGACCGATCCCTAGGCTTCGGCCGATCACTCGGCCTCGGACGATCTACCGGTCGGCACACGGGCACAGAAACGCCGAGGTGGTGCAGTCAGTTCGACTGCACCACCTCGGCGGGGATCCTCAACCGGAATCAGCCGGTCATACCGGTTTCATCGGGCCGTACGGGGCCGGTTGGACTCAGAAGCAGACCGCTCCGGTCGAAGCTGACTGCACGAGCTTCGCGTACTTGCCGAGCACGCCGGTCAGGCGGTGGTTCTCCGGGATCGTCCAGGTCGTCCGGCGCTCGGCCAGCACCTCCTCGTCGACATGGAGTTCGATCGAGCGGGCGGCGATGTCGACGGTGATCTTGTCCCCGTCCTCGACGAACGCGATCGGCCCGCCGTCGACGGCCTCGGGGGCGATGTGTCCGATGCATAGACCGGTCGAGCCGCCGGAGAAGCGACCGTCTGTGAGCAGCAGAACGTCCTTGCCGATTCCCGCACCCTTGATGGCACCGGTGATCGCGAGCATCTCACGCATGCCGGGACCGCCTTTGGGGCCTTCATAGCGGATGACGACGACGTCGCCCTTCTTCAGCTCTCCGTTCAGTACGGCGTCCATGGCCGGCTGCTCCTGGTCGAAGACCCGGGCGGTGCCCTCGAAGACGTCGGCGTCGAAGCCGGCCGACTTCACGACCGCACCTTCGGGGGCGAGCGATCCGCGCAGCACGGTGAGACCACCGGTGGCGTGGATCGGGTTGTTCAGCGCCCGGAGGATCTTGCCGTCGGGGTCCGGCGGGTTGATCGACTCGAGGTTCTCGGCCACTGTCTTTCCGGTCACGGTCAGGCAGTCGCCGTTGAGCAGACCCGCGTCGAGGAGGGCCTTCATGATCACCGGCACGCCGCCGATCTTGAACACGTCGTTCATCACGTACTGACCGAAGGGCTTGACGTTGCCCAAGTGCGGGACTTTGTCGCCGATCCGGTTGAAGTCATCGAGCTGCAGCTCGACGCCGGCTTCGTGAGCGATCGCGAGCAGATGGAGCACTGCGTTGGTCGATCCGCCGAAGGCCATGACCACGGCGATCGCATTGTGCAGCGATTCGCGCGTGATGATGTCCTTGGTGGTGATGCCCTGACGGAGCAGGTTGACCACGGCTTCGCCGGACTTCCGGGCGAACATCGTGCGGTTACGGTGGATGGCCGGCGGGGCGGCCGAGCCGGGCAGAGACATGCCCATCGCCTCGGCGGCCGATGCCATGGTGTTCGCCGTGTACATGCCGCCGCAGGCACCCTCACCGGGGCAGACAGCACGTTCGATGGCGTCGACGTCGCTCTGGGACATGGTGCCGGCGCGGCAGGCGCCGACGGCTTCGAAGGCGTCGATGAGGGTGACTTCCTTCTCCGTGCCGTCGGAGAGCTTCGCCGTGCCGGGCATGATCGAGCCGTTGTAGAGGAACACGCTGGAGAGGCCGAGGCGGGCGGAGGCCATGAGCATGCCCGGGATCGACTTGTCGCAGCCGGCCATGAGGACCGATCCGTCGAGGCGCTCAGCGCTCATCACGGTCTCGACGGAGTCGGTGATGACCTCACGTGAGACCAGGGAGTAGTGCATGCCCTCGTGGCCCATCGAGATGCCGTCGGAGACGGAGATGGTGCCGAACTCGAGCGGGAACCCTCCCGCCTCGTGGACTCCCTCTTTGGAGGCCTGGCCGAGACGCTGCAGGGACATGTTGCAGGGGGTGATCTCGTTCCACGAGGTGGCGATCGCGATCTGGGGCTTCACCCAGTCATCGTCGCCCATGCCCACGGCACGCAGCATGCCACGGGCAGCGGTGGCCTCGAGGCCGTCGGTGACGTCGCGAGAACGGGGTTTGATGTCTGGTGTGGCGGTGTCTGTATCGATGCTCATGCAGGAACTCTACGCCCGCTGTCAGCATTCGCATGCCAAACTCTCGCATGGTGGAACCCCAGCTGAGAGCAGTCGCGGGACCGGCCGCCGAGACGACGACGGCCGACCGCATTAGGTGATCCGCGTGTGACCTATTTGACGAGGTTGACCGGCTGCTCCCCGTCGTTGAGACGGCGGACCTGCTCGGCGAGGATCTGCACGACCCGTGGTTCGAACGCCGAGGTGTCGCCTCCCACGTGCGGGGTGATCAGCGTGTTCGGGGTGCCCCACAGCGGATGACTCTCCGGCAGCGGTTCGGGGTCCATGACATCGAGCGCGGCGTGGAGTCGACCGGTGCTCAGCTCGGCCACCAGCGCATCGGTATCGACGACCTTGCCGCGGGCGACGTTGACGATGAGGGCGTTGTCGGGGAGCCGGCCGAGGAAGTCGGCGTCGACGAGGTGGTGCGTCCCTTCGGTCAGCGGCGTGATGAGCACGACCACCTCGGTGTGGGGAAGGAGCTGCGGCAGTTCGTCGATGCCGTGCACCTGGCCGCGCTCGTCCTCGCGGGCGGTGGTGGCGACCCGGGTCAGCTCGACCTCGAAAGGCGCGAAGCGGTCGGCGATCGCCCCGCCGATCTCGCCGGCGCCTATGACCATCACGCGTCGGTCCTGCAGGGAACGGTGGCGGCGATGGTCCCAGGTGCGCGAGACCTGCGAGCGCACCGCATCGTCGATGCCGCGCAGGCTGGTCAGGGTCAGGGCGAGAGCGAGCTCCGCGGTGCCTCCGGTGTGCACTCCCGAGGCGGTCGCGATCTCGATGCCCTTCTCGGGCAGATGCGCCACGGGATCGTAGCCGGTGGTCTGGGTGATGACGAGCTTGAGGTTGGGCAGCTCGTCGAGGATCTCGATCGATTTCGCCGAACCCATATAGGGCAGGATGACGACATCGACGTCATCCTTGCTCAGTTTCGCCGACTTCTCGGTGTCCGAGTAGACGACCAGGTCGACATTGGCGCGCTGATGTGCCGGAATCCGGGCGATGACGCGATTGCGGAGTTCGGAATTGGGAAAGGCAATGGTCTTGATCGACATGATCACATTGTGTCATGAGTCTCAGGCCGTGTTCGAGGCTCATGACACTGTGAGACGAATGGATCGCATTCGCGGCCCGGGCGGCAGACGCCTCCGCGTCCTACTCCACTCCTACTCCGGAAGCGCCTTGCCGATTCGCGCGAACACCCGCCCGATCACCTCGAGTTCCTCGTCGCTGACATGGGAGAGGAAGACCTCGTCGATGGTCTGCCGATGCCGCCGGCCGGCGGTGAGGAAGGCCTCGGCACCGCTGTCAGTGAGCGCGATATCGTGGGCGCGCCTGTCGTCTGGACACTCGGTCTTCGTCACCAGCCCGGCGTCCTCGAGCACCTTGATCCGGTAGTTGAGCCGAGACGGTGAGAACACGAGCCGCTTGGCCAGGGCACTCATCGTCAGCGTCCGCTCGGGGGCTTCCCACAGCAGGAGCAGCGTGTTGTAGTCGCTGACGGCCAGCCCGCTGTCCTCCTTGAGCTCGGTCTCGAGGTTCTGGCGGATGCGCTGGGAAGTCTCGAAGTACGTTCGCCAGGCCTGCTGCGCCAGGGCGTCACGGCCGAAGCCGAGTCTGATCTCGGTCATGATCAGCCCTCGAGCAGCTGGGCAAAGGGGGTGATGCGCTCGGGGTCGAACTCCTCGTCGATGCTGGGAGCACGGCGCCCGGTCGCTCGCCCGAACTCGCCGGTCGAGGTCGACGCGGCATCGGCGCGAGCTGGGCCCGAGGCGCCGGCGATCCCGCTCAGGTCGCCGGCAAGGCCGATGAGCTCCTCGCCGGCCTGCCGGACTCGAGCGGTGAGGCTGCGCCCGCCCTCGATGCTGCCCCAGTCGTCCGTGGCCGCGAAGACCGTGGTCGGGACGACGATGCCCTTGAGGTAGGACAGCATCGGTCGCAGCGCGGTCTCGCCGGCCTGGGAGTGACGCGGGGTGCCACCGGTGGAGGCGATGAGCACGGCCTTGCCGACGAGGGACTTCTCGTCGATGAGCTGCCAGAACAGCGTGTGCAGACCGACCGGAGCCACCTTGTACACGGGTGTGACGGTGACGATCGCATCCGCCGCGGCGACCCGGGAGTAGGCCTCATCGAGCGCCTCGGATCGGAACCCGGTCAGCGCCATGTCGGTGAGCGCCGAGGCGAGACTGCGGATATTGATGGTCTCGGTCCTCACGGTGACGCCGGTCGACTCCCCCGCCGAGACCGCCTCGGCGAGGATCCGATCCGAGAGCTTCAGCGTGCTCGAGTCCTCGCTCAGCGAGGTGGTCACGGCGAGGACGGTGATGGTGCGTGTGCTCATGCTCGTTCTGCTCCTGTTTCCTGGGCCTTCGCGGCACGGGTCTGCCGATCAGCGAATGCGCGCGATCCCTCTCCGCCTCCGGGGATGGGGTCCCTGCCCTCACGGTGGCGGAGGACGAGTGACTCGTGGGTCGGGGCGTCGGGCACCTCGGCGGGGCGATTCTTGGCGAATTCTTCGCGCAGCACCGGAATGACCTCTTCGCCGAGCAGGTCGAGCTGCTCGAGCACGGTCTTCTGCGGCAGCCCGGCGTGGTCGATGAGGAAGAGCTGACGCTGATAGTCACCCGCCCAGTCCCGGAAGCCCAGGGTGCGCTCGATGACCTGCTGGGGCGAGCCGACGGTCAGCGGAGTCTGCGTCGAGAAGTCCTCGAGGCTGGGTCCGTGGCCGTAGACCGGGGCGTTGTCGAAGTAGGGACGGAACTCCTTGACCGCATCCTGCGAGTTCTTGCGCATGAAGACCTGACCGCCGAGTCCGACGATGGCCTGGCTGGCAGTGCCGTGGCCGTAGTATTCGTAGCGCTGGCGGTAGAGCTGGACCATGCGCGCGGTGTGCGAGGTCGGCCAGAAGATGTTGTTGTGGAAGAAGCCGTCTCCGTAGTACGCGGCCTGTTCGGCGATCTCAGGGCTGCGAATCGACCCGTGCCAGACGAAGGGAGGGACCTCATCGAGCGGCGTCGGCGTGACCGTGAAGCCGTTGAGAGGTGTGCGGAACTTGCCCTCCCAGTCGAGGTTCTTCTCGCGCCAAAGGCGGTAGAGGAGGTTGTAGTTCTCGACGGCCAGCGGAATGCCCGAACGGATGTCTTTGCCGAACCAGGGGTAGACCGGCCCGGTGTTGCCGCGGCCCATGATCAGGCTGATACGGCCCTCCGAGAGGTGCTGGGCGTAGGAGTAGTCCTCGGCGATGCGCACGGGATCGGTGGTGGTGATGAGCGTGGTCGCCGTCGAGAGCCTCAGCTTCTCCGTCTGCGCGGCGATGTTCGCGAGCAGAACCGGCGGGTTGGCGGGGGCGACGAAGGGCGGGTTGTGATGCTGACCGGTGGCGAAGACATCGAGGCCGACCTCTTCGGCCTTCTTCGCGATCTCGACCGTGTTCTTGATCCGCTGATGCTCCGACACGGTGGTGCCGTCGGTGGGGTCCGTGGTGACATCCCCGATGGTGAAGATTCCGAATTCCATGGCTGCTCCTTCTGCTCCGAGCCCGTTGCGAGCGAGCTCCCTTCGAACCAATGCTTCAGTTTTGAAGTAATTAGTTGAAAGTTTAACAGACACGGCGGTGAAAGTATTCCCGGCGGCCTGCGCCGGGCCTCAGAAGGTGCTCAGATCCAGATCGCGGGATCGATGAGCTCGAAATCCGCCTCGGGCGATGCGGTCTTCTTCTCGTCCACGCTGGCCGGGGCGTCCGACTTCTTCTCGCGGACCTTGGCGGGGATGCCCACCGCGCTCGAATCGCTGGGCACGTCCTTGACGACGACCGCGTTGGCTCCGACGGAGGAGTTGTCGCCGACGACGACAGGGCCGAGGATTTTCGCGCCCGCCCCGACGAGCACGTGATTGCCCAGTGTCGGGTGGCGCTTGGTCTTCTCCATCGAGGTCCCACCCAGGGTGACCTGGTGGTAGAGCATGACGTCGTCGCCGATCTCCGAGGTCTCGCCGATGACGACTCCATTGGCGTGGTCGATGAAGAAGCGGCGTCCAATCTGCGCGCCCGGGTGGATCTCGACACCGGTGAGCGTACGCACCGCTTGGGACATCAGCCGCGCGGGCACTTTGCCTGCGTCATGCTGCCAGAGTCGGTGGAGACCGCGGTGAGCCCAGATCGCATGCATGCCGGGGTAGGAGAGGATGGAGACGAAGTCGTTCGATGCCGCGGGATCGCGCCGCTGAACGGTGTCGAGGTCCTCGCGCAGCGCCGCCCGGAAGTCCTTTCGGCTCAGCCCGTAGGCTGCCGCTCCCACTGCCGCTGCCGCCACGGTCCACAGTGCCTTCATCTGTTCAGTCCTCGCTCATTCGGTTCGTTGCGGTATTCGTCTCGTCGGCTCGCCGGGCCAGCCCGGCCCGACCCAACCCGGCCAGGCTCAGCCCGACCGATCCCGGCGCCGGTGTCGGCCTCGTCAACAGCGTGAGGGCGTCAAACACAAGTTTGACGCCCTCACCCACACGTCGGTCAACCTCGCAGGCGACCGACCGGTGCTGCTGTGATCAGTCGAGGTATTCGGAGAACAGCGGAGTCGACAGGTAGCGCTCGCCATAGCTCGGGATGATGACAACGATTCGCTTGCCGGCGTTCTCCGGACGCGCTCCGACCTTCTCAGCAGCGAAAAGGGCGGCACCCGAGGAGATTCCGACCAACAGGCCCTCTTCCTTGGCAACTTCGCGGGCGCGCTCGATGGCCACCTCGTTGTCGACATCGACGACCTCATCGTAGATTTCGGTGTCGAGGATGCCAGGGATGAAGTTCGCGCCGAGACCCTGGATCATGTGCGGGCCCGCTTTGCCCTCGGTCAATAGCGGCGATGCGGCGGGCTCGACGGCGACGATCTTGATATCGGGGTTGGCCTCACGCAGGGCCGCGCCGGCGCCGGAGATGGTGCCGCCCGTCCCGATTCCCGCAACAAAGATGTCGACCTTGCCGTCGGTGTCGGCGAGGATCTCGGGGCCGGTGGTGGCCTTGTGGATGGCGACATTGGCCTGGTTCTCGAACTGGCGCACGAGCACGGCGCCTTCGGCGGCGACCTCTTCGGCCTTCTCCACAGCGCCCTTCATCCCGGCAGCCTTGTCCGTGAGGACGAGTTCGGCACCGAAGGCACGCAGGAGGGCCCGGCGCTCCTTCGACATCGACTCGGGCATGGTGAGGACGACCTTGTAACCGCGCGAGGTGCCGACCATCGCCAGCGCGATGCCGGTGTTGCCGGAGGTGG
Source organism: Brevibacterium sp. GP-SGM9 (assembly GCF_047300845.1). Taxonomy (NCBI): domain Bacteria; kingdom Bacillati; phylum Actinomycetota; class Actinomycetes; order Micrococcales; family Brevibacteriaceae; genus Brevibacterium; species Brevibacterium sp. GP-SGM9. The sequence continues at coordinate 3,714,420 of NZ_CP178563.1, read as the reverse complement.
CCTCGACGATCGTTCCACCGGGCTTGAGCTCACCAGACTGCTCTGCTGCGTCGATCATGGCCACGCCGATGCGGTCCTTGACCGAGTTGCCGGGGTTGGACGATTCGAGCTTGGCTACGATCTCGGCGCCCGAGCGCTCGCTGGCCTTGTTGACGCGGACCAGCGGTGTACGGCCGACCAGTTCGGAGACATTGTTGAAGATGGTCAAGATATGTCCTTTCACGCTTCTGTGCTCGCCCGCCGCAGCAGGCTGTGACGCAACCGTCACCCAAACACCAGCTGGAGGGTTCAACAGCTGATCTCATCTCGTGAAACGAGACGCTTCGCACCCATCATAACCACCCGAGCCCCGAGCATGTTCCTCAGGCGGTTGCTCAACAATCACTGTTCGCTGGGGGCGAAATATCCGGTCATATGAGGTCATATGCTGACAGGGCGTCGGTTGGGCCTCGGTGCTGGGACCCGAATCGACGCTCAACCGCTGAGCAATATGACTCGGTCGCGATTCAGCCCGCACGAGAACCGGGTGCCGGCTCCCACCTCGGCGCCGGTGACGGTGACTTCGGATCTGAGACGCCGAGGCGGGTCTCCGCCGGTCTCTGACCACCGGGGACGCTCCTGCCGCGGGTGCGGAGAACGATACGATTGTCCGCATGACCATTCATCCCATCGTCATCTGCGGCGAACCCGTCCTCCACCGGCGAGCTGAGAAGATCACCGACTTCGACGAGGAGCTCGCCGCCCTCGTCGCCGATATGCACGAGACCCTCGATGCGAGCAATGGAGTCGGCCTCGCCGCCCCGCAGATCGGGGTCGGGAAAGCCATTTTCGTCTTCAACGCCGAGGACGATTCGGGAGTGCGCCGGCGCGGCACGTTCGTCAATCCGGTGCTCATCGCCTCGAAGATCCCGGACACTCGCCCGGACCCGGATGAGGAGACCGAGGGGTGCCTGTCGGTGCCGAGCCTCGACTTCCCGCTCAAGCGGGCCGATCGCGTCACGGTCAACGGAGTCGATGAGACCGGCGCACCGGTGACGCTGAGCGCCGAGGGGTGGTTCGCCCGCATCATGCAGCACGAATACGACCACCTGCAGGGAACGCTGTATGTCGACCGGCTCGACAAGCGCTGGTCGAAGAAGTGGAAGAAGGCGCAGGCGGAGAACGGGTACAACGAACCGGGACGGTCGTGGATGCCCGGAGTCGACCCGGATCCCTTCGGTCACTGACACCCGACTTCGGACACAGACACCCTGCGTCCGTATCAGATGGTCATCCGCCTCAGACGGTGATCACTCGATGGACTTCTGAGCGCTTTCGATGGATTGCTGGGCTGCGGCCAGGCGGGTGTCGAAGTCCTCGAAGTCATCGGCGGTCTGATCGAGTTCGGCGACCAGACCGGAGATGATCGACGACTGCGATTCGGCGTCGATGCGCAGTTCTCTGAACTGCCAGTCGGCCGAGTCGTCGGCCGCTGTCCGTGAGAGCACGTCGAGCACGCGATCGCCGAGTTCACGGGAGCGCTCCGAATTGTGCAGCAGCATGAGCTGCTGGTCGAGTTCGGTCAGCCGCTCGTAGTACTCGTGCATCGAACGCACCCGATTGGCCATCGAGGTGAAGGCCACCGCGAGCTTGGACAGGTAGGTTTCGACGGACTTCGCTGTGCCCGCATCGCGGATGCTCTCGATTTCCTCGCGCAGGCGCACCAGCTCCTGCAGGCGCATGCCGATCGACGCCACCGCGTGGTCGAGGTCGACGCGGGAGACATGCTCTGTCAGGATCGGATGGGTCCAGGCCCGTGTCCGCACGATCTTGCGGGCGATCGTCACGGCGAGGTGGAAGAGACGCTGCTCATCGGTGTCGCGGCCCTCTTTGCGACCAGGTTGGAAGCCGAGGCTTGCGGGGGTGATCCACTTCGCCTGTGAGACCTTCGAACGGTTCTTCCGGCTCAGCCGTTTCGGATCGCGCAGGTACTTCGGGGCCGTGACCGCAGCGAAGACTCCCGTGCCCACTGCGGCGGTTCCGCCGAGTGCGCCGAAGGTCAGTGCGGCATCGGCGAAGCCCGACAGCAGGGCGAGACCACTGGGGGCGGCGAAGCCCGCGGTCACCGCGGTGCCGGCGGCCGTCCCGCCCTTGAACATCAAGCTCGAGCGGAAGAAGTTCCGGCTCATGCCGCCGGTGAGCATGATCGCGCTCGGCGATCCGGCCGTGTACCGGTAGCCGCGGGCGTTCCAGGCTCGCATGATGCCCTCGTTGACGCTCTCGGGCACGAGGACGCGATAGATCGGGACTGATTTCCCGCACTCGCTCTTCCACAGTGACTTCCACGACTGAGCCACGGCTCTCACCTCCACGCGTGTGGTGCACGCTCACCTCGAGGCTGCCGACCTCGACGCCGATTCTCGGGAAGAATGCGAACAGCCACACCCTCCCGCTGTACCTGAGACTCGAATGATTCTCTTGGTGGCACAGTCTAGAGGGTGTGGCTGGATCAATCCTGAGTCGTCCTCAGCCGCCCAGCTTCGCGAGGATGAGGTCCTTGGCCTTTCCGGCGTCGGCCTGACCGCGGGTGGCCTTCATGATCGGACCCATGAGCGCGCCGATGGCCTGCATCTTCCCGCCCTTGATCTTCTCGACCACGTCCGGGTTCGCTGCGATCGCCTCGTCGACGGCGGCTTCCAGGGCACCGGTGTCCTCGACGATCTCGAGACCGCGGGCACTCATCACCTCGGCGGGCTCGCCTTCGCCTGCGACGACGCCGGTGAGCACGTCCTTGGCGAGCTTGTCGTTGAGTTTGCCCTCATCGATGAGTCCCGTCAGGCCCGCGATCTGGGCCGGGGTGACGAGCTCGGTGGGGTGCTTGTCCTCCTGGTTGGCCAGGCGGGCGACCTCACCGGTCCACCATTTGCGGGCCGCGGCCGGCTTGGCTCCGGCGCTGACGGTGTCCTCGATGGCTTCGAGCAGACCGGCGTTGACGATATCGCGCATCTCGAGGTCGCTGAAGCTCCATTCCGCAATGAGGCGGCGGCGCTTCTGCGCGGGCAGCTCGGGCAGACTCGTCCGCAGCTCCTCGACCCATTCGCGGCTGGGCGTCAGCGGCACGAGGTCCGGCTCCGGGAAGTACCGGTAGTCATCGGCATCGGACTTCGGACGCCCCGAGGTGGTCTCCCCGGTGTCCTCGTGGAAGTGCCGGGTCTCCTGGACGATCGATTCGCCGGCCTCGAGGCGGGTCGCCTGGCGGGCGATCTCGAAGCGGACGGCACGTTCGATCGACCGGAAGGAGTTGACGTTCTTCGTCTCCGTGCGGGTGCCCAGAGGTGCTTCGGGGCTCTCCCGCAGGGACACGTTGACGTCGGCACGGACATTGCCCTGCTCCATGCGAGCCTCGGAGACGCCGAGGGCACGGAAGATGTCACGCAGTGTGCGGACGTAGGCGGCGGCCACCTCGGGGGCCCGCTCCCCTGTCCCGGTGATCGGGTGGGTCACGATCTCGACGAGGGGAACCCCGGCCCGGTTGTAGTCGACCAGGGAGTGGTCGGCACCGTGGATGCGTCCGGTCGCACCGCCGATGTGGGTGTTCTTCCCGGCGTCTTCCTCCATATGGGCGCGCTCGACGGGAACCGTGACGAGGGTTCCGTCCTCGAGTTCGACCTCGACCTGTCCCTCGGCGGCGATGGGCTCATCGGACTGGCTGGTCTGGAAGTCCTTGGGCACGTCCGGGTAGAAGTAGTTCTTCCGGGCGAAGCGGCAGGTCTCGGCGATCTCGCAGCCCATGGCCAGGCCGATCTTGATCGCATACTCCACGCCCTTCTCGTTGACCACGGGAAGGGAACCCGGCAGGCCGAGGGATGTGGGGGTGATGTTCGAGTTCGGTCCGCCGCCGAAGGTGTTGGGGGCGGCGTCGAACATCTTGGTCGCGGTGCCGAGCTCGACGTGGACCTCGATGCCGATGACCGGATCGTACTTCTTGATCGCCTCTTCGTATTTCACTTCCGCAGTCCTTCCGCGAGGGTGTCGAGCACTCGTCCGCCGGCCGATTCCAGTGCCGCCTCGAGCGGTCCGGCCACCTCGTAGAGCTTCACGTCTTCACGGGCCGGAGCGACGATCTGGAATCCGACGGGCAGGCCGTCGGCCAGACCGGCGGGCAGGGACAGCCCCGGGATGCCGGCGAGGTTCGCCGGGATGGTGGCGACGTCCCCGAGGTAGAGGGCCATGGGATCGGCGTCCGCCTCGGCGCCGAACTTCAGTGCGGTCGTCGGTGCCGTCGGGGACACGAGGACGTCGCACGATTCGAAGGCCTTGGCGAAGTCGTTCTGGACCAATGTGCGGATCTTCTGCGCCGAACCGTAGTAGGCGTCGTAGTAGCCGGCCGAGAGGGCGTAGGTGCCGAGGATGATGCGGCGTTTGACCTCGGAGCCGAAGCCGGCGGCACGAGTGGCGGCCATGACGGTCTCAGCGGTGACGGGACCGGACTCGGGTTCGACGCGTAGGCCGTAGCGCATGCCGTCGTAGCGGGCCAGGTTCGAGGACACCTCGGAGGGCATGATCAGGTAGTAGGCGTCGAGGGCGTAGGAGATCGCCGGGCAGTCGACCTCGACGATCTCGGCACCTGCGGCCGCGGCGGTCTCGAGGGCCGCGGAGAACGCATCGCGAACCCCGTCCTGGTAGCCCTCGCCTCGCAGCTGCTTGATCACACCGAGCTTCTTGCCAGTGAGATCAGAAGTCTGGGCGGCGCTCAGGAAGCCTGCCACCTCGTCGGGCAGCGAGGTCGAGTCGAGCGGATCGTGGCCGGCCAGCAGTTCGTGCAGGGCCGCGGCATCGGCGACAGATCGGCCCATCGGGCCGACCTGGTCGAGGCTCGAGGCCATCGCGATGATGCCGAAGCGGGAGATCGAACCGTAGGTCGGTTTGACGCCGACGGTACCGGTGAAGGCGGCGGGCTGGCGGACGGAGCCGCCCGTGTCGGTGCCCACCGACAGCGGTGCCTGGAAGCCGGCGAGGGCCGCGGCGGCACCGCCGGAGGAACCGCCGGGCACGTGCTCGAGGTTCCACGGGTTGCGGGTGTCGCCGAAGGCCGAGTGCTCGGTGGTCGACCCCATCGCGAACTCGTCGAGGTTGGTCTTGCCCAGCACCGGCAGGCCGGCTGCCTTGACCTTCTTATGCACGGTGGATTCGTAGGGCGGCACCCAGTTCTCGAGCATCTTCGAGCCTGCGGTCGTGCGCACTCCCTCGGTGACGACGAGGTCCTTGAGTGCCACGGGCACTCCGGCCAGGGCGTGGACCTCGGCACCGGCGGCACGCTGGGCGTCGACGGCCTGCGCGGTCTCGAGCGCGAGCTCATCGGTGACGGTGATGAAGGAGTGGAAGTCCTCCTCGGTGGCGTGGATGCGGTCGAGGTGGGCCCGGGTGACGTCGACGGAGGAGAACTCGCCGGATTTCAGTCCTGCGGCGAGTTCGAGGGCGCTCTTGGAGGTCAGTTCGCTCATCATTCCTCCCCGAGGATCTGGGGGACGAGGAACTTGTCGTCGGCCGCTGCCGGAGCCGAGGCCAGGGCCTGTTCGCTGGTCAGCGTCTCACCGACGACATCGGGGCGCAGCACGTTCGTCAGTGCGATCGGGTGGCTCGTTGCGGGCACATCATCGCCGGCCACTTCGTTGACCCTGGCGACGTTCTTAAGAATTGTGGTCAGATCACCGGCGAGCGCGTTCAGCTCGTCCTCGCCCATGGCGATCCGAGACAGCGAAGCCAAATGCTCGACCTGCTCGGGGGTGATTGCGGAGGACTCCGTCATTCCCTGCCTTTCATCGTCTCTGTTTGCTCGCCCCCAGTCTAGTCCGTCCCGCGGCCAGGTTCGGGGCGGTCGGATGTGAGCTGCGCCGAGGCGGTGCTGGGGCACTGTGACAGGGCCGGGGTACGGGCGGACGGGCGGCAGGGCGTCAAGGTGGGCAGAGCGCGGGCAGGCGTTCGCCGAGGTGGTGCTGCGGCTAGGGAGTCAGGCGACGGTGCGCTCCGGCCAGGTGCGTTCGCCGCGGATGTAGCTCGAGAGGTCGCCGAGGACACGGTCGGCGTCGGCCTGGGAGAATTCCCCGGCTGCGACTCCGGCCTGCAGGTCGCCGGCGAGTTCACTGACCCGGGAGTCGGCGTCGGCGGCGGTGAGCGCGACGAGTCCGGCGGCGTGTGCCGAGGAGGCGACAGGTGCAAGGGGAGCGCCGGAAGCGGCAGAATCGTCGGTGGCGCCGGTAGCGGCGGTGTGCTCGGTGGCTGCGGTCGGCTCAGCCGAAGAGTCGCGATCGGAGACGATCGTGAACGTGCCAGATCCGCCCTCGGTGTCCTCATCGGCGTCGTCATCACGGTGTCGGCTCAGCACCGTCGGGGCGGTCGAAGCCCCGGGCAGTGCCGACGGCGCCGCACGTTTGGCGGGCTGCTGGCCCGGATTGAGGACGAGGTCGGCGATGCCCGCGGTCACGGGTGCGGCGGTGAGGACGGCGGCGAGAACCACGGCTGTTCCGGCGATCAGCCGGGGAATCGACTTCATGTCCCCCACTCTCCCACCGCAAACTGTCCCCCGACTTGATTCCGGCTGTGACACAGCTTGATGTTCGGTGACGGATCGGTGCGAAGCGTGAGATCGGTCACCGACCGGACCCGCCGCTTCAGCCGAGGCTGCCGGTCTCCAACAGGGTCCGGAACTCGTCCTCATCGAGGACCGGCACGCCCAGGGACTCGGCCTTCTCGAGCTTCGATCCCGCGTTCTCACCGGCGACGACATAGTCGGTCTTCTTCGACACCGAACTCGCTGCCTTGCCTCCGGCGCCGAGGATCGCCTCCTTGATGCCGTCGCGGGTGAAGGTGGACAGCGACCCCGTGGCGACGATCGTCAGTCCCTCGAGGGTCTGCGCCCCGGCTTCCTGCTCCTCGTCCTCCATCCGGACCCCGGCGGCGGCCCAGGCTTCGATGATCTCGATATGCCAATCGACGTCGAACCAGTCGCGCAGGCTCGCGGCGATCGTCGAGCCGATCCCGTCGACGGCAGAGAGCTCCTCGAGGTCGGCCGCGCGGATCGCCTCGAGAGTGCGGAAGCGTGCGGCCAGGGTCCGCGCGGCCGTCGGCCCGACGTGCCGGATCGACAGGGCCACGAGAACCCGCCACAGGTCCTGATCACGCGCCTTCTCCAGCTCCTCGAAGAGCTTCTTCGTGTTCGCGCTCGGTGCGCTCGGCTTCTTCGCGGTCCCGCGCGTGTAGAAGTAGGGAACAAGTTCCCGCTCCCCCGTTTCGACTCCCTTGACCTTTTTGTTCCGCCAGATCTTGACCTCGGCGAGGTCGTCGGCAGTGAGATCGAACAGGTAGGCCTCCGAGGTCAGCGGCGGCTGCTCGGGTTCGGCCGGCGCAGTCAGCGCCAGTGCCGCCTCCTCACCGAGCGCTTCGATGTCGAAGGCGGCCCGGGAGGCGAGGTAGAAGATGCGGTTGGCCAACTGTGCAGGGCACGACCGCGAGTTCGGGCAGCGCAGATCCTTGTCGCCCTCCTTCTGCTCACCGAGCTTCGTTCCGCACGAGGGACAGTCAGTGGGCATGACGAATTCGTGCTCGCTGCCGTCGCGCTGGGCCACCACCGGTCCGAGCACCTCGGGAATGACGTCACCGGCCTTGCGCAGGGTGACGGTATCGCCGATGAGCACGCCCTTGCGTTTGACCTCGTATCCGTTGTGCAGGGTCGCCCTCTCCACGGTCGAACCGGCCACGGTCACCGGCTCCATCACCGCGAACGGAGTCACCCGCCCGGTGCGACCGACCTGAACCTGGATGTCGAGCAGCTTCGTAGTGACCTCCTCGGGCGGGTATTTGTAGGCGGTCGCCCACCTCGGCGCCCGGGAGGTATACCCGAGGGTCTCCTGGACGGCGATGTCATCGACCTTGATGACGATGCCGTCGATCTCGTGGGTCACGTCGTGGCGGTGCTCGCCGTAGTAGGCGACGAAATCCTCGATCTCGTCGACGGTCTCGAACACCTTGTAGTACTCGCTGATCGGCAGGCCCCAGTCGCGGAAGGCCTCGTAGACCTCCGACTGGTGGGCCGGCTCCGGATGCGAATCATCGGCTGGGGTCCATACGGCGATGCCGTGGACGAGCATGTGCAGCGGCCGCCTGGCAGTGACCGCCGGGTCTTTCTGGCGCAGGGATCCTGCCGCGGAGTTGCGGGGGTTCGCGAAGGGGGCCTTGCCCTCGGCGACGAGGGAGGCGTTGAGTTCGGTGAACTTCTCCAGCGGGAAGAACACCTCTCCGCGGATCTCGACCTCGGCCGGAGGGTAGTCCGTGTCGAGCCGGGTCGGGATGTCGGCGATGGTGCGGACGTTGGCGGTGATGTCCTCACCGATGCGGCCATCCCCGCGAGTGGCCGCGCGGACGAGTTCGCCGTCGCGGTAGAGAAGGTTGACGGCCAGTCCGTCGATCTTGAGTTCGCAGAGGAACTTCGATCGTGCCGAGACCGCCGACCGCGTCCGCTCGTACCAGGCCCGCAGCTCCTCGAAGTCGAAGACGTTGTCCAGACTGTACATCCGTCCGATGTGCTCGACGGGGTCGAAGGTCGAGGTGTCGACGACTCCGCCGACTGTCTGCGTCGGTGAGGAGTCGGTGACGAGCTCGGGATAGGCCTGTTCGAGGTCTTCGAGGCGGTGGACGAGGTCATCGTATTCGGCGTCGGCGACGAGCAGGGAATCCTGATAGTACGCTTCGCGGTACTTCTCGATCTGCTCGACGAGCCCGGCGTGGGCCTGGGCACGTGCGGTGGCATCGGAGAGGTCTGTGTCGGAGAAGTCCGCGCCGGAGAAATCCGCTGCAGAGAGATCCTTGTCCGGCCCATCCGCATCGGCGACGGCCTCGGCGGCTGACTGTTCCGAGTCCTCAGGTTTCGTGGTCATTCGGTCTCCTCAAGGGCACGCCGCACTCCAGCGGCGATCATCATCGTGGCCTGGCTGCTGTCGCTCGTGGTCGGTGCGTGCTCGTCCAGCAGCGGCGGGTGGCCCAGCGGCAGCTCCGGACCGGAGACCATCCCGAAATCGCGCAGGGTGGCGGCCCCCATGCCGATGCGCGTCCACGGCTGGGTGATGCGCTGCGTCCAGTGCTTCACCTCCTGCGGTCTCGATCCGGCTCCGACGGGCAGGTGCAGCCAGGTCCCGAGCCCCGCCTCGGCGATCATGGCCAGCTGCTCCCATCCATGTGCTTTCAGGGTAGCCAACGGCACTGACACGGCGTTCGCACCGGTGGATCGGACCACCTCGGCGGCGGGGATCTCCTTGCCTCGCAGGTGCACGGACCGCAGGTCGGGCAGGGCCAGCACGGTCGACGGCAGGTGGCGCAGGGTCGATTGGAGGGCGGCGTAGACCTGAGATTCGGCGACGGCCGGCAAGGTGCGCCATCCGGAGACGGTGGGCCAGGTGCCGGTGAGCACGGGGTGGAGCCGCGACTCGACGAGACGGACGGTCGGCTGGACTCCCAGTCGGCGCAGCTTCTCGGCGAAGCCCGAGATGCCGTACGCGTAGGCCTGAATGACGTCGCGGCGCGCCCCGTGGTCGGCGAGCACCGCGGAACCCGAGCTGAGATTGAGTGCGGTCACGAGCGTCCACGGCCCGGGCAGAGAGAGTTGGATCTGACCGGTGAAGCCTTCGGCGTATTCGGCGATCGCGTCGAAGGCCTCGCCGAGGGCCGAGTCCTCGAGACGTTCGTCCTTGCCCGCCGAGGCGGTCAGACGCCAGCCGAAGGAGGTCCGGTCGACGTGGAGTTCGCTGAGCAGACTCACGGCACGACCGATCGCATCGGCGCCCCAGCGGCCCTCGGCGCGGTGGGCACTCAGGGGCACGGGCGGGAGCTGTTCGCCGAGGATGTCGAATGCGGTTGCGGCCGCCTGCCTGACCGGGCTGGTGGCGTGGTCGTAGCCGGGATTGGTCGTGGTCTGGCCGGGGATCCAGATGCCGGTCGTCGTCGCCGCGGGGAGCACTCGGGACGGCGTCTGCGGGTCGGAGACGCTCGCGTCCGCCTCGCCAAGCTGCGAACCGGCAGATCCGCGGAGCGCCTCAGACATGACGGCGGCTGCGCGGGATTCCGAAGACGTCGACATAGAATCCGAACTCGCTTTCCAGGGAATCGATGATGGTCTCGGCCCGGACGAAGCCATGGGATTCGCCCTTGTACAGACGGTAAATGTACTCCACTCCGGCGTAGTCGAGGGCATCGACGAAGTCCTTGGCCTGAGTGGGCGGGACGATCGGGTCGCGGTCGCCCTGCATGACGGCCACTGGGACGCTGATCTCGGTGACCCGTCTGACCGGAGAGCGTGTGATGTATTCGTCGTGGGCGTCGGGCCAGCGGCCCACGAGGCCGTCGATGTAGTGGGCCTCGAAGTCGTGAGTGTCCACGACGAAGCGCATGAGGTCGGTGACTCCGAAGTACGAGGTGCCGCAGGCGAAGACATCGGTCGAGGCCAGTGCCGAGAGCACCGTCCATCCGCCGGAGGAGGCTCCGGTGATCGCGATCCGCTTCGGATCGGCCAGACCCGCCTCCACGAGGCCGGCGACGGCGGCGACGGTGTCATCGACGTCGACGATGCCCCACTGTCCTTCCAGGCGCTCACGCCAGCGCCGTCCGAAGCCGGTCGAACCGCCGTAGTTGACCTCGAGCACACCGATTCCCCGGGAGGTGAAGTAGCTGGTGCGCGCCGCCATCTCCGGGGTGGCCTGGCCGGTGGGACCGCCATGGATAGAGACGAGGAAGGGCGGGAGTTCACGGTCGAGGGCGGCGAAGCGCGGATTGTGCGGCGGGTTGATCACCACGGGCACCCCGCCGAGTTCGGTCGCGTAGGGGTGTGTGTAGTAGTCGTGGTGGGCGTCGAGACGCTCCCGCGCGATCTCCGAGTAGAGTCCTGTGGCCCGGTCGACGGCGTAGAGCACCCCGGTGCGGTCGCTCGATTTCGCCGTCAGCAGCAGATGCGTGCGACCGAGGTCATGGAGTTCGAGGCTGCCGAAGGTCTCCCCGGTCGAGTTGACCTCTTCGAATCCGCCGGATCCCTTCGCGGAGGCGGGTGTGCGCACCAGCGTCGCCGTCGCGGATTGTGAGTGGACCCAGATCTCCTCTGCATCCCTGAGATACCACCGGGCGCCGAGCTGCCACAGTGCCCCGCCGATCTCGGCACCGGTGTCGAGGACGGGCCGCAGGTCGGAGATCCCGAGTTCGGGGTACAGCGGCTGGACTCCTGGCTCGCGAACCGCCTCGGTGTCGGCGACCGGAGAGAAGTCGAGGGAGTAGAGAGCCCAGCGGCCGTCGTGGTCGGAGCCGAGGATGAGCGAGGAGTCGGAGGAAAACTCGGGCTGTTGCAGGGAGAGTCTCTGACCGGCGTGCTCCTCTTCGCCGGAGAGCTTCGCGCGGATGGGCGTGGCCGGGGTGCGGACGTCAATGAGCCACAGCGTGGTCGCATCCCAGGGCATGTTCGGGTGCTCCCAGCCGATGAAGGCCAGGGTGCTGCCGTCCGGGCTCAGCCTCGGCCAGGCCATGAAGTGAGCCCTGCGGGAGAGCACATTCGTCGTCCCGTGCCGGGTGATGAGGACGATCGCCCGCTCCCGCTGAGTGGACCGGCAGTCTTCGCGCACACACAGCAGACCCCACGGAGTCATGTGCAGATCTCCGTAGCGGATCCGCCCCGAGGTGTCCGGAGTCAGCGCATGAGGTGAGCGTCCCGGAATGATCTGCCAGATCCGCTGATCCGGGGCGTTGACGAAGTAGATGACCTCACTTCGGGGGTCGAGGGCCCACGCCCCTCCCCCGTATTCGTGGACGGCCGAGCGGATGTTGAACTCCGCCGGCAGCACCTGTTCCGAAAGCCCCGGGTGCGACAGCGAGGTCCGCATCAGTCCGGTCCGCGAGTTCTCGGCCGGGACCTTCGTCGAGTAGAAGATCTCGTCCCCGCGGAAGGCGGCATCGAAGATGGGCGCGGCACCCGCGGCCACCTCGGCGGCACTCAACGGTGACGACCAGGTCCCGTACGGCGCCGTGACGACATCCTGGGGAGATTCCTTCATACTCCCAGACTATCGCGCCCCGATACCGCGGGCCCGAACGCGCAACCGGGCGTCGAGCGAAGGGCCAAGCCTCGAGCGCAGAGCCGGGCGTCGAGCGCAGACTGCACAACGTCGGCTCTCGATGCTCCGCCCTGCGCTCGCCGGGCGGCTCTCGATCGGAGACGCTGCTCAGACGCCGAGGCGGTCCTTGGCGGTGCGGTCGATCGTGGCCTGACCGAGGACTCGGCTGCCCCGGTAGATGACCATGGTCTGGCCGGGGGCGACGCCGGAGAGCTCTTCGTCGACGTCGATGTGCATGAGCTGGCCGGCGGGGCGGGCCGCCGGCACCTCGACCTCATCAACGATGGGGATGACTTCGTGCTCGGGTGCCTCGGCGACGAAGTCCCCGAGCCAGGCGCGGGCCGGGACCGGGTCACTGTGGGCCCGGATCTGGACCTCGCAGTCGATCGCGGTGCCCGGTTCGGCGCCGATGTCGGCCGGGGCCGGACCGCACCAGGAGGTGCGGATGCCGGTGAGATGGGAGACCGAGAGGTCGGCCCGCGAACCCACGGTCACGGTGTTCGAGGCGGGGTCGAGGCCGGTGACGAATCGCGGCTTGCCGTCGGCGGCCGGCTTCTGGATGCCCAGGCCCTTGCGCTGCCCGATCGTGTAGGTCATCGCACCGTCGTGCTGCCCGAGGACCTCGCCCTCGGCGTCCTTGATCAGGCCGGGGCGCATCGGGATCTTGTCGGCCAACCAGGCCTTCGTGTCTCCGTCGGGAATGAAGCAGATGTCATAGGAGTCCGGCTTGTTGGCCACGGAGAATCCGCGTTCGGCCGCCTCGGCGCGGACTTCGGCTTTCGAAGCGGTGGCACCGATCGGGAAGTAGCAGTGTTCGAGCTGCTCACCGGTGAGCACACCGAGGACATAGGACTGGTCCTTGGCCAGGTCCTCGCCGCGGTGGAGTTCGGGGTTGCCCTCGGAATCGCGGATCACCTCGGCATAGTGGCCGGTGGCGATGGCGTCGAAGCCCAGAGCCAGGGCACGGTCGAGGAGAGCGGCGAACTTGATCCGCTCATTGCAGCGCATGCACGGATTGGGGGTGCGGCCGGCGGCGTATTCGGCAATGAAGTCATCGACGATGTCCTCCTTGAACCGCTCGGAGAAGTCCCACACGTAGAAGGGGATGCCAAGCATGCCCGCCACCCGGTGGGCGTCGCGGGAGTCCTCGATCGTGCAGCAGCCCCGCGAACCCGTGCGCAGGGTTCCGGGCATGCGGGACAGCGCCAGATGGACGCCGACGACCTCGTGTCCGGCATCGACGGCGCGGGCGGCGGCGACCGAGGAGTCGACCCCGCCGGACATGGCGACGAGAATTCTCATGATGCTCCTTGCATCCAACGTGGGGTGGCCGAGACCATTCCGGCCCGGCGAGCCTGATCGACGACGGCCGGCAGCACTTCGAGGAGGGCGTCGACCTCGGCTTCGATGGTGTCATGGCCGAGGCTGAAGCGCTGAGCTGAGCGGGCCGTGTCCTCATCCATGCCGCAGGCCAGCAGCACGTGGGAGGGCCGGGAGACTCCGGCAGAGCAGGCCGATCCCGTCGAGGTGGCCAGGCCTCTGGCATCGAGTCCGAAGAGCAGCGAATCTCCCTCACACCCGGTGAAGGTGAAGTGCGCGTTCGCGGGAAGCCGGCCCCTGCCTCGGCGACCGGAGAGACGGGCACCGTCGATCGTCGATTCGATTCCGTCGATGAGACGATCACGCAGTGCTGTGAATCCCGCGGCCCGGTGCTCGAGATCTCCGGTGGACAGTTCAACGGCCTTGGCGAAGGCCACGGCCCCCGCGACGTCGAGGGTGCCCGACCGGACGCCGCGCTCCTGCCCTCCGCCGTGGAGGATCGGGGCCGGCGCTGCGGCCCGGTCGAGGAGGAGGGCGCCGATGCCCACGGGTCCGCCGATCTTGTGGGCGGTGATGGTCATCGCGGTGGCGCCGAGTGCGGCGAAGTCCAACGGGATCTGCCCGAGAGCCTGGACGGCGTCGATGTGGAAGGGCACCCCGAGCTCCTTGGCCGCAGCTCCGATCTCGGCGATCGGCTGGATGGTGCCGATCTCGTTGTTCGCGGCCATGATGCTGATCACGGCGGTGCGCTCGGGCTCGCGGCGCAGTTCGGCCAGGGCGGCATCGAGATCGAGCCTGCCCTCGGCGTCGACATCGAGCGAGACGACCTCGGCGCCTTGGGTCTCGAGCCATTCCACGGAGTCGAGGATCGCGTGGTGTTCGATCGTCGAGGTGAGCACGCGGGGCCGGGCGGGGGCGTCGAAGCTGCCGCCGTTGCGGGCCAGGTAGAGGCCTTTGAGTGCGAAGTTGTCGGCCTCGGTGCCTCCGGAGGTGAAGATGACCTCCGAGGAGGTGGCGGCGCCGACCGCGTCGGCGATGTCCTCACGAGCCTGTTCGATGCGCATCCGAGCGGCCTGTCCGACGGCGTGCAGGGCCGAGGGGTTGGCGCGCCTGGCCAGTTCCGCGGTGTACACGTCGAGCACCTCGGCGGGCATCGGCGAGGTGGCGGCATGATCGAGATAGATGGGCACCCTTTCGATTTTAGGCCGTGTGGCCGACTTCGGCCAGGAGCAGTGCCGCATCTCACCCGGTTCCCGCCGGTCACGACGGTGCCCGGATCCCCCACGGCGGTGCGGGCGGACTAAACTGGGCCGGGTGTTCACCGTTTTCACCTTCGTGCTCTATGCCGTCTCAGCCGTGCTCAGCGTGTGGTCGATCGTCGAAACCATCCGCAACCGTCCGGCCGGCAGACTGCTCCTCGGTGTCACCGCGCTGCTCCTGCTGCTGCTCATCGCGCAGCTGATCGTCTCGATTGCCGCATTCGGGTCGTCTGAGAATGTCGACCCCCTGCTGTTCTTCGGCTATGTCCTCACCGCGATCCTCGTGGTCGGACTCGCCGGCTTCTGGGCGTTCGCAGAACTCAGCCGCTGGGGTCCGGGAGTGCTCGCCGCGGGTGGACTGACGGTGATCGTGATGATCGAGAGAATGGACCAGATTTGGCAGTGAACGGACGCTCACGGGCGAAGAAGAAGGATGCGGCGATCGGGACCCGCTCCCCCTATTCCGCGATGCACACCGGGCCGGGCCGCGCCCTGACCGCGGTCTATGCGATCTTCGCGCTCTCGGCCACGGCT
Organism: Brevibacterium sp. GP-SGM9; assembly: GCF_047300845.1. Classification (NCBI taxonomy): domain Bacteria; kingdom Bacillati; phylum Actinomycetota; class Actinomycetes; order Micrococcales; family Brevibacteriaceae; genus Brevibacterium; species Brevibacterium sp. GP-SGM9. Next base: position 3,699,185 of record NZ_CP178563.1, on the reverse strand, counting down.
CGTGCCGGCTATCAGGTGATCCGCGAGTTCGACGTCGCCCCGATCGCGTACTCGCTCTCGGTCATCGCCGCCGTCATCTACATTCTCGCGACGATCTGCTTGGTCATCGGCAACCGGACCTCGCACCGGATCGCGATCGCCTCCTGCGTGATCGAGTTCGTCGGCGTCATCGTCGTCGGCATCCTCAGCTTCACCCATCCGGAGGACTTCGCGAAGCCGTCCGTGTGGTCGAGCTTCGGAATCGGCTACGGGTTCATTCCGCTGATCCTGCCGCTCATCGGCCTGTGGTGGCTCGCTCGCGTCGACAAGCGGGTCCGCCGAGGCTGAGCAGGTCACCGAGGCTGAGCCTCGGGTCCCGGCCCCGGCCCCGAGGCTGAGCCGCGGGACCGAACACCCTGACGCCGCGCGTCACTCGATGCGCGAGGTCAGCACATTCCAGTCGGTGGCGACCGCGCTGAGTTTGTCGTCGGTCTTCAGCAGCACATAGGGATGCGCGGTCTCGACCTTGACGGTGTCGCCGTCCTTGTCGTTCGTCTTCACCGCTTCGACGGTGTCGCCGAGGTCGAGTGAGTAGTCGTCGGGGACTTTGATCGTCAGGGTGCAGCGCACCTCGCCCATGCCGATCGCACCGTGCTCGGTCGACAGCGCCATCGTCGCGAAGTCGAGGTCCTCATACGGTTTGCACTCGACATCGACCTTGTCGAAGCCGGAGTCCTTGTCCCGCAGGTCGCCCAAATAGTCGCGGAATCCCTTGAAACCACCCTCGCCGAGTCCTTCGGCGTCCTTGCCTTCATCCTTGCCGTCGACGAGGTAGGACGAGACCTGGTCCGCCGTGGTCGAGAGCTCCTCGTCGAATGACTCGGGTGCGGTCTCCACTGCGCCCTTGCCGTCGGCCATGAGCGTGGGCATCTGGTCACTGGGGATATAGGAGGCGCTGCGCACGATCGGTTCGGCCGAAGCCGATTCACGGGTCACTAGCTGCACCTGCGTCATCTGCTCATCACCCTCGGTGGAGTCCTCCGCGGCGGTGCCGAAGGCGTAGAACCACATCGGGTACGCCTCGAAGCTCGGGCTGCCGGCGACGACCTCGGTGAAGTCGGGTGCCCGCAGCTTCTGCTTGGCCTTGTCCGCGATCTGGATCTGCGCCCGGGTCCGGTCGATCAGGGGCGCGCCCTGGATCTTGTCGAGATCCGTACCGCCGTCGCCGAGGATCTTGTCCAGCGACTCGGTGTATCCGGTCATGAACTTCCCGGCCTCACCCGGGCGCATCGCCGTGCGCTCGTAGGGCGTGTTCTCCGGGGTGTGCGGCTGCGCGACCGGCAGAGCCGAACAGCCGCTCAGCGCCAGACCGGAGCCCAGTGTCGCGGCCGTGGCGATGCGCATCGACCGTGCCTTTCGCTCGTCCCTGCGCCGAGGCGGTTCCGGAGACTTCTCGTCACCGTGGTAGGCGTCCTTCTTCCGCGGTCGGATGCGCCCGCTCCACCAGCGGAGGAAGAAGAACACGGCGAAGCCGGCGAGGATCACGCCGAGGGCGATGCCGAGCAGGCTGAGTCCGAAGACACCGGCCACGCGCATCTTCAGCGCCACGGTGGTGCCGTCGAGGTTGTCATCGGCATTCGCGGGAGCGATCACGAGCACCTGCGGATCGGCGTCGAGATCGAAGGTCTTCGTCACCTTCTCGCCGGTGTCCTGGCTGATCCACCAGTCGCGGTCGCCGATGTCGGTCTCGGGCTTCGGGTCCCCGGGGATGAACCGGTGGACGACCTCATTGGGAAACGACACGTCGCTGATCTGCTCCTGGGCGACACCGTCGAGATAGCTGTCGGCGTCGACGCCGTTCGCCGTCCCGACGAAGAGTTCCTTGCCTTCGGTGTTCTCGGCCTCGACCGTCACATTCGTCCCCGAGTAGGGGACGATGGCCTCATCGAGGACGACCGCATAGGAGCCGTCCTTGACCTTGAAGGCCTCGGTCTCGGTCACCTCGTCGGTGCCGACGACGGACAGGGCCGAGCCCACCAGAACGCCGATCGCGATGGCCGCGACCGCGAACAGGATGGCTGTTGTGAGACGGACTATCTGGATCAGAACAATGCCCTCATCAGTGCGGTGCGTGCCTTGGCCACGGCCGGATCATCGGCGCCGAGGACCTCGAAGAGTTCGAGGACCCGCAGGCGCAGCGATTCCTTCTCGTCTCCGGCGCAGGTGCGGATCAGCGCGATCAGTCGGGTGAAGGCATGCGCGGGATCACCGCCGACGACCTCGGCATCGGCCGCGGCCTTCGCCGCTTCGATGTCCCGCGGGTTCGCATCGGCGGCGGCGATGAGCTGTGCGGGGTCCTGGTCGATGAGGCGACGGCCGAGGCCGGCGCGTGCGAGGCCGAACTTCGCTTCGTCATCGGCCGGCGATGCGGCCAGTGCCGCCTTGAACAGGGACTCGGCGGTGTCGAAGTCGCCCTTGCTCAGGGCCTCTTCGGCCTCCGGGTGGGCGGGGCCCGCGGGTTCGGGTTCGGCGCCGGCGACCACGGCATGCCCGGTCACGCCGTTCTCTCCGGCGAGTTTGAGCAGCTCGTCGAGATAGGCCTTGACCTGCGGTTCGGGCAGCGCACTCTGGAACAGCGGCACCGGCTGGCCCTTGACGATCGCGACGACGTTCGGAATCGACTGCACTCCGAAGGCCTGCTGCAGACGCGGGTTGGCGTCGACATCGACCTTGGCCAGGATCAGTCGACCGCCGTAGGAGGAGACGAGGCGTTCGATGATCGGGGACAGCTGCTTGCACGGCTCGCACCATTCGGCCCACAGGTCGATGACGACCGGCACTCTGTCGGAGATCGCGACGACGTCGTTGAAGCTGGCCTCATCGACGTCGAAGACGAGGGCGGGCACGTTCACGGCGTTCGGGTCCTGACCCGCACCGCCGGGCTGTCCGGCCGGACCGCCCGTCTGTCCGTCGGGCTGCTGTTCGGTCGGCAGGTTCTTACTCCGCACCGCAGACAGGTCAAGACCCTGATTCTGCTGCGAGTTCTCCTGCGAGGGATCCATTGACACGTGGTCTCCTTTGCTGCGCGATGTCGCTTCGATGCCGTGTGTGCAGTGCTCGGATCAGCCGAGTTCGGCTCCGGCCAGGGTCTCGGTTCCGCCGATCAGCCTGACCTTTCCGTCCTTGGGCACGATGAATGTGAGCACCTGGGTGGTCTTCGTCGTCACGGCCTTCTGGGTGCTGTCCTCACCGGTCAGCTCCTTCTGCGGGGTCGAGAGCGTCAGGGTTCCGGTCCGTCCGCCGGTCGACTCGGGGGTGATCGTCGATTCGGCTTCGATGACCCCGGTGACGACGGCTTCGTCCCCGGCGGTGCCCTGGGCGACGATCTCCTTTCCGGGGGTGTACTTGTACTTCACCTCGGCCTTGCCGTCCTCGGCGCTCTCCTTCTGCTTCTTCTGGTTGTCCCAGATCGACTTCGAGAAGCTGTCCGATTCGAAGCCCTTGGCCTCTTTGCTGTCCGCCCCGGATCCGAGCGCCTTGGCGTAGTTCGCCACGGCCTTCTCCGGGGTGGCGACGAAACCGTCGGCACCGGGGTCGAGCAGCTGGGAGCCCTGCCTGGCGTCGGGGATCTCGGGCAGTTCGGTGCCGGGGACCAGCTGAGTCTGCGACCACAGCTTGTAGTCCGCGCGCGGTTCCTCCTGCGTGAGCACGAGGAGTTGGGTCTGGTCGCCCGCCGAGGTGATCAGGCTGGTCATCCGCGGCCAGGTGTCGGTGGCGGCGGTGTAGTTGACGACGATGTCGTCGCTGGCCACGGCCGGCGGCAGCTTCTGCTTCTCGACCTTCTCCTTGACCTTGTAGGCGTCTTCGCGCTGTTTGAGGGCGGGGCCCGTGGCACGTTCCTCGAGCTTCTTCTTGTCCGTCTTGTCATCGGCGGCCTTGACGTCCTCGGCCACGGAGTCGAGGATCCTCTTGACCTGGCCCTCGCTGACTCCGGCGGCCGCTGAGCTCGGGGCCTCCGACGGCTCGGGTGTCGGCAGCTCTTCGGGCCCGCAGGCGCTGAGCGCGAGCACGGGGACGATCGCGAAGGCGGTGCCGAATTCGGCGAGCTTGCGACGACGCTCCTGGCGGGCCTTGCGCCGGTTGGCTTCCTTCTTCGCGCTGCTGCGGCCGAAGATGAGGAGGACCATGCCGCCGAGGAAGACGGCGCCGCCGATGATCATCAGCGGGATCGCCCATGGGGTCTCGGCATGGTTCGGCCAGGACAGAGTCACGGTCTTGACCTGTCCTGCTTCGCCGTCTCCGGCGATGAGGAATCCGGTGCGGTTGGCGTCATCGGACCAGTCGAGGGTGACGGCATCGGTGCCGGTGACCTCGGACTCCCACAGGTCGGCGCCTGCGGGGTTGGGTACGGTGTTCTCGCCGTCCTTGGATTTGGTCGTCAGCTCCCCGCCCTCGGCCAGGCCGGTGACCCGGTCGACTGCGGATTCGCCCGTCCAGGCGTCGATGTTCTCGATCGGGGCCTGAGCGATCGTGAGATCTCCTGAGCCTTCGACCTTGAGGGTCGCGGGGGTTTCGTAGAGATTGAGCATTCCGGGGTCGACGACGACGGCCGGAGAATCCGCGTCGATCTGCGCAGTGGCGGTGATCGTGTCGTCGGGTGCCCACACAGTCTTCTGCAGGATGCCGAGGCCTCCGACAACGACACCCACCACCATGAGAATCACAGCAAGTGTGTAGCGCACGTACGAACCCTTTCCTCGACAACGCAAAACGGCACCCCGAACGACGGGGACTCTCCAAGTTTAGGTCACTGCCTCGACATTGCCTCTGTGCGCACACTCAGCGTGTGTCGAGAACCACAGAACCGCCTCGGCGATCAGGGCAGATGTCCTCGTGTCAGGCACCTGCCCTAAGCTGGGCGGGTGAGCAACGACAGAATTGTATGGATCGACTGTGAAATGACCGGCCTCGACGAGGTCAGGGACGAACTCATCGAGGTGGCGGCCATCGTCACCGACTTCGAGCTCAACCCTCTCGACGACGGCATCGACATCGTCATCAGGCCCTCCGCCGAGGCGCTGGAGAACATGAACGAGTTCGTCACCAAGATGCACACGAACTCGGGGCTGATCACCGAGCTCGATGCCGGCACCACCGTCGCCGAGGCGCAGACGCAGGTGCTCGAGTACGTGAAGAAGCATGTTCCCGAGTCCGGGAAGGCCCCGCTGGGCGGCAATTCCGTGGGCACCGACAAGGTGTTCCTGTCCAAGCAGATGCCCGAACTCGTCAACCATCTGCACTACCGCATCATCGACGTCTCCTCGATCAAGGAACTGTCCAAGCAGTGGTTCCCCCGCGCCTACTTCCAGTCCCCGGAGAAGCACGGCAACCACCGCGCCCTCGGCGACATCCTCGACTCGATTGTCGAACTCAACTACTACCGGAAGGCCGTGTTCTCGGCCGAGGGCCCCAGTTCCGATGAGGCGAAGTCCATCGCCGCCGAGGTGGCCGCCAGCATTCCGCGCTGACCCGAGCTTTCCCTTAGCCCGCCTTCTTCTCGGGGTGGGCGAAGATCGTCGATGGGAAGGCTCCCGCTTGGGCGAGCACTTTGATCAGGCTCCGGCTCGGGGTCAGCATCGACTCGATCTGCTCATCGCTGAGGACCGACCAGGCGTGCGCGACGGTGCCGTCGGTGAGGACTTCGACCTGCTCCTTGAGCTCGCGTCCCGCCTCGGTGATGGCCGGCAGATCGTGACCGCGCTCGTCCTGGCCGATGGTGATCAGACCGGCCTCGGCCAGCCGTGACTGCGCTGCGGCCCATTCCTCATCGGTGTAGCCGCGGGTCTTCTGGGCGGCCCGAGGCCTGAACGAGGCGCCGGTGGCGACGTCGAGCAGAAGCGCATCGATGCCGGGCACTCCTGTCGTGACCAGGGATGCCACATGGCCGTCCCCGCGGAATTCGCGGGCCACTGTCGCAGTGTCCCAGAGTCGCTCGAAAGGTGTGCGCGGTTCGTGTCCGGCGATCGCATCGGCCGTCGCCGACGCCAGCGCCCGGCCCGTGAAGTCCATGTTCTCAAGCACCGGGGCCAGGTCCGTCGACAGCTGCGTGGCCGCCTCGGTGAGGAGGGCGATGTCATCGCGGGTCGAATAGATCTCGTCCATGAACGCGGCGACCGCTTCGAAGCGGGTGGTGACCATGTCGTCCGGGGAGACGATGTCCCACAGCCTCGGGATCAGCGTGGCCACGAACGCCGGCGAGTAGTTGTAGTAGGCGGCGCTGACGACACCAGCGTTGACCCGTCCCAGAGGTGCCGACCGGGCCGCCATGTTTCCCTCGACACCGGGTTCGAGCCCGCGTGCAGCGTAGGCGCGACCGACCGTGTCGGAGAAGTAGATCGCCGCGTGGAACGAGTTGAGGCGGGCGGAGACGGTCCTGATGCTGCTCGTGCGGTGAGAGTCCATGACGCAATCCTAGGGTCAGGCGCCGACTGCGTCCACGCTCTCGCATCATCGGATCAGACTCGCAGCCTTGTGCAGGCGCAGATCGCTGCGGCGTGTGGGGCCCGGTCGCTGATGCGAGTGGGGCGGTTGAGCATCGACGGCCGTGATCAGCGACAATGGTGTCCATGACGACCGCGCGCACCCTGGAGTACCCACACGAACCTCGGCGCCGCACCTCGCGGCGGACGAAGCTCATCATCTCCGCGATCATCACCGTCCTCACTCTCCTCATCGGCGCGATCGCAGCCGACCGAATCGTCGACTTCGCGACCGAACGACGGATCGAGCAGAGCCTCACGGACTACGGCGAAGCCGATGTCTCCGTCGAGGGCTTCCCCGTGCTCACGCAGATGGCCGGAGGGAAACTCGACTCCGTTCACGTCACTGCAGCGAAGGCCCGCTATGAGAACGTCGACTTCACGAACGTCGACGCCCGACTCTACGACGTCCCCGTCGACACCTCCCGACCGGTCGGCACGGTGGAGGCGAGTGCCGTACTCCCCCTGACCACCCTCGATTCGCTCGCCGCCGAGCATGCCTCCCTGCCGGAGGGAATGGGCTTCACCACGGACGGCGGCCAGCTGTACCTCAAGGGTTCCCTGCTGGGTCAGGATCTGCTCATCGGCATCGACCCGCAGGCCGATTCCCGGCAGGCCGTGGTCAATGCGACGACGATCCGCCTCGGTTCCGCCGAGGTCGACGTCGCCTCGCTGCCGGGGTTCCTCACCTCGGCGATCTCCGATATCGTCATCGACCTCGACTTCCTGCCCGCCGGCCTCGAACTCACGGACATCGAGGCCATCGATGCCGGACTCAAGGTCAGCCTGCACGGGACCGGGGTCTCACTGTCCTGACCCGGGTGGATTCGGATCGGCCCTGAGATACGTGCAGGCGGCCCTGAGATACGCGCAGGCGATGGGGTAATGTTCCGCGGGTGACGACACCCATTCCAGCCGTGGCCGACGATTCGAGCCGTTACCGACCCGAGCCCTCCGTTCTCACGGCACTGAGGTCGCCGAGGCTGCTCACCCGTGAGGTCCTCGCCGGCCTCGTCGTCGGATTGGCTCTCATTCCCGAGGCGATCGCCTTCTCGATCATCGCCGGGGTCGACCCGAAGGTGGGGCTGTTCTCGGCCTTCATCATGGCCGTCTCGATCGCCTTCCTCGGCGGTCGGCCGGCGATGATCTCGGCGGCCACGGGAGCCGTCGCCCTCGTCATCGCCCCGGTCGCCCGCGAGCACGGGATGGACATGTTCATCGCCACGGTGATGCTCGCCGGAGTGTTCCAGATCCTGCTTGCCGTCTGCGGGGTCGCGAAGCTCATGCGCTTCATCCCCCGCAGCGTCATGGTCGGTTTCGTCAATGCGCTGTCGATCCTCGTCTTCGCCGCCCAGCTGCCCCATGTCATCGGTGTGCCGTGGATGGTCTACCCGCTGCTGGGGCTGGGCATCCTCGTCCTCGTGGTCATGCCGAGGCTGACGAAGATCGTGCCAGCACCCCTGATCACGATCGCTCTGATCACCGGCATCGCCGTCGTCTTCGCCATCGACGTGCCCACTGTCAGCGATCAGGGCGAACTGCCGCGCAGTCTGCCCGAGCTCTTCATCCCGCACGTGCCGCTGAACTGGGAGACCCTGCGCACGATCGCCCCGTACTCCCTGGCGATGGCGCTTGTGGGTCTGATGGAGTCGCTGATGACAGCGAAACTCGTCGACGAGATCACCGACACCCACTCGAACAAGACCCGCGAATCCTGGGGTCAGGGTGCTGCGAACATGCTCTCGGGCCTCTTCGGCGGGATGGGCGGCTGCGCGATGATCGGGCAGACGATGATCAACGTCCGCGCCTCGGCAGCGCGGACTCGGATCTCGACGTTCATGGCCGGAGCCTTCCTGCTGCTCTTCGTCGTCGTCCTCGGCGACATCGTCGGCATGATCCCGATGGTCGCGCTCGCGGCGATCATGATGATGGTCTGCGTCGACACCTTCGACTGGCATTCGATCCGCCCGGCGACGCTGAAGATGCTGCCGAAGTCGGAGACCGCTGTCATGGTCATCACCGTCACCGCCGTCGTCCTCACCGAGAATCTGGCGATCGGCGTGGTCATCGGAGTCTTCGTCGCCAGCGTCCTCTTCGTCCGCCGTGTGGCTCACTTCGTCACCGTCGAACGTACGGTCTCCCCCGGTGGCGAGGACGTCCACTACTCGGTCACCGGTGAGCTGTTCTTCGCCTCTTCGAATGACCTGACCACACAGTTCCACTATTCGCACGACCCCGATCACATCATCATCGATATGAGCCGCTCCCATGTGTGGGATGCCTCGACGGTCGCAGCCCTCGACGCGATCGTGACGAAATATGAGGCCCGAGGCGCCCTGGTGGAGCTGCGCGGGATGAACGAATACACCGAAGCCATCCACGCCCGACTCTCGGGCGGGCTGGGTTAGACTTGTCAGCGATGTCACGCCCAGCCCCTGCCGCCGTCTTCGCACCCAAGGTGTGGGTCCTGCCGCACCCGGGCACCAACGGCTACATCACCTCATGGGGCGAGATGCTGTCTGGCACCGCACCATTTTCGGCCGGAGCTCCACTCCGGCCCGCCCTCTGAGCACGCCCAGGCACCCCTGGACGCTCAGGCACCTCTGCACGCATTTCGGGTCGGAATCCACCGTCGACCGACTACGAAATGGGTTTTCTGTGACCTCTGCATCTTCTGCACCCCACTCCTCCCGCCTTCTTAACGTCCTGCGCATGGACACCGTCGGCGGCGCCCTCCTGCTCGCCGCCACAGTGGCGGCCCTGATCTGGGCCAATTCCCCGGCTTCCAGTTCGTACTTCTCGATCCGGGACTTCGAGCTCGGGTTCGAACCCTGGCATCTCAAGCTCAGCCTCGGGCAGTGGGCAGCCGACGGGCTGCTCGCGATCTTCTTCTTCCTCGTCGGCCTCGAACTCAAGGTCGAGTTCACCAAAGGCAGCCTGCGCAGCTTCTCGACCGCCATCGTCCCGATCTCGGCGGCGGCCGGCGGGGTGCTGATCCCCGCCGTCATCTACGCCGGCCTCCTCGTCGCGAGTCCGGAGCTGCTGGGCGGGTGGGCGATTCCGACCGCCACGGATATCGCCTTCGCCGTGGCCGTGCTCGCCCTCGTCGGCTCACACTTGCCCGGAGCGCTGCGGGTCTTCCTTCTCACCCTTGCCGCGGTCGACGATCTGTTGGCGATCACCATCATCGCGGTCTTCTACACCGAAGAGATCAGTCTGCTCGCTCTGGCAGCCGCCCTGGCTGCGGCTCTTGTCTTCGGTGCCCTGACTTGGAGGTTCACGGACTTCTTCCGCCGACACGGCTGGGCGGCGTGGCTGATCCTGCTGCCGCTGGGCGTGGTCGCCTGGGGGTTCATGCATGCCTCAGGGGTGCACGCGACGATCGCCGGAGTCATCCTCGGCTTCGCGGTCCCAGCACTCGCCCGGAAGCCGAGACGGGCCGTCCCGCTCGCCTCGGTCGGGGGAAATTCGGGAATCGCCGCCGAGGCGACACCGGGTCTCGCCGAGATCCTCGAACATCGCCTGCGTCCGCTCTCAAGCGGATTCGCCGTCCCCGTGTTCGCGTTCTTCGCCGCCGGGGTGGCCGTGGGAGGTCGCTCGGGTCTGATCGAGGCCTTCTCCCAACCGCTGACCTTCGCCATCATCGCCGCTCTCGTTCTCGGCAAACCGCTGGGCATCCTCTCCTCCACGTGGCTGATCAGCAAGTTCACTCGCGCATCCCTCGATCCCAGCCTCAAGTGGATCGATCTGATGGGCATCGGTCTGCTCGCCGGCATCGGATTCACCGTGTCCCTGCTCGTCGCCGAGCTCAGCTTCGCCTCCGGCTCGGCCGAGCACGACCATGCGAAGGTCGCTATCCTCACCGCCTCGCTCCTCGCGGCGGTGCTCGCTACGCTCGTACTGACCATCCGGAATCGGCACTACCGCCGACAGTCCTTGAAACGAGAGGCTCACCGATGAGCACGATCAGCCCGGTCCGCGAACGCTTCGACGCCGAACTCACCCACCTGGCCACCCTCACCGATTCGACACGGCCGGGATGGACCCGTCGGGCGCTGAGCGAGGAGGACATCGCCGGTCGTGACTTCGCTCGCTCACTGATGAGACAGGCGGGACTGACCACCCGCGTCGACGGTGCCGGCAACGTCATCGGCGTGCTGCCCGGGCGTCTCGGCGGTCGGCAGATCATGCTCGGCTCCCACACCGACACCGTCGACGGCGGCGGCCGCTTCGACGGGATCACCGGCGTGCTCGGCGCCATCGAGGTCGTCCGACTGCTGCGCGAGAACGACATCCGACTCGACCATGACCTCGTCATCGTCGTGTTCTTCAATGAAGAGCCCAATGACTTCGGATTCTTCTGCTTGGGCTCTCGGGCGATGACGGGTCTGGTCGACCGTTCCACCCTGGCGGCCACGGACTCCACCGGTCGCACTCTCGCCCAGGCTCTGCCGGACTCCGGGATCGACCCCGAGGAGTTTCTGACCTCCGGCTTCGATTTCACGAATGTCACCGCGTTCCTCGAACTCCATATCGAGCAGGGTCCCGAACTCGAACGTGGCGGAGCCCAGATCGGAGTCGTCGAGACGATCACCGGGATCAACCATTTCCGGGCTCTGTTCACCGGCCGTCAAGACCATGCGGGAACGACGAGCATGAGTGTCCGCGCCGATGCCGGATGTGCTGCCGCCGGAACCGTCCTCGCCGTGGAGTCGATCGCCGAATCGGGAACGAACACCCGCGGCACTTCCGGGCAGATCAGGTTCACCCCCGAAGCCGTCAACGTCGTCAGTGAGAACGCTGTCGTCGAGGGAGAATTCCGCGGCCCCGACGGTTCCTGGCTGCACGAAGCGGCGCGACGGCTCACCGAGGCCGCCGGGCAGGAGGCCGATAGGCGCGGGGTCACGATGGAGATCGAATGGACCACTGATGACGCTCCCGTACCCCTAAACCAGCCGATCACCGCGACCATCACCGAGGCGGCAGCCGAGCTCGGTCTGTCCCGGTCCAGAATGTTCTCGGGCGCCGGACACGATGCCGGCATCATCGCCGCGAAGACTCAGGTCGGCATGATCTTCGTTCCCTCCGTCGACGGGCGCAGCCACTGTCCCGAGGAGTTCACCGCACTCGATGACGTCCTGCCGGGGATCTCGGTGCTGCTGGAGACGGTGCTGCGCCTGGACGGTTCACTGAGGCACTGACAGCCCGGTCACAGCCTCGGCGATTAGGCTTCGACTCGACAGATCCCACGAAGAAGGAGCCGACATGGCATTCGACAAATTCCTCGACAAGGCGAAGAACCTCGCCAACGACCCGAAGATCAAGGACAAGCTCAACTCCGAGAAGGCCGAGAAGGTCACCGACTCGATCCTCGACAAGGCCGCGGGCGCTGCCGAATCGCTCACGGGCGGCAAACACACGGAGAAGATCCAGAAAGCCCGCGACGCCGCTGACAAGGCGATCGGATCGGACAGGAACGATTCTCCGAATCAGACCGACGCAGAGAACAGGAACGACTCGACCACCAGGAACGACAACCCCGAGCAGGGCAATTCCACGAACGATTCGGATCGCCCCGAAAACCGCTGAGCATCGGGCGTCTCGCGTCTGCGGACGTCAGTACTCCGTATCGATCACCGGTTCGACCAGGTCATCGGGATCCGCATCGACCGTGATCCGCACGGCCTCGACATCGGTGCGATCGGAGGCCCTGAGTTCATCCTTGGAGAACGTCCAGACGTCTCCCTCCTGGCCCCCGCAGGTTCTGCCCTGCGGGGGCCAGTCCTCGCAGTGGGCCGCCAGAATCGGGGCCTCCGACTTCACAATGAGGTCGCCGCTGACCAGGGGACGGAAGTATACGTCGACGTGTTTACCGGCCGGCACCGCGGCGCCGGTGACTCGGTAGTCGACCGTTCCTTCGGTCTTCCCCTTCGGCAGTTTGCCCAAGGCCGAGATATCGACGGCGTGGATCTCCTTCTCAACGGCCACCTCGGCGGGTTGACCGGCGATGACGATCGACGGATCAGAGTACTCGGCACGCAGATAGGGCGGCAGCAGTGCCTCGGTGTCGGGAAGCCGGAAGCCGTCGTGGATCTCCCCGCCGAAGGGATAGCCGCTCTCGAGGGCCATATCGATGACCTGCACCGTCTCGACGTCATAGGTCCCATCCGCGGCGATGGTCACGAGATGGGTCGCTATCTTGCCCCGGTACGGATTGGGTGCGGCGTCGGCGCTCTGAGCGTTCATCCCCTCGCCGATCACGAGTCCGCCGAGGATCATGAGAGTGATGAACAGCGCCGCGACGATCGACACCCTGCGGCGCCTCGTCGCGGCATCAGCCCGGGTCTTCGGTTGAGAAGTGTGAGACATGTGAGTCGTGTGAGGCATCAGCTGACCTTCTCTTGTGCTGGGATCGGAGCGGTCTGCATTCCCTCGGGCGGGGCGAAGCCGATCGCCTTGATCCTCACTCCGTTTTCCTGCCGCCAGGTCAGTTCTCGGCCGTCCTGTCCACTTCTGCGGTCATCGAGGCCGGCGCAGTCGGCGTCGGGTTCGAAGGTGCCATTCGACGGCAGGCAGCGGATCTCTCCGCCGTCGGTGAGGGTGACGCTGCGGACACCTCGGGACTGAGAGGACTCCCCGGGAAAGCCCAGCGGCAGCACAAACAGTGCCTGACCGCCGATGTCGAGGTACACCTCGTCGAGGGTGTAGCTGAAGTCGATGACGTGCCGTCCGGCCTCCCAGACGGTCGCACTTCCACCGTCGACGTCCGGACGGGTGAAGATGTATCTCGTCGAGGGAAAACGGTCGTGGGCCTTCGAATCGTCGAGGTCGACCGTGAGTTCGACCTCGACGGCGGGATTCTCCTGCGTCGAATCGGCCGCCGTGCTCAGCTCCAAGGCGGCGATATCGACGATCCGGGGTTTGAGCACATAGCGCGGCCGATCCGGCTCATCGCGCCACCCGAGCTGGTCTTCGCCGACCCACCAGCTCAGATCCGCGACGCCGGTGGGCGGTGCCTCGAAGATCAGCCGTTGGCGCACCTGCAGGGTGCCATCGGAATGCGGGGTCACCTCGGCGGTGATCTCCTCAGGCGTCAGCGCCTCCTCCGACAGGCGTTCGCTGGTACCGGAGGGCGGCTCGACGGCATCTCTGACCATGATGGCCACGACGACTGCGATCACCAAGGCGGCCGCGATCGTGCCGAGGAGGATGAGTCTGGTCTTGGGCTGCATCGCCTCAGACTATTTCCGCGCCCGGTCCGGCGATCGTCCCTGCCGTGCCAGTTCGGCAACATGCGTGACGGGTTCGGCGCGGGCCCACGCACACCCACCGGCCTGACCTCGGCGGTCGTCTGTGTGAGAATGGCACTCTGAGCTTTTCGAGCTCACTGGCTGCAACCGAGCGGCAGGAGCTGGGACCTGCGGATTCCGCGGCTCCCCGACACCGCCGACAGCCGACCCGAACGATCAGCGCGAGACCAGAGCTCGACGCGAGCCCACAGATCCACTCGAAACATCAGGAGGTGCAATGCGATCCCCCATCCCGGATTTCCTCGACGAAACCCTCAACCGGCATCGGTCCGACCGTTCCGGGGAGAATGCGGACTACATCCCGGACCTGGCGGCCGCCGATCCGGAGAAGCTAGGCATCTGCATCTCCACGCTCGACGGGGTCGAGTACACCTCCGGGGACTCGGAGTTCGAGTTCTCCATCCAATCGATGTCGAAGCCCTTCATCTACGGGCTCGCGCTCGAACAGGCGGGACTGCCGGCCGTCCTCGACATGGTCGGAGTCGAACCCAGCGGTGAGAAGTTCAACGAGCTCTCGCTCGACAAGAAGTCCGGAAAACCGCTCAACCCCATGATCAACGCCGGGGCGCTGGCCATCCACTCCCTCCTCGGCGAGGACGGATCGAGTCTCGCCGAGCGCACCGAGATCGCCCGCTCCGGACTCTCCCGCTTCGCCGGCCGGGAGCTGCGGGTCGACGAATCCACCGCCGCAGGCGAGTGGGAGGCCGCGTACCGCAATATCGCCATCGCCAATATGCTGCGCTCCTACGACGTCTTCCTCGACGACCCGGACGACGTGGTGCAGGGATACATCGCCCAATGCTCGGTTCTCGTCACGGTCAAAGACCTTGCGATCATGGCGGCGACCCTGGCCGGCGGCGGCCTCAACCCGATCACCGGTGAGCAGGTGCTCTCACCCCGGGTCAACCGGCAGGTGCTTGCGGTGATGATGACCTGCGGAATGTACGATGCGGCCGGTGACTGGATGACGGAGATCGGGATCCCCGCCAAGAGCGGCGTCTCCGGCGGCGTATTCGGGGTCATGCCCGGTCAGGTCGGCATCGCCACCTTCTCGCCGAGGTTGGACCGACACGGGACGAGCGTGCGTGGGGCGAAGATCTTCCGCGATCTGTCGAACCGGCTGAGCCTGCACATCATGGACGCTCCCGAACCGGCCCGGTCGATCATCCGCCGCGACCGCCGCTTCGTCGGCAACAACGGTGAGATGGTGC
Source organism: Brevibacterium sp. GP-SGM9 (assembly GCF_047300845.1). NCBI lineage: Bacteria > Bacillati > Actinomycetota > Actinomycetes > Micrococcales > Brevibacteriaceae > Brevibacterium > Brevibacterium sp. GP-SGM9. Next base: position 3,684,146 of record NZ_CP178563.1, on the reverse strand, counting down.
GCATCTGCAGCCTCCAGGGACTCATCCAGTGGAGCGGTTCGGAGAACGTCATCCGCGCCATGGACGATCCCGCGACCAGTACGAACGTGTTCATCCTCGACCTGCGCCGAGTCAACGAGATCAACGGAGTTGCGCGCAAGATGCTCACCGAGGCGCTGTCGCGGCTCAAGGAGGACGGCATCCGAGTCGTGCTCATGGATCCCGAGGACATGATGAAGTGCAAGGGCCCGGACTCGGCGCTGCCCGACGTCAAGATCCTCGATTCCCTCAAGTCCGTCAAAGGCCTCAAGCGGGTCCGCAACGACCGCCGGCGGGAGATGGCCGACCGCTCCGTGTGAGCGCCTCACCGTGTGAGCGCCGGGTCATGCCTGCCCGGGCCCTCGCCAACCCGTTGCCTTCCTTTGATAAGGTGAGCCTTACAATCCCTTCAGCGCCGAGGTGGTCCTCCGACCGCCTCGGCGTGGGCTTTTCCACGGAAGGAACCCCATGACGGCATCCGCCACTCCTGACCAGCGTCCCGCTCGTCCCCCGAAACCCCAGGCCATCCTCAGCGTCCAGGCGGTCGAGGAGATCACTCCGAACCTCATCCGCATCACCGCCGGCGGCGAGGGCTTCGATGCGATCTCGAACAACGACGCGACCGATAAGTACGTCAAGATCATGTTCGCCGATCCGCAGCACGGGCTGACCCCGCCCTACGATCTGGCCGATCTGCGGGAGAACGCTCCCGAGAAGCTGCCGCGCAACCGCACCTACACGGTGCGCGAGATCAACGAGGCCGAGAAGTGGGTGAAGATCGACTTCGTCGTCCACGGCGATGAGGGCATCGCCGGCCCTTGGGCGAAGAGCACCCAGGTCGGCGATCAGGTCGTCCTCGTCGGAGCCGGCGGCAAGTACGCCCCCGAGGCCGATGCCTCCTGGCATCTGCTCATCGCCGACCACACGGCGATCCCGGCCGTCAGTTCCGCGCTCGAGGCGATGCCCGCCGAGGCGACCGGTGTCCTCCTCGCCAATGTCGAGCACGCCGAGGATCGGCTGCTGCCCGAACTGCCGGCCGGGTTCGACGTCACCTGGGTGGATTCTGACGAGGCGCTCATCGCCGCGGTGCGCGAACTCGACTGGCCGGAGGCCACTCCGCAGGTCTTCGCCCACGGCGAGCGCGAGACGATCAAGACGATCCGCAAGGTCCTCAAGGACCACGAGGTGCCCCGCGAGGCACTGTCGATCTCGGCCTATTGGGCCCACGGCCGCGCTGAGGACCAGTTCCAGGCCGAGAAGCGCGAACCCATCGGCAAGATCGAGGACTGACAGCCGGCCAGTCGCGGCGGAATCAGCGGCATCATCCGCGAGAGCCGACCGCAGCGTCGAGAGCAGAGTTCAGGAAGTCTGCTCTCCACGCGGCGGTCGGCTCTCGTCGCTCGTGTCTGCTCTCGAAGTGAGCCCGCCGGCTCAGCGGCGACGACGGGTGAGGAGGAAGGCGACGACGCCGATAATGATCAGCCCGAGCGCGATCCCGCCGAGGATGAGGTACTGACCGAGGTCGGCACCCGTGCGCGGCAGGGGACCCGCATTGTCGTCGTCGGAGGAGTCGCTGCCGTTCTGTGAGCCCTCGGCCCCTTCTGACGCTTTCGAGCCTTCCGAGTCGGCTGACTGGTCTGCGTCCTGCGTGCCACTGGCGGAATCGGCGTCGGCCGCGTCGTCGCTGCCTGCTTCTGCATCCTCGGCGGCTCCGCTGTCGGCTTCCGCGCCGGCAGCCTCATCCGCGCCGCCTTCATCGTCCGCGGTACCTTCGCTATCCGCGCCGGCTTCCTCATCGCCATTCGCCTCGGACGAGGCCTCGGCGCCCTCGTCCCCATCATCGTCATCGGCGAGGTTCGCCACCGAGTACAGGCTCGTCGTGCCCGACACCTCATTGCCGACGACGAGCGCGGCCTCACCCGAAGGCGATTCATCGGCGGAGAGGAACGTGATTCCCTCCGGCCCGAGGTCCCCGGCGCTCGAGAGCAGTGTCTTCGGGTCCGAAGCATCCTCGATCTCGTCCTCGACCGAGACGGAGAAGTCACGGTTGTTGAAGTAGGTGACGAACTCGGGCGAAGCCGGGTCGCTGAGATCGAAGGCGGCGATTCCGCCGACCCGTTCGAAGCCGACGAAGGCGTAGGTCTTCTCCCCCACTTCCCCGATGGTCAGCGCCTCGGGCTCGGGTCCCTTGTCATCGCTGCGTCCCTCGAGGTTCGACTCGGAGTGGTTGGAGTTGAAGAAGTCGGGGATCGCCTCGGCGGTCATCTGCTCGAAGCTGTCACCGGAGTCGGCGACGAGCTTCCCGTCGGTCGTCCACACGGAGAATGAGCGGGTGCCGAAGGCATAGAGCTCCTCGTAGCAGTCACCGTCCTCGCTCAGGCCCTTATCGGTGATGACGTTGAGCCGGCCCAGATCCTCATCGCCGAGTTTGTCAGCCAACGGCGAGTTCTCGCACACGGGTGCCAGGTCGTCCTCGCCGAGGTCTTTGAACCTGGCCGCGTCGATGAAGTCGCCCCATTCTCGGGAGTCGCCTTCGTTCGCGGTGACCAGATAGTCGGTGCCGCCGGCGGAGAACGTCGAGATCGTATCGGGCATGTACGCGCCCTTGAGCCCCTCGTATTCGGTGATGTTGACCTCCGGGGCGTCCTCGGGATCCCGGTCGGAGGCGTCGAGTCCGTTGCCGGCCCGCCCGTGGTCCTTGAACCCGAGTGGGAGGATCTCGGTCACCTCGGCCGAGGCGACATCGACGACGGCGATCGCGTTGGCCTCCTGCAAGGTGGCATACGCTTTGTCCCCGGCCACCGTGATGTATTCGGGTTCGAGGTTGCGCGAGACCGACAGGTCACCCTCGGGATTCGGTCCGAAGATCCGCACGTCTTCGGGCAGGGTCTTCGCCCCGCCCTCCTCGAAGCCGTGGAAGTCAGCGGTGTGCACGCCCGAGGTCTCCGGCGCGGCCACCTCGGAGGGCAGGTCGATCACGGACACCGAGCCCTCCGGGTCGGCGGAGAAGTCATCGGCGGGCTCCCCTTCGTTGGCGACGAGCGCGTGTTCGCCGTCCGGGGTGACGGTGACCATGTCCGGCAGGGAGCCGACGGGCACGGTTCCCAGCACCGGCGCCGAGGTGTCGGTGGCGTCGAAGAACATCAGCGATCCCGGCTTCGTCTTGTCCTCGTCTTCGAGGGCGACGACGCCGAGCCCGTCCTCGCGGATCGCCACGGAGTTCGCCACGCCGGAGCCCGTGATCTCGCCGACCTTCTCGGGGCTCTTCGGGTCGGAGGCGTCGATGATGTCGACGGTGGCGGACTGCGCGTTGACGGTGAAGACGGTGTCGCCGTGGACGGCGGTGATCTCGGCGGCGGCCTCGTCGAACTGACCCGTTTCGTGGGAGCCGAGGAACCCGAGTTCGAGCGCGGCGTCCGGTGCGGAGTGGCTGATCGGATCGCTGACCTCGGCGGCGTGGGCTGCACCTCCGAGAGCGATCGTCTGGCCGATGGTGAGGCCGGCGGCCAAGGTCAGTGCGGCCAGTGAGGCAGTGATCGTCGTCGCGGCGGCGGGGTGCGTCATCGAGTCTCCGGAGTAGAAATGGGCGCGGGCCGAGCGTGCCCACAATCATCCATTCATAGGCAGTCAGTCTGGCCCCGCCCCGAACTGGAGATGGACGCCGGGTGAACTCGGCACCCCCGCCGAGGCGGGAGTCCGGTGGCGGTGCCCAGCCCGCCGAGGTGGTGGTCCGCTCGCGATGCCCCGCGCGCCGAGGTGGGGGCTCAGTCGAGTTCGAGGCGGTCGACCACCTCGGCGACCTTCGCCTTCTCCTCGTCGTCGAGTCCGAGGATGGGCAGCGGCAGACTTCCGGGGCCGACGAGCCCGAGGTGTTCGGCGATCGCCGCACTCACGCGCAGGCTGCCGCCGAATTCGGTGAACAGATCCCACAGGGGTTGGAGTTCGGCGGAGAGTTCGAGTGCGTGGTCGGCGCTGCCGAACTGTGCGGCACGGGTGATGTCGAGCATCGGGCCGGGCAGGGTGCCGCCGACGGCGGTGTACCAGGCGTCGCAGCCGGCGGTCAGTCCCGCGGCGCCGAAGACATCTCCGGAGATGCCGATCGTGACCTCGGCGCCGATTGCGGCGCGGATCTCGGCGATGTGATCGCACCAGCCGGACGGGGAGAGCGGGATGCCGGGGATCTTGATCGAGGCGACTGTGGGCAGTGCGGCCAGGCGGGAGTAGAGCTCGGTGGTGAAGGTGAAGTGGGTGGTGCCCGGGTTGTCGTAGACGACGATGGGCAGATCGGTAGCTTCGGAGACGGTGCGGAAGAGTTCGAACACATCGGTCTCCCGCAGTGCCTGGTAGCTCACGGGGGCGAGCAGGAGGCCCTGGGCACCGGCCGCTTCAGCGGAACGGACGTTGGCGAGAACATCGCGGGTGCGCAGGGCCCCGATGCCGACGAAGACCGGGATGTCGAGGGCGTTCTCGACGGTCAGCTCGGCCACGCGGGCGCGTTCTGCGGTATCGAGATAGGCATAGGATCCGGTCGATCCCAGCGCCGTGATGGAGTCGACGCCGGCGAGGACGAGGCGTTCGATGAGTCCGGTGTAGGCGTCCTCGTCGATGCGCTCATCGTTGAGCGGCGTCAGCGGGAAGGCGCTAAGCCCGGTGAACAGTGAGCGGTCGTAGTTGGGTGCGCTCGTCATGTCTCCTCCTCGATTGGTCGGCGGTTGGTGCTGGCCTCGGGGCCAGTCTGGCATGTCAGTCGAGTCCGGCGAGGACAGTCTCAAGTGTGTCGAAGTGTGGTTGCGCGGCGGCATCCATCACCGCAGCTGCGCCGACGGCGTTGGCCGCGCGCAGGGATCGTGTGGGACTCAGTCCGGAGCGCAGGGCGATGGTCAGCGCCGCACAGAAGGCGTCACCGGCACCGACGGTGCTCACCGGGGTCCGCGGCAGAGCCTCGACGAAGGCGATCTGCTGTCCGTGCTCGAGCAGAGCCGAGCCTTTGGGTCCGTAGGTGACGGCCACGCATCTCGCATCCCGCAGCTGCGGGAGCAACGAGTATTCGGTCTCGTTGACGATGATGAGATCGGCCCGCTGGACCACCTCGGCGGGCAGTTCGATGGCGGGTGCGGCGTTGATGACGAGGTAACCGGGGACTCGACGGGCGAGTTCGCTGATGAGGTCGAGGGAGATCTCGAGCTGCGTGAGCACGGCTTCGTCCTCGCCGAAGTCGATGCCGTCGAGTCTGACCTGGGCGTTCGCTCCTTCGCACACGGCGATCTGGTTCTCCCCGTGCGCATCGACCATGACCAGAGCAGTTCCCGTCGCCACATCCACCTCGGCGATCGCGCGGCGGTCGACCCCGGCGCGATCGAGTGCCTGCAACATCGCCTCCCCCGAAGCGTCGTGTCCCACCGCCCCTATCATCCGGGTGCGGGCGCCGAGGCGGGCCGCTGCGGTGGCCTGATTCGCACCCTTCCCACCGGGCGAGTGGAGCAGCCGACCTCCGCCGACGGTCTCGCCCGCGGCCGGCAGGCGGCGGGTGGTCGCGGTGATGTCGACGTTGATGCTGCCGACGACGGCAAGATCGATGCTCATGGGACAAGGCTAGCGCGGCCGCTCGGGTGCGGGCCCGGGGAGAAGACGCGACGTAGGGGCTCAGCGAAGAGGGGCCTGCGCTGTCACCTATCGAGAAGGGGCGGAATGTGGCGGAGACAGATGGCGAGCTTCACGGCCGACGCCGAATACACAGAAAGCCCCGAGTTCCGCTTGTTCCACCGCTTCCCGAGGCTTCTCAATCGGGGTGAGTAACGGGACTTGAACCTGTGCATAAGTGCTGGTCGGGGCCATGATCGACGGATTCTCGGGCCTCCTGACACCCCGCGATGCCCCGGTATTTTCGCCCGGTAACGGTGGGATGTGGGTAAGAAGTGGACGCATCGTCATGTTCTTGACGGCCCGTATGGACGTCTGTCTCGACCAACACGAATTCTCACCTTCGAGCCATCTGAGCTTACGGTGTAGTCAGTACACTTCTGCCACTTAACACGGAGAAGACCCTGCCAATGGCAACTAAGAAGATCATCGAAACCCTGCAACGCCCAGAATTCACCACCGACACCCTTCAGATCGTGAAGACAGTCATCGCTGCCACGGCGGCATGGTGGCTGTCGATCACGATCCTCGACTCGGCCATGCCATTCCTCGCACCATGGACCGCTCTCCTCACCGTTCACGCGACGGTCTACCGGTCGCTCTCTCGAGGCGCGCAGTCGACGGTGGCCTCCGCGATCGGCGTTGGCCTGTCGTTCCTAATCGGCAGCTTCCTCGGAGTCAGCCTGTGGACGTTTGCTCTTGCACTGTTTGTCGGACTCATCGGAGCTCGCGTGACGTGGATCCGCGATGAGGGAATCGCCATTGCCACCACAGCGATATTCGTCCTTGGGAGTGGCTTCGACAGTCAGCAGCCCCTGCTCGTGGAGCGCATCGTCGAGATCGCGCTCGGCGTCGCGGTCGGTCTCGCTGTCAACCTCATCATCATCCCGCCGATTCGGGACCGGCAAGCTTCCCGCTACGTCGACAGCATCAACCGGCGCATGGGCGACGTCCTCATCAACATGTCAGACGAATTCAGCGACTCCTGGGACACCGACCGGGCGGAGGACTGGTTCCGCGAAACAGAATCGATGACCGACGAACTCAATACCGCTTGGCAGTCCGTGCGCTTCGCGCGAGAGAGCAGAAAGGCGAACCCGAGAGGAGACCTGCGAAAGACGCTCAAGAACCAGCGAGCGAACAGAGAGCACCATGAGGCAGGGGAAGAGGACTACTCGAACATTCTCTCTCGCGTCGATGAAGGGATCTCACACCTGCGGAATTTAGCTCGCACGCTCAGAGACGCCTCGTATGCCGAGGGGGAATGGGACACACGGTTCCGTCGCAAGTGGGCTGAGATCGTCAAGGACACCGGTCACTCCATCAGTGACCCTGACGCCGATGTCGAACCGGTCTATGATCGTCTGGACACGCTGGCAAAGAACCTCTCAGGCGATGGAAAGCTCCCCGAAACCTCCTGGCCGCTCTATGGAGCTTTGATCACAAGTCTGCGACACATCGTCGTTGTCGTCGACGACGTCGCTTCCGCTCGGGAGGCACGGGAACCGAACGACGCATAGGAGGGCATCGCTTCGAGACTACTTGGCCTCGCCGAAGTTCGCCCCGTCGAACCCGAGCCGCGCGGCCGTCCCGTCGACCCACACATCACCGACGTAGTCCAACACGAGGCGAGCGCGAACCGGAGCTGAGTGCGATCAGGGCTGCCTCGGGCGGGTAGTGTGTCTAGGACTGCCTGCCGCTTGAGTGCGCTTCCGGAGAGATGAACGCGACCATCTGACTTGGCCCAGGTGTGGAACCACGGTGGCGACCCAGGCAGAACGAATTGCTAAAGTGCGCGAGCAGTTCACGTGCACGACTGACTCTCTGCCACAATGAAGATATGAGTGAAATCAGTGTCCGGCCGTCCCAAGGTCCAACGGACTATCCACCGCTCGTAGAAATCTGGCGGAGCGCGGTCGAAGCCACCCACGACTTCCTTTCCGATGAGGACAGGAATGCGATCGAATCCAAGCTAGTGAGCGACTACTTTCCTGCCGTTTCGCTCACTATCGCCGAGATAGATGGCCAACCAGCGGGATTCTCGGGAGTGCTCGACGGGAACTTGGAAATGCTGTTCGTCGACGCCGAGCACCGCGGTAGTGGTATCGGTACCAGACTTCTGAGTCACGCAATCAATGAACACGGTGTCAATAAGGTTGATGTCAACGAGCAGAATGTCCAAGCGGTTGGGTTCTATATACATCGAGACTTCCAGCAAATTGGCCGCAGTGAATACGACGAGGCCGGGCGACCATACCCGTTGCTGCATCTGCAATTGAGCTAGGGCATGTCCCCTCTGTTCGGAGCCCATGGCTCGACACGGTGAGAAAGTGGCTACACAGCAACGACATCAGGTCTTCACCGATGATCGGTGGGCACGGATCGAACCTTTACTACCCTCGAATGTCGGTAAGAGAGCCCGGCCGTTTGAGAACGATCGCCGGATCGTCGAGGAAGTCGTCTGCCGATATCGGGCTGGCATCGCCTGGCGCGACCCTGTCCGTGACCGCCTGGGACCTTGGCAGACGGCAGGGAGCTGATCGTGCTTACGGGTCCAGAGCCGATCGTGAGTACTTGCGTTCGCGATCACCTATCGGGCGGCGGTCGTGATCAGCGCGATCCTGACATGGCTACGCCAGTAAAGGAGACATGGCCTAATCGGATCGCGCCGATAGGCTCGGTCTTCAGTGTCCAGCTTCGTCGAAGATATACGAGAATACGGACTCAAGTAACCGCGTTTATGCTGTAAGCTGGCTTGGCTTCACCGTGGACGCGCACGAGCCGCCCACACTCTTTCCGGAAGGCCCGCAATGGGATTCGCGCTGCCACACGTCACGATCATCTTCCTCGTCGGCCTTGCCATCGTCGCCGTCCTTTCGGCAGTGATCGCTCTGATCGCCAGCGCAGCTCTCAGGAAACGACGGCCGAGCAGGCCCACTCGCCCATACCTCTCCGAAATCGAAACACTCGCGGATCTCCGCGACCGCGGGGTCATTGAACAGGCGGAGTTCGACACGATCACCGGGCGGATCGCCAAACCGTGATCCGTTGAGCTACGCGAGCGTGCCATTCGACAGCAAGCGACATTCGGTTATCCTTAATCCATGCCGAACGCCAAGCAACCTTCCTCGACAGCCGTTTGGTATTTCGTCACCATGGCCTTCCTGTGCGCAGGTGCAGTCTTCGCCTTGACCCTCGGCGGTCAGTTGCTTGTCATGAGCACACTGCTCGCGCTCGGCGCCCTCGCGGGAATCTCGGGTGCGGTGGTCGCCATCAGGGAGTCAAGGGACCGGAAGCCGTCTCAGAGGTGAACGACCCGTTAGATGCCGCGAGTTCATAAGACCACGCGAGCAATGGTGATTCGCCCCGGGAATAATGGTGACAGTGAAGCCATGGAAGGGACTTCCCCGTCATGCCCCAGAGGAAATACCCGCTCGAGCTTCGTGAGAGAGCGGTCCGCATGGTCCTCGACGCACTCGAAACCGACCCCGGTGCCCGCCGCGACATGCTCCGCCGTATCGGTGACCAGCTCGGCGTGAACCCGGAAACACTGCGGCCCGGCACCACCACCGCTGATGCCCAGCGGATCAAGGACCTCGAGAAAGAGAACCGGGAGCTGCGCCGGGCCAACCATATCGTGAAGTCGGCCTCGGTTTGTCTCCCAACCCGGGACTTGAAAATGTGCACGTCCTTTCTCGATGTACGGCGACCATATGCGGCGACGTGGCTTCTCCGCCTCCCACGAAAGTATGGAATTGCGCGAAAACTTAACGATCAATCTGGCGATCGCAACTGGTGTCGAGGGCGTTGGTGAACGATTGCTATTCATCCGTCTATGCCACACTGGCCCCTATGGTCCCTGGCACCGCGAACGAGCTGTCCGCGCATGACCGGATGATCCTCGACTTGGAGAAGACCGCGCACACTGAGATTGCCCGTGACTCCTTGTGCCGGCGGATCGATCTCCCGGCCGAGAAGTATTCGATCGTGCTTGAGGGGCTGGTGGATACGGATGCGGCGTACAGTTACGCTCCGGACGTTGTGGAGCGTGTTAGGCGGTTGAGGGCGGAACGGTTCGCTTTCGAACGAAGGCAAGGCCGGTGGAAGACGTTCATGCAGTAGGCCAGCGTCGCGACGCTGGATGTAGTTCTCCGGAATAGGATGCTGAGAACCTTTGAACAATGGAGTGACGCATGTACAACTTTGATCCCAGCATCCCGATCACGGAGTTCGAGCAGCGCTCAACTGGGCAATCGCCGAGTACAACGGCGATGAGTCTGCCTCCGCAATTGCGGTCTGCACTCACCGGCGCTCGAACAAGTCGAATAACCCGATCATCGCGCGTTTCATTGACTCACATCGCGAAGTCAATCATGTGATCGGTCGAGGTGTCCGCGGAAGAGTCGAGAATGATCCCCTGGTCATCGCCTGAGACGACCCAGAGGACATCGCTGCGGCGGTGGCCGCAGTTGGGCTCAGGTCTCCTCGATCGAAGTTATCGAGTGGGTGACCGAGAACATCTACCCCTGGGTGAAGTATTCGAAAGCTGAGCCCCTTGGCGATCCTTCGATCTGGGACGAACAGAAAGCCGAAATAGATCCTGCGATCATCCGGGGCCCGGAGGGAATAACCAGCCTCTTCAACCACAACACCACTATTTCGGGCGCGGAATTCGAGAAGGACCACACTGTGGGGCCGTTGTCATGCTTCAGGATGCCGGTTATGCGATGGATCCCAGAGCCATCAAGGGCTGGGCGGCGGCGAATGGATGGAGGGCAGACAACGTAGAGCATCTTGGGGATGATGTCGATCAGATCAACCGTGGCGGTCGCCCTCGGTTCCGTACGGGTTCCACACGGAAGGACTACGTCAAATTCCCAGAAAGTGAAGTCGACGGCTCGCCTAGCTAGTCGGAGAACGTCACCAGTCTCGGCCCCGGTTCCCCGACAATCTTCCACCCGTACTCCCGTCCTGCGTCGGGGTCGCTGGTCTCCATGCACAGGCCGGTCGTCAGCAGCCATTGTCGGTGCCCCCCGGTCACGCCTGCGACTCATCTACAGGCCTTCGGCGCTGTCAGGTGGCGTAAAGTAGCGTCTCCTCAACAGGAAGAGAACGAACCAGACTATGACTGCCACGACGATTGCTGTGAACACCAGATCGAACATGTCGGCACCACGAGCAAAAAACCCGGGGAGCACGAACGCGAGCACATAGGCGCACAGCAGTGCGGCTCCCTGGCGCACGCTGCCAATGAAGCTCTTCACTTCGGGGCGGGTACTTTTCGAACGGTAAGACAACCAGACCCCTACGGCGATGAGTGCCGAGACGCCGAGTAACCCCCAGACGACTCCTCCCACGGGTTCGTGTCGAAGGAAAGCTTTGACGACTTCCGCAAGAGAACCCCACGCGCAGAGCGCGGAGACGCCAAGCAGCAACGTGTACATCTTTGAAGTCATTCGTTTGCAGGCCCTTCGAGTCAGCGGCCCCCATGGTAGCTCGTCCATGGGGGCCGCATAGAGTCAACGGTCTCTCAAAGAGCTTCGCCGATCTCCCTGATTGATTCGTCAGTCTCCCTTGTTGAGCTTCTCGATGATCTTCTTCACGTGAGGCTTCAGCGCCTTCTTGATCGGAGTGGTCATCGCCTTCTTAGCGGCTGCTCCGATTAATCCACGGGGACTGCGCCGAACACGCAGTCGACGCCGATGCCGATCGCAATATCTGTGGCTTCGTCGACGCCGCCGTTCTTCGAGGCGTTCTTGACCTGGGTCTTACCCTCGCCAGTCGCCACTGATGCAGCACATCCGACGATGGCCGCAGCGGCCCAGACCGGTAGAGCCTGTGTTCCCACTCCGTCTTCTTCGGATTCGGAGAGCAGGTTGGAGCGCAGGCTCTTTGCTTCTGCAGAGGTGATCGACCCGTCCTTTTCGGCCGCGTCGATGGCTTTGGCAACGTCTGATTCTAGGTTCGCAGCGTCGTCTTTGGTGAGACCGACTTCTTTCAGCTCTTCTTCGGACAGTTCTAGGTTCTTCGATTGTGAGCTTTGGGTGGAGCTCTGAACTTGAACTGTTTCGCTTGGAGAGGCGGTTGCTGGTGTGATGCCGACGGCCGCGATAGTGAGGCCGGTGATGGTAGTCGCTGCGAGGGCGGACTTGAGGATTCTCATCGGTCTTCCAATTCTCTGTGGGGTGTGACGGAATTCACCTCAAGCAGGGGTCTTCGGGAAGGTCAACCTTCGCGTTGATCCGATTCTCAGTCGAGCGTCCACGTCAGCTTTCCCTGCCATTCCGCGGAACGTTGCTTCGTCAGGACGCCCTCGGTGCTGAATCCTCCGCACGTTCTTTGAGAAATCTTTGATTCTCTCGTCAGTGCACTTTGAGGTGCGGTCAACTGAGTGTTCGGACAGTCGCCTCTCTCACCGATATTGGTGCTCTCGAGGCGCTGGTTGGTATTCAGGCAACGGTCCACGGATGAACTGTGTGAGTCTCACGCCGGGTGGCTGACTGGTCGTGGTGGACTGGTCGGTCACTGCCTCTCCCACTTCCTGGCTCCTTCGGCTACAGTCCTGGACACGGTCGACGTGGAGGTCACCTTGTGTGGGTAGTCGTCGGGATATTGCTCAGCATCACCCTCATACGCTGGCTGGGAGCAGAGCTGTTCTCGCCGTCTCCATCTCCCCCGAAAAGGTCTGCTGGCTCTGAGCCGCGGCCCCCCGCCCTGCCTTCGAATACAGTAATGCAAGCGAAAAACGGCTGTCGAAAGAGGAGGCTGATTCCGAACTGGTCCGCGACGAGAGCGGACTAAACGCGTTCTCAGTCAAGCTTCGAGATGGTGAACTCCGATGTGTGAGTGCGGTGTCAAGCCCCGGGTTCTGTGGAGAGCCTGCGTGGAACTGAAATGGTCAGGCCACGCCAGCGGCCGTCTCGGAAGCAAAGTATTCGGTCTTAGTGTGTGCCCAAACGGTGCTCAAACACTGGTGGTGAATATGAAAGAAGCCCCGAGTTCCGCTCGTTCCAGCAGTTCTCGGGGCTTCCTCGTCAGGGTGAGTAACGGGACTTGAACCCGCGACATCCGCGACCACAACGCGGCGCTCTACCAGCTGAGCTATACCCACCACAATGCCTGCAACCAGGTTCAGGCAGCAAGATACATCTTAACCTCAGGACCTCGGCCGGGCAAACCAGAACCGCCCATGGTGCACAATGAGACACAGATCTCCTGACGTGCAACGATTCAGTAGCGATGTATAACGGTTTCGGAAAAGCGGTAGGAGCACTCCATCATATTCAATAGGATTGTCACGGCCCTGCCCCCGAAACCGCCCAAGGAACCCTGTACATGACTCGAGCGCTGATCTCCGTCTCCCAGGACGGGTTCACCTACCTCTCCCTCAACGGGGCGACGAGTCGCTACTCCGACACCGGGCAGGCCATGACGTATCTCGGCGACTACGCCCGAGAGACCGCGACACCGGTGTCCGTGACGATCGACAACGGCAATCAGGGCGTCGACGTCCTCATCGATGAGACCGGGAAGGTCGGCGCGGCACCCTCAGGTCCGCCGGCGAGCACGGATTCGACGGATTCCTCGACCCAACCTTCCCCCGACTCGTCAGCCGACACCGAACTCGGCACTGGTTCTGCGGTTGCACCCGAGATCGATGGCGGGACCACCTCGGCGAGTGGAGAGGACGTCTCCGGAACGAACTCCCCCGCCTCCACAGCTGACGACGGCGCCGAGGCGGCCAACGGTGAGGAATATCCGCTCGGTACCCCGTTCTCCGGACCGGCCACCCCGGCGGCACCGAAGGTGAAGAAGACCCGGGTGCGCAAGCACGCTCCCCGAAACCGGCCGCAGCGGCTGAAGAAGATCACGGTGCCCGGACTCGTGCTCATCGGGATCGCGATCCTCATGATCGGGGCCTTCGTGATCCCCAACATCGTCCCCTCCGGATCGCCCGACTCACCGCAGACGATCGGTTCCGAGCAGCAGGTCAACCCCGCCTCTGAGCTCTCGGTCGACTCGACCGACGACGTCGTTCCCAGCTTCAGCAACTCTCCGAAGTGGGAGACGAAGGTCCCCAAGGACGCCTCCGTGACCGCCTCGGACCGCGGCGTGCTCGTGGTGAACAAGGGCAAGCTGCAAGTCCTCGACGCCACCACCGGCGAGGAACGCTATTCCGGCGAGGTCGACGAGGCCCCGACCTTCGCCGTGGACACGATCATCGACGGCAAGCCGGCACTGCTGTGGCAGGCGGGCGACACCGCCGAGGCGCTCTTCGACGGTGAGAGCGAACCGATGCGGTATCAGCTGCCGCAGAAGGCGCGCATCACCTCGGCGGGCACGAGCGTGCTCATCAAGTCCGGCAACAAACTCTCGACCTTCGGCGCCGATGGCCTGGTCAACGTCCCCACCCCGGAACCCGGATCGACGCCGATGGCGATCGAGAACGACGAACTCTTCAGCTCCGACTGGAACGGACCCGTCAAGGCCGAGAACATCAAGTCCGGTGACGAACGCAGCATCGATCTCGAACCTCCCGCCGATGATCTGCAGATCATCGACTGGATCTCCGCTGGACACGGCAAAGCGATCACCCTGTGGGGCGAACAGGGTGCCTCGACGAACTCGGGGCACCGGATCCAACTCGTCGTCCACTCACTCGAGGACGGCTCGATCCTCTCGACTGTGACGACAACGACCGATATCGTCGGCGAAATGTCCTGGGTCCGCGGCCAAGGCGGCCAACGCGCCTACATCGGCCCCTACCTCTTCAACCTCGAGAACGGTCTGCTGCTCATGGACACCTCGAGCAAGGACATCAATCTCTCCGAACCGCGCGGAACGATCGTGCCCTGCACCATCGACAACGAAGCATCATGCCTGCTGGCAGGGCAACACGCCTACCGTACGGACACGCGACTGCTCGCCATGACCGATGGCGGCAACACTGTCATCGTCGACGGCGAGGATTCGACCATCCGCGCCTATGACAAGAAGTCAGAGACTCAAGAACAGTGAAGCGCGGCTTTTTCACGTCTGGCCTAGCCATTATGATGGTGATCGACGTACCCATGCGCCATGTTCCCTTGAGTAAATGATGTCGGAATCCCCACCGCGAAGGAACCCAGTGCCAGCCACCCGCGAGTTCAGCCGCCGAGCGGCCGCCCTCGGCACTGCCCTTGCCCTGCTGATGCTGCCCTTCTCCGACACTCTGACCTCCACTGCCGCATATGCCCAGCCCAGTCCCGCCGCCGAGGTGGACTCCGCCGATTCTGCGAACGCGGACTCCGATTCCGGTTCGCCTGGTTCCTCGGCGGCTGATGGTGCCGATTCCGGAGGTTCCGATTCCGCTTCCGCTGCGGAGGCCGGGGCCGGTTACGATACCTCTGCTGCCTCCGAGGGCGGCGCCGACGGATCCGGATCAGAGGCCGAGAGTGAGGGAGCCGATTCCGCCGACGGTTCGTCTTCCGAGGCTGAGGGCGATGACCAGGGCGGCACTGGCAATGATGATGCTGCGTGTGCGGACCCGTCGGACGGCGCGAAAAGCGAGCCGTGCGAAATCGATGGCAAGTTGACGGCAACTTTTGACGGGCAGACCAAGACTCTTACGCTCCCGGAGCCAAATGGCCAGCAGGGGCACATGCCAAGAAACTGGAAGGATAAACCATTCTCCGGCCCTAAGAACCGCCTTCGCATACCCCTGCAGGACTCAGCGGCTACCAATTCAGAGTCTGACACCGACGACAGCGGGAACGCTGTTCCTTCCGCGGCAGACCAGGAAGATGTACCAACAGATTTCTTCCTCAATAAGAACGGCGAAGTCGTTGCGAAGGGCGAAACCGAGGCAATGGTCTTCAAACACTTCACCGAGGATCCCAAATGGCGCTTCGAGGTCGAAGATGGACGGATCACCGTCGACGGTAGGGAGTACGAGGAGCCCGACGAGGGCGGGGCTTCGGCATCGTCCGGGGCCGACTCCAACGCTTCGCAAGACGGGTCCAGCGAGGACTCCAACGGCAGCTCAGACAAGGCTGCCGGGAACGACGACGCAGCCGACGGTTTCGACTCCGACAGCGGCAGCCAAGCCGACGGCGATGAGTCCGGTGCCACGTCGAGCTCGGACTCCGATAAGGCTTCAAACGGCAACGACAGCGGGTCCAACAGCGGCTCCTCCGCGAACAGCAATGACCGCGACCGCGCCTCGGCCATTGCAGACGCAGATTCGGCGGACGCCGATCGCAATGGGCGAGACTCCGATTCGAGCTCCTCTCGCAATTCCGATTCATCGAGCAGCTCGGAGGGCCTGAGCAGCTCAGACGGCTCTGACTCCGGGAACTCCGACGATGAGGGTTCCGAGGACGAGGACTCCGATGACAAGAACGGTTCGGGGACGGCCACGGGCCCCGACGGACGCGAAGGTGACGACAACACGCCGGATCCCTCGACCGGCAACGGCTCGCAGGACGAACGCGATGAGATCCCCGGCGACACCGGCGACGACTGGCTGCCTGGCAACGACGAATCAGCACCTCCCCCGGACTATTCCGACCCGGTGCCGCGGAATCCGGATTCTCCGGCCCCCGATGATGACACCGACCTCATCACCGGCGGCGATCAGCCCTCACCGCGCGGCAACAGTCAGCCCTCGACCTCGTTCGGCGAATCCATCGTCTCAACGATCGTGAGCTCCTGGCCGGTCTTCGTCCTTGCCGCCTCCGGCATGGCCGCCGTCGGATTCATCATCTACATCATGGGACGACGCAACAAGCAGGAGTAAGTTCGGCCTCTGCCTTCCGTCCCCTGGCATAGACTCGCAGGCATGGAACTCTTCGACGCAGAACTGCGCGTCATCGAAGCCGCCGCCGCGCTGGCCGATTCCCTGGGCATAGACTCGAACCACACCGTCGCCGCTGCGGCCATGGACACGAACAGCCGCATCCACACCGGCGTCAACGTCTTCCACTTCACCGGTGGGCCCTGCGCGGAACTCGTCGCCATCGGCACTGCCGCTGCCGCCGGAGCCGGCCCACTGGTCACGATTGCGGCCGTCGGCGATCACGGTCGAGGTGTGCTCCCGCCCTGCGGCCGATGCCGGCAGGTCATCCGCGACCTGCATCCGGACGCTCTCATCGTCCTTCCCGGAACGGAGGGGGCCGCGCCGGACATCTCCCCGGTCTCCGCCTTCCTCCCCCATTCCTACCGCCACCCGGACGCCGCACCCGTACGCCTCCTGAGATTCCACGCCCGCTACTTCGAGGCGGTCACCTCGGCGAGGAAGACACTGACCGTCCGCTGGAACGAAGCCCATCAGACCGGCCCGGCCCTCGCCTACTTCGAGAGCACCGCACACGGGACAACGCCGGTCGAGGTCACCTCGGTGACGTCGCGCCGCCTCGGCGAGCTGACCGCCGCCGATCTGCACCTGTCGCAGAACTCGGACGTGACCTCCTATATTGCGAATCTGCACGAGCACTACCCGACGATGCCCGATGAGGCGGTCGTGGAGATCGTGACTTTCCGGATCACCCCGGGCAATATCTGACACCGAGAGATTTCAGCGGTTAAGCTTGACAGCGAACCACTGCGGCACCCCCGTCGCAGGCACCGATGTATTCTCGACCCGGAGGACGCGACCCGATGACTGACAACGTCTACACCTCAGATGTGACCGTCGATAAGGCAACACCCGCACAGCTCGCGGAATCGATCCGCCTGCGCGAGGAGCGGATCGCGGACAACATCGACGAGCTCGTCGGCCGCATCCGCCCGAAGGTCATCGCGACCCGCGCGGTCAACAAGGCCAAGTCCGGCGTCGTCGAGGAAGACGGATCCCCCAAGACCGAAGCTGTGGCCCTCGGCGCCGGCCTCGTCCTCGGTGTGGCAGCTCTCGTCGTCGGACTGTCCGGCCGGAACAAGCGTGGCTGATTCCGCTCTGCCCATCCGCATGCTCCACGACCGGATCCTGCTCGATCCGGGCGAGGAGGCCGGGGAACGCAAGTCTTCGGCCGGGATCGTCATTCCGGCGACCGCAAGCATGGGCAAGCGGCTCGTGTGGGGCAAGGTCGTTGCGGCCGGCCCACACGTGCGGCAGGCCAACCTCGGCGACACCGTCCTCTACGACCCGGAGGACCTCGCCGAGGTCGAGCTCGAAGGCACAGCGTATGTGCTCCTGCGAGAGCGCGACGTGCACGCGATCTCCGAACCGGCCGAGCAGTCGAGTTCGGGAATGTATCTGTAACGTCGGGATCGGTTGCACCTCCCCGAAACCCGCCAGTTCAGACTCGTCATCAGTGGGTTCCGGATCGCAAAGAGCGGGCGATGGACGACCGCGACCTGCAGGTATGCGACATCGGTCACAAATACCCAGATGGTTCGCTCTCGGTTTGCATGGAGGCTGGGAACCTGAGTAATATTAATTCTCGTTGCGCGACGTGCGCAGCACGCACCTCTAGCTCAATTGGCAGAGCAACTGACTCTTAATCAGTGGGTTCCGGGTTCAAGTCCCGGGGGGTGCACAGCAGCAGCAGCAGAACCGCCGTTCGGATCATCCGGACGGCGGTTTTCTGCATTCATCCACATTCGCTGCAGACCGCATCGCGAAGTCTGAATAAGTCGTCACTGGTGACGACATATTCAGGCTTCGCGTTGATCGAGCCCAGCTGGATCGAGTTTCGCGTTGATCGAGCCGAAATTGGCGCGGATTGGGCGTTGACCGCCGAAACGCCTCAGGCCTGGCCGGCGCGAGCGTAAGCTCCGAGCACTTGGCGCTCCGAATCGCCGAGGTAGCGCTCGAGCAGCCTCGCTGCCTCCGCGGGGCTCTCCCCCAGGTAGGCATCGAGGACTCCCTGGTTGCGATCGACGAACGGGGCGTGGAGGAAGTCGAGGACTTCGACCTTGAGGAACGCCAGACGCAGTTCGGCGAGGACATTGCCGAACGAGCGCATCAGGCGCACACTGTCTGACATGGACACGAGGGCGTTGTGAAAGCTCATGTTCGCGGTTCCCACGAGCAGCCAATCCTCGGCAGCGGCTGCCGCCTTCGCCTGTTCGACGGCCTCGGCCATATGCACGGCATGGGGGTGATTGCGCGGAGCACGTTCGAGCACCGAGCACTCGATCGCCCGGCGCACCCGATAGATGTCGACGACATCGGCCGTATTCGGCGAAGCCACGGACACCCCGCGATGTGGAATGTGCTGGAGCAGACCCTGCTCACCCAGAACGCGAAAGGCCTCACGCAGGGTATTGCGGGAGACATCGAAACGCTCGACGAGCGAGGCCTCAGAAAGTTTCTCCCCGGGCCGCAGCTCTCCGGCAGTGAGAAGCTCGGTGAGCCGATTGACCAGGGACGATTCGTGAGTCATGAGCCCCAGTCTAGTGACCGGGACCATATTCTGCTGACGGAAGCAGGCGGGAAATGTGAAGTGGATCTAGTTTTGTAGAACAATCGATGCTAGATTGTTCACTACAAATTCGCCACGGCGGTGAGCTGAGACACAGCGGTCGCCCCCGACCGCCGGAAGCGAAACGAACACCCCGACATCATCCACAGTGGGAGACGCCATGTCAGAATCGCCCAACGAGACGCAGGAGACCTCGACGAGTTCCGGCTTTGCAGAGAAGACCGCCGGAAAGGTCAGCCGCAGCGCCGTCGTCGGTGCCATCTTCCTCATGGCCACCTCGGCGATCGGGCCGGGATTCATCACCCAGACGGCCACCTTCACGGCGCAGATGGGGGCGGCCTTCGCCTTCGCCATCCTCATCTCGATCCTCATCGATATCGCCATTCAGCTCAATATCTGGCGCATGATCACCTCCTCGGGCAAACGCGCCGCACAGCTGGCCTCCTCTGCGGTCCCGGGATCGGGGATCCTCCTCTCCGTCCTCATCGTCTTAGGCGGACTCGCCTTCAACATCGGCAACATCGCCGGCGGCGGCCTCGGCCTCAATGCCCTACTCGGCATCGATCCGAAGCTCGGCGGCATCGTCACCGGCGTCCTGGCCATCGCGATCTTCCTCTTCAAACGCGCCGGCAAGGTCGTCGACGCCGTCGTCATGGTCCTCGGCGTGGGAATGATCGTCCTCACCGTCTTCGTCGCCATCGCCTCCTCCCCTCCGGTGGGTGAGGCGATCAAGCAGTCATTCCTGCCCGACACCATCAACTTCGCCACGATCACGACGATCGTCGGCGGAACCGTCGGCGGCTACATCACCTACTCGGGTGCCCACCGCTACCTCGACTCCGGACACAGCGGACCCGAACACGCCGCCGGTGTCATGCGCTCGGCACTGACCGGCATCATCGTCACCGGCATCATGCGCTACGTGCTCTTCCTCGCCATCCTCGGCGTCGTCGCCTCCGGAGTGGCGCTGGACCTCCAGAGCCAGGTCGCCAACCCCGCCGGCCAGGCCTTCGCCGCCGTCCTCGGCGACGCCGGCATCCGCATCTTCGGCGCGATCTTCTGGGCCGCGGCCCTGAGCTCGGTGATCGGCGCGGCCTACACCTCGGCGACCTTCCTCTCCGCATTCTCCAAACGCCTCGACGGAGGTTGGCCGCTCCAGCTGGCCACGGTCACCTTCATCGCCGTCTCGCTCATCGTCTACGTCATCCTCGGCACGGCACCGGCGACCCTGCTCGTCTTCGTCGGCGGCTTCAACGGCCTCATCCTGCCCATCGGCCTGTCGATCTTCATGTACATCGGCTGGTTCAGACCACGACTGCTGCGGTTAACGTCGTACCCGAAATGGCTGCTGGTCATCGGCACGGCCGCCACCCTCGTGACCTTCTACACCGCGATCCAGTCCATCGGACCCATCTTCGCCATGATCGGAATAGGAGCTTGACAATGAACGACACCACCTCAGCACGCATCGACCTCAACTCCGACCTCGGGGAGAACATCCCCGACCGCATCGTCAGCGACGACGAAGCCATGCTCGGCCTCGTGACCAGTGCCAACGTCTCCTGCGGCTTCCATGCGGGCAGTCCCGAAGGCATCCGCGCCACCGTCGACGCCGCCACCCGCGGCGGAGTCGTCATCGGCGCTCACCCCGGCTACGACGACTACGAGGGCTTCGGCCGCCGGACCCTCGACGTGCCTCCCGCCACCCTGCAGGCTCAGGTCGAATACCAGATCGGCGCCCTGCTCGGCCTGACGGCCGCGGTCGGCGGCAGGGTCGCCTACGTCAAACCCCACGGCGGTCTCTACAACGCGATCGTCCACGACGAAGCGCAGGCCAAGGTCGTCGTCGACGCGATCACAGCCATCGACGATTCGCTCGTCTTCCTCGGACTCGCGGGCAGCGTGGCCAACCGCGTCGCCGCCGACGCAGGACTGGCCGTGGCAGCCGAGGCCTTTGCCGACCGGTCCTACAACCCGGACGGATCCCTGGTCTCCCGTACCGAGCCCAATGCGGTCCTCCACGACCCCGAGGCGGTCGCCGCCCGCGTCCTGCGACTCGTCGAGACCGGGCAAGTTGAAGCGATCGACGGCAGCCTCGTCGACGTCGATGCCCAGTCGATCTGCTTCCACGGCGACTCCCAGGGCTCGATCGATATGGCCCGCGCCGCCCGCGAACTCCTCGAATCCTCGGGTGTGCGCATCGCCGCCTTCGCCGGGTCGGACCGATGAGTGCGACGACCGACGCCGAGGCGGGGGCTGGGGCCGGAACCGACGCCGGGTTCGGCGGCGCCGACGCAGGGGCCGGAGCCGCGGCGCGCGCCCGCATCCGCGCCGGATTCGATGGCCCCACCTCGGGGCTGGCACCCGGACTCGTCCAGGCGAACCTCATCGCCGTGCCCGCGGACTGGGCCTTCGACGTTCTCCTCTTCGCACAGCGCAATCCGAAACCGTGCCCGGTCATCGACGTCCTCGAACCCGGGCAGGTCGAATCCGCACTCGCCGCGGGCAGCGACATACGCACCGACATCCCCGGCTACCGGATCTGGGAGAACGGGGCCCTCGTCGATGAGGTCGCCGATGCCACCGAGGCCTGGGCCGACCATCCCGACCTCGTGTCCTTCCTCATCGGCTGCAGCTTCACCTTCGAATCGGGCCTGACCGCGGCGGGCATCCCGATCCGCCACCAGGAGGCCGGTCGGAACGTGCCGATGTATCGGACGACCACCGCCTGCTTCCCGGCCGGTCGCGTCCGCGGGGACATGGTCGTCTCCATGCGCCCGATTCCCGCCCACCAGGTCGCCGAGGCGGTGCGGATCACCGATCGATTCCCCGCCGTCCACGGTGCCCCCGTCCACATCGGCGACCCTGAGCAGATCGGCATCACCGACCTCGACCACCCCGACTTCGGGGACGCCCCCTCTATCCAGCCCGGCGACGTCCCCGTCTTCTGGGCCTGCGGCGTCACCCCGCAGGTCGCGATCGCCGAGTCCGCTCCCCCGTTCGCCATCACCCACTCACCGGGGAAGATGTTCGTCACCGACACTGAAGAAGGGGCCTTTCGCCGATGACCGCTGACCTCGTCTTCCACACCGCCTCCCGGCGCCACCTCCTCGTCGAATGCCCCGACCTCGGCGCCACCATGCGCCTGCACCACGCGCTCGAGGCCGCCGATCCGACCGGCGTCGACGAACTCATCCCCGCCGCCCGCACCGTGCTCATCCGCTTCGACCCCGCCTATACCAGCGCCGCGGCCCTCGAAGAGCAGATCAGAGGCCTCGACCGGACCGAGGCCGATTCCGGTCAGGCCCGACATGTCACCATCGACGTCCGCTACGACGGGGAGGACCTCGCCGAGGTGGCCGAACTGCTCTCCCTCTCCCCCGCCGAGGTGGTCGCCCGGCACCAGCAGGCCAGCTGGGAGGTCGCGTTCGCCGGTTTCGCCCCCGGGTTCGGCTATCTGGCCGGCGACGATCCGATCTTCGACGTCCCGCGCCGGCCCTCGCCGCGGACTCGTGTGCCGGTGGGCGCGGTCGCTCTGGCCGGGGAGTTCACCGGGGTCTACCCCCGTTCCTCCCCCGGCGGCTGGCAGCTCATCGGCAGCACCGATGCCACCCTGTGGGATCTCGACAGGGATCCCCCGGCCCTGTTCGTTCCCGGCACGATCGTGACCTTCCAGGAGGCCGAACGTGAGACGGTGAGTGTCGGCAGCGTCGCAGCGACGGACGCTCCGTCGGCTGGCTCGGCTAGCGAGGAGACCCCAGCCTCCGCCCACCGCTTCGAGGTCCTCCGGCCCGGTCTGCAACTGCTCGTCGAGGATCTCGGACGACCCGGTTTCGCCGGTATGGGCGTCTCGAGCGCTGGTGCCGCGGACCGTTCGGCGCTGCGCCTCGCCCACCGCCTCGTCGGCAATGACGAGACCGCGGCCGGGCTGGAGAGCTTCGGCGGCGGAGCCCTCCTGCGCATCACCGGAACCGGAGTCGCCGCGGTCACCGGCGCCAAGGGACCGATCACCGTGACCGCCGTCGACGGCACCACACATCACCCCCGCCTCGGCGAGCCCTTCGGCCTCGAGGACGGCGACGAACTCGAACTCGGCTCCCCCGAACGGGGCATCCGCCGGTACCTCGCCTTCCGCGGCGGCATCGACACCGCTCCCGCCCTGGGCAGTCGGTCTGCCGACACGCTGGCCCACCTCGGCCCGGCCGCCCTCGAGTCCAGGGACATCGTTGCGTTCGGCGACCCGAAAACGGCACCCCACCCCGTCGATCCGGGAGCGCCGAGAAGCACTGAACGCGATCTGCCGCAGGCCGGGGAGCCCGTGACGCTGAGCATCACCCTGGGGCCACGGGACGACTGGTTCACCTCGGCTGGCATCGAGACCCTGCTGGGGCAGGAGTGGACGGTGACCCAGGAATCCGACCGAGTGGGCCTGCGCCTGGCCGGCGAGACTCCCCTCGAACGCTCCCGCACCGGGGAGCTGCCGAGCGAGGGGGCGGTGACCGGAGCGCTGCAGGTCCCGCCCGATGGGCAGCCCGTCCTCTTCGGGCCCGATCACCCGCTGACCGGCGGCTATCCGATCATCGCCAGCGTCGACGACATCGACCTCGCCGGGCAGCTGGCACCCGGTGTGAAGCTGCGATTCACCACCGGCCCCACCGCCGCCCCATCAGAGACCACCCGCTCATCGAACGACGGAAGCTGAATCATGTCGAGAATCCTCATCGCCAACCGCGGCGAAATCGCCGTCCGAGTCATCCGCGCCTGCGCCCACCACGGGCACACCTCCATCGCCGTCTACGCCGACCAGGACGCCGAGGCCATGCACGCCCAGCTCGCTGACGAAGCCTACGGACTGCCGGGCACCAGCGCCGCGGAGACCTACCTCAACATCGATGCCATCATCGCCGCGGCGAAGGAATCCGGCGCCGAGGCGGTCCATCCCGGGTACGGGTTCCTGTCCGAGAACGCGGACTTCGCCGCCGCGGTCGAGGGCGCCGGAATGATCTGGATCGGGCCCACGGCCCAGACGATCACCGCCCTCGGCGACAAGGTCACGGCCCGTCAGCTGGCGCAGAAAGTCGGGGCGCCGCTGGCGCCGGGAATCGACCGCCCGCTCGAGAGCGCGAGCGAGGTCGAGGACTTCGCCGAGCAGCACGGACTGCCGATCATCATCAAGGCCGCCCACGGCGGCGGCGGCCGCGGAATGAAGATCGTGCGGAACCTCGGCGA
This sequence comes from Brevibacterium sp. GP-SGM9, assembly GCF_047300845.1. Lineage (NCBI taxonomy): Bacteria > Bacillati > Actinomycetota > Actinomycetes > Micrococcales > Brevibacteriaceae > Brevibacterium > Brevibacterium sp. GP-SGM9. The sequence goes on along the minus strand of NZ_CP178563.1, from coordinate 3,659,856 downwards.
GATCGCCGGGGCCTTCGAATCCGCGACCCGTGAGGCCACGGAGGCCTTCGGTCGCGGCGAATGCTTCGTCGAGCACTATCTCGAACGCCCCCGCCACGTCGAGGTCCAGGTCGTCGGCGACGGACAGGGCAGAGTCGTGGCCGTCGGTGACCGGGACTGTTCCGCCCAGCGCCGGAACCAGAAGCTCATCGAGGAGGCCCCTGCCCCGGGGGTAAGCGTCGAGCAGCGCGAACGCCTGCACCGGTCGGCCGAGGCGATCTGCGCCGAGGTGGACTACCGGGGAGCCGGGACCGTCGAGTTCCTTCTCGCCGCCGACGGAACCATGACGTTCCTCGAGGTCAACACCCGCCTGCAGGTCGAACACCCCGTGACCGAGGTGACCTCGGGCGTCGATCTCGTCGGCGAACAGTTCGCCATCGCCTTCGGTGAGGGCCTGTCCCTGTCGGCCACACCCGAACCGGTCGGGCATGCCATCGAACTGCGCATCAATGCCGAAGATCCCGGCCGCGGCTTCCTGCCCACCCCGGGACGCATCGACGCGCTGGCCGTTCCCGGCGGTCCGGGAGTGCGCTGGGATGCCGGAGTCCGGGCAGGTGACACCGTGCAGCCGGACTTCGATTCGCTCTTCGCCAAACTCATCGTCCACGGACCGGATCGGCCGACCGCGATCGCGCGGACTGTGACCGCGGCGAAGGAGCTGAGGGTTGAGGGACCGGCCACCGTGCTGCCGTGTTCACTGGAGATCCTGACCGACCCCGCCTTCACCGCCGAGGACCTGGGCATCCACACCCAGTGGATCGAGGCGGAGCTCCTCCCCCGCTTCGAAGCTCAGGACCGGCCCGCTCCGGTGGAGGACTCGAGCCTGGAGCGCATGAACATCGAGATCGGCGGGAAGCTGACCACGATCGGTCTGCCGAGCCGGCTGATCGCCGCACTCGGATCGGTTGGTGGCGGGAGTGCAGCCTCTGGTGATAGCGGTTCGGGCAGCGAGGCGGCCGACGCCGGTGCCGTGACGGCTCCTGTTCCCGGCAGCCTCGTCGACTATCTCGTCGATGACGGCGCCGAGGTGGCCGCGGGTGACGATATCGCCGTGCTCTCGGCGATGAAGATGGAGACCCGGGTGCAGGCGAGCGCCTCGGGGACACTCAAGCACGTGGCGAAGGTCGGCGACGCCATCGCCGTCGGTGAGGTCGTGGCTCGGGTCGGGTGAGGCCGTGCCTCGGACCGATGAGATCGTGTCCGGCACTCGCATTAGAGTGGACGGTGACGAGATACATCAGCTCGAGAAGAGGAGAACACATGCCACGCCTTTCGGTCGGCGACACCGCCCCTGACTTCACCCTGGTCAACCAGGACGGGAAGTCCGTCACGCTCAGCGAGTTCAAGGGCCAGCGCGTCGTCGTCTACTTCTACCCCGCCGCGATGACTCCCGGCTGCACCACCGAGGCCTGCGACTTCCGCGATTCGCTTTCGGCCTTGGGGGCCGCCGGTCTCGTCGTCCTCGGCATCTCCCCGGACAAGCCGGAGAAGCTGAAGAAGTTCGCGGAGAAGGAGGGTCTCAACTTCGACCTGCTCTCCGACGAGGACAAGACCATGATGGAAGAGTGGGGCGCCTTCGGCGAGAAGAAGAGCTACGGCAAGGTCGTCCAGGGCGTCATCCGCTCGACGGTCGTCGTCGACGCCGAGGGTGCGGTCGAACTGGCTCAGTACAACGTCAAGGCCACCGGACACGTCGCCCGAGTCCGCAAGGCACTGGGCATCGACGCAGCCTGAGAGCCTCCTTTGCACCGGGAGACGCGGCATCCGCGTTTTCAGCATCGCGTGCCCGCCCTGCTAATCTTGAGGGCGTCGCGCGCGAGTGGCGGAATTGGTAGACGCGCTGGATTTAGGTTCCAGTGTCTGCGGACGTGGGGGTTCAAGTCCCCCCTCGCGTACACAGCGAAATCGGCCTCCGGCCGGGAATCATCTTCCCGGTCGGGGGCCTTTTCGCGTAGTGTTGCCCTGCACGTCGCCGTGCTTCGACCCGAGGAAGGACCCCACCGCAATGGCATCCGATCTGCCGCTGACCATCCGTCCCGTCGTCCCTGCCGACGAAGCCCGGTGGCGTGAGCTCTTCCGTGGTTACCGCGAGTTCTATCATCTTCCCGAATCCGAAGACGTCGTCTCCCGGGTGTGGGGGTGGCTCACGGACAGCGAACATGAGTGCAACGGCCTCGTCGCCGAGGCGGATGGCCGTATCGTAGCGATCGCCGACTACCGCCGCTTCTCACGTCCTTCGACCGGCACTGTCGGCATCTGGCTCGACGACCTCTTCACCGACCCCGAGGCACGTGGAAGCGGGGCCGGCCGCGCCCTCATCGCCCGACTCCAGGAGATCGCCGCGGACGAGGGCCGCTCGGTGGTCCGCTGGATCACGGCCGCAGACAATGCGCAGGCGCAGGTGCTCTACGATCAGGTGGCGACGAAGACGAACTGGGTCACCTACGATGCGCCACCGGAGTGATCGCCTGACCCCTCGACCATGATCGAAAGCGAAATCCTCCGATTCCTCGGCGCCGGAGCCAGTCTCGCCGGTCTCGGGGTGGTGATGGGGATCAGCCCCACTCTCGTCGCCGAGACCCTGCGTGTGCTCACCGGCGTCACCCGCGCCTATCGCGCGATTGCGTTCATGCTGCTGGGCCTGACCATCGGTGCCACCCTCATCCTGCTTCTTCTCCAGGTCGTTGATCCGCGGACCTTCGAAGCGTTGCTCAGAGGCGATGTCGAGCGACTCCTCGTCCACCGCAGCGTCGACCTCGCAGCCGGTGCCGTCTTCGTCATCGCGGCGATCATCATGGGACTGCGTCTGCGACGGTCACCCACGCCGAGACGGCCCCGCAGTCGACCCAGCGGCAGAGCCTGGGAGATGACGCTCATCGGTGCCACGAACACCCTCCTCGGCTTCAGCGGATTCGCCACGATGTACCTCGCGGCACGGGTGATGCGAGCGGTCAGCGAGGATGATGCCCTCCGGGTGTTCTCCTACGCTGTGTTCGTCCTCGCGATGCTCGCGCCCTATGTGCTCCTCGCATGGGCATGGAGACGGTTCCCGTCCGTCTCGACGAGAATCACGAGATTCTTCTCCCGTCTCGCAGGGGTCGATACCCGCCCGTGGTCGACCGGGCTGACGCTGATGGTCGGACTGGTGTTCCTTGCCGTGGGAGTCTGGGGCGAACCGAAGCTCTGAGCCCGCAGGTCACGTTTCCGGACCCAGGGCCCCCGCATGGTGCTGCTGGGCCAGCAGGACGAGGGCATCGAGATCGGTGCGCGCCACGGCATCCGTCGCCTCGGCGTACTCATCGATGCGAGCGAGGATGAACTCGAGCTGTTCCTTCTCCAGCTCACCGATCCGCACGCACGGCAATCGCGTAGGCCGGAGAATTCTTCGCGCTGGCCCAACCTCGCTCGGCGACGATGCGGGCGAGGAGTGCCACCGCCTTCCCCGGGGAATTCGCCTTCGCCCGACTCTCCCACCAGCGTGTCCGGAACCACCGCCATCGCGTCGAGGACGGATGATCCTCGGTCGACAGTATCGATGACCAGGCGGACCTTGGCCAGGGGAAGTCCCGCGACGGTCGCCGAGGCTGGGATGAGGCGAAGTCGCTCGAGGTGATCGGTGTCGCAGACCACCTGGTTTGCGCTCGTCCGCCTGCCCGGCTGCAGCAGGCCCTCCCGCAGGCCGTGCTTGATCGTCGGCTGCGCAGAGTTCGGGACCGCTGCGCTCGTCCATCCGGTCAACCGCAGGCTCCATCCTCACGATCAGCTCACCTTCGAGAGGGGCCTGCTCAGAACATTCGGCAGGGTGATGCCGATCGGCATGACGGTGGCGACGATCCTCGGCATCATCGTCAGTGGCTCGGCTCTGCCCGCACCTCATCTGCACCGACGGCGAACGCCAGCGGACAGGACCCTGCCGGCTGCCGGGACTCGGCCAGCGGCCGGGCCGCCAGAGCCTTCAAGTTCCGGCAATGCGGCGCCGGAGTTCCTCGCTGCCTGCACCGGTGAGGTCGGCTGCGAAACTCGGCCGTCCGGCCATCGCCATGACGAGGGCAAGGACACTGCTGGTCACCTGCGGCCCATCACCTGCGGAGAAGTCGGCATCGTCAGCCTCAAGGGTCAGTCCTTTGATGAGAGTTCTGCTGTTGACGGCGAAGTCTTTGCTGGCGAAGTAGCGCGCCACCTCCACCAACGCCTCACGACTTGGCATCAGCTTCAGCCCGAGTGGTCGCGCGATGTCCTGGCCGTGGACGATGACCTCGCCGAGAAAGGCGGGATAGTCCTTTGTCGGGGCGATGGTCGCGGTGATCGATACGCGGAAGGTCGCGAGTGTCTCGTACGGACTGCGGCCCCGGTAGCGAGAGAGCAGGCGAGCATTGTGTTTGGCCGGATCGAACCCGGCGGCGAGGATGCTGCGAATCCACGCCCAGCGACCGGTGTTCGCCGCAGCACTCAGGTGCGCCACCACCTCCTCGACACTCCAGTCGGCACACAGCGTCGGGGCATGCCACTGTTCGGCATCGAGCCGGTCGAGCAGTTCCGCAAGTCGCGCGCGCTCAGTATGGATCAGCGTCCAGTGCTCGGCATCACCCATCGGATCCACCTGTGCGATCACTTGGATTAGCCGCCTCCAACCGCAGCCGCAGACCGTCGATGAGCGCGGTCAGTCCGAGTTCGAAGGCGGCGGTGGCTCCGTAAGCGGTGGCATTGCGCGGGTCGAGTGCGCTGCGCACATAGCTGAAGTGCGGGTCGACGGAGGTCTGGTCGAGCATGTCACCGGGAGCGACGATGTCGAGCGCGGAACCGAGCACATGCGCCTCGACGGTTCTGATCACCGCGATCACCTGGCCCTCCGGCCATCCTCCGCGCTCGAGACCGGCGACGATCGAGTCGTACATCGCATAGGTCGATCGATCCCGAATCGATGTCGTTGCGAGCAGTCGGATGAGATTCGGATGCGCGGCGAAGGCACGCAGGTAGGACCGCGCCCACCTCTCGAGGGCGATATCCCAGGAGCTCGCCTCTCCCCCGTCAGTGCCCCCGTCGGCGTCGGCGTCGGCGAACGGAACGATGTCGATGCCCTCGACGATCCGAGCACGCATGGCCTCGATGAGCTCTCCTCTGCCGGCAACATGGTTGTACAGCGACGACACCTGCCGATCGACCCGGGCGGCGAGCATGCGCATCGACAGCGCCTCGGCGCCCTCCTCATCGACGAGGTCGAACGCGGCCGCCACCAGTCGTTCACGATTGAGCCTCATGAAATCTCATCACCTCTTCCCGCAGACCCCACCTGGAGTGTATCGTGCTGTAGGTCACAACACGAACACTGTTCGTACACATCGCCGACCTCAGCCCTGGAGGACAAGACGTGCCCACCACCCTTTTCGACAACGGCACCATCTGGCTCGGCGCCGAGGCGGAGCCGAGCGAAGCTCTCCTCGTCCGCGAGGGTGTCATCGCGGCCGTCGGACAGGCGGACTGCGAGTCAGCTCTCGCCGAGATGGCCGAGTCGGATCGGACCTCCGTCGAACACGTGGATCTCTCCGGCGGATTCCTCATGCCGTCCTTCGCCGACGGACATGCCCACCCGATCTTCGGCGGCCTCGAGGCCGAAGGCCCGCAGGTGCGCTCGTGCGCGAGCGTCGAGGAGATCGTCGCCGAGGTGCGCCGCTTCGCCGAGGACAACCCAGAGGTCGAGTGGATCACCGGCGCCTCCTACGACGGCAGCCTCGTCGAAGGCGGGCTCTTCGACGCCCGCTGGCTCGATGAGGCCGTCCCCGACCGCCCCGTCGTGTTGCGCGCCTGGGACTATCACACAGTGTGGTGCAACTCCCGGGCCCTCGAACTCGCCGGCATCACCGCCGAGACTCCGGAACCGGAACTCGGCGAGATCCCCCGCCGCGCCGACGGCTCCCCGCTTGGAACACTGCGGGAGTGGGGTGCCGTCGACTTCGTCGACGCGGTCCGTCCGCCGCAGGACGAATCGGTGCGCCTGCGTTCCCTCGAACGGGCGAGTGCCTACTACCTGCAACGCGGGGTCACCTGGGTCCAGGACGCCTGGGTCGAACCGGCCGACGTCGACACCTACGTCACGGCATCGCAGCAGGGACGACTCTCCACCCGCTTCAACCTCGCCCTCTATGCCGATCCACGGCATTTCGCCCAGCGGCTGCCGGCGATGATCGCCGCCCGGGAGCGCGTGCGGGCCCTGGCCGATCCGATGCTCACCGCCCACACCGTGAAGTTCTTCGCCGACGGCGTCGTCGAGAACGAGACCGGTGCCCTGCTCGAACCCTATTGCTCATCCCTGCACAACCACGGCCTGCGGGTTTGGGAGGGCGAAACCCTTGCCGAGGCGGTGCGCGCGGTCGACGCCGCCGGCTTCCAGGTCCACATCCATGCGATCGGCGACGCCGCGGTGCGACAGGCCCTCGATGCGATCGAGTCGGCCATCGGCGCCAACGGTCCGCGCGATCGTCGCCCCGTCATCGCTCACGCCCAACTCGTCGACACCGCAGACCTCTCCCGCTTCGCGGAACTCGGCGTGATCGCGAACATGCAGCCCCTGTGGGCACAGCTCGACGATCTCATGACCGTTCTCACGGTGCCCCGCCTCGGCGAGGATCGGGCCGCGCAGCAGTACCGGATGCACAGCATCCTCGCTGACGGAGGCAGACTGGCCTTCGGTTCGGACTGGCCATGCACCTCGGGCACGCCGGTCGAAGGCCTGGCGATCGCGATCAGCCGACAGACCGAGGACGGCGACCCCGCCGACGGGTGGACCCCTGCCGAGATCCTCGACATCGCAGACGCCCTCGACGCCTATTCCACGGCCGTGGCCCACCAGGGCTTCGCGGACGCCTCCCCCGCGCCGTGGGGTCGGATCACGGTCGGAGCAAGCGCGGACCTCGTCGTCTTCGCGCACGATCCGCGCACCCTCAGTCCCCGCGAACTCGCGGCGGCCCCTGTTCTCAGCACCTACCTCGGCGGCGTCGCCGTGTCTGCATCGGCCTGATCGGAAGGACCATCATGCCCCGTTCCCACCCCACCACTGATCCCGACCCCGATTCCGCAGGTCAGGGACAGCTGCGACGAGCCCTCGGCGTGCCGTCCCTGGTCTGCTTCGGGCTCGTCTACATGGTGCCGCTGACGGTCTTCACGACCTACGGCATCGTCACCGAGATCACGGGCGGACGGGTGCCGCTGGCCTATGTCATCACGCTGCTCGCGATGGTCTTCACCGCACGCTCCTACGCGAAGATGGCCGGCGAGATGCCCTTCGCGGGATCGGCGTACACGTACACGCAGAAGAGCTTCGGTGCGGGGATCGGCTTCGTCGCCGGGTGGGCGCTGCTGCTGGACTACCTGTTCCTGCCGATGATCAACTACCTCGTCATCGGCATCTACCTCTCCGCGGCATTCCCCGCGATTTCCAGCTGGGTCTTCGTCCTCACCGCGATCATCCTCGTCACCGTGCTCAACATCATCGGCATCGTGTCCGTGGCGCGGGCGAACATCGTCATCATCGCCGCCCAGGCGATCTTCATCCTCACCTTCGCCGCCCTCGGGATCTCCGCGATGGCCGGGACCGGCACCGTCGACCTCGCCGCCCCGTTCACCGGCGACGGAACCGCCGATGGCTTCGGCAATGTGATGGCCGGAGCCGCCGTGCTGTGCCTGTCGTTCCTCGGCTTCGATGCCGTGTCGACCCTGTCCGAGGAAGCGAAGGACCCGAAGGCCTCCGTGCCGCGGGCGATCGTCATCGCCACCATCACCGGCGGGCTGATCTACATTCTCCTCTCCTTCCTCGCCCAGCTCGTCTACCCCTCGAACGACTTCGCCGACGTCGATTCCGGTGCCCTCGATGTCATGGCCGCCGCGGGCGGACAGTTCCTCACGATCTTCTTCACCGCCGCCTATGTCGCCGGCGCCTGCGGCTCCGCGCTGACCTCCCAGGCCTCGGTCTCGCGCATCCTCTTCGCCATGGGTCGCGACGGCGTGCTCCCGAGGGGCTTCTTCGGTCGCCTCTCACCGCGCTTCCATACCCCGGTGCTCGCCACTCTCTCGGTCGGGGTGGTCTCCCTCCTCGCGCTGGCCGTCGACCTCGGGTTCATCTCGGAGATGGTCAGCTTCGGTGCGCTCATCGCGTTCTCCGCGGTCAACCTCTCGGTCATCAAGCACTTCATCATCGACAAAGGACGGCGTGGGACCGCTGCCGTCCTCAGCTTCGTCGTACTGCCGGGAATCGGCTTCTGCCTCACCCTGTGGCTGTGGACGAGTCTGTCCCCGCGGACGCTGCTGCTCGGCCTGATCTGGCTGATCCTCGGCACCGGCTACCTCGCGTTCGTCACCCGCGGCTTCCGCCGTCCGACTCCTTCACTCGACCTGGCGGAGTAGGCGCGACCGCACGGCGATGGTTGCGGAGACAGGACCAGGAGCGTCGCCGACGGTAAACAAATGAGTCTATGTACTCTTGTTGGGAGATGACCGGAATTGGCGCACTCCGACCCATAGCTCTTGGGGCGAGCATGCCGCCAAGTGACCGAAAGCACTGAAGTGATCAAAGCATTGGGGCGGCAAGCGGCGAGATGGAAACGACTGTTCTCCCCGTGGCCTCTGGCTGGAGTCGGACTCGCGTTCGTCGTCTGTTCGTACGTCGCTGGATACCTACAGACTCACATTCTGAATGGGATTGCAGGAGGGCGGGGCTGCGCAACGCCTCCACCGGGAACCGAAGTCGCCTCATATGGAGTCACGATGAATCCGTTTCCCCCAGCAGCCGCTTGCCATCAAATGGTGAGTAGTGCAACCGCCACTTTCGACCAAGTCGAAACCCACTGGATCGCCCCCGCTCTCTTCCTGTTCATTCTCGCGGGCGGGTTCCTCATTGCCTCGTTGCTCGTCGCTATCTGTCGTTTGCTTCGTTTCTTCAAGTAGTTCCGCCAAGTTCTCGATCAGTTGTGGAAGTCAGGTGAACACCATGCCCGCGAACCACAATCCAGTGGTCCGGACGACGAGCAAACTACTCGATAGTGTCGCCTTCAGAGGAACCGGTCGGCATCCTCAGGTAGACATCAACTGGTAAAGCGACCATTCGCCACCCAATCATGGAGAATGCGGCCGGCGCTCGGCAGGCCGTGATGGGACTGGACCGAACCATGGATCCCGGTTGAATCACCGTAGTCGCTGCACCACAACCGAGACGTCACACAAGGCCGCTGAGAACCTGATGCACGGACCGCCCTTTCAGACGGCAGGTTCCACCATCAGACCTGCTCGACCATCAGAACTGAGTTCCAGAATCTCGCCGCCCCCGAGATCGGGCCAGGATCAAACCTGCCCCGAACGCCACAGCAATACCGAATATCACCCAAGTGACCCAGACCCGGCCGGATGAAGCATGCTCGAACAAGCCCGGAAGCAGCAGGATGAAGATTCCCGCAAACACAGCAAGACCAAGCACGAGTCCGGCAAGGGCATAGGGCTTGGACATATCGACCTCACTCTGAGCCGAAGCCGCCAACCACGACCGTCGGCGCTGCACACATGAACACGTTCAGCACCAACCGATCGCCGTCCGGGCACTCACCCAAGCCGGAGCACCTTCCGAATCAATCTATACCCCGCCTCTTGTAATAGTGTGCGTCACACACTATCGTGTGACGTATGAACGAGGACGAAGAGCAGGCACTGGCGACCCACGAACAGGAGCTGCGGCGAGGCACCGTCGTCTTTGCCAGCCTCGTCGCCTGTCGTCGTCCGCAGTACGGGTATTCGCTGCTGACCACGCTGACCGAGGCGGGGATCGCCACCGAGGCCAACACCCTCTACCCCCTCCTGCGCAGGCTCGAGAAGCAGGGCCTGCTCACAGCCGAATGGAACACCGAGCAGGCACGCCCCCGCAAGTACTACACGGTCACCGACAGCGGCGCCGAAGTCGCCGCCGCACTCCATGCCAGGTGGTTGGACCTGAACACGAGCATCACGGAACTCTGGAAGGACGGCACCCCATGAGTGCACTCACCGAAACCTACGTCGACAACGTCATCGCCCACCTGCCCGAGAAGTCCCGCGACGACATCGCCGCCGAGATCACGGCTACGATCACCGACATGGTCGAGGACCGCCTCGGCGAGGCAGACCCCTCCAGCGACGACCGGGCCGCAACCGTCGAACGGGAAGTCCTCGAAGAACTCGGCGATCCGGTCCTTCTATCCCGGGAATACAGCAACGCCCCGCAGTTCCTCATCGGACCGAAGTCCTATCCGATCTTCATTTGGTCGCTGCGTTGGGTGCTGCCGGCGGTGGCGGTGCTGACGATCCTCGCCAACGTCGTCGTCCACATCGCCACCACTCCCGAGGTCCACCTCGGCGCGCTGCTGGGCCAGACCATCGGCAACACGGTCACCGCCCTCCTCACCGCCTTCGCCGTGATCACCATCCTCATCGGACTCGGCGAGCGCAACATGGACGGCGGCGCCACCGAGAAGCTGCCCGGAGGACGATCAGCTACATGGACCGTCGCCGATCTGCACCGCAGGGACGCCGCAGCCTCCCAGACCCGCGCCGAGGCGGTCCTCAACCTGATCTTCATGGTCCTGCTTGCACTCATCCCCCTCATCCCGACCTCCTTGGTCTACATCGGCCACCTCAACGGCGGTGAGACGTTCGTCAATCCGGATCTCGGCACCGGGTGGCTGTTGGGCTACTGGGGCCTTCTCGCCCTCATGGCCGTGATCGAAGTGATCAAGCTGGTCCGCGCCGCGGCGGGAACCGGACTGCTCATCACCGGCAGCGTCCTCGACGTGGCGATGGCGATCTTCCTCACCGTCGCTCTGCTCACGCAGCAGGTCCTCCACCCGGACCTGACGAACCCCGCCGGCGCCGAGGTGCAGCAGATCATCACCGTGATCGCGATCTGGGCCATCGTCATCTGGGATCAGATCAGCACGTGGCGGGCCCACCGCAGACGCCCCTGAGGCCGGTACCCTGGTCCGGGTGCGTCCCACCGCCGCACCCGGACCACAGGAAGGGGTCAGGCATGACCGAGCAGATCGACATCGTCGGTGCCCATGAGCACAATCTGACCGGCTTCTCGGTCTCCCTCCCCCACCGGCAGCTCATCGGCATCTGCGGAGTGTCCGGCTCGGGAAAGTCGTCGCTGGCCTTCGACACCATCTACGCCGAGGCGCAGCGCCGCTACCTCGAATCCGTCTCCCCCTTCACCCGCCACCTGCTCGGCGCGGTAGCCGCCCCACAGGTCGACCGGATCACCGGCCTGCCGGCGGCGATCGCGGTCAAACAGCTGGTGACGACCCCACCGGAGAACTCGAGCGTCGGCACCCTCTCCCAGGTCTCGGACCTGCTGCGAGTGCTCTTCTCCCGCTTCGGCGACTACCCCGAAGGCCAGGGACGACTGCTCGCCTCGGCGTTCTCCCCGAACACCGTGGAAGGGGCATGTTCGACCTGCGCAGCCAAAGGCAGCATCCACGACATCGACCTCGCCGCGGCGGTGCCCGACGGCTCACTGAGCATCCGCGAAGGCGCGATCGCCGCCTGGCCGGGAGGATGGCTGGGCCGGAACTTCCGACACCTCGTCGAAGCCATGGGCATCGACGTCGACATCCCTTTCGACCGCCTGCCCGAAGAGACCCGAACCTGGCTGCTGACCACCGAGGACACGCCCTCGGTGACGGTCAAGCCCGAAGACATCGCCGACCACGTCGCCCGCGAATACACGGGCAAGTTCCGCAGCGCCCGCCGCTACCTCCTCGACACCATGGTCACCACCGGCAGTGCGACGGTGCGCGAACGCACCGAGGAATTCCTCAGCAACGAGACCTGCCCCGACTGCCACGGCAGCCGCATCAACCCCGCGGCTCTGGCGGTGACCATCGACGGCGCGAACATCGCCGAGGTGGCCGCGCGCAGCCTCACCGATCTGGCCCGGACGGTCCACCACTCGATCACCGCCGATCTCGCGGCCGGGCCCAGCGATGCGAAACGATTCACCGGCGCCGCCGATGAGGCCGCCCAGGTCCTCCTCGACGAACTCGACAAGCGCACGGACGTCATCGAGCGCCTCGGCGTCGGCTACCTGCCGCCCAGCCGCTCGGCGGCGACCCTGTCCCCCGGGGAGCTCCAGCGTCTGCGCCTGGCCGCCCACCTGCACAGCGGCCTGCACGGCATGGTCTACGTCTTCGACGAGCTCTCGACCGGTCTCCACCCCCAGGACACCGATCACCTCTTCACTCACATCGAAGCCCTGCGCGATGCGGGCAACACCGTCATCCTCGTCGAACACGACATGGAGATCGTCCGCCGCTGCGACTGGGTGATCGAACTCGGTCCCGGCGGCGGGGCACAGGGCGGGCAGCTGATGTTCTCCGGTCCCGTCGCGAAGGCACTGGAGGGTGAGAGCTCGACGGCGGTGCGGCTGCGCAATGCCGCCCCGACCGATCCGTGGCGCCCGCCGCAGGACTTCGAGACCTGGGTGCGCTGCGAGGGCCTCTCCGCGAACACCCTCGACGATCTGAACGTGGCCTTCCCCGTCGGCGCGCTGACGACGCTGACCGGAGTCTCCGGGGCCGGAAAGAGTTCGATCCTGCGCTCGGTCGCCGCGCTGGCGCGCCGGTCCGGGGCGGCCCCGCTCGACGGCGACGAAGACGGGCAGGCCGAAGCCCACGCCGAGGACCGCCACGGTCTGGCCGGAGCGGGCGCGAGCGGTCTGACCGGGGCGAGCGCGAGCGGTCTGACCGGGGCGAGCGCGAGCGGGCTCGAGGCCTTCGACCGGGTGGTCAGCTTCGACCAGTCGACGATCGGCCGTTCACCCCGGTCGGTCATCGGCACGTATCTGGGCATCTTCGACAAGATCCGCAGCCTCTTCGCCAAGACCGACCTCGCCCGGACTCGCGGCTTCACCTCCTCCCAGTTCTCCTTCAACACGGCGCGCGGTCGCTGCCCGCGCTGCGAGGGACTGGGGATCATCACCATCGACCTCGTCCACCTGCCCGCGGCCAGCGGCACCTGCCCGGAGTGCGAAGGTCAGCGCTTCACCCCGGAGACCCTCGAGGTGAGAGTCGATGACCTGACGATCGCAGATGTGCTCGGTCTCTCCATCGACGCAGCCGCCTCCGTGTTCGCCGATCGGCTGGGCCTGGAGGCGCATTTCGAGATCCTGCGGAGGGTCGGCCTCGGCGGGCTCCTCCTCGGCCAGACCTCGGCGACACTGTCCGGCGGTGAGGCCCAGCGCCTGCGCCTGGCCGCCGTGATGCGGGCACGGAAGACACGCGAGTCGACACTATTCATCCTCGACGAACCGGCCAACGGTCTCCATCCCGACGATGCTCGGGTGCTCGGGCAGCTGTTCCGTCAGATCGTCGACGAGGGCGATACGATCCTCATCGCCGATCACAACATGGAGCTCGCCGCCGGGTCCGACCGGCTCATCGACATCGGCCCCGGCCCGGGTCCCGAGGGCGGTCGGATCGTCGCCGCCGGCACCCCACGCGAAGTGGCCGCGGCCGGGATCGGTGCGACGGCCGAGGTGCTCAAGGCGCGATTCGACCCGGCCTGAGACTGCGGCTACGTCGAGAAGCGACATCGCCATCCGCCTCGGGGCCTGCCCAAGCCGGTCTCCGATCCCTAAGCTGGTGGGATGGCACCGCGGAGAACCGACATCATCCTGGGCGTGGCAGTCGCGGTCGCGCTCAGCCTCATCATCGCCCTCGCCCAGACCGATGCGGACGCCGCGATCCGACCGCTGTCCTTTGTCTTCGCCGCCGGTTTCGGCGCGATTCTGCTGCTGCGAGGCAGCATGCCCCGAACCGTGGCCGTGCTCAGCGTGCTCGGCACCTTCGCCTACTACAGTCTCGATCTCACCCCCATCGGGGTGGCCCTGCCCGTGGTCGCCGCCCTGTATTCCCTCGCCGAGGTGGGGCTGACCCGGTTTGCTATCATCTCGGGCACCATCGTCGTCGTTGTGGCCACCGCCTTCCGGATCCGCGATGACTCTCTGCCGCTGGGCAGGCTGCTCGGGGCCGAATCGCTGTCGACGATCGCCCTCCTCGCCGCCGCCGTCGCTCTCGGCTATGCCGTGGCCACGCACCGCCGATTCGTCGCCGGGCAGACCGAGGTGCTCCGACTCCAGGACGAGCGGCTGACCCATCAGGCCGATGTCCGCCGGCAGCGCGAACGTGCGGAGATCTCGCGGGACCTCCACGACACCATCGGCCACCGTCTGTCCGTGATCTCCCTCCATGCCAATGTCGGCATCGAGGCGCTCGAGAGCGGCGGCGACGCCGATGCGACTCGCGCAGCGCTTGCCGACGAGGTGCGCCAGAAGAATGCGGCCGAGGCGCTTGAGCGGGTTCGCACCGAGGCCGCCGCCTCGCTGACCGAACTGCGGTCGATAGTCAGGCTGCTGCGCACCGAGGGTGAGGACACCACCATGGCGCTCGACCTCGGCGGCATCGACGTCCTCCTTCAACGCGCTCGCACCGCGGGTCTCCAGGTCGACTCCCGCATCGACGTGAAGACCGGTGAGGTCCCCGCTCCGGTCGAAACCGTCATCGTCCGCATCATTCAGGAGGGCGTCACGAACGTGCTCAGACACGCGAACGCAGAGACGGTCGACGTTGCCGTCAGCGTCAACGGGAACGACGTGCTCGTCACCGTCGTCGACGACGGCGACGGTGACGGTGACGGTGACGGTGACGGTGACGGCAGGGTTGGTGACGGCGGGAATGGTGACTGCCGGGAACCCCAATCCCGCGGATACGGTCTGCCGGGCATGCGCGAGAGGGTCAGGCTGATGGGCGGGCGACTGACCACCTCGGCGCGGCCGGGCCAGGGATTCAGACTCGAAGCCCGAGTGCCGAGGAGGCTGCCGGAATGATCGGGATCATCCTCGTCGACGATCAGGAGCTCGTGCGCACGGGCCTGCGTCAGCTGGCCGTCCACGACGGCGATATCGACGTCCTCGCCGAGGCGGCCGACGGCAGAGCCGGGCTCAGCCACATCCGCCAGCACCGTCCCGACGTCGTGCTCATGGACATTCGCATGACGGTCATGGACGGGATCACCGCGACCAGGGAGATCACGGCGGACCCGGCTCTGTCCGGGGTCAGGGTCATCGTGCTCACTACCTTCGACGATGATGAGGACATCGTCTCGGCGATTGCCGCCGGAGCCAGCGGCTACCTGCTCAAGGACATCTCGCCGACCGAGCTGCGCCGGGCGATCCGCACCGTCGCCGCCGGAGATTCGATGCTCTCACCAGCGGTGACGAACACCGTTCTGAAACGGCTGAGTCAGATGCAGGAACATACCCTGCGCCCCGAGCTCCTCGAGACTCTCACACAGCGCGAACGGGAGGTCCTCACCCGGGTCGGGTGTGGGGAGTCGAATCAGGAGATCGGCGCCCACCTGTTCATCAGCCCGGAGACTGCGCGGACCTACGTGAGCCGACTGCTCGTCAAGCTCGCTGCCCGTGACCGCTCGCAGCTGGTCGTCCTCGCCTACGAATCGGGGCTGGTCGTGCCGGGGGCTGCCGAACCGGAGGTGTGAGACGGGCCTGCGGCTATCCCCGCCGGCTGGCGATGACCGTGAACTTCGAATTCCGGGCCAGCTGCTCGCTGGGGCCGATGAGAGTGTCGAGGCGGTCCCTGTAGCGCAGGTGGGTGTTGAACACGGTGAGCACGCGTCCGCCCTCGGCCAGGTGGGCGGCCGCGGTGCGCATGAGGTCTTCGGCGGTGTCCGTCTCGATCGTCGTTCCCTGGTGGAAGGGCGGGTTGAGGAGGATGAGGTCGAAGGGACCCAGACCGGTCACGGCCGGATCGGAGTCGCCCGCGGCGTCCCCGAGGACGATATCAACGGTGTTCGGCTCCGCCGCGGCAGCGACCTCTGCGGTCGCCTGCGGCTCCACAGCACCGTTGGCTTCCGCTGTCGCCCGCGCCGAGGCGACCGCCGCCCTGGACACATCCACCCCGACTCCCGTGTCCGCCCCGGTGACCTGCAGGGCCGCACTGAGCAGCCAGCCGTTGCCGCAGCCGAGATCGAGCACCGAGTCGGGGGTCAACCCGCCGGCGGCCACCTCGGCGGCCAGGGCCTCGAGCAGCAGCGCCGAACCCTCGTCGTTCTTCACCCCGGAGAAGCAGGCACCATGGGCGCACACCTCGAGCGGCCCGGTGGCCGGGTGGTCGATGCGCCCGGCCTTGGGGAAACGGGACAGGCTCGGTGAGGACAGAGGCCGGCTGCCGATGATCATCCGATGCTTGCCGACTCCGGGTGAGACGTCGACCCGGGCGAAGCCGCGCGCAAGTTCCTTGTTGATCGCTCTGCTCATCGTCTCGCTGCGGCCGATGACGATGAGCGTGGACACGTGCGGTTGGAGGGCGGCGAGGGTCTCGGCCAGGGAGTTCATCGCCTTCGGAGCGTTGACGACCGCCCAGGTCTCGCGGTCTGTCGGTGCAGCCGCGGTCACTCGCGCACCGAGGTCCGAGAGTCGCTCGACCCCCTCGGCGTTGGGGGCGACCTCGGCGACCCTGCGCGCTTCATCGATGCGGTCGTTGTACGTCCTCACCTCGACGAATTCGCTCAGCAGCGCCGACTGCAGGCCCTGGGCGTCATCGACGACGAGGATTTCGTGCGGAACCTCGGCGGCCGCCTCGGCGTCGATGAACATCCCTTCCGTGTCCCGACCCGAGACATCGAGGTCACCGCTGCGGCGGCCGAGCACGTATTCGGCCAGCAGCCGCGCTTGCGGCAGGCCGGGACGGTCGGTAAGATCTGCCGCCAGCTCGCGGCTGCTTTCGGCGGCGGGGGAACCAGGAGGCAGCAGAGAGGCAGGCATCCGAACAGTCTAATCGGACTGGCCGGATGCCTGCCTCCACAGTGCCGATGTCATCGTTCGGCGCGTTCGGATCTCCCCGGTTCAGCCCTTGATGCGCTGGTAGGCCGAGGAGCCGGCGTTGTCGATCGTCGAGTGTTTGCGGTTGTCATGCATGTAGAGCACGGCGACGAAGCTGCCGATCGCGATGATGACGACGTAGAAGGCGAACCAGGGGCCGATGCCGGCGTTGCGGAACCACAGGGCGACGTACTCGGCCGATCCGCCGAAGAGGGAGTTGCCGATCGCATAGGTGAAGCCGACGCCGATGCCGCGGATGTGGGCGGGGAACATCTCGGCCTTGACGATGCCGGAGATCGAGGTGTACATGCTGATGAACGCCATCGCGACGACGATGAGGATGCCGGCGGTGACGATGGACTCGGCCTTGCCGATCATGTTCAGCAGCGGGATCGGCAGGGCGATCATGCCGATGACGAAGATGAGCATGTTGTTCTTGCGCCCGATCTTGTCCGAGATCTTACCGGCGATGGGCTGCATGACGATGAAGATGAGCAGGCAGATGGTCATCAGGTCGGCGATCGAGCCCTTGTTGAAGATCTCTTCGCCGGGGGTGCCTTCGTTCTGCAGCAGCAGGTACTTCTGCATGTAGGTGGTGAAGACGTAGAAGACGAGCGAGCCGACGCAGGTGATGCCGAGGACGACGAAGAACGCCCGCGGGTGGCGCAGCACCTCGCGGAAGCTGCCCGAGTTCTCGTTCTTCCGGGTGTCCGCCGAGGTGGTCTCCGCGAGTCCGCGGCGCAGCCAGAGTGAGACGACGGCGGCAGCGGCGCCGATGACGAACGGCAGTCGCCACCAGCCGGCCTCGATGTCCTCGGTGCCCAGCGTGTGGGTCATGATGACAGCGAGCAGGCTGGCCAGCAGCTGTCCGCCGATGAGGGTGACGTACTGGAAGGAGGAGTAGAAACCGCGCTTTCCTTCGGTGGCGACCTCGGACATGTAGGTGGCGGTGGCACCGTATTCGCCGCCGACGGCCAGGCCCTGGATCATGCGGACGATGAGGAGCAGGATGGCCGCGAACGAACCGACCTGGTCGCTCGTCGGGAGGATCGCCATGCACAGGGATCCGGCGCACATGAGCAGAATCGAGATGAGCATGGAGTTCTTGCGCCCGAGGCGGTCCGCGGCACGGCCGAAGACGTAACCGCCGATGGGGCGCATGAGGAAGCCGACGAAGAAGACACCGGCCGCCTGCATGAGGGAGAGCGCCTGGTTGTCGGCGACGAAGAACTGGTCGGCGAAGTAGACGCTGAAGAAGGCGTAGATGTAGAAGTCGAACCACTCGACGAGGTTGCCCGAGGAGGCCGCGATGATCGACTTCACCGTCTGCCATTCGGACTTCGGAGCCCCCGTGGAGCCGGTTCCGGCGCCGGATGTCTGTCTGTTCTCAGCCACGCGCTGTTCTTCTTTCCCTACGACAAGTTGAGTTTGTGCCGGAGGTAACCATACTCCTTCTCAGCCAGTGCCGACCAATCGTTCAGTAAGCGGTCAGTGACGCGCGGATCCTTCGTCTCGGAGGTGCACCGATGCCACCTGCGACCCGGGTGATGTGCTACTAATTGAGAGTGCTTCGTCCGATGTCGTACCAGGAGAGATCATGACAATTCTCGTCGGTTATTCCCCCTCGCCCGAAGGCAAGGCCGCAGTCGCGTTCGGCATCGAACAGGCTCGCGCCTTCGATGACACCGTGATCGTGCTCAATGCCGGAATCGGCGAGACCCCTGACGAACGCGGTGTGGCGACGAACAAGGACATCGACGAGCTCAAGTCGACCCTGCAGGCCTCCGAGGTCTCCCACGAGATCCTCCAGTTCCTCCGCGGAAATGATCCCGTCGAAGAGCTTCTGGCCCTCGCCGAGGCGGCCGACGACACCCGTATGATCGTCATCGGATCGCGTCGCCGCTCCCCCGTCGGCAAACTCATCATGGGTTCGACCGCTCAGCGCATCATCCTCGACTCCGAAGTCCCCGTCGTCTCGGTCAAGGCCGACCGGAAGAAGAAGTAGGGCCCGCAGAAGCTGCGTCCACGCGGGCGCAGTTGGTGTATAGTCGAGACTTCCGCGTCAACTGACGCGGAGGCTGCGCCGCCTCGGTGCAGTGAATAGACACGAAGGAATCAACCGATGGACGTTTTCGCCGCAGTGCGCGAACTTCGCGGATCGAAGCAATTCGAATCCGCTCATCAGTCGACCCTTCGGTGGCGCGACATCTGACCCTGCGCAAGTCAGCTGCCCCGCACCGCTCATAGGTCCGGGGCTTTCTCTTACTCGCTGCCATGGCTTTCCAGTTCTGTGCGATGAGGCATTCGGACCCGTACAGAATGTAAGGAAAGGACAATGGAGAAACTGGACTCACGCCTGATCTCTTGGGCCACCCTTCTCGACGAGAAGACCCTGGAGCAGGCGCACACGACGGCACGGATGCCGTTCATCTACCCGCACCTCGCGCTCATGCCCGATGCCCACCTGGGCAAGGGCGCGACCGTCGGGTCGGTGATTCCGACGCTCGGGGCGATCATCCCCGCGGCCGTCGGTGTCGACATCGGCTGCGGCATGATCGCGGTCCGCACGCAGTTCACGAAGTCTCAGCTGGTCGACCGTGACCTCGCCGGGCTGCGTGAGGCGATCGAGCGGGCGGTGCCGACCTCGGCCGGTGCCGACAATCGGAAGATCGTCGGCACCGCGGCCCCGCGCATCGCCGAACTCGAGGAGCTGGCGGACAAGGCCGGCTTCGACCCGGCGGGCTATGCCGGACGCTGGAGACACCAGCTCGGTTCCCTCGGGTCAGGCAATCACTTCATCGAGGTCTCCGTCGACGAGGGCGACCGGGTGTGGATGTTCCTCCACTCGGGTTCGCGCGGCATCGGCAACAAGATCGCCACGCACCACATCAAGGTCGCGACAAGACTGTGCAAGCAGTGGTGGATCGATCTGCCCGATCGGGATCTCGCCTACCTCGTCGAGGGCACCCCGGAGTTCACCGCCTACATCAGAGCGCTGAAGTGGGCGCAGCGCTTCGCCCTGCTCAACCGCGAGGAGATGATGGATCGGGTGGCCAGGCAGCTGTCAGAGACGATGGGCGAGGCTGTCGTCGAAGCCGAGCGCATCAACTGCCACCACAACTTCACCCAGTCGGAGACCCACTTCGGCAAGCGTGTGTGGGTGTCACGGAAGGGTGCGATCGAGGCCGAGAAGGGCAGGCTCGGGCTCATCCCCGGGTCGATGGGCACCGCGTCCTATGTTGTGGCCGGCAAGGGCGATCCCGTGTCGCTGAACTCCTCACCGCACGGTGCGGGTCGGCAGTATTCTAGGACGGCGGCCCGGAAGACGTTCACGATCGAGCAGCTGCGCACGGCGATGGACGGCATCGAGTACAGGGACACCGATGCCTTCATCGATGAGATCCCGCAGGCGTACAAGCCGATCGATCAGGTGATGGCAGATGCGGCGCCGCTGGTCGAGATCAGACACACGCTGCGGCAGCTCGTCAACGTCAAGGGAGACTGACCGTTCCCAAGCCGCCGGCTGGCGCTCGGGCCCGTCCTGAAGCTGGGACCAGGACCGAGCGTCAGTCGCCGGCGATCGCGGCAACGAGGGCATCGACGTCCTCGGCAGTCGTGTCGAAGGCGCACATGAGGCGCACGATGCCGCGTTCCATGGGCCAGTCCGCGAAGGCGAATCGCTGCCGCGCCCGCGCCGCCACCTCGGCGGGCATACGGACGAAGACGACGTTCGACTCGATCTTCTGCACCACCGACAGTCCGGGGATACGGCCGGCGGCCTCCACCTCGGCGAGGGATTCGGCCAGTCTCTGAGCCATGGCGTTGGCGTGGTTCGCCGAGGTCCGCCACAAGTCACCATCGTAGAGGGCGCCCAGCTGGGCGGAGAGGAAGCGCATCTTCGAGGCCAGCTGCAGGTTCATCTTCCGCAGGAAGCGCATGCCCTGGCCGATCTGGGGATTGAGGACGACGATCGCCTCGGCGCCGAGGAGTCCGTTCTTCGTCCCGCCGAGGCTGATGATGTCGACGCCGGTCGCGGTGGTCAGCGATCCGAGCTCCGTATCGAGGTAGGCGGCGGCATTGCCCAGCCGAGAGCCGTCGACGTGGACGATCATGCCTTGGTCGTGGGCGAAGTCGGCGATCTGACTGATCTCCGCCGGCGTGTAGGTCGTGCCCCATTCGGTCGATTCTGAGATGCTCACGGCCAGCGGCTGAGCGTTGTGCTCGTTGCCGCGGCCGAGGACGGCGCCCTCGATGATCTCGGGTGTGAGCTTCCCGTCGGGGGTGGACGCACCGATGATCTTGAGTCCCCCGACCTTCTCCGGGGCTCCGGTCTCGTCGTAATTGATGTGCGCGGATTCGGCGGTGATGACGGCCGCCCACCTGGGCAGCGCCGACTGCAGGGCCAGCACATTGGCGCCGGTGCCGTTGAAGACGGGGAAGGAGTCTGCATCGGGGCCGAAGTGCCCCCTCATCACCTCGTGGAACCGTGCCGTCCAAGGGTCGCCGCCGTAGCCGGGGGTGTGACCGACATTGGCCTCGGCGATCGCGGCGATGACTTCGGGGTGGGCGCCGGCCCAGTTGTCCGAGCCGAAGTTGCGGGGGTGCGCCTCCGGGGTCGGGTCGACGGCCGGTGTCGTGGTCTTGGGTTCGCCGCCGCTGGGCTGCGCTGTTGTCTGTGTGTCCTCATTCACAGCTTCAGCGTAGCGCCACTTCGCCGATCGCCGGTCACCACGGTCAAAGACCGGTCAGTTTCACCCTGATCCGTTCCCGCACCTCGGCGGGGTCGAAGCCTGCGGACATACAAACGCGCGGTCAAAGTGCAATTGTCCAGAAAGAGTCCTGCACATTGTCACTTTGACCGCGCGGTTACTGCGAACGTTCAGCTGTCGCCGAGCGCGCCGCTATGCGGTGAGGGCTGACCTCAGGCGAGGAGTTCGCGCATGAGCTCGGCGGTCTCGGTCGGGGTCTTGCCGACCTTGACGCCGGCAGCTTCGAGCGCTTCCTTCTTCGCCGCTGCGGTTCCCGAGGAGCCGGAGACGATGGCGCCGGCGTGGCCCATGGTCTTGCCTTCGGGAGCGGTGAAGCCTGCGACGTAGCCGACGACGGGCTTCGACACATTGTCCTTGATGTAGGCGGCGGCACGCTCTTCGGCGTCTCCGCCGATCTCGCCGATCATCACGATGGCTTCGGTCTCGGGATCGTTCTCGAAGGCCTCGAGGGCATCGATGTGCGTGGTGCCGATGACCGGGTCGCCGCCGATGCCGATGGCGGTGGAGAAGCCGAGGTCACGCAGCTCGTACATCATCTGGTAGGTCAGCGTGCCGGACTTGGAGACCAGTCCGAGCTTGCCCTTCTTCGTGATGTTGGCGGGGATGATGCCGGCCAGCGAAGCCTCGGGTGAGATGATGCCCGGGCAGTTGGGTCCGATGATGCGGGTCGCATTGTCTGCGGCCTGCGCACGGGCCCACACCTCGGCGGCGTCCTGGACCGGAATGCCCTCGGTGATGATGACGAGCAGACCGATCTTGGCGTCGATGGCTTCGATGGCCGCATCCTTGGAGAAGGCCGGCGGCACGAAGGCCACGGACACATCGGCGCCGGTGGCTTCCATCGCTTCGGAGACCGAACCGAAGACAGGCAGCTCAACCTCGTTGCCGTCCTTGTCAGTGTGCGTCACGGTGGTGCCGGCCTTGCGAGCGTTGACACCGCCGACGACGTTCGAGCCGGCTGCGAGCATGCGCGCAGTGTGCTTGGTGCCCTCGCCGCCGGTGATGCCCTGGACGATGATCTTCGAATCGGAATTCAGGAAGATAGACATTGGTGTAAAGACCTTTCCTTACTTGGCAGCAGCCAGTTCGGCGGCCTTGTCGGCTCCACCGTCCATGGTGTCGGTCAGGGTGACGAGCGGGTGAGCGGCCTTCTCGAGGATGGCCCGACCTTCTTCGACGTTGTTGCCGTCGAGGCGGACGACGAGCGGCTTCGTGGCCTGATCACCGAGGATCTCGAGGGCCTTGACGATGCCGTCGGCCACTGCGTCACACGCGGTGATGCCGCCGAAGACGTTGACGAAGACGGACTTCACTTGGTCATCACCGAGGATGACGTCGAGTCCGTTGGCCATGACCTCGGCAGAGGCGCCGCCGCCGATGTCGAGGAAGTTCGCGGGCTTGACGTTGTCGTGGTTCTCACCGGCATAGGCGACGACGTCGAGGGTCGACATGACGAGTCCTGCACCGTTGCCGATGATTCCGACCTCACCGTCGAGCTTGACGTAGTTGAGGTCGAGCTTCTTGGCCTTGAGCTCGAGGGGGTTCTCCGCGCTGATGTCGCGCAGCTCCTCGTGCTCGGGGTGTCGGAAGTCGGCGTTCTCATCGAGAGAGACCTTTCCGTCTAGGGCGAGGATGTCACCGGCACCGGTCTTGACCAGCGGGTTGACCTCGACGAGGGTGGCGTCCTCGGACTCGAAGACGGTCCACAGGCTCGACAGAACGGGAGCGACCTTCGCAGCGGTGTCGGCATCGAAGCCGGCGGCCTCGGCGATCTCTTCGGCCTTCACGGCGTCGATTCCATCGATGGCTGAGACTGGGATCTTGGCGAGCGCTTCCGGGCGTTCCACGGCGAGCTGCTCGATCTCCATTCCGCCTTCCTTGGAGCACATGGCCAGGTAGGTGCGGTTGGAACGGTCGAGCAGGACGGAGAAGTAGTACTCTTCGGCGATGTCCGCACCTTCGGCGATCATCACCTTCTCGGTGATGTGGCCCTTGATGTCGAGGCCGAGGATGTCCTTGGCGCGGGCTTCTGCCTCATCGGGGTTCTTCGCGACCTTGACGCCGCCGGCCTTGCCGCGGCCGCCGATCTTGACCTGAGACTTGACGACGACGACTCCGCCGCCAAGTTCTTCGGCTGCCTTCTTCGCTTCTTCTGGTGTCGTCGCGACCTGGGCCTTGAGCACGGGCACTCCGTGCTTCTCGAACAGGTCACGTGCTTGATACTCGAAAAGATCCACGTGTATTCCTTCGTTTCTGCTGCCGGGTCTTTTGGCCCCGCAGGTTCGTTGACGGATGCAACAACCACGCACCACCTTATTCCCAAAGGCACCCGAGCTTCCAAATGTGCTGATCAAATCCTGGAAGGAGTAAGGAATCTCTCGTCAATAAGTATCTTTGGCGTCAAGATTCTTGATCTGGACGTAAAATCGGATCATGGACGAGGTCGATCGAATAGTCGCAGCGTGGCGTCACGAGCGCCCCGATCTCGATGTCTCACCGATGGAGATCCTCTCCCGGGTCTCGCGTCTGTCCCGGCAGCTGGATCTGGCCCGGAAGACGAGCTTCACCGATTACGGCATCGAGGGGTGGGCCTTCGATGTGCTCTCCGCTCTCCGTCGCTCCGGGGAGCCCTACCAGCTCTCGCCGTCGACGCTGCTCCAGGAGACCCTCGTGACCAGCGGCACCATGACCAACCGCATCGACCGACTCGTCACTCGCGACTGGGTCGAACGTCTGCCCGATCCAGGGGATCGCCGAGGCGTGCTCGTCCGGCTGACCGCATCGGGTCGCGCCACGGTCGACTCGGCTCTGGCCGATCTGCTCGTCAAGGAGCGCGAAATCCTCGACGGTCTGACCCCGGCCGGTCGACGCAAGCTCGCGTCCCTGCTGCGCGAGCTCTCCACCGGCTTCGACAGCGACGAGGGCTGACGGCACGAGCGGCTGCCGTGGCAGCGGGGCACCGGTTCCGCACCACGGACGAAAGACGGCACCTTCGACGAAAGGACGGACGATGACCGACACCAGCAAGGACGGCGAGCTCGGCACCTGGACCGGGGTTAAGCCACCTCGGCGCGAGACGATCCACGGTCGCTATGTCGACCTCGAACCTCTCGATGAGGCCCAACACGGCGACGCCCTCTTCGCCGCGACCTCCGCCGAAGGCGTCGAGGACCGATTCCGCTACCTGCCCGAAGAACCGCAGGCGCGGCGTGAGGATTTCGATCCCTGGATCGCCGAGGCGGCCGCCTCCCCCGATCCCCTGTTCTTCGCCGTCGTCGACCGTGCCACCGGACGCGCCGAGGGACGCCAGGCGCTCATGCGCATCGACGCGGTCAACGGGGTCATCGAGATCGGCAACATCCTGTGGGGTCCGGCCCTGTCGCGGACCCGCGCGGCCACCGAGGCCCTGTTCCTCTCCGCCGATCTCGCCTTCTCCACCGGCTATCGCCGCTTCGAATGGAAGTGCAACGATGAGAACGTCCCCTCGAAACGGGCCGCCGAACGCTTCGGCTTCACCTTCGAAGGACTCTTCCGCCGGCACATGATCGTCAAAGGCCGCAACCGGGACACCGCATGGTTCTCGATCATCGACTCCGAATGGCCGGCCCTGCGCGCCGCCTACCTTGAGTGGCTCGACGAGGCGAACTTCGACGAGGCCGGAGTACAGAAGGCGGGCCTGCGCGAACTCATCGCCGCGCACCGCGACTCCTGAACCGCCTCGGTCCCGCCCACGCATCGGTCGGGCCGGTCCAGCGCGTCGGATCCGCCCACGCCACTGGCCGTTCCGGACTCAGCGCGTCCGATCGCTGTGGTCCAAGCGCGTCGGATCAGCCCTGTCTCAGCGCGTCCGCCGAGGCCCGAGGGCTCGCGACCTTTAGTCTGAGAAGAGGATCCGCGGATCCCGGTCACCGCCCCCGACGATCACTCGAGGAACCATGCGACTTCGCCCCTTTGCCCTTCTGTCCGCCGCCGCGCTGCTGGCCACGACGACGGCCTGTGTGTCGACCGGCGAGGACACCCGCCCCCAGCCGCGTCCGTCCGTGAGCGAGGAGGAGGTCACCCCGATCGCCACTCCGGACGACGCCCCCGAAGTCTCCGTCGTCGACTCCTCCCCCGGCGGTGCGAAGGAGACCGATCCGCTGTGGCAGGGCCTCGCCGAGGCGGCCGAGAAGAAGACCGAGGCCTACCTCAAGGTCTACGTCCACTCGGGCAACCCCGAGGTTCCCGACTTCGGTCAGATGACCGTGACCGCGGACTCCCCGGACAGCGTCAGCGTCACCGTCGATGCCGAGAACGTCGATGCCGACAAGTCCCCGTTCCTGCTCATCCACGGCACCTTCGAGGTCGAGGAGATCGGCGGCTCGGCATACACACTGACCACCGTCGACGACGAGGACATTCCCGAACTCGACCCGAAGAGCCCCGATGACGAGGCGCGGTGCACGGCCGACGACGCCCAGGACCGGATCTCACTGGCCGCCGACGACCTCGCCGATGATCCCGATAAGCGCGAAGACTTCCGGGCACAGTGGGGCGGATCACCCCAGGTCTGGTGGGGCATCCAGATGACGGCGATCAGCCTCGGCGAAGAGGGCGAAGTCGCCGGCGACTTCCTCACCGAGGCCTGCGGAGAATACCTGCAGCAGTAGCTCTGGCATCGCCTGCGAGCAGGCGACA
Source organism: Brevibacterium sp. GP-SGM9 (assembly GCF_047300845.1). Taxonomy (NCBI): domain Bacteria; kingdom Bacillati; phylum Actinomycetota; class Actinomycetes; order Micrococcales; family Brevibacteriaceae; genus Brevibacterium; species Brevibacterium sp. GP-SGM9. Next base: position 3,633,462 of record NZ_CP178563.1, on the reverse strand, counting down.
TGGCGCAGTCGCGGACCGAGACACCACAGCACCGGAGGTGAGGGCATGAGGATCGGCATCGTCGGAGCCGGCATCGGAGGTCTCTCCGCGGCCGTCGGACTCCACCGCGCCGGCGCCGAGGTGAGAGTGTTCGAACGCGCCAAGGCGGTCCGTGCAGGAGGCTCGGGACTCTCGATCTTCGCCAACGGACTGACCGCCCTCGACGCCCTGGGACTGCGCGAGGAGTTCGAGACGGTCACCGACAAAAAAGTCGAATCCCTCACGGCGGGACAGAGAAAAACCGATGGCAGCTGGATTGCGCGTCTGCCGAGTGGTTCCGTGGGCGAACTGCGCATCGTCGACCGCGCCGATCTCCACAGGATCCTTCTCGACAACCTCCCCGCTGGCACGGTGCGCACTTCGGCGGAGGTCACCTCGGCGAGTCCCGAGGGAACGCTCACCTTCCGGTACGGACCCGACGAGACCTTCGACCTCACCATCGGCGCCGACGGACTCCACAGTCGGATCCGCGAAGTAGTCGTCGGGCAGGTGCCGATCCGCTACTCGGGGTATTCCGCGTGGCGGGGCATCACCTCGGTGCCGGTGGATCTTGAAGGCGCGGCCGGGGAATCCGTCGGACGCGGTCGCCGCTTCGGGATCGCACCGCTGGCCGATGGCCGTGTGTACTGGTTCGCGGTGGCGAATATGCCCGAGCGCGCCGTGTTCGCCGATGAGAAGGCCACGGTCGAGCAGATGTTCGCCGGCTGGCACTCCCCCATCGCGGACCTCATCGCGGCGACACCCGCCGAGGCGATCGGCCGGACCCCGATCTCCGACCTCGGGGCGCACCTGCCGCGCTTCCACACCGGTCGCATCGTCCTCCTCGGCGATGCCGCCCATGCGATGACGCCGAACCTCGGGCAGGGTGGCGGTCAGGCGCTCGAAGATGCGGCGACTCTCGCGCGGCTGTTGGCCGCCCAGGCTGAATCGGAGCTCGCGGACGAGGACCTTGCCGAGGTGCTATCGCGCTATGACAGGCTGCGCCGGCGTCGGACGCAGTCCATCGCGGCGAAGTCACGACTCCTGGGCACGCTCTTCCAGCTCGAATCCGCACCGCTGATCGCTCTGCGCAACACGCTCATCGGCCTCGCCCCACCGAGGCTCATGGCCGCTGAAGCCGAGCGCGCCCAGCGCTGGGATCCGCCGGAGAGCTGATCCCCTGCGTGCTGATCCTCAGCGTCCCTGCGTCGCGGAAAGTCAGTCGGCCAGGGCCCGGTTGTAGGCGTCGACGACCGGGGGCAGGAAGTAGCCGATGATCACGGCGATCGCGGTGAGCAGGCAACCGAGGCCCAACCACAGGGAGCCGCCGATAACGCTGAGTCCGAAGACGATGACGAGGAGTTCGAAGGCGATCGCCGCGGGCCGCGCCCAACGATGCAGCCGCCATGATCCGCGTGCGGCGGCGGCCACACCGGCCGCGAAGATGAGGAACATGACGGCCAGGCCCAGCAGCGACCCCGCCAGGGAGCCGGTGCCGAAGGCCGTGATGACAAAGGTCACGGCCGAGCCGAGGAGCACGAGGACCTGCACACCGAGGACCGTGACGACGAGCAGCATGGCCCGCGGCGCGGGAACGCCGTGATCATCGGGACCGGCTGAACCGGCTCCCCCTCGACCGGCTCCCCCGGCGCGGCCCGGTCCACCGGTGCCACCGGGGTCCCCAGAGCCACCGGTTCCCCCAGCGCGATCGGCCGAGCCGTTGCCCTTCTGCGTCAAATGTTCACCCGTGCGAATCCGGGGATGAGGATCTCATCGAGCATCCGCTCGCGCACATCGAGCGGCAGGAACGCCGCAGTGATCGCGTTGACGGTGGCCCACTCGAGGTCGGTCTGCGTCCATCCGGCCTCGTCGACGAGGAGGCGCATCTCGCGGGTCACCGAGGTGCCCGACATCAGCCGGTTGTCCGGGTTGATGGTCACGGCGAAGCCGAGGTCTTTCAGGCCGGTAATCGGGTGGGTGGCGATAGTGCCGCCGATGTCGGTCTGCAGGTTTGAGCTCGGGCACAGTTCGAGCGGGATCTGCTGGTCGAGGACCCAGGCCGCCAGGCTGCCCAGCTGTCCTTCGCCTTCGACGATGTCCATGTCCTCGACGATCCTGGCCCCGTGGCCGATGCGCTGGGCATGGCAGATGGTGATCGCCTCGTGAATGGATTCCTTGCCGTCGGCTTCGCCGGCGTGGATCGTCACCGGCACATAGGCCTGGTGCAGGGCGTTGAAGGCCGAGAGGTGTGCCGAGGGCGGGAAGCCCTTCTCCGGGCCGGCGATGTCGAAGCCGACGACGCCGGATTCGGCGCCCTTCTCGCGGTGGCGGATGGCGAGTTCGGCGATCGCCATGGCATTGTCGGCCTGGCGCATGGCCGTGATGATCTGGCCGACGCGGATGAACTTGCCGTCTGCGGACGCCTCGATGACTCCGGCTTCGAGTCCCTCCTGGACGGCATCGACGGCCGCATCGAGGTCGAGTCCGCCTTCGAGGTGCTGTTCAGGTGCCCACCGGGCCTCGGCGTAGAACACGCCGTCGGCCACCTGGTCGAGGACCCATTCCTTGGCCACCCGGGCCAGGCCCTCGCGGGTCTGCATGAGTGCGACCGTGTGGGAGAAGGTCTCAAGGTAGCGGACGAGGTCACCGGAGTTCGCCGATTCGGAGAACCAGCGTCCCAGCGACTCGGCATCACCGGCGGGCAGTTCATGGCCGATCTGCTCGGCCAGTTCGATCATCGTCGCCGGGCGCAGACCGCCGTCGAGGTGATCATGTAGGGAGACTTTGGGCAGCTGCAGGATCGGGTCGTCCGATGCGACGCCGGCGGGAGTATTCATCACCGCCCCAGCTTATCGGATCGCCGGGACATGACAGCGCTGACTTCCCCGCGCCCATGCAATCCTCAGGACTTCTCCGGGTCGATGTCTCCGCTCTTGATCCGCTCGCGCAGATCGGTGATGCTGCGACCGGCGTCGGAGACTCTGCTGAGGAATCCGTCCTCGGCCGCGATCCGGATCCCGCCGTTGTCGATCGTGCCCTCGTAGTGGCGGTCGGCGACGAGGAATCCGCCCAGATCTTCGGGAGTCTGCTTCGAGGCCTCAGCCACCTCGTCGGGGTTCTTGCTCTGCGGCCATTCGGGGAACATGCTGCGCAGGCCGCGCCGGACGTTGGGCTCGATCGTCGCGATGATCGTCTTGCTGAACGCACCCGGAGTGCCGTACCAGATGATCTTCGGCAGGATCGGGTCCGCGTCTTCGCCCTCGTCCTCGTCCGGCTCGGCCGTCGTCTGCTCGAGGCGGGTCTCGGTCGCGGAGTTCACCACGCCCATGGCCGCCGCCGAACCGAACGGCACGAGCACGTCGACCTCGTCATCGTGGGCGGCGTCGAAGAAGTCCCGCCCAGCTCCTTCGGTATCGTCGACCGTCCTGTCGAAGGTCGAGGAGGTACGGTAGGACTTCACCTCCTCAACGTCGTCCTCGGACTCCTTGTTGTAGAGCTCGACCCCGGCATCGAAGGCGGCGAGGATCTTCTCGGCCTGCGGGAATCCGCGGGAGACGACGGCACCGACCTCCCCGGATTCGCTGGCCGTGGCCGCAATGTATCCGGCGATGTAGGCCGGCGGGACGAGGTCGAAGTCGATGCTGAGCACATTGTCCGGGAAGTCCTCATGCCCGCTGGCGACACCGAGGAACACGGAATCGGGGTGGGCCTTGGCATGGGCGCCGAGCTCATCGGCGCCGCCGGGTCCGATGACCGTGGTCAGCGCGCAGTCCTGCCCGTTCATCCGTTTGAGGGCCGCCGAGGTGGCCGAAGAGTTCGAGACGCGCTGACTCGAGGTTGCGGAGAACAGTCCGGCCGAGCGGGCCAGTTCGGTCTCCTCGAGGAGGAGTGCTCCGGCCGAGTGATCGTCGAATCCTGCCGGTGCCGAGATCATGCAGCCGGTGGTCGTCTCCTCGACGGGTTCGGGGGCGGCCACCGAACAGCCGGCCAGGGCCAGCAGGCTCAGCACACTGAGACCTGCACCGAGGCCTGTACCGAGGCCCGCGCCGAGCTTGGCGCCGAGCACCGGCGACGTGACCTTCCTTCTCATGCGTCCAAGATTATCGGCTCAGCCTGAGTGGGCGGTGCGGGGGTGCCTCACGAGCGGTCGAGGACCTTGAGGGCGGTGGCGGTGAAGATGCGGGCCGCGATCTCGACGCTTCTCTCGTCGATGAGCAGATCGCCCTGATGGATGTCGTAGGTGTGGCCGCCGGGAGTGCGGGTGCCCATCCGCACGAGCGCGCCGGGACAGTGAGTGAGGTACCAGGCGAAGTCCTCCCCGCCCATGGACTGCGGAGTCAGCTGGACCGAGTTCTCGCCCAGCTCCTCGCGCACTGCGGTCTCGATGAGCGCCACCTGGTCCTCGGTGTTGACCACCGGTGGCACGCCGCGGCGGTGTTCGAGGTCGACCTCGACGCCGTACGGGCCGGCGATGCGCTCGACCAGCTCGGGCAGCACCTCGGCGACCTGATTCCAGCCGTCCACGTCGAGACAGCGCAGAGTGCCCCGCAGGATCCCCTCGCTGGGCACGACGTTCGCGGCGTGTCCGGCGCTGATCTCACCCCAGACCAGGGAGATCGCATGCCGGGGGTCGATGAGACGCCCCAGGGTCGAGGGCAGATCGGTGGCGAGTTTGCCCAGGGCGTAGACGAGGTCTTCGGTCAGGTGCGGCCGGGAGGTGTGTCCGCCGTGACCAGAGAGGCGGATGATGACGGTGTCTCCGGCTGCGGTGATGGCGCCGATGCGCGAACCGATCCTGCCGACGTCGACGTTCGGATCGCAGTGGACGGCGTAGACCTCGGGGACTTCGTCGAGGACGCCTTGGGAGATCACGCGCAGGGCGCCTCCCGGGGTGACTTCCTCGCCGGGCTGGAAGATCAAACGCACCCGGCCGCCGAGGCCGCCGGGGGTGGTCTCGTGGATCTGCTGCAGCGCGATGCCGGCGCCGACGAGCCCGGTCAGGTGCACATCATGGCCGCAGGCGTGGGCGACCCCGGGCACGGTCGACCGGAACTCCTCGTCGATGAGGTCATCAATGGGCAGGGCGTCGATGTCGGCGCGCAATCCCACCGCGACGGGGCCTTCGCCGACCTCGCAGACGACTCCGGTGCCCTCGAGGCGCTGCGGGTTCAGCCCCGCGGCTTCGAGGCGGGCGACGATCTTGTCGGTCGTCTCGTACTCCTGGAAGGACAGTTCCGGGTGAGCATGGATGTCGCGGCGGAAATCGATGAGCTCGGCACCGATCTCAGCAATTCTCGAGCTGATCACGTCTTGTCCTTCGGTGAGCGCAACGCCGTCGGGGCGAGGGTCGGTCTTCTCAAACATTGGTAGCCATGCTAGGCACTCACCGTCATATTTGGGCGCAATGCGACCAAATTCGACACACAGACGCCGCGTCCCACCTCAGACCTCACTTCAGGCCCCGCAGCAGATCCCGCCGCAGGCTCCGCCTCAGAGGAGGTCGTCGAGTCCGCGCTCACCGGCCAGAGACACGGCCTTCTTCACGTCCTGCGCGTGCGAGCGGGAGGTGATGAGTAGGACGTCCTCGGTGTCGACGACGACGAGGTCATCGAGTCCGACGATGGCCACGGTGCGCGGCTGTTCGGAGAAGACGACTCCGGAGGAGTCGACCTCGAGGAGGTCGCAGTTGCCGCCGATGGAGATGACCCCGCGGGGTTCGCCGGGCACCGGCTGGCGCAGGCGGGCCACGGAGTCGAAGTCGCCGACGTCGTCCCAGCCGAAGTCGCCGGGGATGACGATGACGCGGCCTGCTGCGGCAGCGGGTTCGGCCACGACGTAGTCGATGGCTCGCTTCTCCAGGCCGGGCCACACCTCGGCGAGGGTGTCCTCATGGGCCTCGGTGCCCCAGGCCCGGGCGATCCGACTCAGCCCGGCGAACAGGGTGGGGTCTTCGGTGGCGAGCACGTCGAGGAGAGCCGAGGCCTTGGCGATGAACATGCCGGCGTTCCACCGGTAGCGGCCGGAGTTGACGTACTTGCGGGCGGTGCTCGCGGCGGGTTTCTCGGCGAAGGCCCTGGCCCGCCTGGCCGTCGGCGCACCGTCGAGGCCGAGCAGCTCACCGGTCTCGATGTAGCCGTAGGCAGTGGCTGGATTGCGGGGCATGATGCCCACGGTGACGATGTCGCCGGTCTCGGCGGCAACGCAGGCCTGGTCGATGACGAGGCGGAATTCGTCGACGTTCGTGATCGAGTGATCGGCGGAGAACGAACCGACGATCGCCTCGGGGTCCTCCTGCGCGATGAGCATGGTGGCCAGGCCGATCGCTGCCGCGGAGTCCTTGGGTGAGGGTTCGGCGAGGATCTTCGCCGGCGAGATCTCCGGCAGCTGTTCGGCGACCTGCTCGAGGTGGCTCTGTCCGGTCACGACCCAGACGTTCTCGTCACCGACGATGGGGGCCACGCGGTCCCAGGTGGACTGGATCAGGGAGCGTCCGGTGCCGAGCACATCGTGGAGGAACTTCGGGGATGCCTTGCGCGAGAGCGGCCAGAGCCGAGTTCCGGATCCGCCGGCAGGGATGATGGCGTGGAAGTGGGTGTTCACGAAATCAGTGTCTCAGAGTTCGGGCAGGGGTTCAGCGATGTTGTCCGCCGTGTCGGGGTGAGGAGAACCGGAACCCCCGTGCCGGGGATCCGGACTCGGCATCACCCTCGGCGATGCCGAACACCTGCCAATCCCCCGCCTCGGCGGGCGTTTCGACCTCCCAGGTCACACACGTGAACCCCGGAATTAGCGAATACGACTGTGACCTAAATGAAATTCCATGAGACCGCAAATCCCAATTTTGAGGGAACTGCCAGGGTTGTGGTGTGATCCGCGGCTCTCGGCGGTGTCTCGACTGGCACCGAGGCGGTGTTGAGCGTAGCTTCTAGACGTACACAGTCGAATTACCCAAGATGGAGGATGCTCCGTGGCCAAAGCGTCTACGGGCACTCTGTACCGAGGAAACGAAGGAATGTGGTCCTGGGTCGCGCATCGCGTCACAGGCGTCGGAATCTTCTTCTTCCTTCTGGTCCACGTGCTCGATACTGCACTCGTCCGCGTCTCGCCCGAGGCCTACAACGCCGTGATCGGCACCTATAAGACACCGGTCATGGCATTCGGCGAGATCGCCCTCGTCGCCGCGATCGCATTCCACGCGTTCAACGGTCTGCGCGTCATTCTTGTCGATTTCTCGAAGAGTGGCCCGAAGAACCAGAAGAAGCTGTTCTGGGGAGTCATGATCATCTGGCTCATCATCATGCTCGCGTTCATCCCCCGCCAGATGATGCACACGTTCGGAGGCTGACATGAGCACAACATCCATTCCGGCTCCGCGCACCGGATATTCGCGGCACAAGTCGACCCGGTCGAAGTTCGAGATGTTCGCCTGGCTGTTCATGCGCATCTCCGGCATCGTCCTCGTCATCCTCATCTTCGGCCACCTCTTCGTCAACCTGTGGGCCGGCGAAGGCGTTCAGGCCATCGACTTCGGATTCGTCGCCGGCAAGTGGGCCAGCCCGTTCTGGCAGATCTGGGATCTGCTCATGCTGTGGCTGGCGATGCTGCACGGCACCAACGGCCTGCGCACCATCATCATGGACTACGCCGAGAAGCCCGGCACCCGCATGAGCCTTCAGGTGATCCTCTACATCGCCTCGATCGTCGTCATCGTGCTCGGCACGCTCGTCATCTTCACTTTCGATCCCTGCCCGGCCGGAGCCGACCCCGCACTGCTGGCGTCGTTCTGCCAGGCCTAAAAGGAGAAACATGCAGGTACATCATTACGACGTGGTCATCGTCGGTGCCGGCGGCGCCGGGATGCGCGCGGCGATCGAATCGGGCCAGCGCGCCCGCACCGCTGTGCTGACCAAGCTCTACCCCACCCGTTCCCACACAGGCGCCGCTCAGGGCGGCATGTGCGCCGCACTGGCGAACGTGGAAGAGGACAACTGGGAATGGCACACCTTCGACACCGTCAAGGGCGGTGACTACCTCGTCGACCAGGATGCCGCCGAGGTGATGGCGAAGGAAGCCATCGACGCCGTCCTCGATCTCGAGAAGATGGGGCTGCCCTTCAACCGCACCCCCGAGGGCAAGATCGACCAGCGTCGCTTCGGTGGTCACACCCGCGACCACGGCAAGTCACCGGTCCGCCGCTCCTGCTACGCGGCCGACCGCACCGGACACATGATCCTCCAGACGCTCTACCAGAACTGCGTCAAGCACGGCGTCGAGTTCTACAACGAGTTCTACGTCCTCGACCTCGTCATGACCGAGGTCGACGGGGTCAAGCGTCCCGCGGGCGTCGTCTCCTACGAACTCGCCACCGGTGAGATCCACGTCTTCAAGGCCAAGTCGATCGTCTTCGCCACCGGCGGCGTCGGCAAGGTCTTCAAGACCACCTCGAACGCACATACCCTGACCGGTGACGGCATGGCCGTGACCTACAACCGGGGCATCCCGCTCGAGGACATGGAGTTCTTCCAGTTCCACCCGACGGGTCTGGCCGGACTGGGCATCCTCCTGTCCGAGGCGGCCCGCGGTGAGGGCGGCATCCTCCGCAACTCCGACGGTGAGCGCTTCATGGAGCGCTACGCCCCGACGATCAAGGACCTCGCTCCGCGTGACATCGTCGCGCGTTCGATGGCCAACGAGGTGCGCGAAGGCCGCGGCTGCGGTCCGAACAAGGACTACGTCCTCCTCGACCTCACCCACCTCGAGCCCGCGCACATCGATGAGAAGCTGCCGGACATCACCGAGTTCGCCCGCACCTACCTCGGCGTGGAGCCCTACACGGAACCGGTGCCCGTCTTCCCGACCGCGCACTATGCGATGGGCGGAATCCCGACGAACATCGGCGCCGAGGTGCTTAGCGACAACGACACCGTCATCCCCGGCCTCTACGCCGCCGGTGAGTGCGCCTGCGTGTCCGTGCACGGTTCGAACCGTCTGGGCACGAACTCGCTGCTCGACATCAACGTCTTCGGCAAGCGCGCCGGCATCGCCGCCGCGGAATACGCGAAGACCGCCGATGAGGTGGAGCTGCCGGAGGACTCCGAGTCCGACGTCGTCGCCCTGCTCGAGAAGATGCGGACCTCCGACGGCACCGAGCGCATCGGCGCCATCCGCAAGGACCTGCAGGACATCATGGACGCCAACGTGCAGGTGTTCCGCACCGACGAGACCCTCCGGGAAGCCCTGGACGAGATCGCCAAGCTGCGCGAACGCTACAACAACGTCGGCATCCAGGACCGCGGCAAGCGCTACAACCTCGACCTGCTCGAGGCTGTCGAGCTCGGCTTCCTGCTCGAACTCGCCGAGGTCATCTCCGTCGCAGCCATCCACCGCAAGGAATCCCGCGGCGGACACTTCCGGGAGGACTACCCGAACCGCGACGACGAGGGATTCATGCACCACACGATGACCTACCTCGATCCCGAATCGGAGACCGACGGCATCAAGGGCATGCGCCTGGAGACGAAGCCCGTCATCGTCACCCGTTACCAGCCGATGGAGCGTAAGTACTGATGAGCACCACTGCAGAAACAGCCGAACCCGCATCGAAGATCGACCTGCCCGACCACGTGGCCGGCGACAGCGGCTCGATCCCCTCCTTCGACTGCACCTTCCGGATCGCACGCTTCGACCCCGAACAGGACTCGGAGCCGCACTGGGAGGAGTACAACGTCACGATGTACGGCACCGACCGTGTGCTCGATGCCCTGCACAAGATCAAGTGGGAGATCGACGGCTCGCTGTCCTTCCGCCGTTCCTGTGCCCACGGCGTGTGCGGCTCGGATGCCATGCGCATCAACGGTCGCAACCGTCTGGCGTGCAAGACCCTGCTCAAGGATCTCGACACGAAGAAGCCGATCACCGTCGAGGCGATCAAGGGCCTTCCGCTCGAGAAGGACATGATCGTCGACATGGAGCCCTTCTTCCAGTCGTACCGCGAGATCATGCCCTTCCTCATCACCTCGGGCCACGAGCCCACGCGTGAGCGCCTCCAGTCCGCCGAGCAGCGCGCGGCCTTCGACGACACCACCAAGTGCATCCTCTGCGCTTCGTGCACCTCGTCGTGCCCCGTGTTCTGGACCGACGGCCAGTACTTCGGTCCGGCCGCGATCGTCAACGCGCACCGTTTCATCTTCGATTCGCGTGACGAGGGCGGGGACATGCGCCTCGAGATCCTCAACGACAAGGAAGGCGTGTGGCGCTGCCGCACCACCTTCAACTGCACCGAGGCCTGCCCTCGCGGCATCGAGATCACCAAGGCGATCTCCGAGGTCAAGCAGGCGGTCCTGCAGCGCGCGTTCTGATCCGAACGGTGTGAGTCGCGCGGTGTGATCCGCGCGGTGTGATTCGCGCGGCTTTCAGCCGGCACCAGCGCCGAGGCGGTCGTGCACTTTCGAGTGCACGGCCGCCTTTCGCATTCCCTGCGAGCCGGCCTACGGAGCATTTCCTGAGGATTCCGAGCCGGACACGAAAGTAGACTGGGGCGCATGCGTTCTTCCGACATCACTGCTTCCTGCCCCGCAGGTGCGACGACGACTGCGACAGCGACCGCTGACATCCCTGTGCCGGGTGCAGGGCGGTCGAGGCTCATGCTGGCCCTCGCCGCGTTGGTCACGCTCTTGTTCGTCGGGGCCCAGCTCGCCCTCGCCCCCACCGCGTCCTGGGCCGATACCCAGCAGGCGGAGAAGACGGCGAAGGCGTACGTGACGCCGGACGACCTCGGCGATGGGGCGAAGTCACCGGTCCCGGTGGGAACGTCGTGGCTGGTCGGGGACCTCGATACGGGTGAGCTGCACGCGGCGAAGAACGTGGAGAAGAAGCACGCGCCGGCCTCGACGATCAAGCTGCTCACCGCTCTGGCTCTCGTCGATGTCCTCGACGATCGGAAGCAGAAGGTCGAGGCGGAGTTCGAGGACATGCAGATCGACGGCACGAAGGTCGGTCTCATGCAGAAGAACAAGTACACCGTCGATCTGCTCTTCCACGCGATGCTGATGTCGAGTGCCAACGATGCGGCCAATGCGCTGGGTCGGGCGGCCGGCGGGCAGGACAAGGCCGTGGCGCTGATGAACGAGAAGGCCGCCGAGCTGGGAATGAATCACACCCACGCTGCGAACACCTCGGGACTCGACGAGAAGGACCAGTACACGACGGCCGCGGACATGATGAAGCTCGCCTCGGCGGTGTGCGATGACGACTATCTGATGAAGGTCATCGGCACGGAGACTTATCAATTCCCGGGCGGGAAGAACCCCGATACCAAGGAGAAGTTCAACGGCTACGAGATTCAGAACCACACGAAGATCGTCGGTCAGGTCGACGGCGGGCTGGGTCTGAAGAACGGCTACACCTCCACCGCGAAGGGCTCCTACATTGCGGTGGCCGAACGCGACGGTCACCGTGTGGTGGCGACGATGCTCGGCATCGACAACAATTCCCGGCAGGCCGCAGTCGACCTCCTCGAGTGGGACTTCGCGCAGAAGGATCCCGTATCCCTGCAGACCGTGCCCGTCGGTGAGAAGGTCACCCCGAGTGCCGACCCCAGCGCCTCGGAGACGACGAGCGACGCCGGGAGCGCCGCGGATGCCGACGGCTCGCCGGGTGCCGACGCCGACGGATCTGCGAGCGGTGCCGCCGACGACTCTGCGGCCCGGTCGTCGTCGGGAGTCTTCGGGCTCCCGGACGGTGCACTTCTTCCGCTCGGCCTGCTTGCCGGTGGAATCGTGCTCCTCATCGGATCGGTCCTGGTGTGGCTGCGAATGCACCGTCGCACACGGCAGTCGTGAGGCTCACCACCTCGCTTTGACTTCTCGTTCTCCGGGACGTTAAGCTGGTGTCTTGCATTCGGAGAGGTCCGGCTTCATCGAACCACTCAACGATCGAATTCGACGACATGATGACCGTGTCGACGATCGACTACCAGGTTCGTCGTGCAGATGAGATGCCACGGACAGTGTCTCCTCCGAATGCAGATTCCCCACCGGTACGGATCAACTCGTGCCCCGGTGACATTCTGAGCAGGTCAGCCGCCGAAACGATCGGCAGGCGACGTGCGATGACCGGCGATCACCCCATCGCCGACTCAACACGAAACGGATGACGTGCGTTGCTGCATGCCGTCCACCGACGAAATGAAAGGAGGGAACGATGACTCAGTTCCCACTGTGGGTCCAGCGTGCCGTCGAGCATGCCGGACTGATCGAACCGAAGATCAGCACCCGCGCGGATGGAGAGATCGCGATCAGCGACTCCACCGGCCGCACCGTGCTGTTCACCGGCTCCGCGCTGCGTGAGATCACGCCGCTGGCAGCCTGAACGTGTGACGGTGCCGTCGCCTTCGGCGTGAGCACCGTCTGACGTCGGCGGCCCGAGTGCCGCCGCCTGTCCGGTCTCCCATCCTGCTGCTGGGTTTCAAGCAGCAGATGAACCGAGACAGATGAACTTCTGCCCGACATTCCGCAGGTCGCTCCTGCTGGGATGTCGGGCTTTGTCATGTCCAGACGGTGTCATAGTCGGTCGAAGTCAATGCCGGTCGGCTCTGACCGGCCATCCCCTGTCGTAGCCCAGTCGGAAATACGCGACTAGACGAACGCGTCGACTTCGCTGACCACCTCGGCGGGTTCTTCGTCATCCGTTCGAGGTTCGAAACGGACCATGACGGCCTTGAACCCGGGAGTGTTCGACTCGCGGGCGACGAGATCACGGTGGACCAGAGCGTTCGCTTCCGGATAGTAGGCAGCCACACAGCCCCTGGCCGTCGGGTAGGCGACCATGCGGAACTTCTCGGCCCGCCGCTCTTCGCCGTTGAACACGGAGACGACGTCGACGAGTTCACCGTCCTCGACACCAGCCGGGGCAAGATCATCGGGGTTGATGAGGATCACCCGGCGACCGCCGGAGATGCCGCGGTAACGGTCGTCGAGTCCGTAGAACGTCGTATTGTACTGATCGTGCGAGCGCATCGTTTGCAACACCAGATGACCCTCGGGCGGGTGCAGGTATTCCAGCGGCCTGGTGGAGAACTGTGCCCGCCCCTCGGCGGTGGCGAAGGACCGGTGATCGCGAGGCGGATTCGGCAGGACGAAGCCGTACTTGTCGCGCACCCGCGTATTGAAGTCCTCGGTGCCGGGAATGACTCGGGAGGCGTGGTCGCGGATGACGTCATAGTCCTCAGCCATGGCCTTCCAGTCGACAGGGTGATCGGGACCGAGCACCGCCTCGGCGATGCGCGCCAGCAGCACGGGTTCGGCGAGCAGGTGCTCCGAGACCGGTTCGAGTCGTCCCTGCGTACGGCTGACCACCGACATGGAGTTTTCGACGCTGAGGAACTGGGCTCCGCCCGGATGCTTGTCGTCGCGGTCGGTCCGGCCGAGCGTCGGCAGGATGATCGAGGTCTTCCCGTGGACGACGTGGGAGCGGTTGGGCTTCGTCGAGATATGCACCGTGAGGCCGGTCTTCTTCAGCCCCTCTTCCATGGTGGCGGTGTCGGAGTTCGCCATCGCGAGGTTCCCGCCGAGGGAGACGAACACGTCGACCTCGCCACGGGCCATGGCATGCATCGCCTCGGTTGAGTCGTAGCCGTGTTCGCGCGGTGCGCCGATGCCGAATTCTGTGTCGAGTCGCTGCATGAAGTCTTCCTTCGGCTTCTCCCAGATCCCGAAGGTCCGGTCGCCCTGGACATTGGAATGTCCGCGCACGGGGCAGGCTCCGGCCCCGGGTTTGCCGAAGTTGCCCTGCAGGAGGAGCAGGTTGACGATCTCCTTGATCGTGTCGACGGAGTGGGGCTGCTGGGTGATGCCGAGGGCCCAGCAGAAGATGGTCGCCTTCGACGCCGCAAGCAGCTCGGCGATGTGTTCGATCTCTGTTCGTTCGAGGCCGGTGGCGAGTTCGATCTCGGCCCAGTTGAGGTCCTTGCGAGCGTCCGCGTAGTCGGCGAAGCCATCGGTGGAGGATTCGATGAACTCGCGGTCGACGATGGTTCCGGGAGCTTCTGCTTCCTTTTTCAGAAGCAGGTGGCCGAGGGCTTGGAACAGTGCTTGATCTCCGCCCACGCGGATCTGCAGGAATTCGTCGCTGGTGCGCTCCCCGTCGGCGAGCAGGCCTTTGGGAGTCTGCGGATCCTTGAACCGGAGCAGGCCGGCTTCGGGAAGCGGATTGACCGCGACCACTTTGCCGCCGTTGCGACGACATTCGGCGAGGGTGCCGAGCATGCGCGGGTGGTTCGTTCCCGGGTTCTGACCGACCACGAAGATGAGCTCGGCCTTCTCGAGGTCTTCGAGTGAGACGGTGCCTTTGCCGATGCCGATCGTCGGCGACAGTGCGGTGCCGGAGGATTCGTGGCACATGTTCGAGCAGTCGGGAAGGTTGTTCGTGCCGATGCTGCGCGCGAGAAGCTGGTACAGAAACGCCGTCTCGTTCGGAGTCCTGCCAGAGGTGTAGAAGACCGATCGGTTCGGGTCGGTGACCCGAATGTGCTCGCCGATGATGTCGAAGGCCTCGGACCACGCGATAGGCGAATAGTGGGTGTCACCGTCGCGGATGATCATCGGATGGGTGATCCGGCCCGATTGGCCGAGCCAGTACTCGGTCTTCTGCTCGAGTTCGGCGATGGGATGCTGTTCCCACCAGCCTGGGGTGGCCACGCGGGTGGTGTTCTCCTCGGCGAGAGCCTTGGCACCGTTCTCGCAGAATTCGATCTTCTTCCGGTCCCCTGTCATCGATTCCGGCCAGGCGCAGCCGGGGCAGTCGACTCCGTCCGGCTGGTTGACGCGGAACATCGAGCGCACGGTGCGGCTGGCTCCGCCCTGTTTGAGGCCGCGTTCGAAGGCGACTTCAACGGCTTTGAGACCCGCTGCCGCGGTCTTCGGTTTGCTGACGACGAGATCATCCTCGTCGATGTCGTCGAATTCGACCTTGCGGCCGCGCACCTGTGCCATTGCCAATCACCTCTGACCGGAGAACCGAGCTGTTGAACAATCCTATCCGAATTCGGCGGTGGCGGAAATGACGAATCCGGTGTGCGGTCACCGTCTCATCTGCGGGGATGGCGGTGAGTGCGACGGCTAGGACGGGCAACTAGGCTGTGTCGAACGTTCCGCACGCTCGGGGCCGGCCGCGTGAGACAAAGAGCCCGCGTAAACTCTGATGTTCACGCGGGCTCACTATGTTGTCACTTGGGAGGATGCTTCAGAAGTCCCAGTCCTCGTCTTCGGTGTTCTCGGCCTTGCCGATGACGTAGCTCGATCCACTGCCACTGAAGAAGTCGTGGTTTTCGTCGCTGTTGGGCGAGAGCGCCGCGAGGATCGCCGGATTGACGTCCGTGACCTCCTTGGGGAACATCGCTTCGTAACCGAGGTTCATCAGCGCCTTGTTGGCGTTGTAGTGGAGGAACTTCTTGCAGTCCTCGGCCAGCCCAACCGAGTCGTAGAGCTCGTGGGTGTAGGAGACCTCGTTCTCGTAGAGCTCGAACATGAGGTTCATCGTGTAGTCCTTGAGCTCCTGCTTGCGCTCCTCGGACTGCGACTCGAGGCCCTTCTGGTACTTGTAGCCGATGTAGTAGCCGTGCACGGCCTCATCGCGGATGATGAGGCGGATGAGGTCGGCGGTGTTCGTCAGCTTCGCATGCGAGGACCAGTACATCGGCAGGTAGAAGCCGGAGTAGAACAGGAATGATTCGAGCAGCGTCGAGGCGACCTTGCGCTTGAGCGGGTCATCTCCTCGGTAGTAGCTGAGGATGATGTCGGCCTTCGACTGCAGGAAGGTGTTCTCCCGCGACCAGCGGAACGCCTCGTCGATCTCCTTCGTCGAGCACAGCGTCGAGAAGATCGAAGAATAGGACTTCGCGTGCACGCTCTCCATGAACGCGATGTTTGTCATTACCGCCTCCTCGTGCGGGGTGACCGCATCGGGGATGAGCGAGATCGCACCGACGGTGCCCTGGATGGTGTCGAGGAGGGTGAGCCCGGTGAACACGCGCATCGTCAGCGTCTTCTCCTCATCGGTCAGCGTCGCCCATGAGGGAACGTCGTTGCTCAGCGGCACCTTCTCCGGCAGCCAGAAATTTCCGGTCAGACGGTCCCACACGTCATCGTCGACCGGATCGACGACACGGTTCCAGTTGATGGCGTCGACATGCGAGGCCAGGGTCAGATTCTCCACGGCTATCTCTCTTCCCAATTGCAAGTGCTGTGGTCTGCGGAGCAGACGAAGGTTCAGGTGGGCCGGGCCCGGATGCGACGGGGCCCGGCTCAGACGTTCAGCGGACCGGTTCTCACAGGTCCGCTGAAAACTCATCGATCAGAGCATGCAGGAGACGCAGCCATCGACCTCGGTGCCCTGCAGCGCGAGCTGCCGCAGCCGAATGTAGTAGATGGTCTTGATGCCCTTGCGCCAGGCGTAGATCTGCGCCTTGTTGATGTCACGCGTGGTCGCCGTGTCCATGAAGAACAGCGTCAGCGACAGCCCCTGGTCCACGTGCTTCGTGGCCTCGGCATAGGTGTCGATGATCTTCTCGTAGCCGATCTCGTACGCGTCCTGGTAGTACTCGAGGTTGTCGTTGTCCATGAAGGGAGCCGGGTAGTACACGCGCCCGATCTTGCCTTCCTTGCGGATCTCGATCTTCGAGGCCACCGGGTGGATCGACGAGGTCGAGTTGTTGATGTAGGAGATCGACCCGGTCGGCGGAACCGCCTGCAGGTTCTGGTTGTAGATCCCATGCTCGGCAACGGCGGCCTTGAGCTCGCGCCAATCGTCCTGGGTCGGGATGTGCACACCCGCCTCGGCGAACAGATCGGTCACGCGCTGGGTGCGCGGAAGCCATTCCGTATCCGTGTACTTATCGAAGTACTCGCCGCTGGCGTACTTCGAGCGCTCGAACCCGGCGAAGGCGGTTCCGCGTTCCTTCGCGATCTCCATCGACGCCCGCACACAGTGGTAGGCGACGGTGTAGAAGTACATGTTCGTGAAGTCGAGGCCTTCGTCCGAACCGTAGTAGACGTGTTCGCGAGCGAGGTAGCCGTGCAGGTTCATCTGTCCGAGGCCGATCGCATGGGACATGTCGTTGCCGCGGGCGATCGAGGGCACCGACTGGATGTCGGAGGTCTCGGCAACCGCCGTCAGTCCGCGGATCGCGGTCTCGATGGTCCGGCCGAAGTCAGCGGAGTCCATCGTCAGGGCGATGTTGAGCGAACCGAGGTTGCAGGAGATGTCCTTGCCGATCTCGTCGTAGCCGAGATCGGAGTCGTACTTGCTCGGCTCGGAGACCTGGAGGATCTCGGAGCACAGGTTCGACATGATGATCTTGCCGTCGATCGGATTGGCCTTGTTGACCGTGTCCTCGAACATCACGTACGGGTAGCCGGATTCGAACTGGATCTCCGCGAGGGTCTGGAAGAATTCGCGGGCGTTGATCTTCTTCTTCTTGATCGAGGCGTTGTCGACCATCTCCTCGTACTTCTCCGTGACGTTGACGTCGGAGAAGGGCATGCCGTAGACGCGTTCGACGTCATAGGGGCTGAAGAGGTACATATCTTCGTTGCGCTTGGCCAGTTCGAAGGTGATGTCCGGGATGACGACGCCCAGGGACAGGGTCTTGATCCGGATCTTCTCATCGGCGTTCTCGCGCTTGGTGTCGAGGAAGCTGTAGATATCGGGATGGTGGGCGTGGAGGTAGACGGCTCCGGCACCCTGACGCGCACCCAGCTGGTTGGCGTAGGAGAAGGAGTCCTCGAGCAGCTTCATCACCGGGATGACACCGGAGGACTGGTTCTCGATCTTCTTGATCGGGGCACCGGACTCGCGGATGTTGGTCAGGGCGAAGGCCACGCCACCGCCGCGCTTGGACAGCTGCAGTGCGGAGTTGATCGAGCGGCCGATCGACTCCATGTTGTCCTCGATGCGCAGCAGGAAGCAGGAGACGAGCTCGCCGCGCTGCTTCTTTCCGGCATTGAGGAAGGTCGGGGTGGCCGGCTGGAAGCGGCCGGTGATGATCTCGTCGACGAGCTGGGTCGCCAGCGTCTCATCGCCGCGGGCGAGGAACAGGGCGACCATGACGACACGGTCCTCGAAGCGTTCGAGGTAGCGCTTCCCGTCGAAGGTCTTCAGGGTGTAGGAGGTGTAGAACTTGAAGGCACCGAGGAAGGTCTGGAAGCGGAACTTCTGAGCGTAGGCGCGCTTCGAGAGCTCCTCGACGAAGTCGAAGGAGTACTGCTCGAGGACCTCGGGCTCGTAGTAGTCCTTGTCGACGAGGTAGTCGAGCTTCTCCTTGAGATCGTGGAAGAAGACCGTGTTGTTGTTCACGTGCTGCAGGAAGTACTGCCTGGCAGCCTGCTTGTCTCGTTCGAACTGAATCCGACCATCATTGTCATAGAGGTTCAGCATGGCGTTGAGCGCATGGTAGTCGAGGTCCGTCTCTTCGCGGATGATGTCCTCTACATTGCGGTCTTCAGCGAGCTCGCGCACAGTTTGTCCAATCCTAAATTCACTGCTTCGACGTCCTCCGGGGTTCCCAGAAGTTCGACGCGGTACATGAGGGGTACATTGCATTTGGCGGCGATCTTACGAGCCGCCCGACAGTATTCTTGGCCGAAATTCGTGTTTCCGGCACCGATGACGCCGATGAGCTGGCGCCGGTTCTCTTCTTGGTTGAGGAACTTGACCACTTGTTTGGGGACGGCCCCCCGGTTGGGGCCGGCCCCGTAGGTGGGAGTCACGAGAACGAATGGTTCGTCGATCCTCAGCGTCTCCTGCTTCGTCAGCAGCGGTATCCGGCGAGCCGGGTGGTGCAGTTTGCCGACGAAGCGATGGGTGTATTCGGAGCTGCTGGAGTAGTAGACCAGAAGCATCTCACGCCACGACGGACGCCGCCGTCTGCTCTCCGGACAGGGTGGCGATCTTGTCCGGCCGGAATCCCGACCAGTGATCGTTGTCGGTGACGACGACGGGGGCCTGCATGTAGCCCATGGCCTTGACGACGTCGAGAGCGTTCTCGTCGAGGCTGAGATCAACCGACTTGTACTTCAGGCCCTTGGCGTCGAGCGCACGGTAGGTGGCGTTGCACTGGACACAAGCTGGCTTGGTGTACACGGTGATCATGACGACTCCTCGATTCTGCCTTTCGGCTCTCCGCTGCGGTTGTTCGGCCACACCTGGATCCGTGTCGACCATGACTGAAATCACGGCAATTCGGTCCGAGGGTGACCACTAGATGTTGTGTTCGGGTACGACCTTACCCCTATATCCAGTGTTACACCAGTGTCATTTCGACCGTCCACACCCTGTGTTCTCTCCGTCCACATTCGTCCACAGGCTGTGAACGACAGTGATGTAGTTCCATCACCTGCGAGGACACTGGCGACTCCGGCCGGAGAGGCGAAAACGGAGCAGTTTTCGTCGCTGGTTTTCCACCGCTGTCCACAGGAAAATTTTTGCTCTGTGGGTGTGTCGTCCTCAGCATGTCCCCACCTCCTTTCGCGTCTCTCTTCCACCGCTGTCGCCCACGCTATCGCTCGGCACTGACATGGCCCGATCGGCAGGTCTCCTGTAGTGGGAGGGCACGACAACCTCGGCGACGGGATGTGTCAGCACTGACACGTCGTCGCCCAGACTCATGCCAGCCTCTGCCCATATGCTTGTAAGAACAGCACGCACGGACTCGAGAGGCCCCACAATGACGGCAACCGCACCCGCCAACACTCAGGAGATCGCCCACGCGCAGACCATCCTCAAGGGCCTCGAATCCTATCTCGACCGCTTCGTCGTCGGACAGCAGCGTCTGCGCGAGTCCCTGCTCATCGGTCTCCTCTCCAGCGGCCACCTCCTCCTCGAGAGCGTTCCCGGTCTGGCGAAGACCACCGCGGCGGCGGCCCTGGCCAATGCCGTGGACGGGAAGTTCTCCCGCATCCAGTGCACCCCCGACCTGCTGCCGGCCGACATCATCGGCTCGCAGATCTACAACGCACACGAAGGCTCCTTCAATACAGTGCTCGGCCCGGTGCATGCCAACATCGTCCTCCTCGACGAGATCAACCGCTCCTCGGCGAAGACGCAGTCGGCGATGCTCGAGGCGATGCAGGAGAAGCAGACGACGATCGGCGGTCAGCGCTTCGAACTCCCCCGTCCCTTCCTCGTCATGGCCACCCAGAACCCGATCGAGCAGGAGGGCACATACCAGCTGCCCGAGGCTCAGCTCGACCGCTTCATGATCAAGGACCTGCTCACCCACCCGAACCCGGGCGAGGAGGTCGAGATCCTCTCCCGTCTCGATTCGGGAGTCTTCGACAAGGACTCGGTGCCCGAGCCCTCGTGCACCCTCGAGGACGTCGTGACGATGCAGCGCTATGCCCGCACCATCTACATCGATCCCTCCATCACCCGCTACCTCGTCGAACTCGTCCACGGCACGCGCGAGACCGGCAAGTACCTCGGCCGGCTCGCTCCCTATATCGAGTACGGCGCCAGCCCCCGCGCCTCGATCGCCTTCACGAATGCCGGACGCGCCCTGGCGATGATCCGCGGACGCAACTACGTCATCCCCGAGGACATCAAGGACCTCGCCCACCGAGTCCTTGCCCACCGCATCCAGCTCAATTTCGAAGCCGCCGCAGAGAACATCACGAGTGCCCAGGTCGTCGATGCCCTCCTCATGGCCGTGCCCACCCCCTGATCGGCTGCGGCGATGACTGCTCTGCTCAATCGGATCAAGGCGCGGATGACCATCCACGCCCACCGTCGGACCCGCAGGCTCCTCGACGGTGACTACTCCTCGGTCTTCCACGGCCACAGCCTCGACTTCGACGACCTGCGCGACTACATTCCCGGCGACGAGATCCGCGACATCGACTGGAAGGCCACGGCCCGCCATTCCGAGCCACTTGTCAAACGCTATGTCGCCCATCGCCGTCACATCCTCGCCCTCGTCGTCGACACCTCGCGGAACTTCGACGCGGTGTCCTCGGCCGGAGTCGACAAACGCCAGCTGGCGATCCTCATGGCCGGAATGACCGGCTACCTCGCAGTCCGCCACGGCGATGACGTCATGCTCGTCCACGGCAACGCCGAACACACGACGGCCTCACCGCGCAAAGGCAGCGAGGCCCACCTCGAACATCTCCTCCAGCAGATCCTCGCCGAGTCCGGAACCGCCGCGGACGGCTCCATCAACGAGCAGCTGCAGTGGATCGCCGGTCATATCAGCCATCGGATGCTCGTCGTCGTCATCTCCGATCAGGCTCCCTTGGGTCCGGTCGAAGAGGCGACGATCAAACGACTGCGCGCGCAGCACGAGATGCTGTGGCTGACGATCACCGATGCGGATCTCGCCGGACTGCAGGCCGCTTCGGCGCCCTATGACGTCGCCCGCCCGCAGGTCGGCCTGCCGACCTCGGTGATGACCAAGCCGGCCGTGCACGAGGAGTTCGCCCGCGCCGAGGCGGCCCGCCGTCAGCAGCGCATCGACCTGCTCGCGAAGCTCGGGATCTCCCACACGGAGATTTCCCACCCCGATGAGGCGCTCGGTCGTCTCCACACACTCCTGCTGAGGCATCGCCGTGGGCCCCGCTGAACTCGTCGGGCCCCTGGAGCTCTCACCCTGGTGGTATCTCGCCGCCGGTCTGATCCTCCTTGCCGCGGTCCTCAACCTCTTCGCCCCGCTGATCCGCGTCGCCGCCGGCTCCACGGTGAAATCGCGCCCCCGGATCCCCATCCCCGTGCGCAGCACCTATATGTCTCGAATCGCCGAGGTGGAGACGCAGCTGTCGACGGGTGAGGCCGATGTGCGGGATTCGGCTCGGGATCTCGCGAAGATCGTTCGCGAGTTCGCCGGTGACGCCTGGGGCGTCAAGGCGGAGCATCTGACCTACCGCGATGCCGCGGTGGCCGGGCTCGACGATCTCGCCGATTCCCTCTCCGGGCTCTACGAAGCCGAATTCGCCGAGGTGGAGACCGGAGATCTGCGCGAACAGATCGCCGGAGCCAGGAAGTTGGTGACCCGATGGTCCTGATGTTCTGGTGGGTGGCGCTCATCCTCCTCGTCCTCGCAGCGCTCGCCGTCTTTTTCTTCCGCCGCCCGAAGGCCACGGAGTCCTCGCTGGCGGTCGCCCACAGCGGCCGGATGACGAGTCTGCCCAGCTTCCGTCGCGCCATGCGCACACGGCTGATCATGACCGTGGCGTTCCTCGGTGTCATCATGCTCACCGGCGTCTCCGCCCTGGTCGGCGTCGCGCGGCCCGCGTGGATCGAGACGGTGAATCCGGAGAAGAAGCTGCGCGATGTCATGCTCTGCCTCGATGTCTCCGGTTCCATGCTCGGCTATGACGCGGACCTGCTGCAGGCCTATCAGGAACTCGTCGACCGCTTCGACGGAGAACGCATCGGCATGACCGTGTTCAATGCCACCGCGGTGTCGGCCTTCCCGCTCACCGATGACTACGACATGGTGGAGAACTACCTCGAGGAGGCCGAGGAGGGCTTCCGCTCCTGGGGTTCGGAGGGCACGGACTATTCCTGGTCGACCTCACCGCCGCACATCGGCGGCTCTTCGCTCATCGGCGACGGACTCGTGTCCTGCATCGACAACTTCGACCGCCAGGACGAGGATCGGTCCCGCTCGATCGTCTTCGCCACCGACAACATGCTCGCCGGCGAGCCTCTGTTCGAACTCGACGAGGCGGCGCAGATCGCCGTGGATTCGAAGGTCAGGGTCTACAGTCTGTCCCCGCCCTCGGTGCTCACGAACACTCAGACCAAGGAGCTCAAGTCGGTGTCCGACCGGACCGGAGGCAAACAGTTCGACATGGGTTCGGCCTCGACGATCGATCGCATCGTCGCCGAGATCCAGAGCCAGGAGGCGGAGAACACTCCCGGCCGTTCGTACACGATCGTCCATGACATGCCCGCGGTTCCCCTCGGTCTCGCGGTCTTCGGTCTGGCCGGGATCTTCGTGCTGGCGTGGAGGACGAAATCATGACCTTCGACCCCGTCTTCACCTGGTTCGGCTGGGGATTCCTCGTCCTCGCCCTGCTGACCATCTGCATCATCCCGGCCGTTCGGGGCGACGGACCCCGGTGGAAGTGGTTCGTGCGCATAGGCGTCGTCGCCGTGCTGGCTCTGGCCTTGGCCAGGCCCGGTGTGCCCATCAAGTCCTCGACCGAGGAGTACGAAGGCAATGCCGATGTCTACTTCGTCGTCGACACGACGACATCGATGGCGGCCGAGAACTACGACGGCGATTCAACCCGGCTCGAAGGCGTGAAGAAGGACATGCTCGATCTCGCGAAGCAGTTCCCCGGCACTCGTCTGAGCATCATCACCTTCGCCTCGACCGCGTCGACGGCGATGCCTCTGACCACTGATCATGCTGCCTTCTCCTCGGCCGTGGACGTCCTCAGCCCGGAGATGTCGGCAAATTCCAACGGCTCCTCCATCACCGAGGCGGGCCAGGAGATCGATGAGCGGATGCGGGCCAATCAGGAGGATCGTCCCGACAACAAGAGCCTGGTGTTCTACTTCGGCGACGGTGAGCAGACCGTTGCCGAGGATCCCGACTCCTGGGCGTCTTTCGCCTCCCGCATCGACAGCGGTGCCGTGTTCGGCTACGGCACGAAACAGGGTGGGAAGATGCGGGAGACCCAGCCCTTCGGCTACGGCGGCGGTGGCGGGATCGGCGACGAGCCGGGTCTCGGCGATCCCGGGGACACCGGAGACACCGGCGGCGACCAGGGTGATTTTATCCGCGACCGTGACGGCAATCCCGGGATCTCGACGATCGACGAGGGCAACCTCAAGAGTATCGCCTCTGACCTGCAGGTCGACTACCACCACCGGGACGGAAAGACCTCGATGGACAGCGTCTACTCCGCCCCGGAGTACGACCAGACACTGGTGAAGAAAGACGGCCGAGTCACAGTCGACGAATACTTCTGGATCCCGCTCATCCTCGTCTTCGTCTGGATCGCCGTGGAGATGGTCTTCGGCGTCCGCGAGTACCTGCGACTGCGCGCCATCGCCCCGCGCCGGCCCCGGACAGCCATGGGCCGAGGCGGCCCCCGCGGACCCGGTGGGCCCGGAGCGTCAGGGTGGCCCGGTGGACCGGGTGGGCCCGGCGGACCCGGCGGACCGGGATGGCCAGGCCGACCGGGCGGGCCCGGCACCGGCGGACAGCCCAGCGTGCCGACGAGCGGGCCACCGCCGGGAGGCAGTGAACACATGTCACAGGGAGGTCGGAGATGAATCGCATCGCCCGCGTGTGGGCGACGATGCGTCTGCTCACGAAGGTCAATCTCATCGTCGGCACCGTGCTCCTGCTCGCCTTCTCATATGTCGCGGTGACCGTGTACTTCGGCGCCGCCTCGCAGGTCCGCTACGCCTCCAACGACTTCCCCGGTGCGAAGAAGGCCGCGAGCGCCTTCCTCACACTCAGTCCCATCCAACGCCACATCGGTTACTACAACCGAGGGACCGCGGAGGCCGCTGTCGGTGACTTCGACCCGGCCCAGACCGACCTCGAATCCGCCCTGGAGATCACCCCTCCCGCGCACGAATGCGCCGTGCGCATCAACCTCTCATATGTCTATGAGAAGCAGGCCGACCAGGTCGCCGATCAGGACCCGGACCAGTCGAAGGAACTCTACGACCGTTCGCTCAAGACCCTCGAGGATGCTCCCGAGGAGTGCCAGCCGGAGAAGAGCGAGGAACAGCAGAAGTCCGACGAGGCGAAGGAACGCGTCGAGGACAAGAAGCAGGGCCAGCAGGCCAAAGAGGACGGCACCGAGGAGGACGACTCCGAGGGCGATGACTCCCAGGACGGCGACCAGTCCTCCGAAGGGTCGGAGGGCGACTCCGACTCCGGTGAGGACGAGCAGGGTGAGGAATCGGGCGAGGATGAGAAGCCCGACGACTCGGATGAGGGCAAATCCGAATCCGAGAAGAAGCGCGATGAGCTCAAGGAGCGCGGCGAGAACTCCGAGAAGAACCAACAGCAGCAGGGTCCGGGAGGCGATGGCGGCCGGTCGACCCCCGAGAAGCCCTGGTGACCCGGACAGCGTCCCGGCGATGCCGCCTCCCGCTCCCGGGCACCCGGACGGGTCCGTGCCGGCGGCTCTGTGAGAGCATGAGTCCATGATTTCTCCGGACCCCGCCGATCTCCCCGTCTCCACCCCGCGTCTGCGGCCGGCGCTGGAGACGTTTCCGCCCTACATTCCAGGGAAGCCGCCTCGGCGAGTCGAGGGACTCAAACCGTTCAAACTCTCGTCCAATGAGAACCACCTGACCCCGCTGCCCGCCGTGCTCGAGACCATGACCGCGCATGCGAAGGATCCGGCGCTCTACCCCGACGACGCGGCCCTGGCGCTGCGCACGGAACTCTCCGAGCGCCTCGGCGTGGACAGAGACGAACTCATCGTCACCACGGGGGCGAGCGAACTGCTCGTCGCACTCACACAGATCACCTCGGACGCGGGCACCGAGGCGATCTACCCGTGGCCGTCGTTCGAGATGTACCCGCAGATCACCGGCCTCGCCGGCGCCGCGCGCTGCGAGGTGCCGCTGACCGCAGACGGTCGCCACGATCTCGCTGCCATGGCCGCGGCCATCACCGATCGCACCAGCCTGATCATCCTCTGCTCCCCGAACAATCCCACCGGTCCGGCTCTGCGCGATGACGAGGTGCGCAGCTTCCTCGCCAGGGTTCCCAAGCATGTGCTCGTCGCCGTCGATGAGGCCTACTGGGAGTTCGCGACCGCAGAAGGCGTCGTCGATGGTCTCGGGCTTGTCGCCGACTTCCCGAACGTCGTCCTGCTGCGCACATTCTCCAAGGCCCACGGCCTGGCCGGTCTGCGGGTCGGCTACGCCGTCGCTCGGAGACCCGTGATCGAGGGACTGCTCAAGGCGGTCATCCCCTTCGGTGTGACCGATATGAGTCAGGCCGCCGCGTTGGAGTCCCTGCGCCACTGGGACGAGATCCTCGATCGTGCCGCACAGATCGCAGCGGTCCGCGATGAGTTCGCCGAGGCGCTGCGCGACCAGGGCTGGGACGTGCCCGAGACGCAGGCGAACTTCGTGTGGCTGCCGTTGGGCGAGCTGTCCCAGGCCTTCGAAGACGCCTGCGTCGACCGCGCGGTCGCGGTGCGCAACCTCGGCGCCGGAGTGCGCATCAGCATCGGCGCACCGGAGGGACTCGACCGAGTCCTCAAGATCGCCGCGGAGTTCCGGGCCGAGCACTTCGGATGAGTCTCCTCAATGCTCGGCGAGTTCGAGCGCGATCGCCACCGCCTGCGCTTCCTCGGCGCGGGAGAGATCCCGACCGAGCAGGGCCTCGATCTTGGTCATGCGCGCCCGCACCGTGTGCCGGTGGATCCCGAGCTCGGCGGCCACCGCATCCCGGACTCCCCCGGCGGAGACGAAGGCCCGCAGGGTCTCCAGCAGCATCGGCGCATCCTTGGCGCCCAGAAGACCGCCGAGGACCCGGTCGGCGAAACGCCTGGCCGCGGCCTCGTCGATCGCCGAGAGCAGCGCCCGAACATCCGAGTCGGGGGCCTCATGCTGAGTCCGCCACAGCGACCACGCGTGATGGATCTGAGTGAGCGGAAGAGTCTTCTCCGCCAGCTCCTTGACCCCGGTGATCTTGGCAACACGATCGATCAGCTCCTCATCACTGTCCGCACCGGTGCCGATCACCGCGAGCATCGACCCTGCCCGAGCAGGCAGCACCCCGGGCGAGAGATCGGACATGAGGGTCTCCGCGAGTTCGCCGCGGACCGCGGAGAAGATGCGCAGATGCGCTCGACTCACAGGCGCCAGCCCCGTCCGGACCACCCATTCGGCGCGAGCTTCGGCGACGCTCATCGGAGTGGTGAACAGTGCGGACTCCTCCCGCTGCGGCGCCTGCTCGGAGAAGCTCAGTCCCAGCAGCGAGGCCGCGGTCGAGAGCAGAAGGGACCGGGTGCGAGAGCTGCCGCTGCCCTCGGCGGGGGTGAGGATCCACCCGCGGACCTCCTCATCGCCGACGGGCACCGCTTCGACGATGTCCGTGCGCTCGGCGGCCGCGGTGCGGATCAGCCGCGGCGCCGTCGAGGCCTTGAGCGACTCGGCGATGAGTTCTCGACGCACCTGTGCCCGGGCGACGCCGGTCAGCCAATCGCCGGCAGCACCGGCCGCACCGTCTCCGCCGGTCAGTGACCTGCCGGTCGGTGAGACGAACAGCACCGGTGCTCCGAGGGTCTCGGCCAGATCGTCGACGAGCGCGGACGGCCCCTGCCGTGTCAGCGTGGTTGCGAATCGCCGGCCGGCGGTGCTGGCCCGATGCAGCTCCCGGTTCGTCTCCTCCTCACGCATCCGGGTGAAGGCGTCGACGACGGCGACGAAGGGCACCGGCTCGGGCACGCCGAAGAGTCCGATCCCGACAGCCTCGGCGTGGGCGATCAGGGACTCAGGGATCTCCTGCCAGGGCAGGTCCGACCCCAGGCCGACGCCCAAGGCGTGGACTCCGACCCGCTTGAGCCGGGCGAGATAGTCCGCCACGGTGTCCGCACCGAGGTCGCGTCCGACCCCGATCGTCAGCAGCACCTCTCCCCCGGCGAGCCACTCGTCGACCTCGGGCAGTTCGGAGGAGTGGACGATCGTCACGTTCCGGTCCCCGGCCGACGGAGAGTCGACGACGAGGTCGAGGGCGAGTTCGGTCCGGGCGAGCAGCTGATTGAGGGTGACCATGAACCAATCCTATCCATGATGGCACCCGCTGATTTCAATTCATCCACTGTGGATATCGGTGTTGCCTGGGCCACGTTCTAGGCTGATGTCATTCTCAGCAAGGATCCGCATCACCGGGGCCGCCGCCGCACGGGAGCACGGCCTCACCGGATGCCGCATCGAATGAAGGAGCGTCATGACTCAGGAACCCCTCGGCCCCGCCGACTACAGCAAGACTCCGCGCTACGCCGGGCCGCCGACCTTCGGCCTGCTGCCGCGCATCGACGAGGTGCAGGCGCAGCGTCCGGGCGAGAAGATCGACGTCAAGGTCGTCGGCATCCCCTTCGACGCAGGTGTCAGCTACCGCCCCGGCGCCCGCTTCGGTCCGGCCCACATCCGCCAGTCCTCGAAGCTGCTGCGCCCCTACAACCAGGCGACGAACGTCCACCCCTTCACCTGGCAGCAGGTGGCCGACTGCGGTGACCTCGGGGTCAACCCCTTCGACATCGAAGAGGCCATCTCCACCGTCGAAGCCAACGCCGACGAGCTGCGCGCCGACGGAGCGAAGCTGCTCACTCTCGGCGGCGACCACACCCTGGCCCTGCCGAACCTGCGATCCCTGCACAAGACGCACGGCAAGATCGCGGTCCTCCACTTCGACGCCCACCTCGACACCTGGGACACCTACTTCGGCGCGCCCTACACCCACGGCACGCCGTTCCGCCGGGCCAGCGAAGAGGGACTGCTCGATCTCGAATCGTGCATGCACGTGGGCATCCGCGGTCCGCTCTACGGCAAGAAGGACCTCGAGGACGATGCCGTGCTCGGATTCCAGATCATCCGCAGCGACGACTACCAGTTCAGCTCCGTCCAGGACGTCGTCGCCCGGATGCGGGCGCGCCTCGGCGATGCCCCGGTCTACCTGTCCATCGACATCGACGTCCTCGATCCGGCCGCCGCACCTGGCACCGGCACCCCCGAGGCCGGCGGCATGACCAGCCGGGAGCTGCTCAACTCGATCCGCGGGTTGCAGGGACTCAACGTCGTCGGCGGTGAGATCGTCGAGGTCGCGCCCGCCTATGACCACGCCGAGGTGACCGGCCTGGCCGCCGCCCACGTCGGTTACGAGATCCTGTCCCTATGGGCCGCCGAGGCGGGCGGTGCCACCGGCCCGACGGGTCCCGCCGGCGATGCCCTCGGAGTCTGAGATGAGTACACCTTCCCAACCGGCGACCACACCATCCCAGGCGCCGGAGTCCTTCCGCAACGGCGGTCGCGCCGTCGTCGAGACCTTAGCCGCCCACGGTGTCGATACGATCTTCGGGATCCCCGGCACGCATAATCTCGAGTTCTATCGACACCTGCCCGACTTCGGGATCCGGGCGATCACGCCCCGCCACGAACAAGGCGCCGGCTACGGTGCGGACGGCTACTGCATCGTCTCCGGCAAGCCGGGCGTCGTCATCACGACCTCGGGGCCGGGCCTGACGAATGTCGTCACCGCCGCGGCCACGGCCTATGCCGAGTCACGCCCGATGCTCATCCTCTCCCCCGGTGTGCCCACCGGACTCGAGCGCGCCGATGTCGGCATGCTCCACGAGACCAAGGACTCCTCCGGGGCACTGACCCATCTGCTCGTGTCCTCCCAGCGCACGCGCACCGCCGAAGGTGCGGGCCAAGCCGTCGCCGAGGCGTTCGCGATGTTCGCTTCGGCCCGGCCGGGTCCCGTCCACATCGAGGTGCCCCTCGATGTGCTCGAGGGTGCGTGGAACGGGAGCGTGCCGAAGCCCATCCCGGGACGTGCACCGGGCCTCGATGCCCGGGTCGTCTCCCGCGCCGCCGAGGCTGTGGCAGGTGCCGCACGCCCGTTCATCGTCGCCGGCGGCGGGGCCAGGAAGGCAAGTCAGGCGGTGCGCGAGCTCGCCGAGCGCATCGACGCTCCGGTGGCCACGACCGCCAACGGCAAGGGCATCCTGCCCGAGGACCACCCCCTGTCGTTGGGGTCGAACGTCCGGTTCCCAAGCGTCCAAGCCGAATCGGCGGCCGCCGATGTGCTCATCGTGCTCGGTTCCGAACTCGCCGACTCCGATCTGTGGGGCGGGCTCATCGGCGCTCAGACCTCGGTGGGAGTCAGGGACGCCGCAGCGGATCAGCTCGTCATCCGCTGCGATATCGACCCCGATCAGCTGGGCAAGAACCTGCCCGGCGACATCCTCGCCTGCGCGGATGCGAGCGAATTCCTCTCCGCCCTGATGGCCGAGCTGGACGAGCGGAACCCGGCGGCCACCTCGGCGCGGGGAACCACCTCGGCGCGGGAGTCCGGGGGCGAGCGCGCCCGGGCCGTCCGGGAGAGCTGGGGACGGGATTTCGACGTCGATTCGATCGGCGCTCGGGTCACCCGGCTCGTCGAACAGGGTGCGGGCGGCAACGTCGTCGTCGCCGGGGACTCCTCCCAGGTCACCTATGACGGGACCGTGCACGCGCTGCACGCGAGCACGCCCGACCAGCTGCTCTACATGCCCGGCTTCGCCACCTTGGGCTATGGGATTCCCGCGGCCATCGGAGCCAAACTCGCCGATGACGCGCGTCCGGTGGCGTGCATCCTCGGCGACGGGGCGGCCATGTTCTCCATCCAGGAGCTGATGACCGCGGCCGAGCTGGGTCTCGGGCTCCCCTTCGTCATCGTCGACAACGGCGGCTACGCGGAGATCGAAGCGCAGATGGTCGACCGGTCGATGGCACCGTTCGCGGTCCGGTTGGCCCGTCCCGACTTCGCGAAGCTCGGCGAATCCATGGGCGGCATCGGCGTGCGCATCGACGCCGCCGATATCGACGAGCAGCTGCCCGAAGCAGTCGCCGTGGCGCTGCAGGCCGGCGTCCCCACCACCATTCACATCACCAACGGCTGAGACACAGCCGCACAGGAAAGGGTCGACGTGGACTCACTAGTCGTTATCATCTATCTCGCCGCCATGGTGGGATTCGGCATCTGGGGCCGATTCAAGGCGAAGAATCAGGACGATTTCCTCGTCGCTGGCCGCCGCCTCGGCGGCTGGCTGTACACGGGCACGATGTCCGCGGTCGTCCTCGGCGGGGCTTCGACGATCGGCGGGGTCGGGCTCGGCTACACCTCGGGGCTCTCGGGCATGTGGCTGGTCTTCAGCATCGGCCTGGGCATCATCGCGCTCTCGCTGCTGTTCGCCCCGAAGATCCAGAAGCTCGAGATCTACACGGTCTCGCAGATGCTCGAACTCCGGTACGGGAGGGGTTCACGGCTGGTGTCGGGAACGATCATGACCGCCTACGGCCTGATGATCTCGACGACCTCGACGGTCGCCTACGCCACGGTCTTCCACGCCCTGTTCGACCTCGACAAGATCTGGTCGGTCCTCATCGGCGGCGGCATCGTCATCCTCTACTCGATGCTCGGCGGCATGTGGTCGATCACGTTGACCGACTTCGTGCAGTTCATCATCCAGACCATCGGCATCTTCCTCATCATGCTCCCGATCGTGCTGACGAAGTCCGGAGGCGTGGGCGAGCTGTTCGCCTCCTTGCCGGAGTCGCACACCTCGCCGGTGGGCATCGGCTGGCAGGCGATCCTCGGCTACATCCTCATCTACACTCTCGGCCTCCTCATCGGCCAAGACATCTGGCAGCGCGTGTTCACCGCCCGCTCACCGGGTGTGGCCCGCTGGGGCGGGTTCTCCGCAGGCGTGTACTGCCTGCTCTACGCGGTGGCCGGTGCGCTCATCGGCATGGCGGCCACGAAGATCGTGCCCGGCATCGAGATCCAGGACGATGTCTTCGTCGCCGTCGTCGATGCGGCCATGTCGCCGCTGTTGGCAGGACTCGTGCTCGCCGCGGCGCTGGCGGCGATGATGTCGACGGCGTCGGGGTCGCTCATGGCGGCCTCGACTGTGTGCCGACAGGACATCGTCGAACCGGTGCTGGCACGCAAGGATGTCACTCCGGTCACGAACGCAGCCGACTCCGTCGAAGGCGGGAGTGCTGGCGACGCCGCCGGCAACGGCGCTGGTGACGGCGCCGGCAACGGCGCTGGTGACGGCGCCGGCAACGTCGGCGCTCAGTCGACGCTGATGAGGTCCCTGGTCCGGGAGACCGGTGACGAAATCAGGGATTCCCGCATCTACCTCATCGTGCTCGGCGTCATCACCCTCATCCTCGCGATGATCATGCCCAGCGTCGTCGAGGCGCTGACCGTGGCCTACAACCTGCTGGTGGCGGGACTGTTCATCCCCATCCTCGGCGGGCTGGTGTTCAGGCGCGGCACCATCGTCGGTGTGATGGCCGGCATGCTCCTCGGTGCCCTGACGACGATCGTCATCATGATCACGATGGGCATCTATGCGAATGAGGCGATCTACCTCGGACTCATCGCCTCGCTGCTCGGCTATGTCATCGGCTCTCTCGTCTCGAAGCCGACCTCGCCGGAGGTCATGGCCGAGTGGAAGGAGCGCCTGAGCCGGTAGGGGGCTGACTGGCGCAGGCGGCACGCGTCACCTATATTCGAAGGGTCAGGCCGGTGTCAGTGACGCAACCGGTTGCTGAGGACAAGCCGGCGCCCGAAAAAGGGGCGCGAAGCCGCGGAGACCGCGTGTGAGACATATATGGATCATCTCTTCCATATCTCACCGTTGAAAGGTCTGCCATGCCGCACACGTCCGCCCACGTCGCCCACACCCTCGCTCATCACATCGATGAAGTCTTCGGCCTCATGGGCAACGGCAACGCCTATTTCCTCGACGCCCTGCTGACCTCCACCTCGGCGAACTACACCGCGGTCCGCCACGAGGCCGGGGCCGTCGTCGCCGCTGATGCGCATTTCCGCACCTCGGGTCGCATCGCCGCCGCCACCACGACCTATGGTGCCGGGTTCACGAATACGCTCACGGCCCTCGCCGAGGCGGCCCAGGCGAAGGTTCCCCTCGTCCTCGTCGTCGGCGATGAACCGACATCGGGGCCCAGGCCGTGGGATGTCGACCAGATCGCCATGGCCTCGGCGGTCGGGGTGCGCACCTACACCGTGGGGCGGGTGGATGCGGCCGCGGCGACCGTGACCGCCATCGAACATGCCCTGACCTACCGGGTGCCCGTCGTGCTCGCGATACCCTACGATGTCGCGACTCTCGACATCGGTGAAATCCCGCAGGTGCCGGGCCCGGGTAGGCCCACTCCCCTGGCCCCGTCGAGCGAGTTCGCGCAGACGGCCCTTGATCGTCTGGCCGCTGAACTCGCCGAGGCGCAGCGCCCGTTCCTCCTCGCCGGTCGCGGGGCGTGGTTGGCGGGGGCCTCGGAGGAACTTGGGCGTCTCGCCAAGGCGACCGGGGCGTTGACAGCGACGACCGCACTGGGACGCAATGTGTTCCCCGACGCCGAGTACGACCTCGGCGTGGCCGGCGGGTTCGGGGCACCGGGTGCGATGGAGCGGATCCGGGAGGCCGATGTGGCCGTGGTCATCGGGGCTTCGCTCAATCAGTTCACGATGCGCTTCGGTGAGCTCTTCGCGCCGACGACCTCGGTGTGGCAGATCGATGTCGACGACCGGGCGACGAACGCCCGTGTGAGCGGTTTCGTCCGTGCCGATGCCCGGGTGGCGGCAGGTGAGTTGGCGGCACGGGTGGCTGTGCGGGTGGAGGCGTGCGGCTCAGGTTCCGGTCGGGCCGCCTCGGCGTGGCGGGAGAGCGTCGATACCGTCGCTGACCGCGCCTACGAGGTCGGCACGGAGTTCGCCGAGGATGGACGACTGGACCCGCGTGCAGCTGCGGCCCGCCTCGGCGAGCTTCTGCCCGAGGATCGTGTGGTCGTCTCCGACGGTGGACACTTCATCGCGTGGGCGAACATGTTCTGGGAGCCCGCCGCACCGGATCGTCTGGCCATGGTCGGCACGGCGTTCCAATCGATCGGCTTGGGCTGGCACAGTGTGGCCGGTGCCGCCCGGGCGAACCCCGATTCGACTGTCGTGCTCACCACCGGCGACGGAGGCGGAGCCATGGCCCTATCCGACCTGGACACGGCGATCCGCTCGGCCGGCGGGCGCGGCATCGCGGTCGTGTTCAACGACGCCGCCTATGGGGCCGAGGTCAACCTCTACGGTCTCAAGGGGCTGGACAAGTCACCCATGCTCATCGATGAGATCGACTTCGCGGCCTTGGGGACCGCGGCCGGTGGGCACGGAGTCGCGGTGCGGACGCTTGCGGACCTCGACGTCGTCGAGGAGTGGAAGGCGGCCCCGGTCGACGAGCGGAAGTTCCTCGTGCTCGACCTGCGGATCTCCGGCGCGGTCATCGCGCCCTATCAGGAGGAAGTCATCCGCGTGAACTCGTGAGCTTGGGAGTCGGCTGATCCGGTTGAGATCGACCGGCAGCCCCTCGAGATCAAGGTTGGGCAATTCTAGGGCAGATGCGGTTCCTCGGCATGAGAAAAGCCCCGCCTGCCCATATATTTACTGGGCAAGCGGGGCCTGATTGAACGTGGAGATGGCGGGAATCGAACCCGCGTCCGTCGGCAGATTGTCAGGACTTCTCCGGGCGCAGTTCGTGAACTAGTTTCTTAGGTTCTGGTCATCGCACGAACACGTAGACCAACGAACGGAGTTGAGTAAGAGTCCCTCAGATACCCCCAACATGTATCTGAAGCAGTGGCTCCCTAAGCGACGCCAGTATCTAGAGCGGAAGCAACTCTAGGCTGACGGATTCGCAGCTCGCGCTCTATCAGGCAGCGAGGGCGAAATCGGTGCGGTTGTTAGACTTAGCACCTATTGGTTTGCAGAGGACATTAACGAGATGACTCTGCATTCTCGGCCCGCTTCTCCCGACGCAGTGTCCAACGTCGAAACCGATCATCCCCATATTCTGTTACCAATCCTGTCCTGCTCTGGCCCCCGCGTTTCCGCGGGCTTCTCGGCTGGACAGGAACACCAGCATACTCGTAGAACGCGGGCTGGGCCAATCGTATTCCCGGCCCCGTTTGCGCGGCAGTGCGGCGACCGCAGAGTCCTCCTGAAGTCCTACAGGAACTGCTTGGACTTCATTGCGCGTTCGGCCTCGCGCTTGTCCTGCGCTTCGCGCAGAGCCTGACGCTTGTCCCACTCACGCTTACCGCGGGCCAAGGCGATCTCGACCTTGACCCGGGACCCGTCGAAGTAGAGCTCGAGCGGCACGAGTGTGCGCCCGGACTCCTTGACCTTCTGCGAGATCTTGAGGATCTCCTCGCGGTGGAGCAGCAGCTTCCGACGCCGGCGGGCGGTATGGTTCGTCCAGGTTCCCTGCATGTATTCGGGAATGTAGACGTTCTCCAACCAGGCCTCGTTCTGGAAGATGAGAGCGAACCCGTCGGTCAGCGAAGCCCTGCCCTCACGCAGCGACTTCACCTCGGTTCCGGTGAGCACGAGGCCGGCCTCCCACGTGTCTTCGATGTGATAGTCGTGGCGCGCCTTGCGGTTGCGTGCAATGATCTTCTTGCCAGTGTCCTTCGGCATATCCGGCCTCCTCTCTGCTCGTCATTCGGCCATCCTCCGCGTCCACGATCCGGCCCTCAGAGAACCAGAGACCGCGCGAACGCACAGACCCACAAGTTTAACGCACCCCGGCCATCCACGAAAGACGACAGCCGTGCACCCGCTCCCCCGCCTCGGCGAGCTCATCCCTCAGCTCCGCCCCTCACTGCTACCTGGCGGGGTTCCAGCAACGTGGCGCCAGGTTGCTGGGACCCCGCCAGGTAGTCGTCAGGAGATGTAGGGCATGGGGTTGACGTAGCCGCCGTTCTTCATGATCTCGAAGTGGAGGTGGCAGCCGGTCGAGGCGCCCGTGGTTCCGGAGACCGAGATGACGTCGCCCTTCTTCACCTTCTGACCGGCGTGGACCTTGACCTTCGTGTTGTGGTTGTATGTCGAGGCGATCGAGTCGCCCTTGATCTTGCCGTGGGAGATGACCACGCGGTTGCCGTAGCCTCCGGTCCAGCCGGCCCCGACGACGACCCCGTCGCCGGCGGCATGGATCGGGGTTCCGCAGGGCACACCGAAGTCGGTGCCGGAGTGCAGCTTCCTGGCCCCCGTGATCGGGTGGACGCGGTAGCCGAAGGGCGAGGTGATGGGGTAGCCCTTGGCCGGATTGGCCAGGACGCCGTCGCCGTAGGTGAAGTTGCCCTTCTTCTCCTGCTCCTTCTCCCATTCGCGGACCTTCTTGGCCAGGGCGTCCTGCTCGTCCTTCTCCTTGGCCAGCTGCTCCTCGGTCGAGGCCTTGTTGTCCGAGATCGTCTTCTCGGCCTCGTCCTTCGCCGAGATCAGGTTGTTGAGGTCGTCGGCCTTCTTCTTCGCATCGACCTGCGCGGCCTCCTTGGCCAGCACCGCCTCGGCGGCTTCGTCCTTGAGATCGGAGATCTCCTCGGTCACGCCCGAGAGCCGCTCCTCGTTGTTCTCGTTGACCGCGCGCTGATCCGAGAGCGTGTCGATCGTGCGCTGCTGGGACCGCACGGCCGAGTCGACCCGGCCGATTCCGCCGTCGGCGCTCGTGCCCTCGGCCATCTGCAGCAGCATCGCCAGGTCCGAGGTGATCCCGGAGTTCTGGTAGGCCTGCCGACCGATTCGGGCCGCTGAGGCCTTGTGCTTCTCGATCTCCTCGGCGCCTTCCTTGATCGAGTCCTTGAGGCTCGACTGGGCGTTCTCCGCCGAGGTCAGACGGGCGGCCATGTCGTCGTCCTTCTGGATCGCCTCGGACAGGGCGTCGTCGGCGGCCTTCGACTCCGCCTCGGCGTCGGGCAGCTTGTCCTGCGCCTCGTCGCGTTCGGCGATGACCCGGGCGAGCTCCTCGTCCAGTCCTTCAAACTCCTGCTGGAGCTCCTTGACGCGTTCGTCGACCTTGCCCTTGTCATCGCGAGGATCAGCCACCGCCGAGGTGACCGGCAGAACCAGCGCCAGCGCGGCCGCGGTGATGATCAGTCCCAGTCTGCGCTTCATCTCAGACCTTCGTGTACTTGTTCAGGGTGATCAGGGAGGAGGCACCGGCCATGATCACGCCGATGACGATGAGGATCGGGGCGACGATTAGCACATCGGCACCGGAGATGAGACTGAACCCGGTCGCCTGGCTCTGCAGCCACCCGCTGACGCCGAAGTGGACGAGGAGTCCCAGCGCCCCGGCCGACAGGGTCGCGCCGACGGCCGCGGCGATCACGCCTTCAAGCAGGAACGGGAGTTGGATGAAGGCGTTCGACGCTCCCACCAGGCGCATGATGCCGGTCTCCCGGCGTCTGGAGAACGCGGAGAGGCGGATCGTCGTGGCGATGAGCAACATCGCGCAGATGAGCATGATTCCGGCGATGGCGACGGCCACGACGGTGGCGATGTTGAGCACCCCGAAGAGCCGGTCGAGCAGCTGATTCTGGTCGACGACCTCCTCGACGCCCTGGGTGGAGGAGAAGGACTCCTTGATGATGTCGTACTTCTCGGCGTCCTTGAGCTTGACCCGGAAGGACTCGTTCATCTCGTCCTCGGGGACGGTGCCTTCGAGGCTCGTGCCCTTGAACTGGTCCTGGAAGTGCTCGTAGGCTTCGGCCTTGTCCTCGAAGTAGACCTCGTCGACATAGGGCGCGAGGTCGGAGCTTTCGAGCTCGGCCTTGATGTTCGCCTTCTGATCCTCGCTGGCCTCACCTTCGACGCAGTTCGTCGCCTCGGAGTCCGGCGGGCACAGGAACACGGAGACCTGCACGCGGTCGTACCAGTAATCCTTCATCTGCCCGACCTGCATCTGAAGCAAGATCGCGGCACCGACGAAGAGCAGTGACACGAAGGTCACGAGGATGACGGAGAGAACCATGGAGAAGTTCTTCTTACACCCCGAGAGGACCTCCGAGAGGACGAATCCGGCCCTCATGAGGCGACTCCGTAGGTGCCCTGTTCGACGTCGCGGACGATTGTTCCCTCGCGCAGTTCGATGACGCGTCTGCGCATCCGGTTGACGATCTCTCCGTCGTGGGTGGCCATGAGCACCGTGGTTCCGTTGCGGTTGATCTTCTCGAGCACGTTCATGATGTCCGCGCTGGTGGTGGGGTCGAGGTTGCCGGTGGGCTCATCGGCGAGCAGGATCCCCGGCTTGTTGACCACGGCGCGGGCGATCGCCACGCGCTGCTGCTCGCCGCCGGAGAGTTCGTTGGGGTACCGCTTCTCCTTGCCGGCCAGGCCGACGGTCTCGAGGACGTCGGGGACCAGGGTCGACATGGCCGCCCGTGACTTGCCGATGACCTGGAGGGCGAAGGCGACGTTGGCGAAGACGGTCTTGTTCGGCAGCAGCCGGAAGTCCTGGAACACCGTCCCGATGCCGCGCCGCAGGTAGGGGACCTTCCAGCTGGGCATCTTCACGACCGATTTCCCGGCGATGTGGATCCGTCCGGTCGTGGGCACCTCTTCACGCAGGATGAGGCGGATGACCGTGGACTTACCCGAGCCCGAGGCGCCGAC
Source organism: Brevibacterium sp. GP-SGM9 (assembly GCF_047300845.1). Classification (NCBI taxonomy): domain Bacteria; kingdom Bacillati; phylum Actinomycetota; class Actinomycetes; order Micrococcales; family Brevibacteriaceae; genus Brevibacterium; species Brevibacterium sp. GP-SGM9. The sequence goes on along the minus strand of NZ_CP178563.1, from coordinate 3,595,232 downwards.
GAGGAACACGAACTCCCCGCGATCAGCCTCGAACGTGATGTCGTCGAGTGCCTTGCGGGAGCGTGTGTCGTAGGACTTCGAAACGGAGTCGAATTTGATCAAGAGGGTCTTCAATCATGTCGCGGATGGCTCGGCCGCTTCCACTGTACGTAACAGTTCCGTGATGTTCGGGGAGGCGGCGTGGCGTGTGTTGCGATCTGATGAAGTTCACAGTCGCCGAGGTGGGGCTGAGGTTCGCGGCTGGGTCAGCCGGCGGCCTCTTCTTCGGCGTTCTCCTGCTGCTTGCGCCAGCGGATGCCGGCTTCGATGAGTCCGTCGAGGTCGCCGTCGAAGACCGCCGAGGGGTTGTTGACTTCGTAGCCGGTGCGCAGGTCCTTGACCATCTGGTAGGGGTGCGTGACGTAGGAGCGCATCTGATCGCCCCAGCTGGCCTTGATGTCGCCGGCCAGCTCCTTCTTCTGCGCGGCTTCCTCTTTGCGCTTGAGGTCGAGCAGGCGTGACTGGAGGACGCGCATCGCGGCCTCACGGTTCTGGATCTGCGACTTCTCGTTCTGCATGCTCACGACCACTCCGGTCGGAATGTGGGTGATGCGCACGGCCGAGTCGGTGGTGTTCACCGACTGTCCGCCCGGGCCCGAGGAGCGGTAGACGTCTATGCGCAGATCGTTCTCGTCGACCTCGACATGGTCGGTCGATTCGATGAGCGGGACGACCTCGACGGCGGCGAAGGAGGTCTGTCGGCGCCCCTGGTTGTCGAAGGGGCTGATCCGCACGAGGCGGTGAGTGCCGGCTTCGACGGACAGGGTTCCGTAGGCGTAGGGGGCGTTGACCTGGATCGTCGCGGACTTGATGCCCGCGCCTTCGGCGTAGGAGGTGTCGAGTTCCTGGACCTTGTAGCCACGGTTCTCCGCCCAGCGGACGTACATGCGCGTGAGCATCTGCGCCCAGTCCGTGGCGTCGTCGCCGCCGGCTCCGGAGCGCACGGTCACGACGGCGGAGCGCTCATCGTATTCGTGGTTGAGCAGGGTCGAGATCTCGAGTTCGGCGAGCTGTTCGCGCAGCTTCGCGATATCCCGCTCGGCCTCGGCCAGGGCGTCGGAGTCGCCTTCATCCTCGGACATCTCGATGAGGAGTTCGGAATCGTCAATGCGTTGGCCGAACTTCTCGAGCTTCTCCAGCGTTCCCTGTTTGTGCGAGAGCGTGGCCGAGGTCTTCTGCGCCGAATCCGGGTCGTCCCAGAATGTCGGTGAGGACGCTTCCTCCGTGAGCTCGGCGACCTCGTCACGCAGATTGTCCAGATCGGACACGTCGAGGATCGCTTTGTACGTCTGGCGGAGGTTGGCGATTTCAGCGGAGTAATCAGCGGCCATAATGATCCCAGCCTAGTGCATCCTCGGCAACGGCAACGACGATGGGCGCCGAGGCGGAGCAGTCCGCACGCCGAAAATGCAATCCGTAAAACCCGCAAACTACATCCATGTCAGTTGTTTTTATCAATTGAAAGTTATCCACAAATCACCGAAAACTGTAGAAAAATGAACCGACTACAGCTAGATTAAACGCAAATCACGCTGTCAGAACCGAATGTCGCTGTCTGTACTCCAGGGGTTCAATGTGGAAGCCGTCGAGGTGATCAAGACCGAGGTTCACAAGAGGATCAGAGACCTCGACGTGGACCCGCGCACCGATGTGCAGCGCTCCCGTGAGCTCATCCGCACGGTCATCGCCGAATACGACGACCGCAGCCTTGTCGCCGATCTTCCGCCTCTGGAGGACAAGGAGGCGACATTCCGTACGATCGACAATCAGCTCTCCGGGTTCGGGGCTCTGCAGGACTATTTCGACGATCCCCGAGTCGAGGAGATCTGGGTCAACAGTCCCAGTGAGGTCTTCATCGCCCTCGACGGCGTCCACCAGCTGACGACGACGAAGCTGACCGCCGGCGAACTCGATGACCTCATCGAACGGATGCTGCGCACCTCCGGCCGCCGGGTCGATCTCTCCCAACCCTTCGTCGACGCGATCCTGCCCGACGGTTCGCGTCTGCACGTGGTCCTTCCCGACATCACCCGAGCCCACCCTGCGGTGAATATCCGCAAGTTCATCCAGCGTCCGCGCAAACTGGCGAACCTCGTCGACCAAGGCTCGCTGACCCCAGCCGCCGCGGAGTTCCTCGACGCGGCCGTGGCCAGCGGTGCGAACATCCTCATCTCCGGAGCCACACAGGCAGGCAAGACCACGATGCTCAACGCCCTGGCCGGATCCATTCCCGCCCGGGAACGCATCATCTCCTGTGAAGAGGTCTTCGAACTCAACCTCCCCAGCCGGGACTGGGTGCCCATGCAATGCCGTCAACCCTCCCTCGAGGGCACCGGCGAGGTCAGCCTGCGCGCCCTGGTCAAGGAGGCGCTGCGGATGCGACCGACGCGCATCATCGTCGGCGAGGTCCGTGAGGCCGAGAGCCTCGACCTGCTCGTGGCCTTGAATTCGGGACTGCCGGGGATGGGCACCCTGCATGCGAACTCGGCACGGGCGGCGATCACGAAGATCTGCACCCTGCCGCTGCTCGCCGGGGCGAACATCTCCTCCTCATTCGTCGTGCCGACCGTCGCCGTCAGCCTCGACCTCGTCGTCCACCTGCGGCGCGAATCCTCCGGTGTCCGACGCGTCTCCGAGATCTGCGCGGTCCCCGGCGGAGTCGAAGGCGATGTCGTCGAACTCGACACGATCTTCCATTCGCCGCACGGACAGCTGGTGCGCGGTCAGGGCTTCGGCCACCTCGGCGAGCGCTTCTCTGCCATCGGTCGAGATCTGCACACGATTCTGGAAGCGGCATGAGCAGGGACCCGGCATGAGCTATTCGCAGTCGAGCCTGCTCATCGCCGCCTGCTTCGGTGCGGGGCTGTTCCTCATCTGGATGTCGCTGTGGCAGCGCCGACCTGGGACCCGGGTGCAGGGGCGGTGGGTTCGCGAACTCGACGATATGCTCACCGGTGCCGGGTTCCCGCGGATGCACCCCGGCCATCTCATTGTCCTCTCGACCGTGGTCTTCGCCCTCGTCGCCGTCGTCGGAACCGTCCTCACCGGCTCCTGGGCGATCGGTCTGTGCTTCGGCCTCTTCGGCTCCTGGCTGCCTCACCGCTACCTTCAGCATCGGGCCCGCAGCAAGCAGGTGATGAGACGCGAACTCTGGCCCGAGACCCTCGATCATCTCAACTCCGGGGTGCGGGCGGGGCTCTCTCTGCCCGAGGCCCTGGGGTCCTTGGCTCACCGCGGTCCCGAACCGCTGCGTCCGCTCTTCGAGGTCTTCGCCGAGGAGTACCGGGCCAGTGGTTCCTTCGCCCTCGCCCTCGAACGGTTCCGGCAGGTCAGCGCCGACCCCGTGGCCGACCGCATCGTCGTGGCGCTGAGCGTGACCCGGCAGGTCGGCGGCAGCGATCTGGGCACGATGCTGCGGGCGCTGGCTCAGTTCGTCCGCGACGACGCCCGGACCCGCAATGAGCTCTCGGCTCGCCAGCAGTGGACCGTCAACGGCGCCCGGCTGGCGGTCGCGGCCCCCTGGGTGGTGCTCGCCTTCCTCTCCACCCGCCCGGAGACGGCCGTCGCCTACAACTCGCAGACCGGACTGATCCTCTTGGCTGCGGGCTTCATCGTCTCCCTCGTCGCGTACCAGGCGATGAAGAGGATCGGGAGGCTGCCGAGCGAACCTCGTGTCATCGAGGGATCCTCGCTGGTCTCCATCCACCACCGGGCCGAGGAGAATCGGGGCTTCGGCCTCGACGGGAGTGCGGGGCACGGGGCCGAGGCCGCATGAGTGTGCTGACCGATCCGCTCACCATCATCCTGCTGGGACTCTTCAACGGCTTCGCCCTCTGCGTGCTCGTCCTCTCCCTGCCTCCGCTGCGCAGACCGAGTCTGTCCTCGCGGATCGCCCCCTACCTGCGGGATCAGGAATCCCTCATCGACATCTATGCGCCTCCGACCCCACGCTCGGAAGGGGCGTGGGGTCTGCTCAGGTCGATGGCGGTATCTGCGGCACTGTGGGTGACCTCCCGCATCACCACGGATGCCACATTGAGCCTGCGGATCAACCGCCTCGGCGGGAATGCTTCGATCGAACGCTTCCGGATCAACCAGGTGCTGAGCATCCTCGTCGGGATGATCGCCGCCGGACTCGTGGCCGGACTGCTCTCGGCACAGCGCGGCTTCTCCCCCATCGTCACGGGCATCCTCATCGTCTCCGGCGGCATCGCCGGCCACATCATCAACGACTGGCGGCTGAGCCAGGCCATCAACCGCCACGAATCACGCGTGCTGGCCGAATTCCCGACAGTCGCGGAACTCCTTGCACTCTCGATCACCGCTGGTGAGGGGATCGTCGAAGCCCTCGAACGTGTGTGCCGAACCTGCTCGGGCGACCTCGTCGACGAACTCCGCACGGCGCTGGCGGCGACCCGCACCGGAACACCGCTCGTCGAGGCTCTCGATGGCATGGCGACCCGCATCGCCATCCCCGAGATCGTCCAATTCGTCGACGGCCTGGCCGTGTCGATGACCCGCGGCACTCCCCTGGCCGAAGTCCTCCGTGCCCAGGCCGCTGATGTTCGTGAACAGTCACGCCGGCGCCTGCTCGAGCTCTCCGGGAAGAAAGAGATCGGCATGTTGATTCCGGTCGTCGTCTTCGTCCTACCTGTGACCGTCATCTTCGCCGTCTTCCCGTCCCTGACCGTGCTCGACCTCGGACCGTGATGATCATCTTCGTTCGAGCCGAGCCAGCCCGGGACTCACCGAGAACCGCCCATCGGATGCGGCGACCGCCGCCATCCCAGAAGGAGACACCATGTTGACCGATCTCTACGCCCGCCTCATGGCGTTCATCGCCGGTGTCGGCGCCGCCGACCCGAAACGCCGAGGCGATGGCCCCGATGACACGGACGTACCCGACCGCGGGGACGTCCCCGGGTGGGTGCTCATTACGCTGATGACGGCCGGGTTGGTCGTCGCCCTGTGGGCACTGGCCGGCGAGGCCTTCACCTCGATGTTCCAGGACGCTATGAACAAGGTCAGGGGCGCCGGGTGAGTCGACGCCGGTGGCAGTCCTCCCGTCCAGAGACGGAGGACGCGGATTCGGGATCCGCGATCGCCGAATTCGCACTCATCGCCTCCCTGCTCGCGCTCGTCCTCGCCGGAGCGCTGCAGATCGGCCTGGTCATCCACGTGCGCAACACCGTCATCGACTCCGCCATCGCCGGTGCCCGGCAGGCCAGTCTGGCCGATCAGAGTCCCCGCGACGGACAGCGACTGGCCTCCGATCTCATCCGGGTCTCCGTGGGCGAGCGCTATGCCGATAAGGTGACCGTGACGATGTCACGGCGAGGGCAGGTCGAGATCGTCGAGGTGCGGGTGACCACCCCGCTGCCCGTGATCGGACTGTGGGGCCCCGCCGAGGTGTGGGAGCTGCGCGGTCGGTCGATCGTCGAGGACATCGACCGTGACTGAGCGTTCCGAAAAAGCAGGGCGCTCGGAGGAAGGCGCGCGTTCGGAGGTGGACGCGAGCGCCGCTGAGCCTGCGGCAGCGGCTGAGGAAGACGCGCCCGATTCGGGGACCGCCGTCATCGAGTTCATCTTCGCCTCCATCGTGCTCCTCATCCCCGTCGTCTACCTCATGCTCGCCATCTCCCAGCTGCAGGCGGCCAGCTACGCCACGACTTCGACGGCCATCTCGGCGTCCCGCATCGCCGCCCGAGATGCCGATCCCTCAGAACGTCGTGCCCATGAAGTCGCGACGATGCATTTCAGCGACTTCGGGCTCAAGGATGTGCCCATCAGCATCGCCTACTCATGTGCCGGACCCTGTGAACGCGCCGGATCCCTGGTCACCGCACGGGTGGAGACGAAGGTGTCTCTGCCCGGCTTCCCGCTGCTCTTCGGAGCCAATCGCTCCCCGCACATCACCCTCCGTGCCAGCCACTCCGATGTCGTCGCCACCACCGGAGAAGGCTGATATGGCAGGCGAGACTGCGGCTGACATGACAGGAGTGGCTGAGGCAGCGCGCGAGACAACAGCTCCGGCCCAACCGAGCGGGGGCGCAGACGGCGGCTCGATCACTCCGCTGGCGATCGGGTTCGTCGTCATCGCCCTGCTGCTCGCGTTCCTCATCGCCGCGCTCACGGACCTGCACATGGCCAGGCGGGAACTCCAGAGCGTCGCCGATTCCGCGGCCCTGGCCGCCTCCGATTCCTTCGAACCGGCGCCCGGGGACGAACCCGGACTCGTGTTCTCACCGCCTGCTGCCAAACGTGCCGCCGGCCGCTATGTGGCCGCGGTGCCCACCCCTCGCGGCATGCAGGATCTGCGACTGAGTGCCGATGCCGACGGTGAGCATTCTGTCGTCATCCGACTCCGCGCCGGCTACTCGCCACCGCTGCTCTCGGCCTTCGTACCCGAGCTCATCGGCCTCAACGCCACCGCCTACGCCAGAGGATCCCTCCGCATCTCCTGACCGGACGGGACATCTGCAGGACAGGCCTCCGGTCGGCCGAACCGCCTGCCGGGCAGATCCAGCCTCCTTGACCGACTGCTCCGACTCCAACGTCGTTTCCTGTGGAAGACTCTGCCACTCGCCCATTGCAGGCTTGTGGATACAGATGCGGTTTCCACAGGCCCGAACCCGGGCCTTGCGACACCGCCGAGTCCCCAGCACCCTGGGGATCATGAAGACTCTCGGGCTCGTCCATCGCATCGATGCGAACGCGAACATCCGCAGCGCCGTGCTCGAGGCCGACTCCGAACAACGCGTGCTCGATGTGCTCCGTGCCGTCTTCGGCCCCGTCCTCACTGCCTCCGACCTCCTCGACGGCAACCGGTTCCCGGCCGACGGCCCGTCCCCGGAGACGATCGCGCTCACCATCAGCTGGGGACGCTGGCACTCGCTCAACCCCGTCACGACGGTGGGCGCCCGCTTCCTCCACCGCGGCCGCTCCTCGACCTCGGTGTCCGTGCTGGCCGGGCCCGATGCCGGATTCACCCTCAACGTCGACCCGCGGTCGACCTCACTGAGCCGTGTCGCCCATCCGTCGAGTCTGACCATCCTCGACCCGTGCATCCCGCGGAGGCCGAGCCGGCTCGAACTCGATCCCTCCCATGGCAGCGCCTTCGCGAGAATGGGAGCGACGATCCTCGCGCCGGCCTCCGACACCATGGCACCCCTTCGCACTTCACGGACAGCCGCCTCGGTGATCCGTGCCCCTCCCCACCGCACCACGGATTCGGACCACATGGCGCCCGATGCGGTGGACGATCCGCATCCGGCCCGACCGCCGCAGTGGTGGACCTTCCTCATCCCCATAGGCATCGGCATCGCCCTCGCCGTGCTCACGGGAATGTGGTGGTTCCTCCTCTTCAGCGCCTCCGCCCCGCTGTCGGGCTACGTCGCCTACGCGATGGAGAAGAAGCGCTTCGCCCGCGAATCGCGCCAGTGCGAGATCGACCGAGCTGCTGCCCTCGAACGCGCGCGAAACCGACTGACGGCGGTCATCGCCGATCACACGCGCACGGTGCGCTCCGGGACCGGTCTCTGTCTGGGATTCGGATCGGTCCTCTCCGACATCACCATCAGCGAGGAGCTTCGCCCGTACGCCGATCACCGGGACGGGACCGTCATCCTCGATCAGGTGCCGATTCGCATCGACCCGCTGACCACCTCGGTGGCGGTGACCGGTGAGTCCGAACAGCTGCGGCACATGGCACTGGCCTGGCTGAGCGAGCCCGGCGTCGATTGGGACCCGTCGGCCGCCCTGCTCACACTCCCCGAACTGCAGGGGACACGTTTTGTGAGCTCGGCAGCGGAGGACTCAGCAACTGCTTTCCTTGGTTCGGCGGCCGAACAACGGGTGCGCCTGCGCCTGTGCGACGGCGAAGGTCGGGAGACGGATCTCTCCGCCCGACCCGACGACCGGGTGAGCCTGCAGCTCGAGGCACCCGCGGCCGACTCGGCGATCTCCCTGCGTCTGGGTGGCCTCGCCCAGGCCCGCACCACCGCGTCCTCGGCACCGAACGGACCGGTCCCCGGTGAGGCACTCGTGGCCACTCTCATGCCGCCGGGCAGATTCATCACCCTCGAGCACGGGCACGCGAGCCAGACCGAGGAACGGTGGCCCAGCCACGGCCTCGGCGATCTCTGCGATCACTCGCCGGAGGCCATCGCGGCACGGTGGCGCCAGACGCACACGGGGCCGGTGATGATCGGCCGTGGGGAGACAGGGACCGTCGGCATCGATCTGTTCGGCGACGGACCCCATGCCCTCGTCGCGGGCACGACGGGCAGCGGCAAATCCCTGCTGCTCCAGACCTGGCTGTTGGCGATGGCTCTGGCACACCCGCCTCGGCGATTGCGGTTCGTGCTCATCGATTTCAAGGGCGGGGCGACCTTCTCCCCTTTGGAGGATCTGCCGCACACCGACAGCGTCCTCAACGATTTCGACTCTGCGGCGGCGTTCCGCGCCCTGGTCTCGGTGCGCGCCGAGATCACCCGGCGGGAGCGTCTCCTCGCCGATCACGGCTGCTCCGATGTGCTCGAATCGACCGATCCACCGCCGCGGCTGGTCGTCGTCATCGACGAGTTCCATGCCCTCATGGCCACTCATCCCAAGGCCGCTGAGCTGCTGGAGCATCTCACCGCACTCGGACGCTCCCTCGGGGTCCACCTCATCCTCGCCACGCAGCGCCCCCTGGGGGTCGTGACCGGACATATGAAGGCGAACATCAACATTCGCGTGTGCCTGCGGGTGCGGGATGAAACCGATTCCTATGACGTGATCGGCGTCGCCGCCGCGGCTCATCTGCCGCCGGACACTCCCGGGGCGGCCTGCCTCGACTCGGGGTCGGAGGTCTGCAGGTTCCGGGTCGCCGTGCCGATCGCCGATGCCTCCGCCGCCGAGGTGGTCCACCGTCCCCGGCTGCGACCCTGGGTTCCCGGGCAGGGTCTTCCCGCGGGCAGCGGGGTCAACGGGATCCGCTCCGAGGACATCATCACCGCCGCCCGGGCAGAGTCGACGACGTCCCCTGCACGGACGGTGGTGCTGCCGAGCCTGCCGCGGCTGGCCGATCTCGAACGCGGGGTCAGAACCGAAGACGATCCCGACATCCGCACTACCGCAACCGGGATCATCGACATCCCTTCCCGCCAGCGTCAGAGCGTGTGGACCTATACCCCGGAGATCGACGGATCGACCATCGTCATCGGCCACGCAACCGAGCATGTGTCGTCCGTCCTGGTCAGACTTGCCGAGGCTGCTGCGAGGACGCATCGGATCGTCGCACTGGGACGCATCGCCTCGGCGCTCGAGTGGGCGGAGGTCCGATCCGGGATGGAGACCGGGTGGCGGCTGCAGACCGTGCTCGACCACCTGGGACGCACACGTGTTCCCACGGTCGTGGTATGCGGCAACTGGGGTGAGTTCGTCGATTCTCTCGACCACCACTGGGCTGATCAGGCCGAACGCCTGCTCAAGCACTCCTCGAGCCTGGGGCTGACTTTCCTAGTGGCCGGGTGTCGAACCTCCGCAGCCACGTCCGCAGGCTTTTCCACGCAGCTGATCTTCCCGCCGAGTGCCGGCGGCGACGGACTCAGCGTCGGACTCTCCAGGCAGCGCTTCGTCGGAGACTGGCCGGACTGGCGGGCCGTGATCGTCGGGCCGAGCAGCAGCCTCGCCGGCCGCGACGGTGCCGATGTCCAGCTGCTTCCCGCCGAGTTCGACGAGACGGGAGGACCGGCACACGGACAGGACCAGCGGCGGGGGTTCGAACCGCGGTGGCGCGGATTCGATCGTCCGCCGGAGAGGGTGGACGAGTCGGTGCCGCGTGGGACGGGGATCCCGCTCGGGGTCGATGCCTTCGGGGAGATCGTCTGCTGGGATCCGGTCCGGGAAGGACCCGTGCTCACCGTCCGCGGTTCGCCGCAGAGCGGGAAGAGCACGCTCACCCGCAGGCTCGAAGACGCAGGCCTGCCCGTCCTCGTCCATGATGATGCGCATCTGGAGTCGAGCCCGGAGGAGTTCGACCTGCTCGACGGCGGGACCCACGTCGTGACGATGCCCGTGCGCTTCACACCCGGCTACGCATCATCCTTGGCGAAAGCCCAGAACATGGGCCCGCTGCTCCTCCTCGGCTCCCACAGTCGGCAGGACCTCACCGCCTTGGGGATCCTCCGCCTGGCTCCCCTCGAGGGGCAGCCCGGCCGCGGGTGGCTCGTCATGGAGCAGCGGGCTCGTGTGGTGCGGCTGTTTCCTACCGACACCGAGCCTGTTCTGCCCGGCGGACGCCGCGGGGAGGCCGCCCCGCCGCTCAGCTCACGGTCCTGAACCGGGCGCTCCAGCACCCGGCCTTGGACCCGCCGCTCAGCTCACATCCGCAGGAGGTCCCGCCAGTGTCTCGTAGCGATACATCTCGCTGGCCTGTCCGTTCTCGAGAAGTCGGTCCGCCAAGGCCGAGACGACGGGCATGCCGCTCGTGACCTCGAGGACGACATCGGCATCGACGGAGAGTCTGGCCAGGAGCAGTTCGGCATCGGCGACGGCGGCCGCGAACTCTTCGTCCGTGGCATCGTCGCGGTCCTCGCGGGTCTCGAACATCGACCCGAGGATGAGTTCGGTGGGCGGTTCCTCATCGACCTGGTCGACGACCGCAGTCCCGGAACCGGACTGACCGGCACCCTGTTCGCCGCCGGCCTGCCCGGCAATCGCCGCCATTCCCGCGGTCTCATCGGCCTCACGCGCATAGGACACGGCGAAAGCGCTGAGCCCACCCGCCTCGGCGGTCCCGGCCTCTCCGTTCAACAGGGCGGCCCCGTGGGCGCCCGCGGCTTCGGAGAGGAACGCACTGCTCACCTGCCCGATCGTCAGCGGACCGGCCGCATCGTCCCGGTTCACGGCCTGGTACCAGGCGAGGAACGCCTTCGTCAGCTTGACCGATCCGGTGGCGACGATCTCGAGATCTTCGGCACGGCCCCCACCGGAGGGCGGCAGCGCACCGGCAGCGACCTTGATCACCCGGGTCGTCGTCAGCGGGGAGAAGCCGAGCGCCTCGGCGAAACCCGCACCGGAGCTGCCGGCCTGGACGCGGGCTCGCAGGTCAAGGCCTTCGAGGGCGGTGCCCTGCGTTTCGGCACACACGGCGTCGAAGAGCTCCCGGCCCTGACCGCGGCCCTGCTCTTCGGCGGCGACCTCGACGTGGACCCACGCCCGGTAGGGGTGGAGCGGGGATTCGGCGATCGCGGCGGCTCCGACGGGAACTCCGGGAACCACCTCGGCGATCACGGAGCGCAGCAGCGGGGCGTCCGAGGACGGATGGAAGAGGGAACGGGCCATGTGCGCGGCGGGAGTGTCGGCGTCGGCGAACACCTCGTTCAAGCGCAGATCGTCGCCATCGCTCAGCTCTCGAATCGGCATGGGTTTCGCTCCTTGGAGGGGTCGGAACTTGATAATCTTGGCGTCATGACTGACTTAAGCGATCCTACCGCCGCCGCGAGCGCCGCGGCCACGACCATCAACCAGGCGGCCGGAATCGATGCGCATGACATTGCTCTCGTCCTCGGTTCGGGATGGGGCGGAGCGGCCGACCTCCTCGGCGAGACGATCAGCGAAGTCCCGGCCTCCGAAGTTCCCGGCTTCCACGCCCCAGCCGTCGCAGGCCACGGGGCGACGCTGCGCACGATCCGGATCGAAGCCAACGGCAAGCACGCCCTGGTGCTCGGCTCGCGCACCCACTACTACGAAGGCAAGGGCGTGCGCGCCGTCGCCCACGGTGTGCGCACCGCCGCTGCCGCCGGCTGCTCGAGCCTCGTGCTCACCAACGGCTGCGGCGGCCTCAACCGCAATTGGGCGGCCGGCACACCGGTGCTCATCTCCGACCACATCAACCTCACCGGCACCTCCCCCATCGAGGGCGCGAACTTCGTCGACCTCACCGACCTCTACTCGCCGCGGATGCGGGCGATTGCCAAGGAGATCGACCCGACTCTCGACGAAGGCGTCTACGCGCAGTTCCGCGGACCCCACTACGAAACCCCCGCCGAGGTCCGTATGGCGGGCATCCTCGGCGCGGATCTCGTGGGAATGTCGACGACGCTCGAGGCGATCGCGGCCCGTCAGGCAGGCATGGAACTTATGGGCATCTCCCTGGTCACGAACCTTGCCGCCGGCATCCAGGAGACCCCGCTCTCCCACGCCGAGGTCATCGAGGCCGGGGTCGCTGCGGCCCCACGAATCTCGCAGCTGCTCGCCGACATCATCGCGAAGCTCTGAAGGAGGCAGCCATGACCCGTGTAGCCGATCGCTTCACCGCAGGATTCGACGCCGAGGTGGTGCGCGCCTGGATCGCCGATGACCCCGACGAACAGACCGCCACGACCCTGGAGAACATCCTCGCCGCAGCCGAATCTGGGGACGAGGCGGCCATCGCCGATCTCGAGGATCGGTTCGCAGGCCCCCTCGTCTTCGGCACCGCCGGCCTGCGCGGGGAGATCGCGGCCGGGCCGAACCGGATGAACCGCGCCGTGGTCATCCGCGCCGCGGCCGGTCTTTCGGCGTTCCTGTCCGAGACCGTCGGGCCCGGCTTCACCGTCGTCATCGGCTGCGATGCCCGGTACAAGTCCTCCGAGTTCGCGCGCGATACGGCCGCGGTCGTCACCGCCGCCGGCGGCACAGCGATCCAGCTGCCCGACCAGCTGCCCACTCCACTGCTCGCCTTCGCCCTGTCCAACCTCGGCGCCGATGCCGGGGTGATGGTCACCGCCAGCCACAACCCGCCGGCCGACAACGGCTACAAGGTCTACCTCGGTCAGCGTCCGCTGCAGGCCATCGAATCCGATCCCGACGCCGCCCTCGCCGGTGCCGGAGCGCAGATCGTAGCCCCCGCCGATGCGCTCATCGCCGAGCAGATCGCCGCGGTCAAGTCCGTGGCCTCGGTGCCGCGTGCCGAAGACGGGTGGGAGCACCTCGATGGCTCGATCGTCGAGGAGTATCTCTCCCGCATCGATTCCCTGGGAGTTCAGGCGAGTGCGGACCTGCCAATCGTGCTCACGTCTCTGCACGGCGTGGGTGCGGGCGTCGCCGAGGCGGCCCTGAAGCGGACCGGTTTCACGAACCTCCATCCGGTGGCCTCCCAGCAGGCCGCTGACCCGGATTTCCCGACCGTGACCTTCCCGAACCCCGAGGAGGCCGGCGCACTCGACGAGTCCTATGCCCTCGCCCGGGAGGTCGGTGCCGAACTCATCATCGCCAACGACCCGGATGCGGACCGGTTCTCCGCAGCGATCCCCGATGAGACCGCGGCCACCGGGTTCCGGCAGCTGTCCGGCGACGAGGTGGGGCTCCTCCTCGGCGAGGACATCGCCGCGCGATTAGCTGAAAGCGGGCCGAACGGAGCAGTGTTCGCGAACTCGATCGTGTCCTCTCGCGGGCTGGGTGCCGCGGCCGCCGCCCATGGCTTCGACTTCCGCAATACGCTCACGGGCTTCAAGTGGATCTCCCGTGTGCCCGGACTCGTCTTCGGCTACGAAGAGGCCCTCGGGTACTGCGTCGATCCGGGTGCGGTGCGCGACAAGGACGGGATCTCTGCGGCGGTGACCTTTGCCGCCTTGGCCTCGCGGCTCAAGGAATCGGGATCGAGCATCGATGCCGAGCTCGACCGGATCCGCACCCGTGACGGGTACTACGCGACCGCGCCTCTGAGCTTCCGCCTCGAGGACGTCTCGCTCATTGCGGCGGCGATGACGAAGCTGCGGGAGAATCCTCCGCGCACATTGGCCGGCTCCCCCGTCATCGAGGTCCATGACCTCTCGGCCGGGTATGACGGGCTGCCCGCCACCGACGGGATCCTACTGCTTTCCGAGGCGAATTCGCGGGTGATCGTGCGCCCCTCGGGAACCGAGCCGAAGCTCAAGTGCTACCTTGAGGTCGTCACCGACCCCGAGGGACTCGCGGCCGCTGCCGAAGCCGACAGCCGCGCGGTCCGCGCGGCGGGACTGCGGGTCACCACAGCCTCGGCGAGCGCCTCACTCAAACCCGCCCTGGGCGAACGCCTCAACTCGATCAGCACAGAACTCAAGACCTTTTTCGGCCTCTGACACCCCACTACTACCTGACGGGGGCCCAGCTACCTTGCGCAAGGTTGCTGGGCCCCCGTCAGGTAGCAGTGGAGGGGCGGGGTGGGGTCAGGCGTCGAGGGCGCCGAGGATCGCTGCGGAGCCGGAGAGACCCAGTCGGGAGGCGCCGGCGGCGATCATCTCTTCGGCGGCCTCGAGGGTGCGGATTCCGCCGGAGGCCTTGACGCCGAGGCGGTCCCCGACGGTTTCCCGCATGAGGGAGACCGCGTGGGCGCTGGCACCGCCGGCGGGGTGGAACCCGGTGGAAGTCTTGACGAATCCGGCGCCGGCGGTCTCGGCGCGACGGCAGACCTCGACGATCTGCTCATCGCTGAGTGCGGCCGACTCGATGATGACTTTGACCAGGGCGTCCCCGCTGGCCTCGACGACGCCGCGGATGTCGGCCTCGACGGCGTCGAAGTCACCGGCGATGGCCTGCCCGATGTTGATGACCATGTCGACCTCGGCGGTGCCGTCGGCAACGGCGCGCTGTGCCTCGGCGGCCTTGATCTCGGGCTTGACCTGACCGCTCGGGAACCCGACGACGGTGGCCACGACGAGCTCGCCCGGATCGGTGATCGGCAGCATCGACGGCGACACACAGATCGCCAGCACCCCGAGTTCCTTAGCCTCCGCCACGAGGGCGTCGACGTCGGCCAGCGTGGCCTCGGGCTTGAGCAGGGTGTGGTCGATGATGGCGGCGACGTCGGATCGGCTGGTCATGGTGTCCTCCGGTGTGGGTGGTGCTGCGATTGGTGCTGTCGTGACTGGTGGTTGTGTCGTGACGAGTGGTGCTGTGGTTGTCTGCGAGAGTTGTCTGCGAATTCAGTGTCTCAGGTGATCTTCTCGAACACGATCGACTCGGGCACTCCGCTGGCGTCTCCGCCGATCACGACCGCGCCCTCGAGGGATTCGAGTGCCCTGGGGAAGCGTTCGGGTGTCGCGGTGTGCAGGGTCATGAGCGGCTGCCCCGCGGTGACGGTGTCTCCCGGCTTGGCATGGAGTTCGATCCCGGCCACGTCCTGCACCGGGTCTTCTTTGCGCGCTCGACCGGCACCGAGCCGCCACGAGGCGACCCCGACGGACAGGGCCTCGAGCTTCGTGACGACCCCGGATTCGGCGGCCGTGACGACCTCGGTGTGCTCGGCCACCGGCAGGGCGGCATCGGGATCGCCGTGCTGGGCGCGGATCATACGCTTCCACACGTCCATGGCACGTCCGTCGCTCAGCGCCGCACGGACGTCGACGTCGGTCCTGCCCGCCAAACGCAGCATCTCCTCGGCGAGTGCCACCGTAAGATCGACGACGTCGGAGGGCCCGCCGCCGGCGAGGACCTCGACGGATTCCCGGACCTCGAGGGCGTTGCCGACGGTCAGACCCAGCGGCGTGGACATATCGGTGAGCAGGGCCGAGGTCTTGACCCCGGCGGCCTTACCGAGGTCGACCATGGTCCGGGCCAGCTGCTGGGCCTTGGGCAGGTCCTTCATGAACGCCCCGGATCCGACCTTGACGTCGAGGACGAGCCCTTCGGTGCCTTCGGCGATCTTCTTCGACATGATCGAGGAGGCGATGAGCGGAATGCAGTCAACCGTCGAGGTGGTGTCGCGCAGCGCGTAGAGCTTCTTGTCCGCCGGGGCCAGTCCGGATCCGGCGGCGCAGATGACCGCACCGAGGTCGTCGAGCTGACCGAGGATCGCCTCGTTGCTCAGTCCCGCCTGCCAGCCCGAGATGGATTCGAGCTTGTCGAGCGTGCCTCCCGTATGACCGAGCCCCCGACCGGAGAGCTGGGGCACGGCAACATCGAAGACCGCGACGAGAGGCGCCAGCGGCAGGGTGATCTTGTCCCCGACTCCCCCGGTCGAATGCTTGTCCGAGGTCGGCCGGGACAGAGAGGAGAAGTCCATGCGCTCACCCGAGGCGATCATCGCCTGCGTCCAGTCAGCGATCTCGGCCGGTTCCATGTCATTGATGAAGATCGCCATGGCCAGGGCGGCCATCTGCTCATCGGCGACGACACCGCGGGTGTAGGCGTCGATCACCCAATCGATCTGATCCTTGCTCAGTGCACGTCCGTCGCGTTTGGTCGCGATGACGTCCACGGCGTCGAATGCCTCTACGGTCACGGTGTCAGTCCTTCGTTCTCGATCTCGGCCCGGAACCTGCCGCGGGACTGCAGGTCCACCTCGGCGATCCTCGGTTCAATGCGATCCTCGGTTCAGTGCTTCCCAGCGTGCTGGTCCTGCGCATGGGCGCGCAGGTGGTCAGGTCCGAAGGCCTCGGGCAGCACGACGGAGAGCGGAGAGCGGCCGCTGGGCATGTTGAGCACCAGGTCGTTGCCGCCGTGTTCGAACAGCAGCTGCCGGCAGCGTCCGCAGGGGACGAGGGTGCTGCCGTTGCCGTCGACGCAGTCGAAGGCGACGAGGCGGCCGCCGCCGGACATGAACAAGTCCGTGACCAGAGAGCACTCGGCGCAGAGGGTGACCCCGAAGGAGGCATTCTCGATATTGCAGCCGCTGACGATACGTCCGTCATCGACGAGGGCCGCTGCGCCAACCGGATACGAGGAATAGGGCACGTAGGCCCTCGTCATGACTAGCGCTGCTTCATCTCGCAGCAACGCCCACGTGCCCTCGCTCAACTCATCGACCGAGACGGGGGCGGGCTCTTCGCTCCACACTTGTTCGGAGGCTTCGACATCTGCAGAAGTCACGAGGGTACCTCTCTGTGTTCGTGAACTATTTGACGTAGGGGACGCCTTCGGCCGCGGGCGGACGGACACGTCCGACGAACCCGGCGACGGCGAAGACCGTCACGATGTAGGGCAGCATCAGCAGCAGCTCGTTGGCCACCGGGGTGCCGATGGACTGGAGCGTGTTGCCGAGGCTCTTGGAGAACCCGAACAGCAGTGCCGCGAGCAGCGCGCCCTTCGGGTTCCACTTGCCGAGGATCATCGCGGCTAGGGCGATATAGCCCTGCCCGGCCGACATCTCCTTGCCGAAGGCCAGCCCCGATCCGACGGTGAAGAACGCACCGCCGAGTCCGGCGATGGCTCCGGCCATGAGCGTGTTGCGCACGCGGGTGAAGTTGACCTTGATGCCCACGGTGTCCGCGGCCTTCGGGTGTTCGCCGACGGCCCGCATCCGCAGTCCCCACTTCGACCGGAAGACGAAGATCTGCAGGGCGATGACGACGACGTACATGATGTAGACGAGAATGTTCTGGTCGAAGAGCACCCGGCCGAGGATGGGGATGTCTGAGAGCAGCGGAATCGGCAGATTCGGCAGCTTCTGACGGGCGTTCCACAGCTCGGGGTTCTCGGTCAGCACCGTCGAGTAGAGGAAGCTCGTGAGGCCGACGACGAGGACGTTGAGGACGACGCCGATGATGATCTGGTTGACCCAGTACTTCACCGCGAAGAAGGTGAGCACCACGGCCACGAG
The DNA here is from genome assembly GCF_047300845.1 of Brevibacterium sp. GP-SGM9. Lineage (NCBI taxonomy): Bacteria > Bacillati > Actinomycetota > Actinomycetes > Micrococcales > Brevibacteriaceae > Brevibacterium > Brevibacterium sp. GP-SGM9. The sequence goes on along the minus strand of NZ_CP178563.1, from coordinate 3,577,648 downwards.
GGCACCGGCGATCGGGGCGGCGAGAAGTCCCGCATAGGGATTCTTGACCACCGAGGCGACCACCGCGGCGAGGAAGGCCCCGGCGAGCAGCTGGCCTTCGATGGCGATGTTGATGATGCCCGAGCGTTCGCCGACGAGCCCGCACATGGCACCGAAGATCAGCGGCACGGACAGCGCCAGGGCACCGGCGAGCAGCGTCGTCAGCGGGATCACGCCGCCGCTCCCGCCGCCGGCCCAGGCGAGGAAGGAGACGACGAAGACGATGCCGAAGAGCATCGGGAACCACGAGCCGATGCTCCGGCGATTGACCGCCAGGTAGATCGAGAACGCCGCCATGGCGACGAGGATGATCGAGAGCACGAGGCCGGCGGCCTGGGCGGGCACGACGATCTCGGGGATGGCGAAGAAGTCGCCGCTGGTCGCGATCCGGAAGGTCGTCTCCCCCTCGCGGCCGATGATGCCGAAGAAGATGAGGGAGACGAGGCCTAGTATCGTATAGACGATCGGGAACTTCCACGCGATCGGGGTCAGCGACTTCGCCTGCGCAGCAGGTGTTGCTTCAACGGTCTGAGCGGTCATCTCAGGCCTCCTTCCGCTTGAGCACCGGCGTGGGCAACCGGAAGATCGACCTCACCAGGGGCGGGGCCGCGATAAGCAGCACGATGACGGACTGGACGACGAGGACGATGTCGATCGGCGTGCCGGTCTGCGACTGCATGAGGTAGCCGCCGGCCTTGAAGGCGCCGAAGAGCAGACCGGCGAGGAAGGTGCCCAGAGGCTTCGACCGCCCCAGCAGGGCCACGGTGATCGCATCGAAGCCGATGGACCCGCTGATCCCACCGGTGAGTTTGTATTCGGTGCCGAGCACCTGGGCGGCTCCGCCGAGTCCGGCGAGTGCTCCGGCGACGACCATTACGAGGATGGTCACCTTGGACACCGAGATGCCGGCGGTGCGTGCCGCGTGCGGGTTTGCACCGACGGCCTTGAACTCGAAGCCGACAGTCGAGCGCTCCAGCAGCCACCACACGAAGATCGTGGCGAGGATCGCGATGATGAACCCGAAGTGGAGGCGGAAGGGCGCGGGCAGGAGCAGGAACATCTGCGCGGAGTCGTCGACGGTCCGCGATTGCGGATTCGCCGAGGCGGTGTGCGTGAACCAGCTCTGCTTGAGCAGGTAGCCGAGCAGGTAGCCGGCGATCGAGTTGAGCATGATCGTCACGATCACCTCGTTGGCACCGGTCCGAGCCTTGAGCACACCGGCGATTCCCGCCCAGATCGCGCCGCCGATGATGCCGCCGAGCGCAGCCACGAGCATGTGGACGAAGGGAGGCAGCGGCAGCGCGTAGCCGAGGAATCCGGCGATCGTCGCGCCGAGGATGACCTGGCCCTGACCGCCGATGTTGAACAGTCCCGAACGGAAGGCCAGGGCGATGCCGAGGCCGGCGAGGATGAGCGGTGTGCCGTTGACCATCGACTCCGTCAGGGGCCGGATCGAGCGCTCGGCGGTGCGGGCGTCCCAGTCGAAGATCGCGCCGCGGAAGAGTGCGGAGTAGGCCTCACCGATGGTGGTGAAGAGGGTGGAGAAGAAGGAGCCTGGGGCTGCGAAGAGGTTCTTCGCCGCCTCGACGACTTCGGCGTTCGATACGGCGATGAGGACGCCGCCGAGCAGGAGGGCGACGATGATCGCGAGTACGGACACCAGCCAGGATCCGGACAGGATCTCCTGGAGCAGGTTCTGTTCCTTGCCGGGCTCCGCCTCGGCGGTCGGTGGTGGTGCCGGCGATGGGGCCGCCGGGGAGATATCGGTCGTCATTTGGTCTCCTCCGCCGAGGTGGTGGCTGAGTTCTCATTCGCACCGGCGGCGTGGTTCGCCGAGGTGGTGGTCGGCTCGACAGCGTCGGTCGCTGCGGCCGGGGCCTCGCTCGCGGTGGCGGCGAGTGCCTCTTCGGCCGGAACTCCTGCCATCATCAGGCCCAGCGCCTCACGCGAGGTGTCGGCACCGACGATGCCGACGATGCGTCCCGAATACATCACCGCGATCCGGTCGGCGAGGCCGTAGACCTCGTCGAGTTCGGTCGAGACGATGATGCACGGGGTGCCGGAGTCACGCTCGGCGATGACGCGCTTGTGCACGAATTCGATCGAGCCCACGTCGAGTCCGCGGGTCGGTTGGCTGGCGATGAAGAGGCGCAGCTGCCGGCCGAGCTCGCGGGAGAGCACGACCTTCTGCTGGTTGCCGCCGGAGAGCGTGGCGATCGGGTCGACGACGCTGCCGAGGCGGATGTCGAATTCCTCGACCTTCTTCTTCGCCTCCTCGGTGATGACCGAGGACTTGAGGTTGAGTCCCTTGGCGTAGGGTGCACGGTCGTAGACGTCGAGGATCATGTTCTCGCGGATCGCGAACTCGGCGATGATGCCGTCGGTCGACCGATCCTCGGGGACGAAGCCGATTCCCGCGCCGAGGCGGTCCTTGACGGATTCTCCGACGAGGTTCTTCCCGTCCAGGCTGATAGTGCCCAGGCGCGGTTCGGTCAGTCCGATGATGGTCTCGGCCAATTCGGTCTGCCCGTTGCCCTGCACACCGGCGATGGCGAGGATCTCACCGCGGCGCACATCGAACGACACGTCGTCGACGACGATGTTCTCGGCTTTGTCGACCACGGTGAGGTTCCTGACCTGGAAGGTCGCGTCACCGGGATCGGCATCGTCCTTCTCGGTCGTCAGCGACACGGCACGGCCGACCATCTGACTGGCCAGCTCCGCCTCGGTGGAATCCGGGGAGGCCTCGCCGACGATCTTGCCGCGGCGGATGACCGTGATCGAGTCCGCGATCGCACGGACCTCGCGGAGTTTGTGGGTGATGAAGACGATCGAGGTGCCCTGCTCCTTGAGTTGGCGCATGATCGAGATCAGCTCATCGGTCTCCTGCGGGGTGAGCACGGCGGTGGGTTCGTCGAGAATGAGGATCTTGGCGTCGCGGGAGAGCGCCTTGATGATCTCCACGCGCTGCTGGGCACCGACGGGCAGGTCCTCGATGAGGGCATCGGGGTCGATGTTGAAGTTGAATCGGGAGGAGATCTCGGTGACCTTCTTCCGCGCCTCGGCGAGGTCGATGAGTCCGAGGTTCTTCGTCGGCTCGTAGCCCAGCGCCACGGATTCGGCGACGGTGAAGACGGGCACGAGCATGAAGTGCTGGTGGACCATGCCGATGCCCGCGGCCACCGCATCACCGGGTCCGGAGAACTTCACCGGCTCGTCGTCGATGAGGATCTCTCCCCCGTCGGCGTCGTAGAGTCCGTAGAGGACGTTCATCATGGTGGACTTGCCGGCGCCGTTCTCACCCAACAGGGCGTGGATCTCGCCCGGTTCGACGGTGAGATCGATGTGGTCGTTGGCCACGAACGATCCGAACACCTTGGTCATCCCGCGAAGCTCGAGTTTCACTGCTCCCGGTACTCCTCACAAATTCGAAAACTGCAGGGCCGAATCGTCTCGGCCCTGCAGTTTAACCTATCCGCTTATTTCGGCGTGCTCTCGGATTCCACGGTCAGGCTGCCGTCGATGATCTGCTGCTTGAGATCCTCGACCTTCTTCTTCACGTCTTCGGGAACCTCGTCCTCGAAGTCGTGGTACGGAGCCAGTCCGACGCCTTCGTTCTCGAGGGTGCCGACGTAGGGCTCGGCGGTGAAGTTGTCGTCCATACCCTCCTTGATGGTGTCCTCAACCGCGTTCGCGATCTCCTTGACCACCGAGGTGAGGATGATGTCTCCGTATTCCGTTGACTCATAGCCGTCGGAGTCGACCCACACGAGCTTGACGTCATCGGCTTCCTTCGCAGCCGCGGCGGCACCGAGGCCGACCGGGCCGGCGACGGGCATGATGACGTCGGCACCCTGGGAGATGAGCTGCTTGGTCAGCTCCTGCCCCTGGCCCTGGTTCTCGAAGTCGCCGGAGAAGGATCCGTCCTGCTTGTCCTTGTCCCAGCCGAGGAGTTTGACGTCCTTCTTGTTGTCTTCGTTGAACTTCTTCACGCCGTCGGCGAAGCCGTCCATGAAGATCGTCACCGAGGGAATCTGGATGCCGCCGAAGGTGCCGACCTTGCCCGATTCGGAGGAGGCCGCTGCGACATAGCCGGCGAGGTACGCGGCCTCGGCGGTGTTGAACACGACGGGCTTGGCGTTGTCGACGGTCACCGGATTGCCGTCGGCGTCGGAGAAAGTCGAGTCGATGAGCGCGAAGTTGAGGTCGGTGTTCGCCTCGGCGGCTTCCTGGATCGTGTCCTCGAGGAGGAAGCCGACGCCGAAGGTGAGGTTGCAGCCGGCCTGAACCATGTTGTCGACGTTCGGCTTGAAGTCCGCATCGCCCTGCGATTCCGCGTCCTTCTCCTCGATGCCGAGGTTCTTCTTCGCGTTCTCCAGGCCTTCCTTGCCGGACTGGTTGAACGACTGGTCGTCCCAGCCGCCGGAGTCCGAGACCATGCAGGCCAGGTAGTCCTCAGCGGAGTCTCCGCCGCCGCCTGAACCGCAGGCCGAAAGAACAAGGGCGGATGCGGCGATCATCGACACCGCGGATGCGAGCTTCTTCACGTTGACTCTTCTCTCATTGCTGGCAATGGCACCGGTGGAGGCCACGTCTGCCTCTGCCGAGTTTGTGAAACCACTGGGTGAACTGTCATATTTTGGTGAGTTTCCCGACAGTCTAATGCACTCCGAGCACGCGTCACGCGCGCCTAGCACCCGAATCCGGAACACCGATATGAAACCGCAATAATCTGTCATGGACACCTGCCGAGGCGACCGCGCGATCCCGCGCGATGATCGACGGTGGCGACCACCTCGGCGCGGGTGCGAACGATGACGACTGCGGGTGCGAACGATGACCGCCGCGGCACGCTCGTGCTCTAGGCTAGAGGGCGTTATGGCACATCTTCTCGGGGCCGAAGCCCTGCACCTCGCATATCCCACCCGCGTCGTCTTCGACTCCGTGACCATCGGCGTCGACACCGGGGACATGATCGGCATCGTCGGGCGCAACGGCGACGGCAAGTCGAGCCTGCTGGGCATGCTCGCCGGCACCATCGATCCCGATGCCGGGAGGGTGACCTACCGTGGCGGTCTGCGGCTGGGCATGCTCGGCCAGAGCGACGACCTCGACCCCGAGGCGAGCGTCGGCTTCTCCGTCGTCGGTGACATGGCCGACTACGAATGGGCGGCCGATCCCAAGGCACGCGACATCATTGCCGGACTCATCGCCGATCTCGACTGGGATGCCCCGGTCTCCAGCCTCTCCGGCGGACAGCGACGCCGGGTGGCCCTGGCCGCCCTGCTGATCGGCGACTGGGACCTGCTCATCCTTGATGAGCCGACGAACCACCTCGACGTCGACGGCATCGCCTGGTTGGCGGTGCATGTGAAGAACCGGTGGCCGAAGAACTCCGGGGCACTGCTGCTCGTCACCCACGACCGGTGGTTCCTCGACGAAGTGTGCACGAAGACCTGGGAGGTCCACGACCGGATCGTCGAACCCTTCGAGGGCGGATACGCGGCCTACGTCCTCCAGCGCGTCGAACGCGATCGGATCGCGGCAGCGACCGAGCAGAAGCGTCAGAATCTCATGCGCAAGGAGCTGGCCTGGCTGCGCCGAGGTGCTCCGGCCCGGACCTCGAAGCCGAAGTTCCGCATCGAGGCCGCCAACCAGCTCATCGCCGACGTTCCCGAGGTGCGCAACCCCATCGAGCTGAAGAAGATGGCGACCGCCCGACTGGGCAAGGACGTCGTCGATCTGCTCGATGTGTCCAAGAGCTATGACGGTCGCGCGATCCTCCACGATGTCACCTGGCGGATCGGCCCCGGCGAGCGCACGGGGATCCTCGGGCCGAACGGGGCGGGCAAGTCGACCCTGCTCGGGCTCATCGCCGGCGAGGTCGAGGCCGATGAGGGACGCGTCAAGCGCGGCAAGACCGTGCAGATCGGCGTTCTCGATCAGCAGTTCAAGGACCTGACGGGACTGCGTGGACGCAAGGTCCGCGAAGTCCTGGCCGACTCGAAGACGAGCTTCACGATCGAGGGCAAGGACTACACTCCCGCCCAGCTGCTCGAGAGGCTCGGCTTCGCCAAAGAGCACCTCTCGGCTCGGGTGGGCGATCTCTCGGGCGGCCAGAAGCGCCGGCTGCAGCTGCTGCTTCTGCTCATATCCGAACCCAATGTCATCATCCTCGACGAGCCGACCAACGACGTCGACTCGGACATGCTCGCGGCCATGGAGGATCTGCTCGATTCCTGGCCGGGCACCCTCATCGTCGTCTCCCACGACCGCTATCTGCTCGAACGCGTGACGGATCAGCAGTACGCGATCCTCGACCACGGCCTGCGCCACGTGCCCGGCGGAGTCGATGAGTACCTCAAGCTGCGGGCAGAGGCGGCCCGGGCCTCGGGCACGAGCGGCTCCGGTGGGACCACCTCGGCGAGTGGTGCCGCATCCGGGGCCTCCGGTACGGACGCTGGGACTGCCTCCGGACAGGACGGCACCGGGCAGGCTGGCTCCGGGCAGGCTGGCGGGACCAGACTCTCCGGCGCCGAAGCGCGCGCGGCGAAGAAGGAGGTCTCCTCGATCGAGCGCCGCATGGACAAGCTCAACCAGCGAATCTCCCGCGCCCATGAGGAGATGGCCGAGCACGATCAGACCGACTTCGAAGGACTCGCCGAACTCACGGCCTCCCTGCGGACGCTCCGGGATGAGATGGACGAACTTGAGGAGCGGTGGCTCGAAGCCAACGAAGCGCTGGAAGCCTGATGGTCGACGCGGAGCGGATGCGCGAACTCCTGGATGCGGAGGACCGCGACACCCAGAGCCTCATAGCCTCGCTGTCCTCGAGCATCGAGGACCTCGCCGCCGCCCGCGAGGGTGACAATAGCGACGACGAACATGACCCGGAAGGCTCGACGCTGGCCTTCGAACGCTCCCAGTCCGAGACCCTGCTGCGCGAGTCCCGGCAGCGACTGACCGAGATTGCCGCGGCGCTCGAGCGTCTCGACGAGGGCACCTTCGGCCTCTGTGTCGTCTGCGGCGAACCCATCCCCGAGGTTCGCCTCGAAGCCCGCCCCTATGCCGCGACCTGCGTGGCCTGCGCAAGCTGAGCGACGGCGCAAGCCAAGCGACGACGCAAGCTGAGCGACGACGGCAGCTGCGGCAGTCCTCATCGGCGATCTCTGGGGTTCGAGAACCTGACAGCCATCTGAACCGCACCTCAAAGCGTTATCAAATCTTTATCATTCGCGCGGTGATTCAGCTATCGTGTCCGGGTGCCCACTCGTGACTATCGCCTTGACCGCGCCAAAGGCATCCTCATCTTCACCGTCGTCCTCGGCCATCTGCTGGCGAGGACCTCGCCGTGGGGCGACGATGCGCTCAGCGCACCGATGTACCTCATCTACTCCTTCCACATGCCGGCCTTCGTCTTCCTCGCCGGCATCACGGCGAAGTCGAACCGACTGCCCGAGAGGATCCTGAACTTCCTCGTCCTCCTCGCCGCGGTGCTGCCTCTGATGTGGGCGTGGATGTCGATGTTCGGCCTCGATCCCGACTACAGCCTGCTCACTCCGTTCTGGTACTCCTGGTTCCTGCTGTCGATGGCGTGGTGGATGGTCACCGTGCCGTTCATCGAACGATTCCCGCGGGCCGTCCTGGTCACCTCGGTGACCGTCGGCCTCTTCGGCGGCGTCCTGCCGATCCTCGACACGGAGCTCTCGGCCGCTCGGACGATGGTGTTCTGGCCCTTCTTCGTCATCGGCAAACTCTACGGAAAGCAGATCCTCGACTGGGCAGGCAACCTCGCGATCTGGCAGAAGCTCGGGCTCAGCGCGGCCGCCCTCGCCGCCATCACCGCCTTCTACCTCGACGATGTCGACAACGACTGGCTCTTCGGCAGCCTCAACTTCGCCCACTTCCACGTCGGCATCCCCGAAGGCGTGGGCATCCGACTGATCCTCGACATCGGAGCCCTGCTGATGACGCTGACGCTGCTCGCGTGGGTGGGCGAGAAGCAGAATGTGCTCGCCACGATCGGCCGCCACAGTCTCTCCGTCTACGTCCTCCACGGATTCGTCGTCCGCGGCCTCCAGCCGGCACTCGACGACAGCCTCGAGGTCATCGGGCCCATCGCCGTCTTCGGCATCTGCCTGGGCATCGCCGTGCTGGTCACCTGGATACTGTCGTGGGAGCCCTTCGATCGAGCCCTGCGCTGGTACGCCACGACGGTGTCCGGCCTCCTCCTCCGGCCCTTCGCCCGACTGCGCTCCACACCGGGCCGACACTCCGCCGCTGCCGTGGAACGGAAGGCTCCGGCCACCTCGGCGAATTGAAATATGTCATTGTGACGCACGCAACACAGCTCGTCGTGCTTTCATATCGAGGTTCGGGTCTCCACCCGAGCGACACCTGCCCCTCCTCACACATCACTACGGAGAGCACCCATGACCGAGACCAATCCACTCACCGCCCGGCTCGATGCCGGCCCCGTGATCTGCGCCGAAGGCTTCCTGTTCGAGCTCGAGAAGCGCGGCTACCTGTCCGCCGGTGAATTCGTGCCCGAGGTGGCGCTCGAGTTCCCGGACGCCCTGCGGTCCCTGCACGTCGACTTCCAGCGCGCCGGCTCCGACATCGTCGAGGCCTTCACCTACAACGGCCACCGCGAGAAGATGCGGGTCATCGGCAAGGAGGACCTGCTCGAGCCGCTCAACCGCTCGGCCCTGCAGATCGCCCGCAGCGTTGCGGACGCCAAGTCCGGGAACTTCATGGCCGGCAACATCTCGAACTCGAACATCTGGGATCCCGACAACGTCGAGAAGCAGAACGAGGTCCGCGCCATGTTCATCGAGATGGTCGGCTGGGCCGTCGACGAAGGCGCCGATCTCATCATCGGTGAGACCTTCTACTTCGCCGAGGAGGCCATCGCCGCCGCGGAGATCGCCAAGGCCAGCGGTTTGCCCGTCGTGCTCACGCTCGCGCCCATGGCCTTCCAGGAGATGGCCGACGGGATCGGCATCGTCGAAACCGCGCAGCGCCTCGAACAGCTCGGTGTCGACGTCGTCGGCCTCAACTGCTTCCGCGGGCCGGCGACGATGCTGCCGTGGCTGCGCCAGATCCGCGAGGCCGTGTCCTGTCACGTCGGTGCCCTGCCGATTCCCTACCGGACCACGGAGAAGGAACCGACGTTCTTCAACCTCTCGGATCCGACCGCCGAGGTGGCTTCACCGCACGGTCGCACCTTCCCCACCGCGTTGGATCCGCTGCAGACCAATCGGTATGAGATCGGTGCCTTCGCGAAGGAGGCCTATGAGCTGGGCGTCAACTACATCGGCGTGTGCTGCGGGGCGACCCCGATGCACATCCGTGAGGTCGCCGAGGCGGTCGGGCTGACCACCGAGGCGAGCCGCTTCTCGGAGAACATGCGCAACCACTTCATGTACGGCGACAACGAGCGCCTTGCGGAGAACGTGGTCGCCCTCGGGCCTACCGCCTGAGGTGCGGCCCTGCGTCACTTCGCAATATGCACCGAGAATGACACAACCACCCGTTGCTTCGGGTGGTTGTGTCATTTTGTGTAGGACGTATGCACGAAAGGCCGTCGCGCTGCGTCAGGCTTCGGCCGTCACACCGATCGAGTCGAGTGCTGCCTCGAGGCGGGCGACCGTGCCGTCGATGTCGCCGAGCTTGTCGAGCCCGAACAGGCCGATGCGGAAGGACGAGAAGTCCTCGGGTTCATCGCACTGCAGCGGCACGCCGGCGGCGATCTGCACGCCGGCCTCCTTGAAGTCGGCGCCGGTGGCCAGCTTCGGGTTGTCGGTGTGGACGACGACCACGCTCGGTGAGGCGAACTCGTCCGAAGCCACCGAAGGCAGACCGCGATCGGCGAAGACCCGACGCACCCGCTCACCGAGCTCACGCTGAGCCGATTCGAGCTTGTCGAAGCCGCGCTCCTCGGTCTCGCGCATGAGTTCGACATTGTGCGTGAGCGCATCGGTCGGCATCGTCGCGTGATACGGGGTCCGACCCTCCTCGTAGTCATCGGCGATCGACAGCCACTTCTTCAGATCCATCGCGAAGCTCGTCGACGTCGAGGCCTCGACCGCGGCCCGACCGGCCGAACTGAGCATGACGTAGCCGGCGCACGGCGATCCGCTCCAGCCCTTCTGCGGGGCGGAGATGAGCACATCGACGCCGAGGTCGGCCATCGAGGCCCACATCGCACCCGAGGCGATGCAGTCGAGGACGAACAGGCCACCGACCGAATGCGCGGCCTCGGACACGGCCCGGACGTAGTCATCGGGCAGCAGCATCCCCGAGGCGGTCTCGACGTGGGGAGCGAACACGACATCGGGCTTCTCGCGCTCGATGGCGGCGACCACCTCGGCGACGGGTGCCGGTGACCATGCCGACTGGTGCTCGGGACTGTCCGCCGAGGCCTTGAGCACGGTCGTCTCGGAGGCGATGGCTCCGGCGTCGAGGATCTGCGACCAGCGGAAGGAGAACAGACCGTTGCGCACGATGAGCGCCTTCTTGCCGGTGGCGAGCTGGCGGGCCACCGATTCCATCGCGTAGCTGCCGCCGCCTGGGAGGATGGCCGCCGACTCGGCGTCGTAGGCCGAGCGCAGGATCCGGTTGATGTCCTGCATCACGGACACGAACCGCTTCGACATGTGGTTGAGCGAGCGGTCGGTGAAGACCACTGAGTATTCGAGCAGGCCGTCTGGGTCAACATCTTCGTGTGGCAAAGTCATGGTCCTAACATAGCCACTCATCCGGCACTCCGGCCACCGGCGTCGTGCTGTGAGACCGGCAGCGCGGTGCCTTCAGCGTGAGTGGAGAATCAGATCTCGGTCTCGCCCCGGTCACCGGACCACCGGGTGTGGAATGTGCCTGCACGATCGATGCGTGCATACGTGTGGGAGCCGAAGCGGTCCCGCTGCGCCTGGATGAGCGCCGCACTGCCGGCTTCGGTGCGCAGCCCGTCGTAGTAGGCCAGGGTCGAGGCAAGGCCGGGCACCGCGATGCCGCGGCTGATCGCACGGATCACGGTGGAGCGCAGAGCATCCTGACATCGCCCGGCGACGTCGCGGACATAGCCGTCCGCGAGCAGGGTCCCAGTCGCGGTCTCGGCGCTGTAGGCGTCGACGATCCGGTCGAGCAGGCGCGCCCGGATGATGCATCCGGCCTGCCAGATGGAGGCGAGCTCGCCGAGGTCGATCTCCCACCCGTACTCGCCTGCACCGGCGGAGATCTCGTGGAATCCCTGCACATAGGCCATCACCTTGCCCAACAGCAGACCCCGTCCGATCTCGTCGACGAGCGCCGCGCGCTCGTCACCGTCGGGAACAGCCGTCACGTCAGCGGTGTCGCCGACATCGAAGCCGGGGACGGCGCCCGCGTGGGAGAGCGGCCCATCGAGCCGTCTGCCCTCGACCCGCAGCTCCGCCGCGGATGACAGAGATCGGGAGAAGACCGCCTCGGCGATGGTGGGCACGGGCACCCCGAGGTCGAGTCCCGTCTGCGCCGTCCAGGCACCGGTGCCCTTGGCCTGCGCCGCATCGGCGACGATGTCGACGAACGGACTGCCCGTGGCGGCGTCGACATGGGCCAGCACATCGGCAGTGATCTCGATGAGGTAGGACCCGAGCTCGCTGTCGTTCCACCGTTCGAAGACCTCGGCGATCTCGGCCGGGACCATGCCGAGACCGTCACGCAGGAGGGTGAACGTTTCGGCGATGAGCTGCATATCGGCATATTCGATGCCGTTGTGAACCATCTTGACGAAGTGGCCGGCCCCGTCGGCGCCGATATGAGCGACGCAGGCCGAACCGGAGTCGGCGGACGATCCGGTATCGGCGGGCGAGCCGGAATCCGCCACCGACCCGGAGCCGGCGTCCGAGCCGTCTCCTGCTCTGGCCGCAATGGGTTCGAGAAGCGGACGCAGACGGTCCCACGCTGCGCTCGATCCGCCGACCATGAGCGAGGGGCCGAGCAGTGCACCGACCTCTCCCCCGGAGATGCCGACACCAGCGAACTCGATGCCGGTGTCCTCCAGCTGCCGACCGCGTGCGATGGTGTCCCGGAAATGCGAATTGCCGCCGTCGACGATGATGTCACCAGGGGCGAACACCTCCGTGAGGTCGGCGATCGCCGAATCTGTCGCTCGTCCGGCATTGACCATGAGGATGGCCACGCGCGGGCCGGTGAGCTTCTCGGCAAGGTCGGCCGGACTCGAGGCGACAATGAACTCTGCCTCGGGGAAGTCCGCTGCAACCGTCTGCGCACGGGAGAGGTCTCGGTCGTAGATCGCCACCCTGTGCCCGGTCTGACGAGCGAGGTTGCGGGCCAGATTCGACCCCATCACGCCGGTTCCGATCACCGCGACATCGGCCTTCATCAGCATTCCCCTTTCCTGGGAGCGCTGGTATTGACAGTCTCTCGCCACCAGCACTACGGTGCAATAAATCTGTTTTATTAGCTGATTATAGGTTTTTCCTCATATTTTATCGAGAGGTTTCCGACATGGGCCACAGCCCTTCCCTTTCACCGCTCGTCATCATGGGTGTCTCGGGAACCGGCAAGACCGTCCTCGGCGCGCAGGTGGCGCAGGCCCTCGACCGTCGCTTCGTCGATGCCGACGATCTCCACTCCACGGCGAACAAGGCGAAGATGGCCTCGGGCACACCGCTCGACGACGATGACCGCGCCCCGTGGCTGGAGTCCGTGGCCGCCGAAGCCGCACGTGCTCCGGCGCCGGTCATCGCCTGCTCGGCCCTCAAGCGCTCCTACCGCGATCTGCTGCGCACGGCCGCGCCCGACCTCCTCTTCATCCACCTCGACGGTCCCCGCGAGGTCATCGCCCGACACCTGGCCCGCCGCGACCACGAGTTCATGTCCCCTGATCTGCTCGACTCCCAGCTGGCCACGCTCGAACCTCTCGCACCCGAGGAAGCCCACGCCGTCGTCGACGTCGACCAGCCGATCCCGGAAGTCCTCGACGCCATCCTCGACTGCCTATCCGCCCACCCGTCCACCTGACCTCAAGGAAGAGGAACAATGACCGATCTCGACTTAGCCTGGACCCTGTCCTCGCCGGCACTCCTCGGACTCGCCGCCTTGGCCATCGCCCTCCTGCTCCTGCTCATCATCAAGGCTCGGCTGCATGCCTTCATCGCCCTCGTCATCGTCAGCGTGCTCACCGCCCTGGCCTCGGGCATCCGTCCCGGAGATCTCATCGACGTTCTCTACGACGGCTTCGGCTCCACTCTGGCCAGCGTCGCCCTGCTCGTCGGACTCGGCGCGATGCTCGGGCGCATGCTCGAGCTCTCCGGCGGCGCCGAGGTGCTCACCGACGCCCTCATCCGAGTATTCGGAGAGAAGCGGGCACCGCTGGCGCTCGGCGTGACTTCCCTGCTCTTCGGGTTCCCGATCTTCTTCGACGCCGGCCTCGTCGTCATGCTGCCGATCATCTTCACCATCGCGCGCCGGCTCGGCGGATCCCTTCTCCTCTACGCAATGCCCGCGGCCATGGCGTTCTCCGCGATGCACATCTTCGTGCCCCCGCACCCCGGTCCCGTGGCCGCCTCCGGTCTGCTGGGAGCGAATATCGGACTCGTACTCATCTGCGGGCTCATCATCGCGATCCCCTCCTGGTACCTCACCGGCTATCTCTTCGGACTCATCATCGGCAGACGCATCGACGTCACTGTTCCCGACGTCCTCTCAGGCGGGAAGAACGACGCCTTCGCCGAGTTCTCCTCCAAACCGAGGCTCGGCCAGGTCGTCTTCCTCCTCGTCCTTCCCCTTGTGCTCATCTTCCTCAACACCGGGCTCAACTTCGCTGGAGAGGCCGGCTGGGTCGACACCGAATCCACGCTCATTGCGTCCCTGCGGCTGCTCGGCGAGACCCCGATCGCGCTGCTCATCACCGTTGTCTTCGCCATGTGGCTGCTCGGGTGGCGGCAGAACAAGGGCCGCAGTCTCGTCGAGACAGTCGCCGACTCAGCGCTCGGCCCGGTCTGCTCGATCATCCTCATCACCGGCGCCGGCGGCATGTTCGGCGGTGTTCTGCGTGCCAGCGGCATCGGCGACTCCCTCGCCGATTCGCTCGCAGCTCTCGGACTCCCCGTCATCGTCGCCGGCTTCGTCATCGCAGCGATCGTACGAATCGCGCAGGGTTCGGCCACAGTGGCGCTGACCACGGCGGCCGCGCTCGTGCAGCCGATCGTCGTGGGCAATCCGGACTTCTCGAGCCTGCAGGTCGTGGCCATCGTGCTCTCGCTGGCTGCCGGATCGGTGTTCGCCAGCCATGTCAATGACTCCGGCTTCTGGCTGGTCTCCCGATTCTTCGGCATGGACACGAAAACGACGCTGAAGACATGGACGGTCGCGGAAACGCTGCTGGGCACCGTCGGCTTCGCGTTCAGCCTCGCCCTCTACGGTATCGTCAGCCTGTTCTGAAGCGCGGGCGCCGGACCCGACGCCCTCAGCGGCGCGGGCGCCGAGGTTCGTCGGCCCAGACGCTGCCCATCTCGTCATCGGCCTTCGCCACGATCTTCGCCATCGCCTCTCTGGCCTTCTCCGGGTCCTGCCGTCCGATGGAGTCGGCCACATCGAAGTGCCACTGCAGGGCGTCGGGGTGTGGGAACTGCGGCATGAGTCCGGCTCCGGTGCGTCCGGCGAGAATCTCACCGATGACTGTGTCGAAAGCGGCGAAGAGCTCATTGCCCCCTGCCCCGAGGACCGCCCGGTGGAAGGCCACATCGACGTCGAGGAACGCTGCGACGTCCCCCTGCCGACCGCTCGAGCGCATCCGGGCGGCCAGGGTCATGATCTCCTCGGCGGCCTCGGCCGGGGCGTACTGAGCCGCCAGCGCCGCCGCCTCGGGTTCGATGGCCACGCGCAGCTCGGTCAGCGAGCGCAGCTGTCCCGCCGGAGCCTCGGTCATTCTCCACCGGATGACAAGCGGATCGAGCAGTGTCCATTCGGACATCGCAAGAATGACGAGCCCGAGCCGCTTCACGGGCCGCAGCATGCCGAGTGATTCGAGGACGCGCACGACTTCGCGCACGACCGACAGCGACACGTCGTAGCGTGCCCGCAGATCCTCGGCCCTGATGATCGTCCCGGCGACCAGCCGACCGGCGACGATGTCCTGGCCGATCTGATCCCGCAGATGTTCATGGAGATTGAGACGATTCGACGTCACGGATTCTCCACCACGTGCGCGCCTGGGGCGGGACCGATCGTCCGCAGCGCCTCCTTGACTCCGCGGGTGGCCTGCAGCAGAACCGCGAGGTCGAGGGCGTGGCGGGCATCGCGGGCGAGGAAGCCGATCGTCGGCCCGGATCCGCTGAGCAGCGGGAGCAGGGCACCGGCGTCGTGGCCGGCGTCGATCACTTCGGCGAGTTCCGGCATGACGGCGACGGCGGCCTCGGTGAGGTCGTTCGCGGCGGCCGTGGCCAGTGCGTCCGGGTCGCCGGCGGCGAGCCCGGTGAGCACCTCTGCGGGCACCTCGACGGCTTCGGGTTCGGGGTTGAGCTCGTCGAAGCGCGCGTAGATCTGCGGTCTCGGCAGCTGCCGCGCCGAGGTGGCCATCACCCAGTGGAACGATCCGCGGGTGAGGACGGGGCTGAGGCTCTCCCCGCGGCCGTGTCCGATGGCCGTGCCCCCGCGCAGCAGGAAGGCGACATCGGCCCCGAGCTCGACGGCGCAGTCGCGGAGCAGTCCGTCCGGGACTCCCCCGACGAGGTGCGCGGCACCGCAGAGTGCGGCGGCCGCATCGGCGGAACCGCTGCCCATGCCGCCGCCGACGGGCACCTGTTTGTCGATGACGATGTCGAGGTCGCGGAGGACGTCGACGTCGCGTTCGTCCTCGAGCGCGGTGATGAGCGTGCCGACGGCCCGGCGCGCCAGGTTCGCTTCGCCCCCGGGCACCTCGTCGTCGCCGTAGCGTCCGGTGACGACGATCGAGGAGGTTCCGCCGGGGATGAGCGTGAGGGTCTCGCCGAGGTTGAGCGCCTGGACCACCGTGGCCAGTTCGTGGTCTCCGTCGTCATCGACCGGACCCACGCCGAGGTGGACGTTGATCTTCCCCGGAGCTCGCACTTTCACCGGTGCCAGGGTTCCCGAGCGCGGGCGCAGCTGGGTGCTCATGTCCGGCCGTTCTCCGGGGCTGGCCGGTCCGCGCCGGGCCGGTCCGCGCCCGGCTGGTCCGCAGCGGCCGAGTCCCCGGCAGGCTGGTCCGAGCCGGTGTCTCCAGCGGGCCGGTCCGCAGCCACCTGGGCGAGCCGCTCGAAGTCGGCGACGCCGAGGGCCTCACCGCGGGTCTTCGGATCGATGCCCGCGGCGATGAGGAGTTCTTCTGCTCGCGCCGCACTGCCGGCCCAACCGGCCAGCGCGGCGCGCAGGGTCTTGCGGCGTTGGGCGAAGGCCGCGTCGACGACGCCGAACAGGCGTCTGCGCTGCTCGGGGTCACGGTCGGTGCGGCTGACGTCGATGTGGACGAGCCCGGAGTCGATGTTCGGAGCCGGCCAGAACACGTTCTTGCCGATCCGACCGGCGAGGCCGACCTTGCCGTACCACTGGGCCTTGACGCTCGGCACCCCGTAGGTGCGCGAGCCCGGGTCTGCCGCGAGGCGTTCGGCGACTTCGAGCTGGACCATGACAAGCACCGAGGACAGGCTCGGGAAGATCTCGAGGAAGTGCAGGAGGACGGGCACGGCGACGTTGTAGGGCAGGTTCGCGACCAGGGTGTCGGGGGCCTCGGGCAGCACGGTGACCTTGAGGGCATCGGCGTTGACGAGGTCAAAGTTCGCGGTGGCCTCCGAATCCCCGTACTTCTCGATCGTGTCCGGCAGCCGCGCGGCGAGGACCTCGTCGATCTCGACGGCGGTGACGCGGTGCCCGGCCTCGAGCAGTCCGAGGGTCAGCGAACCGAGCCCTGGACCGATCTCGACGACGCTGCTGGCCGGTTCGAGGCGGGCGGCGGTGACGATCGAGCGCACGGTATTGGGGTCGATGACGAAGTTCTGGCCCTTCTGCTTGGTCGGGCGCAGACCGATGTCGGCAGCGATTTCGCGGATGTCGCGAGCGGTCAATAACGTCACAGCAAACAACTTACATCACTGGTTCTCAGGCACAATCACCGAACACACGGCACAGTCCCCGCCAGGCGATAGGGTGAGCGATATGGATCCGCAGACACTAACCGAACTCCTCGACGTCTCCGTCCTCGATCGGCTCGACCGCATCGACGAGCTGCCCGCCGAGGAGCTCGCCCGCTCGAAGGCGCTGCGGAAGGAAGGCTATTCCGCCGAGGTGACCGCGGGCCTGCTCACGCAGGCGCAGCTGCGCACGGAGGCGGCAACGAAGCTCGGCCCCTTCGCCGAGGACATGCTCTTCACCCGTGACGGCCTGGCCCAGGCCACCCGCCTGCCGGTGGCCGCGCACCATGCCCGCCGCCTCCTCGGCGAGTCGGCAGAGGGCTCACGCATCGCCGACCTCGGCTGCGGGATCGGCGCCGACTCCATCGCCTTCGCCGGGATGGGAGCCAAGGTCACCGCCGTGGACTCCGACGAGGTCACCGCCGCCATCGCCGCCTTCAACCTCCGGCATCTCCCCGACGTCTCCGTCGAACACGCCCGCGCCGAGGACATCGACACCGCAGGCTTCGACGCCCTGTGGTTCGACCCGGCCCGGCGCACGATAGGCAAGGCCGACAAGCGCGGATCGACCTCTCGGATCACCGATCCCGAAGACTTCTCCCCGTCTCTGTCCTGGGTCGTCGACAAGGCCATCGCTGCGAAGGCCGCGGGCGTCAAGCTCGGGCCCGCTCTCGAACACGAACTCATCCCCGACGAGGCCGAAGCGCAGTGGGTCTCCCACGCCGGCGAGGTCGTCGAGGTCTGCCTCTACTTCGGCGAGGCCCGGCAGCGCACCGGCCGCAGCGCGCTGGTCATGGCTGAGCGCACCCTGCTCGTGCACGAGGATGATCTGCCGGACGATGATGAGGACGGGATCGGCGAACTCGGAAGCTATCTGCTCGAACCCGATGGGGCGATCGTCCGCGCCGGCCTCGTCACCGCTCTGTGCCGGCCGCTGCAGGCGCGCCGACTCCACCCGACGATCGCGTACCTGACCACAGATGTCGAACCGTCCGGTCCCGCCGCCGCAGGGGTGCGCGCCTTCGAGATCATCGACACGCTGCCGGCGAAGATCCCGAGTCTGCGCAAGGAGCTGATCGAGCGCGGAATCGGCTCGGTCGTGATCAAGAAGCGCGGGGCCGACATCGTCCCCGACCAGGTCAGACGCCAACTCAAGCTGCCCAAGGGCGAGAAGGCCACCCTCATCTTCACCCGACTGGGCGGAAAGCACGTCGTGCTCCTGACCAACCCGGTCTGACCGGTCCACTCTGACCGGCCCCAACCGTCACCACCGCCAACCACGTCACCACCCCGATCACGCCACCACTTCAATCAAGGAGAACCGAGATGACCCGCTCCGAGGTCCTCATCACCGCCGATGAACTGCTCCCGCTCCTGGCCTCCGAATCCGCGCCGAGGCTGCTCGACGTGCGGTGGACCCTGCCCAAGCCGGATGGCCGGGACGACTTCGCCGCCGGGCACATCCCCGGTGCGATCTACGTCGACCTCGACACCGAGCTCGCCGATCATTCGAACACCGATCCCACTGCCGGGCGCCACCCGCTGCCGAGGCCCGCGGACTTCGAAGCCAGCGTGCGGTCCTGGGGCATCGACTCCGACACCGAGGTCGTGGTCTACGACGACAATTCCGGGCTCGGCGCCGCCCGCGCCTGGTGGCTGCTGCGCTGGGCGGGACTGTCCGGCCGGGTCCTCGACGGTGGTCTCGCGGCCTACCGTGCCGCCGGAGGCGAGGTCGAGACCGGGCCGGGCGCGAGCGTGGAACCCAGCGAGGTGACCATCACGCCCGACTCTCTGCCCGTCATCGACGCCGATGACGCGGCCGCTTGGACCGGGGTCCTCCTCGATGCGCGGGCCGGCGAACGCTTCCGCGGTGAGACCGAGCCCCTCGATGCGCAGGCCGGTCACATCCCCGGAGCGAAGAACGCCCCGGCCACGGGCAACGCCCCGGACGGTCAATTCCTCGCCGAGGCGGAGCTGCGTAAGAGGTTCGCCGAACTCGGTGCCTTCGAGCAGCCGGTCGGCGTCTACTGCGGTTCCGGGGTCACGGCCTGCCACAATGCACTGGCCCTGGCGAGCCTCGGCGTCGAAGCGAGCCTCTACCCTGCCAGCTGGTCCGGCTGGTCATCGGACCCTGAACGCCCCGTCGAGACCGGGGCCTGAGCCCTCCTCGACCTGCTCCCCGCCCACTGCCTGAGCTCAGCGGCCTGCGCGCCGAGCTCCCCAGCCACTCCCCGAGGAGTTCAGGACGATCCGTGTCGAAAGATCCCGACATTCCCGACACAGATCGTCCTCAACTCGACAGATGAATCGACCTCACCCGCAGTCGGGAGCCTTGTCCCTGCCCTCGTAGTCCACGGGCAGCTGACCCGAGGCCTCGAGATCGCCCTTGAGCCACTTGGCCACGGCGCCCAGCGCATAGGGGTTGGAGTCATAAGCGGTGACCGCGGACTTCGCCGAGGTGCTGCGCATCGTCCACGGGGCAGCGGTGCCCACGGCCACCTCGGCGGAGGTGCCCGGGCTCAGACTCACGCTCGTGCCACCGGAACCGACCTCCAGCCCAGCCTTCTTCGCGGCCTCGGTCAGCGCGGCCTTCTCCTTCTCGCTGCCGCCGACGATGGAGATCGCATCCGTGCCGACGAACGAGCACTTGCCCTTGAGCACGGTCAGGGACTTCTCGGCCACCTCGGTGAGCACCTTCTCCGGATCCTCCGATCCGTCCGCCTCCGCCTCGGACCCCGAGTCCCCGACTGACTTCTGGACCTCGGCGGTGGCCAACTGCATCGCAACGACGCGTTCGGCCTTGGCCACCAGATCGTCCTTCTTCAAAGTCCCGTCGCCCAGGGCGCTGACCACGGCCTTCTGCGCGGCCGCGGAGTCCGGAGGCATGAGTGCGAGGTCAGCCCCGGCGGCGAGCGCCTTGACGGTCTCTCCCCCGGACAGGTTCTGGTCCACGGCCTCCATGTTCAGGGCATCGGTGACGATGACGCCGTCGAAGTCGAGCTTGTCCCGCAGCGCCGCGTAGGCCTTCTTGTTCAGGGTTGCCGGGGTGGTCTTCGCATCGGGCAGCCCGATGTGGCCCATCATGACCATTGGGATGCCCGCGTCGACGGCGGATTCGAAAGGCAGCAGGTCCGTGTCCGCGAGCTCGTCGATGCTCTTCTTCGACACCGGCAGGCTCTTGTGCGAGTCCACGTCCAGGCGACCGTGGCCCGGGAAGTGCTTCGCCGAGGCCGCAACCCCTCCGAGGCGATACCCGGTCGTCGCATCGCCGACCACCTCGGCGGCCTGCTTGTGGTCATCGCCGGCGGAGCGGACGTTGATCGCCACGTCCTTCTCCCCCGTGGTGACGTCGGCATCGGGGGCGAAGTCGATGGTGAAGCCGAGGTCGGTGAGGTTCTGACCCTGGACCTTCGTCGCGGTCTGCGTGAGCTCCGAGTCGTCGGCCGCGCCGAAGGCCATGAGCGGCGGGAACGGCAGTGCCGCGGTGCTCAGCCGGGAGACGGGACCGCCCTCCTGATCGACGCCGATCGACACCGGCTGGTCTTTCGTCCGCGCTCCGCTGATCGCTTCGGTCACGCCTGTGACCTGGTCGGAGGTGGGATTCTCGGGCAGGTTGTCGGCCATCACGATGACCCCGCCGAGGTGGCTGCCCTCGACCATGTTCACCGCGGTCTGGGTGTCGGTGCCCGACCAGGTGCCGATGATAAGCGATCCGGCGAGCTCCTCGTCCGAGAAGTCCGCGACGATGTCCTTCGCTTCATCCGCGAAGTCCGCGGGTTCGACCTCGCTGGGCTCCGGGCTCGGAGTGCTCTCAGCCTGAGCCTGACCCGACTGCGCCTCGCCGCCGGATTCTGCACCGGGATCCCTCTCCGCAGATCCGCCGGAGCAGCCGGCCAGGGCGAGCGCGGTGGTCAGAGCGATGATGCCGAGTCTGGGTCGCATGCCACCATGCTAAACGCCGAAGCTGAACCCACGGCGTCGCGGGTGACTCACAGCTCCGCGCAAGTGCCTCAGAGCTCCTCGTGGGCGGCGAGCAGGCGGAGGGTCTCGGCCGCTCCGCGTTCGTGCAGCGAGCGCAGTGCCGTCAGGTAGGGCTCGGTGAAGCGCGGCGCCTCGGCCAGCGTGCCGAAGAACTGCTCCTGGCGGAGGAAGGCGAGCGGATCCTCATCCTGCGTTCCGGCGATCTCCCGAAGCCGGTCGGCATAGCGGTCGACGATCGTGAACGCCTCGCCGTGTTCGCCGGTGCCTTCGGCGTAGCGGGCCCAGGAGGCACAGATCGCGGCCGCCACCTCGACCGGGTCCCCGGAGGCGAGGTTGTCGTTGATGACAGGGACGAGCCATTTCGGGATGCGGTCGGAGGATTCCGCGCCGAGGCGGGCCAGGGTGTCGCGGACCTCGGGGTTGGAGAAGCGTTCGATGAGCGTGGTTTTGTAGGCCTCGAGGTCGATTCCCGGCAGAGGTTCGAGGCTCGGTGTGCCCTCTTCGTCCATGTAGCGCCGCAGGTAGGCGGTCATGTTCGGATCGTTCATGGCCTCGTGAGCATAGGTGTGTCCGGCGAGGATTCCGAAGTAGGCCAGGCCTTGGTGTCCGGAGTTGAGCAGGCGCAGCTTCATGTGCTCGTAGGGTCGGACATCGTCGACGACCTGGACTTCGACCCGTTCGTAGTCGGGTCGACCGTCGGTGAAGGAGTCCTCGAGCACCCATTGGAAGAAGGGTTCGGCGACGACGGGCCAGGCGTCGATGATGCCGGTCTCATCCTCCAGCTCCGTCCGGTCGGCATCGGCCGTGGCCGGGGTGATGCGGTCGACCATCGAGTTGGGGAAGTCGACATAGGTCTCGATCCACTCGGCGAGCTCCGCATCAAGGAGTCGGGCGAAGGCCCCGAACATCCTCTTGGCCACGTGTCCGTTCTCAGAGATGTTGTCACAGGACTGGACCGTGAACGGGGTGGTTCCGGCTTCGCGCCTGAGCCGCAGCGCTGCGATGACAAAGCCGAACACGGTCGCCGGTGTCCGACCGGCGCTCAGAGCCTCGACATCGGCGACGACGTCCGGATCGTCGGCGATGAACTCACCGGTGACCGGGTTGACGTTGTAGCCGCCCTCGGTGACGGTGAGAGAGACGATGCGGATGGCCGGATCGGCGAGCAGGGCGAGCAGCCCCTGCGGGTCATCGGGAGCGAAGCGGTAGTCGATGATCGACCCGATCACGCGGCGCTCCCTGGTGCCGTCGGCGTGTTTGAGGGTGAGCGTGTAGAGGTGGTCCTGGGAGGCCAGTGCATCACGCATTCCCACATCGTGTGGGAGGACCCCGGCGCCGATGATGCCCCAGTCCATCGCCTCCCCTGCGTTCATCAGGTCGTCGAGGACCATCGCCATATGGGCGCGGTGGAAGCCGCCGACCCCGAAGTGGACGATTCCCGGCCTCACCGCCGCCCGGTCGTAGGCGGGAACGGCCACATCGTTCGCGGCGATGGCCTCGAGGTTCGAGGTGCGCAGCGGCAGGGTCGCACCGCCTCGGCGCGGGTGTGCTTCGGTGCTCATTTCACGGCTCCCATCGACAGACCCTGGACGAGTTTGTCCTGCGCCGCGATGCCGGCGACGAGCACGGGCACGGAGATGATCAGCGAGGCCGCGCACACCTGGGACAGGAACAGGCCCTGGGAGGTGACGAAGCTGGTCAGGAAGACCGGTGCCGTGGATGCCGCCGTCGAGGTCAGCACGGTGGCGAAGAGGAGTTCGTTCCAGGAGAAGATGAAGCAGATCAGGGCCGTCGCCGCCAGTCCGGGTGCGGTCAGCGGCAGCAGGATCTGGACGAACACGCGCGGCAGGCGGGCCCCGTCGAGTTCGGCGGCTTCGAGCACCTCGAGGGGCACCTCAGCGAGGAAGGAGCGCATCATCCACACCGCGATCGGCATGTTCATCGCCGTGTAGATGATGATGAGCAGCAGCCACGTGTCGAGGATTCCGAAGGACTTCGCGACGAGGTAGACGGGCAGCAGGCCCGCGACCATCGGCAGCATCTTCGTCGAGAGCAGGAAGAAGAGGACGTCGGACCAGCGTTGGATCCGCCGGATCGCCAGCGAATAGGCGGCCATGGTCGAGAGCACGAGGACGATGAGCGTCGACACGATCGCCGCGAATGCCGAGTTGATGAGGAAGGGCCAGGGGTTCGCGCCGTTGCCGCCGCCGAAGAAGTTGATGTAGGAGTCAAGGGTCAGCGGGGCGAAGTAGCTCGGCGGGTTCGTCGAGGCGTCGGTCTCCGCGTGGAGGCTGGTCAGCAGCATCCACAGCAGCGGGGAGACGAAGATGAGGGCGATGGCCCAAGCGAGCAGTCCGAGCAGGATCTTACCCGTCCGGCCCTGCCCGGGACGCCGCTGGGCCTTCGCCTTCGGGGTGGGCTCGTGGGCCTTCGCCGAGGTGGCGGTGCCGGCTGAAGCGAT
Organism: Brevibacterium sp. GP-SGM9; assembly: GCF_047300845.1. Lineage (NCBI taxonomy): Bacteria > Bacillati > Actinomycetota > Actinomycetes > Micrococcales > Brevibacteriaceae > Brevibacterium > Brevibacterium sp. GP-SGM9. The sequence goes on along the minus strand of NZ_CP178563.1, from coordinate 3,554,014 downwards.
GTCCGCCGAGGCGGTGCTGTGCTGGGTGCTCATGAGTTCTCCTCCTTGAGCAGGGTCGAGGCCGTCCGGAGGGCGAAGGTGGCGATGATGAGCGAGGCGATGACGACGATGACGCCGACCGCCGAGGCGACTCCGTAGTCCTGGGCGACGAAGAACTCCTGGTAGATGACGTAGGGCAGGGTCGCTGTGCCCAGCCCGCCGGAAGTCATGGTGAAGACCATGTCGAAGTTCTGGACGATGTAGATGGTGCCCAGCAGTGCCGCGAGTTCGATGTAGCGGCGTAGGTGGGGCAGGGTGATGAAGCGGAAGGTCTGCCAGGGTCCGGCACCGTCGACCAGGGCCGCTTCGTAGACGTCCATCGGCCGCGACTGCAGTCCGGCGAGCATGATGAGCATCATGAACGGAGTCCACTGCCAGACGAGGACGATGCCGATGCCGAGCAGCGGAGAGGAGCTCATCAGATCCGGCTGCGGTGCGCCCTCACCGAAGACGGTGGTGAGCAGGCCGTTGAGGAAACCGTACGAGGGGTTGAAGATCGCGTGCTTGAACAGCAGCGCCGCAGCCACCGGCACGACGAGGAAGGGGGTGATCATCAGAGTCCGGACGATGCCGCGGCCGATGAACTTCCGGTCGAGGAGGAGCGCGATGAGCAGCCCGAGCAGGGCCGAGACGAGGACGACCCCGACGGTCAGACCCACGGTGACGAACACGGCCCGGAGCAGGTTCGCATCGGTGAAGACAGCGATGTAGTTGCTCAGGGTGCCGAAGGCGATGTCGTCCGGATAGGCGGCGTTCCAGCTCATGAACGAGATGATGATGGTGATCGCGAACGGGATCTGGGTGACGACGATGACGAAGAGCAGAGCCGGCAGCATCGGGGCGCGTTTCGACCACCGCTCCCGGGCACTGGGTTTGGCGGCGGGCGTCACCCGAGGCGGGCGATCTGCGGCCGGCGCTGACTGCGCGGCTGGAGCTGACATTTCACAACCTCCGAGGCTGGGGTGAGAGCGGGGACGGACGTCCGGACGCGAGGGGTCCGGGACCCGGGCGGAGGCGACTCGCGCCTCCGCCCGGACCGGCGGGATCACTTCTGGTACTTGTCCGCGACCTTCTCCGCTTCCTTCTGGCCCTTCTCCAGGGCCGCATCGGACGTGGTGCGACCGGCGATGGCCGAGCTGACATCCTCGGAGATCCCCGTCGCCAGATCCGCGAATTCGGGAATCGTCACGAACTGCACGCCGAGCGTCGGCCGCGGCTGCACGCCCGGACTCTTCGGATCGGCCGAATTGATGGCGTCCTCGGTCTGCTGATAGAACGGCTCGGCGGCCTTCTGGTACTCGGGGTTCTCGTAGGTCGAGGTGCGCTTGCCGGCGGGCACATGCTGCCAGCCGAGCTCCTCGGCGACGGTCTCCTCATAGTCCTTCGAGGACGCCCAGGCCACGAACTGCTTGGCCGCGTCCTGGTTCTTCCCGGCATCCTGGATGCCCCAGGCCCAGGTGTAGAGCCAGGAGCTCGAGTCGGTGTCCTTGACGGGGGCGGCGACATAGCCGATCTTGTCCTTGACCGGGGAGTCATCGGCTTCGAGCGTGCCGGTGGCGGCCGTCGAGTCGTACCACATCGAGACCTTGCCCTGCTGCAGGTTGGTCAGGCATTCGGTGTAGCCGGCCTGCGGGGCGCCGGACTCGCCGTGCTCCTTGATGAGGTCGACGTAGAAGTTCGTCGCCTCCTTGAACTCGGGCGAATCGACCTGCGCATTCCAGTCCTCGTCGAACCAGGTGCCGCCGAAGGTGTTGACCACGGTCGTCAGCGGGGCGAACATCTCGCCCCAGCCCGGCAGTCCGCGCAGGCAGATGCCCTTCGTGCCCTTCTCGACGCCGTCGACCTTCGCCGCGAGATCGGCGACCTCGTCCCAGGTCGGCTTGTCCGGCATGGTCACGCCGGCCTTCTCGAAGATGTCCTTGCGGTACATGAGGAACGAGCCCTCCCCGTAGAAGGGTTCGCCGTAGATCTGGTCCTCGAAGGTCAGCGATTCGGCCATCGGGGCGAGGATGTCGTCCTGCTCGAAGCCCTCGGCATCGGCAACGCCCTCGTCGAGCGGGGTCAGCCAGCCGTTCTTCGCATAGGTGGGGATCTCGTAGTTCGACATCGAGGCGACATCGTAGTTGCCGGCCTGGGCGGAGAACTCCTGTCCGATCTTCGCGCGGACTTCGTTCTCCGGCAAGACCGTGTAGTTGACCTTGATGCCGGTGTCTTCGGTGAAGTGGTCGGCGGTGAGCTTCTGCAGGTCCTGCATCTGCGGGTTGTTGACCATGAGGACGTTGACCTCCTCATTGCTCCCGCCGCTCGAGCTGCCTCCCGCGCCGCCGCAGCCGGCGAGTGTGAGTGCTCCGACCACGCCGATGGCCACCGCCGCGGCGCCTCGCCCGGTGATTGAGTGCTTCATCGTGTTTGCCTTCCCTCTTCATTGCGGGATCGCGAATTCGCTTCCGAGTAACATATGAGCATATGCGCTCACATGTGCAATACTGTGTCATGGTTTAATCAGATGTGCAACAGATCACAGATGAGCGATAACGAGGTCGCCGTCGATCCCGAAGGGAGGGCCATGGACACAGTCCCCACCGCCAGACACCGCCGGTTCCTGGCTCAGCTGGCCCGAGACCACTACGTCCTGGGCAGGTCGAAGGTCGACATCGGCAAAACCCATGGCCTCAGCCGGTTTCAGGTCGCCCGACTTCTCCAAGAGGCCGTGGACAGCGGGGTCGTGACCATCTCGATCGAGGCCGAACCCGCCGCCGATGACGGTCTGGCCGAGCAGTTCGCCGCCGCCCTCGGGCTCGACTCCGCAGTGATCGTCGACATCGCCGAAGGTGAGGACCCGTCCCAACGGATGGGGCGGGCGGCCCTGGCCTATGTCGCCCGGCAGGCGCGGACCGGCATGCGCATCGGCCTCGCGTGGTCGCGGACCCTCGATGCCGCCGCGGATTTCGCTCCTGCCCTCCCCCGGTGCACGATCGTCCAGGTCGCCGGGGCGCTGCAACTCGGCACGGCCCGCCCGGGAGGCGGAATCTTCGCCCGGCTCGGCCAGGACCCGGCCGTGACCATGGTCCGCCTGCCCGCTCCCCTGCTCGTCACCGAGGCGGACACCGCCGCGGATCTGCGTGCCCTGCCCGAGATCTCGAGTGCCCTCGCCGCCGCCGATGACCTCGACCTCGCTGTGGTCTCGGTGGCGCCGTGGGCCGCGGAGCAGTCCTCGGTGTGGGAGAAGTGCAGTCCCGCGCAGCGTCGTGCGGGTGTGGCCGATGGTGCCGCCGCCGAGGTGTCCGGGCGTCTCTTCGACTCCGCCGGCACCGATGTCGACACGATCGACGATCGGGTCATCGCCATCACCCTCGACCAGCTGCGCGCGGCCGCGAAGACCGTCGGGGTCGCCCGGGGCATCGAGCGCGCCGACGCCGTCCGGGCCGCCTGCGCCGCCGGTATCCTCGACGTCGCCATCGTCGACGAGGAGCTGGCAAGGGCCGTGCTCGCCGAGGTGGGGGCAGAGTCCGAAGAAGAAACGGCCCGACTGGCGGAACGACGAGTCGACGGATCCCGCGACCACGCCGAGGAACAGCGATGAGTGCCCCTCGCACCCTGGTCGCCGGAGTCGACTCCTCGACGCAGAGCTGCAAGCTCGTCATCGCCGACCCCGAGACGGGGAAGATCCTGCGCAGCGGCACCGCCGCGCATCCGCCGGGTACAGAGGTCGATCCCGAGGAGTGGTGGGCGGCGCTGCAGGCGGCGATCGAGGCAGCCGGCGGGCTCGACGATGTCGCGGCGCTGAGTATCAGCGGCCAGCAGCACGGCCTCATCGCCCTCGATGCCCAAGGCCGGGTGATCCGGGATGCGCTGCTGTGGAACGATCTGCGCAGCGGAGCCGCCGCCCGCGAGCTCATCGCCGAGCTCGGCGTCGACGCCTTCGTCGACCGCGTCGGGATCGTGCCCGTCGCCTCCTTCACCGGGGCGAAGCTGCGCTGGCTGCGTGATCACGAACCCGAGAACGCCGCCCGGGTGGCCGCGGTCGCGCTGCCCCATGACTGGCTGACCTGGCGACTGCTCGGCTATGGCCCCGGCGACCGTGGCCGGCTGGATCCTGACCTCGACGCACTCGTCACCGACGCCTCCGATGCCAGCGGCACCGCCTATTTCTCCGCGGTGACCGGCCGCTACGACCTCCCGCTCTTCCACGCGATCCTCGGACGACCCGCCCGCGAGGCCGTCCCCACCTCGGCGACACCTGGCACCGACCCCACCCCCACCTCGGCGGGCGAGGCCCCGATCATTCTTCCCCGCGTGCTCGGACCGCACGAGAGCGCCGGGACCACCCCTGAGGGCATTCTGCTCGGGCCCGGGGCCGGGGACAATGCGGCCGCGGCACTCGGACTCGGCGCGGCCGCCGGCGATGTCGTCGTCTCGATCGGCACCTCGGGCACCGTGTTCAGCCCCACCGGACTCGAGATCAGCGATCCCACCGGGACGGTCGCCGGCTTCGCCTCCGCCGACGGCGGACGCCTGCCGCTGGTCGCCACCCTCAACGCCGCCCGGGTCCTCGATTCGGCCACCGAGATGCTGCGCGCCAGCCACGAAGAGGTCGCGGCCCTGGCCCTGTCCTCGACCTCGGGGGCGGGCGGGCTGACTCTCGTGCCCTACTTCGAGGGCGAGCGCACCCCCAATCTTCCCGACGCCACGGCCCGGCTGGAGGGGATGACCCTGGCGAACTCCCGGGCAGGCAATGTCGCCCGCGCCTTCGTCGAAGGCATGCTCTGCGGACTCGCCGACGGACTCGACGCCGTGCTGGCCCAGGGGGTGGACGCCGAACGCCTGCTGCTCATCGGCGGCGCCGCCCGCAATCCGGCCGTCAGGGAGGTCGCCAGGGACGTCTTCACCGTCCCCATCGACGTCCCCGAACAGGCCGAATACGTGGCCATCGGCGCCGCCCGCCAGGCCGCATGGACGCTGACCGGAACCCCGCCGAGGTGGCCGGTCGAACTCGTCGCAACCCTCCACCCGCGCCCGTCCGGGGTCAGGGATCAGTACCACTCATACGCCCGCGCCGGTTCCCGGGTCGGCACACCAACCTCACCGAGCAACCCGAACATGCCGAGTACTCCGACCAGACCGAACAGTCCCACCACACCGAGCAGTCCCACCGAGAATGATCACCGCGGATCCTCGGGTGCACAGCCACCCGTGAAAGGTTGAGATTCACCATGGCAACAGTCAGCTTCGATAAGGCAATGCGCCAGTACCCAGAGGCGCTCACTCCCTCCGTCGACGAGATCAGCCTGGATATCGCCGATGGCGAATTCCTCGTCCTCGTCGGCCCCTCCGGGTGTGGGAAGTCCACCACCCTGCGGATGCTCGCGGGCCTCGAACCCGTCGACGGCGGGCACATCAGGATCGGTGAGGACGACGTCACGGGTCTGTCTCCGCGGGAGAGGGACATCGCGATGGTGTTCCAGAACTATGCCCTCTACCCGCATATGACCGTCGGGGAGAACATGGCGTTTGCGCTGAAGATCGCCGGCGTGTCCAAGTCCGACCGGGAGGAGCGGGTGCGGGAGGCCGCGCGTCTGCTCGACCTCGAACCCTATCTCGACCGGAAGCCGAAGGCCCTCTCCGGCGGTCAGCGGCAGCGCGTGGCCATGGGGCGGGCGATCGTACGGTCCCCGCAGGTGTTCCTCATGGACGAGCCGCTGTCGAACCTCGATGCCAAGCTGCGGGTCCAGACCCGTGCGCAGATCGCCTCCCTGACCCGCCGCCTCGGCGTCACCACCGTCTACGTCACCCACGATCAGGTCGAGGCGATGACCATGGGCGACCGGGTCGCCGTGCTCGCCGACGGTCGACTGCAGCAGGTCGACACCCCGCGGGCGCTCTACGATCACCCGGCCAATCTCTTCGTCGCCGGGTTCATGGGTTCCCCGGCGATGAACCTCATCGAACTGCCCGTGACTGACGGGACGATCCGCCTCGGCGAGACTTCGATCCGCCTCACGGACACTCAACGATCCGAGCTGACCGGTGAGAGCGTCACCCTCGGGGTGCGCCCCGAGGACTTCCGCATCGAGGACTCCGGCGGGCTCGAGGTGCGGGTGGATCTCGTCGAGGAGCTCGGCGCCGATGCCTATGTGCACGGGACGGCGAGCGAACCGGGCATCGATTCGGCCATCGTCTCCCGGGTCGGCGGCCGCACGCAGGTCTCACGGAACGACACGGTGCGGGTGGTGCCGGAGATCTCCCGCATCCACCTCTTCGACTCGCAGTCCGGGGCTCGGCTCAGCGACGCGGTCGACGCGGCAGCGTGACGGCGCAGTCGGGCAAACGGCCTGCGCACCATTAAGATCGACCCATGGTCGATTTCGCACGTTCACCCCGCTCCACCCTCGGCGTCGAGTGGGAACTGGCTCTCCTGGATGGTGAGAGCCTTGATCTGACCCCTGCCGCTGAGACGCTGCTGGCCGATGTCGCCGAACACGCGCCGGCGTTCGAGAAGCAGATCGTCGGCGAGATGCTGACGAACACCATCGAACTCGTCACCGGAGTCCACACCCAGGTCGCCGGAATCGCCGAGGACTTGGCCGGTTCCATGGGCGCCCTGCGCACCCTCACCGAGGCCCGCGGGGTCGAGCTCATGTCCGCCGGCACCCACCCCTTCGCGCAGTGGCAGTCGCAGGAGGTCAGGGCCAAAGACCGTTACCTCGAGCTCGTCGATCGCACCCAGTGGTGGGGTCGGAACATGCTCATCTTCGGTGTCCACGTCCATGTCGGCATCGACTCACGCGACAAAGTGCTGCCGATCATCGGCGCCCTCCTCGCCTACGTCCCCCACCTGCAGGCGCTCTCCGCGTCCTCCCCGTTCTGGGGCGGCACGGACACCGGCTACGCCTCGAACCGGGCGATGATGTTCCAGCAGCTGCCGACCGCCGGACTGCCGTTCCAGTTCGAGGAGTGGGCCGACTACGAGAAGTACGTCGACGACATGCTCACCACCGGCATCATCGACCACATCAACGAGATCCGCTGGGACATCCGCCCCGCACCGCACTGGGGCACCGTCGAGGTCAGGGTCTGCGACGGACTGCCGACCCTCGAGGAGATCGTGGCGATCACGGCGCTCATCCAGTGCCTCGTCGACGATCTCTCGGAGCGCCTCGACGCCGGGGAGACCCTGCCGCGGATGCCCGACTGGTTCCACGACGAGAACAAATGGCGCGCCGCCCGCTACGGCATGGACGCGATCATCATCGAGAACGCCGCGGCCGATGAGCGCCTCGTCACCGAATGCCTCGCCGACGAGGTCGAACGGCTGACCCCAGTGGCCGAACGCCTCGGCTGCCTCGAGGAGTTGGGCTCGATCACGACGATCGTCGAGCGCGGGGTGGCCTATCAGCGCCTGCAGAAGGTGTTCGCCTCGACCGGTTCCCTCACCGAGGTGACCCGTTCCCTGATCAGGGAGCTGCGGACCTCGTACACCTAGAGCCCGTTCGTCGAGACACAGGCTGCACGTCCAGTCACGGCGGTGCACACGCGTGTTTGGACACGCAGCCCGTTCGTCGGCGGACCGACTCACCTCACAGGTGCGGGCGCAGCATCTCCAGCAGCCGCGGCAGCGCCGAGGCGACCCCCGAGTGCAGCTCGTAGTCGTCGAGGCTCTCGATCGGCACCCAGGAGAGCTGGATGCTCTCCGGATCGTTGATGACCGGGTCGAAGTGCCGCAGGGTGCGGGCGATGACCGTGGTGTAGGACCAGTCGCCGAGGTCGAGGACATGGGTCTCGAGGATCTCGATCCCCTCCCCGTCCGGATCCGGGACCCCGGCTTCCTCCCAGGACTCGCGGATCGCCGCATCGATCGCGGATTCGCCGAGGTCGCGGGCGCCGCCGGGGAAGCCCCAGGTGCCGCCTTCGACCGACCACAGGGCGCGGTGCTGCATGAGGATTCCCTGCTCGGGGTCGAGGAGCATGAGGCCGGCGGCGCCGTTGAGTCCCCAGTGCTTCCGCCCGTCGGAGCCCCACGTCCATCCGTCACCCGATCGCCGAGGCGGTCGCCCCGCAGGCAGTCGCGTCGAGTTCGCCGCCTGTGCGTTCTGCTCCGCGGCCTCGCGGTCCGGGCTCTCAGACGAGGACATGGTCCACATCCAGAGAGGAGACGGCAGCGAAGGAGAGGTCGCTGGGTCCGATGCCGCGGGAGACGAGTTCGGCGCCGAGCGCGGCGACCATCGCGCCATTGTCGGTGCATAGCTTGAGCGGCGGCACGCGCAGACGCACGCCCGCCTCGGCGCATCTGTCCGCGAGCACCTCACGCAGGTGTGTGTTCGCCGCGACTCCCCCGCCGAGCACGATGTGGTCGATGCCGGTGTCTGCCGCGGCCAGCAGCGTCTTGGTCACGAGCACGTCGACGACGGCGTCTTCGAACCCGGCGGCGATGTCGGCCACCCGCAGGTCCGCACCCAGCGTCTCGGCCTTCGTGACTTCCCGCAGAGCCGCGGTCTTCAGCCCGGAGAAAGAAAAATTGTACCGACGCTCGGGGTCCCTGAGGTCCTGCTTCTTCGCGAGCCCGCGGGGGAACCGCACCAGGGAGCGATCCCCGGGGGCCCCGGTGCCGTCGAGCAGTCCGAGGGCGGCCTTCGAGATGTTCGGTCCGCCCGGATAGTTCAGCCCGAGCAGTCGGGCGGTCTTGTCGAAGCCCTCTCCGGCGGCATCGTCGATGGTGGCGCCGAGGAGTTCGATGTCCTCGACGACATCGCCGATGCGCAGGATCTCCGTGTGCCCGCCGGAGACCAGGAGGGCGATCGTCGGCGTGGTCAGTCCGTCGATGTCCTCGGCGACGAGGTCGACGGCCACGTGCGCGGCGAGGTGGTTGACGCCGTAGAGCGGCAGGTTCAGCGCCGCGGCGAGTCCCTTGGCCGCACCGGCCCCGACCATCAGGGCGCCGCTGAGTCCAGGGCCCGCGGTGACCGCGATCGCGTCAAGGTCGCCGAGGTCTACACCGGCTTCATCACACGCCGAGGCGATGGCGGGGCCGATCGCCTGCACATGGGCCCTGGAGGCGACCTCGGGGACGACCCCGCCGAAGCGGACGTGTTCGTCCATCGAGGAGGAGACCGTGTTCGTCAGCAGCGTCCGCCCACGGACGATCCCGACTCCGGTCTCGTCACACGAGGATTCGATGCCGAGAACGAGCGGTTCGCTCATTCGGCGTCCCTGCCGTCCTCGAGTTCGAGGTCGGCGTAGCGTTCGAGCAGCTCGGGTTCGCTCGCCTCGGTCACCTCGAGGCCGAAGCTGCGGGCAAAGAGGCGCAGATGGGTGTCCCACATCGGACCGAAGTCGGCGGCCTTGAGCCGGGCGCTCTCGACATCGGGAGCCGACTGGGTGAAGACGAGGAGGGTCGCGGCACCGTCGGTGAGTTCGAGGGGCAGAAGCTGGAAGCCGAGCACGCCGAAGTCGTCGAGCTCGACGAGCACGTGGTCCTCGACCTCGCTGCTGAGGATGACGCCTTCCAGCTGCGCCTCCCCCAGGTCGAAGATGATGCGCGGGTTCGCGTCACCCGCGGAATCCGCGTCTCCAGTGGGATCCGTGTCTCCGGTGGGATCCGTGTCGCTCTCCGTTTCGGAGTCCTCGTCCGGTTCGCCGTCGGGGCTCTCGACACGGAAGGGGGCGAACCAGGTGCCGGCCTCTTCCCTGTCGGTCAGCTTCGCCCAGACCGCTGCGGGTTCGACGTCGAGCGGCAGCTCGATGACGAGGTCGGTGCCGTTCTCCCAGGTGACCAGGCGCGGGCTTGTGGTGGTCATGATTCCTCCGCCCAGGCGCTGCCGAGCGCCGAGATCTCGTCGTGGCTGAGTTCCAGTTCGGTTCCGACCAGCAGTTCGGTGAGCTGTTCGGGCACCCTCGCAGAGGCGATCGTCGAGGGGATGAAATCGTGGCTGAGCTGCCAGGCGATGGCGGTTGCAGTCAGGCTCGCATTGTGGGCAGCGGCCACATCGTCGAGGATCTCCAGGGTGCGCAGCGCCTCCTGGTTCTCGAGGAAATCGGCCACCCGTTCGCCGCGCACGCTGCCCGTGGCGTCGCCTCCGGTGTGCTTGCCGGTGAGGAAGCCGGAGGCCAGGGAGTGGAAGGGCAGTTCGGCGATGCCTTCGCTGCGCAGATACGCCTGCTTCTGCTCATCGACGGCTCCACGGGAGACGAGGTTGTAGCGGTCCTGGACGACCCGATAGCAGGCGAGCGAATACTTCGCGCTGACCCGCCTAGCCGACTGCAGGCGTTCGAGGCTGAAGTTCGATGCTCCGAGGTAGCTGACCTTGCCGGATCGCACGAGGGCGTCGAAGGTCTCCGCGACGGCGACCTGGTCGACGTCCTCATCATCGAGGTGCGCGTAGTAGAGGTCGATGCGGTCGGTGCCCAGACGGCGCAGCGAGGAGTCGATGCAGTCGCGGATATTGGCCGGGTCGAGTCCCTTGTGCTTCGGATGCATGCCGACCTTGGTGGCGATGACCATCTCGTCGCGGTTGCCGCGGGCCTTCATCCATTCGCCGATGATGGTCTCGGATTCTCCGCCCGAGTTGCCTTCGACCCAGACGGAATAGGCATCGGCCGTGTCGATGAAGTTTCCGCCCGCTTCGGCATAGGCGTCGAGGACTGCGAAGCTCTGTTCCCGATCCGCTCCCCAGCCGAAGGGATTGCCACCCAGCTGAAGAGGATGGACCATAAGATCGGTGTCTGCCAATTGCACTCGTGTCATGTCTCCAGCCTACCCTTTGGTCTGCACGTCGATGGGCTCGGATCACGGTGCGAACAACCGTGATCCGAGCCCATCTCCGCCGTTGCTGAGAGTCCGCTCAGCTCAAGTCGGTGGGGTCGAGTCCGATGCTGCGGCGGATTCCCGAACGGATTCCGAACCCGGCGACGACGGCCACTGCGAGACCGGTGCCCATGGCGATCCAGGCGCGCACGGGAACCTCGGATGCCGCGCGTGCTTCTTCGGCTTCCTGGGCGAAGACAGTCTCGTCATCGACTTCCGAATCCTTCTTCGCATCGGCCTTGTCAGCAGATCTCCCGGACCCGCCGCTGGAGCCGCCGGCTCCGGTTCCACTTCCCTGGCCGGCTCCGGACTGGCCTCCACCGGAACCGCCGGCACCTTGCCCAGGCGTTCCGCTGCCGGCCGCCGCCTTGTAGTCTCCGGCTCCCGGTTCGTAGTCTCCGAGCGAGATGGTCATCGGTTCGGCCGGCTTGTAGGGGTCACGCACTCCACCCGAGGTGAACCAGTACGAGTACTGGCCGGTCTTGTGCTGGAAGTCGACGAAGCTCTGCGGGAACGCACCCCAGATGTCGGCGTTCTCACCGTTCTTCTCCGCCTGCGCCGAGGCGTTCTCATCGGCACCGCCGACCGAACTGCCCGACGATCCTTCCTTGCCCTTGTTGTCGTACTTCACGCCGAGGTAGTCGGGCGTGGCCGTGATGTGCCCGGCATCGAGGAGGGCGTCGATGTCGATGTTCTTGAAGTTCGCCATCGTGATCGATTCGGGTTCGAGCGTGATCCACTTCGAGGAGTCGAACATGTCGGCTCCGTAGCCGCTGAGATCGGCGACGAGAGTGCTCTTGCCATTCGAGTCGACCTCGAGCTTGGGGTCGGTGGCCGACCAGTAGGTCATGCCGCCGTAGAAGGCGACGGTGAAGCTGCCCTTCCACTGCACGGTGACCCCGGAGTCGGTCTCACTGACTTCGCCGTCCTTGATGGCCACCCGGGACTGCGTCCACGAACCCTTGCGGGAGGTCGAGACTGTTTCGCCCGTCGCGTCGAGGCACCTGGAGTCCCAGGAGGCTTCCTTGAAGGTCGACCCTTCGGGCTTCTGGATCGTCACGTTGCCGGAATTCGACTTGTAGAATCCGCCGCCCCCGGAAGGCCAGACGCGTGCGCTGCCCGAGTTCTTCGACTTGCCGGCCGAGAGGAAGTTGCACCCCCCGTAGAAGGCACCGCCGTTGGCTTCCTGGTTGAGCGACCAGTACAGAGTCGCAGTTCCATCGCCGCCGGCATTCTTCTTGTCGTCGTCCTTGCCGTCGTCATCTCCCGGATCATCGGGTTCCTTCGGGGCGGGTCCGGGCGGCTCCGTGTGGTCGCCGTCGTCGGGCTTGTCGACTGGTTCGGCGTACGTGACAGTGAGCTCATTGGCCGTCTTCCGGGGCTGGATCGAGGTCTTCGCACCGGCCGTGGTGTACCAATAGGAGTCCTGACCGGTCCTGACGTTGAAGTCGATCCAGTCCTGAGGCATGGCGCCCCACCAGGATTCGTTCTCTGCGGTCTTCTTGTCCTGAGGATTGCGGCCAGCTGTGTCGGTTGCGACACCGAGATAGTCGGGGAGGAATGTGAAGCCCTTCTCGGTGACGTTGACCGATCCCTTCTGGATCTCGACAATGTTGCCGTCGACGGGTTTGAGCGCCTCCCATTTGCTCATATCGTCCATGTCCGTGCCGTAGCCGGAATAGGTGCCGGTGATGACGCCCTTGCCGTCCTTGACCTCTAGCTTCGGATTGGTGATGGTCCAGTAGGTCATTCCGCCGTAGTAGGCGAAGGTCCACGAACCCTCCCACTGGATCGTTACGGAATTCGTCTCTGGGTCGACCTTTCCTGCACCGTTGTCGATCCGAACGTGGTCACCGGTGTGGTTGTTCGCCGTCTCGGCGTTGGTCTTGTTGTTCACCGAATTGCCGTCCGCTGTGGCGCAGCGAGTGGCGAAAGTCGAGTACTGGTCATTCTCCTTAACGATCGAGACATTTCCCTCGGTGAAGTTTCCGGACTCGTCTGTCTTGAACTGCTTTCCCGCGTCGTCCTTCGTCCAGATCCGAGCCATTCCCGTGTCCCCGGCCTCACCGGCGGCAAGGAAGTTGCAGCCGCCGAAGTAGGAGCCGCCGGTCGACTCGTCGTTGACCGACCATTCGAAGACGGCATCGTCGATGTCGCGGGAACCGCTGGCATCCTCGCCCGGATCATCGGCGGGGTCTGTCGTCGTAGTGTTCTGCGGCGTCGAATACGGCGCGGTCATCGCCTGCACGGGGGCAGTGAGGCCGAAGCCGAGCAGCCCGAGCGCCGCCACTCCGGCGGCCGAGCGCACGAGGGACCTCCGCACAAGGGAGGAGAGTACAGTGTTCATCGTCGATCGTGATCCGTTCTCGTCCCGCGGGACGGTCCGTGGCCGTGTCATGGTTTCGTCGTCGGGAAGCTCGTCGTCAGCGGGTCGTCCGAGGGCGCAGCGGCATCAGAGCGCTCGGCACTGTCCGCGGGCACACGGGTGAGCACGCGAGTGTCTTTCCGCTGCTCGGGATCCGGACCGCCGCCAGACCTGCCGCCTTGGGCCGATCCGCCGTTGTCCGCTGCCGACCCGCCGGTGAACACTCTCGGCGTCGGCGGATAGTCCGCCTCGCGCCGGCCGACTTCCACGTTGCGCTGGTCGACATCCGCATTGCGCTGGGCCGAGCTCGAACCCTGCCCCGGCGCCCTGTTCTCGTCCTCGAAGAAAGCGATGACCTGCGGCGGCAGTTTGCCGTTGCCGGCATCCGCGCCCTGGTGGCTGGTCTGTGCCACGGCCTTCTCGGAGCTGCGTTCGAGCTTGGCCAGCTGCAGCTGCTTCCGCCGCTGCATCTTGATCCGGCGCTTCTGCAGCTTGTGCTTGGTTCTGATCCGCTTCTTCTCCCGCCGGTCGCGTTCCTTCTCCATCGCGGCCGGACTGACTCCGAGCAGCAGACTTTTGGCAGCAAGATAGCAGCCGATGCCGAAGCCCAGCCCGATGGCGATGATCGACCCAAGCACGAGGACACCAGCGAGGACGGCGAAGAAGATCAGCCACGAATCGCTGATCGGCGGTTCGCTGGCCACCGGCGCAACGGCCGGAGCGGCCCCGGTGTTCTCGGTCTGCGCACCCCCCGATCCGCCGCTCGAGGCCGCAGGAGCCGCCTCGGCGTCGGTGTCGTCCTCGGTCGCGGCTTCGTCCTTCTTCTCGTCATCCCCCGCGGACTTCTCCTCCTTCTCGGCGTCTCCGCCCGAGGCGGCACCTGAGTTCGAGAAGTCGACGGGGGTGAAGGATTCGTTGTTGGCGTTGACCACGCCGTGGGCGCCGATCGTGATGATCCCGCACTGCACCTCGGCGCAGTCGACCTCGGTCTCGTTCTGGGCACGGTCGTAGGTCGTGAACTTCTCACCGGGGACTTTGATCGTTCCGCTCCAGGTGCCGTTCGACGCGATCTCGCCGCCGTTGGCCGCATATGCCGTCGACGATCCAGGGAAGGTGACGAAGAGCTGATATCCCGCCGGCTTGGTCTCGTCGTCGTAGACGTAGCGGTAGTTCGTGCCGGTCGCCCCGCCCTTGCTCGGACGCCAACCGCCGGAGGTGTCGTCGACCCAGCCGAAGAGGACGTAGATCCCGCCGAATCCGCCCTCGACGGACTGGAATCCCGAGCCCGAGAGGTCGAGGGATGACTCCCCGTCGGCCTTGGCGGTGCCGGACACGGACACCTTGGGGGCCGCCTCGGCGGGGGCCGGGTTGAGCATCGTCGTGGTCAGCCCGAGGACCGCGGCGATCAGTCCGGTGATCGTGATGAGCGCGAGGATCCGCTTCACCGGCGCCGAGGTGGTCGTCGGGATGGGTGCGGTGCTGCGCTTGGGTGCGCTGCTGCGTGTGATTGCGGTGCTGCGTCTGAGCACAGTGTTGAGCATGGGTCAGCTGTCCTTTCGACCGGCTCGCACGGGCACGACCAGCGGTGCTCCGGTGTTCGGGTCGGCAACGATTGTCACGGGGTAGTCGTAGACCTCGCTGATGAGGTCGGCGGTGAGCACCTCGGTGGGTGGGCCCTGGGCGATGATCGATCCTTGGGAGACCATGGCGATCCGGTCGGCGTAGGCTCCGGCGAGGTCGAGGTTGTGGACGATGATGACCACCGCTCCGCCGGTCGCGGCGTAGTCGCGGGCCTGCTGGAGGACGAGCTCCTGATGGCGGATGTCCATCGGCGCTGTCGGTTCGTCGAGCAGCAGCGCCGGGGTCGCCTGAGCAAGCACACGGGCCAGAGCCACGCGGGCCTTCTCACCGCCGGACAGAGAGGTGAACTTCCGGGCCGCGAACTGCACCGTCTCGGTGCGGGACATGGCTCCGGAGACGATGAGGTCATCGTGCTGGGATTCGCGCATGCCCGCCCACGGGGAGCGGCCCATCTCGACGACCTCGAGGACGGTGAAGGGGAAGGCCAGTCCGATGTCCTGGAGCAGGACGGCCCGACGCATCGCCAGCTCCCGAGTCGACCAGGAGTACTCCACCTCGTCGTCGATGAAGACCTTGCCCGCATCGAGTTCGACATCGGCGGTGACGACGTTGACCAGAGTCGATTTGCCGGCGCCGTTGGGACCGACGACGGCGAGGACCTCACCGCAGTTGATGTCGAGGTCGATTCCCTTGAGGATCTGCCTGTCACCGAAGCTGACCGCGGCTCCGCGCACGGAGATGATGGCCTGGCCCGGAACGGGATAGTTCGGTCGGCGGGCCTGTGAACGGGTGAGAGAGATGACGCTCATGCCCAACCTCCGGATTCTTTGCGGCTGCGTCTGATCAGGTAGAAGAAGAACGGCCCGCCCACCAGGGAGGTGAGCATGCCGATGGGCAGGTCGGCGAATTCGACGAGGGTCCTTGCCGCGAGGTCCGCGATCGCCAGCAGCACCGCACCGCCGAGCACGCTGGCGGGCAGCAGGAGTCGGTGGCCCGGGCCGATGATCATGCGGATGATGTGCGGGACGACGAGACCGACGAAGGCGATGATCCCGCAGAACGCGACCGCGGCGGAGACTAGCAGGGCGACGACGGCCATGACGATGATCCGCAGCCGTTCGACGTTGATGCCGACGTGACGGGCGCTCTTCTCACCGAGGGAGAGGATGTCGAGGCCCGGGGCCAGGGTCTGGGCGATGATGATGCCGAAGACGATGAGCGGCAGGATGAGTCCGACCTGGGACCACAGGCTGCCGTTGAAGCTGCCCATCTGCCAGAACACGATCTGCTCCCGCGCCGAGGTGGGGGCGGCGAAGGTGATGTAGGCGATCGCCGCTCCGGCGATGGCATTGACGGCGACACCGGTGAGCACGAGGGTGATCACCTCGGTGCGCCCCTGCGAACGAGAGACCGTGTAGACGATGAACGTCGTAATCAGACCGCTGGCGAAGGCGAAGGCCGGGGTGGTGAAGGCGCCGAGGAAGGACCAGCCGAAGAGGATCGAGGCGCTGGCACCGACTGCGGCGCCGGAGGAGACTCCGACGACGCCGGGCTCGGCCAGGGGGTTGCCGAAGACGCCCTGCATCATCGACCCGGCCACCGCCAGAGCGGCCCCGACGAGGATGGTCATGATCACTCGGGGGAAGCGGACCTGCCAGAGAGCCTCTTCGCCGAAGTCATGACTCGGACCGGGCAGCCAGTCGATGCCGACCTTGTTCAGGAGGGAGCCGATCACCTCCTGCGGAGGGATGAAGAGCTGGCCGATCGCCGCCGAGAGCACGCAGGCCGCGATGAGTGCGATGAACAGGACGAGGAACAGGGTTCCCGCCCGTGCGGTGCGTCGGCCTCGGATCTGCCCGAGGTCGAGGTCGCGGGCATCCGGTGCGGCATCGAGCTGCGCTGTCGGGTCTGCCGGGGAACGTCGGTCGCCGCCCGAAGTCTGGTCGAGGTGTCGCCCGGAGCGGCGCAGAGGCAGGTCCCGGGTTTCGGTGGACTCACTCATGCCTCGTCCTCTTCCAGTTCTTCATTGATCTCTTTCAGACGCTTGTCGATGGATGCCGGAGGATGGTCCGGATGGTAAGCGAGCTCGGGTGCGTAGATCGCGGTGCCCAGTGCCGCGAGCACCTGGGCCGAACGGGGTCCGAAGCTCATCACTTCGTAGTCGCTCATGTCGACGAGCCGTCGGTTCTTGCCCGCCGGAGTCTGTTTGATGCCGGGCAGTTCGAGGGCCTTGTCGATTCCGCCCACCGAGGCGAGTCCGAGCGTCATCACGATGATGACGTCGGGTGCGGCCTTGATCAGGGCTTCGGAGTTCGTCGGGGACATGCCTTCGAATCCGACTTCGGCGGCGACGTCGCGGCCGGAGACGGATTGGATGAGCGAGTCAGCTCCCGAGCCGACGCCGAACCAGTAGTAGATGCTGCCCCGCAGGTAGAGGAACACAGTGCGCGGTCGGTCCGACGGGTCCTCCGGGGCCAGCTTCTCCACGGCCTTCTTCGTCTCATCGATCTCCATCACGGTGCGCTCGGCGAGCTTGTTGCCGAGATCGGGGACGCCGAGGGCATCGCCGACCTCTCGGATCTGCGGGCCGGCCGAGCGGACTCCCTCGGAATAGGACGAAGAGATGAAGATCACGGGGATTCCGGCATTGCGCAGCTGCAGCTGAGCGTCGTAGGGGCCGATCGTCGTGTCGGTGAGGATCACATCGGGCGAGAGCGCAAGCACCGCCTCGGCGTTGATCTCATGACCGCCCTGTGTGACCAGCGGAAGCTGTTCGGCGCCGGGGACGAGCTGGGTGAAGTCGGTGGCGATGTCGCGGCCGACGAGGTTGCAGCCGAGGCCGAGGCCGACCACAGCGGCGGCGATTCCGCCGTTCTGGTTCATCGCGAGGATGCGGTCGGTCTTCTCCACGGTCTGCTCGGGCCCGTCGTTGCTCTTGACGGTGACCGGCAGATTCGCTTCGTGCGCCGCGGTGTCGGAGACCGACGGAATCTCTCCGGCCGGGGTGTAGGCCGTGGTCTGCCCCTTGATCTCGGTCGGATCCTGTAATTTCGATGAATCGACGTCGGGGACGTCGGGCATATTCGGCGTCGACCGCGCAGGCGGCTGTTGGCAGTCGGCCTCACCTTGGGCGTTGATCGATCCGATGTTGTGGATCCCGTTGTTCCACAGCAGGACCGCCAGTACCAGACCGCCTGAGATCCAGGCGGTTCTGCGGAAGGAACGGCTGCGCACCGTCTTCCGCATCTTCCACTTCGGCATGAGTTACTCGAGAATCTTAGAAAGTCATTTGTTTAAGGCAAGGCTACCCATTCATAACTGAGGCTTGCCTTGGCTTTTTAGGTTATGCCTGTGTAGTCTATTTACTGTTCAGCGAATCCACAACTTCTGCTGATGACGAATCCAGGATCGATTCCGACGCCTGGGCACACGCGCTCATGGCCGTGTAACACGCAAAAAATGAGGAGAATCTATGACGCACAGGAGTGCGCGCGCGAGTGCTTCCCGAGCACGGCGCTTCACATCGCCGCTGGCGGCTGGGGCCGCTGTTGCGGCAACCACCGGTCTGCTGGCGATGGGCATGACGGCCCCGGCATTCGGCGCAGTCGACAAGACCGTCGACGACGCTGTGTTCAGCTGGTCGGTCAACGACGAATCCACCGGCGGTGCCTACTTCGGTGGGTGCAACTTCCTCGTCGCCGGTGATGCCGGAGACACGGGCATGGCACGCATCTGGACTGCGAACGATGCGGGCAGCGTGTACCAGGTCGATGACGACAAGAACTTCGCCGTCGGCAACACCACGGTCAAGAAGTCCAGCGGCAAGCTGTCGAACTTCGACGACCGGTGCAAGACCGGCGACGGCACTCTGGTCAACAACAAGACCAACGCCGAGGCTGAGAACAACCACACCGGCGACCACGTCGAGATCGCCAACGGCACCGGCACGATCGATGCCGACAGCGACAATGCCTCGATCCAGTGGGAAGGTTCGTGGAGCTTCGCCTACTACGGCGGCATGACCTACTGGACGATCTCCGATCCGAAGCTCGAGGTCAAGGACGGCAAGGGCACCATCACCGGCACCTACTCCGGCTACGGCACGGACATGGACGACCTGAGCAAGTGGAACAAGCTCGATCCGGTCGACGGTGAAATCGTTCAGATCCAGCAGGGATCGGTCGACGTCACCGACGAAGGATTCGAGTTCACTCCCGACTTCCTCGGCGTGGAGACCGACACCGCAGGCCGCAACCCACAGGCTCCGAAGACCGACGAGAACCAGTCGTGGTGGGGCGCCATGCCTCAGGACTGGATCGACTTCAACGTCGCCACCGGTCAGGACTCGTACTGGTACACGACCGCGGGTGCGAGCACCTCGATCCAGCCGCGGAAGAAGGCCAACCCGGTCACCGTCGGCTACACCGCGCAGGCTCCCGAGCCGAACGTCTCCACCACTCATTCGGTGAAGTCCGCCTCTGCCGAGGACGGTCTGACCGTCAATGTCACCGGAGACGGATACAATAACCTGCCAAACTCCAGCCTCGGATCCCCGGCCGCCGGCGCCTATGCGGCGATCGTCGATAGTGATCTGGAGAGCAAGGATGTCACCGCAGGCAATGCGGCAGCCGCCCAGTACGTCAAGACCGCCGACATCCAGGACGGCAAGCTCAACGTCGACGTGAACGCGAAGACCGCCGACCTCGCCGAGGACAAGGAATACGACGTCCTCACCTGGGTCGCCCATGGTTTCGCCACGGGAGACGCCGAGCTCTACCGCGAGAGCATCGAGCTCACGGACGAGCAGAAGGAAGCGCTCTTCCCGAGCGACGAGGACGAAGCTGAGGCCGAGGCTGAGGCCGACGGCGCAGCCGATGCCGCCGAAGGTGAAGCTGACGACAAGGGCGCAGCTGACGCCGCTGAAGGCGAAGCCGATGGCGCCGAAGCTGACGAAACCGGTGCAGCCGATGCCAGCGAAGGTGAAGCCGACAACAAGGGCGCGACCGACGCTGCTGAAGGCGAAGCTGACGACAAGGGCGCGGCGGATGCTGCCGAGGCCGACGACAAGGGCGCAGCCGACGCCGCCGAAGGCGAAGCTGATGACAAGGGCGCGGCGGATGCCGCCGAGGCCGACGACAAGGGCGCTGCCGACGGCGGCGAGTCCGACTCCGAAGGCGCAGCCGACGGTGACGACCCCGACGGTTCGTCCGATGGTGACGAGGAGCGGCCCGCCGCTCCTGAGGTCGCTGACCAGACCGTCGGCGCGGACCGCCTCGTCAAGGGCAAGGCCACCCCGAACTCCGAGGTGAATCTGGCCTGGACTCCGGTCGTCGAGAATGAAACCGACGAAAACGCCGGTACTCAGCTCAGCACGTTCGCAGCCTCGGCTGAGGCTGATGACAGTGTCCCGGCTGAGGACAATGTCACGGTGACCGCCGATGATGAGGGCAACTTCTCGACCAAGGCTCCGAGCGCCAAGGGCACCTACGCCTACTCGGCCATTGCCACGGTCGAGGGGGTTCCTTCGGACCCCGCCGAGTTCACCGTCACGGTGAACGAGGATGAGGCCGCCGATGACGACGCCAACGGCTCGTCCGACGGTGCAGAAGGCGGCTCTGACTCCGCCGGTGCAACTGACGGATCCGAGGACGGCGCCGAGGCTGATGCTTCAGGATCCGACAACGGCGCCGAGGCTGACGCCTCCGGTTCCGACAACGGTGCCGGTTCGGGCGCCGAGGCCTCATCCTCGAGCGGCTCCGGCGGTTCGTCCAGCGGCGGCTCCGGCGGCGGGAACCTCCCCCGCACCGGAACCGACCTGATCACCCTGCCGATCGCAGCGGGTCTGATCTTGCTGGGTGCAGCGTCGGTCATGTTCGCCCGGATGCGCAAGCGCTAAACTGGACTCGCAACGAGTAATGTAGTGAGTCAGGGTCCGTCCCGGTGCGGTGCCTCGGCACCGCACCGGGACGGACCCACATCAGCCATCATTTCGCGAACCGAGATTCGGATCGCCGATCCCTCAACGAGGAAACATCATGACTGAACCATTCTCCGCTCGCCTCAAGAGCAGCACCGCCACGATCCACGACGAGGTTGAGCACACCAATTTCATGGTCGACCTCATGGAAGGTCGGCTGAATGCTGACGCCTATGCGCTTCTGCTCAAGCAGTACGAGGTCATCTACGACGCTCTCGAGCAGAAGTCGCGCGAATTCGCTACCGATCCGATCTTCGTGCCCTTCCACAATGCGGGCCTGTGCCGTTACGACCGCATTCTCGCCGATCTGCGCGAGCTCGGCGGCGGCGCCCTGCCCGTGACCCGCAGCGCCGAGGCCTATGCGGCGCATTTGTCCGGCCTCACACGGCCCGAACAGGTCATCGCCCACCATTACACCCGCTACCTCGGGGATCTCTCCGGCGGTCAGGCCATCGGTGCCCTCATGGGTCGCCACTACGGTCTGCCCGCTTCGGCCCTGACCATCTGGGACTTCACCGAGATCGGCAAGACCAAGCCGTACAAGGACGACTACCGTCTCCGACTCAATGAGATCGCCGGCACCGGCGGTGACGAGCAGATCGTCATCGACGAGACGATGACCGCGTTCAAGCTCAACGGCGAACTCCTCGCCGAGCTGACCGCGACCACGGAACGGCCAACGGCAACCGTCGCCTGACTGGCTCCGTCGCTCAGCCGTCCCTGACGCCTGATCCGCAGCGACCTCTGACCCTCGGCGCAGCCCGACCCGCAGCGCCGGCGAAGAGAACTTCAGCGGCCGAGATGCTTCATGCATCTCGGCCGCTTCGCTGTCTTCCGCTTCTCTGTCTTCCGTTCCTGCGTCTTCGTCTGTGTGCGCGCGATCCTCGGCTACAGCCGCGCCCTCATGAGCACGGCATCGGCACCCGGATAGTAGTCGGGACGTCTCCCCCACTCTTCGAAACCGTGCGAGGTGTAGAGCGCCCTGGCGGATGCGTTGCGTTCGTCGACCTCGAGGTGGACCACCTCGGCGCCCTGGATCCTCGCCCAGTCGAGGCCGGTGTCCAGGAGGGCGCGGCCGATGCCCTGCCCCCGCGCTGCCTCGGTGGTGGCGATCGTCATCAGGTCGGCCTCTCCCCCGGCGCACGACATCACGACCCACCCGGCCAGGGCCACATCTGCCGTCGAGCCTGAACCCGCCGAGGTGGTTCCGGCCTTGAACATGGCCGTTCCGTTCTGCGCCATGACCGCCCAGTAATAGCCGAGGGTCCAGGCGGTGGGGCCGAAGATCCGTGCGTCGTGCTCGGCGATCTCCGTCAGATCCCACCAGTGGAGTTCGTCGATCGTCATGGTCGTGTTCATGAGCGCTTCCGGTTCATCTCAGCGAGCTCTGCCGGGTCGGGCTCGCCTTCGCATCGGGCTCACGCAGGTATTCGGGGACCGGGTCGGGCAGTTCACGCCCGGCCGCGAGCTCTCGGGCAGCCGCGAAGGCGAGATGTTCGGCTCGGGGGTCGAGAATCGCCTGCTCAGTTCCGGTGCCGAGCTCGTCCGGATAGAGCAGAATGCCCCGCCCGAAGCGATCGGTGATGGTGGTCGGTGAGTATCCGTGGTCGGCGAGCACCGCGGCGACCTCGGCGGGTTTGGCGACGAAGGGGCCCGCGACCAGGGATGCATCGGAGACCTCGTAGACACTGAAGTAGACCTCTTTGCGCCTGGCGTCGGAGGCGATGAGCACCGGTCGTGCCGGGGCCGCGTTCCGGACTGCGACGCTCTGATCGGCGGCTTCCGCGGTCTCCCTCCGCCGCAACTCCTCGGCGATCGCGGCCTGAGAGAGGAGACCGGACACCGGGATCCGGCGAGCCTGCCCGACAGCGATGCCCGCGGCGATGCCGACGCGCAGGCCGGTGAAGGGGCCGGGACCGATTCCGGTGACGACGAGTTCGGGACTCGGGCCTGCGGAGAGCACGGATGCCAATGCAGGACCGATGAACTCGAGGTGTCGGCGCTGATCATCGGCGTGCTCGGCGGCGAGCACATCACCCGATGCGGAGTCTACGAGGGCCACTGAAGCCGACTGCGAAGTATCGATGCCGAGGATGATCATGCTCTGTCCTTGTCAGTGTCTGGGCCAGTGTCGGTGCCGCCGGTCCGGTCGGCGTTCGCCTCGAGCTCGAAGAGCTCCGCGAGACTCGCACCCAGTCGGGCCAGTCTTTCGTCCCAACCGGAGCCGTGACCGAGGATGTCGATGCTCCGCCGTTCGTCGTCAAGTTCCGGATCGTCCGCGAGGTCTGCATCGCCATCGAGGTCTGCATCGTCCTCAAGTTCCCGATCGTCCACGTGATTCGAGGCATCAGCGAAGTCCACCGCGCCCTCCGCCCAGGCCGGAGTGATCGTCAGCTGCAGATAGTCCGTGCTCAGCTGTTCGGCGAGACCGGCACCCCATTCGACGACGGTGATCGACTCCTCGAGCTCCGAATCGAGATCGAGATCGCCGAGCTCCTCCGCATCGGAGAGCCGGTAGGCGTCGACATGGACGAGCGCCGGTCCACCGCTGAGAGAGGGATGCTCCCGGGCGATGATGAATGTCGGCGAGGTGATCCGCCCGGCGACGCCCAATGCCCGACCCAACGACTGGGTGAACGTCGTCTTCCCGGCACCGAGGTTGCCGGTGAGGATGAGCAGGTCACCGGCCTGCAGATGCCCGGCGAGCGCCTCGGCGAAGGTGCGCATCTGTCGCAGGGATCCGACGTGGAGTCTCATCGGCCGACCTCGTCCCCGACGCGACCGACCTCGACTTGTCCAGCTTCGACCCGGTCGACCCGAGCGCTGATGCGAGTGACGATCTCGTAGTTGATGGTGTCCGCCCACGCGCCCCATTCGGCGGCGCTGGGACCGTCGGGGCCGAAGATCACGACTTCATCGCCGATCGCCGCCTCGGCGCCTCCGATGTCGACGATCATCTGGTCCATGGCCACCCGACCGACGACGGGATGCCTGCGGCCGCGGATGGCCACCTCGGCGCGGTTCGAGGCCGAACGGGGAATGCCGTCACCGTATCCCCCGGGCACGAGCGCGAACCGGGTGTCCGCCTCGGCGGTGAACGTCAGCCCGTAAGAGGCCCCGTGACCTGGAGGGATGTCTTTGAGATTGATGACGGAGGAGACCAGCCGCATGACCGGCCGGAGACCGAGCGCCTCAGCATCCCCATCGTCGAGAGGCGAGAGACCGTACAGCGAGAGCCCCACCCTGGCCGAAGTCCCGGGGCAGGGCCCCAAGGTCAGGGCCGCCGGTGAGTTCGCGATGTGCACATCGAGCCCAGAAGACGCCCCGAGGCGACCCTCCGCACCGTCGAGAACGGCGGTGAGCTCCCGGTGGGCGGTGTCGAAGACCGCAGTCTGGGCGGCGGTCTCCGGGCGTTCGGGTTCATCGGCGACGGCGAAATGGCTCATGATGCCCACGACGGTCAGGGGCGGCGGGTTCACGTCCCTGGTCTCGTCCGCCAGCGCCTGCAAGCGGGTGAGAGCGAGAGCGAAATCGGTGGGAATGAGGCCGTTGCGCCCCAGTCCGGTGTCGATCTTGAAGTGGATGCGGGCCGTGGTGCCGGTGCGTTCGGCCGCGGCCTGCAGCCGGTCGAGGGCGTCGATCGTCGAGACGCCCAGCTCGATACCGGCCAGCAGAGCCGCGTCGAGGGCGGTGGTGGGCCCGTAGAGCCAAGCGAGGATGGTCGCCTCGGCCCCGAGGATCTCCCGCAGCTCGAGGGCTTCGGCGATGGTGGCCACGCAGAACTCGCGGTGGCCGGCGGCGAAGAGCGCGGGGGCGATGATGTCGACGCCGTGTCCGTAGGCGTTGGCTTTGACCACGCATTTGAGGCGGGCCGGCGCGAGACGTTCGGCAAGCAGTGCGGCATTGGCCTGCAGCGCGACCACGTCGATCTCGGCACGGACGAGCGCCGCGGGTGTCTGGGTAGATGTCACCGGTCCAGAATACCGTCCGCGGGTCCCGGCCGGTCGCGCCGGTCACCTCCGTGGATGAGCTCGGCGACCACCTCGGCGACGGCATCGGCGAGCTGCCCGGCGTTGATCGCCCGGCGTCCAGCGGAGTTGTGGATGAGCACGCCGAGTCCCGCGATGTGCGCCCAGTCCCTGGCCGAGAGGACCTGTTCGTCGGCGGACTGCCGTCCCTGCGCACCGATGACGGCCGCGAGTCCCCCAAGGATGCCGGCGAGCACATCCCCGGACCCGGCGGTGGCGAGGCTCGCCGGACCAGGTGCGGGGAGGACGCAGTAGCCGTCGGGGGCGGCGATGACCGTACGGTGGCCCTTGAGGAGCACGATCATTCCGGTCACCCGAGCCGCCTCGCGTGCCCAGCCGACAGGATCGGCGGTGATTCGGGTCGAGGTGATGATCTCGCCGAGGAGGCGGCTGAGCAGTCTGGCCAGCTCGCCGGCGTGCGGGGTGAGGAGGACCGGGCGCCCCGCCAGCCAGGTGCCCTGCATGGATTCGACGCGGGCGATCATGTCGAGGGCTCCGGCGTCGAGGACGACCGGGATCGTCGTCTCCGCCAGGGCATCGACGGCGGCTTGGACGTATTCGGATTCCGGGTCGCCCGGTCCCATGACGATCGAGTCGACCCGACCCGAGGCGTTGACCACCTCGGCGTGGATGCCGATGATCGGCTCCGCGACCAGTTCGGAACCGAGGTATCGGACCATCCCGACCCCGCAATTCACCGCCGAGGTGGTCGTGAGCACCCCCGCCCCGGGGTAGTCCTCGGAGCCGGCGAGGACCCCGGCGACACCGCGGGAGTATTTGTATCCGTCCTGCTCAGGGCGGGGATATTCGGCCCGGAGATCAGCGACGTCGAGCAACTCCGCGGCGGCGAGGTCCGGGTCGAGGTCGAGGCCGATGTCGATGACATGGATCGAACCGGTGAACTCGGCGACCCGCGGATCGATGAGTTCGGCCTTGAGGCCGCCGAAGGTCACGGTGTGATCGGCGTGGATTCGCCGGTCCGCTCCTTCGGGTTCCGGGTCGAGATCGGAGGGGGTGTCGACGGAGATGACGAGGGGCCGGGATTCGGCCCGGGTCTGGGCACCGGTCTCGGCCTCCGACCCGGTGTCGGCCCCGGGCTGGGACGCCGACTCTGTCTCGGCCTCACGCCATTCGCGGATCAGCTCGGCGAGGTCGTCGGGCAGTCCGCGCCGACCTCCGGTGCCCAGAATCCCGTCGAGGACGAGATCGGCACGAGCCAGTTCGCGGAGGATCTCGGCACTGGCGGAAGGGGTATCCGCGGTGTGGTCGATCACCTCGGCGCCGGCTCGGCGTGCCGCGGCCAGCCCGTCGACGTGGGTGCGGTCGAACAGGGTGATGACGGTGACCCGCACCCCGCGTCGACGCAGCGCGGCGGCCGCGAAGAGAGCGTCCCCGGCGTTGTTGCCGGGACCGGCGAGCACGCACACCCTGGCCCCGGCGATGAGCCCGCGCCTGTCGCGAAGCTGCTCGAGACAGACGTTCGCGAGCGCTCGAGCCGCGCGGGCCATGAGCGGGATGCCCTGCTCCAGGAGGGGGCCTTCGGCATCACGGATGATGGCGCTGGGGTAGGCGAATACTGTCATCGGCTGGTCCTTCTCACTGCTCGTCACTCACACCGGCTCAACCCTGCCGGCCTACTGTTCGGCCAGCTGTGCGAGCTTGCGTCCGGCCAGGTGAGCGAGGAACAGGGCGTGGTCGGCCAGGCCTTCGTCGCTGTGGCGGGCGCGCGGGGAATGGTTGGCTTCGCGTTCTTCGACGGGCAGATTGGGCAGGGCCACACCGAAGTGGCCGTAGGCGCCTGGCACCTCGTTAAGGACGCGGGAGAAGTCTTCGGAACCGGGCAGCGGGTTGGGTCGCACCTGTGCACGTTCGGGACCGAAGAGCTCGGCGAAGGTGTCGAGGAAGAAGTCCGCCTCGGCGTCGTCGTTGATCGTCGGCGGCAGGATGGCCTCATAGTCGACCTCGGCGTCGAGCCCGTGCGCGGCGACGAGTTCGGTGACCAGCTGCGGCAGTTCCGCCTCGGCGCGGGCGGTGACGGTCTCGGAGAAGGTGCGGACCGAGACGACCAGCTCGGCGAAGTCGGGGATGACGTTCGGGGCGGTGCCGCCGTTGAATTGGCCGACGGTGATGACCAGCGGGTCGAAGATGTCGAAGCGCCTGGTCACGTACTCCTGCAGCTGCCCGACGAGCATGGCACCGACCTGGATCGGGTCCCGTCCGGTGGCCGGGCGGGAGGCGTGAGTGCCCTTGCCGCGGACGCTGATGGTCATCTTGGCGAAGGCGGCCATATAGGAGCCCCGGCGGCTGGTGGCCACGCCGAGGTCCTGGTCGGCGGAGACGTGGAGGCCGTAGGCGGCCTTGACCCGGGGTCCGGCGGCGTCGAGGACGCCCTCGGCGATCATCTTCCCGGCCCCGTCGTAGCCTTCTTCGCCGGGCTGGAACATGAACACGACGTCCCCGGGCAGGGAGTCCCGGTCACGGTGGAGGAGCTTGAGCGCTCCGACCAGACCGGCCGTGTGCAGGTCGTGGCCGCAGGCGTGCATCCGCCCAGAGGTGGCCGCGAAGTCGAAGCCGGTCGCCTCGGTGACGGGCAGTCCGTCCATGTCCCCGCGCAGCAGCACGGCGGGCACGACTCCGGTCGAATCCAGTGTCCGAGCGCCCCCGCGGAGGACGACGGTGAGAGAGGAGAGTCCGTTGCCCTTCGTCACTTCGATGTCCAGGCCTTCGATCGCATCATACACGAGCTTCTGCGTGGCCGGCAGGTCGAGGCCGACCTCGACGTTCTCATGCAGGCCCCGGCGCAGGGTGACCAGTCCGGGGGCGATGTCCGCGGCGTCCTCGGCGGTGGGCAGGTGGATGTCCGGCGATGTGGCGGTGGTCGTGTCGGTGGTGGAAAGAGAGCTCATGGTCCGAGTCTAAGACCGACCTCGCCGAGGTGGGGCCCGGGTCCGGACACCGGGACCTCCCGCGGTGCCCTGAGTTCGGCTCTCACCTCGGGTAGAGCGTGTGCCCGAAGTGCTCCGTATCGCCCTCGACGCTGGGGCTCAGCGACGGACCTTCGCCTTCGACGATGACGAAGGTCATCGTCAGGTTCGCATCGTGGGTGATCGAGAGGTGGATGTTCGTCGCCCCGATGCGGTGGAAGTGCTCGAGCACGAGCCCGCGCAGCCGGAAGCTCGGCGCACCGGATCGGGCGGGAACCACCTCGGCGGACTGCCAGGGCAGCCAGCCGGGGAAGTCGATCGCCTTCTTCAGCGCCTCCTTCGCGGAGAACCGCGCCGCCAAGGAGGCATCCGTACGGCGCTTCCCGTTGCGTTTGAGCTGCTCGGCAGGGGTGAGCAGACGGTCGAGGAGTTCCGGCACCCGCTCGATGTGCTCGGCGAAACGCGGCACATCGGCGATGTCGGTGCCGATCCCCAGAATGGCCATCGCGACCCCTACTCGACGGTGACGGACTTCGCGAGATTGCGCGGCTGGTCGACGTCGAGGCCTTTGGCCGTGGCGAGTTCCATGGCGAAGATCTGCAGCGGAACCGTCGTCAGCAGCGGCGCCATGAGCGTCGTGGTCTCGGGAACGTAGATGACCTCCGAGGCGAACTCGCGGACTTCCTCATCCCCCTCCTCGGCGATGACCACGGTGTTCGCACCGCGGGCCCGGACCTCCTGGATGTTGGAGATGACCTTGGCGTGTAGGGAATCGCGGCCGCGCTTGGAGGGCACGACGATGATGACGAGCTGACCGTCGTCGATGAGCGCGATCGGACCGTGCTTGAGCTCACCGGCGGCGAAGCCCTCGGCGTGGATGTAGGCGAGCTCCTTGAGCTTGAGGGCACCCTCCATCGCCACCGGGTAGCCGACGTGGCGGCCGAGGAACAGCACCGAGTCGACGTCCTGGCTGCGGCGGGCCAGAGCCAGGACCTGCTCCTTGCCCTCGTCGAGGACGCGCTGGACCTTCTCCGGAATCGACTGGAGCTCGGAGAGGATCACGCCGATCTCGTCACGGAACTTGTTCCCGCGCAGCTGCGCGAGGTAGAGCCCGAGGAGATAGCAGGCGACGACCTGGGACAGGAACGCCTTGGTCGAGGCCACGGCGATCTCCGGACCGGCGTGGGTGTAGAGGGCGGCATCGGATTCGCGGGGAATCGTCGAGCCGAAGGTGTTGCAGATGGCGATGACCTTCGCCCCCTGCTGGCGGGCGTGACGCACGGCCATGATCGTGTCCATGGTCTCCCCCGACTGGGAGATCGCGACGACGAGGGTCTTCTCGGTCACGACCGGGTCGCGGTAGCGGAATTCGTGGGCGAGTTCGACCTCGGTGGGGATCCGGCACCAGTGCTCGATCGCGTACTTCGCGACCTGACCGGCGTAGGCGGCGGTGCCGCAGGCGATGACGACGATCTTGTCGATGGACTTGAGCACGGCCTCGTCGATGTGCATCTCGTCCAGTGTCAGTCGGCCCTCGGTGTCGAGGCGGCCGAGCAGGGTGTCGGCGACGGCCTGCGGCTGGTCGTGGATCTCCTTGTCCATGAAGGAGGCGAAGCCGCCCTTCTCCGCGGCGGCGGTGTCCCAGTCGACCTCGAACCTCTCGCCCTCGACCTCAGTGCCCTCGAGATCCGTGATGACCACGGAATCGGGGGTGATGGTGACGACTTCGTCCTGACCGATCTCGACAGCGGTGCGGGTGTAGTCGATGAAGGCGGCGACGTCGGAGCCGAGGAAGTTCTCGCCCTCGCCGAGGCCGATGACCAGCGGGGAGTTGCGGCGTGCGGCCACCACCTGCCCGGGAGCGTCGGCGTGGACAGCGAGCAGGGTGAAGGCGCCTTCGAGCTGAGCGGCGGTGGCGCGCATCGCCGCGGTCAGGTCACCGGTGGCGCGGTAGTTCTTGGCCAGCTGGGCGGCGGCAACCTCGGTGTCGGTTTCGGAGAGGAATTCGACGCCCTCGGCGACGAGGTCCTTCTTCAGGTGCGCGAAGTTCTCGATGATGCCGTTGTGGATCAGCGCCAGCTTGCCGCCATCGGCCAGGTGTGGGTGCGCATTGACGTCGGTGGGTCCGCCGTGGGTGGCCCACCGGGTGTGGCCGATGCCGGTCTGCGCGGCGGGCAGCGGGTTCGCCTCGATCTCCTCGGTCAGGGCCGAGAACTTTCCGGCCTTCTTCGCCGAGGCGAGTTCACCGTCATCGGTGACGAGCGCGACCCCGGCCGAGTCATAGCCGCGATATTCGAGCCTCTTGAGCCCGCCGAGCACGACGTCGAGCGCCGTGTGATCGGCACCGGAGACGGGTGCCTTGGATACATAGCCAACGATTCCACACATGAGTCGAATTCTACGCAATCGAGTCAATTCCGACCGCATCGCCACGACCGCGGTAGTCCCACCGTGACCGAAGCCACGCGCGAGCGCGCGCCCGCGGGCCCACCCGTACGCGCCCGGGGCACCACCTCGGCGGGTCGAGAGGACCTCGGCGGTTTGCCTTGGCCCGTCCCGGTGAGACGTCGATGCCACCTCGACGGGTCGCCGACTCGACATCCGTGCACTGCCCGGCCCCACCTCGGCGAATCCGAGACCATGACGCATGACACAATTGAGCCCATGAGTCATGTCGACCCCCAACTTGATCGTGCGCGACGCCTCGCCGGGCTCAACACCGGACGTCGCAGCGAGTCCGAACCGACCTCCCCGTTCTGGGAGTTCGATCGCGAGGTCTGGGGGACGCTCGCCCAGGCCACTCCCCTGCCGCTGAAGCAGCGCGACATCGAGCGTCTGCGCGGTCTCGGTGACCGGATCAACCTCGACGAGGTGGCCCAGGTGTACCTGCCCCTGTCCCGCCTGCTCAACCTCTACGTCTCCGCCCGCCGGGCCAAGCACGACCTGACCCGGGAGTTCTTCTCCCCCCTCCACGAACGCGGGCTCGAACCGCAGGAGGCCAAGCGCACGCCCTTCGTCATCGGTGTGGCCGGGTCCGTGGCCGTGGGCAAATCGACGACCGCGCGCGTGCTCCGCGAGCTCCTCGCCCGCTGGCCCGACACCCCGCGAGTCGAGCTGATCACCACCGACGGCTTCCTCTACCCCAATGCCGAACTCGAACGGCGCCGCCTCGTCGGGCGGAAGGGATTCCCCGAATCCTACGACCGGCGGAAGCTGCTGAAGTTCATCTCCGCGATCAAGGCCGGCGCCCCCGAGGTGCGCGCCCCCGTGTACTCCCACCACACCTATGACATCGTCCCCGGCGCCGAGGTGGTCGTCCGGTCCCCCGATGTCCTCATCGTCGAAGGGCTCAACGTCCTCCAGCCCGCCCGACCGCGCAGCGATGGCACCCTGGGGCTGTCGATCAGCGACTACTTCGACTTCTCCGTCTATGTCGATGCGAGGTCGAAGGACATCCGCGAGTGGTACATCTCCCGGTTCCTCAAACTCAAGGAAGGGGCCTTCCAGGACCCCGACTCCTACTTCCACCGGTATTCGAAGCTCAGCGACGAGGAGGCGGTGACCCTGTCCACGGAGATCTGGGACTCGATCAACTTCCCGAACCTGCGGGAGAACGTCCAGCCCAGCCGCGGCCGTGCGGACCTCGTGCTCCACAAGTCCGCGGATCACACGATCCGCAAGGTCCAGCTGCGGAAGCTGTGAGCCTGCCGATGCCCCAGTCCTTCCTCGCCCAGGCCCGCAAGGTCGATGAGGCCACACCCGAATCCCGCAGCCGTGAGGTCGACTTCCTCCGAGCCGCCGCGATCACCGTCGTCGTGCTCGGACATTGGACGATCATCGCCGTCAGCGCCGCCGGCGGCATCGAACCGCACGGGCTCCTCGATGAGGCCCGGTGGACGCACCCGCTGACCTGGGTGTTCCAGGTGATGCCGATCTTCTTCCTCGTCGGCGGCTACTCCAACGCCCTGTCGTGGCGCTCGGCCAGGCGCAAGCAGCTCGGCTATGCTCAGTGGCTGCGCACGCGTCTGCGTCGGCTGGGTCTGCCGCTCATCCCGCTGCTTCTGACCTGGCTGGTCACCTGCGTCATCGCCCTGGCCGCCGGTGCCGCGCCGTCCGCGGTGCAGCTCGCCACGCAGATGGCCCTGGTCCCGACCTGGTTCCTCGCCGCCTATCTGCTCGTCGTCATCGTCGCTCCCGGCTGCCTGGTGCTGTGGGAGAAGTGGGGCTGGTGGTCGATCGTGGTCGGCATCGGAGTGGCCGGTGCCATCGATGCTCTGAGCATTCTCACCGAGAGTCCGCTTTTGGGCTATCCGAACTACCTGCTCGTGTGGGCGAGCTTCCACCAGTTCGGCTATGCCTGGCTCGACGGACGCCTGACGAGTCTGCGACGCTGCCTGCTGCTCTTCGCCATCGGGGCGCTCGGGCTGGGGCTGCTCGTCGGCTTCGGACCCTATCCGGTGTCGATGATCACCGCGGGCACGGATGCGATCTCGAACTCGAGTCCGACCCGGGTGACCATGGCGTTCCTCGGGATGGCGCAGGCCGGCATCGTGCTCATGCTGCAGCGGCCGCTCGCCCGGCTGCTGCGATGGCCCGCCCTGTGGCTGCTCACCGTCATGGTCAACCAGCGGATCATGACCTGGTTCCTCTGGCATCTCACCGCCCTGACCCTGCTCGCCCATGTGCTCATCGGTCTCGGAGCCGATGCGCTCCTGCCGACTCCGCTGAGCGGAGTGTGGTGGCTGACCCGGCCGCTGTGGGCGCTCGTGCTGCTGGCGATCACCGGGGTGCTCGTGCTCATCTTCGGGCGGTTCGAGTCCCCCGCTGCCGATGACCGAGCGGCACCGCCGGTGTGGATGCCGATCGCGGCCTCGGCGACGATCTGCGCGGGCCTGGCCGTGATGGCCGATGTCGGCATGGTCGGCGCGAACGGCGTCACCTGGATCTGGCCCCTGCTGCCCCTGATCGGAATGCTCGTCTTCGGAGTAGTCCGACCGCCTCGGCGCAAGGCGGCTTCCGGGTCTGGTTCGGCGATGAGCTGAGCTGAGCTCGGCGATGGGCTGAGCTCCATCAACTCCGCGCTCCATCAACTCCGCGCTCGAAACAGTCGTCACTGGTGACGACTGTTTCGAGCTTCGCGTTGCATGACGGCCGAGGGAAGTCGCCGCGGCGTTGATGTTCCGCTTTCGCGTTGATCGAGCATCCTCGGGGCAGCGCCGCGGCGAGATCACCGACGCCGTTCAGCCCTGCCCGACCCGACTCGGAGCAGCCCTGCCCGGAGCGAGCCGACCCAGCCCGAACCTGAACGGCCGTGAGCTGCCGGGCCGCCTCGCACGTGAGCCCCGGGCCTCAGCTCGCTGAGAACTGGGTGGCGTAGAGCTCGGCGTAGCGTCCGCCCCGTGCGACGAGCTCCTCATGGGTGCCCGATTCGACGATGCGGCCGGCCTCGACGACGAGGATCGCATCGGCCTGCCGGATCGTCGAGAGTCGGTGCGCGATGACCAGGGCCGTGCGCCCGCTCATCGCCTGCGCCAGTGCCTGTTGGATGGCGGCTTCGTTCGTCGAGTCCAGCGCCGAGGTGGCCTCGTCGAGTACCACGATCTCCGGGGCGGCCAACAGCATCCTGGCGATCGTCAGTCGCTGGCGCTCTCCCCCGGAGAGGCGGTAGCCGCGCTCCCCGACGACCGTGTCGAGTCCATCGGGAAGGCCTGCGATGACATCATGCAGCCGGGCCCGCTCGAGCGCATCGATCATCTGCGCATCGGTGGCCTCAGGCTTCGCCAGCGCCAGGTTCGCGCGGATGGACTCGTGGAAGACGTGCCCGTCCTGAGTGACTACTCCGACGTTCTTCCGGAGAGTCTCGAAGCTGAGGTCCCTGACGTCGACTCCGCCGATCGTGATCGACCCCGAGCTGACGTCATAGAGTCTGGGCAGCAGCGAGGCGATCGTCGATTTGCCGGCTCCGGATGACCCGACGAGGGCGACCGTCTGCCCGGCGGGAATCGTGAAGTCGAGCGAATGCAGGACCTCGTCCCCTCCCCTCGAATCGAGGACCGAGACGTCCTCGAGGCTCGCGAGGCTGACCTGCTCGGCGCTCGGGTACGCGAAGTCGACACTTGTGAACTTCACGTCGAGTCCGCCTCGGGGCAGGGCCTTCGGCGTCTTCGGCTCCTTGATCAGGGGCACGAGGTCGAGAATCTCGAACACGCGTTGGAAGCTGACGACGGCGCTCATGATGTCCAGGCGCGCATTGGCCAGCATCGTCAGCGGGGTGTAGAGACGGGTGAGCAGCAGAGCCAGGGTGACGACCTGGCCGGCGTTGAGGTGGCCGAGCACCGCTTGGGCACCGCCAATGCCGTAGACCAGCGCGAGGGCCAGGGCCGACACCAGTGTCAGTGAGGAGACGAAGGTCGACTGCAGCATCGCAACCTTGACGCCGATGTCGCGGACCTGGGCCGCCCGATCCGAGAACTCATCGTTCTCCGTCTTCGGGTTGCCGAAGAGTTTGACCAGCGTCGCGCCTCCTGCGGAGAACCTCTCCGTCATCCGCGTCGACATGTTTGCACTGTTGTCGGCGGCTTGGAACTGGAGGGAGGCGAGCTTGCCGCTGAGCATCTTCGTGGGGATGATGAACAGCGGCAGCAGCAGGATCGACATGACGGTGACCTGCCAGGAGATGGTGACCATCACTCCTACGGTCAGGACCAGGGAGACGAAGTTCGACACGATGCCCGAGAGCGTGTTGGAGAAGGCCCGCTGGGCGCCGATAACATCCGTGTTGAGACGAGAGACCAGCGCACCGGTGCGGGTTCGGTTGAAGAAGGCGATCGGCATCGACTGCACGTGGTCGTAGACCGCGGTGCGCAGGTCGAAGATGAGTCCCTCCCCGATCTGAGAGGACAGGTACCGGTTGGAGATGCTGATCCCGGCATCGGCGATCGCCAGCGCCCCGATCGCCACGGCCAGCCACACGACGGTGGCGACAGGTCCGCCGCCGGTGATGGCGTTGACCACGTCACCGGCGAGCACCGGGTTGAGCACACCGATTCCGGCCGAGCCGACCGAGAGGGTGAGGAAGACAGCGAGCTTCTTCTTGTGTCTGGATGCGTATGAGGCGATCCGGCGGTAGGTTCCCGGCTGGATCGCTGTCTGTGGAGTCTTCTGACTGGTCACCGAGGTGCGCATCACTCTATGGGCTGCTTGCAGACTCATGGTCGGCCTCTTTCTGCTGCCCGGTCCACCTCTGCCGCGCAGGGATCACTGTTGCGGGGTGCCGGGCGAAGGCGCATCGCCTCCTGTGGGAGATTCAAACTGTGCACTCAGTGCAACTGTTTGGCTGGCGTTTCTATTTCCTCCGCCTCGGTGACGGTGATGACGTTCGTGCGAGCTCGTGTTCCTGCGTGCCGGCGATCTGCGCTCAGACTCACCGCTTCGCCCGTTGCGCGACAGCTGCCCTGATGCGCAGAAAGAGATCGGCCCGAAAAAGGTCCGCCCAGGTGAGGCGGAAGACCATATAGCCCAGATTGCGGAGAAGGTATTCGCGCTTCCGTTCGAGCTCGAACGCGTCCTTCGGATCGGTTCCCTCCAGATAGTACTTTCCTGCGCCGTCGAATTCCGCGATCACCCGAGCTCCCTCATTCGCGAAATCGGTCCGTGCGACGAAGTTGCCGTTCTCGTCACGTATCTCGACCTGCGGTTCGAATCCTGGAACGGAGTACTCGAGGAAGCACACGGCGCTGATCGACTCGGCCACGGATTCGCGCCGCCCGTCGACAGTATCGAGCACTCTTCGAACCCGTGCGCCGCGTGTCCTGATCGCACGACCGGAACAGAACTCCTCCAATTCGTCTACCGTTATGAGAGATCGACGAATCGCCGTGTCCACGACGGCAACGGCGAATGCCAGCGGACTGTCGAGCGCGAGGTCGAAGAGAGTCCTCAGCAGCGAGGTGACGCGGATGCTCTCGACCTCGGTCACTTCGTCGTCACCAAGCGACCTCTTTCTGATGTGGATGGCTCGCCGTCGCACGCCACATCCCGGATGCATCACCTCGACGCGAAGGGCTTCGCCGTTCTCGAAGTAGGGAATCGGCAGACCGTGGACGATCAGCGCACTGCGGTGGGAGAACGTAGCGCCGGGCGGCAGATCGCCGACATACGACCTCACGAGAATCCGTAGGTCTTCGCCTCGCTTGCGCATTCCAGACGATTCTCTCGGAAGGTCTGTCGTCGGTGCCGCGGCGACCCTCGACACGAAGCGATGCGCTGGATCCTCACAGACTTTCGTGACGACGTAGACACCTCGGCGGACTCTGCGCAGACAGCACCGCCCGGCCAGATTCACCTGATACGAACTCAGTCCGGCGGCCCTGAGTTCGGCGGAAGTCAGGCATGTGAACATGCGCCAAGCATGCTCGTTGGAGGCGACCCTCGGCAAGGGTGAGAAACGGGGCTGTGGAAAAGTGGCCACTTCAGGTCACAGGCCGCGCGGATGCGCTTCGTGTCGAGCCGCGAAGGCGCCGAACCTAGCCGAGAAGCAACGCAAAAGTTGAGAATCAACACGCCGTCGAAGAGTTCGTCGCTCAGTCAGCACAAATCTCGAAAAAGTCGTCACTGGTGACGACTTTTTCGAGCTTCGCATTGATCGAGCGCTGCGGGCGCCTCGCAAGGGTTGCAGAGCCGAGCGCTGTGGCCGTCTCGAGTGGGAACGGGCAACCGCGCCGGGTCTACGAACCCGAACGGCGGACCACCCCGCGGACCCTACAGCGCGAGGTGCTCCTTGACGGTGGCGGCGAGGCGTTCGGCCTGGGCCTGGGCGGCGTCCTCGGTCTCGGCCTCGACCATCACGCGGATGAGCGGTTCGGTTCCCGAGGCCCGCAGCAGCACGCGACCGGAGCCAGCGAGCTCGGTCTCGACCGCGGTGACCTCGGCGGCCACCTCGGGGTGGGAGACGTTGTTCTTGTCGACGCCTTTGACGTTGACCAGGGCCTGCGGCAGCTGCGGGATCTCGGCGGCGAGATCGGCCAGGGTCCGCTTCGCATCGGCCATCCGCTTCATCAGGTGCAGCGCGGTCTGCACTCCGTCGCCGGTGCTCCCATGGTCGAGCATGAGCACATGCCCCGACTGCTCCCCACCGAGGACATAGCCGTCGGCGAGCATCCGCTCGAGCACGTACCGGTCACCGACCGAGGTCTGCACGGTCTCAATCGAGTACCGGTCCATGGCCTGCTTGAGCCCGATGTTCGACATCACCGTGGTCACAAGGGTGTTGCCTTTGAGCTCCCCGAGCTCCTTGAGCCCGATCGCGAGGATCCCCATCAGCTGGTCACCGTTGATCACGCGACCCAGGGAGTCCACGGCCAAGCAGCGGTCGGCATCGCCGTCGAAGGCCACACCGAGGTCGGACTGCGTCTCGACGACAAGGCGCTGCAGGGGTTCGAGGTGGGTCGAACCGACCCCGTCGTTGATGTTGAAGCCATCGGGTTCGGCGGCGGAGACGATGACTTCGGCCCCGGCCTGACGCAGTGCGGCCGGACCGACGATCGAGGCCGCGCCGTGGGCGCAGTCGACGACGACCTTGAGACCCGAGAGCGGACGGGTTCCCTCAGCATCGAGGGAATGCACAAGCTGCTCGGTGTATTCGTCGGCGGCCGCCGGGTATCGGGCGATCCGACCGACAGCGGCGCCGGTGGGTCGTTCCCAGTCCTCATCGAGGACGCCCAGGATCTCATCCTCGACGGCATCGTCGAGCTTGGTGCCCCCGGCTGCGAAGAACTTGATGCCATTGTCCGGCATCGGGTTGTGGGAGGCGGAGATGACGACACCGAAGGCCGCCCCGGTGTCCTTGACGACGCTGGCGATGCCGGGGGTCGGGAGCATTCCCGCATCGAGGACATCGACACCCGCCGAGGCGATCCCTGCACTGATCGCGGCCGAGAGGAACTCGCCGGAGACTCGGGTGTCACGACCGACGACGGCGAAGGGCCGCTTCTCGCCGGACCAATTGCGGCTGAGCACCCGAGAGCCCGCTACCGAGAGCTGGAGTGCGAGTTTCGCGGAGATGTCGCGGTTAGCCAGTCCGCGCACGCCGTCAGTGCCGAAGAGTCGAGACATGGGAGTCCTTTCGTCGATCTCGGGTCGATATTAGTCGATGCCGACGCCGAGGCCGTGGAGATTGAGGATGAATGCGCGAAATGCGGCCCCGAAATCGTATCGGGGCCGCACTGCGGTGTTCATCGGGCGCAGCTGTCGATGACTGCGACTCAGCGGCAGACCAGCCGCAGTCGGTCGGGCAGCGAAATCAGCGCTTCGAGAACTGAGGTGCCTTGCGGGCCTTCTTGAGACCGGCCTTCTTGCGCTCGGGGACGCGGGCGTCGCGGCGCAGGTAGCCTGCCTTCTTCAGCTCGGCGCGGTTGGATTCCGCATCGATCTGATTGAGCGAACGAGCGATACCCAGTCGGACGGCACCGGCCTGGCCGGAAGGTCCGCCGCCGGAGATGCGCACGACGACGTCGAAACGTCCTTCGAGGTCCAGCAGGGTGAAGGGCTCGTTGACGAGCTGCTGGTGCAGCTTGTTCGGGAAGTACTCTTCGAGAGTGCGTCCGTTGATGGTCCACTCGCCGGAGCCCGGGATCAGGCGGACGCGAGCAATTGCCTGCTTGCGACGGCCGACTCCGTTGCCGGGAGCGGTCAGCGACTGTCCGCGTCCACCAGCGGTGGCTTCGCCGAGGCCGGCGGAGGCGGGAGTCTCTGAGGTGTATTCGGTTGCGATGGGTTCGTCGACAGTCTCTGTCGCGGTGGTGGTTTCTTCAGCCACGGTTCTCCTCGGTATGTCTTGAGCTAGGGAAGCGCTTACTGCGCGACCTGGCTGAGTTCGTACGGCTGCGGATTCTGAGCGGCGTGCGGGTGCTCTCCACCCGAGTAGACCTTCAGCTTCTGCATCTGGGCACGTCCGAGACGGGTCTTCGGAACCATACCGGCGACAGCCTTCTCGACTGCGCGCTCGGGGTTGGTGGCGAGAAGCTCGGCGTAGTTGACGCTCTTGAGGCCGCCCGGGTAACCCGAGTGACGGTAAGCGCGCTTCTGTTCGAGCTTCGCACCGGTCAACGCAACCTTGTCGGCGTTGATGATGATGACGAAGTCACCGGTGTCGACATGAGGAGCAAAGGTGGTCTTGTGCTTGCCACGCAGGAGGCGTGCAACCTGCGAAGCAAGGCGACCGAGCACCTGGTCAGTGGCGTCAACGACGTGCCACTGGCGCTCGATGTCACCGGGCTTGGGTGTGTACGTACGCAAAAGTAGCCTTCTTTTCGTATCTTCTGGTGCAGTGTCATCGGCTCACCGAGTCGTGAGGTAGATGGGTCGTGACACTGATTGTCTTCGATCGGGTCTGTCCGTCGCGGGGCTTCCCCTCACCTACGGGCCTGCAACGCGTGAGGCTATGTAAGGGAACACGACGGACACACACAACGACAATCAAATATACATGCACCTTCGCCTGCGGAGCAAACGCTCAGAGCGGCCTCAGAGCAGGTGAGAACCTGAGCCGATACTATTGTTCTGTGCCGCCTCTCTCCAGCCTGCCCTCACGACTTCCCGCATTCCGAATCATGGTGCTGGGTGTCATCCTCGGGCTCCTGCTGCTGGGACTCGGTCCCCTGCAGAGTTCCGTACAGGCACATTCGCGCGCACAGACTCCGACACAGGAACAGCCTCCGACCCAGACGGCGGCCCAGGCAGCAGCCGAGACTCCGGCCCCGACTGACGGGCAGTCCGCAGACGATGACGACGCCTCCCAGCCGGCCGACGGGAAGACCATTCTCTACGGCATACCGGGCCTGACCATCAACGACATCGACCCCGTGCGCACTCCGAACCTCTACGCGCTGCTCTCCGAGGGAGCCGCCGCCAACCTCAACGTGCGCACCATCGGCTCCGCCACCTGCCCCGCATCGGGATGGCTGTCCCTGGGTTCCGGAGCCCGCGCCCAGGCTGGTCCCTCCCCTGAAGCGGAGGAGGCCGACGAGCACAACACGGCCCGCTGCCCCTCGCTGAGCGCCCCCTCGACCGACCTCGAGAACGATCCCCTGGACTCCGATGACGGGCCCGCCGAGGCGGTCGCGGACGGTGAGGACGCCGCTCAGGGTGATGAAGATCTCCCCACGGATTCGGTGGCCGGGGCGACGACAGCCCAGATCGAGGACTTCGAGGCCATCAAGGAGCCCAACGTCGGCTCCGGCTACACCGTCGACTACGGAATGCTCTCTCGCCTCGTCGATGAGCACGGGAAGGTCGTCCCCGCCGGCACCGACGCCCAGGGTCGGCAATCCCAGCTCGAACCCTGCGTCGCCGCCGAAGGTCCGGGTGCTGCCTACGCGGCCGCGGACGAGAACGGCGTCGTGCGCAACTACACCGAGGATGCTAACGCCACCGACTGCCGCCTCGACCTCGTCGACCTCGGCGCGATCGGCTCCCGCTCGTGGCTGTTCGATCCGATCCCGAACTTCTCCTACACGGTGCCGGTCAACTTCGACCGTGAGCTCCGCGTCGCCGAGGCGGACAAACGCCTGGGAGAGAAACTCGAGGAGGTGCGCGCTTCGGCCAAACCCGGGGCCGCGGAACCGACGATCATCGTCGCTGGCCTCGGCGACAGCTCCGGACTCCCCCAGTTGCGCGCGTTCATCGCCTCCGGGCCGGGCTTCGAACCCGGCTCCCTGTCTTCGGCGACGACGCGCACACCCGGTCTGCTCCAACTCACCGACCTCGCCCCCGGCATCCTCGACCGGCTGGACGTGCCCTCCCCCAGCGGGGTGAGCTTCGAAGTCACGCCCACCGACGATGATCCGCAGCAGCGCATCGACGACCTCGTCGCCGACTCCCAGAAGGCGACCTCGATCTACCAGCACCTCTCGACCTTCTCGCTGACCCTCGACATCACCTTCTACGTCCTCTTCATCGTCTGCGGGCTGCTGCTGAGCAGATCGGTCCTCGGTCGCCGAGGCGGAGCGACGGTGGGGGCGTTCGTGCACAGGTTCCTCGGCTGGGCGTCCCTGGCGATCGCCTCGGTGCCGATGGGGGCCTTCCTCGCCGGCCTCGTGCCCTGGTCCCGCATGGCCCAGCCGGGGCTGGGGCTGACCCTGTCGGTGATCGGCACGGCCGCGGCGGTCTTCGTGATCTCCGTCCTCCCACCTTGGGGTCGAACCTGGCGAGGACGCGTGGCGGCACTGTCGCTGCTCAGCGTCCTCATCATCTCCGTCGATCTGGCCACCGGTTCGCGCCTGCAGAGTAATTCGCTGCTCGGCTACAACCCGATCGTCGGCGGTCGCTACTACGGCCTGGGCAACCAGGGAGCGGCGATCTTCATCGTCGGACTCTTCATCTTCCTCGGCATCGCGATCTCCTGGCTGCGGGCTCGCGGCCACCGTCGCGCGGTCATCGTGCTCCCGCTCGTCCTCGGACTGGCGGCGGTGTTCATCTCCGGCAACCCTTCCTGGGGTGCGAAGTTCGGAGGCACCATTGCGACCCTGGCCGGTCTGCTCGTGCTCCTGGCGCTGATCAGCCGGATCCGTCTCTCCCTCTTCCGTCTCGCGCTCATCGGAGTCGTCTCCCTGGCCGTGCTCATCGGCATCGCCTTCCTCGACTGGCTGCGCGAACCGGGTTCCCGCTCTCATTTCGGCAACTTCTTCGACCAGCTCGTCAGCGGTGAGGCCCTGCAGGTCATCGGCCGCAAACTCGGCGCGAACCT
Organism: Brevibacterium sp. GP-SGM9; assembly: GCF_047300845.1. NCBI lineage: Bacteria > Bacillati > Actinomycetota > Actinomycetes > Micrococcales > Brevibacteriaceae > Brevibacterium > Brevibacterium sp. GP-SGM9. Next base: position 3,512,555 of record NZ_CP178563.1, on the reverse strand, counting down.
TCACATCATCCAGGTCAATCCGGCGCTGGCGATCGTCACGCCCCTGGCGGCCATCGCGATCCTGCTGTTCCTGCGCTACCTGGTCCACTTCCCCCGGGTGGCGCCGAAGAGCAGAACGGCGAGGCTGGCGAACAAGTGGCGCGGCAAGCTGCCCCAGGTCTTCGCCGACCAGGATCTGCACTACGGCTTCCTCGCTGCCGTCACCGCCCTCGGCGTCGGTCTCGTCCTCACCGACTCGGGCATCGCGGTGCCCTCGACCGGGGCGATGGTGCTGCTGCCGTATCTGCTCGCGCTCAGCGCCGAGCACGCGAAGGACGCCGTGGCCCGGCCGAGCTCTGACGGGGGCTCTCCCACCTCCGGACGGGGGCAGGGCACGCACCTGCTCGCCGAGGCGAAGGAAACGAACGCCCCCACCGAGGCGAAAGGCTCGGGGCGGACATGAGAACCGCTGCTCTCCCGCTGCTCACGCGCGTCCTCCTCGGCGCGCTCGCAGCACTCGTGCTCGTCCTCGGACTGCCGCAGACAGCGCAGGCCACGGACCCTGCCAAGGACACCGCAGCCTCCGACACCACGCAGTCGGCGGAGGACTCGACCGCCGGGCCCGCAGACCCGGCGGAGGACACGCAGGCCGGAACCGCCTCGACGGGCAATGGGACGATCGGCATCGGCGTCTCGGGCTTCCGCTTCGAGGATCTGGACCCGCGGACCACGCCGAACCTGTGGAAGATGATGAAGTCCTCCGAGATCGGGACCATCACGCCGCGCAGCGTACGGTCGACCAGCTGCCCGGTCGACGGCTGGCTGGGTGTGGGCTCGGGGCGTCGGGCCGCCGACGAACCGCGCGATCAGTGCCGCGATCCCCAGCCGCCCCTGGACGGCTGGGTCGCCGACTGGGACGTCTACGCCCAGGTCGCGCGCGGGGACAACTACGATGCCACGCTGGGCGGACTCGCCGAGGCGGTGCCCGAGATCTCGGCGATCGGCTCTGGGGCCGCGATCGCCGCTGCCGACCCGGCGGGCCACGTCGAGAACTGGTCCCCGGTGGGCCGGGACCTCGGCGAGGAGGCGGCAGCGGACTCGGCCGCCGGCAAGCTCACTCTCGTCGACCTCGGCAACACCGCCTCGGACGGCTATTCCCTCAAGGACCTCGACCGCCGGGTGGGCACCATTCTGCGTTCGAGCGGCTGGTTGAGTGCGGACGGGACCACCATCGAGACCGGCCGGTCCCCGATCCTCTTCTCCTCGATCGCCGACGGCGCCGACGACGGCTCCTCGATGCAGGCGACGATGATGCTGCGGCCCGGCCAGGAACCGGGACTGCTGACGTCCTCGTCGACCCGGCAGCCGGGACTGATTCAGGTCCCCGACATCGCACCGACACTCGTGCAGCTCTCCGGCGGCGAGACCATGGACAATGTGGCCGGGGCACCGATGACCTCCGATTCCGGCGGCTCGAACTGGGAGTCGCGGTACCAGGCGGTGCTCGACCGGCAAGTGGCCGTGAAGACTCAGAACGACCTGTCCACCTGGTTCTTCCCGGTCGTCGCCACCCTGATGGTGGGTCTGCTCGTCCTTGCCTGGTTCCTGCGGAAGAACCATCGGGATCTCGTGCACTCCGGGGCCTACCGGCTGGGCATCGTCTTCGCGGCGATGCCGGTGTCGACCTATCTGGTCAACACTCTGCCCTGGGAGCGGGCGACGAACCCGGACATCGCAATGCTCGGCGCCGTGGCCGGATGGTCGCTGGTGCTCGGGTCGGTCGCGCTCCTCGGTCCTTGGCGCAGACACACTCTGGGGCCGGTGCTCTTCGTCTCCGTGGTCACCGTGTGCGTGCTCGCCTACGACGTCGTCACGGGCTCTCAGCTGCAGATGTCGACCCTGCTCGGTGAGCCTCTGCTCATCGGCTCGCGCTTCTACGGCATCGGCAACTCGGCGCTGGCGCTCTACTGCTGCGCCCTGCTGCTCTCGGTCGCCGGATTCGCATCCCTGACGAAGAAGCCGCTGACTCGCCTGCTCATCGTCCTCGTGCCGGTGTTCGTCTCCTGCGTGATCCTTGCCGCCCCCGGCCTGGGGACGAAGTTCGGGTCCGTACCGACGCTCATCATCGGCGTCGCCTATATCGCCCTTGCCGCGGCCGGCATCCGCTTCTCGTTCAAACGGCTCGGGCTGACCGTGGGCATCGCCGGGTTCGTCATGCTCACCGTGCTGTTCCTCGACTGGCTGCGTCCGGCGGATCAGCGCACGCACTTCGGCCGCTTCTTTGACTCCATCATCAGCGGGGAGGCTCTGGGCGTCCTCGCCCGTAAGATCGGCATGAACATCGACATCCTCACCCAGTCGTGGATGACCCTGATCCTGCCGCTCATCATCATCGGCGTGTTCTGGCTGGCCTTGGCACCGCAGCGATTCTCTCTCCAAGGCCTGCGCGAGGCCTACGCGAAGATCCCCCTGCTCCGGGCCACTGTCATCAGTCTTGCGATTCTGTTGGGAGTCGGCACGATCATCAACGACTCCGGCATCGTCGTGCCCGCCGTCGGCATCCTCTTCCTCGTCCCCGTCTTCGTCCATCTCGAGACGTTCGAGACCAGACATTCGCGGCTCGGCTTCGGCCGCCGGGACGACGGCACCGAGCGGGAGCAGAACGCGACGGCAGAATCGATCGACGGCGGCGGCGACTAGTGAGGACACCGCGCCTGTGAATACGGCGGGGCCGGAACGATCATTCCGATCGTTCCGGCCCTGCCGTCGTTCCGTCGTGTGACGGACTCAGCTGTTGATCTTCCTGCGGCGGACCACCGTGATGGCCGCGCCGCCGCCGACGATGAGTGCCAGTGCCGCGGCCACGATGTTCAGGGCTTCGAATCCGGTCCGGGGCAGATCCCCGCCATCCTTCGACCCGTTCGCATTTGAACCGCTGGCATCGGATCCGCCGGCGCTCGAGCCGCCGTCGGCACTCGCCGAGGCGGAGCCGGAGGAATCCGAGCCCCCGCCGTCGGCGTTCGCATTCGCACCGGAGGCGTCGGCGTCTGATCCGTCGGCACCACCATTGGCGTCCACGCCGTCGGCCGATCCGTTGTCTCCGCCATCGGCATCCGCACCGTCGCCGACCGAGGCCGTGGCTTCGAACTCGTGGCTGAGCGGCAGCGGGTTGTCATCCCACCACTCGGCTTCGCCTGCCTGGAGACTGACCGTGACGGTGACGTCGCCGGAGGCATCCGCGGGGGCGGTGACGGAGATCGGGGTCTCGCTCTGCCCGGCCGGGATCGACTCGAGGGTGATCGTCTTCGCCGCAGCATCGGCCTTGACCTCGGGGGCTTCGGCCGTCGCTGACTTCTGCTGGGCGCCGGCGGCCGCCTCGGCGGTGTAGCCCTCGGGCAGATCGACGGTGACGTCCACGGGTCCGGCGACCTCGTCCTTCGCATCGGTCTTGAGCATGAAGTCTGCGCTCTCGCCCGGCTTGAGGCTCTCGGGGCCGTCGAATTCGACCTTGAGGTCGCCGTTCTCGATGACGTCCTGGGCCGAGTCGGCCTGGCGTTCCGTCTTGTCCGGGGCCACCGGCTCCTTGGCGTCCTGCTTCTTGTTGAAGTAGTTCTCCCAGGTCTCAAAGTCGGTGAGACCCGACTGCTCGAAGTCGCCCTTGGCGAAGGAGGTGAAGTTGTCACCACCGGCGGCGAGGAAGCTCAAGGTCGCAACCCGGTACTCCTTGTTCTCGTCGATCTTCTCGCCATCGACTATGACCGACTTCACGTGCTCGCCGCGATCGGCCTTCGAATCGTAGACGACATCGAGGTCATCGGAGATGCCGAGGTGGAGGAAGGGCCGTGAGGAACCGTCAGGCTGCCACTGCTCTTCGAAGAGACCGATGACGTCCGAGCCCTTCATCGTCACCACGCCGTGGTCATTGGCGAACGGCAGCACGCCGTTGAGTTCGGCGACCGTGACCTCGCACTTCTCCTCATCGTTGTAGATGTCATCGCAGAGCAGATCGGTGCGCAGTCCGCCCGGGTTCGTGATGCCGAAGTCGGCCTCGTCCAGCTGCGTCTCCTCGACGCCTTCCTTGAGTGCATCGGCGACGAGGTTGCCCAGAGTGGATTCGGCACCGCGGTCCTCTTCGCCGTCCTTCTTCGCCCGGGTGATGTCTTCGCTGATCGTTCCCGAGACCTCGGAGCCGAGCTCTTTGGCCTTCTCATCGGCGGCGGAGACGATGTCGGCGACCTCGTCGACGACCGGTGAGTCGTAGCTCTTGTCCGCGGTTTCGAGGAGATTGACCGCTCCGGCGTCCCAGTTTCCGTCACCATCGGCCCTGAGCTCGACCTGACCGACGATGTCGCCGTAATTGGCCGCCTCGAGGACAGGGCGGGTACGGTCGGGCTCACCGGGAACCGGAGCCTCGAACTTGTACGGCAGGTGCGTGTGACCGGTGAACAGAACGTCGACGGAGGCGTCGGCCTCGGTGACGAGCTTCTTGAACTCCGCGTTCGAGGCTTTCGCGTCTTCGAGGCTTTCGGTCGTGGACGCGCCGAGGTGGGCCTCGACGACGGTCATGTCCGGCTGTTCATCCTCGGGCAGCTCTTCGAGCTCTCCTGCGACGCGGTTGACGGCGTCCGTCGGGTCGCCGAAGTCGAGTCCGGAGATGCCGTCGGGCGAGACCAGCGAGGTGGTGTCTTTGGTGACCACGCCGATGACGGCGATCTTCACTCCCGCGACGTCGACGACAGAATATTCGTCGAGTCCGTCGACGACGTTCTCGGTGCCTTTGTCGTAGACGTTGGCCGCGAGGTAAGGGAAGTCCGCCTCCGAGGTGACTCGACCCGTGAGGTCATCGATGCCTTTGTCGAACTCGTGATTGCCCACGGCCGAGGCCTGCACGCCCATGGCGCCCAGGACATCGATCGTCGGCGAATCGTTCTGGGACGAGGAGACGTAGGTCGAGGCACCGATGTTGTCACCGGTCGAGAGCAGCGCGGTTCCGGCGTTGTCTCCGCCGGTGCCGAACTTCGCCCGCTCCTCCTCGACCACCGAGGCGACCTGGGTGCCCGCCTCGGAGATGCGTCCGTGGAAGTCGGTGAGGTTGAGCAGCTGGACCGAGGTGCCCTCAGGGGCGAACTGCGTGGAGTTCTCGTCGCCGGAGTCGTCCTGGGACTCGGAGGCGGCATCGCCCGATGTCGCGGACCCGCCGTCGGCAGATGAGTCGTTCGACGACTCGTCGGGGTCAGCGGGAGCGGATTCGCTCGGCGCCGTGGCGCTGTCTTCAGTTGAGTTTCCGCTTCCCAAGGAGGGTGCTGCGACGACCGGAGCGAGGCCCGGCAGCGTCAGCATTGACGCCACAGCCCCCGTCGCGATCAGCTTGGTCACAAGTTTCGACATGTATTCGGTTCCTTTGATCGTGTCATCCGCCGCACTGCCGCCGTGGATCGAGGGGATTATCATGCACGGCCATCCTGCCGGGCCAAGGCAAACGAAGAGTTACCTGTTAGTGAATGTACACAGGATTCTCACATCTGGGAAGGGGGCTTTTCCCATCAAGATGGCGTGAAGCTTCGCGGAAGTGCGGCAGACCGCCGATCGGCGAGGTTCTATTCGAGGTCGCGACGGGCCATGGTCTGGGCCGCACGGAGAGCATACTCACCCGGCTCCGGATAGCCCACCTCGGTGAGCACGAGACCGTGGGCTGGGGACACGAACATGGGCGCGGACGGGCTCAGCCCGGATTCCGCCTCGGCGATGAGTTCGGCCGGCCGGGTCACCGGCCAGGTGCCGGAGCCGACCTTGATCAGTCCGCCCACGAGCGCCCGGACCATGTGGTGGCAGAAGGCATCGGCGCGCAGGTCGATGGTGATCACCGCATCGTCGTCCCGGGTGACGAGGAGTTCGTGCATGGTGCGGATGGTCGTCGCCCCCTCGCGGGGTTTGCAGAAGGGAAGGAAGTCGTGGAGGCCTTTGACCTCTGCGGCGGCCTCGGCCATCGCCTCGGCGTCGAGCTCTCCCTTGTGCCGGGGTGTGACGGCGACCAGCAGCGGGTCGATGAAGGAGCGGCGATCGGCCAGCCGGTACTGGTAGGCCCGCCACAGTGCGGAGAATCGGGCGTCGAAGTCCTCGGGCACCTCGGTGACCGCGTGGATGATGATGTCTTCGTGCCCGTCCGCGCTCAGGGCCCCACGCAGACGTGACACCACAGCCGCCTCGGCCGACCTCGAGGATCTGCCGATGAGCTTCTCCAGTGCCGCCTCGGCGAGGTCGATGTGGACGACCTGACGTCGGGCGTGGACACCCGCATCGGTGCGGCCGGCGACGACAGTGCTCACCTCGGTGCCGGTGATGCGGGCCAGGCCCGATTCGAGTCCGGCCTGGACGGTGCGCAGGCCGGGCTGTTTGGCCCACCCGTGGAAGTGTGTGCCCTGGTAGCCGAGGTCGATGCGGAAGCGGGTCACGCCTCGCCCGCCTCACTGCGGGGCTCGCCTGCCTCGTTGCGGGGTTCGCCCGCCTCGGTGCCGGGTTCGCGGGCTTCGGTGAAGAGTTCGCGGGCCCGGAAGACGCCCTGGAACAGTCGCGACAGGAAGCGGCGACGCTGCCGGTGATAGCGTTCGACGTTCGTGTTGTAGAGGCGGCTGCCGGCGAGGATGCGTTCGGTGAGCACGGTCAGCTGACCATGGAGCAGCACGACGGTGGTGTCGAGCTCCTCGCGCAGGTCACCGCCCAGGGCCAGAGTCGATTCGGGAGGCCGGGTCTTGTTCGAGCGGGTGCCCGGGATGCGCGCGGCCGCGTTGATCGCCTCGGTCAGGGCGTTCTCCGCCGCCGCCCCGCGACGGTCGAAAGGGGCCCGCTCGGCGGAGGCGAGGGCGAGTTCGACCCGACTGAGATCGCTGCCGGTGATCTGCCCCAGGGTGCCGATGAATGCGGGGACGAGGGCGTGTCGGGCTCGGAGTTCGACGATGAGTTGCCGTTTGGCCTCATCGCACAGAGACCTGGCCATCGACAGCTGGTTGAAGCGCAGGATCGTGAGGACGAGCGCGATGACGACGAGAGCCACGAGCACGCAGGCGACGACGATGAGCCAGAGCATGGCCACCCCTCCGTCCGTGTGATGGTGTCGTGATACCGACACTGTCCCCGCATTTCCGACACTTCAGTTTACGCAGGGTTCAGACTGCTGGCGAACGCGCCATGTGCCGGTCACCGAATGTCGAGATGGGGCGGGCGATTTCGGGTATTCGTCGCCGACTGGACTCCTCACCGTCACAGGGTCTTCACCCGCGGGGACTCAACTGGGTGGTGTGAGAGTAGCGATCATTGCAGAATCCTTCCTCCCCAATATGAATGGGGTCACCCACTCACTCCTGAGAGTCCTCGACCATCTGGCCGATCGCGGCGATGAGGTTCTCATCATCGCCCCCGGCACTCGCCGGGACGGTCCCAGAGAGGTCGCCGGAGCGCGCATCCTGCGTGTGCCCTCCATCGCTCTGCCGAAGTATCGGCGCATCCGCGTCGCCCCCGGCGGGGTCGCCCGGATCCGCCGCCTGCTCGAGCGTTTCGCTCCCGATGTCGTCCACCTCGCCAGCCCATTCGTCTTAGGCTGGCGCGGGGTTCTGGCCGCGCAGGCTCTCGACCTGCCGACGGTCGCGATCTATCAGACCGAAGTCCCTGCCTATGCCGCCCGGTACGGCATGCACGGGATCGAGGCGATGCTGTGGTCGCATGTGCGCAATATCCACCAGCACGCCTCGCTGACGCTGGCGCCGTCCTCGTACACGATCGATCAGCTGCGTGGGCTCGGGGTCGCCGAGGTGGATCTGTGGGCCCGTGGGGTCGATTCCACCCGCTTCGACCCGAGTCACCGATCACAGGTGTGGCGTCGAACCGTTGCCCCGAACGGGGAGAAGATCATCGGCTTCGTCGGCCGCCTCGCCGCGGAGAAGCAGGTCGACGATCTCGCCGTGCTCTCCGATGTGCCCCATTCGAAGCTCGTCATCGTCGGTGACGGACCGTGGCGGACGAAGCTCGAACGAGCCCTGGCCGGTGCCCATTTCACGGGCTTCCTGGGCGGGGACGCTCTGGCCCAGGCCGTGGCCAGCTTCGACATCATGGTCGCCCCCGGCGAACTCGAGACCTTCTGTCAGACGATTCAGGAGGCCATGGCCTCCGAGGTTCCCGTCGTCGCCCCGGCCCGCGGCGGTCCCCTCGATCTCGTCGACTCCTCCCGAACCGGGTGGCTCTACACTCCGAAGGATCTGGGTGCGATGCGCGCCCATGTCGCCGACCTCCTCGGCGATGCGGCCAAACGCCGCGCCTTCGGGATCGCCGGTCGCGAGCAGGTGCTCTCGCGGAGTTGGAAGAGCGTGTGCTCCCAGCTCGTCGGCCATTACTCGCGGGCAATCGAGAGCCCGGCTCCGCAGGTCATGGGGCGCGGATTCGCGAGCATCTACCGCACCGAGGCCCAGGGCATCTCGGCCCGCTAAAACACGGCTGACCTGTCACGGCTGTCGGGTCACAGCCCCTTCGCCCAGTCGGCGACGGTGAGCACGGTGGCCTGCTTGGGGAAGACCTTTTCGGTGAGAACCCGGTGGACCTCCTCGTCGCGATCGGCGCAGGCATCGGAGAGCACGGTCAATTCGAAGTCGAGATCGGCAGCTTGCCGGATCGTCGAGAGCACGACCCCGCTGGTGGCGACGCCGGTGAGGATGAGCGATCTCGTTCCGTACCCGCGCAGCAGCACCTCGAGGTCGCTGCCGGTGAACGCGCTGATGCGACGCTTCGTCACGATCGGTTCGCCCTCGTGACGTTCGAGCGTCTCGTGGATGCTCGTCGAGGCGTGTGCCTCATCGAGGTCACCGTGGGCGGCGATCTGTGCGAACGAGGCGGTCTCGGCGAGTTCGGGCTGGCCCTCACGCAGGGCCACGCGCACCCAGACCACGGGGATGCCGCTGTCCCGCGCGGCGGCGACGGCGTCGCGTGCTCTCTCCAGCACGCCGGTCTTCGTGAATGCTTCGTCCCCGGCGATGCCGTTCTGGAAGTCCATTGCGAGCAGAACGGGACGGTCGTGCGCTGACATGGCGTCTCCTTCGAGAGGTCGTTCGGCAGGCTGTCGTGGCCTTCGCTACCGACGATACTCCCGCGATCTCACGACCGGCTGAAGACGAACGGAGGGAAAGCTGGGCGGGAGACGTTCAGTCCACGATGCCGGGCGCCCGGGTTCGTATCGAGTCCGCGGGCTCGGGCGCCCGATCGGACTCGCCGAGGAGGCCGGAGAGATGCGAGATCGCACGGATCATCCGGCTCGCCGTCAGGGCGATCACCTCGGGGTCGATGCCGAACACGCGCAGCGGCGAGACGATTTCGACGAAGGCCTCGAGCAGCTGGTCAAAATCTACCAACCCCACGACGTTTCAAAATGCGCTTAAGTAGAACGTCCATTGTCGGTACAAAAGTCAGGAGCTCTTCGTATTGTTGCGTTTCGTGGTCGCCACGACTAACGACATGCTGCTGGACTGAACGTATTTCGTCCACTCTCGCGAATCCAGAAATTCATCAACGAGTCGACGGTCAACAACATCGAACTTGAGGACGAAGGTCCAGTCCCCCGCGATCCGAACGGCGTACTTGATAGTGTCGTCACCGACCAGTGCCCGGGTCGCGAGCTCGATATCAGAATCCCGCACCCGCAGCCACATAACGATCTCAGCCCCAAGACCAAGGTGACAGGGGGCTATCGCTGCACGAATTTGCAGCTTTCCCTCACGGCGAAGTCGGTCCAGTCTCCGTCTGACTGTCGCGACCGATGTCCCGACCTGTCGTGCGAGCTCATCGTAGCTCTGCCGTCCGTCCTCTTTGAGAACCTTGAGAATGGTGGCATCCTCATTGTCGAGATCGATCTCGAATCCCAGTTTGAGTTCGGGAGCCTGCGGACAGGACTCGATGAGTCCCAGCCGCTGCTGCGAGGTGAGTACACCTGGGCGCCATGTTCGGGCGGTACGCAGGTAGCTGAGGACCGGGTACGCCTGCCACTCAGAGACTCCGGGTATTGCCGGAATCTCGTCAAGGAGAAACTCCTCCTGCTCGGCCACTGGGACCGCAACCGCACCGATGACGTCGCTGGTCCCCGTGGTGAGATGGACCCACATGGTCGAGTCGAGCTTGCTCAATGCCATCGACGTCATTCTCGCCTGCCCCGGTCCGCTGTTGATGGACAGGACGAATCCGTGAGCAGGAACATTGAACGCAACTATCTTCACCGTGCCATCGGCGATGAGAGCATTGCCACGTCGGGCAACTGTTCGCTCGTTCTCATCAATCGCCTCGGCGATCCTCTGCCACGATGCACGACCGTCAATGTGGAGTGCCTCGAGAATCTTCTGATTTGTATGGTTTTCAGCCACCGACCATCCTCCTCGTGCATGAAATCGTCATCGATGTGTCCGATGTCACCATTGTGCGCGAATTCGTTGACCCTCAGATTTCCTGACTGAATACTGGACGGAACCTCCACAGATGTGATGTGCGTCAACGACAGGAGCTCATATGGCCGGTTTCCTCCTTCGCAGAGCAGGGGCGCTGATTCCCGTCCTCATCGTGGTTGCGATAGTCACGTTCCTCCTGATTCACCTCATGCCCGGCGACGCGGCCGCAGTGATGTTGGGCCCGGAGGCCACTCCCGACCAAGTAGAGACGCTGCGGCAGAGCCTGGGACTCAACGAGCCGCTCTATCTGCAATTCTTCACTTGGGTCGGTAACGCTCTGCAGGGTGACCTCGGCCAGTCATTCTTCATCGGTCTACCAGTGACCACGGTCATCAACGCCGCGTTGGCACCGACGATCAACCTTGCGATCTTCGCCGAGATCATCGCCATCTTCGTGGGTGTTCCTGCCGGCATCATTGCCGCTCGCAAGCAGGGCACAGGGACCGACCAGACGGTGATGGTCGGCGCGCTTCTCGGCATTTCGGTGCCGAGCTTCCTCCTCGGCCTCTTCCTGATGCTCGTGTTCGCTGTTCTTCTCGGCTGGCTCCCGGTCGCAGGCTACTCACCGCTCGAAGACGGTGCCCTCGGGACGCTGCGGTATCTTTTCCTTCCCGCTATCGCTCTCGGAAGCATGCAAGCGGCGCTTATCGCCAGGATGACGAGAACCAGCATGCTTGAGACTCTGTCCAAGCCCTATCTCAAGACGGCGAAAGCCAAAGGGCTGTCGGGCAACCGCATCATCTATAAGCATGCCCTACGCAATGCTGCGATGCCGATTCTAACCACGATTGGGCAGACGCTCGGCACACTCGTCGCCGGTGCCGCTGTGGTTGAGACCGTCTTCAATGTTCCCGGCTTGGGGCAGTTGATCGTCAATTCGATCGAACGTCGGGACATCGTCGTCATCCAGGGAGTCATCCTTCTCATCGCCGTGTCCTACGTCCTCATCAATTTCCTTGTCGACGTTCTCTACAGCGTCCTCGACCCGCGCGTGCGCTACTCCTGAGGAGGACGAATCATGACAGACACTATGACGGTCGGTTCTCTCAACCGCCTCAACAAGACTTACTCACGGCGGTCGATGTTCCTTCGACGTTTCGGTGCGCACAAGCTGGCGATGACAGGTGGCATTGTGCTGGCCGTCGTCGTTGCAGTCGCCCTCTTCGGCCCGCTGTTCGCTGGAGATCCGCTGGCGCTCAACCCCTCCCAGCGATTGGCACCGCCGAGCCTCGATCACCCGTTCGGCACTGACAACTATGGCAGGGACACTCTGGCGCGAGCTGTCGCAGGCGCAAGGGTCTCTCTGCTCGTCGGTGCTGTCACCGCCATCATCACCTCCGTGTTGGGGGCCGTCATCGGTCTGTTCGCCTCGTACAACCGGGTCGCCGAAACCATCCTCATGCGCATCTCCGACGGCCTGATGGCGTTCCCCGCCATCCTGTTGGCGATCGCCATCATGGCCGCGATGGGCCAGCAGACGTCGAACGTCATCATTGCACTGAGCATCGTCTTCACCCCGTACGTCGCTCGAATTGTCCGGTCAGCGGCACTCGTGGCCAAAGAGCAGACGTACGTCGAGGCACTGCGATCACAGGGTGCCTCTCTGTTCCGAATCCTATGGATCAACATCTTCCCCAATGTCCTCTCCCCGCTCATCGTCCAGGCTACGTTCGTCTTCGCCGATTCGATCATCACCGAGGCGGCCCTGAGCTTCCTCGGAGCTGGTGTTCCGCCACCGGCCCCCAGCTGGGGAAATATGCTCCTCGACGGTAAGACGCTGATCTACAACGCGTGGTGGATGACGGTGTTCCCTGGCGCCTTCATCATGTCGACGATTCTCGCCGTCAACCTCCTCGGCGATGGCCTCAGAGACCTCCTCGATCCGACCTTCAACCGCAGGAAGTGAGCACAAAGATGACCAATCTGCTCGACGTAGTCGATCTGCGCACCAGCTTCGAGACCGAGCGCGGCACGGTGACGGCCGTCGACGGCGTCTCATTCACCGTCGCTCAAGGAGAAGTCGTCGGCATCGTCGGAGAGTCTGGCTGTGGAAAAAGCGTGACAGCCGAGTCGATCCTGCAGTTGCTCGATCCGGCTTCGACTCGCTATTCGGGCCAGATGAACTTCGCTGGTGACGATCTACTCAGCTTCGACGACGAGGCGATGCGCCGGATTCGCGGAAATCGGATTGCGATGATCTTCCAGGATCCGATGAGCGCGCTCAACCCAGTCTTCTCCGTCGGCGATCAACTCACCGAGGCGATCCTCGCCCACAGGAAGGTTGGCAAACGACGCGCGCGCACAGCGGCCATCGAACTTCTTGAGAAGACGGGAATCCCCGAACCCGAACGCCGGATGAGGCAGTATCCGCACCAGCTCTCCGGAGGACAACGTCAGCGTGTGATGATCGCGATGGCGCTGTCCTGTGATCCGGAGCTGCTCATCGCCGATGAACCGACCACAGCCCTGGACGTTACAACTCAGGCGCAGATTCTCCGGCTTCTCATCGAGCTCAAGGACGAGTTCAACGCCGGAATCCTTTTCATCACACACGATCTTGGCGTCGTTGCGGAGATCTGCGATCGTGTTGTCGTCATGTACTTGGGCGAAGTCGTGGAGTCGACAGACGTCACCACTTTGTTCGACAACCCCGCGCATCCCTACACGCGAGGGCTGATGGCATCAACGCCGGATCTCGATTCCGATCCAGCCGCCGACCTTCCGATCATCCCTGGGGCCGTCCCCACCCTCCACAACGTTCCCAGCGGATGCCGCTTTGCTGATCGCTGTCCCGTCGCACTTCCGGAATGCCGGGAGGGACCCATCGGACTCACCGCCCTCTCACCAAACCACACGTCTCGGTGCATCCGCAGCAAGGAGCTCGTCGGAGTTTCTCCATTGAAGAATGAGGCGACGCGATGACCCATGATCGGACCGTATTGGAAGCCCGTAACCTGTCGAAGACCTTCGCCTCACGCTCGTTCCTGGGCCGAACGGTGTCCGAGACGAAAGCCGTGAATGACGTGAGCCTGTCTCTGAGCGCAGGGAAGACTTACGCGCTCGTCGGTGAATCGGGATCGGGAAAATCAACGACAGGACGGCTGCTACAAGGGCTTATCAGCCCGACCGCCGGAGATGTGCGGGTCATCGGTGCCGATGGAATCAGCTCTGAGCAGAGTACAGCGCGCGCGAACCGTGACGTGCAGATGATCTTCCAAGACCCTTATTCCTCGCTCAATCCCAGGCGCCGCATCCGCAGCATCCTCGAAGAATCCCTGCGCATCATCGGCGAACGGGGTTCAAAGGTCCTCCGCACAAGAGTCGACGAGGCACTTTCGGCAGTGGGCTTCTCCGACGAGCACGCACAGCGCTACCCGCATGAGTTCTCCGGCGGACAGCGCCAACGCATAGGCATTGCTCGTGCGCTGGTCGCCTCGCCACGCATCATCATCTGCGATGAACCAGTATCGGCGCTCGATGTCTCAATCCAGGCTCAGATCCTCAACCTTCTGCGCAAGCTCCAGGCAGACCTCGGACTCGCGTATCTCTTTATCACGCATGACATGTCCGTTGTCCGCTACCTGGCCCATCGGGTCGGTGTCATGCACCAGGGCCAAATCGTCGAGGAGGCAGATACCGCGGACCTGTTTGCCGACCCGCAGCACGACTACACAAAACGACTTCTCTCCTCCGTCCCTATCCACCACCCGTCCCAGAGAACCACTGCAAAGGGCTGAACGCATTGAATATCGACACAATCACCGTCCGCCGCGCCTCACTAGATCTCATCACTCCCTTCACAACAAGCTTCTCCACTCAGACCAATCGAGATTTCCTCATCGTCGAGGTCAATTCCGGAGGCACGACCGGCTACGGCGAATGTGGTGCATTCGCCTACCCCTACTATTCCGAGGAGTACACCTCAGGTTGCGAACTCGTGCTCACCGAACATCTCATTCCTCTCCTGATCGGCACCGATATCAGCCATCCGAGCGTGGTTCGTGATCTTCTCGCCCCCATTAAGCGCAACAACATGGCAAAGTCCGCTGTAGAGGGGGCCATCTGGGACCTATGGGCAAAAAATGAAGGCGTGTCCCTTGCAAACGCCGTCGGCGGCACCAAGTCCTCTGTCGAAGTCGGACTCAGCGTCGGCATCAAGGAATCGGAGAGCGAACTCGTCGATTTCGTCTCCGCGGCCGTCGATGAGGGGTTTGCGCGGATCAAGGTCAAGATCAAGCCCGGGGCGGATCTGTCATTCCTCCGTGCCATACGCGCCGAGCACCCCGAGGTCCCGCTCATGGCCGATGCGAACAATGCCTACACCTTGGCCGATACCGAGCACTTGAAGCATCTCGATGAACTCGATCTAATGATGATCGAGCAGCCGCTCGCTCATGACGACATCGTCGATCATCGTCACCTGCAGCAGATGCTGCGCACACCGATCTGCCTCGACGAGAGCATCCACTCCGTACACGACACTCGCAAGGCCATCGAACTGGGCAGTTGCAGAATCATCAATATCAAGATCGGACGCGTCGGAGGAATCAGCGAGGCCAAGGACATCGAGCAGCTATGCCGAGACGAGGGGCTTTCGGTTTGGTGCGGAGGAATGCTCGAGTCCGGAATCGGTCGCGCGCACAACCTTGCAATCGCCTCGCTTCCGGGGTTCACTCTGCCAGGCGACACCGCGCCCTCGGCTCGCTATTGGAAGAAGGATGTCATCTCCCCCGAGGTCACCATGGACCGCGGTCGTGTCGACGTCCCACAGGGCCCGGGCATCGGCTTCGACATCGACGTCGCACATCTCGAGGCAATCACCACCTCCGAACGCACATTCGAGGTCGACGGCCGATGAACAAACCCAGTTCCTCGGCGCTCGGCCTTGACGATTCAACGGCACTTGAGCTCGTGGCGAGAATTCAGCGCGGTGAGTTCACCGCTGCACAGGTCGTCACCGCGCATCTCGAGCGCATCGAAGCCGCGAATCCAAACATCAACGCCCTCCTCGATGTACACCCCGAGGAGGCTCTGTCCGAAGCGCATCGCATCGACCGGCTCTCCCTCGCTGAGCGGCAGAATCTTCCTCTTATGGGCCTCCCAGTTGCGGTCAAAGATCTCATTCCTGCCGCAGGATTTCGACACACACAGGGCAGTCCGATCTTCTCGACGCGAGTTGCATCACGAGACCACATCGTCGTCTCGCGGATGAAACAAGCCGGCGCCGTGGTCATTGCGAAGTCGAATACGCCAGAATTCGGACTGGGCTCACACACTTACAACTCAGTAACTGGTCTCACTCGCAATCCGTACTCACTTGAGCACTCTGCAGGAGGCAGCTCTGGTGGAGCTGCTGCTGCCCTTGCCTCGCGCATGCTCCCTATTGCGGACGGCAGCGACACGGGTGGTTCCCTTCGCAACCCTGCCTCGTTCTGCAACGTAGTAGGTCTCCGCCCCTCCCTGGGCACAGTTCCCAATTCTCCCAACGGGCTCGCCTATGGGACTCTCTCCGTTAAGGGCCCGATGGCTCGAACTGTACGAGACACTGCTCATCTGCTGGCAAGCATGGTCGGATTCACCTCGGTCGATCCCTTTTCGTACTCCGTCGACACCACCGCATTGAGTGAAGTGGCGACCTCGGCCATAGGATCAACGCTCGGAGAGCAGAAGATCACCGCCGCCTATTCGCTCGACTTCTCTGGAATGTTTCCCGTCGCCGATTCGGTCAGATCGGTCGTAGAGGCCGCCGTGGCGGAACTTTCCGGGGCAGACTTCCAAGTCAAACCGAGGCACCCGCTTCTGTCGGAGGCAAAGGAGGCATTCCGCACGCTACGGGGTCTGCAGATGCTGGCTACGCTTGGCCCTCTCGCCGACAAGCACAGCGATCAGATGAAAGATGATGCCCTGTGGAACGTCGAAGCAGGACGGCGAGTCTCCGGCCAGGACGCGTCCGAGGCATTGGGGGCACAGTCGAGGTCATGGTCAGAGATGGCCGAGTTTTTGACGAATGCGGACGTTCTCATCACTCCGACGGTCCAAGTCCCTCCTTTTGACGTTCGAATGCGTTACCCCCGAGAGATCGACGGCACCTCGATGTCTGACTATCTCGACTGGATGACGCTTCCCAGCATCATCACAACGACAAATCACCCCGCGATCTCGATACCGGTGGGGTTCACCAGTTCAGGGCTTCCCGTCGGCATCCAATTGGTCGGACGCTTCCGAGATGAAGCTCGACTGCTCGAGATCGCCAAACGGATCGAGGATCGCATCGGATCATGGAAATCAGCCCCAGACATCGACTGCACAACCCGGGTCGACCGATTTCCAGACATTAACTGATCGAGGCTCGGGAAGGAACATATCTCATGACAGCACAATGTCAGACACTCATCACGGGCGGCCGAGTGGTCGATCCCCGACATCACATAGACGAGGTCCTTACCGTCGGCATCACGGATGGGCGAATCGTCCACGTCGGCAGCGAACCGATCCCGGCACAGCGGACAATCGACGCGACAGGGTTCGTCGTCGCTCCGGGCTTCGTCGATATGCATAGTCATGCTCAGAACAGAATCGGACATCTGCTGCAGGCTCATGACGGAGTCACCACTAGCCTCGAACTCGAATGCGGCGCGGCACCTCTGAACCACACGCTCCGCGCTGCCGGCAGCGAAGGAAGAGCCCTCAACTACGGCTATTCAGCGTCCTGGTTGCTTGCCCGGATGATCGTCATGGAGGAGATGAACGCCGATCAGGCGGATCAACTGCCCACTCTCCCTTTGGAGATGTTCAGCGTGCTTCAGTCCAGTGGGAATTGGGCACGGCCAGCAACTGAGGACCAGCGAAAGAAGATCATCGAGCTGGTTGCCGAACAGCTCGATGACGGTGCGATCGGCATCGGTGTCCTTCTCGGCTATGCGCCCGCGATCGATTCAGCGGAGCTTCATGCTCTGGCTCGACTCGCGGACGAGTATGACACGCTACTCTTCGTCCATGCGCGTTATGGGGCTGAGATCGAGGGGCATACCGCCCATGAGTCCGTGAACGAACTTGTCGAGCTCAGCGAAGCGACGGGCGCGCGAATCCACATCTGCCACTTCGCAAGTTCGAATGCCGGGGACAACGAGCTATCAGCCGAACAGCTCACGGACGCGATTAACCGGGGTCTGCCGTTGACCACAGAGTCCTATCCCTTTGAATTCGCGTCCACCGTGATCGGTGCCGACTTTCTGTCTCCTGAGATTCTCAGGAGCAATGGAACTCCCGCCTCAACCATCACCTATCTTCCGGGAGCGGAGCAGGTGTCATCGTATGAGAGGCTGGCCGAACTGCGCGCCGAGGACCCGGGCGGACTGTGCCTCATCCAGTACTACGGCCCCGGCCTGCCAGCTGGCGTCGATAAGCTGCTGTCTACGCTGTCATTGCCCGGAGCCGCGTTCGCGTCGGATGCAATGCCGTTAACACGTATCAAGGGAATCAATGAGGGAGAACCTGTGCCGACCGGGTTGCCGGTTCCCGAAGGCTTTGCTGTCCACCCGAGAAGCAGTTCATGCTTCATCCGCGCGCTCTCCTGGCTACACCGGGACAGCGGTCTCATGGGCCTCAGCGAGGTCATCGCGCGTTCAAGCGACATTCCCGCCAAGATCCTGGCTACCGGTGCGCCTGCCTTCGCGGCCAAGGGCCACCTCGGTGTGGGTGCCGATGCGGACATCGTCGTCATCGATGTCGACTCCGCCGAACCTCAATCAGAACCGTCCCCGGTGATGACGGCGGACGGTGTCGTCCACCTATTCGTCAACGGTCAGCTGCTCATTGAGAACCGCGAGTACACCGAAGTAGCAGCACAGGGCGGCCGGCCAATCCTCGCGACGGCCAGTTCGACAAAAGCGAAGGGCTTGGGATGAGACGATTACTCCTCGGCGCACTCTTGGCGGCGTTGCTGCCACTGAGCGCGTGCACCGGTGGTGGGCTAGGTGACGCGCAACGCGGTACAGGCAACAGCTTCATTGTCGCGTGGAATGCTCAGCCTCCGACACTCGATCCGCTCATGACCACATCCACTGCGACGCGTGACATCGCACGCAACTTCTTCGAGCCACTCATCACCATCGATGCCGACAACCAGGTCAAGCCAGTGCTGGCAGACTCGTTCTCGCTCTCCGACGACGGAACCCTTGTCAGCTTCACCCTCCGCGAGAACGTGAAGTTCCACGATGGTTCGACTATGGAAGCGGAGGACGTCGTTGCTTCGCTCGAAGCGTGGATAGCGAAAGCTTCCGTGGGGCAGCTGTTCTTCTCAGAAGCCGACGTATCGTCTCCAGCACCTGACAAGGTGGAAATCAGACTGCCGGACCCACTATTCGTGGCTCTCCCGCTCCTAGCTGACCAAGGACAGCTCCCGGCAATCCAGCCCAAGGAAATTCTCGAGGCAGCCGGCGACGACCCAGTCGAGAAATTCGTGGGAACCGGCCCATACACTATGGAGAAGTGGAACACTGACCAATACGTACAGATGGCGCATTTTGACGACTATGTTTCTCCTGGGGGTGAAACCAGCGGCACTGCTGGCTCGAGAGAAGCAGCCTTCGATTCGATGTTCTTCTACTTCGTCAATGATCCCTCCACCCGAATGTCCGGCCTCCAGACCGGCGAGTACGACGCTGCCAATGCTCTGCCTCCTGACAATCTGGAGATGCTCGAGGGAGACGAGAACATCAATCTCACAACGGGTGACAACGGGTTCAACGCGGCGATCTTCAATAAGAAGAGCGGGGTGATGGCCGATCCCAATATGCGCAGAGCTGTCCTCGCTGCGACGAATATCGATGATATCCAGAAGGCAGCCTTTTCTTCGGAGAAGCTCTATGACACGAATGGTGCACTCATGCCGAAGAGTTCAGAGTGGTATTCGGATGAGGGCCTCGAGACCTACAATCATCCCGACCCCGAACAGGTCGACGAACTCCTCGACAAGGCAGACTACAACGGTGAAGAAGTGCGCATCCTCACTTCACGCGAGTACGAGGAGCACTACAACAACGCCGTCGTGATGAACCAGCAGCTCAACGACGTAGGAATCAAATCGCGACTCATCGTCACCGATTGGGCCACGGTTCTCCAAAGCCGAACCGATGATAAAAGCTATGAAATCTTCATCACCGGATTCTCACCGACTTCAACTCCACTGACTCAAGTCTTCTTCGATCCGATCTGGCCGGGGTGGACGGAGAGCCCGGAGATCGATGACGCATTCGACACCATCGTCCATGCGCAAAGCGGCGATCAGGCTGTGTCCGCGAAAGATGACCTTCAGAAGGCGTTCTACGACTACCTGCCGGTGCTCAAGTTCGGAGCACGTTCCACAACAACTGGCATCAGGTCAGGTTTCACCGGGCATGAATTCACCGCGGCTTCTGGCGACATCTTTTACAACGTCCGTACAGAATGAAAAACATTGCACGAACGTGGAAATTATCAACAGTCGCGTCGCATTCTGATTGGCTCCAAGCGAAATTGCGTTCAGTCCACGATGCCGCGGGCGTCGAGCGCCCGGCCGGTATCCTGAGCGTACTTGACCGAGCGGAGGATCGCCGGGATCACCCGGGCGCGCAGGTTCGTATCAAGTCCACGAGCCCGGGCGGCCCGATCGGACTCGCCGAGGAGGCCGGAGAGATGCGAGATCGCTCGGATCGTCAGGCTCGCGGTCAGTGCGATCACCTCGGTGTCGATTCCGAACACGCGCAGCGGCGAGACGATGACCGCGAAGGCCTCGAGCAGCTGCGCCACACTCGTCGTCAGGGTCAGCAGCAGCGCGGCCTGCACACAGGCGAAGACGGTGCCGCCGACCGTGAGTCCGGCCGCGAGAGTCCCGATGAAGAGCTGGACCGCGATGATGATCCCCACGAGCACTCCGGCGTAGAGCCAGGTCTTCCACAGGTGTCGCCACCGCAGCCGCGCGGTGAAGCCGAGGACCACGAGGACGGCGAACATCGACCAGTTGATGATGGGGTCACGGAAGATCAGGGCGACCAGGCCGATGATCGCGATGACCCCGAGCTTCCAGCCGGTGGGCGTGCGATGCAGCCAGCCCGCAGGGCGAGCGACTCGGCCGAAGAGCTGGGCCCGGCGACGGATCCCGGTGGTCTCTCGGCGGCTCACGGCGTATCGCTCATGATGAGCTCCCGGTAGGCGGCGACCGCCTCGGCGGGTGGACCGTCTTCGACGATCCGTCCGGCCTCGACGACGAGGGCGCGGTCGGCGATGCTCGCGAACTCGAGGTCGTGGGTGGAGAGGATGATGCGCACCCCGCGGCGAGCGACGAGATCGGCGAGCACTCGGCGCAGCCGCTCCCGATTGCGCAGGTCGAGCAGGGTGGTCGGCTCGTCGAGGACGAGGATCTGCGGGTCGACGGCGAGCACCGCGGCCAAGGCGACGAGCTGCCGCTGGCCGCCGGAGAGCTCATAGACGCTGCGATCGGCGAGATCGGCGATGCCGAGCTCCTCGAGGACCTCGAAGGCGGCGGCCCGTCGTTGCCTCTTCGGCACGCGTCGGCGCAGAGAGAGTTCGATGTCCTCGAGCGGGGTCGGCATCACGAGCTGCGCGGCAGGATCGGTGAAGACGAATCCCACCCGGGACCGCACCTTCCCACCGTCGACGGCCGGGTCGAGCCCGTCGATGAGGACGCGGCCGGAGCTGGCGGTGACGAGTCCGTTGAGCAGCTGCAGCAGCGTCGACTTTCCGGATCCGTTCGCGCCGATGAGCGCGACCACGGACTCCGTAAGGGTGGCGGAGACTTCGTTGAGCACGGGTCTCCAGACGTCGCCGTCCGGAGTCTCGTCGAGCACTCCGACGCCGACGTCGCGCAATCGGATCGACCGTGCGGTCGAGGCTGGCTCGGTCACCGGTCGGCGTCCGCAGCGGTTCCGGAGTCCGCGACGGTTCCAGTGCCAGTGACCCTCCCAGCGTCCGCAGCGGTTCCGGTGCTCCCGACTGCTCCAGTACCCGCACGCACCGGGGCACCGCCTCGGCGGCGGAGGACATCGGGAAACGCCCGGTGGATGAGCAGCGCCACGGACACCGCGAGCACGTTCTTGATGATGTCGCCGGGCCAGTAGGCGAGGTCGGCGACGGCGGCCACGGGCAGGGGCAGGTCGGCGTTGATCGACATTCCGAGGATGCCCAGCGGGTGGTTGAGCAGCAGGCTCGAGCCGAGCGCGCCGGCGAACAGCGCCGCCCACAGCTTGCCGCCGCGGAACCGGCGCAGGGCCCAGCGGGCGACGAACCCGGCGGCCAGGGAGTAGAGGGTGAAGGAGACGAGGTAGCCGGCGCTCGGCCCGGCGAGGACCCCGATTCCGCCGTTCATTCCGGAGAAGATCGGCAGGCCGAGGAGGCCGAGTGCGACGTAGAGCCCCGTGGCCGCGGCACCGCGCCAGGGGCCGAGGACGAGACCGCACAGGGCGATCGCGAAGGTCTGCAGGGTGATCGGCACGCCGGCCGGGCCGACCGGGACCGGCGGCAGCATCGCGAACGCCGCGAGCAGGGCGGCGAATACCGCGATGAGGGCGACGTCGCCCGCCCGGCTGGCCGATCGAGGTCGGACGATGCCCGCCGAGGCGGGACCGTCGGTGTGCGCGTGAGTCATGAGTTCTCCGTTGGTTGGGATGCGCCCGAACCGGGCCCGGGCGTCCCCGAGTCTGGCTCGGGCATATCCCACCATAACTGAACGGTGTTCAGGAGTGAATGCTGGGGTCCGTCTCAGACCGTCCGGAGGCTCTTGCTCACTCCCATTCGATGGTGCCCGGGGGCTTGGAGGTGACGTCGAGGACGACGCGGTTGATGTCGTCGACCTCGTTGGTGATGCGGTTCGAGATCACGGAGAGGACATCGTAGGGAACCCGCGTCCAATCCGCCGTCATCGCATCCTCGCTCGAGACCGGGCGAAGCACCACGGGGTGACCGTAGGTGCGTCCGTCGCCCTGGACTCCGACGGAGCGGACGTCGGCGAGGAGGACGACGGGGCACTGCCAGATCTCTCCGTCGAGTCCGGCCTTCGTCAGCTCTTCGCGGGCGATGGCGTCGGCCCGGCGCAGGATCGCCAGACGCTCCTCGGTGACCTCGCCGATGATGCGGATGCCCAGTCCCGGTCCGGGGAACGGCTGGCGGGACACGATGGCCTCGGGGACGCCGAGTTCGCGGCCGATCGCCCGGACCTCGTCCTTGAACAGGGCGCGCAGGGGTTCGATGAGCTGGAACTGGATGTCATCGGGCAGGCCGCCGACATTGTGGTGGCTCTTGATGTTCGCGGTCCCCGATCCGCCGCCGGATTCGACGACGTCGGGGTAGAGGGTGCCCTGGACAAGGAAGCCGATCTCTTCACCTTCGTCCTTGGCCTCGAGCACGAGGTCGGCGGCGGCCTTCTCGAAGGTGCGGATGAATTCGCGCCCGATGATCTTGCGCTTCTCCTCAGGGTCGGTGACCCCGGCGAGCTGGGACAGGAACTGGTCACGGGCGTCGACGGTGACGAGCCGGACCCCGATCGAGTTGACGTAGTCGTTCTCGACCTGTTCGCGTTCGTCCTGGCGCAGCAGACCGTGGTCGACGAAGACGCAGGTGAGCTGGTCGCCGATGGCCTTGTGGACCAATGCCGCGGCGACCGAGGAGTCGACACCGCCGGAGAGGGCGCAGATGACCTTCTTCTGCCCGGCCCGGGCGCGGATGAGTTCGACCTGTTCGTCGATGACCGAGGCGTTCGTCCAGTCGGCGGTGAGGCCGGCGACCTTGAACAGGAAGTTCTCGAGGATCTGCTGGCCGTGCTCGGAGTGGAGGACCTCGGGGTGCCACTGCACGCCGGCGAATCTCTTCGCCGGGCATTCGAAGGCCGCAACGGGGGTGTCGGGGGTGGAGGCGAGGACATCGAAGTCCGCGGGCGCCTCGGCGACGGAGTCCCCGTGGGACATCCACACCTTGTAGTCGTTCGGGGTCCCGGCCAGCAGGGCGCCGGTGCTCGAGACGGTGACCGGGGTCGAGCCGTATTCGCGCTTCTCGGTCTTCGCGACCCGCCCGCCGAGGGTGGTCGACATGAGCTGGAATCCGTAGCAGATGCCCATGGTCGGGACTCCGAGGTCGAAGACCGCGGTGTCGAAGCCGGGGGCTCCCTCGTCATTGACGCTCGAGGGTCCGCCGGAGAGCACGATGGCAATGGGGTTCTTCGCTGCGAACTCCGCGGCGGGGGCGTCGTGGGCGATGATCTCCGAGTACAGCCCCGCCTCGCGGATGCGTCGGGCGATGAGTTGGGCGTACTGGGCGCCGAAGTCGACTACGAGGACGGGAGGCACCTGCGTGCTCTGGGATTGCGTCATGGTCCAATTCTAAGCATCGGCCACCCCACGCCCAATTCGCCTCAGCTCTTGGGTGCGACGACGACCGCGGCTTCGAGTTCGGCCTCGACCTGACGGTGGATCCGACGTTCGAGGATGAAGGACATCACGGGGACGACGCCGGCCAGGGCGAGGACGATGTAGCGGCCCAGGGTCCAGCGCATCTGCTGATTGAGCCAGAAGCAGCCGATGAGGTAGACGACGTAGCACCAGCCGTGGCAGATCGCGATGGCGGCGGCGAGGTTGAAGCCGCCGAAGTTCAGCGCCGTCTCCGAGTCCGCGGCGATGAGGTACTTGTAGATCATCTCCACGGTCAGGATGAGCAGCATCGTGCCGGTGATGATCGCCATCACCCGGTAGAACTTCAAGGCGTTGCGCGCGGAGGTGAAGCGTTTGACGCTCCACACATTCGACTCGTCGACGTCGGGGCGGGAATCCAGGGATTCGGGTTCTTCGCTCACGCTCGGTTTCCTCCGGTGTTCGGGGTGTCGGTATCGGTGTGCTCGGTGTTCGACGAGGTCGCGGCGCTCGCCGAGGTGGTCCCGCCTCGGTGCCGGCGCGGTTTCTTCGCACCGTGCCGGTGGGCGGGAAGTCCGGTCAGCCCCGACATCACTTCGGGGTCGATCCGTGATGTGCCGGCGGCCTTGACGACAACATACTCGACGTCTTTCCCAGGATCCTGGGAGCCGTCGTCCCCGAGGCGGCGGCGCATGAAGTCGTCGCGCAGCAGCTGCCACCACATGTAGAGGGCCATGGCGGCGAAGATCAGCCATTCGATCGCGTAGACCGCGGACTGCAGATCGAATCCGCCTTCGTCGCGCGTCGTCGTCGGCGGCACGATGGCCAGGCCGTCGGTGCCCACCGAGGCGGCCGACCCGTCCGCGGATTCGGGAATCAGGAAGCCCGAATAGGTCAGCAGGTTCGGGAAGAGGTTGATGATCTGCGAGGTCGAGACGCTGCGGACCTGACCTTCGGGCAGGTCGTTGCCGGGCATCGGCCCTTCCACGGGTCCGATGCGTGCGGTCAGCTCGACCTCGCCCTCGCCGGCGCGGGAGGACATGGCGGTGGCCTCGTCGGTGGTGAATCCGCGGAGGACGGGGATGGCGATCGTCTTCTCGTTCGCATCCGCGGCTTCGACGCCGTCGCCGAGGTGGGCGTCATCGGGGGCGAACATCGTCACCACCCAATAACCCTTATCCCCGTCGAGCACCCGATCGGGGACGACGACCTGGGCGTCGGGGATCCAGTGGCCGGAGAGGCTGACCCGCTGATCGGCGAGGATGCCCGGCATCGGCGCTTGGGCGCCCATCACATCGTTGAAGTCCTTGACGTCATTGACGTCGGCCGATTCGACGGCATCGTTCTTGTGCTGGGCCCGGTTGACCTGCCACGCCGAAAGACCGACGAAGCAGGTGACGAGCACGAGCACGAGGAGCAGAGACCCCAGCCACTTGGGGGTCAGGGCCAGACGGAACAGATCAGACCACCGATCCAGGCCGATAGGGCGAGACGGTGACGTCGACGCGCTGGAATTCCTTGAGGTCGAGGTAGCCGGTCGTCGCGAGTGCCCTGCGCAGGGCACCGGCGAGGTTGAGTTCGCCGATCGCGGTGCGCCCGGGACCGAAGAGCACCTGCTCGAGGCCGCCGACGGTGCCCAGCTCCACGCGATGCCCACGCGGCAGCTCCGGGTGGTGCGCCTCGGCGCCCCAGTGCATGCCGCGGCCGGGAGCCTCGGTCGCACGGGCCAGGGCGGTGCCGAGCATGACCGCGTCGGCGCCGACGCCGAAGGCCTTGATGATCTCACCGCTGGAGCCGAGGCCGCCGTCGGCGATGACGTGGACGTAGCGGCCGCCCGATTCGTCCATGTAGTCACGGCGGGCCGCATGGATGTCGGCGATCGCGGTGGCCATGGGGGCGTGGATGCCCAGTGTGCGACGGGTCGTTGCGGCCGCTCCCCCGCCGAAGCCGACGAGGACTCCGGCGGCACCGGTGCGCATGAGGTGCAGGGCCGCGGTGTAGGTGGCGGCCCCGCCGACGATGACGGGAACGTCGAGTTCGTAGATGAACTGCTTGAGGTTGAGCGGTTCGGTCTGGGAGGAGACGTGTTCGGCCGAGACCGTGGTGCCGCGGATGACGAAGATGTCGACCCCGGCGTCAACGACGGTCTTGTAGAACTGCTGGGTCCGCTGCGGGGTCAGGGCACCGGCCACGGTGACTCCGGCCTCGCGGATCTGTTCGAGGCGGGCGGTGATGAGTTCGGTCTGGATCGGAGCGGAGTAGAGTTCCTGCATCCGTGCGGTGGCCATCTCGTCGGGCAGCTGCGCGATCTCGGCCAGCAGCGGGGCGGGATCCTCGTAGCGCGTCCACAGGCCTTCGAGATCGAGGACGCCGAGTCCGCCGAAGCGGCCGAGGGCGATGACGGTCTCGGGTGACATGGCCGAGTCCATCGGGGCCCCGATGAAGGGCAGATTGAACCGGTAGGCGTCGATCTGCCAGTTCAGGGACACGTCTTCGGGGTCCCTGGTGCGCCGGTCGGGGATGATGGCGATGTCGTCGAGCGAATAGGCGCGACGCCCGCGCTTGCCGATGCCGATTTCGATTTCAGAACTCACCCGGACAGCCTATCCCACCGCCCTGACACCGAGGTCTCAGCCCACTATGAGGAACGGGCAGTCTCTCCTAGTCTCCCCTCCCCTCCTCCCACTGCTACCTGGCGGGGTCCCAGACACCTCGCGCCAGGTTGCTAGGCCCCCGCCAGGTAGCAGTGGGAGAGATCAGGGGTGTTCGAAGCGTTCGGCAGCGACCGCCTCGGCGGCGGTGGCGAAGGCCCGTACGTGCGGAAGATGAGCTTCGCGCTCACGCACGTGCATGACCACCCGACGGCTGGGCACCGGGTCGGTGAGGTCGACGGCGACGAGCCCGCCGGGCAGCTGCATGGTCGAGAGGCGAGGCAGCACGGTGATGGCGAGGTTCGCGGCCACCAGCGCCAGTGCCGCATAGTCATCCTCCGAGGCCGCGAAGTTCCGCGGTTCGAAGCCGGCGGCCGCGCAGGCGAGATCGACGACTCTGCTCGTCGGGCCGGACCACAGGTCGTAGTCGACCCAGCGCTGTTCGGCGAGGTCTTTGAAGGGCACGGACTCACGCCTCGCGAATTCGTGGCGCTCGGAGACGACGACCTGATAGTCGTCGTCGAAGAGCACGGTCCGGGTCATCTCGGGCAGGTGGACCTCCTCATCCTGCGGAACTTCGCTGCGGATCTCGATCGTGCAGTGGCTGCGGCGGATCTTCGCAGGCTCGTTGAGCTGGATGTCGAAGCGCAGATTGGGATGAGTCCGCGCCACCGGTTCGATGATGTCGGGCAGCAGTCGCGCGTTGAATGAGGTGAAGGCGGCGATCCGCATCCGCGGACGGGAGATGGTCCGGAAGCTCTCGACGAGGTTGTCGAGCTTGGCCAGCCCGGTGAAGACCTCGGCGGATTCCTCGGCCAGGCGTCGGCCGAGATCGGTGATCTCGATGCCGCGACCCGAGCGGCGGTAGAGGGGCACGCCGACGCTCTTCTGCAGGGTCGTGATGTGCTGGCTGACGGTGGCCGGCGTGTAGTTGAGACTGCGGGCCGCGGCGACCACGGAACCGGTGGCCACGACTGCTCGCCAGACGCGAAGGCGATTGAGATCCCACATGAGTCCAGACTACCCGGAAACCATTAGGCGCCACCTGATGGTCATTCGAGATCAATTGCTTTTCATGATCTTTTCTCTCCGTCATCATTGATCTGTGCCCCGTTGGATACGTGTCGTTTCGACGGGGTTCGCTCTGCACGTCCGGCCCCGCGCCGACCCCACGCTTCCGACTGGAGGATCCCGATGACCGGACCCGAACTCGTCGCCATCACCGGCGCCGCCGCCGTCCTCGCCGTCACCCCCGGCCCCGAGACCATCCTGACCGTCCGCCTCTCGGCGCTGCGGCGGAAGGCCGGACTGATCTATTCGCTCGGATCCGCCACCGGCATGACCGTGTGGATGATCGCGGCACTGACCGGAGTCTCTGCGCTTCTCAAGGCCTACCCCTCGGCGCTGCTGCTGCTCAAGATCTGCGGCGGCATCTACCTCTGTCTCCTCGGCGTGCTCGCGGCCCGCCAGGCGCTGCGGATCCGTCGGGAGCTGCGCGGACTGGGAACCCCTGAGCGGGCCGAAAGTGCGAACGCAGCACAGGGCCCAGCGGCGCCGGCCGATGAGTTCGCCGAGGGTCCGGTGAGCGAGATCGCTGCCGCCGCCGATGATCTCGCCCGCGCCGAGGTGGGGGCGGGCAACGCAGGAAAACGCGACTGGGGTCATCTGCGGTCCCTGATCTCGTATCGTCGCGGACTGCTGTCCTCGCTGAGCAATCCGAAGGCGGGTCTGTTCTTCCTCGCCGTCATGCCGACCCTCGTGCCGGCCTCCGCCGCGGGGGTCGACTACGTTCTCCTCGTCGCACTCGTCGTCGGCGTGATGCTCGCCTACCAGGTGGTTCTTGCGCTCATCGCGGGCCTGGCCGCCGCGGCGCTCCAGCGGAGGAGCACGGACTTCTTCATCGAGGCCGGCTCGGCGGGCATCCTCGTCATCATGGGCATCGCCGTCATCGCCATCCCGGTCTGAGCGCTCGAGCTCGCCTCACGGGCTCGAGATGGGAGCTCCTCTCAGAACTCCATAGGCACATTGTCGATGAGCCGCGTGCCGCCCACGGTCGCGGACACGAGCAGCAGCGCGGATCCCCGAAATCCCTGCTCACACGGCTGCAGAGTGGTGGCGTCGACGAGGCTGGGATAGTCGAGCACGAGCTCGCCCCGCTCCGCCGCCGGCAGGAGGATCTCGTGGGCGGCGTCGATCGCCGCCTCCGGCTGCGCGACTCGAGCCGCGGCCTCCAGCGCTCGCGGGATGGCGAGCGCCGCCCGCCGGTCTTCGGGTGCCAGGTACTCGTTCCGACTCGACATCGCGAGACCGTCGGCATCGCGGACCACAGGCAGTCCGATCAGGTCGATGTCGAAGTTGAGATCGGCGATCATGCGCTTGACCAGGCAGAACTGTTGGATGTCCTTGAGTCCGAAGACCGCCGAATCCGGCTTCGTCAGCGTGAAGAGCTTCGCGACGACGGTGAGCACGCCGTCGAAGTGGCCCGGCCTGGCCGCTCCCTCGAAGACCGATCCCATCCGACCGGAGGACACCGTGACCTCCGGCGCGCTCGGATACATCTCCCCCAGCGCCGGGGCGAAGACGAAGTCGGCTCCGGCCGATTCGCACACGTCGATGTCGGCGGCGAAGGGGCGCGGATACTTCGTGAAGTCCTCATCGGCGCCGAACTGCAGGGGGTTGACGAAGATGCTCGTCACCACCGCATCCCCGGCCTCGCGCGCCCGATCCATCAGAGCCCGATGCCCGGAGTGCAGTGCCCCCATCGTCGGGACCAGGGACACGTGTCCGGTCTGCTTCGCCCGCCACTGCCGCAGCGCCTGGATGCCGCCGACCTCGGTCACTCGAAGCTCCTCTCGGGTTCGGGGAATGCCCCGCTCCTGACCTCATCGACATAGCGGCCGACCGCCTCGGTGAGGACCGAGTGCAGATCGGCATAGCGTTTGACGAAGCGCGGCGCCCGCCCGGTGCGCAGGCCCGCCATGTCCTGCCACACGAGCACCTGCGCATCGGTCTCGGCCCCGGCGCCGATGCCCACGGTCGGGATCGCCAGCTCGGCCGTGACCTGCCCGGCCAGCCTGGTCGGGACCATCTCCATGACCACGGAGAATGCCCCCGCCTCGGCGACGGCCCTGGCATCGGTGAGCAGCGCATCGCCCGCATCACCGCGGCCCTGGACCTTGTACCCGCCGAGGTCGTGCTCGGCCTGCGGGGTGAAGCCGATGTGCGCCATGACCGGGATTCCGGCGTTCGTGATCGCCCGGATCCGCGAGGCCATCCGTGCCCCGCCTTCGAGCTTGACGGCGTGGACTTCGGCTTCCTTCATGAAGCGCACGGCGGTTGCGACGGCCTGCTCATCGGAGATCTCGTAGCTGCCGAAGGGCAGATCGGCGACGATGAGCGCCCGCGAGGTCGCCCTCGTCACGGCCCTGGCCAGGGGAATGAGTTCGTCGACGGTGACCGGCAGGGTCGTCTCATGACCGTAGACGTTGTTCGCCGCCGAGTCGCCGATGAGCAGCGCCTCGACCCCGGCCTGCTCGAACAGGGCGGCCGTGTACTGGTCGTAGCTGGTCAGCATCGCCCAGCGTCTGCCTTCGGACTTCGCCTTGATGAGGTCGAGCGTGCGGACTCGCCGAGGCGGGGCCGCGGGTGCGCGCTCCCCTCCGGATACTGCGCCGCCGGTTCCGCCGGCACTGCCCGCCCCTCCCCCATAGGGCGGGATCGATTCCTGCTCGGCAGGATTCTCTGGGCGGGCGGAACTCACGGGCTCGGCAGAACTCAGCGGCTCGGCGGAATTCACCGGCTCGGCAGAGCTCTCGGGCTGGGCATTTTCGTGCTGGGGCATCAGACATCCTGTTCGGTCGGCCATTCTCGATTCGCAGCGCGCTGCTCGCCGTCGGAACCGACGATTCTGCGCTTCATGGCACCCGGGCGATCGACGGCGGTGAGTGGTGATCTCCGCAGCATCGGGCGGGGTCGCGTTCGGGTCGACTCGGGTCGCGAGCCTGACTCCACCCTAGGTCATGCCGGTGCGTACGTGTTTTACATTGCCCCGGAAGACCATTAAGCTCAAATCTGCGTTAAATTATACGCGGCGTTGCCGTCTCCGCTCACACCGAGCGGACGGATCCACGGCGGCCCGCGTGCAACCCGCGATGTCAGGCGATGTCGCACCGACCCGCGAAGGACGATGATGACTACAACAGCGTCGATCGAACTCACCCTCAAGGACATCTCGGCGAAGGGTTCGAAGGACTCCATGTGCTCGACCGAGCTCCTCGATGCCCCGTGGGACGTCGACGCGCACCCCGGGTACGGCCCCGGCGCCTCCCTCTCCGATCCGATCCCCGCCCGCTCCCCGCGCCAGGGAGAGATCCCGCGGGAGTACAGGGACGCCTCGGCGGAGGAGCTGCGGGAGCGCATCGTCGCGGCCAAGGCCGCTCTCGGCGATCGCGTGGTCATGCTCGGCCACCACTATCAGCGGGTCGAGGTCATCGAACATGCCGACTACATCGGCGACTCGTTCATGCTGGCCAAGGCCGCGCAGAACCACCCGGAGGCCGAGGCGATCGTCTTCTGCGGCGTCCACTTCATGGCCGAGACCGCCGACCTGCTCTCCACACCCGAACAATCCGTGATCCTGCCCAACCTCGCCGCCGGCTGCTCGATGGCCGATATGGCCAACATCGACCAGGTCGAGGACTGCTGGGAACAGCTGGCGGAGGTGCTCGGCACCGAGCCCGATGCCGAGGGCAAGGTGCCCGTCATCCCGGTCACGTACATGAATTCCTCGGCCGCGATCAAGGGCTTCTGCGGTCGCAACGGAGGCATCGTGTGCACCTCATCCAACGCCGAGGTGGTCCTCGAGTGGGCATTCGAGCGCGGCCACCGAGTGCTGTTCTTCCCCGATCAGCACCTCGGCCGCAACACCGCGCTGACCATGGGCATCGACCTCGAAGAGATGCCGCTGTGGAACCCGCACCGTCCGCTGGGCAACTACTCGGCCGAGGAGCTGAGCGAGGCCAAGGTCATCCTGTGGCAGGGCTTCTGCTCCGTGCACAAGCGCTTCACCCCCGCACAGATCGACAAGGCCCGGGCCGAACACCCGGATGTCCGCGTCATCGTCCACCCCGAATGCCCGGCCGAGACCGTGGCCGCGGCCGATGAGTCCGGATCCACCGCCTACATCACGAAGGCCATCGCCGAGGCGGTTAAGCCGACCACGTTCGCGATCGGCACCGAGATCAACCTCGTCCAGCGCCTCGCCGCCGAACACCCCGAACACACGATCTTCTGTCTCGATCCCGTCGTGTGCCCGTGCTCGACGATGTATCGCATCCACCCCGGCTATATCGCCTGGGTGCTCGAGTCTCTGTTGGAGGGCCAGGTGATCAATCAGATCAGCGTCGGCGCCGAGGTGGCCGAGCCCGCTCGCGTGTCCCTGACACGGATGCTCGCCTCGAAGCCCCGGATCTGATCGGTCATGAGCCGCATCGTCATCATCGGGTCCGGAATCGCGGGCCTGAGCGCCGCACTGCGCCTGGCCGCTGGGCACGAGGTGACCCTCGTGACGAAGGGCCGCCTCGGCGAATCGAACACCGCCTTCGCCCAGGGCGGGATCGCCGGGGTCGTCGGCGCCGCCGAGGCCGGAGGTTCGGTTGCGAGCGCGGAAGATGGCTCGCCTGCGAGCGCGGAGGATTCCGTGGCTTCCCACATCGCCGACACCCTGGCGGCCGGAGCCGGGCTCTGCGATGAGGACGCCGTCCGGGTGCTCTGCGAGGAGGGACCGGACCGGATCCGCGAACTCGCGGCCGCCGGGGTCGCCTTCGACCGGGATGCCTCCGGTGCCTGGGCTCGCGGCATGGAGGGAGCGCACTCGACCGCGCGCATCTTCCACTCCGGCGGGGACGCGACCGGGAGGGCGACCATCGACGCCCTGTCGCGGGCCCTGCTCGCCGAGGTGGCTGCGGGGAGGGTGAACCTGCACGAGGAGACGATGCTCGTCGACGTCCTCACGGATGGCCGACACGGCGGACACGGCGTCCGCGCTGCCACCGGGGTCAGCCTCCTGCACCGGGGTGCCGTCACGCACCTGCCTGCCGAGGCGATCGTGCTCGCCACCGGCGGGGCCGGCCGACTCTTCGCGCATACGACGAATCCCGCCTCGGCGACCGGGGACGGCCTGGCCGCCGCGATCCGGGCGGGGGCGGCAGTGCGTGATCTCGAGTTCTTCCAGTTCCATCCCACCGCGCTGGCCGGTGCCGGATTCCTCGTCTCCGAGGCCGTCCGCGGAGCCGGAGCCCAGCTCCTCGATGCCGCCGGCCACCGGTTCATGCCGGAGGTCGATTCCAGGGCCGAGCTCGCGCCGCGCGATGTCGTGGCCTTGGGCGTCCACCGCAGGATGGCCGCCCAGGGCGGACGGCCCTGCCTGCTCGACGTCCGAGCCGTGCCCGAGGTGGCCGAACGCTTCCCCTCCATCACGAAGGGCTTGGCCGAGCACGGTCTCGACCCGGCGGTCGACCTCATTCCCGTCACTCCGGCCGCCCACTATTTCATGGGCGGCATCGCGACCGACCTCGACGGGCGGACGAGCATCGACGGTCTGTACGCGATCGGCGAGGTCGCCTGCACCGGGGTCCACGGTGCCAACCGGCTGGCTTCGAACTCGCTGCTCGAAGGGGCGGTGTTCGGGATCCGAGCCGCCGCGGCGATCGGCACAGGGCTGAGCGACTCTGCAGTGGGCGAGCGCCTGCGCGACGGTGTGGACGGGGATCTGCCCGCGACCACGCTCCCCCGCACCGAGCTGCAGGACCTCGCGTGGACCCACCTCGGCGTGGAACGCAGCGAAGCGGGACTGCGGACTCTGCTCGACCGCCTCGGCGCCGGAGAAGTCAGTACGGCAGCCGGCGGCGCTGCGAAACTCGCTACCGCAGTCGGAGGCGAGCGCACCCCGCACACCGCTCTCGCCGAAGGCATCGAAACCGCGAATCTCGCGCTCATCGCCGCCGAAATCGCCCGGCACGCCCTGGCCCGTCGCGAGAGCCGCGGGGCGCACACCCGTACCGACTTCCCTGCCGACCTTCTCCAGGAGGCTTCCTGATGCTCACTTCGCAGACCATCGATTCCGCCCTGCGCCTCGCCCTCGATGAGGATGCTCCCTGGGGCGATCTCACGGGTGAGACCTTCATCCCGGCCACCGCCTCGGCGCGGGCCGAGCTCCGGGCCAGGGAGGACGGTGTGCTCGCGGGTGCCGAGGTCTTCGCCCGCGCCTTCACCCTCGTCGACCCTGACGTCGAGGTGAGACTGCTCGCCGCCGACGGCGCTTCCTTCACCTCCGGTGACACGCTCGCCGAGGTCAGCGGTCCGGCGCGGGCGGTGCTGCGAGCCGAGCGGATCGCCCTGAACTTCTGCCAGCGGATGAGCGGCATCGCGACCCAGACGAGAGCGTACGTCGATGCCGCCCGAGGCGCAGATTCCGACACCGCTTCCGCCGACGACTCCCCCACGAAACGCCGCGTCCGGATCGTCGACACCCGCAAGACAACCCCGGGCCTGCGGGCCTTCGAGAAGCATGCGGTGGTCTGCGGGGGCGGGAGCAACCATCGCTTCGGCCTCTCAGACGCCGTCATGGTCAAGGACAACCATCTGGCCGTCTTGGCCGGTCAGGGACACGACATCGCCGCAGCGCTCCGTTCGGCCCGGCAACGGTTGCCGCACACCACAATGATCGAGGTTGAAGTCGACCGCCTCGAGCAGATTCCCGCGGTCCTCGAAGGCGGGGCGGACATCATCATGCTCGACAACTTCTCGCTCGCCGATCTCCGCACCGGGGTCGAGCTCATCGCCGGACGCGCGATCGTCGAGGCCAGCGGCAATGTCACCCTCGAGACCGTCGCGCAGATCGCCGCCACTGGGGTCGATGTCATCTCCTCAGGGGCGCTGACCCACAGCGTGCGCGCGATCGACCTGGGCCTCGACCTCGACCTGGAGGCCTGAGATGCCCGAGAGTTCTGAAGGGCCTGAGAAGTCCGGAGCCGCACTGTATCTCGACACCGCCTCGGCGGCACCGGTTCGCCGCGAGGCCCTCGAGGCCGCGTGGCCGTTCTTGGCCGGGGCATTCGGCAATCCTTCGAGCCACCACGAGATCGGCCGGATCTCCGCCGAGGCACTCCACGATGCCCGGCAGCGGGTCGCTGCGGTCCTCGGAATGCGCGCCACGGACGTGACTTTCACCAGCGGCGGCACCGAGGCAGCCAACCTCGCGATCATCGGCATGGCACTCGGCGCCCGGGCCGACCGACTGGCCACCGAGAGCACCTCGCGACCGCCTCGGCGACACCTCGTGACGTCACCGATCGAGCATGAGGCGGTGCTCGCCTCGGCGGATTTCCTGCACCGGGTCCATGACTTCGAGGTCACAGAGCTTGACGTCGACAGCGCGGGCACGGTCACTCCGGAAGCCCTGTCCGCGGCGATCCGGGACGACACCGCGGTCGTCAGCCTCGGCTATGCGAACAACGAGATCGGCACGGTCGCCGACATCCCGCCCCTGGCCGATGTCGCCCATGCGGCCGGGGCACTGTTCCATACGGATGCCGTGCAGGCGGCCGGCTGGCTGCCTCTGAGCGGGCTCGGCGTCGATGCGCTCAGCCTGGCCGGGCACAAGGTCGGGGCACCGAAGGGCATCGGTGTGGCCGCGATCCGCGCCAGGATCCCCGTCGAACCGCTCATCCGCGGCGGCGGGCAGGAGTCGGGTCGCCGCTCGGGAACGGAGAACGTGGCCTTGGCGGTGGCGTTCGCCACCGCTCTCGAACTCGCTGAGGCGGAGCGGCTCGAGGCAGCCGACCGGGTCAGGCGGATCAGGGATGAGTTCATCGCCGAGGTGCTCGGTGCGGTTCCCGGCGTCCTGCTCACCGGCAGCACCGAGTCGCGGACGGCCAATCATGCCTCGTTCTGCTTCTCCCACACCTCCGGGGAGGCCGTGCTGCTCGAGCTCGAAGAGCGCGGTGTGACCGCCTCGAGCGGATCCGCCTGCGCCGTCGGCTCCGACGAACCCTCGCATGTGCTCACAGCGCTGGGCATCGAGGACGAAGTCGCGACGACGAGTGTGCGCTTCACCTTCCCCGCATCCATCACCGAGGCGGAGGGCCGCGCAGCCGCTCGTGCGGTCATCGACGCGGCAACCAGTCTGGCCCTCCACTACGCGTAAGCGCGGGGCATCGCTCGCAATGCGGATCTGCCTCTATCTTTCTCCGCCGATTCGGGAGAAACTGGAAGCAAGCATTCGAGCCGGGTGTGAGGGGGCCGACATGGATCTGCTGATTCTGTTCATCATCGGAGTGTGTTTCACGACGGTTGTGTTCTTCATCGGGCGTTTCGCCTGCCCACGACATGATCGGGTGCCCCTCAGCGAAGTCGATCACGTCCTGCTGTGGACCACTCTGCGTCGCGGCTGGCATGCGATGGGGTCGTTCGGCCCGCTTCCGCAACATCCCGAGGACCCGTCGGGCACGACAAGGGCCTAATATCCCTCGTTGTCCCGGGGCCGTGATCCCCGCGACCGACCGAAGGACGCGGCCGACCTTCAATTGTCTGCAGGTGCTCAGCCCTGAGTGTCTGCCGGTGCTCAGCCTTGAGTGTCTGCCGGTGCTCAGCTCTGCGGTGTGAACACCGCCGGGTCCCAATCCTGCATGGCATGTGCCGAGGCCCAGAAGTGGAGTTCGTAGACGCAGGCCTGCTCGAAGGCCGCCCGCATCCGGGCCGCCTCCTCGGCGGGAGCACGGTCGAGTTCCTGTTCGAGGACGCCGACGGCCTGCCTCGTCGATTCGTCGAATTCCGGTGAGTCGTAGGTCTGCACCCAGGTGCGGTACGGGTGGTCCTCGCTCATCTGCCCGGCCCGCGCAACCAGCACCTTTCCCATGTGCGCGTACACCCAGAAACATGGGAGCACCGCGGCCACGCCCTCACCGTAGGATCGGCTCGCCGAGGTGGCCACGAGGTAGGACACATACCCCAGTGTGGTCGGTGAGGCCTTGAACCTGCTGCCACGCTGAGTGAGGTCCTCATGTGCGGCGGCCAGGCGCGAATCGGCGAGGAGCTCCTCGTGCATCTGCTCTTCGACGGTGATCGCCTCCGCCGCCGAGGTGGCCCAGAACCGGGATTCGTCCCGATCCGTGGTCTTCGCGGCCAGGAAGGACATCGCCTTCGCGTAGCCGCCCAAGTAGAGGGAGTCCTGATTGATGTAGTTCGTGAATGCCACCGGGTCGAGGCTGCCGGCGGCGAGCTGCTCGAGGAAGGGCAGCGCTTCGATCTGCTCGACGATGGGCCTGACGTGGTTCCAGAGCTGAGTCGTCAGCGGGCCTGCGGCGAAATCCGTGGTCATGTGTCTCTCCTCAAATGGATCGGTCTGGGGTCGGCGAGTCTGTTTTGCCGCGCCGGCTGCGCGAACTGCCCGGCGGGGTCGGCGAACTATCTGCGGACGATGTCGACCTGATGGTCGACGGGGCCATGCGCACCCTCGGGGTCGAGGCTGACCTGCCAGTCCGCGGCGGAACGCAGGGCGCGGGCCAAGTACTCCAACCCGTTCTCCACGGCCTCGCGCAGGAGTTCGGCGCCGACTTCGTCGGCCGCGCGTTCGCGTCTGAGCACGGCCACCTCGGCGGTGATCGCGGCGGACAGCGTGCACCCGGTGCCGTGCGTGTTCGCCGTCGCGACCCGCGGGTGGGAGAACTCGGCGATCACGCCCTCGGAACTTACGAGGACATCGGCGACGTCCCCGTCACTGGCGTGCCCGCCCTTGAGGAGCACGGCCCGAGGGCCGCGAGCCAGGAGCTGTTCGGCCTGCTTCAGCATCTGAGCCGGCGACTCGGCCACGGGCACATCATCGCCGAGGAGCAGGGCCGCCTCGGGGAGGTTCGGGGTGATGAGATCGGCGACGGGCAGAAGACGATGGCGCACGGCATCGACGGCATCGAGGTCGAGCAGCCGATGACCGGAGGTCGCGACCATCACCGGGTCGACGGTGAAGAAGCCGAGCTCCCCGCGGCCGGCGCGTTCGGCGACGAGCTCGACGAGCGAACGGGTGCTGAGCATCCCGGATTTCGTGGCGTCGACGGGCATATCACCCAGCACGCTGTCGAGCTGATCGGAGACGAAATCGTCGTCGATCGGATAGACCCGGGAGACCCCGTGCGTGTTCTGCGCGACGAGCGCGGTGATCGCGGTGGTCCCGAGCACCCCACGCGCGGTGAAGGTCTTGAGGTCTGCATGGATGCCCGCTCCCCCGCTGGGATCGGTGCCCGCAATCGACAGGGCGATGGGCGGCCGGGTGCTCATACCGGATCCTCCTGCGCGCCGGAACCGTCGCCGAATTCCCCCAGCAGTGCCGCAGCCGCCGCCTCCGGATCCGCAGCCCGGCAGATCGCCGAGACCACGCAGATCCCGATCAGCCCCCGTCCCCGCAGCTCACCCGCACGCTCGGTGCTGATGCCGCCGATGGCGACCGCCGGCAGACCCGCCAGTCCGGCCAATTCGCCGAGGCGGTCGGGCCCGATCCCATCCGGTGCGTCGGATTTCGTCGTCGTATCGTAGACCGGGCCGATGCCGACGAGGTCGACGACGCCCGTCTCCCGGGCCGCGGCGAATTCGGCCGCGTTCGCCGCGGACAGTCCGATGAGCGGTGCGGGGCCGAGTCGTCTGCGGACCTCGGTCACGGAAGTGTCGGACTGGCCGACGTGGATGTGGACGTCCTCGCCCTCGGCGATGAGACGCTCGGCCACGGCCACTCGGTCGTTGAGGAAGACGGGTACCTGCCGGTCGGTCCCGGCCACC
Organism: Brevibacterium sp. GP-SGM9; assembly: GCF_047300845.1. Classification (NCBI taxonomy): domain Bacteria; kingdom Bacillati; phylum Actinomycetota; class Actinomycetes; order Micrococcales; family Brevibacteriaceae; genus Brevibacterium; species Brevibacterium sp. GP-SGM9. Next base: position 3,474,227 of record NZ_CP178563.1, on the reverse strand, counting down.
GCCTCGGCGACGGCACCGATGACCTCCCGGGTCAGGGACTCGAACGCGGTGTCGTCGATGTCCTTATCACGGACCTGGACGATGCCGACTCCCCCGGCGACGGCGGCGCGCACGGTCTCGGCGACGCTGCGACCGGCCTCGCGGCACTGGGCGGAGTCGGTGACGAGGTAGAGACGGGTGTCGATGCCCGTCAGACGGTCGGTGGCCGCGGACTTGCTCGAGGTCACGCTCATGACTGCGGTCCTCGGTCGGCTGCGGTTCCGGCAGCGTCTGCGGCCTCGGACTCGGCTGCGGTTCCGGCGGAATCTGGGGCCACGGTCCCGATCTCGACAGCAGCCTCGGCGATCTGCTCAGCCGTCGTCGCATAGAGAGCGTCGAGGAAGTTCACCGAGTAGCTGCCGGGCCCGTTCGCCCCGACCGCCGCGGCCTGCCCGGCGACCTTGAAATGGGCATGGGCGGCGATCACGGCAGTGAACTTCGCTGCGGCATCGGCCTGGCCGGCACCGGCCTTCTCGACACCGGCGAGGTAGGCCGCGGTGACCGCCCCGAGCGAACACCCGGTGCCGATGACCAGCGGCATGAAGTCGTGTCCGCCGGCGATCCGGGCGACATGGTCGACACCGTCGATATGGGCGACGACCGCATCCCTGGGCCCGGAGACCGCGACCACGGCTCCGGTCGAGCGCGCGAGTTCCGCGGCGGCCGGGACCACCGCATCCACCTCGTCGGTGGATTCGACTCCCCGGCCGCCCGCTCCGGCGCCGGCCAGAGCCGCGATCTCCGAGGCGTTGCCGCGGATCGCGGTGGGGCCCGACTTCGCAGCCCGGTGGATGCGAGTGGTGCGGAAGTCCACGGCCCCGATGCTCACGGGATCGAGCACCCACGGTGTGCCGTCGTCGAGAGCCGCTTCGGTGGCGGCGTCGGCGGCGAGGAACTGCTGGTTCGTGGCCGTGCCGAAGTTGACGAGGAGTCCGCTGGAGACGCGGGTGAACTGTGCGGCATCGGCGTCGTGGTCGAGCATCGCCGGGGAGGCGCCGATCGCCAGGAGCACATTGGCACTGAACTGCTGCACCACGGTGTTCGTGATGCATTGGATGAGCGGGTTGCCGGCACGCAGTCGCTCGTGTGCGGAACGGAGACTTCCCGGCAGGTCGCCGAGGCTCCCGAATTCAGAACGCAGGTCGAAGTCAACCATGACGATCCCTTCGCTAGTATGGCCCAGATCAGGTTCGATGGGTGTTCTCTCAGCCTCATCGAAATCCGCGGCTGCGGATCCTCATGAGGCACCCCATGTCATTGCCCTCGACTCTATCAGTCGCTCCCAGCGTGGCGATTCCTCTCGCAGTGAACTCGTCGAAAGCAGAGCTGAGCGTCGAGGGCAGACTTCAGAAAGTCTGCCCTCGACGCTCAGGTGCGCGCTCGTTCGGCTACCCCCTGCCCACGTAGCGTTGGCCGCGACGGCTGAGCGCGTCGATGACCACGGCGGCCAACAGCACGAGTGCGGTGATGATCTGCTGCGCATCGGAGTTGAAGCCGATGAGATAGAGACCGTTGTTGATCGACCCGACGACCAAGGCACCGAGCACGGCCGCCCACGCCGTTCCGCGACCGCCGAAGAGCGAGGTGCCGCCGATGACCGCCGAGGCGATCGCATTGAGCAGGTCCTGGGTCGGCACGAGCGTCGATCCGGCGTTCGTCGTCACCCCGGCCTTGATGAAGCCGAAGAGCGCGGCAAGAGTTCCGGCCGCCATGAACACGCTGATCCGCACCCAGGTCACCCGGATGCCGGCACGCCTGGCGGCCTCGACCTTGCCGCCCACGGCATAGATCGACCGACCGTAGCGGGTCTTGCGCAGCACCAGATCGATGACGATGGCGATGACGATCATGAGCAGGAACGGCATCGCCAGACCGAAGTCCTGATTGATGAGGACGAGGAAGCCGAAGACGATCGCGAACAGCAGGACGATCCGCACCGTCACCGAGGTCCAGCTCGGGGCTTCGAGGCCCTCACTGTGCCGTCGCAGCTTCGAGTAGATGATCCCGGCGCCGAAGCCGATGATCGCCACCGCACCGAAGACATAGGCCCAGACTGCGGGGAAGTAGAAGTTCGCGAAGTCGAAGGCGAAGGTGTCCGACATCGACAGGTTCTTCTGCGTTCCCAGGGTGGTCAGCGTCAGCCCGGTGAAGGCGAGCAGACCGGCCAGGGTGACGACGAAGGCCGGAATGCCGATGACGGCGAAGAACCAGCCTTGGATGGCGCCGACGACCAGGCCGAGCAGCAGCATGATGATCAGCGCCAAGATCGGCGGAACGCCCTGCCTGACCACGAGCACGCCGAGCAGCGAGGCCGCCAGACCACCGAGTTGGGCGAGCGAGAGGTCGATCTCACCGAGGAGCAGGATGAGGTTGATGCCGAGTGCGAGGATCGCAATATAGGCGACCGTCGAGGACAGATTGACGAGATTGGCCGGTGACAGGAAGCTGCTGTTCGCCGATTGGAAGACGATGACGATGACGACGAGGGCGAGGATGACCGGCAGCGAACCGAGCTGGCCCTCCTTGACGCGGCGGACGAAGGTCGCGAAGAACCCCTCATGGGAGATCCGCTCGTCGGTGATGAATGCGTTGCGGGTCATCGGCGCTCACCCCTCCGGGTCGCCCGCTGCGTGACGACGTTGTCGCTGGCACCGGTGATCGCGGCGACGAGCACGTCGGTGCGCTCATCCCCGTCGAAGTCGCCGGCATCCTTGCCCAGACGCAGGACGTGGATCCGATCGCAGACGGCTTGGACATCGGCCATATTGTGGCTGACCAGCAGCACCCCGAGGTCACGTTCCTTGAGCCGTTCGATGAGGTTGAGCACCTCGGCGGTCTGGGCCACGCCCAGGGCCGCGGTCGGTTCGTCGAGCATGACGATGGAGGGATTGCCGAGTAGGGAGCGGGCGATCGCGACCGTCTGCCGCTGACCGCCGGACAGAGCCGCGATCGGCACCCGCACACTCGGGATCTTCGCCGACAGTGACCGCAGGAGCTCCCAGGACTTCGCTTCCATGGACACCTCGTCGAGGACTCCTCCCCGGGTGTTCTCATGCCCGAGGAACAGATTGGCCACGACGTCGAGGTTCTCGCACAGCGAGAGGTCCTGGAAGACGGTGGCGACTCCGGCCTTCTGCGCGTCCTTCGGGGAGGAGAACTTCTGCTGGGTCCCGTCGATGATGAGTTCGCCCTCATCGGCACCGTGGACTCCGGCGATGACCTTGATCAGCGTCGATTTGCCGGCGCCGTTGTCGCCGACGAGTCCGACGACCTCGCCGCGGCCGATGCTCAGGTTGATGTCGGTCAGCGCCTGCACGGCGCCGAACCGTTTGTTGATTCCGCGCAGCTCGAGCACGGGCTCGCTGCCGCCTCTCGGCGACCGTGGTGAGGCGGAGGCCGTTTCGGATGTCTCAGGTGTCATCTGTTCCTACTTGTCGATGTCGATATGTGTGCCGGAGCCCGATCGGACTCCGGCACACACGCTGCGTGCTCTTACTTCACGCCTGCTTCTTCGCAGAGCTTCTGCACGTCGCCGGAGCAGATGTCCTCGGCCTTGATCTGGTCGCCGACGATGTCCTTGACCGTGTCCTTGGTGACGACCTTGGCTTCGACGAAGTCCGTCGGGGTGTCCTTGTAGGTCGTGCCGGCCTCGGGCTCCTCACCGGAGGCCAGTGCCACGGAGGCCTTGGCCGCGAACTCGGCCTGCGGCGGGATCGACTTGTAGATCGTGGCGAACTGGTCGCCCTTGAGGATGTTCTGGAGACCGTCGACCTCCGCGTCCTGACCGGTGACCACGGTGTCGACCTTGGCCTTCTTCGTCGCCGCCAGGACGCCGCCTGCTGTTCCGTCGTTGGCCGCGTAGATCGCGATCGGGTCCTCGTCGGAGCTCTGCAGCTGTCCTTCGACCCACTGGCGAGCGTCGTCGGGGTTCCAGTCGAGGGTGTCGTGACTGCCGGCGATGTCGACGCCGGCGCCCTTGAGGGTCTCCTCAGCACCGGCCTTGAAGTCCGCCGCGTTCGGATCCTTCGGATCGCCGTTGACCATCCACACGGGCCCGGACTTCGGGTCGACGCCTTCGGCCTTGAGCCCGTCGAGGACGGCCTGCCCCTGGAGGTTGCCGATCTTCTTGTTGTCGAAGGAGGTGTAGTAATCCGCACCTTCGAAGAAGCGGTCGTAGGAGATGACCGGGATCTTCTTGGCCTCGGCCTTCGACAGGGACGAGGCGACAGCGGAGGCGTCGACCGGGTCGAGGACGATGGCGTCGACGCCTTCGGTCACCGCGGCCTCGACCTGCTGCTGCTGTTGGGTCGCGTCCTGGTTGGCGTTGCTGTACTTGACCTTGGCATCGGGATTGGCCTCGGCGACGTACTTCTCGAAGTTCGGCTTGTCGAGGGATTCGTAGCGCGTGGTCTTCGACTCGGGAAGGAGCAGCGCGATGGTGACGTCGCCGTCACCGCCGGAACCGCTGTCGGCCTCTTCGTTGCCCTGGCCCTTCTGATTGCCGCAGCCGCTGAGCGCAAGAGCGCCGATCGCGACCGAAGCGCCGAGGAGCGCGAACGCCTTGCGGGACTGCAGGTTGTGCTTCATTGTGAACCTTTCAATCATTCTGACAACGTTGTCAGGCTGGTGAATATAATTCGCTGATCGTGGCCCGGTGTCAACTGTTTCACACAAAATTCTGTGCGCGCCGCGACCGCCTCAGTTCTTGGGGGCTTCCTCACCACTGCCGCGTGCGATCACTCGCAGGGCGATCTCGACGGAGTCATCGCCGGATCCGGCACCGCCTCGCAACCCGGATGCCCTGTCTGGTCCGCGCCGCAGACCCTCGTCCTCACCGGCGCCGGTGCGCTCAGCCCGTTTCGGTCGCAGACGACGGACCGCCTCGGCGACCATCGTGTCCACGTCACGGTCGATCACGGTCACGTCGAGGAGATCGGCGGTGGGGAAATCGTCGATGCCGACCAGCGCCGGCCATTCGTCGAGGCGGCGGCAGGCGTCGATGGCGCCCTGGGTCAGGGTCGCCGAGAGGGCGATGATCGCACTCGGGGCGCGGCGCGAGCCCAGCCAGGCGGCGACGACGTTCTTCGCGCTGACCTCGTCGTGGGCGTCTTCGCGCATATAGGCCTGCCAGCCGACGTTGCTGCGGCCGACGAAGGCGGCTTGGATCCCCTCGAGCCGACGAGTGGTGATGAGGCTGGTCGAGTGATCGCCGACCACGCCGATGGCGATGTGCCCGTGATCGAGCAGCTGCGTCGCGGCCAGACGGCCCGCGGTGACCTCGTCACCGGTGATGACGTCGATTCCGGAACCGGCCACAGCCGGGTCGAAGGACACGATCGGCACGCTCGATGACCGCACGGCCCTGTCGTAGTGGGCCACCGCCTCCGGGTGAGCGCGGACGACGACGAGCCCGGAGAGGTCATTGGCGAGGCATTCGTCGAGGAAGGCCTTCTCACGCATCGGGTCTCCGCCCGCCACGGTGAGCACCGGACGCAGGTCGACGGCGCCGAACTCGGCCTCGAGGCGGGCGAAGATCCTCGCTTGGAAAGGGTCGTTCGCATCGCTGAGAACCACGCCGACATAGGGTGAGCTGGCACCGGCCCGCAGGCGTCTGGCGTTCGAATTGAGGCGGAATCCGAGTTCTGAGGCGGCGTCCTCGACCTTCTGCGCGGTCGCCGAGGCCACGTGCTTCTCGCCGTTGAGGACGCGGGAGGCGGTCTTGATGCTCACTCCCGCGCGCGAAGCGACCGTGGCCAGAGTCGGCCGATCGTTCTGCTTCGCCATGACCACACCCTTGCGTCGGATCCGTCGCAAGAAGTGTCCGCGACCGTAGAAATGATACTAACCGCTGGCATGCGAAGAGGACCCGGCCGACGCGGAGTTCGTCGGCCGGGTCCTCCCGGATTCATCGCCGAGGTGGCGGTGGCCTTGCCGGTCAGCGGGCCACGGGATTGTCCATCGTGCCCGCGTAGAGCAGCGATTCCGCCTGGTTGCCGATGTCGACCATCTGCTTCGTGTTCTTCAGCTGCAGCCGGTTGAGGCACGAATGGGCGAAGCTCTGGGAACGCAGATCCACGTCCCCGGATACCCCGCGGGCATGCTCGGGGTGCTCGGATTCGTACCGGTCGAGCACCTCGGCGACCAGCGACCAGAACTGTCCGGCGGGCAGCAGCCCGTCGACGTCGAGGATCCCCGACAGGTGGCGCAGCACCCCGTCGAACATGTCGGTGAACACGGACAGCGCCTTCTCGTCGCCGGGCACGAGCGCCCGGATCCGCTCGACGTCGGCAGGCAGTTCGCGCCGGCCGACCACGGCGACCTCCTCGCCGATGTCCTTCATGAAGGCGCCGGTCACGGTGTGCTCGTCGAGGACGAGGATGAGGTTCTCACCGTGGGGCATGAACACGAGATCGTGGGCGAGCAGGGCGTGGACGAGCGGCTGCAGGTAGGCGCGCAGGTAGGCCCGCACCCAGTCCGCGGGGCTCAGCCCCGACGCGCGGATGAGCTCGGCGGCATAGGAGACGCCCCGGTGATCCCGGTGGAGCAGCGAAGCCATGGTCACAACCTTCTGACCTGGTGCGATGGCCGTCAACGGGTTCTCGCGCCACAGGGAGGCGAGCATCTTCCGGTGCGGGTTCGTCTCCTGCGTCCGGTGGTAGACGTCACCGGCGTACCCGAGTGCCGAGCGCTCACGCAGCAGTCGGAAGCCCGCCTCGGCGAAGCTCGGATCGGAGCCGACGAGGTCGGCGACCCAGTCGTTGATCGCCGGGGTGTCGCGCATGTACTTCGGGGACAGCCCGCGCAGGAAGCCCATGTTCTGCACCGCGAGTGCGACCTTGACGTAGGGGGCGCCGGGACGCGAGTGGTTGAAGAAGGTGCGCAGGGACTGCTGAGCCTGATGTTCATCGAGGCCGGTGCCCAGAGGCAGGAGATCCCCGCGGGCGATATCGGCTGCGAAGGTGATCGCCAGCCGGTGGTCGGCCTGCCAGGGGTGGACGGGCAGGAGGTGGAAGTCCTCCGGACTGCGGCCGGCGGCCCGGATGCGTGAGTCGAAGAGCTCTCTCTCCGCAGGGCTGAGCGCCCAGTCGAGGTGGGCGGCCTCGGTCAGTCCGGTGCCGAGCGAGAGGTGGCTGTGCTCGCGGCTCGCTGCGACCCATTCGATGCGGTTGCGGCGGCCGTTCTCCGGCGCCCACGTCCGGTAGTCGCCGAGCGAGAACCCGATTCGTCCGTTGTTCGCGATGAACCCGGGGTGGCCCTCGGTCATGGCCGCCTCGGTGGCTTGGAAATCGGCGTCGAGGAGGCCCGTCGATGAGGGACGTCGGCCCTTCCACGCCTCGGCGAGTTTGAAGGCGCTGCCGGCCAGGGTCGAGGCGAGCTCCTCGAGGTAGGTCGAGATGAGGTCCTCGGGAATCGCCAGGGCGTCCTGGAGTTCGACGACGAGTTCCTGCGCGTCGAGCGGGACCTCGGTGCCGTCCTGGCGACGCGTGATGCTGCCTTCGTCGATCGCCCAGTGCTCAAGCGGCAGAACACGGGCGGTGAAGGTGTAACGCGACCCTCCGTCGACGTGCAGCTGCCAATCATCGGGCCCGGCGGCCGGCTCGGTCGACCGGACCGGGGTGATGAGCCGTTCGTGGGCGAACTCGGAGAGGGCCTTCGCGACGAGGTGGCGCTGCGTGACCGCGAAGGTGTCCGCATTGAGGTGGGCGTAGGCGTTCGGGGTGACCTCGGCTGGCGTTTCGGGAGTCGCCGAGGTGTCCCCGGCGACCGCGCGGGAATGCCCAACCAGTCTGCCGAGTTCGCTGGCGGCGAAGTCGCCGCGTGTGCACGTGCTGACGAGTGCCGTCTTCGTCTCTTCGCCCACGGCGATCTCGGCCTCGCGGATCGGGGTGAAGCCGGCGGCGCGGTTCTTCTCGAGGATGCCCGCATTGCGTGCATCGGGTTCGACGACGACGCGTTCGGCTCCGCGGCCGCCCTGGTCGGAGGCCCGGAAGCAGAAGTCCATGACCTCGGCCATGATCCGCCCGGTCAGTCCCGACACGGCGGGACCCTGGGGTGGGGCGACGAGCAGGTGCATGCCGAGGTCGCCAGCGCCGGTGAGCAGCACATCGTGCGGGATGAGTGTCGCCGGGGTGTAGGTCTCGACGTAGAAGCAGTCGAGACCGTCGACGGCTCCGATCCAGCCCTGGTCATCGGCCGAGGCGTCGATGCCGGTCAGGTAGTCCCGAACGCCGGTCTCGTCGAGCTCGGTCATCTGCCAGTAGTGTGCACGCGGATGGCTGAGCCAGGCGTGCAGGTTCGCGGTGTCGCGGTCGATGTCGACAGGGCGGATGCTCACACCCTCCCCTGCCGCCGAGGCGGTCGCCGGGTCTGCGTCGGGGTCGGCCTGCGGCCGGGTGATCGTGTCGGTGCTCATGCGTGTGTCATCTCCTTGGCATCGTCGAAGTCGAAGGCGGTTTCGAGGTCGACGGTCGGCTCGTCCCCTGCGTCGCTCGCAGGCCCTGTCTCGCTCGCCGGCCCGCCGTCGCTCTCGGGCACTCCGAAGGTCTGGAAGGCGATGGTCTGCTCGATCGGATACGGTTCGCGACCGGTCACACGGGCCAGCACCACCGAGGCCCGCCAGGGACCGAAGCCCAGGTCAGGGGCGGTGACGCCGTGGGTATGCTCTTCTCCGTTGAGGACGTGGACGGTGCCTGATTCGTTGACCGTGTAGTGGCGGCTGACATCGAGGCGTCCCTTCGCGTCGAGGCGGATCTCGTCGCCGAGTCCGGACAGGAAGCCCGGCACCTGCGACTTGTAGCCGGTGGCCGAGACCACCGAGGCACTCCGCCGGGTGAACTCTCGGTCCAGGGCCGTGTTCCTGAATCCCAGCAGGTACTCCCCGGTGGCGGGGTCGATCTCTGCGGAGACGAGTTCGGCCTCGGTGAGCAGGTTCGTGTGCAGCTTCCGTTCGCCTCGGCTGAGCCGGTAGAGAGTGTCGTGGATGTCGTCGACGAGGTCGCCGGAGATTCCCTTGTACAGGGTCCGCTGCTCACGTCCCACCTGCTCACGCAGCTCATCGGGCAGGGCGCGGAAGTGGTCGGTGTATTCCGGTGAGGTCATCTCGAGGGTCAGCTTCGTGTACTCCATCGGGAAGAACCGCGGTGAGCGCGTCACCCAGTCAAGGCGCACATCGCGTTCCTCGGCGTCCTCGATGAGGTCCCGGTAGATCTCGGCCGCGGACTGTCCGCTGCCGATGATCGTTACCGCCCCGGAATCGAGCAGCTCTTCGCGGTGGTCGAGGTAGTCGGCGGTGTGGATGACCGGTCCCGCGCCCGTGATCTCAGCGCCTGCGGCCTCGAGGTTGCCCAGCGCCGGAGGAAGGACAGGTGAAGTGCCCACGCCGAGGACGAGGTGGCGGGCCCGGTGGACCTCGGTCCCGATGATCGCACCGGTCGGGTCGACCACCTCGGCGATGGCGGTGAAGATGTCGTCGTCCTTGGTCACCGAGGTGACCCGACGCCCCCAGCGGAGGGTGTCGAGCTGAGCGGCGACCCACCGGCAGTATTCGTCGAATTCGGCGCGCAGGGGGTAGAAGGACTCACGGATGTAGAAGGGGTAGAGGCGGCCGCGATCCTTGAGGAAGTTGAGGAAGGAGTAGGGCGAAGTGGGGTCGGCCATGGTCACGAGGTCGGCGAGGAAGGGCACCTGCACGGTCGAGCCTTCGATCATCATGCCGGGGTGCCAGCGGAATTCCTGCCGCTGGTCGAGGAACACGGCGTCGACGTCGTCGAGCGGCTCGGACAGGGCGGCCAGGCCGAGCCCGAAGGGGCCGACGCCGATGCCGAGCAGGTCATGGATGGCGGTGTCGGTCGCGCTCATGCTGCGCCTCCTTCGGTCGAGGTCAGGGAGTCGTTGTTCTCGAGGTGGCGTCCGGCGAGGATGCCGTGGCCGGTGGCGCGGACGAGGTCGAGGACGGCGGTGACGTCGTCGACCGTGGTCGCGGGGTTGAGCAGGGTGAGTTTGAGCCAGGGCCGTCCGTCGATGACGGTGCGGGCCACGGCCGCTCGGCCGGATCGGAACAGGACCCGGCGGATCATCGGCACGAGTTCGTCGGCGGTGCCCGCATCGGCGGTGCGGGGTGTGAAGCGGAAGAGCACGGTCGACAGGTCGGAGGCCCCGCGGACTTCGAAGTCGGGCTGTGCGGCGAGGAGCTCCCTGACGTCGGCGGCGAGGTCGCAGACCGTGTCGATCATCGTCCCGATCTCGTTCGCCCCGCGGGCCCGCAGGGTCGCCCAGAGTTTGAGAGCGTCGAAGCGGCGCGTGGTCTGCAGGGATTTGTCGACCTGGTTCGGTTCGGCCTCGGCGCCGGCCGCTTCGGCCTCCGGGTTGAGGTAGTCGTGGTGGTGGAGTGTCGGGGCGAAGAGGCGAGGCTCGCGGACGAGCAGTGCGCAGGAGGACACGGGCTGGAAGAAGGTCTTGTGGAAATCGATGGTCACCGAGGTGGCCCCCTCGATTCCGGTGAGCAGGCGACGTCGGCGCGGTGCCCAGAGGAGTCCCCCGCCGTAGGCGGCATCGACGTGGAGCCACACGTTCGCGTCCGTGCAGGCCGCGGCGATGGGTTCCAGCGGATCGATGACGCCGAGGTCGGTGGTCCCGGCCGTGGCGACCACGGCCATGGGGATGTTCCCGGCCTCGGTCACGGCCGTCAGCGTTGAAACGAGTTCGGCGGGATCCATGCGACCGGCCTCATCGGTGCCCACGGTCACGACCGCCTCGGCGTCGAGGCCGAGGATGTGAGCGGCACGGGAGACCGAGAAGTGAGCCTGATCGGAGGTGAGGATCCGCATCCGAGACAGCTCGCCTCGGCGGGTGGGATCCTGGTTCGCGCCCTCGGCAGAGTCGACGGATTCCGCGGATCCCAGCGCAGCGGATTCCGCGGTCCGGTCGCGCATCACGTTCTCGCGGGCCAGGTAGAGGGCCTGCAGGTTCGACTGGGTGCCGCCGGAGGTGAAGATTCCGTCGCCGTTCTCGAAGCCGAGGTGGCCCGTCGTCCAGCGGATCAGGCGACGTTCCATCAGGGTCGCGACCTCGGACTGGTCGTAGGTATCGACCGAGGTGTTGATGGCCGCGAGCATCGCTTCGGCGGCGACGGCGGGCACGGCCACGGGGCAGTTCAGGTGCGCGACGTAGCTGGGGTGGTGGAACCACACGGCGTTGGCCGCGTAGAGCGAGTCGGCCTCGCGCAGGGCCGCCGAGTTCCCGATTCCGGCGGTGTCGAGGTCGACCTCGTCGACCGCGCTCTGCAGCTGGGTGCGATCCCGCGCCGAGGTGGGGGTGTCGACCGCTGCGAAGCGCGTGGCGAGTGCGTCGATGGTCTCGTGCATGAGGTCGGAATACGCTGCGGCGCTGTGGGCACCGAGCAGCGAGTCGGTGGCCGTGGTGTCGGCGGCCGTGGTGTCGGCGGTGCCGACAGCGGCCTGAAGTGATGGTGCGGGCGGTTTCGCTTCGGTGTCCGAGAGCAGAGAAGTCGTCACGGTGAGGTTTCCTCCTTCGTCGTGCGGCCCGCATCAGGCGGGTCGCATTAGGGGAACCTACCCTAAGAAGTCCGAAGCGCAAGGTGGGCGGAATCACGCCGACCGACTACGGAAGTAGCCCGGATTCTCGGGCGAGACGGCCCCTCCCCAGCACTCATGCGGCAAGGAAGCGTGCTGACAACAGATACATACCCACTCGAATTGGTTGAGTGGTCTTTGTCACACCGAGGCGGTTCGTCCGACATCGTGAGACGCAGAAAACGGCCGTAGTCTCTGCGCGGTGGCAGAGACTACGGCCGCTTGGTGGTTCCGAGACCTCAGTTCGGGAGCCGATCGTCCCGATTCATGAGCTCCGGACCATCACTACATGAACTCCCGACGATCACTTCACGAGTCCCGGGCGATCACTTGACGACGTAGTTGGGAGCCTCGACAGTCATCTGGATGTCGTGCGGGTGGCTCTCCTTGAGCCCGGCAGTGGTCAGGCGGACGAACTTGCCCTTGGCCTTGAGGTCGTCGATAGTGCGGGCACCGACGTAGAACATCGATTGCCGCAGTCCGCCGGTGAGCTGGTGGGCGACCTGCTTGAGGTGCCCGCGGTAGGCCACCCGGCCTTCGATGCCCTCGGGGATGAGGTCCGTATCGGTGGCGATATCGGCCTGGAAGTAGCGGTCCTTCGAGTACGACTTGCCCTTGCGCGGCGCCATCGCACCGAGGGAGCCCATGCCGCGGTAGGCCTTGTACTGCTTGCCGTTGACGAAGATGAGTTCGCCCGGTGACTCATTGCAGCCGGCCAGGAGGGACCCGAGCATGACGGTGTCGGCTCCGGCGACCATGGCCTTGGCGATGTCGCCCGAATACTGGAGTCCGCCGTCGCCGATGACCGGGACGCCCGCGGCGCGAGCGGCCTGCGCGGCGAGGTGGATGGCGGTGACCTGGGGAACGCCGACTCCGGCGACCACGCGGGTGGTGCAGATCGAGCCCGGTCCCACACCGACCTTGACCCCGTCCACGCCGGCGTCGATGAGCGCCTGCGCGCCTTCCTTCGTGGCGACGTTTCCACCGACGATCTCGACTCCGGCGAACGCCTTGTCGGCCTTGATCGTGCGGATCATGTCGGTCACTCCCCTGGCGTGACCGTTGGCGGTGTCGACGACGAGGACGTCGACGCCCGCCTCGGCGAGGAGGCCTGCGCGTTCGTAGGCGTCGCCGTAGAAGCCGACGGCGGCACCGACCCGCAGGCGACCTTCGTCGTCCTTCGTGGCCAGGGGGTATTCCTCGGTCTTGACGAAGTCCTTGACGGTGATGAGGCCGCGGATGACGTTGTCCTCATCGACCAGCGGCAGCTTCTCGACCTTGTGCTCTGCGAGGAGCTCGAAGGCCTTCTCCGCAGAGACGCCGTCGGGGGCGGTGACCAGCGGCATCCGAGTCATGGTCTCGCCGACGGTGCGCGTCGCGTATTCGCTGCGGGTGACGAACCGCAGGTCGCGGTTGGTCACGATGCCCAGCAGCACATCGTTCTCGTCGACGACGGGCAGACCGGAGATCCGGTACTTGCCGCAGATCTCGTCGAGCTCCTCGAGAGTCTTCTCGGGAGTGATCGTCAGGGGATCGTTGATCATCCCCGATTCGGAGCGTTTGACGTAGTCGACCTGATCAGCCTGGTCCTCGGCCGAGAGGTTGCGGTGGATGATGCCCAGACCGCCGATGCGGGCCATGGCGATGGCCATCCGCGACTCGGTCACGGTGTCCATGGCCGCAGAGACCAGCGGGATGTTGAGCTCGATCCCCTTGGTCAGTCTGGTCGTCGTGGAGGCTTCCGAGGGGATGACATCGGTGTCGCCTGGCAGGAGGAGGACATCGTCATACGTGAGCCCGGTGAGGGAGAACGGATCGTTTGCGGCCTGTGATTCCTGCTCAGGATTGACCATGAAACAGCCTTTCGACGCGAAGATACGGTTGCTCAATGCTATCGGAGACAATCAGGCAGTATCTACGTTTTCAAGTACCCTCGGCTGTGAGACTGGCAACAGGACTCCGCGCACGCTCTGCCGCGAAGAGAATGCTCCGGCAAGCCATCACCGCTCCGCCAATTCACCACCGATCCGCCTCGCCACCACCGACTCGAGAGCAATCACCCATGCCCGAGCCGCCGGACGCGGCTCAGCGTCCCGCGCCGACCGATCGGGCGAGGTCGAGAGTGGAGGCCTCGGAGTCGTCGAGGTGGATGCGCAGCAGTCCCTCGGCACCTTGCCGGTCCCCCGATTTGATCTTCTCGAGGATGTCCCGGTGGGGGTTGGCCCAGTGGGAGTGGTATTTGCCCGGTTCGACCGAGCGGGAGAAGGTCGTCGAGAGTCGGGCCATGAGGTTGAGGTAGAACTCGTCGAGCAGGGGCGAGCCGAGGAGGCCCACGATGGCGCGGTGGAAGGAGGCCGAGTGCTCCTGCGCATCGACCCAGCCTTCATTGTCCGGAGCGGTCTCGGCGCGGACCACCGAGGCCTCGACGACGGCCATCGCCTCCTCGGTGGCGTCCTGGGATTCCTGCACCGCACGGATCTCGAAGACCCGGCGGGCCCGGTAGAGGTCCTTGAGTTCGTCGATGCCGAAGGTGCGGACGAAGAAGCCGCGGTTGGGTTCCTGGACGAGCAGTCCGGCGTGGCGGAGCAGGCTGAGCGACTCGCGCGCGGTATTGCGGGAGACGTTGAATTCCTTGGCCAAGGCACCGTCCCGCACGGGACTGCCGGCGGGGTATTCGCCGGAGGTGATTCGGGACCGGACCAGGGCGACGATCGCCTCTGAGGTGCATCCGGGTGCGTTTGGACTCATACCCCCAGGTTACCGTGTCCCCGCGGATCTTGGGTGGAAGCGCCCCGGGTCCAGGCGAAGCGCGGTGTCGAATCGGCGCGGGCGACCGGTCAGCGGATCGTCGAATGCGATCGCGGCGGCCAGCAGTTGGAGCGGGGAATCGAAATCATAGGGATCCGGTTCGCGGTCGATCGGGTAGACGGGATCGCCGAGGATGGGCAGCCCGAGCGCGTTCATGTGCACGCGCAGCTGGTGGGTCTTGCCGGTCAGCGGTTCGAGTTCGTATTCGGCGATCGCATCCGACGTCGTTTCCCCGCGCCGAGGTGGCTCCACCGTTCCGAGCAGGCGGATCCGGCTGATCGCGTTCGGTTCGCCTTCGACTTCGCGGACCTGCCTCCCGCCCGGGGGTTTGATCAGTCTCGATTCCCGCAGCAGCGGGAAGTCGAGGTTCTCCGGCGGCAGCGGTGCCAGTGCCCGGTAGGTCTTGGTGACCTTCCGATCTTGGAAGAGACGCTGGTAGCGGCCCCGGGTCTCGGGACGCTTCGAGAGGATGAGCAGACCCGCGGTGACCCGGTCGAGACGATGGATGGCCACGAGGTCGGGCTGGTCGAAGTCCTGGCGTGCTCGGGTGACCACGCTCTCGCGGACGAAGCGCCCGTTGGGGGTGCTGGCCAGGAAGTGGGGTTTGTCGACGACGAGCAGGTCCTCGTCTTCGCAGACGACAGAGATCTCGAAGGGAATGCGTGCCTCCGGGGGCACTGGACGGTGGAAGAAATAGAACCCGCCGGGTTCGACCGGGTCGTCCCAGGCCACGGGTCGGCCGGTGATATCGCAGAGCCGCCCTGCCTCGGCGCCAGACTGAGCGAGGAGTCGTTCGATGTCGTCGACCGGGGCGGCGGGGAATTCCTCCCGCAGCCAGTCGCCGATGGTATCGGGGACCGGCAGATGGTTCTTAGCATGTGTCGCCCGTCCGCCCGGTGCGCGCAGCGAGGTCGCCGAGATTCCGTCACGGGGCGGAAGCGGGCTGCGGGGCATTCACGCAGTCTATCGGGCGAGCCGATGTCGTCTGGAAGCGTGGGGCTGCGAGAAATCGGGCGCGCGGAGTTCTATGGTGGAAGGTATGGACCACACCGATCTGACGGAAGAGTTCCTCCTCAACAAGGTCGCCACTCCTGTTGTTCTCGGCCTGTTCGCCAACGACGAGTGGGACAGCATCGCGATGAATCCCGACCCGGCTGGTGAAGGCAAATGGATCGTCCGAGTCGTCGCCGACTCGGAGGTCGCCGACATCCCCCTCGATTTCTCGGAGGGCACCGATTCGGTCGCTGACCTCCAGCTCACGCTCATCGCCGCACTCCGGGCATTCATCGACGGCTCGGACTTCGCGCAGCGCCGCGATGAGGACTGGGAGGCAGACGAACACAATGCCCCTCGCCCCAGTCTGTGGCGCGCTCCTCGCCCGGACTTCGACGGGCCCGACGAATGCCTGATGCGCCTGCGCAGAATCGGCTCGCGCAATCTCCGGCTCCACCGCCGTCGCTGCGCCTCGGCTCACCGCAGGGACTGACTCATGCCCTGTCGACGAGGAAGTCGATGGCGACGCCCCACTGAGGCGCGCCGTATTCGCGTCCCGGCAGACAACCGAGAGGATCAGCTGCTCAGCTTCCTGCGCTGTCGACGATTGGGCAACAGCACCTGAAGGACTCCCGCACCGATGCTTCCGTGGACGCGGATCGTGGGACTGCCTTCTTCGGCAGCTTGGTTGGCCTTGAACGCGATGACGGCGATCGATCTGCGCTGGAGGTCTGCGATGTCGACACCCCAGTCGTCGGGGACGACGAGCTTCAGGGTGCCGGTCCGGGCCGCGACTTCGATGTCGATGATCTTGAGATCCGTGCTGACCTCGAGGAAGTTGAGCTCGAGGAGGACTCCGGCGGGCTCGCAGCGCAGGTAGGCCGGCACAGGCCAGCGGCCGTTCCGAATGAGTCCGGTGGTCCACGGCGCGTGCACGATCTCTCTGTTCTCGGTGCTCCAGCCCGCACCGGACCGCCGGGACGCGAGGTCATCGGCACGGATGCCATCGGCTTCGGCACGGGCGTGCGCCGAGGGCAGATCCGGGGTGACGTCTGCCAGCGCCTCATCGAGATCGATCGGGAAACGTGCCGACTCGACGCGCTCCATCCGCTCCTCGAGTTCGTCAAGGGAGATTCGTCCCTCGCCTGCGGCCTTCCGGAGTGTTTCTATCGCGGCGTCACACTCGGGGTGGCCGATGCGCATCGTGCGCGCAGGATCTTCGGGCTGCCCGATCGGCTCATCTGAACCAGTGGGAGTCATCCCACCATCGTGCCCGATTCCTGTGCGCGCGGCAACGAAACGGGGCGGAGGAACGGCCTGCACTGGCTCGAGCTGTGGCTATCCGGCTTCGAGTGCGTCCACCGGACTGATCAACGTGGCCGCACGCGCTGGTGCCCGCTCGGTCAGGGCTTCACCGGAACCGCGTCACCATCGGCGGTCGACCGACAGGCTATTCGGACCGTGGTGCAATCGCCGCTGGCGCATGGTTCAGAGCCCGCCGAGCCGACCTTTTCAAACGCCGCTGCAGTTTACGTGCCGATCGGGCGAACTTGACGATTGTCATGTCGTCCTGTCGTTGGTGCCGTGCCTCACTGCGGTCCAGGGCACGGGTGGCTTCGTGAGCTTCGCGCCGGGCGACGGCCAGCTGTCGGTCTCTCTTCGCCAGCAGGAGCCCATAGCTTTCGATTGCAGCCAAGCGTGCGCGGTTGGCTTCCAGCTCGGTGCCGAATCCGTTGGTGATCTCCTCGGCATGGAAGAATCCCGGCGCCGGAACCGAGGACGCATCCGGCTTCACGCCTGATTCGTCACCGACGGTATGCGCCACGACGAAGTCCCACCAGTCCCTATGCTCCTCGCGTCGGCGGACAGAACTCTCCTTGAGCACCTCGTGGAACGTCGAACGATTCTCCGCCAAGCCGACACCGGTGTCGACGATGTCATCGATCGACTCGATCGGCAGGACGAACTGCTCCATGCCGACATTCTCTGCCGCACCACGCATGCGAATGGAGGAATAGAGGTTGGGTACGACAGAGATGAAGGGCACTGCTGCCGCACCCGCGAAGATCCCGGCGTGGTACCGGGTGCCGATGACGAACTCGGCCCGCTCCGTCAGAGCAACAAGCTGCCGAGCAGTGAGCATTCGCGTCGGTTCGACCCTGTCCCGACCGATCTCTTCGGCAATCTGTGCATTGGCGATCTGATCGCGAGTGTGTTGGGCCGGCGGAAAACCGCCCCCGTGCGGAACCAGCAGCACTTTCAACCCGGTTTCGTCGGCAAGTCTGCGCGTGATCTCAGTGAGGATCTCGTGGTAGCGGCTGTCCGAGAGCACCGGCGAGGAGGCCTTCTCCGCATAGCTTGCCAGAATGAACGGTTCGTTCGTCAGGTCGGAGACGTCGTCCCGATCACTGTCTCGAGCCTCTAGGGAGAACGCATCGTCGACCTGTCGCCGGATGACTGCCCTCTTACCGCCCACCTGCTTGGCGAATTTCGTGGTGTAGCCTTCTCTGCTGCCGAGGAATTCGGCATCAGCGAGGAATTCGTAGACGAGCTTCCGGTCCTCGTCGTAGATCAGAGGCCCCAGAGTCTGACTGGTCAGCGCATAGGGTTTGCCGAACAGCTGCGCGATCCTGCCGAGAGTCACCCTCTCATAGATGTGATGAGCGAACATCGAATTGAGGTTGCCGCCGCCGGCGATGAGTACCGCATCGGAGCTGCGCACGGCCTCGATCACTCTGATGGCCGGATCCCCGGGTGCCAGGCCACCGCTGGCACCTTCGGTCCTGGCGAATTCGAGAACGCGCTCCATGCGGGTGATGTTGGGCGGACGGTTCCGTTTGAAGCCGATCCGTGGAATCGCCTTGACGCCATACATCTCACTGGCGTGAGCAGGTTCACCGGCGATGAGCGTGACCTCGATACCGCCTCGTTGATTCAGTGCGTCGAGAGCCATCTCGGTCATCGCCTCGTCACCGAGGTGATAGAACCGGCTCCAGCCGACGTCGCCGATCATCGTAATGCGTTTCATGTCTCCCTAAGGCAGCCTGCGCGTTCATCGTCAGGATCTCCGGGACACAGTAGTACTTCCCCCGCTCCTTCAGGTGAACAGACGAAGACCACCAGATGAACCCGACTGCTCGACACTTTCCTCATTCGACCTGTGGTCCACTTGGACTATGACATTTCCGGCGCTTCATCTCTCCCAATCCATCGACCGTTCCCCCACCGAGGTGGCGCGCTTCGCCGGAAACCCCGCCAATCTGCACACCTGAGCGGCCGGGCTGAGTGCGGGCATCCGGGAGGCGGAGGGCTGATGGATCGCCGATTCGCCGATGGGTTCCGTCGAGGTCCGCTTCCTGCCGGGGCGCGATTTCGGGATCCTCGACCATGAGGTGGTCTTCCCCGACGGCACGACGGTCCACAATCCGCTGCGGGTGTTGGCCAATGACACTGGCGCCGAGGTGGTCTTCACCCCCTTCCGCAGGCCGGGCACCAGCGAAGACGAGTTCGATCAGGACGCCGCATTGGTGCGCGAGGACCTGCTGCGGCTCCGCGATGCCCTCGCAGGTTAGCGCTCTTCCAGGTCAGTGCTCTACGACGTCCACGCTGTCGTCGACGAGCACACGGCCCGGAGGGCTTCCGCGGAACAGCCTCGGCGTTCTGCTGTGAATACACCAGTGGCCCGGAACATGATGTTCCGGGCCACTGATGCTGGTCAGAAACGACTCAGTCTGAGCGGATGGCTCAGTCCTCGTCCTCTTCTTCCTTCTTCTCGACGACCAGGGTCTCGGTGGTGAGAACCAGGGCGGCGATCGAAGCGGCGTTGCGCAGAGCCGAACGGGTGACCTTGACCGGGTCGATGATTCCGGCGCCGATGAGGTCGCCGTAGGAATCGGTGGCGGCGTTGTATCCCTGGCCGGACTCGAGGTCCTGCACCTTGGAGACGACGACGTAGCCGTCCTGACCGGCGTTCTCGGCAATCCATCGCAGAGGCTGGACGACGCCGCGGCGAACGATGTCGGCACCGGTGGCCGCATCTCCGGCCAGTCCCAGGTCGTTTCCGTCGAGGACCTTCGCGGCGTGGATCAGAGCCGATCCACCACCGGCGACGACGCCTTCTTCGATGGCGGCACGAGTTGCGGACACGGCGTCTTCGACGCGGTGCTTACGCTCCTTGAGCTCCACCTCGGTGGCGGCGCCGACCTTGATGACGGCGACACCGCCGGAGAGCTTGGCCAAGCGCTCCTGCAGCTTCTCGCGGTCCCAGTCGGAATCGGTGTTCTCAACCTCGGCGCGGATCTGGGCGACCCGGCCGGCAACAGCATCGTCGGACCCGGCACCATCGATGATGGTGGTGTTGTCCTTGGTGACGGTGATGGTGCGGGCGTTGCCGAGCTCGTCCAGGGTGATCTGGTCGAGCTTCATGCCCATATCCGGGGTGACGACCTGACCACCGGTGAGGACGGCGAGGTCCTCGAGGATGGCCTTGCGGCGGTCACCGAAGCCGGGTGCCTTGACGGCAGCGACATTGATGATTCCGCGCAGCTTGTTGACGACCAGCGTCGACAGAGCCTCGCCCTCGATGTCTTCGGCAACGATGAATAGGGGCTTTCCGGCCTGCTGCACCTTCTCGAGCACAGGGAGGAGCTCCTGGATGTTGGAGATCTTGCCCTGGTTGATGAGGATGAGCGCGTCGGAGAGCACAGCTTCCTGGCGATCAGCATCGGTCACGAAGTGCGGCGAGAGGTAACCCTTATCGAACTGCATTCCCTCGGTGATCTCGAGTTCCACAGAAGCGGCCTGGGACTCGTCGATCGTGATGACGCCGTCCTTGCCCACCTTGTCGAAGGCGTCGGCAATGAGCTTGCCGATCTCTTCGGACTGAGCGGACAGACCGGCGACGTGGGCGATCTCCGAGGAGTCGGCGACATCGCGGGCGATGGTGCCGAGCTGATCGGAGACAGCCTCGACGGCGGATTCGATTCCGCGCTTGAGCGCTCCGGGAGCAGCACCGGCGGCCACATTGCGCAGACCTTCGTTGACGAAGGCCTGAGCCAGGACCGTCGCGGTGGTGGTTCCGTCACCGGCGATGTCGTTGGTCTTGGTGGCAACTTCCTTGGCCAGCTGGGCGCCGAGGTTCTCGTAGGGATCGTCGACCTCGACCTCACGAGCGATGGTCACGCCATCGTTGGTGATCGTGGGGGCGCCCCACTTCTTGTCGAGCACGACATTGCGGCCCTTGGGTCCCAGCGTCACCTTGACGGTGTCGGCCAGGGTGTTGACACCCTTTTCGAGTGCACGACGAGCTTCGTCGTTGAATTCCAGAGTCTTAGGCATTCGTCCTCCTGTCAGTGAAGTGGTTGTTCAGAGGATTCAGCCGATGACGGCGAGCACGTCACGAGCCGAGAGCACGAGGAATTCTTCTCCTGCGTACTTGACTTCGGTGCCTCCGTACTTGGAGTAGATGACCTTGTCGCCGATGGCAACGTCAACGGGAACGCGGTTTCCGTTGTCGGCAACGCGGCCTGGGCCCACTGCGACAACTTCGCCTTCCTGAGGCTTTTCCTTGGCGGTTTCGGGAATGACCAGACCACTGGCGGTAGTCTGTTCTGCTTCGACCTGACGGATGACAATCCGATCTTCGAGTGGCTTGATGGAGACCGACATATCGGGCCCTCTCCCTTCGCTGGGTTCAATTCTTCGTTGAGTCAGACGGCGGCTGCTGCCATGAATCTCTCGTCGTCGCGGGTGCCGAGCGATTCGACCGTCTCGTAAAACTGGCACTCAATGAGTGCTAGTGCTAATTCGACTCTAGAACGGGTTTAGCACTCGGTCAACTCGAGTGCCAAGGTTTCGTCATGCTCTGGGCGAAAGTTCAGATTGGGCCGCACACGCGGGGTCGGAGGCGCAGCGGAACCCAAGGGGCCGAGGGCGCAGCGCCAGGCCTCGAAGGCACCGGACCCCGCGACCCGAACGAGCCGCGCATACAGAAAGCGCGGACCCCGGGGTATTCCCGGAATCCGCGCTTTCGGTCGATCACCTCGGCTCAGCCGCCGACTGGCTCAGTCGCCGACCGGCTCAGTTGCGAACCAGCTCAGGCGCAACCTCGGCTCAGGCGCAGGTCCACTGCCCCCAGCCGGCTTCGGCCTGGAGCTTCTTCGCACGCTGGAACTGCTCCTGCGGGCTGGCATCCGAGGGATTGCCGCTGCCGCCCATGGAGTGCCAGGTCTGCGGGAGGAACTGGAAGAGACCGAAGTGGGTGCCGTTCGAGGCCTTCGGGTCGAAGTTCGATTCGCACTTGACGACCGAGTACCACTTGGAGCCGGGTCCACCGAGCATGTCCTTGATCTCCTGGGTGCTCATCGAGCCGCCGCCGCCACCGCCGGAGCTGGATCCGTCGTCGGAGCCGCCCGAACCGGAGCCGCCGGAGTCCGAGCCACCGGTGTCGCTCGGGGTCTCCTTCTTCTTGGTGCCTTCGATGACGACCTTGGTCTTGGGTTCGGAGAGGACCTTCTCGTCCTTCTTCTCCTTCTTCACCTCATCGCCGTTGACGGTCTTGATCTTGTAGGAGATCTCCTTCTGACCATC
Source organism: Brevibacterium sp. GP-SGM9 (assembly GCF_047300845.1). NCBI lineage: Bacteria > Bacillati > Actinomycetota > Actinomycetes > Micrococcales > Brevibacteriaceae > Brevibacterium > Brevibacterium sp. GP-SGM9. The sequence goes on along the minus strand of NZ_CP178563.1, from coordinate 3,452,208 downwards.
CTTGCCCTCGGACTCGACCTTGGTCTCGCCCTTGTAGAGGGAGTCGGACTTCTTCTTCTCGACCTTGGCCTTGATCGACTCCTTCTCCTTGACGGTCTTGTTCTCCACCCGGTTGACGGTGAGAACCTGGCCGTCGGAGACATCCGCCGACATCGGCACGGACAGGAAGTCGTCCTTGTCGAGTTTGATCTTGGATTCGCCGAGCGCATCCTCTGCCGTGCCCACCGCGGCCGAGACCTTGTGGTCCTTGCCGTCGGCGACGATGGTGAGGTCCTTCGCGGTCGTCACCTCGATGTCGTTGCCCTTGTCCTTGAGAGACTGATTGGGCTCGGCATTGATCTCGGCGTCCTTCGCGTTCACACCGAGGTCGGCCAGCGCCTGACCCACGGTGTTCGCGTTGGTCCACTCGTCGGTCTCCTTGCCGTCGACCGAGAGGGACACGTCCTTGGCGGTGTTGACCGTGATCGTCATGTCCCGGTCGACTTTCGTATCGGCGCCGGGCTTGATCTGATCGCGCTTGTCGAGGTCGAGGTCGCGGCTGTCGAGGATGTCCCCGACCGTTCCGCCGAAGGTCCGAATCTCTTCGGCCTGACCGTTGACTTCGAGGGTCACGGGCTTGTTCATGGTGACCACGGCGCCCGTGCCACCCACGAGTCCGGTAATCACGACCGCCTGTGCAGCGATCTGCACCTTGCGGTTCTTGAGAAAATCAATCACAGAAATATCCCTGAGCAGAGTTCATCGACTCATACACTGTAACCGATTCGTTACACGGTTAGCAAAATATCACGAAAACGTAACGGCAGGGTCGCTTCCCTGCCCCTGCTGACCAGGACTTCCCCGTGATTCCGGGGGCCACCCGACCGTGACATTTCCCCGCCGAGGCGGTCGTTCCGTTCCGTAATCTCCCTCACAGCCCACCCCGCAGAGCCCTCCCCGCCGAGGCGGTCAAGCAGTCCACGTCAACCGTTCGGTTCCGCCCAACGCTCGGTTCAGACGGTCAGATCTAGCTCCAGCTGCCCAGCGCGGTGCTCGCGTTGTTCCAGACCGCGGCGCACAGATCTTCCTCATTCATTCCGCGCACCTCGGCAAGCCTCCTCGCGGTGATCGCCGCGAGGTACGGGCCACCCGGGCGCCCCCGGTGCGGGTGCGGAGTGAGGAACGGTGCGTCGGTCTCGGTGAGCAGCAGATCGAGTGGGACGGATTTCGCCGCCCGCCGCAGCTCCTCGGCGTTCTTGAACGTGAGGTTCCCGGCGAAGGACATGAAGTAGCCGGCGCTGGCGCATTCGCGGGCCATCGCCTCGTCGCCGGAGAAGCAGTGGAAGATCGTGACCTCGGGGGCACCCTCCTCGCGGAGGATGCGCAGCACATCCGCATGAGCCTCGCGGTCGTGGATCTGCAGAGCCTTGCCGGTGCGCTTGGCGATCTCGATGTGAGCACGGAAGGAACGCTGCTGTTCGGCGATGCCTTCGTCACCGGTGCGGAAGTAGTCGAGGCCGGTCTCCCCCACTACGCGCATCCGGGAGTGGGAGGTCACCAGCGACTCGATCTCCGTCAGCGCCTCGTCGAGCAGGCCACGTGCGGCCAGCCGCGGTGCTTCATTGGGGTGCAGGGCCGCGCCACCGAGCATCCACTCCCGGCTGCGCGCCGGCGGGGTCGGGATGGTCGACCCTGGTGCCACCTCGGCGCGGTCGGCCCCGGCGTACTGCGAGGCGACGAGCTCGGCGGTCCACCGTGCAGCGGGCAGATCGCAGCCGATCTGGACGATCCGCTGCACCCCGGCCGATTGCGCTGTCTCATAGAAGAAGTCGAGGGAGGGGAACTCTTCGTCCTCATCGGGGGTGACCTCAGGTTCCGGCTCGCCCGAACCCAGCGGCAGGCGCACTCCCGTGCAGATGTCGAGGTGAGTGTGGGTGTCGACGATGGGGTAGGCGAGCGGTTCGGGCACCGGCGGGTAGGTTCCGGCAGCGCGCGAGGCCATTACTCGGTCTCCTCCACGAACTTCGGGAACACCGGCTCGGGCTTGGGCAGCGGAGTGCCCGGCTCGAGCGGTAAGCCCACGGCCGCGAAGGACCGGGGGTCCACCTCGGCAGCGGCGATCCCGCTCTCCGCGGTTTCGGCGGCGACCGGGGCGATGCCGGCAGCGGCGAATCCGGCCCCGGCGACGACGCCCGCTCCGGCTCCTACGATCAGGGAGTCCATCGCCTCGGCGCCGGATCCCGAATCGAGTGCGGAGGGCAGCACCTTCGCCCCGGCCTCCCCGACTCCGGCGGGGACGCCGAGGAGGTCGAGGATCTTGCCGGCGGACTCGGGCATGACCGGCTGGATGAGGATCGAGATGATGCGCACAACCTCGATCGTCACCCACAGCACGGTGGCCATGCGGTCGGGATCGGTCTTCTTCAGCTTCCACGGCTCCTGGGCGGAGAAGTAGCGGTTGGCCTCGGAGAGGACCTTCCAGCAGGCCTCGACGTAGAGGTGTAGGGCCTGCGTGTCGACGTGGCGGCGGGCGGTGTCGGGGACCGCACGGGCCAGGGCCAGCAGCTTCTCGTCGTCCTCGGTGAGTTCGCCGGGTTGGGGCACCTGGGCATCGCAGTTCTTCGCGATCATCGACAGCGAGCGCTGGGCCAGGTTGCCGTACTCGTTGGCGAGGTCGGAGTTCTTGCGGGTGATGATCGAGTCCTTGGTGTAGGACCCGTCATGGCCGTAGGAGAACTCACGGAAGAGGAAGAAGCGCAGAGTGTCGAGACCGAAGGCGTCGACGAGGTCGATGGGGTCGACGACGTTGCCGACGGACTTCGACATCTTCTCACCGGAGTTGAAGAGGAAGCCGTGAGCGTGGACTCGCTTGGGCAGTTCGATCCCGGCGCTCATGAGGAACGCGGGCCAGTAGACGCTGTGGAAGCGGATGATGTCCTTGCCGATAATGTGGACGTTCGCCGGCCACCACTTGGCCAATCGCTCCTGGTCGTCGGGGTATCCGGCAGCGGTGAGGTAGTTCGTCAGGGCGTCGATCCACACGTACATGACGTGCTTCTCGTTGCCGGGCACCGGCACACCCCAGTCGAAGGTGGTGCGCGAGACCGAGAGGTCCTTGAGCCCCGAGGCGACGAACGAGGCGACCTCGTTGCGGCGGGAGTCCGGGCCGATGAACTCGGGGTGGTTCTTGTACAGCTCGAGCAGCTTGTCCTGGTACTTCGAGAGGCGGAAGAAGTAGGACTCCTCCTCCGTCCAGGTCACCTCGGTGCGGGTCTCCTTGGACAGGCGGACGCCGTCGACGACCTCGGTCTCATCCTGTGTGTAGAAGGCCTCATCGCGGACCGAGTACCATCCGGCGTAGGTGTCGAGGTAGATGTCGCCGGCCTCTTCGAGCTTGCGCCAGATCGCCTTGGACGCCGCGTAGTGGTCCTCGTCGGTGGTGCGGATGAAGCGGTCGAAGGTCGAGCCGAGGGCGAGCTGGGTGTCGCGGAAGTTCTTCGCATTGTCATCGGCGAGTTCTTTGGGGGTGATGCCGAGCTTGTTCGCCGCCTGCAGCATCTTCAGCCCGTGCTCATCCGTGCCGGTGGCGAAGAACACGTCGTTGCCGTCGAGACGTTTGAACCGCGCGATCGTGTCGGCCGCAATGTATTCGTACGCGTGCCCGATGTGAATGGCCCCGTTGGGGTAGGCAATGGCTGTCGTCAAGTAGTAACCCATAGGCAACTCAGTCTAAGGGACGCCGCGGCGCCGGTGCGCACGGGTCCGGGGGTGGGGGCGTGGGCATGGGCGTAGGCGGCCATTGCACGTGTTAAGTCAGCATGCGCTGGTTGCAACCGGTGCATGCTGACTTATTGCGTGCATCTGCGTACCCGCTTACCCGCGTACCTTCGCGTCCGCGCACCTTCGTACTCGCACACCCGCGCACCCGTGCACCCTCCCCTCAGAGTTTAAGCCGACAGCCACACTGGCCGCGCAGCTCCGGAGCCTGTGAGAACAGCTTCTGTGAGAACGTCTGCAAGCCGAGCACCTCGTTGAACTTGAACCGGATGACCTTGAACCCCAATGCGAGAAGCCGATTGTGCTGGCGGCTCTCCTTGTTCATCGCGTCGAATCCCGTGTCGACGTATTTCTGTGTCCCGTCGACGTACAGCGCCACTCGTGCATTCTTCAGCAGGAAGTCCAGACGCGTGAGCTTTCGTCGCCCGTCCCTGACTTCGAACTGCTGCACGAAATCATGCAGGCCGAGCAGGTGCAGGTTGAGCGAGGCGCGGCTCTCCGCATAGCTTTCGGACAACGGGCTGATCAGTCCCCCGAGCTTCTCGGCCCGCTTCCGCCCGCTGGACAGCCGTGCGACCGGACTCGCGAACAGCGAACGGACGGCCGCGGGAACCTCCGCTTCCAGGTTCGGCGGGTAGCCGAGTCTGAAGATCAGGTCTTCATCGTCGCCGAGCATGTGCCGTCGCAGCACCTGCTCCATGGCCGCGAACCCGGCTGCCGGACTCAGATCCGCGTTCAGATCCAGAGCCGTGCGAGCAGGGGTGGTGCTGACGATGTTCTCGAACACGCAGGTGTCCTCAGCCGGAACCGGACGCTTGTGCCGTCGAATTGTTCTATTCATCGTGCGGAAACGCGGATTGATGACAGAGATCGGTCGAACCGGCGCATCGAACAGCCCGATCCGATGCACTCGAGCCGCCGACACTGACCAGACCACATCGTCGGGCCGATAGTTCGGATAGCTGAGCACCCGCAGTCTGTCCAGATGTTCGGAGTACCGGGCACGTTGGCCTGAATCCCGCGGCTTTCCCTCGGCGTGAAAACGGATCCAGTCCTCGTTGTCGATGAACGTCGCAAAGACCGCGTGACCGGGATTCCCGCATCGCCGAATCACCGAATAGACACCGTGCCCGAGTCTGAGCAGGCAGCAGGACAGAGCCGCCCGGATCCGAGTGGTCGTGACGCCGGCACATCTCAGGTCCTGAAAGTACGCGATGTTGAACATGCCGCAAGACTGGCTTCAAGGCGCACACCGCGTACAGCCTCAATAGTCCGCTTGTGCATTCGGCTTTCTCCTCCACAGTGCCGATGCGCCCGAGTAGCCGCAGTCGTCCACAGCCACGCACGCTCGACTCAGGTGAGGAGACTGGCGGGTTGCCCGGGGCGGATGCACTGTTTAAGTCAGAGGCGGCTGGTTACAACCGCTGCACAGTGACTTAAACGGTACACCAACCCGCAAGCGCTCCATCCACAGCCCCGCGCGCATGAGTGGAGACCCCGCTTCGCACCGGCCGGCCTCACTCCTGGTGGAGCCAGGCCTCATAGACATCGCGTTTGGACAGTCCGAACTGCTTCGCGATCTGGCCGGCGGCGTCCTTCGCCCGCACGCCGGAGTCGACGAGGGCTGAGACCGCGCCGAGGTGGTCCTCCGGATTCGTCTCCACAGCAGTGGCGCCGGCGAGGACGAGGGTGAGTTCCCCGCGCAGACCATCGGCGGCGAGGTCACGCAGCGTTCCCGTGGTCCCGCGCAGCGTCTCCTCGTAGGTCTTCGTGAGCTCGCGGCTGATGCTCATCGGACGGTCGCCGCCGATGACCTCGCAGAAGTCGTCCATGGCATCGGCGATGCGGTGGGGGCTTTCGAAGAAGACCATGGTCCGCTTCTCGGCCTTCAGTTCCTCGAGCAAGCTCTTGCGCTGCCCGGATTTCCGCGGCAGAAATCCCTCGAAGCTGAATCGATCGCTCGGCAGACCGGAGACGGCGAGCGCCATGAGCACGGCGGATGGTCCCGGCGTCGAGGTGATCGGCAGCCCCGCTTCGGCGCAGGCCTTAACGACTCGGTAGCCCGGATCGGAGACGGCGGGCATCCCGGCGTCACTGAGCAGGACCACGGTCTGGCCGCCACGGATGTGCTCGACGAGTTCGGGCGCACGGCTGCCCTCGTTGTGGTCGAAGACGCTGATGACCCGCTTGGTGTGGTCGAGCTCGAGGCGCTGGGCCAGCGAGAGGAAGCGCCGAGTGTCCTCGGCGGCAATAACGTCGGCTGCGGCGATGGCCTGCTGCATTCGCGGGCTCGCATCGCCGAGGTTGCCGATCGGAGTGCCGACGAGGATGAGTCGTCCGCCGTCGGAAGGACCCGTGGATTCTGCGCCGTCCGCCGGCAGTGGGCCGAGGCCATCGGACACAGAGTGCTGGTCATCGGTCGCAGTGTCCTGGTCCCGCTCATCGTAGGCAGGGGGCGTTGGCTGGCTCAACCGGCCGAACCCGCTCCGACCATCGCCACGCCGAAGATGAGGACCATGACACCCACATAGCCGACCCAGAAGAGGACCCACAGCGCAGTGCCGATGTAGCCGGTCCAGAGAGCACCCACGGCCATTCCGTCTCCGCGTTCCCCGGTCTGCTTGATCTGCTTGCGGGAGATGTGCCCCATGATGATGCCCGCGATCCCGCCGAGGATGGGAATGGCGACGACACCGGCGATCGAAGAGACGAGAGCGATGATCGCCAAGGTGTTCGTCGGAGGCAGCGGCTGGTATGCGTAGGTCGTCCCTGCGTACTGGGCATTGGCTCCGTACGCGGCATTCTGGTTGTAGCCGGAGTTGCCGGGAGCACCCGACTGCGGCTGCTGGTAGTACATGTCCGGATTGTTCCAGTTGTTCTGACTGCTCATGGCGTTCTCTCCTTGGGGTCTGCCTCCAACGGTACCGAGTCGATCGGCGCGGCAAAAGGCGGGGCAGTTACAGGTGGGTCTCAGTTCGGGTCGGCTAATCAGCTGATCTGACCGGCGGTGGACACTTCCAGACCGACCGCGAGAGCGATGAGTCCGAAGTAGAGGATGAGGAACAGCAGCCAGAACAAGGTGAGCAGATAACCGATCCACAGCGCGGCGACCGCCATCCCGTCACCGCGCTCTCCGCTCCTGCGGATCTGACGCCGGGCGATGTGACCGAGGATGATTCCGACGATCGCGGCCGGGGCGAAGCTGAAAGCGGCGATCGAGAGAATCATGCCGACGATCGCCAGGGTGTTGGTCGGGGCGATCGGCCGGTAGACATAGGCCGGGGCAATGGCATAGGGCTGGATAGCGGCTGCCGGCATGCTCATGTTGTAGGAGCTGGCCCCGTTGAAGGTGCTGCCCGCGGTGGGGGCAGTGCCTGCATAGCTTCCGCCGGCGGGAAGTTGACGAGTGTACATGTCCGATTCGCTCCAGTCGCGTTGGCGGTGCTCGGGGTCAACCCCTGCGTTCTGTCTCCAACGCTATCGACCACGAGACTCGGCCACCGTCTAATTGTGTTGCAGTCCTGCACCACGGATGCCAGACCGGTGAACCCGGGCCGAAAGGCCGAATCAGTAGCCCATGCCCGCGGCGAAGAACCCCAGTCCGATGACCCCGATGACGATGATGGCCATGAGGATGGCGAAGCCGATGCCGATATAGCCCATGACGAGGCCGGCCGTCGCCTGCCCGCGACCGTCCTCACCGGTCTTCTTGATCTTCGAGTGTGCGAGGTGTCCGAAGATGACCGCCAGAATCGGAGCGATCCACAAGAACATCGCGATGAAGGCGAAGAGGTAGCCGATGATCGGAATGATCGAGAAGAGGCCGCAGATCAAACCGCCGCCGAGCCCGATGATGCCCATCCACATCGACCACACTGCAAGGGCGTTCGGCTTCGGACGCACCAGCATCATCGGCGCTCCGTAGGTCACCGGCTGGCTGTACCCGTACGCGTTCTGCTGGCTGTACGTTCCGTAGGCACCAGGTTGGCTGTAGCCGCCATAGGAGTTCGGCTGGCTGTACGCGCCCTGCTGGCCGTAGTCGTGTCCGCTCTGCTGCCAGTAGCTCTGCTGACCAGAGGCCTGCTGGCTGTAGCCGTAGTCGGCTGACTGTTCGTACCCCGATTGCCCGTAGCCCGGCTGGCCGGAGCCGGTTCCGTTCTGCGGCTGCGACGATCCATAGCCATTGTTGAACTGCTGCGAACCGACCTGCGGCGGATCGCTCGGGCGGTAGTCCGGGTTGTAGGACACGCTCATCACCATTTCACTCGTCTGCTGCCTGCTCTTACTACCCTAGTCGTCACCATGGGCCGATGGACAATGAAATGATCCCCAGCGACCGAAGTCACACCCGCCGGCCACGCGATGACGCACCCTGTGCGTCGGTTGAGGGCGAGCGCCGCGGCGGACCTTAAACTTGAACGCAATGAGTCAACCCGAAGATCCCCAGGCGCCGAGGCGGTCGACCGACCCCGCCCACACGTCGGCCGACCCCGCCCAGACGGTGGCCGCGCCTACCCAGACAGCTCCCACCGCCTCGGCGCCGGTCCGACGCCGGGCCCGTGAGCGTCTGGCGACCAAACGCGAAACGGTCCGAGTCCACGCGGCCGCCATGCGCCGCCGCACCTTCACGGCCGGCATGTGGGCCACCCGAGCCCCGCTCTGGATGTGGCCGGCGCTGCTCATCATCACCGCGATCGGCGGCGGTCTGCGACTCTTCCGGCTCGACTTCCCGCACCGAATGATCTTCGACGAGACCTACTACGTCAAGGACGGCTACTCGGTCTTCACCTTCGGCTACGAACGCGCCTGGCCCGAGGACGCCGACGACTCCTTCAACACCGGCGACCCCAGCGTCATCGAACCCGATCCCGAATACGTCGTCCACCCGCCGCTGGGCAAGTGGATCATCGGCGCCGGCATCCACCTCTTCGGCGCCGACGACTCCTTCGGCTGGCGCTTCTCCGTGGCGATCATCGGCACCCTGACGATCTTCCTCATCGGCGTCATCGCCTGGAAGCTCTTCCGCTCCGCCTTCTTCGCCTGTGTGGCCGCGGGCCTGCTCGCCGTCGACGGCGAGCACTTCGTCCACTCCCGCACGAGCCTGCTCGACATCGTGCTCATGGGCTTCGTCCTCCTCGCCTTCTTCTTCATCGTCCTCGACCGCGAGCACGTGACGAAGAGATTGGCCGCCGAGGCGGCTCCCCCACCCGAGACCGCCGACGTCGCCGACGGCTCCCGCCCCCGGGACCGAGGTCGCACCCGACGGAGAGATCTGGCGAACTTCGGGCCCCGCCTCGGCGCGCGTCCCTGGCTCATCGCAGCGGGCATCAGCATCGGGCTGGCCATGGGTGTGAAGTGGTCGGGGCTCTATGCCCTGGCGGCGTTCGGCATCCTCGTCGTCGCCTGGGACGTGCCTTCGCGCTACCGGGCCGGTGCCGTCCATCCCTGGCTGGGCACACTCGTCCGCGACAGCATTCCCTCGTTCCTCAAGCTCGTGCCCGTCGCGCTGCTCACCTACCTCGTCGCGTGGACCGGGTGGATCCGGTCCGATGATGCCTGGGACCGGCAGTGGGCGGCCGAGAATCCCGGATGGTGGCAGGCGCTGCCCGACTGGCTGCAGTGGCTGCCCTCGCTGGCGCACTACCACTACACCGCGTATTCCTTCCACGTCGGCCTCGACTCGGAACACCCCTATATGTCGAACCCCTGGGGCTGGATCGTGCAATGGCGGCCCACCTCCTTCTACTACGAGTCCTACGACAACGGCAGCATGGGCTGCGTGGCGGAGCGGTGCTCCTCGGCGATCACCTCGGTGGGCAACCCCGTCATCTGGGGACTCGCCCCGCTGGCGATCCTCGCCTGCCTGATCGTCTGGATCATCCGCCGCGACGTCCGCCCGGCCGTCATCCTCGCCGGGCTCGCCGCCACCTGGCTGCCGTGGTTCGCCTACCAGGAACGCACGATCTTCACCTTCTACACGATCGTCATGGTCCCCTTCGTCGTCCTCGCGCTCACCTACTGCCTGACCCTGCTGTGGGGTCGGAGTCCCGGCGCCCGACCCTCGTGGCCGCTGCTGGCACGGCGGATGGGCGTCGGCCTCGTCCTCGCCGCCGCGGTCCTCGCCTTCGCCTACTTCTGGCCGATCTACACCGGCGAGGTCATCCCCTTCGAGGCCTGGAACGACCGGATGTGGAACGTCACCTGGCGCTGAGTGCAGCTCCCACGCACCGCTTCCCGAGCTCTCGCACACCGACACATCCCCGCCACCGCTCGGTCGCCTCGGCGACACGGCGTATTCACCTTGAGGTAACGCCGCCTCGTTAACGTCGTGTCATTGTGAACGACCTTTCTACGATGACTCCCCCAGCGCCGGCCGCTTCCGGGCCGGCAGCTCCCACCGCATCCGAGGCCGCGGGACGCCCGCACCGGGCGGTGGCCATCATCCCAGCCCGCGGCGGATCCAAGGGGATCCCCCTGAAGAACCTGCAGAAGGTCGCCGGAATCTCGCTGTTGGCTCGGGCGATCAATGCCGCCAAGGCGACCCCGAGCATCGACCGGGTGGTCGTCTCGACCGACCACGCAGGCATCTCCGCGGAAGCGATCCGGGCCGGCGCCGAGGTGGCCGACCGTCCCGCGGAGATCGCCGGGGACACCGCGACCAGCGAATCGGCTCTCATCCACACGCTGGGCAGCCTCGGCGAGGATTTCGACACCACCGTCTTCATGCAGTGCACCTCCCCGTTCATCGACTCCGCCTCGATCGACAACGCCGTGCGCACGGTGCGCAGCGGGGAGGCCGATGTCGTGTTCTCCGCCGTAGAGGACCACTCGTTCCTGTGGCGCCTCGATGACGGCGAGCAGGCCGTGGCCGTCGGTCACGAAGCGAGCTTCCGTCCCCGCCGACAGGACCGGGCCAAGCACTTCAACGAGACCGGGGCGTTCTACGTCATGCGCACCGACGGCCTGCTCGAGCACGAGCACCGCTTCTTCGGCCGCATCGGCATCGAGGAGGTCCCGCCCGAGCATGCCCGCGAGATCGACGACATGTCGGACCTGACACTGGTCAGGGCGATCGCCTCGACACAGGAGACCGCGCAGGTCATCGACGTCGACGCACTCGTCACCGACTTCGACGGCGTCCACACCGATGACGGCGCCTACGTCGATGAGGACGGCAATGAGCAGGTGCGCGTCCACCGCGGCGACGGTATGGGCGTCTCCCGACTGGTGAAGGCAGGTGTTCCTGTGATGATCCTGTCGAAAGAACGCAATCCAGTTGTCACCCGCAGGGCAGAGAAACTTCATGTCGACGTAACCCAGGGCATCGACAATAAATCGATGATCCTCAGTTCGTGGATCGAAGAGAACGGTCTCGATCCGGCCCGTGTGGCCTATGTCGGCAACGACATCAACGACCTCGAAGCCTTCGATGTCGTCGGCTGGCCCATCGCAGTCGCGGACGCCCATCCCAAGGTGCTCGCAGCGGCTCGTGTGGTCCTCGACCGGCCCGGCGGCCGCGGAGCGGTCCGCGAGGTCTGCGACCTCATCCCCGTCCCCGATGAAGCATCCGGCTTCGCCTCGGGTCCCGCACTCGCCTCGGTCAACGTCTCATCACGGCATTCGACCGAAGCACCGGCAGACATCAACCAGCCATCCATCCAGCAGCAACAGCCGTTGCTCACGAACCACGCGGACACCTCGCGTACCAATCGAAAGCAGGTTTCATGACTGATCAACTCGCCCCCGTGGCCATCGGCAATCAGCTCGTCGGCCCGAACCAGCCCGTGTACATGATCGGTGAGATCGGCATCAACCACAACGGCGACGTCGAGATCGCGAAGCAGCTCATGGATGTCGCCGTCACCGCCGGTGCCCAGGCCGTGAAGTTCCAGAAGCGCAACCCCGATGTGGCCGTTCCCGAACACCAGAAGTCGAAGATGCGCGACACCCCGTGGGGTGAAATGACCTACCTCGACTACAAGTGGCGCGTCGAGTTCGGCAAGGACGAATACGCGGAGATCGACCGCTACGCCAAGGAACTCGGCCTGCAGTGGTTCGCCTCTCCGTGGGACACCGACTCGGTGGACTTCCTCGAGAACGAGTTCGACGCCCTGACCTACAAGGTCGCCTCGGCTTCGCTGACCGACTTCGAGCTGCTGCGCGCGATCGCCGCCACCGGCAAGCCCGTGCTCTGCTCGTCGGGCATGTCCGACTGGACGACGCTGGACAAGGCCGTCGAGGTCTTCGACCGCGACAAGCTCGTGCTCATGCACGCCACCTCCACCTACCCGCTGCCGCCCGAAGAGGTCAACCTCAAGGCCATTCCCGCCATGCGTGAGCGCTACGGCGTGCCCGTCGGCTACTCCGGTCACGAGCTGGGCCTCGAGATCTCCTTCGCCGCCGCCGCCCTGGGTGCCGTGACCATCGAACGCCACATCACGCTGGACTCCTCGATGTGGGGTTCGGACCAGTCGGCCTCGATGGAGCCGCGCGAGTTCGCCTCGTTGGTCAAGGGCGTGCGCGTCCTCGAGACCGCCTTCGGCGACGGTGACAAGCGCGTCATGCCGGGCGAGGAGTCGAAGATCGATTCGCTCCGCAAGGTCACCGTCTGAGCGAACCGAGACCCTGATCTGCCTGATCTCTGCACGGCCCCGCCGCTCTTCCCGCGACGGGGCCGTTCGCACGCCCGCCAGAGTGCTGAGCACACGCCCGCCGAGGTGCTGAGCGGTCGGATTCCGAAGCTGTGTGTTCACCTGCAGGCCAACTTCTATTCTCCAAACGACGTTAGATTGACGCCTTGGAGTTTCCACCACCGTGAAAGGACCTTGTGTCGACCGTCGATTTGAGCATCGTCATCCCCGCTAAGAACGGTGCACCGTATCTGAACACACTGTTCAGTTCGCTGCAGAAGCAGGGCGATATCTGGGACAGTGCCCAGTTGATCTTCATCAATGACGGATCAACGGACGAGACTCCGCACGTCCTCGAGCAGGTCTCGACGTCTTTTCCCCGCTTCGACGTTCTGACCAACCCGGAAGCCACTGGATTGGCCAACGCGAGGAATCAGGGCCTCGACATCGCTGAGGGTGAACACATCGTGTTCCTTGATGGCGACGACTGGTTGGCCCCCGACCACCTCCCGACTTTGCTCGACTCGGCACACAGGCTCGACGTCGATTTCATCCGCTGCGATCACACGACTGTCGAGGGGACGAAACGCGTTCGCAAATTCGCTCCGATGTCGGTGCGCAACATTGCGTTGGATCCGCGAGCGGGCATCCTCCCGATACACGAACCGACGATGGTCGACTACCCCTATGCCTGGGCCGGGATCTTCCACCGCCGTGTCCTCGATGCAGGAATCCTCAAATTCCCGGAGAACTTCATGACGGCCGAAGACCGCTCCTGGATCTGGCGTCTGCACCTCCAGGCTCAGTCCTTCGCCGTCGTCGACGCCCCAGGGATCCTCTACCGACGGGGACTGACGAACTCGCTTTCACGAATCGTCGACGCCCGACAGTTGGACTTCATCCGCGCTTTCGGCCAGATCTTCGATCTCGTGGCCGCCGACGATCAAGCCGAGGAGTTCTGGCCGAAGGCGATCAGAAACTGGCTGGCCATTCTCGATCACCAGATCACTCGCTTCGCTGCCTCACCTGGAGCACTGCGGTCCCAGCTGCGTCGTGGTTCGCGAACCATCTCCGCCAAGATCCCACCCGAGCTCCTGCGCGAGGAGTTCGTTCTGCAGAAATCCGCCCGTCAGCTCAATGTGAGCAGCTACCTCAACGTGGCACCGAGCCTCATTGCGGAGATGATGAAGTGAAACAGATCTTCCTGGCCTCAACGTTCTTCGAATTGGTCTGCTTGGCCGCGGGAATCGACGAAGGCGAATACGACAATCCGGCAGCCCCCGCCCTGGTCGGCACCGACGGCAACGCTCCTGCGGGCACACCCGGGCCGGATGAGCGACTGCTGCTTGTCAGCAACAATGCCATCGTCATGGAGCTGTCCGGCTCGTTCATCGACGCTCCTGCCGCACAATCCCTCCTGAGTCGCTTCGATCGTGTCATCGATCTCAATGAGACACTCGCACCTCTGCATGTTCATCCATCGTCATGGCGACCGGACCAGACCGATGTTCCCGTCGTCGAGGCCTATCTGCGCAGCGCCTGGCAGCTCGGGGATTCGGACGTCGAGCTGATCCTCGAGTCGCCCCAGGTCAATCCCGCCATCGCCCTGGGGCGGGTGTTCAATCGCGCAGCGATCCGGGTGCATGCCGATGGACTGATGACCTACGGACCGACCCGCAGCCACATCCCACTCACCAATGGTCAGCGGATGTCGACTCTGCACTTCCTCCCGCTGGTCCCGGGCAGCGAACCCAGACTGCTCGCCGAATACGGCATCGTGCACCGGCCGCTGAGCCTTGACGCCTTCCGCGCAGTGGTCGCCGAAATCGGTGAACACATGGAGGAGGCGCTCACATCAGCCCTAGGTGAAACCGCCCGCGAAGGGGATTGGGCACTGATCGTCGGTCAGTACCTGTCGGCACTTGGCCTGATCAGTGATGAGGATGAGACCGGCCTTCATGTGATGATGATCCGGGAAGCAGAAAAACGAGGGCTGCGCACCGTCGTGTTCAAACCCCATCCGGCGGCTCCTCCCTCGCAGCTCGACCCGCTGTTCGTCGCCGCCGAGGAGGCAGGCATCTCCCTGCAGATTCTCGATGAGCCCCTGCTGGCCGAGGTGATCGTCGATCGGTTCCGTCCCGCGCTCGTCCTCGGCGGATTCTCCACCGCACTGATGACGGCGCGCGAGATCTACGGAGTTCCGGCCGTGGCGATCGGCACGAACATGCTCCTGGAGGCGATCACTCCGTACCAGAACAGCAACCGGATCCCCCTGACGATCATCTCGGAGCTCTGTGATGGCCAAGAGCCCGATCCTTCGGCATCTCCCCCACCCGAGCTTGCCAGACTGATCAGCGCCGTCACCTACTGCATGGCGCCGAATCTGTCCCATGATCTGCGGGAGGAAGCCACCGAATTCCTCGAGAATGTTTTCGCAGTCGGCGCCGAAGATCGATTCCGACGCTATTTCAAACGCAGGAGGCTGAGAAGTCTCGGCCTGCCGGGCGGCAACGCCCAGGTGTTTGCCCCTCGCAGAATGCTCAGACAGTCAGGTGCGCTCGCCGTCAAAGCGATCGTGAGGAAACAGAAGCGGTTTGTGAAGAGGGTCCAAAGCCGTTGATGGGCAAACCGAGACTCACATCCATCGCCTTCGTCGAATCGCCCCTGCAGTTCCTCTCCGCACTCGAGGCTCACGAACCCGACGAGGACCTCCTCATCCGGGCGCGTGCGAACGCCAAGGGGATGACTTCCTTCCTCGACGCCTTCGACACTGCATGGCTGCCGAAGCGCGTCCGCCTCGAACGCGAGGGGGCGAAGCCGGGGATTCTGCGCAAGTCCCCTCCCGATCGGATCTACATCGGCGACGCCTGCTCGGGCCAGGTCCACAAGGCGCTGTCCCTGGCCTACCTCGAGCGCCGGATGCCCGAGGTCGTCATCCTCGACGACGGCCTGGCCACGTATTCGACGATCGAAATCCTCACCGCCAAGCGCGGGCCGCTGGTCCGACCCCGACAGAAGCTCAAGGCATCTCGCGCGGTGATGGCCGCTCATGTCGCCGATCGGCTGCGCGGTCTGGCACCGGCGGGCAGGCTGCGCTGGCATACGGCGCTGCCGGTGTCCAAGACCATGCGCAAGGCCTTCCTCAAGACCGGTGCGGAGATCACCCGCCACAAGTTCACCCATCTGCAGACCCTGCCCACCGGCGGCAGCCATCCCCGGGACAATCCCGTCATCGGCTCGGCTTTGGCCGCCGACGGACTCATCCACGAAGACGCCTACCGGTCCTGGCTCGACAAGCTCGCCGCCGAGGGCCCGATCACCTACTACCCGCACCGGCGTGAGACCGACGAATTCCTCGCCGAACTCGCCGAAGACGAACGGATCCGGATCAAACACGTCGGTCTGCCCATCGAGCTGCGACTGATCAACCTGCCCTCGGACTCGACGATCCGCAGCCTGCCGAGCACCGCTGCGGTGTCCCTTGCCACGCTCAACCCTGACGTCACGATCGCCGTCACCGAGATCCCCGCGAAGTGGTGGACCGGGTCCTCACCCGATAGTCTGCGTAAGTCCCTCAACGCCCAGACGGTCAAGGCAGATGTCGACTCCTGAACCACCATCCGTGCCGGCAGAGGCCGTACCGACAGAGGCCGCGCCTGCCCCACCCGTGCCGGCAGAGCCGGCAGCCTCCTCCGCCGTTCCGCCGGCGACCGAGGACGGCATTATCCGCATCGTCTCGGTCTCCGATTCCGAGTCCTACCTCAAATGGGCGACGCAGCTGCTCAGCAGCCTGCCGAACGTCGAGGCTCATGTCTGCCTCATCGACAATCCGATCCTGCCCACCGAGGAGCAGATCCGCCATGCCGTGGCCGGCACTGCCTGGGCGGGGCGCAAGATCCCCATCGTGACTCGCGCCGACCTTGCCGAGACGATCGCCGATCATCGCGCCGACATCGTGCTCGGCGCGGCGACCGGGCCGATCGTCGCCCAGCTCTTTCTCACCGCGCACCTGCTCGACCTTCGCCCGGCGCTGGTCTCCGGGCTGCCCGGGATGGGCCTGCCGGCCAGCGGCAAGGGAATGAACTACCGTCGCCTCATGGACGCCTTCATCGCCCATTCCCACGCCGAGGTGGCCGCCTACACGGAGGCGAGCGAACTGGCGCAGGTGCCCTGCGAGGTGTTTCTGGCCCGGCTGCCGATGCTCCGTTCGACCGGAATCCCCCAACCTGCAGACACTCCCGCGGACGCTCCCGCAGAGATTCCGCGGGAAAGCGCTTCCCCGGACTCTGCCCAGGTGCCCCGCACCCTCGTGTTCGCTCCTCAGGCCAAGGTGCCCGAGTCAGCGGCCGACCGTGAGTCGATCCTCGCCGCCCTCGCCGAGTTCGCTCATCGCCACCATGATTCGACGGCGATCATCAAGCTGCGTTCCCGCCCCGGCGAGTTCGAGACCCACCACGAGCAGCATTCCTACTTCGAGCTCCTCGAGACCCTTCGCAATCGCGGCGTTCCCGGAGCCGACCGGATCGAACTCGGCTACGGCCCCCTCGACGAATTCCTCATCCCCGGCTCGGCTCTGGTCACGGTCTCATCGACGGCGGCCCTGGAAGCCTTCGACCGTGGGATTCCCACCTTGCTCGTCTCCGACTTCGGCTTCGACCGCACGCTGCTCAATGAGGCCTTCGCCGATTCCGGTGCCACCGGCACCCTCGCCGAGGTGGCCGCCGGGTCGATCGGATTCCCGAGCCCTGAGTGGTTGGCCGCGAACTACTTCCACGTCGCCGACGGCGGTCTGCGCCGTCATCTGGGACTGCTGGCGACCCGGGCGCGGGCGAACCAGCTGCCGAATCGCCGCAGCGCCGTGTGGAAGCAGAAGCGTCTGCTCATCCGCGCCGAGCTGCGCACGATGGCACCCACCCCGGTCATCCGTGCCTACCGGAAGATCAGGACCGGTCGCTGAGGTTCGACTTGATGCCGCGGATGAGACCGTCGTGGTTCGATCAGTGCCGGTCTGCGTCGATCTGATGTGCGTGGAAGCGGACCAGGTCTTCGATCAGGTCGGTGGGCAGCGGCTTCTCCAACGTGAACCGGATCGCGTGCTCGGTGGTCGAGTAGTCCCCCAGCCGGTCTGCGAACTCTTCGATCGCCCACGACGAGGGGAACAGGCTCATGTGCTTCTTCGAGGCCGTGAAGTACACCAAGGCGCGGCCTTTGTACTTCAGGGTCGGCATGCGGTAGCTCATCGTCTCTTCGACGCTGGGGACGAGTTCGGTCACGAGCGTGCGGATCCGTTCGAGCTCCGCCCTGAACTGCGGGTCCACGCCCTCAAGATACTCATCAACGGTTTTCGCCTTGTCGCTCATTCCGGCCTCATTTCCGGTCGTCGGGAACGGTGCTCGTCTCATCCATCTCCACGACCACCTCGGCGGCGGGGGTTGCATCCTTGAAGACCCAGGTGCGGTAGGCATAGAAGCGGAAGATCATGGCCAGGCCGATGCCGATGATGTTCGTCGAGATGTTGTAGGTGAGCTGGTCGCGCATGTCGAGCAGATACCAGGTCACGCCCAAGGGGATGACGGTGATGATCATGCCTGCCAGGTTGACCGCGACGAACAGCAGGATTCCGCGCAGATTCGAATCGGTCGTCCGATCCCCATAGGTCCAGAGCTTGTTGCCGAGCCAGACGACGATCATCGAGATGATGGTGGAGATGATCTTCGCTTTGATCGGGCTGCCCTCGAGCAGGGCGGGGATCGGGCCGAGACCCCAGGCGAGGACGTTGGAGAGACCCACGTCGACGATATAGCCGAGACCACCGACAGTGAGGAATTTGAACGCTTCCGCCGCGAGACGCCTCATCCGGGCCGAGAATGACTCTTTCATTACAGTGCCTGAGTCTAATCGGCTAGGTTTCGGACTCGCTGGACGCGCGCGTCGGCGGCGTGGCCACGGCCGGTCGACCTGCCCGCCCCGATCTTTCCCCGACGGTCGCGGTCGGTCGACCACCGCGCAGCCGACCCGACCGCCACATCGCCACTACGAGAACAGTCGCGACGGTCACGGCGAGCGCGGGCCAGAACGTGTAGCGGAAGTGGTTGGCGGGCACGATCGGGAAGTATCCGAAGATGTAGCACAGCGCCGAGGTGGCCAACATCGTGACCTCGGGCCACAGGGTCCTCCCGCCCGAGGTGCGATCCGCAGCGACTTCGGCCCGGTCGCTCGCGGCGGAGTCCTGAGCGCGCGGCCGCGCGGGCTCGCTCGCCGCGGGTCTGCCCTTCCGCCGGGTCCACAGACCGAGTCCCAGCAGGAGGGCCGCCAGCAGCGTCCAGAACCAGGGTTTGAACAGCATCGGGAAGGTGCCCAGCGCGAAATCCTCGACATAGGGCTTGAAGATGTAGTCGGCCTTGACGCTGCCATGTCCATACCCCACCTTTGTTGCGTCTCCGTTCCAATCCGCCTCCCAGTATTCGAGCTTGGAGGAGAAGAAGTAATAGGAGAATACGGCGGCACGATACTCCGCATACCGCACGGGGTGGGTGACCACCTCGCTCAGCCACAAGTCCTTCAGCTCGTCCTGATAGGCAATCGGGCTGAACGCCTTCCCGGTCTCACCTCGGCCGTAGCAGTTCCAGTAGGCGTCCCAGATCTCGCCCATCTCCAGGCACTTGTCGCGGGCCGAGCTGATGTGGTCCTTGAGTTCCTCGGGGGCGTCCGAGACCTGCAGTTCGGCTTCGGGGACGGAGAACATCACGTCATCGAGGAAGATCTGTGAGATCTGGCCGGTGGGTTCCACCTCCACGACCGACGAGATGGCGGCATCCGTGGCTTTGACGCCTCCTCCGAGGAGAGCAAGCACCAATACAGAGACTCCCGCCGTGGCAAGCACGGCCCTGCGCGGCGAATCACCTCGGCGCCGAAATCGACGAACGAGGCAGAATCCGAAGTAGACCGCGATCGGGACGATCGCGAACAACGCGTTCTTCCGCAGACCGAGGGCATAGACGAGCAGAAAGATCGCCACGATCCACGGAGCCCAGATCATCCCTGGGCGGGGTGCGAACCGGGCGAAGACGAGCAGGAGAACGGCCAACAGCATCGCCACCCCCATCTGCGTGTCCTTCCACAGGGTGGTCATCTGCGACAGCACCCACGGGGTCGCCATGATCGCCGGGCCCAACAGAGAGACCCAGCGGGGAGCTCCGATGCGATGGATGAGCACCCCGACCAGCCACGCGGCGAGTGCGAGCATTCCTACTTGAAGGACCAGGAGGCTGCCGGCCTGGCCGGTGACATCGATGAGCACTCGCCAGACCGCGCTCATCACCGGTGGGTGCCAATCAGTGACCGGGACCTCGCCCAGCGCCTGCCGGTACTGGTTGCCGATGTCGACGTTTACCCGTCCGGGGAAGAAGAGGCGGATGAACCCGTATGACCAGATCAGCGTCAGCAGCGCCAGGACTCCGTCCCAGGCCCACGCCGAGGTGACGGTGCAGTGGATCGTCGAACCGTTCGAAACTGTCGAACCGAGTAGCGGTCGAACCCGTGCGCCCCGGAGCTTCGGTTCCGTCATGAGGCGATCGGCGTCCGCGCTCCTCGGGGACTCTGAGGCTTGGATCGGGGCATGTCCTCGGCACCAAAAGATGCGTTCCTCGTCATCTCATTCGGGCGCGAATCCGTTTCGTCCGCAACACGAGCACCGACGCTTCGGACATCGACCGCGGGCAGTCCCAGATACGCCAGCCTGGAGGTCTCCCGCCTGGCTCGGCGCAGGCCGTCGAGGGTCAGGCCGACGCTGCCGAGCAGGAAGGCCAGCCCCATGAGCGCGGCGGCGAGGATCGCGGTCGGAAAGCGCGGCACGAGGCCGGTCTGCCAGAATTCCCAGATCACCGGGATGCCGAAGACCATGGACAGGGCGGCGAGGATGAGGGTGAGCGAGCCGTAGAACAGTCGCGGCCGCTCGTGCCTGACTAGCGCGGAGATGAGCCCGAGGATGCGGAAGCCGTCCTCGAAGGTCGAGAGCTTCGACTCGCTGCCGTCGGGACGGTCGCGGAAGTCGATGGGCACCTCGGCGGTGGGCAGACGCAGGGACATGGTGTGGACGGTCAGTTCCGTCTCGATCTCGAACCGCCGGCTGATCGCGGGGAACGATTTGACGAAGCGGCGGGAGAACACGCGGTAGCCCGAGAGCATGTCGGAGACCTGTGAGCGGAACAGCCACCCGGTGAGCTGGTTGAACATCCTGTTTCCGGCTTCGTGCCCGGGCCGATACGAGGTGGTCTCCTGGTTGTCCTGGCGCACACCGAGGACGTGGTCATAGGGGCCGGAGACCAGGGTGTCAATCATCTCGGGCAGGTGAGCCGCCTCGTAGGTGTCGTCGCCGTCGATCATCACGTAGATATCGGCCTCGATGTCGGCGAAGGCGCGGCGGACGACATTGCCCTTGCCCGGGGTGTTCTCCTTCCGGACGATCGCCCCGGCCGCCGCTGCCCGCTCCGAGGTCCGATCGCTCGAGCAGTTGTCGTAGACGTAGACGGTGATGCCCGGCACGACGGCCTTGAGGTCGGAGACCACCTTCTCGACAGTGATCTCCTCGTTGTGACAGGGAACGATCGCCGCGATTCTGGTGGTGTCCTCGAGCATGCAGTGTTCCCATCGTTGTCACCCGGCCGCAGGGAAACCTGCCGGAAGCCGGAAGCCGGTGGCCCGTGAGCCCTATCCATCAACGCATACGCGGCAGAGATGAAATCCGAGTAAAGACAGGGCGAATTGCTCGCTGTATATGCTGTCCCTTCCGGCGGAATTCACTCTCCCGTCACGTCCCTTCCGTCCGACCCGCTCGATCCGTCTCCCCCGGATACGCCGCGCCAGCCGCTCTCTCCAGGTGAGTCCTTCGTCACGAAACAGCCCGCACATGTCCATTTATGACATTTCCTCTGTGCGCCGTCTGAATGTCTTGGCATGCTGAATCGTCGGCATTACTGGGCCGTAGACCGCCTGCCCGCCGTGTTCGGGTTCCTGACCCGCGGAGGCGGTGCATCGACACCCGATGACACCCGCCTCATTCCGCCGTGCACCACCGTGCGCCGGCCCACCTGACAGACGAGGAGACCCCTGTGATCGAACTGCGCAGCCTGCGCAAGGTCTTCGGAGACACCGTCGCCCTGGAAGAGATCGACCTGTCGGTCCCTGCCGGGGAGATCCACGGCATCGTCGGCCGTTCCGGTGCCGGGAAATCCACTCTCATCCGCTGCCTGACTGGGCTCGAACGCCCCACCTCGGGCACGGTCGCCATCGACGGCGTCGATCTCACCGATCAGTCCGGATCGGGACTGCGGGAGGCTCGCCGCAGCATCGGGATGGTCTTCCAGCACGTCAACCTCCTCGATTCGCGCACCGCACTGAAGAACGTCGCCCATCCGCTGCAGATCGCCGGCGTCTCCAAGGCCGAACGCCTCGCCAAAGCCCGCGAACTTCTCGAGATCGTCGGCCTCGGCGACCGCGTCGACAACTACCCCGCCCAGCTCTCGGGCGGTCAGAAACAGCGCGTGGGCATCGCCCGGGCTCTGGCCGCCGAACCCAAGGTCCTGCTCTGCGATGAGCCCACCTCGGCGCTGGATTCGTCCACCACAGATCAGATCCTCGGCCTCATCCGCTCGCTGCGGGATCGCCTCGGCATCACCGTCCTCATCATCACCCACGAGATGTCCGTCATCCGTGAGATCTGCGACTCCGTGACGCTGCTCGCCGATGGTCGCGTGGCCAAGACCGGGAAACTCGCCGAGGTGATCTCCGAGCCGGGATCGGACCTGGCCAAAGATCTCGTCCCCCTTCCGCCCATCAGTCTCGACGACAGGGCACCGGCCGAGGACACCGAAGCCGTCGACGGTGCTGCCGGTAACCGGACCAACCACCTCGTCGAGGTTGCTCTGGCCGGCACCACCTTGCCGAAGGTCCTCACGAGCGCCCAATCCGTCGGCGTCGGCGCCGAAGCGATCCTCGCCGGAGCCGTCGAGACGATCGAGGGCAGGCAGGTCGGTCGGATTCGCTTCACTCTGGCCACGGCCGCGGAGTCGAAGGAGCTCATCACTGCTCTGAAAGCCGCCGGCATCTATGCGGAGGAGGCAGCCTGATGAACGATCCGATGTGGTTCGACAACCCCGCCATCACGCAGCAGATGCTGCCCGCAGCCATCGAAACCCTGCTGATGACCGCCTGGTCGACCGGCCTCGCCGTGCTGTTCGGCCTGCCCCTGGGGATCTGGCTGTTCACCGCCTCGAGGGGCGGACTGAACTCGAATGCCGTCGTCTACCGAGTGCTGTCGATCATCGTCGACATCACCCGCTCGATCCCCTTCATCATCCTCATCATCGCGCTCATTCCCTTCGCGCGTTTCGTCGTGGGATCAGCGCTCGGCTGGCAGGCGACCGTGGTGTCCCTGACCATCGGCGCGATCCCCTTCTACGCCCGCCTCGTCGAGAACTCCCTGCGTGAAGTCTCGGAAGGCAAGGTCGAAGCGGCACTGATGATGGGAGCCTCGAACGGACAGGTCGTCCGTCAGGTCTACGTCCCCGAGGCCAAGCCCGGTCTCATCGGGGCCGCAACGGTCACCTCGGTGACTCTGGTGTCCTACACGGCCATGGCCGGTGCCGTGGGCGGCGGCGGACTCGGCGCGCTGGCGATCTCCTACGGCTACCAGCGGTACCAGGCGGACACGATGATCGCGTGCATCATCGTCCTCGTCCTCATCGTCACCCTCATCCAGTTCATCGGAGACCGCATCGCCCGCGCGGTCGACCACCGCTGAACCACCGAACTCACCACACTCACGCATCACTGAAATCAAGGAGAACCATGAAGACCAAGCTCATCGCCATCGCCGCGAGCGCGACCCTGCTGCTCTCGGGCTGCGGCCTCGTCGGCGGCGGCACCGATTCCGTCGGTGAGAAGGACGGCGACGTCACGAAGCTCACCGTCGGCGCGACCCCGGTCCCGCAGGGCGACATCCTCAACTTCGTGCAGGAGAACCTCGCCGAGGACGCCGGCCTCGACATCGAGGTCAAGGAGTACACGGACTACACGCTGCCGAACAAGGCACTCAACGACGGTGACATCGACGCGAACTACTTCCAACACAAGCCCTACCTCGATTCCGAGGTCGAGGGCCAGGGATACGAGATCACCGGCTTCGAACCCATCAACCTCGAGCCCTTCGCGCTGTTCTCGAAGGACATCAAGGATGTCAAAGACATCCCGAAGAACGCGAAGATCGGCATCAACAACGACCCCTCCAACCAGGGCCGGGCGCTGAAGATGCTCGAGGGCGCGAAGCTCATCACCCTCAAGGACGGTGTCGACGCGGTCGACGCGAAGCTCTCCGACGTCGAGGACAACCCGAAGAACGTCGAGTTCGTCGAGGCCGACGCCGCCCAGCTGGCCCGCACCCTCGAGGACGTCGACGCCTCGGTGATCAACGGCAACAACGCCCTCGAGGCGGGGCTGAGCCCGGCCAAGGACGGCATCCTGCTGGAGAAGGCCGAGGACAACCCCTACGGCAACTTCCTCGCCGCTCGCACCGCGAACAAAGACGACGAGAACATCAAGAAGCTCGACGAGCTCCTTCACTCCCCCGAAGTGAAGAAGTTCATCGAAGACAAGTGGTCCGACGGATCGGTCCTGCCGAGCTTCTGATCCCACTTACTACCCGACGGCGGCCCAGCACCCTCGCGCGAGGGTGCTGGGCCGCCGTCGGGTAGTTTGGGGAGAATCTAGCCGACGCCAGCGGTCGCTGGCCGCTATCGGAGCAGATTGTGCAGCGCCCTGGCCGCCGCGCCGAGTGCCGCCTCTGCCGCCGGCTGTGCCGAGGCAGGATTGCTCGATTCACTGAGCGCGGTGACCGCGATGGACTGCCCGTCGGCGTGATCGACCACCCCGATCTCGTGACGCAGGTTCAGCAGAGTCCCCGTCTTCGACGACCAGGTCGTCGCATCGGAGGCGAAGTCCGGAGCGAGCCTGTGCCTGATGATGTTGCCCGCCATCAGCGACCGCAATCGGGAGGCGACCACAGGGTCGATCCGGCTCGGGCGCCAGATCTCCTGCAGCAGATCGGTCAGGCCTGCGGCGGTGCCGAAATTGGCCCGGGAGACGTCGAGCTGCCAGATTCGGTGTCCGGCTCCCGGGCTCGGCCTGCTCCTGGCGAGATCGTAGGCGAGATGCGCCTCGGACTCCGGCAGACTCTCCAGCGGAGTCTGCAGCAGGCCTCCGAGGTGGTGCCTGATGTGGATGCCGCGCACACCCAGCCGGTCAAGGTCGGATTGGATCTCAGCAGGGGCGACGATGTCGAGGAGAGCATCCGTGGCCGTGTTGTCGCTGAAGCACACCGAGAGCATCACGAGGTCGTCGAGAGCGATCTGCGCCGGGTGGTGGAACCGGCTCGTTCCAGTCTGGCCGGCGGTGTCGAATCGCTCCGGTTCGATCGTGATCGGCTGAGACCCGTCCAGGTCTCCTTCGCTGATGCGGGTGAGCAGGGCCAGAGCGATCGGAATCTTCACCACGGAGGCGATGGGCATTGCGGCATCGGTGGAGGTGGAGATCTCTCGCCTGCTGTCCAGGTCGCGGACGACGATGTTTGCGTTCAGCCCTGCCGAAGCCAATTCCGCATTGATGTCATGGATGACTCGGGCCTCATCATTCATGCCGTTCACCCAATCTCCCGCTCCCCGCCCTCCGAGGCGACAGCCCGGACGCCGCCGAGACAGTCGGCGATCTCGTCACTGAACCGGCCGAGGACGCTCACGTCATCTCCCGAGGTGGCGGCAAGCGAGTAGCCCCTGGCGATGGTCGGTTCGATGAGAGGACTCCAGTGAAGGCCCAGGTTCTCCGCTTCGACAGAGCTGCACAGCAGCAGGTCCCCATCACCGAGGACCGCAGCGACGGCGGCGGGATCCGACGAGTCGGTCACCACCTGAGAAGGAAGCAGGCCGGCGACCTCGGCCGCGCGACGGATGCGATCACGCACATGCGGCACATCGTCTTCGATGAGAAGCCTCAGCCGCATCCCCGACAGCTGCGGCCCGCGTCCTGAGACCGGCGACCTCGATCGGCGCAATGCAGACAGACGCACGGGGCCCGGCAGCGGCGCCCGGTGGGCACATCCCAAGTCGACTCTCCAGGTTCCCTCCGATTCGGGAACCGTGTGCAAAGCGGCCCTGATCCGACGGCTCGACAGATCTTCGGTGCGCCTGTGCGGCGGCGCGGAATGGATGTCGATGTGCACACCTGCCGAGATCACCGAGGCGGTCAGCACGGCAAGGTCCCGAGTCGTGCATGAGGTCGGCACCGCGAGTGAGACCGGCCGCAGCCTGGCCCTGTCTGCGTCGAGCATCATCGCATCGGCCAGGTCGACCAGGCGCTTCGCCGAGGCGAGCATGTCCTGCCCGAAGGGCGTCAGGCTCACCCCTCGGCCGGTCCGATCGAACAGCCGCGCCCCGAACTGCTCCTCGAGGCCCGCGATCCGCCTGCTGGCCACCGGCTGCGGGATCCCTGAGGCTGCCGCGCCCAGCGTCATGCTGCCCAGCTCGCTGACCGCGGTGAAAGTGCGGCAGGCTTCGATGAGGTCCATTCCCGGAATGATATACGTCTTTGATATGGAAAAGCTCTGATCCGTCTTCGACTGCATCGGTTTGGGGAGGAAGAGTGGTTACTGTCGAAGCAGTCCGCTCGACCGATGTCAGCCCCACCGTCTCGCAGAAGGAATGTCGATGACTCCACGAATCTCTCGTTCGATCAGCGCGGCCGCGCTGTCCCTCTCGCTCGTCACCCTGGCCGCCTGCTCACCAACTGGGAACGAGCCCGAAGCCGATTCCCCGTCTCACCCCTCGACTCCACCTGCGACAACCTCGGCGCAGGCATCCCCGACGAGGGCTGCGGACCATGCAGCGATCGAATCCGAGCTCAAGGAGATCGAAGACGCCCACGATGCCCGTGTCGGCGTGCACGCACTCGACACCAGCGATGGGACCACGGTGCAGCATCGGGAGAATGAACGTTTCGGCTTCGCGTCATCCATCAAGTCATTGGCCGTCGCCGAACTCCTGGCCTCCTCGACGCCTGAGCAGCTGGACGAGCATGTGACGTGGACGAAGGAGGACGTGGAGAAGGCCGGGCATACCCCGGTGACGAGCGAGCACCTCGAGGAGGGTCTGCCTCTGCGTGACCTGGCAGAGGCAGCCGTCAGGGACAGCGACAATGCTGCGACCAATATCGTCTTCGACCACCTCGGCGGTCCGAAGGGATTCGACTCCGCACTTGAGGACCGGGGAGATACCACCACCGAGGTGGCCGACTACGAACCCGAGATCAACGTCGTCAAAGAGGGCGATTCCCGGAATACGACGACCCCGGCAGCGTTCACGGGCAACCTCGCGGCGCTGCTCGAGCCGGAGAACCTCTCGGATGAGAATCGTGAGACCCTCATCGACTGGATGAGCGGGAACGCCTCCGGAAAGGACCTCATCACTGCAGGTGCCCCCGAAGGGTGGAAGGTTGCGGACAAGTCCGGTCATGCCGATGCTCTCCGCAGCGACGTGGCCTTCGTCTTCCCGCCGCAGAGAGATCCGATCGTCATCGCGATCCTCACCGAGAACAACGATCCGGCCGTCGAATCCGACGCCGCCCTCATCGAGGAGACCGCGCGGGCGGTGCTCGACGGGTTCACGTGACGGACGTGGACGAGCGCTCATTTCACCGATCCGGGTCGGTAGAGTGACATGCATGACCGAATCCCTCACCCTTGCCGATTCCATCCTCATCGACTCCGATCCCGCTGTCGTCTACGCGACCGTTGCGGACGTGACCCGAACCGGCGAATGGTCACCGATCTGCCGGGAGTGCTGGTGGGACGAGGGCGACGGTCCGCGGGTCGGCGCCTGGTTCACCGGACGGAACGTGACCCCTGATCGCGAATGGCAGACCCGCAGTCAAGTCGTCATCGCCGATGAAGGTCGCGCCTTCGGATGGAGCGTAGGCCCCGGCCGGGTCCACTGGACCTACAGCGTGGAGGAAGCCGAAGGCGGCACGCTGCTCACCGAATCGTGGGAGTTCCTGCCGGAGGGCCAGGCGTTCTTCGCCGAGAAGTACGGACCCCAGGCAGCAGAGCAGATTGCCGAGCGAACCGCGGCCGCGAGGGACGGCATCCCCCGAACCCTCAAGGCGATCAAGCAGGTCATCGAGAACGCGTAGAGTCTCGTTGCACCGCTCAGTGGCGCCCCGCCCAATGCGGGCTGTGCATAAGGCCAAGCACGTTGCCGAATGGATCAGCCACCGACGCAGTGACGAATTCGGTTCCGCGCGGGGTGACCGGCATATGCGGCTGTGCCCCGTGAGCGAGAAATTCCGCGACCGCCGCCTCGACATCGTCGACATACCAATAGGTCACCGAGCTGCTTCCTCCGGTGGTGCCTTCCGGTGAGTAGTCACGGTCCATGATCCCGAGTTCGTCCTCGTCGGCACCGATCCGGAATTCGAGATAAGCCGCGGGACCTTCGGGCGGCTGGCGGAAGTAGGGCGCGACCCCCAGCAGCTCCGCGTACCACCGGCCGGCAGACTCGACATCCTCGGCGGTGAGCACCATCGTCGTCAGTCCCTTGAGAAGACTCATCATTCTGTCCTTTCACGTGTGCCGACGATTGGTGTCGGCGGCTGATGAGGATCGGCTTCGATCCACGGACACCACCATGTCAGCTAAAGTGCTCACCTCATGAGCACTTCTGCTGAGATACTTGACCCATGCGTGCCGATCGTCTTCTTTCACTTCTGTTGTTCTTGCAGTCCCGGGGAAAGGTGACGGCGGCGCAGGTCGCGGCGGAACTCGAGATCTCGATCGCCACGGCACGCAGAGATCTCGAAGCCCTGTCCGCCGCCGGCGTGCCCGTCACTGTTCAGCCCGGTCGAGGTGGAGGCTGGCGACTGATCGGTGGAGCTCGGACGAATCTCACGGGCCTTTCCGGCGGCGAATCACGCGCCCTGTTCTGGATGCTCGGCACTGCCGGACTGGCCGGCCCCGACACCCGACTGGCCACCCGCAAACTCATCCGTGCTCTCCCCGAATCGCTGCGCGCCGAGGCCGAGGTCCTGGCCACGCGGATCCACTACGATCACGCCTCTTGGGCCGAGATCCCACGTTCGGGCGAGCGCTTCGAACTGCTCGAGACACTGCGCACCGCACTCGTGCGGAAGCACGTCGTCGAATTCAGCTACGTCCACCGCGACGGGTCCGCCGAAACGCTGCCGGCGGCACCCCTCGGACTCGTCGCGAAGGCCGGAATCTGGTACTTCGTCGCTCACTCCGATATGGTCCGGACCTATCGCGTCGACCGGATCGTCGAGGTGAAGCCGACGGATCCGGCCACTCCTCTCTCCGATGTCGACACCGATTTCGATCTCGCCGCATATTGGGCTGCGCACGTCGACGAGGTGGAGGCGCTGCGCTCAACGGTCACCTCGACGATCAGCTGTCCTCACTGGACCGTGCCGATCCTCCGCGCGCACTTCGGACGATATTTCACCGTCGTCGAGGAGTCTTCGGAATTCACCATCGCCGAGGTGCAGGCCAACCTTGTCGTCGCCCTCGCCGAGCAGCTGGCCGGCTGGGGTCGAACGATCGAGGTCCTCTCACCGCCCGAACTGCGCCATGAGCTCGCACGGATCGGTGCTGAACTCGTCGAATACAATGATCACGCGTCCACCACGCACCCCACGCAAGGAGGCACCACATGAGCACGATCGGTTTCATCGGAGTCGGCGAGATCGCCTCGGCGATGGTCGACGGATTGAGCGCAGCGGCCCAGGCCGACACCGCGGATGAGCGTCGACGCAGCTTCGTCCTCTCCCCTCGCAACGCCGAACGCGCGGCAGGTCTGGCAGAGAAGATCTCCACCGCCGAGGTGGCCGGCAGCAACCAGGAAGTCGTCGACCGCAGCGATCTCATCGTTCTCGCCGTGCTCCCTCAGCAGACCGCGGAGGTCCTCGGCGGACTCGAGATCCCGGCTGAGAAGACCCTGGTCAGCGCCGTCGCCGGAGTCTCGGCCGAGGAACTGGCGAAGCACCTGCCGAATGCGCCGACGATCGTGCGCATCATCCCCCTGCCGGCCGTCCGCGAGCGCAAAGGTGTGACCGCGATGTTTCCGGCGAACACAGAGGTCGAGGCCATCCTCGACGACCTCGGCGGATCGGTCACGGCCAAGGACGAGACCCTGTTCAACACGTTGTCGGCGGTGACGGCGACGATGTCCGCGCACTTCGCCTATCTGCAGACGATCACCGCCTGGCTCATCGACCAAGGATGGGAGCAGTCCGATGCCGATCACTTCATCCGCGGCCAGTATGTCGGTCTCGGCACCACCCTCGCTCAGACAAACGATCCGATTAGCGAGCTCGTCGCCGCTCACGAGACCCCCGGTGGACTCAATGAGATGCTCAACCGCGAGTGGATGGACGAGGACAACCGGGCCGCGCTCGCCACGGCTCTCGATCGCATCTTCGCGCGGGTGACCGGCTCGAGCTGAATCGTGAGCGTGGCATAGGCTTCTGCCTATGCCACAGCATTCTCCTGTCACCGTCTCGATCACCCGCACCGTCCAACCCGGGCAGCACCGTCGTTTCAACGCCTGGGCGCAGGCAGGACAGGCGCTGGCCCGCGAACGCGACGGCTACCTCGGCTCAGGTTGGGTGAGAACGTCCCCGGACTCCGACGAGTGGCACCTGCTCTATCGCTTCGCCGACGAGAAGTCCCTACGCGCATGGGACGAATCGGACGATCGTCGCTGGTGGATCGACAGTGCCTCGGAACTCGTCGAGACCACCCGCGTCGAACACCGCACCGGCATCGAGGGCTGGTTCGAACCGCAGGGCGAGGACACGCTGACGATCCCAGAAACGGTGGTTCCGCCGAGGTGGAAGCAGGCGGTGAGCATCTTCCTGCCGTTCTTCCCGCTCAGCCTGCTCTCAACGTTCCTCCTCATGCCGCACCTCGAAAGCTGGCCGAAAGTGCTCGCGGTGCTGCTGAACATCTGCATCCTCACACCGCTGATGACCTACATCTTCCTGCCCGTGAGCACCCGGCTGCTGCGCCCCTGGCTGCAGAAGCCGCGGAGGTGAGTCTGTCTCCTGCACCGAGGCTGTGCGACTGTGATCGCGTATCGTCAGTTCGGTTCGAAGTTCAGAACAGCCCGGTGATGTCACCGTTCTCGTCGACGTCGATCTTCAGCGCCGAAGGCTCCTTCGGCAGGCCCGGCATCGTCATGATGTCGCCGGCGATGACGACGACGAATCCGGCGCCCGCCGAGAGCCGGACATCCTTGACCTCGATGATGTGATCCTTCGGCGCCCCGCGCAGCGTGGCATCCGTGCTCAGGGAGTACTGGGTCTTGGCGATGCAGATCGGGGCGTCGCCATAGCCCTCCTCCGTGAACTGCTTGAGCTTGCGGGTGACCGCGACAGGCAGATCGACATCGGCGGCCCCATAGATCCGCTGGGCGACCGTGCGGATCTTGTCCTCGAGCGGCTGGTCGAGCTCGTAGGAGTAGCGGGGCTCGCCAGGCAATGGGCGAGTTGCGGACGATTCGTGTCGCTTTTCACCGCCGGACTCAGCATGGATCGTCCGCGACTCGGCGGAGCCCGCGCTGTCTGCCCCAGCACCCCCGGCACCCCCGGCACCTCCAGCGGCCTCGACGACCGCCTCGGCGAGGGGAAGCGCACCCTTGCCGCCATCGGCCCAATGCGTTGACTCAACCGCAGCGATCCCCTGGGCACGCAGGTGCTCGATCGCCGCGGCCATCTCCTCGTCCGTGTCGCTGGGGAACCTGTTGAAGCACACCACCGGGGTCAGCCCGTAGATATTCAGCAGGTTGCCGCAATGGTGTTCGAGGTTGGACATGCCGGCGAGGATCGCCTCGGTGTTGGGCGTCTGCACGTCCTTGACCTGGATGCCACCGTGGTACTTCAGAGCCCGCAGGGTCGCGACGACGACCACCGCGGAGGGCCAGATCCCTGCGGTGCGGCACTTGATGTCGAGGAATTTCTCGGCGCCGAGATCCGCGCCGAAGCCCGCCTCGGTGACGGTCCAGTCGCCGAGGGACAGCGCCGCCTTCGTCGCGAGCAGACTGTTGCAGCCGTGGGCGATGTTCGCAAAGGGCCCGCCGTGGATGAATGCCGGGGTGTGCTCGAGACTCTGCACGAGGTTGGGGGCCAAGGCATTGCGCAGCAGCGCGGTCATCGCCCCGGCGGCCCCGATGTCGCTGACCGTGATGGGTTGACGAGCACGGCTGTGGGCGAGAACGATCCGGCCCAAGCGTTCCTTGAGATCAGTCAGTGAGATCGAGAGGCAGAACACAGCCATGACCTCGCTGGCGACGACGATGTCGAAGGAGTCTTCGCGGGGCACTCCCCCGTTGATCCCGCCAAGGCCGATGACGACCCCGCGCAGGGCGCGATCGTTGAGGTCGACGACGCGGCGGATGTGGATCCGGCGCGGATCGATGTCGAGGTCGTTGCCGAAGTGGATGTGGTTGTCGAGCATGGTCGCGGCGAGGTTGTTCGCCGACGCGATGGCCGCGAAGTCACCGGTGAAGTGGAGGTTGATGTCCTCCATCGGCACGACCTGCGCGTACCCGCCGCCGGCCGCCCCACCCTTCATTCCGAACACCGGCCCCATGCTCGGTTCGCGCAGGGCCAGCACGGCCTTGCCGACCTCGGGTTTCGAGCGCGCGAGTTCGTTGAGTCCGTCGGCCAGTCCGATGCTCGTGGTGGTCTTGCCTTCACCCGCGGGCGTCGGGCTCATCGCGGTGACGAGGATGAGCTTGCCGTCGGTGCTCGAGGCCCGTGCGGTGTCGAGCACGTCGATGGGGACCTTGGCCTTGGTCCAGCCGTAGGGGATGATGTCCTTCGCGTCCAAACCCAGTCCACCGGCAACGTCGACGATGGGATCGAGCTCGGCGTTGAGCGCAATATCCAAATCTGTGGTCATAAGGCCATCATGCCGCTTATGGTCCGTTTTGTGACCATCAACACAAGGTGAATTTGCGCATTGCGAGCTGAGTTCCGCAGACCGCAACACCCGCCGAGGTGGTTCTCCGTCATCTGCCGCCGCTCACTCAGCGTGGATCGAACACTCCGGGCAACGGGTGATGAGATCGTGTCGACACCCGCGGACGTGGAGAAGGAATCTCTCGGCCGAATCGAGCGCCGCCCGCTGGCGTCGGATGCCCTCGATGCGAGCGTCGATGAGCGGTCCGCGGCCGGACTCACCCCGGTGGAGAACTGCCCGGATCTCGGCCAGGCTCATCCCCACGCTTTGACACGAGAGCACGATCCGGCACCGACTCAGGTGCTCAGCTGAGTAGTCGCGATGCCCGCTCGCGGTCCGCCCGGGCACGACGACGCCTTCGTCCTCCCAGTGGCGCAGCACGTGCGCGGCCACCCCGAGTTCTGCCGCCGCATCTCCGATCTTCATCACACCATGATGCCACCTTGACTTCATGTCGACCTGAAGTTCTACCGTCGAACCATGAACCCGCAGACCCGCCCTACAGTCGACCACCCCACAGTCGACCACCGCTCCACCGCCTACCGTCGCACCGGTGAACTCCTCACGGATGCCGAGCCCACTTCCACTTGCGCCCGCATCCGACTCCGCGACGGCACCGAGGTGGCCACCGAAGTCATCGGGCCAGCGGAAAGCGACGACCGCCTCGGCGACATCGTCATCTGCCACGGGACCCCGTGGTCATCGCGAATGTGGCGCCCGCTCGCCCACGAGCTGGGGCAGAGTTATCGCGTCCACCTCTGGGACATGCCCGGCTATGGTGAGTCCATCCCCGGCGGCGGCTTCACCGATCACCCGCCCGCCGAGTCTGCTCCCGCTGAGGCTGCTCCCGCCGAGGCGATCCCCGCCCTACCCGAGTCCCCTGCCGTCGACCTCGTGACCCAAGGTCGCCGGTTGGCCGAGCTGCTCGAGGTCTGGAAGCTCGAGTCACCTCATGTCATCGCCCACGACATCGGCGGGGCCGTCGCGCTGGGTGCGCACCTGTTCGACGGCCGCGAGTTCGCCTCGTTGTACCTGCTCGACATCGTCACCCTCGGCCCGTGGGGTTCGCCGTTCTTCCGCCTCGTCGCCGAGAACGAACCCGTCTTCGCCGCACTCCCGGCACCCCTGCATCGCGCACTGTTGCGCGAGTACATTGCCGGCTCCGCGGGCTCCGCACTCAACGGGTCTCGACTCGAGGATTCCCGGCTCGAGTTGTCCCACCTCGACGGGCTTGCGGACCCCTGGTGCTCGCCCGCGGGGCAGAGCGCCTTCTATCGCCAGGTGGCGAGCCTCTCACCTCGGCATACGCAGGGCATTGCGGACAGCCTCGGCGAGGTGCGGTGCCCCGTCCACATCGGCTGGGGCGAGGACGATCCATGGATTCCCGTCGAGCAGGCCGAACGCCTCGCCAAGAGACTTCCGGGATACCCGGGCATCACCCGGTTCCCCGGCGCCGGGCACCTCGTCCCGCTCGAGAGCCCGGAGGAGTTCGCGGCCGACATCCGCTCCTGGTTCTCGTCTCGGTCCGTCGACGACAATCCGGAGGCCCCCGACGGCACCGCGGAGGCCCCCGCCGACTTGGTGTTTCCCAACGACAGTTCGGTGGCCCGGACGACGACGCGGTGATCCCGGACGGCAAACAGTGACACGAATAGTGAGACGAACAATGAGACGATGGGTTCATGCGCTCGTTCGAGGACCTCGTAGCCGAAGCCCAGGCCGCCGATATCACGGGCTGGGGATTGGACTGGCTCGAGGGACGGGCCAGTGAGGAACGTCCGCCGTGGGGATTCGCGCAGCTGCTGGCCCAACGCCTGTCGACCGTCCAAGCGGCGCTCGACATCGACACCGGCGGCGGTGAGGTCATCGACGAGGCGCCTGTTCTGCCGCCGCGGATGGCCGCGACCGAGTCCCACCCGCCCAACCTCCTCCGCGCGCGTCAGCGATTAGGGCCGCGTGGCGTCGATGTGGCCGAGGCGACCGCGGAACGCCTGCCCTTCGCCAACGGCAGCTTCGAACTCGTCAGCGCCCGCCATCCGGTTCGCCCGAATTGGCCTGAGATCTCCCGCGTCCTCGTTCCCGACGGTCTCTACCTCGCCCAGCATGTCGGTCCGGCATCGGCGTTCGAGCTCATCGAGGTCTTCCTCGGTCCCCTGCCGGAGAACCGTCGGGCGCGTCATCCGGACACGGAGGCCCAGGACGCCGAGGCGGCCGGGCTGAGGGTCGAAACGTTGCGCACCGCGCGCTGCCGCATGGAGTTCCGCGACATCGGCGCCATCGTCTGGATCCTCCGCAAGTGCCCGTGGTGGGTACCCGGGTTCACCGTCGACGCCTACCTCCCACAGCTGCGGAAGCTCGACCAAAATCTACGCAGGGGCGAGCCCTTCATCGCCCACTCCGCACGGCACCTCATCGCGGCCCGAAAGAACGGCTAACGGCCCAGAAGATCTGCTAGCGGCCCGAAAGAACGCCTAGCGCCCCATCCCTGCGGCTTCGACCGCGCTGCGCACGATCTCGTCGAGGTCGTATTCGGCCTTCCAGCTCAGCAATGCACCGATGCGGGAGACGTCGGCGACCAGGGCCGGGGGGTCACCGGCACGACGCTCGCCAATTTCGGGGACGATGTCACGGCCGGTCGCCTCGGCGATGGCGTCGATGACTTCCTTCACGGATGCTCCGGTGCCGGTACCCACGTTGAACACGGTCTCGGTGGTGCCGCCGGCCTTCATGTAATCGAGCGCGGAGATGTGCGCTTCGGCAAGGTCTTTGACGTGGACGTAGTCGCGGATGCAGGTGCCGTCGGGGGTGTCGTAGTCGTCGCCGAAGACGATGGGGGCCTTGCCGGCCGCAAGACGGCCGAGGACGATCGGGATGAGGTTCATGACCGCGGTGTCGGCGAGTTCGGGCCAGCCGGCTCCGGCGACGTTGAAGTACCGCAGCTTCACGGCATTGAAGGTGGTTCCGCGCATCTTCGCCGAGGTGATCGCATTGTCGATCATCCATTCGCCGATGAGTTTTGTCTGGCCGTAGGGGTTGATCGGGCGGCAGTCGAGGTCTTCGGGAACCATGTCGACGTCGGGCATGCCGTAGGTCGCGGCCGAGGAGGAGAAGACAAGGGAGGCGATGCCGGTGCGCTCGACGGCGGCGAGGATGTTCGTCAATCCGCCGATGTTCTGGCGGTAGTACATGACCGGTTCCTCGACGGACTCGCCGACCTGCTTCTTCGCGGCGAAGTGGATGATCGAGTCGACCGAGTGCTCCTCGATCGCGGCGACGAGGCGGTCTTCAGCGTCGGCGGCGGCGAGGTCGAGGTTGAGGACCGGCAGGCCTTCGACCCGGGACGCGATCCCGGTGGAGAAGTCGTCGACGACGAGCACCTCGTCGCCGCGTTCGGACAGCAGCCGCACCACGTGTGAGCCGATGTAGCCCGCTCCCCCGGTCACAAGTACTGACATGCGCAGATCTCTCCTTCTCCATCATGGATATCCCGCCATTATGGGCAGCGTCCACCTCAACAATAGGTGGTGGGGCTGCGCTTATACGACTCGCTGTACACCGAACCAAGGCCGCGCCCCGGAGCGCAGAGCTGTTGAGCTCAGCGTCGTCGGACCGGCGAAGGTATCAACGAGAACGCCGGTCCTTCCATCGTCCGGGCGTAGATGCACGGGTGGAGCAGGTGGCCAGACTCACGGTTTCGACGCTTCTGCACGCGCCGAAACCCTCGATTTCTCATCGCTTTTGTCGGCATTTCTTCATATGACGCCAGCAGTTGTGATCGTTTCAGGATCATTTCGTTTCCTTCTAAGGATCGCAGGGCACGGAGAATCGGCCAGCGTCGAGAAGCACGTACCTCACCGGGGCAGCAGTTCGGCCGAGCCTCGGACCCCCGGTTTGAGGCCACTCACCTGCGGGTTCTTCTTGCGCGCCAACGTGTACCGCGCGCCTGGGGGAACTCTCACCAGGGCATCAAGCGGCCACCACGGATACCTCCAACCTCCTCGCACGTACTCCACGTTGTCGTGCAAACCCAACCTACCATTGCGTAACTATAACGAGAGTATAACTTTGTGAGTTATTCATACGTTACTTTTTCATGACTCCGTAGTGTTGTGACTGTTCTGTCAGGAGACTGCCCGTCTCCACTCAGGCTGCGGTCTGCGAACACGCAAGAATCAATCGATGTGGGGGACCATGAAGAAGTTAAAGGGCCGGCCCGGTACCGGCCGGAGAATCGCGGTTGGCACGGTCGCCGCAGCTACGGCAGTGGGGCTGACCCTGCTGACGACATCACCGAGTACCGCCGATGAAGTCAATCCTGAAGAGGACTCGGAAGCTCTCGGTCAGTTGATCGCCGCCGACCTGCTCAGCGCTGACGCTGTCGACGCGCTGTCGGCCTACAGCAGCTCACCGTCCAATGCGACAGCCGACACAACCCCGCTGAACCTCGAAGTGCTTCGGTCACTGGGAATCGAAGTTCCCGGCCTTTCACTCCCGCTCATCAGCGACGAGGGGGGCGACGGTCTGCTCGAGCTCGGCAATGTAGGAGCGCTCAACGCCTACGGCAACGCGCCGTCTGCTGACAGCGCCAAGGCCAGTGCTGGAGCAGTCGGTTCGGATGGCGCTCTGAATATCGATGACATCAACAACGGTGATTTCGGCAATGCGAAGGTCGATCTCACCTCGGTGCTCGGTCAGTTGGGCCTCGACGGAGTCACCGACGAGATCGTCGATGAGCTCAGCCTCGAGCTCGGAGCGATTGCCTCGACTGCTGACAGCGACGGCACCACCTATGATTCGCAGTACGTTGTCGCAGACGGAATCCTCACCGTTTCGAGCCCGGCCGTCGGCGACATCTCCGACCTGCTCGATGATCTGGTCGACGGTACCGGGGCGACGCTCGAAGAAGTCATCGGTGACGAGGGTCTTGTCGGCGAGCTCGCAAAAGTCGGTGTCAACGATCTCAACGTGCTGGGGCTCGCCGAGCTCAACGTGGGCGGAGACGACACCACAGTAAGCGTCCAAGTGCGGGATGCACTGAACAGCGTCGTCGAGAACATCATTAATGAGAAGCTCGAAGACCAATCCGGAATCGTGTCCATCGACCTCGCCGAAGGCGACACCAAGATCGACCTCGCGAAGATCGTCGAGGGCGGCAACGGCGAAGATCTCAATGGCCTCGACCCGAACACCGAGGTACTGACCTCTGCGACGATTTCGAAGATCACCACGGCCGTTTCCGATGCCTTGGGCGAACTCACCGGCAAAGTGACGGAGACGCTCACCGACGCCCTCAACGATGTGCACCTCATCATCGAACTGCCGGCGTCAATTGAGCTTCTGTCCGGGTTGATCCCTGGAGTCGATGGAAAGATCACCGTCGATGCAACCTTGGGTCAACTCGCCGGCACCGATACATCAAAGCCGACCATCACAACGGACCTCTCTATTCTGGGGGTGAACGCGGGCGCAATCATCAACGCTGTGACTGACCCACTTGTCACTTCACTCCTCTCCGTCACCAAGCCCATCATCGGCGGGATCCTCACTGCAACCGTCGACGAGCTCTCCGGTGCCGTCACCGGCATTATCGATCCGGTGCTCGAGTCCCTCGATCCGGTGTTCAACGCTCTCAACCAGGTCGTTGATCTCACGATCAACGAGCAGTCCCCGAATCCGTCTGCCGCAGGGGCACGTTCGTCACTCGATGACAGCTTAGTCGACGGCAACAACGGTTCCGGCTTCACCGTCAATGCAGTGAGCCTGGAACTGCTGCCCGGAGCGAACGCGGTCGACATCAACCTCGCCTCTTCTTCGGTCCGCGCGACCGCGGAGGAAGAGCCCGGCGATGAGGATGCCAACGCCAACGCAGCTGCCGCGGCTGCCGCCTCGGCCGATGCCGATGGCGACAACAACCCTGCCGCACAGGCCGCGTCCGAAGCCGCCGCAAACGACGATGCCACCAGCACCGCTTCCGCCGCCGCGGACGAGAATGCCGAAGCAGCAGCCGAGGCTGCAGCCACCGAGGATGCTTCCTCGGAGGCGTCAACCGATGCGACTACCGACGAGAACGCTTCGTCGACGGCAGCATCGCAGGCAGCCGCGAATGCGGACAACACGGATGACACCAACGCTGAAGCCTCCGCCGCGGCCGATGCCAACCCGGCAGCAGCCGCATCCGTAGCCTCGAACGCTGATTCCTCGGCCACCGCCTCGGAGAACGCCGCTGCAGATGCAGATGCAGACCCGGACGCAGCAGCCGATCCAGACGCGGCAGCTGATCCAGACGCTGCAGCCGCCGATGACGCGGATGCGAACGTCAACGCTGCGGCTTCGGCATCGGCATCGGCGAATGCTGACGATGACGGCAATCCCGCCGCGCAGGCAGCCGCTCAGGCAGCCGCTGACGAAGATGCCAACAACACGGCATCGGCAGCAGCGGATGAGAATGCCGAAGCAGCAGCCGAATCCGCCGCGAATGAAGAGGCCTCCTCGGAGACCTCGGCAGACGCCACGGATGAGACCAACGCCTCGGCACAGCAGGCAGCCAACGCCGCCGCCAACGCCGACAACACGGACTCGACGAACGCTGACGCCACAGCAGCGGCCGATGCCGATCCGGCCGCCGCCGCAAGTTCGGCAGCAACCGCAGACTCGTCCAGCGAAGCCTCGGCCTCGGCCGCTGCTGATGCCGACGATTCCACGGTCGCAGACGCCAGCAACGAGACGACCGCTGATGCGAACGCCTCGGCCTCCGCATCAGCCTCGGCCAACGCTGACAATAACGACAACGCCGTTGCACAGGCAGCCGCTCAGGCAGCAGCCGATGAAGATGCCAACACCACGGCATCGGCAGCAGCGGATGAGAATGCTGAAGCAGCAGCCGAATCCGCCGCGAATGAAGAGGCCTCCTCTGAGGCTTCGACGGACGCCACGGATGAGACCAACGCCTCGGCACAGGCCGCAGCGACGGCAACTGCCGACAACAACGATCAGGATTCTGCCAATGCTGACACGTCAGCCGCAGCAGATGCTGATCCGGCGGCCGCAACCTCGGCAGCAGCGAACGCTGACTCCTCTTCGGAAGCGTCAGCAGCCGCAGCCGCCGACGCTGATGGCACAGACGACTCCGCCGCCAATGAGAATGCCAACGCGGCAGCCTCTGCGTCAGCCTCGGCCACGGCCGATGCTGACGACGATGGCAATCCCGCCGCGCAGGCAGCCGCTCAGGCAGCCGCTGACGAAGATGCCAACAACACGGCATCGGCAGCAGCGGATGAGAACGCCGAAGCAGCAGCCGAATCCGCCGCGAATGAAGAGGCCTCCTCGGAGACTTCGGCAGACGCCACGGATGAGACCAACGCCTCGGCACAGCAGGCAGCCAACGCCGCCGCTAACGCCGACAATACGGATGCCGCTAACGCCCAGGCATCGGCAGCAGCCAATGCCGATGCAGGTGCCGCGGCATCGGCAGCGTCGACGGCTGATTCCTCTTCGGAAGCGTCCGCCACGGCAGCTGCCGACGGTGCTGAAGCAGATGCGGCCGTTGAAGGCGGGCAGGCGAATGCCTCGGCCGACGGTGACGAGGCCAACGCTTCCTCGGCCGGCGACGCGGACCAGGCCTCCGCGGACTCGGACCAGGCAGCTTCGGCCAATGCCGGTTCCTCTTCGGACAGCGGTTCGACGGCCAACGCCGGAAGCTCGGCCAACGCCTCAGCCGGTTCGGACGCTTCGGCCGGGTCGAGCACGAATGCCTCGGGCAGCAGCAATGGCGGAGACCTGCCACGGACGGGTGCTGACGGTGTCCCGGCCATGGCCGGTTTCGCCGCCTTGCTCATCGTCGGAGGTGCGGCCGCGGTGTGGGCGACTCGACGCTACCGCGCAGGCAAGCACTGAGGCCAACTCAGCTCAGCCTGCTGAGCTGAACGCCTGAACGGCGGGGTCGGGGCGAAAGCTCCGGCCCCGCCGTTCTGGGTTCCACCGCCACCGAACCCACACCCTCAAAGCCCCCGTCCGGCCTCCCATGGTTCGTCGGAGGCACCGGTGATCAGCGCATTGACCGACATCGCCTGAGCGTCGGTGAAGGAGGAGACATAGTCGACGACGGCACGTGCCCGTCCGAGCCTGACGATATCCCCGGGCCCCTGGTCGCCGAGGCTCTCCAGGCCCTGGTCGTAGAGCTCCTGATATTCCTGAGTCGCCGCCTCCACGGAGTCGAGCAGTCGACGGGGAATCCTCGTCGCCTCCTCCGGATCGCACAGCCAATCATGAAAGCCTTCCGCGAGTGAGGCGATGATCCGTGTCTGCCCGCGCTGGTAGACAGCCAGATCTGAACGTTCGAGGACGAAGCGCGAATGGACGAATTTGAGCACAACCACGTCATGCCAGGTATCGGCGCGCAGACGCACGTGACCACTGCGCACATGGGGCGAAGCATCGACGACGATCGAGGCCTTGAGCCGGTCGATCCAGCGCCTGGTGAACGCGGTGACCGCACGGTCGGCCTCCACTCCCCCGTCATAGGGAACGGCCAGCAGACCCTCCACGAGATCCCGGTTCACCCGCTCCACGGATTCCCGGAACGCATCCTCATCGGCGATCCACGGATCCTTCTCCTGAATGTGACGCCACATCGTCTCAAGCGCGTGACCGGGCCTCTGCCGATCCAACTCCGCATCGTGCAGCGCGCCCAGCCGTCGGGTATCGCTCAGCCACCGCCCCATCTCCGCGGACACACTCGTGTACTGGAGGACATTCGACCGGTAGAAATCGTCGAGATCGTGCACGGCATAGGCGATGTCATCGGCGACATCCATCACCGCGCACTCAAGCGTCTGCTGATTCGCCCCGATCGCCGGGAACGACGACAGCGCCTCGTGCATCTCGGCCACCTCGGTCGAATAGGCGGAGAACTTCATCGCGCCTTCCGCGACCTCGTCACCGACCCCGCGCGGCATCTGCGCAGCCTCGAGCCGCCGCTGCTCCGTCCAATCGCTGCGTGCCCACGGGTACTTGAGCACCGCAGCCCGCACCGCACGCGTGAGATTGAGCCCCCGCGCGGTGGCATCGCAGCTGTCCAGAGCCGTGAGGATCCGGAAGGTCTGCGCATTGCCCTCGAAACCGTCGCTGAGGTTGAGCGAGGTGCGTGCGACCCGATCGAGCTCCTTCTCGCCGAGGTGGCCGAAGGGAGGGTGCCCGAGATCGTGGGCTGCGGCGGCAGCTTGAACCACGACGGGATCGCAGCCGCCGAGCTCGGTGAGCAGAGCCCGTGTCCGTTCGTCGGCATTGTTCAGGGTGATGGCGATCGATCGCGCGACTGCGGAGACCTTGAGCGAGTGGGTCAGCCGGTTGTGGATGACCGTCCCGGAGCCGGCCTGCGGAATGACCTGAGTGACCGCGGCGAGTCGGGAGAAGAATGGAGAGAAGCGGATCCGTTCGATATCGACGCGGAACTCGTCCTCTCCGGGTGGGTCCACCTCGGCGACATTGCGGATGCGGCCCCCGGTCGTATGAAATCTCAGTCGCTCCATCCCTTCAGCCTACCGACCCGCGCCACCCTTGAGACTCACAGCACAGTGGCGTACCGTCGAAGACATCACAGGAGGTGAGTCCCATGACTGGAGTCAACGAAGATTTCTATCAGCCCTCAACCCACCCGGGCGACATCATCGAGGTCAAGGATGAGGAGACGGGCGAGGTGACCAAGCAGAGGATCATCCTCGACGAGTTCGGCAACGGCACAAAGACCCGCCCGCTGACCGAAGACGAGGAGAAGGAACTCGAGGAGCAGCCCTAGAGTCCACCCGGCATCTCGGTACGTCTCCGCGAACCGCTAACCATTCACCACGAGGCGCGGGCGGTCTCCGTGATGCCCTCGACCTCGGTGAAACCCGCATCCATCACGTTCACGGGCTGTCCACCTGCCGCCCATGATTTCTTCGTCGCGGTGACCACGCGCAGCGCGAACCCCGATTCGCGCCAACGATCGCGCACCTCGGCGGGCATCTGCTCATAGGCCAGCTGCGCGGCATGCCCGGCCTGCGCCGCGGCCTTCCCTGTCGTCAGTGTCACCAGGGGTGACATCTCGATGAGCACGACCGCCTCGGCGACGGGAACCGAGGAAAGCCCCTCATCGGGGAACTCGGTCCCGCCCACCTGAAGCTTCTTCAGCTCTCTGGGCAGGGGCTCGACGGGACCGGGCGGGAACACGGAGGCTTCGGCCGGGGCGTACTCCTCGGTGCCGCCGTGCGTGATCGTCACACAGCCCAGCGCTCGCGCATCCTCGAGCTTCTGGCCGTCGCCTCGACGCACGACCTTGCGGATGGCTGCGTCGCGCCAATAGGCGACGGCGTCGTACCACTCTCCTCCGGGCTGACTGCGCGGATCATCGAGGAAGGCGACCACACCACGTGCAGTCGCCTCGAGCACATCGACGTGACGAGTGACACTCGTCTTCGAACGGCGCACCACGATCGGCAGCGACCAGGGCACGTCGTGGTCGGACTCGTGTCTGCGCATCTGTTCGCTCATCGGTCCATCTTAGGCCGACGTCCGGGCTCAGCGCCCTTCTCCTCGTGTGGGTCGGGCGCAGAGGCAGACAGTGCGTGTGGAAGAGTGAGGACGAGGCAATGACCATGCCACCCTGAATCGCGGAGGAAAGAATGAGCACTCCAAACACACCCGCCGAGAACGCGCTGACAGGGATTCCACCCGGCATTCTCGCGGCGATGGGCCAACAGATGCAGGCCGTCCTCGCCGTCCAGGCTGCCCGCGCCGCCGAGTGCGCTCAGGCCGGTGATGACGCTGCCGCTCAGATCGACGACGCCGGGACAGCTCGGTTCGCCGCGATGCGCGCGGAATACCGTGCGGAGCGCTCCTATTGGAACGAAGGTGGGCCGACGATGGTGCTCACCGTCGACGAGGTGGTCGACACTGCTGCCGGTCACGTGCCCATCCGCATCCACCGACCGAGCGAGGCAGAGGTGCTGCCCGGCATCGTCTTCCTCCACGGCGGCGGGTTCACTGTCGGTGACCTCGACACGCACGACCGGATCATGCGGGTCATCGCCGCCACCAGCGGGGCCGCGGTGATCGGCGTCGACTACTCCCTCTCCCCCGAGGTCAAATTCCCTCACGCCCTCCACCAGACGGCCGGGGTCATCGATCTCTTCGCTCGAATCGGCGAACGCTTCGGCATCGACGGCACTCGGTTGGCCGTCGGCGGGGATTCGGCCGGCGCGATGCTCACACTTGGCGCCGCACTGCTGCTGCGCGACGATCCGGCCTCCGTCGATGCCTCCCCGCTCACATTCGAGGCGTTGCGTGCTCTGCTGCTCTTCTACGGCGGTCACGGGCTCATCGACTCCGGGAGTCGGCGACTCTATGGCGGCGCGTGGGACGGAATGGGCGCCGATGACCTCGGTTCGATCGTCGATGACTACTTCCTCAACCCCGGGGATGAGACGACGCCGTATGTCGACCACCTCCGTGCCGAGCTTGCGGGACTGCCTCCGGTGTTCCTCGCCGCGGCGGGTCTCGATCCGCTCCACGACGACAGTCAGGCGCTGCACGTGCTCTTGCAGCGGGCCGGAGTCCCAGTCGAGTACGTCGATTATCCGGGCGTCCTCCACTCGTTTCTCCATTTCGGGCGGATCCTCGACGAGGCCGGCGACGTCCTCGGCCGCAGTGCCGCCTTCGCTGCGTCCCGGCTCAGTTGAGCCGCCGAGCTGGAGCGAACCGTCCCGGCTGGGGTGAGTCGGCCCGGCTTCAGCGAGCGTTGGAGCCGGGGAAACTCACTGTGACCCGACCGTGTAGTGCTTCGCCGCCCGGATCATCGAGTTGAGGGAGGCGATGACCGGCACAGAGAAGAATGCGCCGGCGACACCGGCGACGGCGGCTCCCGCGGTCACGCCGAGGACGACCGCGAGGGGATGGACCTTGACCGTGGGACCGGTCAGCCAGGGGTGCAGGACGTGACTTTCGAGCTGCTGGACAACAATGACGATGCCGA
This sequence comes from Brevibacterium sp. GP-SGM9, assembly GCF_047300845.1. Classification (NCBI taxonomy): domain Bacteria; kingdom Bacillati; phylum Actinomycetota; class Actinomycetes; order Micrococcales; family Brevibacteriaceae; genus Brevibacterium; species Brevibacterium sp. GP-SGM9. Next base: position 3,407,738 of record NZ_CP178563.1, on the reverse strand, counting down.
GCATGATGAGCCCGTGCACCCAGCCGTTGAACAGCAGCGCCAGTCCCACCGCCACGGCCCCGCCGATGATCGCGCCGATAAAGGGCACGAATGCGCCGAGGAAGACGACCGTGGCGATCGGCACGGCCAGTGGCACACCGAGGATGAGCGCTCCGAGCCCGATGCCTAGGGCGTCGGTGGCGGCGACGACGAGCTGGATACGGATGAAGTTCGACAGGGTCTTCCACCCAGCCTCCCCGGCCGCAGCGATCCGCGCATGCGCCCGCTTCGGCCAGATGCGGACCACCCACGTCCAGATGCCACGGCCGTCGATGAGCGCGAAGAGGGTGACGAAGAGAATGATGATGATGCCTTCGACAACATGCGCGGCAGTCGTTCCCACCTCGGCGGCTCCCGATCCGAGACCCGCGGCATGGTCCTGAAGCCACGTCCCCGAGGTGGCGACGACATCGTTGAGTTTCGACTCGGTAAGCCCGAAGGGCTGGGTTTCCAAGAACTGCTTCGCCGCGTCGAGCGAGGTGCCGACCTGCTCCCGGATCGAGGGGATCTCGTTCCTCACCTGGACGGTGATGAGGACAATGAGGCCGGCGAGGAGTCCGAGCACGACAACCCACACGCTGACAACGGCCAGCCATTTCGGCCACCGGTGCCGCTGGAGGAACGAGGAGAGAGGCACGAGGAGCGCTGAGAGGACGAGACCGGCGAGGAATGGAATGACGATCTCCGCGACTTGGAGCGCGATGAAGATCGCGACCGTGATGCCCGCGATGATCACGAGCAGGTATCCGGTGAAGCGGGCACCGAGCTTGAGCCCCTCGGGGATGGGATCGTCGCGCTTGTCCGTCGCGTTCGGCACACCGTCTGTCATTCCCCCACATTAGCGCCGCGCGGCCCGTGATGGGTGGGGAGATTGACGAAACCTCCGGGCGCTCCCGCAGTCCCTGACCGTCATCCCGAGACCCCGATGCGGGAAACGATGCGCCGCAGAGGTATGCTGGTATCACTTGCGAATCCGTTTTCGGATTCCCTGCGTCGTCAGGACGCCTCGTCTCTGCAGCCGGTCGAATTGCCGGTGCATGATTCCGAAGCCGTTTTCTCTCGGCGAATGATCAGGCCGATCGACCTGATCGAACCACGCCCGGCAGCGGCCCCGTCACACTTCAGTGACATCGGTGCGCCCTCCGGCACGTCGAAGGGCCTCACACCAGTGACCTCTCAGAACACCAGTACACGCTCTACCGCCCAGACCAGCTTCGCGGACCTCGGGGTGCCGGTCGCGCTAGTCGAAAATCTCCGCGCGGAGGGCAAGACCAGCGCCTTCCCCATACAGCAGGACACCCTTCCGGACACGCTCGCCGGTCGCGACGTGCTCGGCCGGGGGAAGACCGGTTCCGGCAAGACCCTTGCCTTCTCCATTCCGATGGTCGCGCGCCTGGCCGAATCCCAGACCTCGGGGGCTCGACGCAACCGCGTACCGCGCGGCCTCGTCCTCGCCCCCACCCGTGAGCTCGCCACCCAGATCACGAGCGTCCTCGATCCGCTGGCGCAGGCCTGCGGCATGCGGACGACCACGATCTTCGGCGGCGTCAACCAGAAGCGCCAGGAGGCAGCTCTCAACGCCGGTGTCGACATCGTCGTCGCCTGCCCCGGGCGCCTTGAAGATCTACTCCAGCAGGGCGTTCTCTCCCTCGACCAGATCGAGGTCACCGTTCTCGACGAGGCAGATCACATGGCCGATCTGGGCTTCCTTCCCGGGGTCACCCGCATCCTGTCGAAGACCCCGACCGACGGTCAGCGGATGTTCTTCTCCGCGACCCTGGACAACGGCGTAGATAAGTTGGTGCGCAAATTCCTCCACAACGAAGTGCTCCACTCCGTCGACGATCCCAACTCGCATGTCTCGGCGATGACGCACCACCTCTTCGAGGTTGCCGATGACGACAAGAACGAACTCGTTCACCGTCTGGCATCGGGCACCGGTCGCCGCATCCTCTTCACCCGCACCAAGCACCGCGCGAAGCGCTTCGCCCGCCAGCTCACCGCACAGGGCATCCCGGCCGTCGACCTGCAGGGCAACCTCTCGCAGGGCGCCCGCGACCGCAACCTCGCAGCCTTCAGCAACGGTGACGTGCGCGTACTCGTCGCCACCGACGTCGCCGCCCGCGGAGTGCACGTCGATTCGGTCGAACTCGTCGCCCACGTCGATCCGCCGACCGAGCACAAGGCCTACCTGCACCGCTCGGGCCGCACGGCACGCGCCGGCAGCGCCGGCGATGTCGTGACAATCATGCAGGCCGATCAGCGCAAGGACACCCTGGCGCTGCTGCGCAAGGCAGCCATCAAGGTCAAGCCGCAGAAGGTCAACGCGGAGTCTCCGGAGGTCGCCGAGCTGGTGGGCGAGATCGCCCCCTTCGTCGAGCCCGCACCCAAGGAGACCCCGGAGCAGCAGCAGTCCGAAGGCCAAGGTCGGAAGCGCTCACCGAGGCGTCGCCGAGGCGGCAGCGGCGGTCGCGGCGGCGAGAATGCTGCCGGCGGTCGCAGTTCCGAAGGCGGTAACGGCGGTCAGCGTGACCACGGCGGTCAGCGTGGACAGGGCGGCGGAGCCGGCCGCAGCACCGGCGGCGCTCGGACCGAAAACGGTCGAGGCCAGTCCAATGGTCGCTCCGGTCAGTCACGTCATCGCAGCGCCGGCAGTTCTCGGGATGGTCGCGGCCAGGGCGGTCGCCGGTCCGAGGGCACTCGCGGCGGCGCCGGCAACCGTCGGACCGCGGAATCTCGTGGCACCAGCCCAGAGACCCGCAGGCGCAATCGCTCCCGCGGCAGCGCAGGTGGCTCGCAGACGGTCTACTCGACCAGCAGCTGAGGACAGGCTTCCGCTCCTCGGCAGCTTGAACTCGATTCCGCACTTATCAATACCGCGAAGGCCGTGACCCACATATGGTCACGGCCTTCGCGGCGTTCGGATACGGCATCACCGTTTATCTCAAGGCAGGCTCAGATTTCCCACGTCATGTGCAATCACGCCCCACTTTGCTGATGAGAGCCCACCCGCGAACCTTCAGAACTTCGGGACATCGGCGATGAGCGACCTCGTGTACTCGTGGCTCGGGTTTTCCAGCACAGAGGAGGTCGGCCCGTAGTCAACGATCGTGCCCTTGTTGAGCACGGCGAGGTTGTCGGCGATGTGCCGGGAGAGCGCGATGTTGTGGGTGACGAAGAGCATCGCCAGCTGCCGCTCCTCACGCAGGCTCCGCAGCAGAGCGACGATCGAGGCCTGCACGCTGACGTCGAGCGCCGAGGTGATCTCATCGCAGACCATCACCGACGGTGCGTTGACCAGTGCCCTGGCGATCGCGGCCCTCTGCCGCTCACCACCGGAGAGATCCCCGGGGCGCCGATGGTAGAACGAGCGGCCCAGCCGCACCGAATCGAGCGCCTCTTCGACCGTGGCCTTCCTGCTCGCGACCGTGCCTTCGCCGCTCATCTCTAGCGGCACGCTCAGCGACTGCCCGATCGAGCGTCGCGGGTTAAGCGAGGAGAACGGAGACTGGAACACGTACTGGATGCCCACGCGCTGAGCATTCGTCCGCTTCCTCGTCGAGCGCGCCAGTTCGGTTCCGCGCAGCCGCACCGACCCCGAATAGTCATCGTTGAGCCCGGCCACACACTGCGAGAGCGTGGTCTTGCCCGACCCCGATTCGCCGAGCAGCATCGTGCACTCCCCCGGCTCCAGCGCCAGGTTGATCCCGTTGAGGATCTGTGCCTTCCCGTAGGCGAGTTCCAGGTCCCTGACCTCAAGCAGTGCCGCATCCGCCGAGGTGGCTGTCCGGTCCTCGGCCTTCGCCGAGGTAGCTGCCCCCGACGTTTCCCCCGCCGAGACGAGGATATGCGTCGGCGCGCCCTTCGCGCCCGCCCCAGCATCCGCTTCCCGCTCGACGTCCTCGAGAGACGCCGCCCCATCGCCGATGGTCTTCCGGCCCGCCAGATCGGGCACGGCGGCCATGAGCATCTTCGTGTATTCGTGCTGCGGGCGTTCGAGGACCGCGGACACCGGTCCCTCCTCGACGAGGTCGCCGCGCAACATCACTGCTACTCGATCCGAGATGTCCTTGATCACCGCAAGGTCGTGGGTGATGTAGAGCCCGGCGACGTTGTTCGCCACGGTCATCTGCCGGATCGTGTCGAGGACGACCGCCTGGGTGGAGACATCGAGGCCGGTCGTGGGTTCGTCGAGGATGAGCACATCGGGGAACATGGCGAAGGCCATGGCGATGCCGATGCGCTGCTGCTGACCGCCGGAGAGCTGGTGCGGCCAGCGCTTCTGATAGGCCCGATCCCCGGGCAGACCGACGTCGACGAGGACCGCGGCGACGCGCTCGGCTCGCTCACGCTCGGAGGAACCGAAGCCGTGGATGTCGAGGACCTCGCGGATCTGCTCGCCGACCCGCATCGCGGGGTTGAGCGAGAGCGCAGGGTCCTGGGGGATGTAGGCGATCCGGGAGCCGCGCAGAGAGCGCACAGCCGCCTCGTCGAGGTCGAGCACTTCGACAGCGGTTTCGTCCCCGCGCGGCCAGATGCTCACGGATCCGGAGCCGAACTTCAGCCCCTCCCGGAAATGGCCCATGCAGGCCAGCCCGGCGGTGGTCTTGCCAGACCCGGATTCGCCGACGAGCCCGAGGATCTCCCCGCGGGAGAGGGCGAAGTCGACGCCGTGGAGGATCTCGTCCCCGGCGTTCGTGACGATCCGCAGATCGGTGACCCGCAGGACGATCTTCTCGTTCGGTTCGTTCGCATCGTCGTGGCGGACAGTGTGGGTCTTCGTCGTGCTCATCATGCCTCCACGGACGTTGATGCGGTGGCTCGGGCGAAGGAGTCCGCGAGCAGGTTGGTGCCGATGGTCAGCAGTGCGATCGCGATGACCGGCAGCAGCACACCCCAGGGTTGGATGGACAGGGCGATGCGGTTCTCGTTGATCATCAGACCCCAGTCCGCGGCCGGCGGCTGCAGTCCGAGTCCGAGAAAGGACAGGGATGCGATGTAGCCGATCGAGTAGGTCAGCCGCAGCCCCGCCTCCACGCTCAGCGGCCCGGTGATATTGGGCAGGAGCTCACGGAAGAGGACCTTCCAGCGCGGCATCGCGTACATCTCCGCCGCACGGATGTAGTCCTCCGTGACGACGCCGAGGGTGGCCGAGCGGGCCACACGGGCGATGCGGGGTGCGTGAGTGAGTCCGATGACGGTCACGAGCACCCAGCCCTGCGGACCGAGCACGGTGATCGCCAGGAGGGCAAACACGAGCTGCGGGATCGCGAGGAAGACATCGTTGATGCGCATGATGACGGCATCGAAGCGTCCGCCCACGTAGGCGGCAAGCATACCGACGATCGCACCGACGATCATGCCCAGGGCCGTGGCGATCACAGCGTAGACGATGAGGGTGAGCCCCCCGGCGATGAAGCGGGAGAGCACATCCCGGCCGAGGTTGTCGGAGCCAAAGAGCCCGTACGGGCTGAAGGGCTTCGCCACGAATTCCGTGGCCGTGTTCCCCGTCGCCCAGGGCAGCAGCAGCGGCCCGCAGAGGGCGAGGATGACGATGACGAGGGTGAGGACGAGACCGATCTTGCCCTGCTTCTGCGCAAGCACGCGTTTGAAGAAGGGCGTGTAGGTCGTCTGCGATTCCTTGGGCACCTCGGCGCCTTCGGCGACCTGCGATTTGAGGTCATCGAGGTTGTTCATGTCGGTGCTCATGCTGCGCTCCTCAGTTTAGGGTTGGTAAGGATGCCGACGACATCGGCCAACAGGTTCACTACGACGTAAACGGCGGCGACGAGCATGGAGATCGCCTGCACGACCTGCACGTCTCGGTAGGTGACCGCGTCGATGAGGGCTTGGCCGAGTCCGGGATAGCGGAACAGGAACTCGACGACGACCACGCCGCCGGCCAGCCACGCCAGCTGGATCGCGATGACCTGCGCCACGGGCCCCAGCGCGTGAGGCACGGCGTGGCGGAGGATGACGCGCTTCTCTGGGACTCCCTTGAGTCGGGCCATCTCGACATAGCCGGAGTCGAGGACCTCGATCATGGTCGCGCGCATCATTCGTACGATGTAGGGCGTGACGACGAGGACGAGGGTGACCGTGGGCAGGACGAGCTGCTCGGGTCGATGCCAGACCGGGTCGCCCGGCGGGGCCAGGGTCACGGCGGGCAGGATTTGGAACACCGAGGTGGCGAAGATCGCGATGAGCGCGATGCCGATGACGAACTCGGGCATGGCCGCGAGCACCAGGCTGGCCCCGGTCATCGCCTGATCTCGGCGCTTCCCCCGGTGCAGTGCCTGATAGACGCCGAGGCCGATGCCCAGAGGCACGGAGATGACTGCGGCGACGGCCATGAGGATGAAGGAGGCACCGATTCGCTCTCCCAGCAGGTCGGCAACGGGGCCGCCGCTGGCGGAGGAGGTGCCGAAGTCTCCGACGAAGAGTCCTCCCAGCCAGCTGAAGTAGCGCTGCCAGGCCGGCATGTTGAGGCCGAGCTGTTCGTTCAAGGCGGCGATGCGTTCCGGTGTGGCCTGCTGGCCGAGGATGGCGCGGGCTGCATCACCGGGCAGCAGCAGGGTCGCACCGAAGACGAGGAGGGAGACGGCGAGGAGGATGAAGGCGGAGAAGATCAGCCTGCGTCCGATGACTTTTCCGAACATGTCACACCTTTCCGATCCATACGCGGTCGAAACGCCAGCCCGACAGCGGGCGTCCTGTGGCATTGGGGACGAGTCCGCCGACGTACTTCTGGAAGGCGTCGACCTGGTTGGCGAATCCCCAGATGATGTAGCCGCCGGAGTCGTAGAGCATCTTCTGCGCCTCATGTTCGAGGTCACGCCGGGCCTTGGCATCGGTCATCGCTCGAGCCTTCTTCACAAGTTTCGTGAAATCCTCGTCGTCCCAATGGGTTTCGTTGAATGGCGATTCGTCGACCACGCAGGAGATGCATTGGGCCAGGAAGTCGCGCGTGTTCCAGAAGTCCTGGGCGAAGTCCCATTGCAGGTATTCGTCGCCGAAGAACGTCGTGGCGTCGACCTTGCGGATCGTCACCCGGATGCCCGCCTCGGCGGCCTGCTGCGCGAAGACCTGGGCGGATTCGACGACTCCGGACTGAATGGGCGCGGTGACCAGCTCGACGTCGAGACCATCGGGGTAGCCCGCCTCGGCGAGGAGCTGCTTAGCCTTGCCGACATCGCGGGTGCGCTGCGGGAAGTCGGGGTAATTCGGGTCCAGCGGGGCGAACATGTCGTTGCCCACCGTGCCGAATCCGGAGAGGACCTGTTCGATCATCTGCTCGCGGTCGACGACGAGACGGAAGGCCTGCCGGACCCTGACGTCGTCGAAGGGCTTCTTGTCCACGCGCATGGTGAAGGGCAGCCACATTCCGGTTTCGGAGTTGAGGATGCTCATCCGCTCGTCGGCGTCGATGACCTCGACGAGGGCCAGCGGGATCTGTGCGATCGCATCGACCTGCGTCGACAGGAGGGCATTGATGAGGGCGTCGGTGTCATTGAAGTTGAGGATCTCGACTTCGTCGAGGTAGTTGCCTTCGGTGCGCCAGTAGTAGTCGTTGCGCTTGATCACGGTCGACTGTCCGGGGGTGTGAGAGACGAGCGAGAACGGTCCTGAGCAGACCGGGTTCTCCGGGTCGTAGTCGACCGGGACGATGCCTGTGGTGTATTCGGAGACCGAGTCGTCGAGGATGCCGTTGGGTTCGCTGAGCCGGAATTCGATCGTGCGGTCGCCGGTGGCGACGACCTCGTCGAGCATGGTGAAGCTGGCCGCCGCGGTCTTCGGGTCGTCCGGGTCGTTGATCCGCTCAAAACTGAAGACGACGTCATCGGCAGTGATGTCTCGTCCGTCGGAGAATTTCACGCCTTCGCGCAGGGTTGCCGTCCACACGGTGGCGTCGTCGTTGCGTTCGAAGGACTCGGCGAGTTCGGGTTGGATCTTGTAGTCATCGGTGCGGGAGAGCAGGCAGTTGTAGAGATTGACGGTGCGGGCGATGTCGCCGCTGTTGACGGGGATGTGGGCATCGACGGTGTCGGCCGCATTGCCTCCGGTCACACCCACTCGCAAGGCACCGCCCTTGACCGGGTCGCCGGCGTCGGCGGTGCCCACGGTCTCGCCTCCGCATGCGGTCAGTCCGGCGAGCGCGGAGAGGGTGAGCCCGGCTCCCAGTGCCTGTCTTCGGTTCGGTGTGTTCATGTGCCTTCTTCCTGGGAGTGCGGTTTCGTCAGGACGTGTGCGGTGAGGTAGTCCTCGAGCATGGTCATGGCTTCGTCGTCGGTGACCGGCATCTGCGCGGTGCTGCGGGCCACGCCGAGGCCGTCGATGAAGATGCTCAGCGATTTGACGATGAGCGCGGTGTTGCCGGTGCGGATGGTGCCTTCGCGTTGGCCGGCGAGGATGACGCCGGTGATCATGTCGAGCCATTCGGTGTAGACAGCGGTGAGGTTGAGGCGGGTGTGCTCGTCAGAGGCCGCGGCTGACCAGCTCTGGATCCAGATCGACCACACGCGGCGGACGGTGTCATCGACGCCGGCGTGGACCTTGGCGAAGTGGCGCAGGGCGGCGACGGGGTCGGCGGGGTCGCGGAGCTCGCGGGTGCCGCCGATGATCTCGAGGGAGTAGCGCAGGGCCGCCTGCAGCAGCTGGGTCTTCGTCCGGAAGTGGTAGTTGATCGCCGAGGTGGTCATCCCGCAGGCGCGGGCGACGTCTTCGGTGCGGACCTTGTCGATGCCGCGGTCGGCGTAGAGCTCCCACGCCGCGGCGACGATCTTCCGCCGGTTGCGCGTGCCCTTTGACATCCAGGTCGAGTCGGGTTCGCTCCGGAGTCCGGGGTGTTCCTCGGCGGTGGTGACCGCGACGGTAACCCCGGGGACCTTCGCCTCGTGTGCCTGGTTCTCCTGGTGGAAGTCGGAGACGATCCGGCGCCGAGGCGGCTGCGCGGTTCGTCCGCTGGTGAGCCAGTCCGTGGTGACCTCGGTGAGTTCGGCGATGCGGGAGATCTCTTCGACCCGGAACTTCCTGGTCCCGGCGAGGGATTTCGAGAGTTTGCTCGGTTCGATGCCGATGCTGCGGGCGACTTCGCTGTGGTTGATGCCCGCTGTTCCGATGGCTCTGCGGACGCGAATGGCTAAGGACCTCTGCTTCTCGTCTGCACCCTCGTCCGCGTCGACCACCACTACAGTCTGCCCACTTGTTGCGATTCTGGCAAGACTTACTGGTGTTTTGGGTAGTTTTTCGTGTCTGCTGGACCGTGGCATGTGGGGGATTGTCAGCCCACATGTGTGAGTCATGGCGGTGAGTTGGAGGACAGGAAGCAATCCGGGACGATAGAATCACTCCCCAATAGACCCTGGCGGAAATCGGCATCGAGAACTTGCCCGTTGCCACCATCCCCACACTCGACGCAAGGAGGCGTTGCCACCGTGTGGCACCCACTGTCATCGGTGCGTTCGTACCTCTCCCAGAGGCTGACACCAGAACGCAAAGCCTGGATCTCCAAACTGCGGCACGGCGAGCACTCCTGGCAGCGACCCCTTGATCGCGGTTCGAAGCGCTCCCCGACGATCGCCACAGGGTTCGACGCGCGCGCTGAACAGCGGCGATCGCTCGCATCGGTTCGGGATGCTTTGAGTGTCGCGGGGGTCGATTTCGTCGAGTTGCCGACACTCAGCTCGTTCAGTCCCACCTTGGTCACTGATGCCGACTACGCGGCTCCAACAATCGAGGCGCTTATGAGCAGATTGGGCACGAGCGACGATGGCGAGCGTGACTCGCCTGAGCATTCCGATGATTGGAGGTTAGGTGTTCGGAGCTCCGAGGGTGCCGAAGTGAGTCTCGGCAGAGCCCGACGACGCCCGGGAACTGTCACCGCCATCGTCTGCCAGCGACATATCATCGCACCGAACTGCAGAGAGCTGAGCACCTCCGCCCAGAAGGTGACAGTTGAGTTCTGGGACTGCGCAGGCAGTGCAGTTCCGCGCGCGGACGGTGGCGCGCATCTGCCCGGTACACTCATTCGTCGGCGATCCGAGCACGATCTGACGGTCGATTACATCGAACCAGCGGTGTGGCATGCCGCCCAGAAGAACGACTCGCGTCTCGACTTTCCCGCGCCGCACCTGAAAGTGCTTCACGAACCGGTCGACATCGTCTACACCTGGGTCGACGGCTCGGACTCGGAGTGGCGGGACCGAATGCGCAACAGACGTGAAGGACTGGACCTCAGGACTGCCGAGTCCAGTTCCATCTCGGAATCTCGCTTCACGTCTCGAGATGAGTTGAAGTACTCTTTACGCTCCCTGGAGTACTACGCTTCGTGGGCAAGGCATATCTACATCGTCACGGACAGACAGATTCCCGCCTGGCTGGACACCAGCCATCCGAAGATCACGGTGGTCGATCACCGAGAGATCTTTGCCGACCCAGATGTCCTTCCCGTTTTCAACTCGCATGCGATCGAATCCCAACTCCATCACATCGAGGGGCTGAGTGACCACTATCTGTACCTCAATGACGACTGCTTCTTCCTCCGCCCGACCGAACCCGGGCTGTTCTTCACCGCCAACGGCCTGGCCAAACATTTTCCGTCGATCGTTCCCATCGACATCGGCAGTTGGTCACCGCGTGACCTTCCCATCAACTCTGCTGCGAAGCAGGGAAGGGAATATCTTCTGTCGACTTATGGAAGAACTGTCACGCATCGGTTCAAGCACACACCTCACCCTCAGCTGCGGCCTGTCCTCGACGAAATGGAATCCGAGCATCCGCAGCTTTTCGCAAAGGTCGCGGCGTCTCCGTTCCGTTCCCCAGAGGACATGTCGATCCCGTCGTCTCTGCACCATTTCGATGCGTTCGCAAGGGGCCGATCGGTCGAAGGTCAGATCAACTACCAGTTCGTCGACCTCGGTCAAGATGATCTCGAACTGCGCTTGGGACGGGTCGCTCGCCGCACCGACCTCGATGTGTTCTGCCTCAATGAGACTGACCTGCCTCACGATTCGGAGGACACCGTCAACGAAGTCGTGGAAAGGTTCCTCGCGGACCGTTTTCCCGTTCCGTCATCGTTCGAACTCTGTGTTTCCGAGACGGAATCGGCGACTCCGGCGCCACCGGAGTGACTACTGCTCACGCCTCTTTCGCCTGCCGAGCGCATTCTTGACACCGAGTGGCAGTCGCAGCAGTGAGCTGACCCGACGATCCGCACGATCGGCCTTCTCCCGGACCGACTTCACCGATCCGCGCACCTTCTCCAGTTCTGACTCAGCTTTCATCAGTCTGCGTTCCGCATCGCGCAGACGTTCCAAAACCCAAGCGACTTCGTCGTCACCGGTGGACGCCGCAGTTCGAGATTTCTGAGCTTCCACCTCTTTGAGCTCCTTCTTCATCGCGACATAACGCAGCTGGAGCCTTTCGGCCATACGAACGAATTCCGAGGACTCGTCACGCCAGAGAGTCGTCTGCGCAGGCGGGTAGTCGGTCGACGCGATTCGATCCTCGTATTCCGTCCGGGCCCTCTCCTGCCCCGAATCGTAGATATGGGTGAAACCATTTTCGTGGATGAAGCCGCTGAGACGGTCAAAACGTTCGGCGTGACCACGGTTGAACTCCGCAAAGTCAGCTTTCGCGTACAGCTCAGCAACGGTGATCGGGAGCGCTTCAGCAGCGAGATCAACGGCTGGGATCCCGTGATACTTAGACAGCTCCAAGGTCCGTCCGTCGTGAGCGAGGACGATACCTGGGGTCCCTGCAAGTATCGCGGCAATGTTTCCATGGATACGCGGGCCGAAGGCGAACGCCATCTCACTCATTCGACGGATCCAAGACGGAGCGTCCAATTGGAATTCGGCCCTGCCAACCGCAAATTGTGGGTGGGTCCGTTCGAGTGGCAGTCGATCGTCGACTGCGCGGTATGGAACCGTGCCCCACAACATGAGCTCCAAGGTCGCCGAGTCCTGCGGCAGATAGGTCGCGTCATATTTCGCTTCAGCGTCGTCAATGAGCTCAGCACCGAAGGGATTGCTTGTCTGGAGGTTGTACGCAATCCGGGCGCCTGGTTCGATAGAGGCGGTCTTGTCTACACTATGCCCCCGGCCATTCATGGTCATTGAGGGGCACCCGACAACAAGAACGTCGTCGAATCCGAGCGATTTGAGATACTCGGCAGTGAGTTCACCTCGCACCGTCAAAGCGCTCGATTTGTCCAACACCGCTCTCGCGAATCTCTTCACCGCGGGCTCAATCCTCTTCAGACCGGCGGAGTCGCCGTCGAGTGGCAGCTGTGCTCCGCCAGAGAGCATGAGAAACGGGATGGCAAGCTTTTCGATGAACTCGGCAGTACGAGTCAGTTCGGCTTCGAATCCAGGTCGGAATGCGTTGGCGAGAGGAAGGATGAAACCGTCATACTCATCATTGACTCTGGCCGCCATCGACTTGTTGATTCTGTATCGATTCGCATCGACGACTGTGTCTTCGGTGGAGAAGAGCTTGTGCGAGGCAGTGCCGAATATCAGGTTGCCGTTGTTTCGGCCGATGGTGTTTCGGTCGAGAGTCTCGAACCCATCAGCGAGTTCGAACGGAGTCTTCCCCAGCCTCATCAGATACCGTTTGCCCATGACCGTCACCATTCACCGTTGATTCGAGCGATCGCTTCACGTGTTCACCTACCTTAGCGTTTGTCTCTGCCGACGCCCAGAGCTCGGGCGACGAGAAACCGCTCCAGTGACACTCGACTTCAGCAGATGTGCCTGAATTCGATGCGGCGTAGGCCCTAGACTGATTCCAACGCAGTCCGCTGCCAGACAAAGATGTGTTGGAGGAAGCCACTTGGAGATCCGCAGTCTCATCGCACGGGGTGCGATCAAGACGCTGAGCAGAGCGAGGAAAACTGTAAGGACCGTGAAAAGGGCGGCCTCCGGTTCTCCTCATAATCAGTCAGCCCGTTCGCACCGGACGCTTTCATTGGATGTCGCGCAGGCTCAGAATCTCCTCCACGTCGATCTCGTATCTGCGGCTGACTTCACTCCGAGCGGAGTGTGGGTCGAACATGAGGGTGGTCTTCATCGAGTCGGCTCATTGGAGAAGGCAGAGCTGATCGACGATGGCCCTGCGGCTGAGAGTCCCCAGTCCATCAGCATCAATCTGGACACAGTGATCGAAGACTTGACGACGTGGACATCACTCTCGCAGCCAGATCCCGTCGGAGACGATGAGGTCGAGGGGCACGTACTCCGCTTCTACCTGGAGTTCGAGGGGTATCCAGATGACGAGCTGCCCAACTCACATCTGAAGACCTCGTACGACGGCATGCAGGTGGCTCTGATCCGACTCGGTCGCGCGAAGAACACTCAGTTGTCGAACTTCGCCTATCGGGAGCACAGCGGTCATCTCTACTATCCGCTGGTCAATCGAAACGGCCACCTTGTCGTCGAAGTCGACCGCCGGCATCGCCCATTTGCGCAGGTCAAGAACGACAGTCTGACGGTCAGAAATGGGAAGCTCGAGGTCAGGGGGCGCATCACCGCGCGGGGCACAGAGTACCTCAGCGGCGATCTGGTCGTCCTCGGACGGACATCAGGCTTCCGCGCCGCCTCCAGGATCGGTCTCGAGCTCAATCGCGAGCTCACAGCGAAGCGTTTCGGACTCCGGCACTATTCGTTCCAGGCGAATCTCGATTTCAACGAACTCGTCGATGACCTTGTCGATGACAACATCGATCTCTATCTTGATCTCGACACCGAACTTTCTGAATTGCCCAAACGAGCCCGTATCGGCAAGAGCAGATTCCTTGTTCGCCTCGGTGCTACCGGCAGCACCGTCACTGAAGAGGGCAAGACCGTGTCAATCCTTCCTTATTACACTTTCAAGGCGAAGAACCCTTCACTTCACCTGGAGACGTTCGAGACGTCGACCTACGAGTACATGCAGAGGCTCGTGGCGAATCGCCGCCGCTGGAAATCACCGAAGTCAGGACAGCGTCCTGTGTGGCTGATTGGCGAGTTGCCTTACAAAGCCCAGGACAATGGGCTCCAGTTCTTCAAATACATGCGCGATGAGCATCCCGAGATCGACGCCTACTACGTCATCGAAGCTGACTCACCAGAGCGTTCCAACCTCGACGGTTACGATCACATCATCGACTTCCGCTCGCACGACCACGTGCAAGTAGCACTGGCCGCAGACAAGATCATCGGAACCCATCATCCGGACTTCCTCTACCCCACCAGAGAACCCCGATTCGGGAAGGCCCTGCACGCCGACAAGGTGTTCCTCCAACACGGAGTGACGGCAGCCAAGTGGATGGTGCCCAACTACGGCAAGTCGGTGAGTGGATTCGACGTCGACCTCATCACAGTGTGCTCGGAGCGCGAGAAGGAGTTCTTCGTCAAGGATTTCGGATACTCACCTGGCCAAGTGGCGGTGACCGGTTTCGCCCGATTCGATGCGCTCCTTGCTGACGATGTCGAGGTTGTTCCGGGCCAACTCATGATCATGCCCACGTGGCGGCCATGGCTCCAAGACCCGGAGCACTTCACCGAATCCGAGTACTATCAGCGCTGGAACTCATTGCTGACCAGCGAACGATTGCGCAACCTAGTCGACAGGTATGCACTCACTCCCGTCTTCTGCCTGCACCCGAACATGCAGCAGTACAGTTCACATTTCCTTGATGCCGGCATTCGAGTGGTCGTCCAAGGAGAGACAGATGTCCAGCTGCTTCTAAAACAGAGTTCGATGCTCATCACCGACTATTCGAGTGTCGCGTTCGACTTCTCGTTCCTCCACAAACCTGTCGCCTACTACCAATTCGACGGTCATCGCTTCGCCCAACCGCACGCGGATCCGGTGGAGGAATTCCCGGGCCCTGTCGTCGCCGACGAAGACCTCATCCTCGACGCAGTCGAGGCTGTCTACGAGAATGGCGGCGCCATGGAGCGCTTGTACCAGGACCGTGCCGATCGCTTCCTCGCGCACCGTGACACGAACAGCCGCGAGCGCATCTTCTCCGCAATTGAGAACGCAACAGGAGCCAGAGTCACGGCCGCAGATCTGATCAAGAGCGAACCCGCGCAGTCCGCCTACAGGGCGGCTCGGAGAAGCAGCTACTACCTGCCAGTGATGAAGCGATTGTACCGATTGATGCGATTGACTCCGCTCGACAGCAACACGATCGTATTCGAGTCCGGGCAGGGAAAACAGTACGCGGACAGCCCTCGAGCGATCCACGAAGAGCTCGTTCGGCGAGGAGACACTCGTCGCAAAGTGTGGATCTACCATCGACGCCTGCCGGTCACCGATCAGCACACTGTGGTCGTCAAACGCCACTCTCCCGCCTTCTTCTGGTACCTCGCCACAGCGAAGTACTGGATCAACAATCACAACTTCCCGAACTACATCCACCGCCGACCACAGGGTCTCTACATCCAGACCTGGCACGGGACTCCCCTCAAACGGATGTTCCTCGACCAAGACAATTTCTACGGGCGAGACCCTGGCTACGTCGACCGCGTCAAGGAGGCTTCCGCACAGTGGAACGCTTTGGTCTCACCGTCCCCTTATGCGACCAAAGCGATGAAGTCGTCATACGGCTATGCCGGCGAGGTCTACGAGATCGGCTACCCCCGAAATGATGTTCTTCGTGGACCGAAGACTCAGGAAATCCGCGACCGACTTCGTCATCGGCTGTCGATCTCGCCGGACCAGACGGTCGTCCTCTACGCACCGACCTTCAGAGACGATCAGCCGACGTCGCGGGGACGCTTCGCCTTCGACTGGCCCTTCGACCCGATGAATTTCGCTGAGCGCTTCGGCGACGATGTGACTCTGCTGGTGCGAACACATTTCTTGGTCAACACCAAGCTCGAGATCCCTGACTCTGTTAAGTCCCGCGTCATCGACGTCAGCAGCTTTCCCGACATCCACGATCTGTTCTTGGCCAGTGACATGCTCGTGACGGACTACTCGTCGTCATTCTTCGACTATTCCGTGCTCGAACGGCCGATCATCTTCTTCGCCTACGACCTGGAGAACTATCGGGACAATCTTCGAGGCTTCTACCTGGACTATGAGACAGAGCTTCCCGGCACGGTGACCCAGACCCCGACTGAATTGTTCGACGAAATCGAGCGTGCGATGTCGACGACCGAGGCCGGTCGAGAACGATTGAGAGCATTCGCTGTTGCCTACGCACCGAACGATGACGGTCATGCCGCGTCGCGGGTGATCGACCAGCTGTTAGCTGACTAGCCGAAATGACGAACCTGACCGGAGGACCCAATGTTCGATCGACGCGCTGTGCTTCCCGATGCCACAATCTACGGACTCATCGGCGGCATCCCGGAGGAGTTCGGCGGCCGAACGAGCGTGTGCCTCCAGCGTGCGAATGCTTTCGCTGAGCTTGATCGGAGAACGATCGAGATACTGACGCTGTCGCCCAAGAACGGTGAGGATCCTGAAGCTCTGACTGAGCGATTGCGGAGTGAAGGCCGGATCGGTAAACGAGTGACGATTCGCAATCTCTGGGCGGATCTCAGGCGTGCCGACACTGACGACCTGAATCAGATCGCCCGTTATTCCGGTGAGTCGATCACCCTCGATACCGCCCAGTTGCCTGAGTACGCCGGTACACCGGAGATCATCACCAAGAACAGCGCCGGAAAGACCGCAAGTGCAGATCGATTCCGGGGAGACGGGACCCGGTTTTACAGCTACCGAACAGCTCGCGAACAGTCCCCGAAAAGTGCCGTGCTTCACGATACCCGCGGTCGTCCGATCGCTCAGTGGAAGGAACAATACGAATTCTATTTCGCCTGGCTGGACTGGTTGATCGGATCGGAGATTGCGGTGATCATCAACGACGGCCCACCGCTCGCTCGCTATCTGCACAGATATCAACGCGAGAATGTCGCAATAATCCAAACCATCCACAGCAAGCATTCCGCCGATCCGACGAAACGGTCTGAACGGCTGGGATGGACATACACGCCTGCCTTGTCGAATGTCGATCGATTTGATCGACTGGCTGTTCTCACTGAGTCGCAGCGGGCTGACCTCGTCAATCTCAATTTTGTGAAAGACAATGCTTCGGTGCTGCCGAACATGACAACCGCAGAACCGGTGCGATCCGTTGGTGCCCGCCCACCGGGGGACGGAGTCATGCTCGCTCGCACGACATTCCTCAAACGCATCGATCACGCCATCACTGCCGTGCACCTGGCGCAGCAGAATGGCGTCCAAGCGACACTCGACGTCTATGGTGTGCCTGATGAGGCTCAAGAGTCACTGGAAGCTCTTGTCGACGAACTGGGATCCGCCGGCACGATCGCGTTGCGCGGATTCGACCCCCGCGCGAAGAAGCGTTTTGAGGAAGCGTCATTCACTCTTCTCACGAGCAGATACGAGGGCCAACCGCTGGTTCTGTTGGAGAGCATGGCTGCGGGCTGCATTCCAATCGCCTACGACATCAAGTATGGCCCCGCAGATATCATCACCCATGGCATCAATGGTTTCCTGGTATCTGATGGTGATGTCGATGAGATGGCGCGGTGCATCGCTCAATTGCAGTCCATGGACGCGTCCCGACTCAGGCAGATGCGAGAGGCAGCAGTCGAACGGACGCGGGCCTTCTCTCCTCAGCGCATCACCGGACTGTGGAGCGACGTCATATCGCAGGTGCTAGACGACAAACGGCCCCCTCACGACATCGGCGGCAGAGCCAGCCTGTCGACGCTCAGCGTCGAAGGCGGCGAATTCCAGGTGACGGTGCGTATCACCGGGGAGGCAGCGTGCCAACCGCAGTGGTCGTTGTTGACATGGACTGAACGACACGGCCAGCGGTTCGGCAGACTCCCCGCGGAAGTCGACCAATTCGAGGGTGAGATCGTGGTCTCCGCTGGAGCCCACATCGACGATTTCGCCGCGGTCGATCGAGGATATATCGACTTCTGGATCGACCTCAGGGTGGCAGGACTCCCCTGCCGACTGCGGATCAAAGACGCAGAGAACCTGACCCCCGTCGAATTCGGTCATGTCGACCTCTACTCGACCAAATTCGGTAGCTTGAGCATTCGCTACGAGAAGCCAGACCAAACTGGTTGAGAAGACCCATCTATCTCGATCAAATGCACATTGTTGTGCTGATCATTCGTCACTGATCGCAAGCTGATCGGACTATGCAGCCTACGGCTCTTCGCGTTCACGTATCGCGTCGTGCACTGCCGCTATGAACAGCTCGGTAGCAGCGGAGGCGTCCTGGTCTCCGAAGTAGAGGCGTTTGAGCTCTTGACGGGTCTCCAGAGCAAATTCGCCGTTCAACGCCTCGTCAAGGAATTCCGGCAGCTGGTGGATGGTCTCAAGAGACAGGGCTCCCAATGCCGATCCGACGGGCGAGGTGGACTCCATGCGTACCCGATCGTTGTGCCGATCAGTGACGATGAGTCCTTTGTCAGTGTGCAAGCAGAGGAAATCGAGGCTGACACTCGAGACATCCGCGATCAGCGCGTCCGCGTCTTCGAAGAGGTCGAGGATGGATTCATCGGTGGAGATGAAGTGACTTCCCCCATCCGCATTCGCAGACGAGATCATCGATCTGATCATGTTGTCCGCCTCAAGGACGGCAGATTCGCCCATGGCGGCAACACGGGGATGCGGCCTGTAGACGACTCTCATTCCTGACTCCAGCAACGCCTCGATGATCTGCTGCCCCAGCACGTCCACTGACGTGAAGTTGTTAGCTTCGTTCTCTCCCTGCCAGGTGGGAGCATAGAGAACTGTTGCGCGAGAATCCTGGGGCAGAACTGAAGAGAAGTCACCGTCCAACGGCGGACGGCCGATGGTCACCAATTTGCTCCGATCGAAGCCCCAGAGCGTGCGCACGCATCGTTCCTCTGCCGCAGGTCCCGCAACGAAGACCTTGTCATAGGCTTTCAGCTGATTCGAAACCGAACTCGTCTTGTCGCTCTCCCCGTGGTCGACGTGAACGTGGACGATTGAGGGCTCGGCCATCGACTGGAAATTGCGCATGCTGTTATTGACGTAGATCGCCAGTCGATACTCCTGCGCGGTGTAGAGGTCGATGAGGTCCGGCTGCGACACAGCGAGCACGAGCGGCAGTGCGGTCAACGTCTTGGCGGTCGCAAATGACCGTTCGTTGCGCAGCACCACGACCACACGTCGCTGATCATTGAGCCGTTCGAGCACTGGCAGCCATTGCCTGAGCTGGTAGATCCTGTCCGGCGCGTCTCCGAAATAGGCGACCACCTCGGCGCTTGGGCTTCCCCCGTGCGTCTGGACACCAGTGCGTCTGGCGGGCCCGCTGTCCTGCGCCCAGCCCTTGAGCACTCGTCCGGCTCTGGAATCAAGCAGCGAACGCAGACTAGACTTCACCAACCGTTTCACTTGGACCGTCCGAACGCCGTCGAGACGATTCGACGCATACGACGCGACGAGTCGCTGAGGAGGCCCTTGGCCCCCGCGCCGGTCTTCGCATATCGAACGGTCCCCGTGTCGTCGAGGATCATGCCATTCGCCGATAGAGTCGATTCGATCCGTGCCTGACGTTCGTGCAAATCTCTGATCCGCTCCATCACTGCCTGTTTGCCCGTGTCACCGTCGGCGAAGAGAGTCGGCACCATCCCTGGCAGCTTCGCTTCGGCGACCTTACGATCGAACTCGAGTGGCTCGCTTCCGGGTGCGAAAGTATGCTTCAGACCGTTCTTCTCGAGAAATGCTGTATAGCGGGCGAGCACTTCAGGGGTGCGTCCTTCGAACTCTCCGAAATCGGCTCGTTCGTAAAGCTCGGCTGCGTCGATGCCCTTCGGCAGCTTCGAGATCTTCGCGTGTGGCAGTCGATGATACTCGGCCAGTTCCAAGGTCCGACTGTCATGGGCGAGAAGATAGGTCGGCGTGCCGGCAAGCACTCCGGCAATGCTCCCGTGGATCCTCGTTCCGAGGACGAATTCCCGCTCACGGAGGAAGTCGACCCACGTTCGTGGGTCCAACGGGAACCGCATCTGGTCACGGCGATACAGCTCGTGGCCGGTATGCGTCGGGTTGCGCAGATCTTTGGGGTTGGTCCGGTTGAGGCCCCAGACCATCATCGCCAGGTCCTTGTGGTTCTGAGGTACGTAGACGAGGTCCGTGTACTTGCGGCTGTGTCGCGCGACAATGGGTTTCATCGCACGGACATATGGCGAGACGTTCATCGCCACTGCTGAGTCGGTTTCTAGTACCCCGGAAGGACGCGCAACCTCAGGACGGGGACCATTCATGAAGATCGAGGGGCAGCCGATGATGTCAACGACCGAATCGTCGAAGCCTAGGGCAGCAAGATACTCAGCAGTGTATTCGCCCCTGACACCGACGCTGCTCGATCGCTCGAGGACGGCCTTCATAAAGGCTGTCACGTCAACGGCGATCGGGTCAGCCCCATCAGCGGCGACGTCGAGCTTGTGCTGGCTGCCAACGCCGACGACGACCACCGGGATCGTCAGTTTGGAGACCAATGCCGTCAGGCGCTGCAGAAACTTCTGAAAGCCGGGACGGAATGCGTTGGCGAGCGGGATGACGAAGGCGTCGTACTCGGCGTTGATGTGTGCAGCGTAGTCAGCCGCATCGCCGCGCCGATGGCTCTGGTAGCCATCCGGCGTGATTTCGGTTTCAGGAGTCGCCAACGACCGGTAGACGGACTGGGAGAACAGCAGGTTGCCCGCGTTTTCAGCCAATGCTCGGGTGCGCAGGGTCTCTTCCGCGGAGAGTGCCTCCCAGGGGTGTTTCGAAGCTCTGAGGAGTATCCGGGTCATCACTCATTCGCCTTCGTTCGTCCGCGCTGCCGCCTCGGCCCGTTTGGAATCGATGATGCCGTTCGCCTCTGCCACGAACACATCTGCATAGTTCTCTGCCGAGAAGTCGCCTAGGTAGTACTTCCTCATCTGTTCGCGATCCCCCACCAGTGGGTCCTCCCCCAGCAGCAGAGAGATCATGTCGTCAAGATTGCCGAGGTCGTCGGCGATCACATAGGACGCACGGGACACCGGGGCGTCCTCTTCCAGCTGCTCTCGCGTGCGTCCCACAGAAACCATGGCTAGAGGCTTCTGAGACTGCAGGTAGTCACTCACGACCGCAGAGACGTCAGCGATCATCGCATCGGAGACGTTGAAGCACTCTTCGAGCCCCATTTCCTTCTCTGCGATCTGACCCCAGATGTGCTGGCGGCCGGTAGCGGCCAAGTCGGCGTCGAGCATCGCGCCGATGCGACCGATCATCTCTCGGGCCTCGGGGAAGCGATAGTTGAGGCTGTGAGCGCGGAAAACGACCGTGCAGCCCCGGGAAAGCAGCTTTCCGACGATCTCTTCTCCACGAGGGAGCGAATAGAATGCCGTGTCTTTATAGGGGCCCTTCCAGGTGGGAGCGTAGAGCACCGTGGGTTTCTCGATCTCGCCGACCGGAGTCTGAACGCGTTCGATCTTCTCGACCTGCGGACGACCTACGATGTCGAACTTCTGACGTGGGATGTCTACCCCATGCCTGGCATAGCGGTCGACTCCGGCCTGGCCGGCCGAGAAGATCTTGTCGTAGATCGCATGGACCGGGTTGAAGCAGGCCGGCTTCTCGGAGTCGCCGTGGTTCAACCACACGTGTGTCATCTCGCGACGCTCGATGAAGTGCGAATTCTTGCCCGCGTTATTGACATAGAACGCGGCCTTGAGACTGGGGGTGATGACGGTTTCGAGGCTGCGAAGGGTCGAGCGGTTGATGATGGGGGCATCGGTGACGTTCTGTGCCGCCCTCATCATCTTCAGACTTCGGGTGATGACGATGTATCGGCGTCCCATTCTGGCGAAGTACGGATCCCACATTCCCAACTGGTATCCGATTCCCATCGTCGAGCCGAAGTAGACTGCGAATTCCGCCCCGTAGGTATCGAGCAGCTCGGGCAGCTCGACTTCGAGCCGCGCACTGCGGAGACCCCGGACAAGACCCGCTGCACAGACGAACACCGCCATTGCCAGCGTGATCAGCGAGAGAACGAGCGCGACAGAGGCAAGGATTCCGCTGTAGGACAGTATCCATGCGATCGCCGTGGTACCAGAACTCGCAATGGCGACATTGCCGCGGCCGAAGGGCTGATAGCCGCGAGTCTCGACGCCGGGAAGATTGCGCGCTTCGAGGCCGGTGACGCGCCACGACTTGATGATGCTGGTCTCGAGAACGATGGAGAGCAGGAGGATCAATCCCGCGACGACGATGATCCATGACCTTCCGAAGACCGTGACCCATTCGAAGGTCAGGGCGAAGACGATGAGAGCTCGTGCACCGTTCGACGCCCGCAGCAGATTCGTGCTCCGGCCACGTCGGCGGATCACTCGCCGATAGATGAGGAGGTAAGCCAGTGTTCCGATCAGTCCGCAGGTAGCTGTCACTGCGTGTGGGACCGGAAGAATCGCAAAGCCGAAGGTCAGTACACCGAAAAGAGCCGGGGCGATGGTTCTGCCGGCGAGCTGGTTCCAGATCGTCGAGAACACGCTGCGGTTTCCAGCGGCATCTTCGGGCGCATCGTCCTCCTGGTCCGTCTCGTTCTGGGCAGGTGCCGCCGGGGCATCGCTGTCTTCGTCGGCGTTTTCGTCGAGATCCGTCTCCTCATTGTCTTTCGAGCCGTTCTCATCGATGCTTCTCCGTGCCGCATCGATGAAATGCTCCGCGTAACCTTCTGCAGGAAAGTCGCCGAGGTAGTCGGCACGCAGAGCGATTCGCTCGGCCTGTCTCGGATCGTCACGAAGCAGCGCGGTGAGTGTCTCATCGAGATTGCTGAGGTCACCGTTGAGAACATATGAAGCACGAGCGATGGGATATTCGTCGACGAAATCCTGGCCGATTGCGCTGACCGCGACCATGGCGAACGGCTTGCCTGAATAGAGGTAGTCCGAGACCACACTCGAGACGTCCGAGATCATTGCGTCAGAGAGGTTCGCACATTCGACGACATCCATATCCGACTCGGCTGCTTCGCCGAAGATGTGCTGCCGACCGGTCTGTCTAGCGTCGGCGGCGAGCATCTCCTTGATCTCATCGATATACGCGACGTCTTCGTCGAACTGGTAGCTGAACGGGTGCGGTCTGAAGATGACTCGTGCGCCGTGGTCGAGCACCCTGCGGAGCATCTGTGCCGCCACTGGCAGCGAATACAGCATCGTCTCTTCGACGTGCCCGCGCCACGTCGGCGCATAGAGAACAGTCGGGTCTTCGACATCGGCCATCGGAGAGTCGAACCGCTCGACACTCTCCAGCTGCGGCCGTCCGACGATCTCGAAGCGATCAGGATCGATGATGACTCCGTGCGCACCATATCGGCGAGTCGCGGCAGGACCGGCCGCGAAGATTCGGTCGTACATGGCATGGAGAGGGTTGTACGAGGTCGGTTTGTCGGAATCACCGTGTCCGAGAAAGACATGGGTGTATTCCGGATAGCGCACCATCGTGCTGTTCCCCGACGATGCGTTGCAGTAGAAGACCGCTTTGATCGAGTCAGTCAGCACGCTTTCGAGATCCGCGATGCTCCGTCGTGCGATGACGGGAGCGTCCGTCATCGCCGCCAACGTCCTGGCCGGACGTTCATGTCGGGTGACGATTATGAAGCGCCGACCTGTTCGAGCAAGGTAGGGGGCCCACATCATGACTTGGTGGGGCGCGTCGTCCGGGAGTGCGGTGTAGATGATGAACTCGGGCTGGTAGTCGGCGACTGCGCCGGGCAGTGCCGCCCTCAGAGTCCTGTCCCTTTGGATTCGCGCCAGGGCGGCGATGAGCACACCGGCGTAGAACAGATCGAGCAGAATCACCAGACCCAGCCAGATCACGGGTCTCCCGCCCAAGCTGGACAATAGCGAGCCGAGAAGCAGTACAGCCGCGGATGCCGTCATCAGCGGGCGAGCAATGGCAGGCAGCGGTTCGGCGGGTCGAAGTCCAGGAAGATTTGCGGCGAAGGCCGTGCGCTTCGAGACTCCTTTGCCCAGAGAGCTCTCGATAAGCACCGGGAAAGCGACACCGACGAAGGCCAGGGCCGTTATCCAGGAGATGTCTTGATGGGCAGATCCCGACGAGAAACTCAGCGCAACCGCGCCCGCGACGAGTGCGCGGATGACCGCCCGGTGTCCGAGCGACGATCGCTTCCCCCAGATCCGATAGACATCCCAGAGGAGCACCACGCAGACAAGTGCAAGGAATGCCCACTGCGGCATCCGCATCAACGGGGCGAACGCCGCGAGCGTGGCAAGTAGGGCCGGCACGGCGTAGGAGAGCGCTGATCCGACCGTCGACCAGGCGAATGCCGGTCCTGCTGACGCGGGTTTCGACTCTTCTGTTTCTGCCAGTTTCACTGCACCTTGCCTTTAGCCTCGGCCGAAGTGATCCGCCTGTACTCCGGATCGATGATGGTCATTGTCGAATCTTGCCGACGAGCAGGCCGACGTGCGCGTCGAACCGATTTCGTTGCGGCTCAGCTTTCCGAGTACTCCGAGAGCGGATCATCCCTACGCACATCGATGACATGTCCCGTCTTGTTGGAGACGAGGACTTCGAGCGATGCCCGTGCCACAGTAGCCGACTCGAGAAGAGAACCCGGGTCCTCCGCACCGAACGCCTTGGTTCGCATCGGAGTTCCTGTCCTCTCCGGATTCACACA
Organism: Brevibacterium sp. GP-SGM9; assembly: GCF_047300845.1. Taxonomy (NCBI): domain Bacteria; kingdom Bacillati; phylum Actinomycetota; class Actinomycetes; order Micrococcales; family Brevibacteriaceae; genus Brevibacterium; species Brevibacterium sp. GP-SGM9. Next base: position 3,383,017 of record NZ_CP178563.1, on the reverse strand, counting down.
GTTGATGCGGACACCGTCACCGCTCCACTCATCCGCCAGAGCCTGCGTCAGGTTGACCGTCGCGGCCTTGGCAGAGCTGTACAGACTGTAGCTGCCTCGCCCCCGGGTGTACGAGCTCGAGGTGAAGAGAAGGAGAGAGCCTTGTGTCTTGGCCAATTCCGGGAAGAAGGTCTGGGCCAGCAGAATAGGGCCGATGTAGTTGATCTCCGTCGCCTCGTAGATCGTGTCGTCGGAGGTTTCGTCGAGACGAGCCAGGGGCAGCACTCCGGCGGTATTGACGACATAGTCGATCCGACCGGTTTCAGCCAGGATCTCGTCCCGCGCAGCGATGAGGTCTTCTCGTCTGTTGATATGGGTCTTGGTCGTCGAGCGGGAGAATTTCTTGACTGTGGCGCCGTGCTCAGAGGCGAGCGAGGCGATATCGGCACCAATGCCGTACGAACCGCCGAACACCGCGACCGTCTTGCCTTCGAGAGCTTCGCGAAGCGCGGCCTCGGTCGTCTCATGTTCGTTTCGGCCCGGAAGCTGGAACAGCTTGTCGGCGATGTAGATGTCGATTGGCTGGGTGACCTTCATATTGCTGTCATCGCCATTGACGACCGCGATCGGCACGTCGGGTGTGTAGCGGAGGACGACGGAGCAATCATCTGTGGCGACGAAATTCTTATCGCGTGATGCGAAATCGTAGGCACGTTGGATAGCAGAGAGTTTGAATGCCTGCGGGGTCTGGCCGCGTCGCAGGTTAGCCCGCGGCGGCACATCCTTGATGATGGGATACTGGCCGTCGCCCTCTTCGACCTCAATGATGGTGTCGGCCGATGCGATCGCGACGTCGACCGCCGCGTTTGTCTCGAGCGCATCCACGACATCATTAATGATCGTCGGGGCCAAAAGCGGGCGAACCGCGTCATGAAGGATCACATTGCAGTCATCGGAGTATTTCTCAGAAATGGCTCGCAAGGCTGTCTGCGTTGTGTCATTTCGCGTGCCCGAGCCTTCGAGCACCGCCGTGACCTTGTCGAAGTCATTCTTCCGAACGATCTCGTGAACACGGTCAAGATGCCCCCGGGCCATGAGGACGAAGATCTCGTCGATCTGCGGATGGTCGTTGAATATCGCCAGAGTGTGCTCCATAATCGGCCGACCGGCGATCTTAACCAGTTGCTTAGGAGTGTCGAGACCAATCCGCGTGCCGACACCACCCGCGAGAATGACTGCGATATTCCTTGTTTCCGTCACTTGCACAACTCCCGATATCGATTGCCTCGGCCCGTCCGATCTGAGCCAATAGAACAGTTTAACAGCGCGCGCGACGGCCGCGTCACCAGCTGAAGCTCAGCTAACGACGACGGCGATCACAACGCGCACAGATTGCGGCCTCTGAACCTCAGAGCCCGAGAATCTCGGATGATTCCGCGATGAAGCGATGGGCCGACTCCTGCCCTTCGAATCCGCCCAGATAATAGGCACGAGCGACTTGTCTCGCTTCGCTGAGCGGGTCATCACCGAGCATGTCGTCCAGTGCCGAATTCAATGACGCTTCGTCGCCAGTGATCACGTACGAAGCGCGGGTAGTCGGATACTCAGCTTTGAAGTCCTTCTCGGACATGCGCAGAGTCACCATCGCATACGGCTTGTTCGACTGCATATAGTCCGTCACGATTCCGGACACGTCAGAAACCATCGCATCCGAGGCATTGGCCACATCCGCGACTGAGACATCACCTTCGGCCGGAGGCCCCCACACATGTGTCCTCTGGGAGGTTTCAGCATCCTGGGCCAACAGGTCTTGGATCTCTGTGATGATCTTCCGGAACTTCGCCGCACTCCTGCTGGCTGGGTGCGGACGGAAGATCACGTTGGCATTTCTCTCGATGAGTCCACGAACGATCGCTTCGCCGAACTCCAACGACGAGTAGTTCTCATCGTCGGACTTTCCATGCCACGTCGGCGCGTAGAGCACGGTAGGTGAGGTCTTCGAAGAGATCGGCGTCGATTCGACATCGATCGACTCGGTCTGCGGGCGGCCGATGATTCGGAACTTCTCTTCCGGAATGCTCACCCCGTGGGCACCGTAGCGATCAATGGCTCCTTGCCCTGCGACGAAGAGAAAGTCATAGCTGCCGCTCTTCGCTCGGTAGCTGGCGATCTTGTCTCCGTCACCGTGATGCACCCAAATCGAGGTGATGTCCCGATTCTCCAGGAATCCCTTGTTCGAGGCAGCATTGTGCACATAGAACGCCCCGCGAACCGAGGGCGGAATCACCGAATTGATCTCCTTTGCAGTGGAATCGGCCGGACACACGATTGGTGCGTCAGTGAGCTTCGCCAGCTTGGCGACCGTCGGTTCCCTCAGCGTTTCGATGAAATACGGGACTTTCAACTGACGCACATATTCTTCCCACATCGGGATGTGAAAGGCAGCGGACCCGCCGTAGGGCATCATCGCCACAGGTTCCATCCGTCGAAGCTCACGGAGAGTTCGCCATCGAGCTTTGTCCGCCCATATCCATGCTGCGACGACGTTCCACGCGACGGCCGCCAAGACCACGACTGAGACAACCACCGAGATCCACGGCCCGATCGCGCCTCCGATCAGCAGAAGGAGCGCAATCACCGCGTATCCTGCCCACACGAGTCGGAGCAGACCTTTGACCTGGATCCGCGGTGGTTCTCCGATCACAGGCAGGTTGGTGAGATTTGCCGCCTGAATGGGCCTGACAGCAAGGAACGGTGGTTGAGCACTCACCAACCACGAGGAGACCGGAAGCAAGAGCAGAGCGCACCATTCGACCCACGCCGATTCGTCGAACCATGAGGTGTAGACGGCCCCCAACCCGATCGACAGCACAAGCATGTACTCGAAGCTGATGGTCGAATGTCGAGCCAGACTCGTCGGAGTCGAGGTCAGCGCAAGTGTCATTTCCGAATACCAGACTGCCGCCACAAGAAGCAGTCCGAGAATCAGTCCGACTAGGTGGCCGGAGAACGCCAGAAGAATGAACGCGGAGAGTCCCGCAGCCATCAATGTCGATCTTCGCGACAGAGGCTCCGGCAGGTAGCCGCCGATGGAGCGCACCACCAGCCGCTGCAGCCGCCGTGCGTAACGGCCGATTCGATCTTTCACTTCAGACTTCTCTCAGAAACGATGTCAGGGCGTGCTTCATCATAGTGCCCCTACTCGCTCACCGCCTCCGAGAGAGGATCTGAACGGTTCGGGATCACGAGGAGCATCCCGCCAGGGAAGGGCCAGATGATCGCTTGGACCGACGCCGGTGGTCGAGAGAGCTCCACATTCAGCAGCATCGGACGCTCTCAGTGATTGAGCTCAGTGTCTCCCTGCTTGCCTAACTGGGATCACTGATTTCAAGGCGGCTTCCAATACCCCGGCTATCCATGAACTGTACTGACGGATTGCTCGGTCGAAGAACGACAGTGAGCACAATGCAGTGATGAGCACTGCCATGACCAGGGTGACTACGATCATCACTGATCCTGACGCGCTGTCCAGCGCGGCATTCAGTGGTTTGTCCAATGATCGGACGATCAGACCATGGAGGAGGTAGACCGACAGACTCCGCTGCCCTGCCGCTGTCAGCAGAGAAGGCAGGACGTTCGTCCACGAGACAAGCGCGACGATCGCCAGCATTGCGCTCGCTCCGAGCAGCACTCGAATACCCACTCCGTACGGAATGGCCACATCCATGAAATTGAACCCGCGCGCCCCGTAGTACCACTCCTTATCCAGGTCCTGAGTGAAGAAGAGCACCATCGGCACAAGTGCAGCAAGCGTCAATCCGACTTTCGCGGGGATGTTCATCGACGTTGCCCAGTCGATCAACCGCTGGCCGTACAACTTACCCAGAACGAAGAATGGGAGGAAGGTCAACGTCCGAGCCACCGTGAACTCATAGTCGATGACAGGAATGATCCCTCCCACGGCACCTGCTGCTAGGGAGACGATGACCATGGCCCGTGGAAACCTTTCGATCACCGGAACCAGCAACGTCCACCAGATCATGGCGAGGAGGAACCAAAGGATCCAGTAGGGCATGATTGCAGAGAAGTCGGGATCTTCGCCGTCCAAGGTCCGCATCAAGACGTAGTAGACGGCCTGTGAAGACACCAAGAGCACAACGAACACGAGAACTCGGCTGAGCAGTCTATTCGACTTCGACGTAATTCCAGCCAGAAACACGAACGCCGGCATATGGAACGAATAGATCGCTGTGAGTTCTGCACGGCTAAAGCCCATGTCCCAACCCGAGATCTGCTCAAGAAGGTGTCCGTACACCACCAACAGGATGAGAAGACCTTTGGCCTTGTCCAATCGGAAGTCGCGCGGCTTTCCGACAGTAGGTCGGAGTGCCTCTCTCTTGCTGTTCATATCTCATCGCTCCCCGGTCGCGGCAACGGTTGACTCGAAGTTCGCGGAATCACCGGTCATATGGAGTCTTCGAAATGCCGATTCTCAGCTGTGATGTCTGCAGCGCACTCAGACGATCGGCGGTCGACCGTGCCGCGACATGCGCAGCACTCCCTTCCCCGAGAGTTTGTGTCTTTCCTCGTCTTCGCCCCATGGATCGAGTTTCCACCCTTCACGCCAGCCCTGAAACCATGGTTTGAGCTGTTGGGGTTTGTTTGCCCACTTCAAGGTCTGCATGAGAGTCCACGAACCGACGTAGGCCCAGTTGAAAGGCCAAGGAAGATTGCGCCTAGCCAACCAGACGCGATTGCGAGCGTTCATGTAGAAATACTCATCGTGTCGTCTGGGGTCGATGACAGGGTGCGCGACGGCCAAGTCGCCCATGTACCAGACAACGTACCCGGCGTCCCAGACGCGCCATGCAAGCTCGATGCCTTCGTGGGCATACCAGAACGGAGCCGGCCAGCCTCCACATTCGTCGAAAGCCCGTCGTTGCAAACAGACTGCGCCCTCCCACACGGAGAACACATTCGAGGAATGATCCGCCTCACCCTTCTTCAGGCGCGGAATCCACCGCTTCGGCGCATCAGGCCCTCCCGGCTCCTCCACTCTCGGTTGCACCAATCCGACTTTCGGCTTCGTACGCATCAGCTGAGCCATACGCATGAGCGTCGTGTCGTCGGGCAGCCAGGCATCGTCATCGAGGAAGAAGAGGAACTCGCCCTTCACATGCGGTACACCGGCGTTGCGACCGGCCGGTATACCCAGGTTCTCCGGTAACCCGAGCTTCTTGACCGATGGAGGAATGCCCTCCGGTTCCCATCCATTGCCGACACAGACAACGTCGAGTTCGACACCCTTCTGCGCAAGCAGGGAATCGAATCCGCGGTTGAGTTCGTCAAGGCGTTTGCCCTGCGACAGGACGACGACGCCGAACGTGTATTTGCGGCTGGACTCGAAATGCTGCGCGAGCAGACGAGGTGATTCGGTCATGACAGCCGCTTCGAGGCCATGATGGCCATAAAGTGTCCGATGACCGAAAGTAGGCAGAGCGGGGCCATGATAAGGATCAGCCAACGCTCTCCGAAAAGGGGCCCGCCCCCAAGCGGCATCGCAATCATTGTGACAACGCTGGCGATGACAGCCATGAGAGACATTTCAACAGAGTGATAGATGCGATGAAACGGCACGAACCGCGCGGCGCGCTTGAGTTTCGCGACCAGACCCGGAGTGAGCGCGGTTGCTTCCTTGGAGTCAGCCAGTTTATCGAGGCCGTTGAACGCCCGGGACACATGCACCATGTCATTGAGCGCCTTATTCAGAAGGACGAAGCCGGCCAACACGGTTCCGGCGAGCAGGTATCGGTAAGTGCCTGCGGGGTCGTCCGACAGATTCTGCCATTCGCCGACTGCCCGGATTCCCAAAGCCACAGCCACGAGGCCTTCGGTAGTGTAATGGCCCACTTTGTCGAGGAATACGCCCTTGGCTCCGCTGGTCTCCCGCCATCTGGCAACTTCGCCATCACAGCAGTCGATGTACATCTGCACTTGGGAGAAGAAGACAGCAAGAAGCGCACCCCAAATGCCGGGGATCAGAAGGCTGGCGGCAATGCACCAACCGGCGAAGATCATCAGTCCGGTGACGCCGTTGGCACTGATCCGCGTGCGAACCAGCAACATGGTGAAATAGATCGAGATGTGACGCAGATAGAGTTGCGCCGTCCAATGTTCCGCGTTCTTCCGGCTGCGGACTTCGGGCGGTTGCGCTTTGGCCCGCAGCTCGGACAGGGTCGGGTGCGACGGCTCATGGACGGAGTCCATCGGCACTCCTCCTTCTGCGTTCTTCCCTGCGGTCATAATGCGAATAGATCTTACCCGTGATCCACGGTCTGGTTGAACGACTGCGGCGGTGGCTCATCGGCGGAGAAGCCGTTTCACCCTTCGCGCCAATCTCTGACGCAGGCGGAGACCAGCGCTGACCTTGACACTGAGGTTTCCCGCCTTAGTCGTATAGAGTTCGACCTCACGATCGTCGCTGAACAGCTGAGCGAACTTTCCTTCCGGACCGCGGAACCTCTTCGACGGATGGCCCGCGCCGGGAGTGATCGAGAGATTATAGCGAGTGATCTTCGACGTCAATGGCAACGCCGATTTCGGGATGGAAGCACGCGCATCCCCGTTCTCGCGTTCGAAAGGGACCTTGACCACTTGGTTGTCATCTTGCCGAGAGGTGACGACCAAGGAGGGCAATGTCCCGTTGTCGGGCAAGCGATCGAAATCACCACAGATCGTCACCCGACCGCGTTTGCTGCTGGCAGAAGTGAAGCTGAAATCGACACTGTCCGTCGCGACGTAGTCGGCGATCGCTTCCATATCACCGGTGCGAACCAAATCGGTTCGAGTGCGAGCCACATCATTCATCTTGTCGTAGCGCCGGGTGTTGATGAACCGTTCGATGAACCTCTGCTGGGAGTCCAACCAGGCCTGGCGATGTTCCGGACGCTGCTTGTTCCACCTAGAGTTGGCGAGGTTGTGGAGCACCTTCCTCAAGTAGATCTCATTGATGATCCGGTCGCCGGTGTCTTCGTCTTCGCAGTACTCTTCGACATTCGAGCTCATGACGCAGACTGCGTTGATGTATTCGGCAGGGTCTTTCGGCTGAGAACTGAGATGGTTCTGCTCGGGATGGTGGATGAGGTAGTAGAAATCGTATCCGGAGAGAATCGACACGCGAGCTGCCTGCAGATAGGCCCTGGACAGCATCTGGCCGTCTTCGAGTCGCGTCTTCTGCTCTGGGAAGCGAATTCCGCTCTCGAGCAGGAAGGTACGGCGGAACAACTTATGCGGAGTCAGTGTCGTGAAGCAGGTGACTAGATCGGCATCGATCTGAGTCGTCTTATATCGCCATTGCGCATGAGGACGACCCCTTGTCACAATCTTCGGCACGACGACGTCGCTCGAGTGCTTGTCGGCGAATTCCGCCAAGCGCTCAAGAGCTCCGGCCGCACCCAGTTCGTCGTCCGGATCGGCGAAGAAGACGTAATCACCGCGAGCCGCCCCGAGACCGACATTGCGCGGTTTCCCCGGCCACCCCGAGTTCTCCTGATGGATGACGCGGATGTTCGGGTGATCCGCAGCGAACTCATCAAGCATGATCCCGCTGCGGTCGGTTGATCCGTCGTCGACCGCGATGAGTTCAATCGCTTCACTTGGCAACGACTGGTGAAGGAAGCTGCCGATGAAATCAGAAAGGAAGAGCTCGGCGTTGTAGACGGGAGCTACAACGCTTACTCGTATTGATTCAGCCACATAGCAACCTTGGTCGATGGGAGATCAGGACTTACCGAGTTCGGATTTGATGCGGGTCGTCGAGATCTCAGGTGTCCGGGGCAGATAGACGACCTCGCACTTGTCCTTGAGGAAGTCGAACTCGCCTTCCCAATCATCGCCCATCACGAAGGTGTCGATGTGGTACTTTTCGACGTCGGTCGACTTCTGCTCCCAGTTGTCCTCCGGGATGACGAGGTCGACGTAGCGGATGGCCTCAAGCATGTGCTTGCGTTCGGCATAGGAGAAGTAGGACTTCTTGCCCTTGCCGGCGTTGAACTCATCGCTCGAGAGCGCCACGACCAGGTAGTCGCCCTGCTCCTTGCATCGCTGCAACAGACGAATGTGCCCATAGTGGAGCAGGTCAAACGTGCCATAGGTGATGACTCGGCGCATCGATTACCATCCAAACGATCAAGGCCCCGATTCTCGGGGCCGAAAAAACCTTGCGTTCAGCGGCAGTTTACCATTTTGACACCTGAGTCTCCCGCTTCGCGATGCCGATCACACGTCTCCGCGACCGGTCAGTGCGGTCGTCCGGTCGTCGATCACCACCAGACCTGCTTCGATGAACCGTTCCACCTGCTCATTCGCTGCGGTGCCGCCAAAGTAGTGCTCCGACAGCTGATCGGCGCTCCCGGCCGGCCCACCGCCGGCCTGCAGCAGATTGACCAGCTCATCTTCTCTGCCTACTTCGACGACCGGGCAACGGTCGAACAGTCCCCCGGCGAGCACCTCGGTGCCGGGGTTGTGAGGCGCGACCATGACGAGCGGTCTGCGTACGGAGAGCCAATCGAAGGCGACCGACGACATCTCTGCCAGACAGACATCGGCAACATCGAGCTGCCAGGACACATCGGGCGTGTTGTCGACGAAGCCTCGCGGGTCGGCGGCGACGATCTCTCTGACCGATTCCAGTGCCTTGGCAAATCCCTCATCTTGGAATCCGGTGCGAGGGTGCGGTCGGAAGATCACTCGATACCCGGCGCTGAGCATGTCGCGGACGAACGTCTCCCCGTTGTAGGCGAGGGTCCCATAAGCCATCGACGGAGAGTCGCCTTCCCAGGTGGGGGCGTAGAAGACTGTCGGCCCGCTGGGAGTAGATGCGCCGAATTCCCGCCAGATCTGCGGCACCGTTCGCGGACGGTCGAGTTGCGGGCGTCCGACATCGACCATGCGTTCTGAATCCAGCCCGACGAGCGTGCGTCCGATCCGCTCTCTCGCGGCCTGACCTGCGGTGAAGATGTAGTCATAGGCCTTGAGCTGATTGGAGATCATCGAGATCTTCTCGCTCTCGCCATGGCTGAGATGCACATGTGCCGGTCGTGGAGACTTCAGTGCCTGAAAGTTCAGCAGAGCCTGATTGACGTAGAAGACGAGACGAAGCGAAGTCGCGGACATGAAGGAGTCGAAACCCGCACTGCGGCGCGAGAACCGCACCGGGATATCCGTCTGCTCACGCAGGCGTCGGGCAGAGCGGATATTCCGTGACAGGATCCCGAAGGGCTGATCACCATAGCCCTGTTCTCGGAGTCGGTCCCGCAGCTGCTCCATCGGCCACAGCCACTGTTCGAGCTGGTAGACGGAGTCCAGGTCTGCGGCGAAGTAGGCTGCTGCGACGAAATCATCGGAGTCTTGAGGTGCGAAGTCGGACGAATATCGAGCCTCATCGAGGACATTGCCACCAAGGCGGCGACCACGACCTGCTGCTTTTGCACCCAGGTCGAGTCCTTGCTTTGCGCGTCGTGTCAGTGACTCCGGAATCTTCGTCATGCACCCATTGTGCCTGGACACGTCACCTTCGAGTACCTTTGACACTGTCCGAGGAAAGGGAGCGTGATGGCCAGAGCACGCAGGCACAAGACCGAGCGGGCACCTCGGCGCAAGCAGCCGGTGCCCACGAACGGCACGAGCCCCACAGCCGCGCCGGTTGTCATCAGTCGACGCATCGTCGACAGCGTGCCGCAGGAACTCAACGTCACCACCACCTTCGCCGAGGCTCTCGCCACCCCGACACACGACTCCCCCGCCGCAGCAGATGGCTCCCCCACCCACACCGAGGACTCGGCGCCGGCGACCGAGGACACGACCGCCTCGGCGGCGAAGATCCACCAGATCATCGTTCCCCGCTCCACGCCCGCGCTTCTCGAGGAGATCGCCTCGGCGTGGGAGCTGCACCCGGTGCTCATCGATGACCTCTTCCACGCCAACCAACGACCGAAGGTCGAACGATACGGTGACATGCTCTTCACCGTCATCAAGTCCGCGGTCTACGTCGACTCCGCCGAGGAAGTCGAGTTCAAGGAGTTCCACCTCCTCATGCGCGATGACACCCTCGTCGTCATCTGCCAGGACGACCACTTCATCGACGCCACCCCGATCCCTGAGCGCCGCGAGGATATGGACGCCTACTTCACCCACGAGAAGCGGCAGTGGACGACCGACCGAGACCTGCTGACGCTGGGCCCCGAAGCCCTGATCTACCGCCTCCTCGACACTGCCGTCGACACCTACTTCCCCGTCCTCGACGGACTCCAGGACGACAAAGAGGGCATCGAACGCCAGGTCTTCAGCGGTGATGCCGCCGCGGCCGCCCGCATCTACCTGCTCAGCCAGGAGGTCATCGACGTCCTCCACACCTCCACCCACCTCAACCGACTGACCCAGGCACTGGGCAACGGGGCCACGAAATACGCGATCCCCGAGGCCCTGCAGGCCTACCTCGACGACGTCACCGACCACCTGACCCGAGTCCTCGCCGAGGCGGCCGAACTGCGCGAGGCCCTGTCCCAGATCCTCAACGTCAATTCCACCCTCGTGGCCCAACGTCAGAATGAGGACATGAAGAAGATCTCCGGCTGGGCGGCGATCCTCTTCGCCCCCACGCTGGTCGGCGCAATCTACGGAATGAACTTCGACGACATGCCGGAGCTCCACTGGGCCTTCGGCTACCCGATGGCGCTCGGGCTCATGCTCGGGCTCGGCATCGTCCTCTACGTCGTCTTCCGGGCGAAGAAGTGGATGTGAATTCATCCATTCTGGACCTTCAACCACAGTCCCGAAATCCAAGATCCGCTGTGCCTGCCGAGATACATTGGCATGAGGGAGGCAGCCCACCACTCAGCCATCCTCTGACGCCCAGAAACTGAAGAACCGCCTATCAAGAATCGGGTTTTGAGTTCATCAGTAGTACGTGGAATAATTGGAATCGGCACGATTTAGTGCCGATGAGTGCGTTCATACACTGCGGAGCTATCGCACACAGAAATTGCGATTATTGAAACATCTAGACTGGAAACAACACTATTGAACAACGAGAACTGCACGCCAGATGTCACGGTCATTATCCCCGTGTTCAATTGCGAACGATTCATATGGGATACACTGGGATCCGTATTTTCGCAGGATCTGCACCAATCTAAAATTGAAATCATTGCGGTAGATGACGGCTCGACCGACGCCAGCCTTGCCATTCTCCGGTCGCTCGAGCTTCGGCACAGCAACCTATCCGTACTCTCAATCCCGAACAGTGGATCGGCATCAGCTCCACGTAATGCTGGGCTCGACATCGCGCGCGGACGATATGTCTTCTTCCTTGACGCCGACGATCGCCTTGAACCTTCAACTCTGCGCAACGCCGTCAGAGTCGGCGATTCTACGGGTTCAGGAGTAGTACTTGTTAAAGTTGGAGTCGAGGGACCGGACGGTCGAAAACCGCCGACGCGGGCATTCGCCAAAGACCGATTCGGAGAGGATTTCGTTGAGTCCAATGTTTTCACGACGCTCGGGCCGACTAAACTTTTCAGAACGTCAATAATTCAAACAAACAACCTTCGTTTTCCTACCGGGTATCTGATCGGAGAAGATCAGGCGTTCACAATGGGCGCTTACCTTGCGAGCCCCCACGTTTCAGTGCTTACGGATCGCGTCTATTATTGGATCAGGAACCGCGACGACGGAACAAGCGCCTCTCAGCAGGGACAGCCCCCTCACAAACATTTGGAAAAGAACCTCGACTTGATCCGGGTGGTCTGCGAATACACGCCGCCAGGGGAACGACGAGACACTCTCCTTGGGCGCCCCATAATCGGAAAAGGCGGCATGCTGGCCTCGTTCGGACCCGGATTTCACGAGTCGTTCGACCGAGAATTCCGCCGAAAGTGCATAGAGCAAGCGCGACACGAATTGAAGCAGCTCTGGAACGAGCAACTGCGTTCGCGCAGCAAGCTTGAAGTTCAGATATTAATTGATCTCATCATTTCGGGCGATCAAGACGGCGTGGAAGAGGTTAGTCGTCTGATCTCAGCGCGGGAAGATTTTCCACTCACCTTTGATCGCAACACCAATGAGTTCGTCTATCAGCCATCACAAGGTGGCGAACTTCGTGGTTTGAATTCCGCGATCTCTACTAGCCTCGAAAGCCTAGATATCACGGCGAGCGGCCTTGAGCTTTCTGGGTGCGCAGGAATTGCGGGCGCGAATGTGCGCCCGGACAGCGCCCGCCTTGTTTGGAAGCATAGGAAATCCGGCGAAGAGAGGTCGGTAGCCTTCGATGCAGCAGCGGAGCTCCCTTCGCCAACCGCCTCGCATGTCTCGGTCAGAAATGTCACTGACCTAGGCGTGCTCGACAAGCCCGGCTATTGGGACGCAATTGTTGAGTGCAGCTGGGGAGACCTGCGGCTCAGACAGCGTTGGGGCAACGACAAGTCCCCGCTACTGTCCACGCTTCCACAGATGATTGGATATCCGACCACTCATGCTTTGTTCTTCACCAAATTCGGGAATCTCACTGTCGACTGCGGGCCTACTTCGAAGTATCCTTCCGACGCAAGTATCGTCGCATCTCCAGTTGCGCTAGGCGAGGTGCACGTCGACAAACGACGGGCGCTAATTGTGGAGGGTAATTTGAGCGATGTGAACTACGCGGCGATCCGCACATGTTCCGATGATTCGCCAACTCGACTCGATGTACAGAAGCTCTCGAATACGATAGTTGCGCTAGTGCTACCCAAGAGGCTTAATCTCACAAACAATACTGTTATCGTCCTCGCAGACGAAGAAGGCAACGAGCTTTCTGTAAATCTGAAGGCTTTGAATCCCGATAGCGTATGACATTCGACTTGAAGTTTTGACTACTTACATCAATGCATTTTCGGAGTTTGATTAAGTTTGTAGCGCTAACGTGATTTAAGGCTCATGCTCGGGCTCGGCATCGTCCTCTACGTCGTCTTCCGGGCGAAGAAGTGGATGTGAGGGCCCAGCGCCCGGGGACGTCCTGAGCTCCGTCGCAGCCTCCTGATCTGCGGCGATCGTTCGCCGCCGCTTCGCCTGCTCTCGTTCTTCCGTTCACGTCGGTGTCTCCCCGTGCTCGCTTGGCGACCGTAGCGTCACGGTCGTGAATGCGAATGACAAGAAACTCATCCGTCCACGTCCATCCACGATCCTCGCCTCCGCGGTCATCGCGGGCACGGTCATCGCAGGCACCGCCGCGATGCCGGGCGACGCAGCCACAGCCTCGGCGGCAGTTTCCGCCTCGTCCGCCGGTTCGCAGGACGCCGGTTCTCAGGCGGCGGGCTCGCAGGCCGCCGGCCTCGGCGACGGCAACGCCGATCCCTCACCGAAATACGCGGCCCCCGCCACCCTCTCCGACCTCGAGTACCCGACCACCATCTCCCACCGAGGCGGTGCCGACGTCCACCCGGAGGAGTCCATGGAGGGCTTCCTCGCCTCGGCGAAGGACGGTTTCCTGCCCGAGATGGACATCCAGTTCCTCGAAGACGGCACCCCGGTCCTCAACCACGACGACACCGCCGACCGCACCCTCAACGGAGCCAGCGGGAAGATCCGCGACCTCAGCCGCGAGGAATGGGACCAAGCCACGATCAAACACCCCGCCGGCGGTGACCCCGCACCGACGGTCACGCTCGAGGAGCTGCTCGACGAACTCGGCGGAGACGTCGTCATGGTGCCCGAGATCAAGCCCGGAGCCACCTCGGCGGAGGTCGACCAGGTCCTCGACGAATTCGACAAGCGCGGGCTCGCCGACTCCCTCATCGTCCAGTCCTTCGACTTCGCCGCCGCGAAGACGATCGCCGAGCGCGGCTACACCTCGCTCTACCTCACCGGGGCCAGCCTGCCCGAGGAGTCGTTCGACGAGATCGCCGATGCCGGAATCGACTGGATCGGACCGAGCACCAAGCTGCCGAAGAAGGACATGCACAAGCTCGACAAGGCCGGCTTCCACGTCGCGCCCTACACTCTCGGGACGGCGAAGGACGGGCACCGCCTGCCCGGGTGGATCGACGGATTCTTCACCGACGACGCCTGGACCGACTGACGCGATGCGCGGCTGAGCCAGGTAGGCTGAGCTGACTGACCACCGTCTTCGCGAAAGATGACAATGGAATCACAGCAGCTGCTGGCTTGGGCTCTCGTCGCGGTGATCGGCGCGGCCACTCCCGGCGTCGACCTCATGATCGTCCTTCGATCGACGCTCTTCCACGGCAGGCGTTCCGGCTTCGCTGCAGTCGTCGGTGTTGAGATCGGACATGCGACGTGGGCTGTTGCCAGTCTCGTCGGTCTCACCGCGCTGCTCGCCGCGTCGACGATCGCCTACGACGTCGTCCGGATCGCCGGAGCGTGCTATCTCGTGTGGCTGGGCTGCATGGCGATCTGGAAGTCCCTTCCGCGCAATCGAGCCAGCACTGCTGCGGAAACAGCAGCGCCGACACCGCTGAAATCCATGGATGCTGCTCGCTGCGGATTGATCAGCAACATGCTCAACCCGAAAGTCGGCGTTTTCTACATCAGCATCCTCCCCCAGTTCCTCCCCACCGGGGCCGGAACCGCCGGCTGGGGAGTGCTGATGGTGTCGATCGCCCTTGCCATCGGAACAGTGTGGCACTCGGCGATCGTCCTCGCCGCCACCCGTGCCCGAGGAATCCTCACCCGGGAACGAGTCAAACTCTGGCTCGATCGGACGAGCGCTGCCGTGATGATCGCACTCGGCGTGCGCCTGGCAACCGATCACTGACCTCGATCACTGACCTCGACCGCGGATTCGGCACGCTGCGACAGGGCTCGCAGGGCCTTCTCTGCCTCACGGCTGCTCCGGCTGCTTCCATGCGTTACACGTCCCCTGTTCCGAGAAGCGGCTCAGTCCGTAGACTGCGATCATGGAGCCTCTCGAACGCAGTGCACCGATCCCCGACCCGCTGACTCCCTACCTCGCGGTCGACCGTTCGACGCCCCGGCACGAATGCTGGGTGACCGGGCACATGGTCGCCGGGCTCGACGGCACGGCAGCGATCAACGGACGCGTCGGGGCACTCTCGACGACACCCGACCAGACGCTGTTCCGCCGGATGCGGCAGATCGCCGACGTCGTCATGGTCGGTGCCGAGACGATCCGCCGCGAAGGCTATGCCCCGATCCGACTGTCTCGCAGCGCCCGGGAGCAGCGACGAAGTCGGGGCCAGTCCGAGATGCCGCCGGTGGCCGTGGTCAGCCGCAACCTCGACCTCGACTGGTCCTCCTCGGTCTTCGCCGACGCTCCGGACGACGCCCGCACCATGGTCATCACCTGCGCGGACGCCGACCCGGATCGCGTGGCTGAGGCCGAGCAGGCCGCAACGGTGGTCATCGCCGGCACCGATCGTGTCGACCCGGCGGCGGCTCTCCGGTCTCTCGCAGGTCTCGGCTTCGGGGTCGTGCTCTGTGAAGGCGGGCCCAGGTGGCTCGGCGAACTCGTCGCGGCCGACCGCCTCGACGAACTGTGCCTGTCGGTCTCGCCGCTGATGGGAGGAGATCCGCTTCCGGTCAGCGTCGCGCCCTCGGGTGCGGGGATCGCCCGATTCGCGCTCAAGACCACGATGGTCGAAGACGACACGCTCTTCCTCCGCTACGAATCGACTCGCCCGGAGAGGGCACGCCATGAATGAGCGATCACAATGACCGGGCAGGACATCTCCGAGCTCATGAGCTCGGCCGACTCTCCGATGGTCATCGTCACCACCTCGGCGGAAGGCGAACGCGCCGGTTGCCTGGTCGGCTTCCACGCGCAGTCGAGCATCTCCCCCGCGCAGTACTGCTTCTGCCTGTCGAAGGCCAACCACACCTATCGGGTCAGCCTGCGGTCCACCCTCTTCGCAATCCACTTCTTCACCAGCGACGACTTCGCCCTGGCCCGCCATTTCGGTACCCGGTCCGGTGAGGAATGCGATAAGTTCGCGGGGATCGAGGTCGAATCGGATGAGTGCGGGGTTCCGCTGCTCACCGCTCTGCCCAACCGCATGGTGGTCGAGCGCATCGCCATGCTCGACGACGGCGGCGACCACGTCGCCACCACGGCTCGGGTGCTCTCGGTCGAGAACGTCGGGCCCTTCACTGCCCTGCGCGCGTCCGCGGTGGCGGACCTCCGAGCCGGCCACGCCAGCGATGAGCGAGTGATCCGCCCGGACTGATTGGGCTCGGACTGGACGGGTCCGGACTGATTGGGCTCAGGCGTTCTGTTTCGTCTTTCTGCTGCTCTCACGCTCGAGCGCCTCGACGAGTTCGCTCTTGGTCATCGAGGAACGCCCGGGTATCTTCAGCCGCTTCGCCTGCTCGTACAGGTGTTCCTTCGAGGCGGTGGCGTCGACTCCTCCTGCTGTTGTGCGGTCGGTGTTCTTCCCGCCCTTGCTCTGTGCATCCGAAGGACCGGACGAGGGCTTCGCCTCCCACTTGTCCCCGACCTTCTCGAAGGTATGTTTGAGGGTGTCGTAGGCGACCCGATGGGCGCGCTCCTCGTCCTGATACTCATCCATGGCCGAGTCGTAGGCCTTCGCAAAGGTCCGCTGCGCCTTCTGGCTCGAGCGCCTCAGGGTCGCGGGGAGCTCCGATTTCTTCGGCTTTCCCGATGGGCTGGTCTTCGGCATGATGACCACTTCTCCTCGCTGGTGTGTGGAGTTCACGGTTCTGTCGACACTAACTCACTTGTCCGATTCGGGTAAGGGGTGAGGACGTCAGCAGTGGGTGCAGCCGTCGGTGTAGGGTTCAGCTGTCGGTGTAGGCGTGCAGCCGCCAGCGTGGGGCGCACCGGTCAGCGTGGGGCGCAGCGGTCAGATCCGGACGTCGGCGGGATCGATATCCTCGCGGAGTCCCCGCCACACGGGATGACGCAGTCGTCCCGCCTCGGTGAAACCGCTGAAGCTGACTTCACCGACGAGGTCAGGGCGCACCCAATGCGCATCGTGCGAGTCCGCGACCGGTACTGACAGGGCCGGTGTCTTTCGAGAGCGACGCTCCAGTGATCTGCTCAATGTCTGCAGCTGATGATCGTCGAATCCGGTCCCCACCCGACCCAGGTAGCGCAGAGTGTCCCCATCGTGGGCGGCTAAGAGCAGCGAGGCGAAGGTCCCGGACCGTTCGCCCTTTCCTGTTCTCCACCCGACGATGAGGACATCGCGAGATGATGTGTGCTTGAGCTTGAGCCAGGTGCGGGTGCGGCGGCCGGGCAGATAGACGCTGCCTGTCTTCTTCGCCATGACTCCCTCGAGCTGCAGCTCGCGGCTGGAGTCCATGGCCTCATCCACATCGCCGTGGAAAGCTTCCGGCACAAGGATGTGCTCACTCTCCGTGACGAGTTCGAACAGACGCTCTCGACGGTCACGATAGGCGGTGCGCAGCAACGATGAGCCGTCGGCATGGAGGATGTCGAAGAGCATGAAGTACACGGGAGTTCGCTGTCTCCCCCGCTCGATGTCACGCTCATCGGTGAGTCCGATCCTGCGTTGGAGTCGGCCGAAGTCCGGTCTGCTTCCCGATGTCAGGGCGACGATCTCACCGTCGAGCACACAGTCGACTCCGACACAATCGGCGAGTTCGGCCAGCTCCGGAAATGCCCGTGTCATGTCTTGGCCGTTTCGGCTGGTCAGCGCGACACTTCCGGGGCGACTTTTGCGGGCCGGCTGCACCGCCGCGAGCGCGCGGACTCCGTCCCATTTCATCTCGAATGCCCAGTCCTCTTCCCCGGTCCCGTGGCGAATCGAGTCGAGGTCGCCGATGCTCGCAAGCATCGGCGACAGATCCGAGGCGTCTTTCGGCGCCGGATCCTGGGCAGAGTCAGGGTCAGAGGCTGAGTCTGGCCCCGTCCGCGAGCCCGAGTCCGAGACATCGTCCATGAGGTGGATCATCCAGTTCTTGTCCGGGTCCTTGTTCGGGCCGTGACTCCCGGTGCTGAACAGCGCGAATCGGCGCACTCCCCCGAGTCCGCCGTCTTCACGCCCGTGCAGGACGGCGATGATCTCCTTCCCCTCCTTCCACTTCTCGAGTTCGTAGGTACCCGAGTCCCAGATCTCAACCTCGCCGGCACCGTACTCACCCTTGGGGATCGTGCCCTCGAAGCTGCCGTATTCGAGCGGGTGGTCCTCCGTCTGCACCGCGAGGTGATTCTTCTCGGGGTCGTCGGGTGGACCTTTGGGCAGCGCCCAGGAGACGAGCACACCCTCATGTTCGAGGCGGAAATCCCAGTGGAGTGACCTGGCATGATGTTCTTGGATGACGAAGGAGAGCTCGTCCCCGCTCGTGCTGTGCGTCTCCGGCACCGGTTCATTCGTCTTCGTCGAATCGCGCTTCGAGCGATAGATCTCCAGACGATCACGCACCGACGAATCGTCATCATCGGTTTCGGGCGCCGAGGCGGTGCCGCCGTTCGCCTCGGCGAGGGGTTCGAGCAGATCCCCGAATTCCTCGACCCTCTCAAGGACCTCGTCGAAGCGCAGCTGCTCGACCGAACTAGGATCGTCGAACTCGTCCCAACTTCGCGGGGCGGCAACGGTCGGAGCAAAGCGCCCCCGCAGCGAATACGGCGCCACTGTGGTCTTGGCCGCCGAATTCTGCGACCAGTCAATGAGCACCTTGTTCTCCCGCAGCGACTTCTTCATCGCAGAGACGATGAGCTTCTCATGATCGGATTCGAGGCTGCGTGCCAGTTCATGAGCGACATCGGAGACCTCCTGCGAGGTCGCCGAACCGTCGAGCGGGGCGTAGAGATGGACGCCCTTGGACCCGCTGGTGACGGGGAAGACCTCGAGGTCCATGCCCTCGAGCAGCTCCCGCACCAGCTGCGCGACCTCGACGCAGTCGGCCACCGCTCTCCCCGCCCCGGGGTCGAGATCGAAGACCATTCGGTCGGGGTGTCGGCTCTCCGAGGTGACCGTCGCCGGGTCCTTCGCACCGCGGCTCACCCTCCACTGCGGAATGTGGATCTCGAGTGAAGCCATCTGCGCGAGGTACGTCAGGGTCGCCAGATCGTTGACCAAGGGATACCGCTTCGAACCGGTGGAATGCCGAATCGACCGCGAGGGCATCCACTTCGGAGCCGAATCCGGCAGATCCTTCTCGAAGAACACCTCGCCGGGATCGTCCGGTGTGCCCACACCGTCGACCCAACGTTTGCGCGTCGCGATTCTGTCCTTTGCATGCCGAATGAGGCAGGGGGCGATCTGGGCGAAGTAGTCGAGGACCTCACCCTTGGTCGTGCCGGTCTCGGGATAGAGGATCTTGTCGAGATTGCTCAGAAACAGTCGATGACCGTCGACATTGACCCTCTGCTGGCGGCTGGTCATGGACACCTCCTCCTATGCGACTCGTGTCGACCACGGTCACGGGATCCACAGTCTCTGCAGTTCACGGTACTCGGCGGCGCCCGGGCGCAACAGGGGCTGTGATTTCGCCGCCGGGCCTAGCCAAGCCTTCGAGACTGGGCTTGAATGGACGAATGAGAGCGATCTGGACCGGATCCATTGCGTTTGGTCTCGTCAATGTGCCGGTGAAGCTGTACTCAGCCACCGAAGACCACGATGTCCGAATGCATCAGGTGCATGCGAAGGACGGCGGCCGCATCCGCAATCAGCACCGGTGCCAGGAGTGCGGCAAGGTCATCGACTTCGATGACATCGTCAAGGCCTACGACGATGGTGATCATCGAGTCGTCCTCACGCATGAGGACTTCGAGGCCCTGCCCGCGGATGACAGCAGCGACCTCGATGTGCTCCAGTTCGTTCCCAGCGATCAGATCGACCCGATCATGTTGGAGAAGGCCTACTTCCTCGAACCGACGTCGAAGACTCCCAAGGCCTACCTGCTGCTGCGGCAGACGCTCAAGGACACCGACAGGACAGCGATCGTCAAGCTGACTCTGCGCACGCGAACACGGCTGGCCGTGCTGCGGGTATGCGGAAAGCTCCTGATGATCCAGACTCTGCGGTGGGCCGATGAGATCAGAGACGTCAACTTCAAAGGCGTCGACTCCCGCGCGAAGATCTCCAAGAAGGAACTCGAGATGTCGGCTGAACTCGTCGACTCGTACTCCGAGGATTTCACTCCCGAGGAGTTCACTGATGACTACCAGGAGGAGCTGCGCAAGCTCATCGACGCCAAGATCGAATCGGGAGACTCTCTCGATCTGGAGAAGACGTTCTCCGAGGACGACGAGGACGACGAGTCCTCTGGCGACGTCGTCGACCTGATGGAAGCGCTGCGCAAGTCGGTGGACAGCAGCCGGAAGTCGACGGGGAAGAGCCGGAAGACCACTGGGAAGAACCGCAAGACTACAGGCAAGAAGACGTCGAAGAAGCGCACCGGCTGAGGCCGGAGCGGCAGCACCACACAGCGACAGACAGAAAGGCAGAGTCAATGAGTGATCAACTGACCATGCAGAATCCCGTCAACCGCTACCCCGACATCTCACCACCGAAACAGGACCAACCGGAACCAGGCCTGGACGTCGAGCTGATACCGAGAACCGACCGCGGTGAGGACACCTACCGGGGAACCGGCAGACTCGAAGGACGGAAGGCCCTGATCTCGGGGTCCGATTCCGGTATCGGTGCGGCAGTCGCCATCGCCTTCGCCCGTGAGGGTGCAGATGTTGCTCTGTCCTACCTCCCGGAAGAGGAAGACGATGCACAGCACGTCTGCGAGATCATCCGACGCGCAGGCCGCACCGCGCTGCCTCTGCCCGGTGACCTCAGAGATCCCGCATACTGCCGCGATCTGGTCGGGCAGACGCTCGGTGGTCTGGGTGGGCTCGATGCCCTGGTCAACAACGCCGGCAGACAGATCGCCGTCGACAGGGTCGACGATCTCTCCGAGGAGCAGTGGCGAGACACCTATGAGACGAACATCCACGCGATGTTTCGAGTCGTCAAAGCCGCGGTCGACCATCTGCCGGCCGGCTCGACGATCGTGAATTCCACGTCCGTGCAAGCCTATTCGCCGTCCGCGCACCTCATCGACTATGCGTCGACCAAGGCCGCCATCAACAACTTCACCAAAGGTCTGGCGACACAGCTGGCTCCGCGCGGGATCCGCGTGAACGCGGTGGCCCCGGGGCCGATCTGGACTCCGCTGCAGGTCTCGGACGGTCAGCCGAAGGAGGCTCTGCCCCACTTCGGAAAGAACACGCCGCTGGGTCGGGCCGGTCAGCCGACGGAACTGGCTCCGGCCTACGTCTTCCTCACCTCGTCCGAGTCGAGCTACGTCCTCGGCGAGACCCTCAACGTCAACGGCGGTCAGCCCACTCCCTGAGCGGCGGACGCGGTTTCGCCTGCGATCGCCGAGGTGGTCAGCCGTTATCGCCGAGGTGGTCAGCCATCCCCGCCGAGGCGGATCAGCCGTTACTGTTGCCTACCTCGGTCTCGTTCTCCGCTGCGGCGAGAATCCCCTGCGGCAAATCCGCCTCGGTCAGCGCCTCGAGAAACTCGATGACCGCACGTCGCTGTTCATGGCTGAGCGCGGCTGCCGCATCGAATCGGCGGGCGTGCTGACGACCGATCGACTCGTGCGCGGCCCGGGCGGTCGCTTCGGTGACCTGAATGCACACAGTGCGCTGATCGTGCGGGTGGGGAAGGCGGACGAGGTGCCCAGCGGCGACGAGCCGGTCAACGAGCTTCGTGGTCGCAGCGCTCGAGATGCCGACCCCGGCGGCGACATCTTTGGGGGTGGAGAGGTTCCCCCGCCGATGGGCGCGGACGAGCATGTGGATGGCGCGCATGTCGGAATCGTTGAGCCGCATAAATCGACGCGACGCCTCGGCGAGGGCCCGGTCGGCCTCCCGCCACCGCCGCAGTGCCTCCATCACGGCGTTGGATTCTCTGATTTCGGCTGCGCTCAGCTGCGAGCGATCGGAGAAGTCCAAATCGTCCGTAAAGTATGTGAGCCCGGATTCTTCGGGCTCGCTGCTCTCTGCAGGTGGCACGATGACAGCATACTCGGGCTGTGTTAGATTGAATTCTCGCCAGGCTAACGAAATTGAGGTCGTGACGTGGAGATGGTCTTGAACTGCGATGACGGCGGACGCCGATGACCGACCAGGCACTACCGGCCCAACTGACCATCGAGACCCGGATGAGGGAAGTGCTCGCGGCCTCTCGCGGGCGCGCCCGCTCCCTGACACCCCAATACGAGCGGCTCTGGGACCGCCTCGAGCGGATCGCGCGCGGCGGGAAGCTGCTCCGACCCAGACTGCTCATCGACACCCACACCGCACTCGGAGGGACCGATGAGAGCGCCGCGATCGATGCGGCCTGCGCGATGCAGCTGCTCCACATCGCCCTCGTCGTCCATGACGATGTCATCGACCACGACACCCTGCGCCGCGGCGAACCGAACATCACGGGCAGCTTCGCCGCCGAGGCCATAGAGCGCGGGGCGCCGGAATCGACCGCGACCACCTGGGGTGAGGCCTCCTCGCTGCTGGCCGGGGACCTCATGCTCACCCTCGCCCAGTCGCTGCTGGCCAGGCTCGATGTCGACCGCGACCGTCGCATCGCCATCCTCGACATCGTCGAGGACACGATCGCGCAGAGCGCGGCCGGGGAGCAGTCCGATGTGTGGCTGAGCCTCCGCCTCGAGCGGGCGAGCGCCGAGGAGGTACTCGAGATGATCGCCCGTAAGACCTCGGCGTATTCCTTCGAAGCCCCGGTGACCGTAGCGGCTGTGCTCGCCGGATCCTCACCCGAGCTCATCGACCGGCTCGGGGCGATAGCCCGCCGAATCGGCATCGTCTATCAGCTGCGCGACGACGTGCTCGGGGTCTTCGGCGACGAGGCTCGGACCGGCAAGTCCGTGCTCAGCGATCTGCGGGAGGGCAAGGAGACCCTGCTCATCGCCTTCGCCCGCCCTGACCCGGGCTGGGCCGAGGTTGACCACCTGTTCGGCCGCCCGGATCTCGACGAAGTCGACGGTCAGCGTCTGCGCGAGAGCATCGAGGCCACCGGGGCACGCATGTTCGTCGAGTCGATGATCGCCGAACGCTGCGAGGCGATCGGCCGGCTCATCGATGAGGCGGATCTTCCGCCGCGCCTCGCCGCATCTCTGCACGCGCTGACCGCGGCGAGCGGGCTGCGGGAGTCATGAGCGCACGTAAGGCCCTGCGGGAGGACGAGGCCGCCGAACCGAGCGTCGAACGGGAGGTGATCGGTGAGGGCCCGTCCGCCATCTGGCGCATCCGCTCCTTCGCCGCGGCGCGGGCTGTGCTGCGCGCCCGTAAGGGCACATCTCAGGCGGGGTTCACCGCCGAGCGGATTCCGCGCGGAATCTTCCGCCGCCACCCGATCCTCATCTCCGACGGCCCGGCCCACGACGCCCAGCGCAGGGATCTCGCCCGCTTCTTCGCTCCTGCCGTGGTCGCCGACCGCTACGGAGACTTCATCGCCGAACGCGCCGAGGCCGCGGTCGAGCACGTCGTCAGGCAGGGGCGGTGCCGACTCGACGAGGTGGCCCTGCACTTCGCGGTCGAAGTCACCGCCGAGGTGGTGGGACTGACCGAATCGAGTGTCGCAGGCATGTCCCGCCGGCTCGAAGGCTTCTTCACCCAACCTCCCGTGGACCTCGCGACCCCGAACTGGGGACGCACCCGCCTGCAGTGGCTGCAGGCCGCGATCAACGGACTCGTGCCGATCGGACGGTTCTATCTCGCCGACGTCCGCCCCGCAGTGAGGGCGAGACGGCGCGACCGCGGCGGCTCTCGGGCCGGCGGCGATGTCCTCACTCATCTCATCGAATCGGGACACAGCACAAGCGACATCCTCGTCGAATGCGTGACCTACGGGACCGCGGGCATGGTCACGACCCGGGAATTCATCTCGATGGCCTGCTGGCATCTCCTCAGCGATCCGGATCTGGGTGCGGAGTACAGCCGGGCGGAGCAACCTCGGCGCCTCGAGATCCTCAAGGAGATCATCCGCCTCGAACCCGTCGTCGGCCATCTCTACCGTCGTGCCCGGGACGAGGTCGAGATCGCGGACGGCGGGAGCACCCACACCATCGCGCGGGGAGATCTCATCGACGTCTGCGTCCGCGAGACGAACACGGACCCTGCCGCTTTCGACCCGACCGAGTCTGGTCGAGACCATACCGAATCTGGCGGAGACGGCTCGGATCCGCACTCCCTGTGCCCGGCCCGCCTCACGGCAGACGGGGTGCCCGCGGTGGGGATGAGCTTCAGCGACGGAGCCCACTCCTGTCCGGGCCAGCCGCTGGCCCTGCTCGAGACCGATGCCCTGCTCCACCGCCTCCTTGCCCACCGCCCCCGCATCCTCAACGAGCCGACGATCGGCTGGGACAGCGTCATCGCCGGCTACCGCATCCGCGGTCTGGAACTGGCCTTCGACCACGGACACGGCACGGAGCGCGGGGAACCGGATTACGGGGAGCCGGACTACGGACAGCCGGCTGGCCACGAGGAGCCGACATGAGCGCCTACGAATACCTGCTGCTCATGGGCGCCTGCGTGCTCATCACCCTGCCGCTCGAACTCCTGTTCCAGGCACGGGTCTACCGCCGTTGGAAGTCCGCACTGTGGGCGATCGTTCCGGTCGTCCTCGTCTTCTCGGTCTGGGACGTGGTGGCGATCGCCCGCGATCATTGGCACTACAACGAGCGGTTCGTCACCGGCATCCGCCTCGGCGACCTTCCACTCGAAGAGCTCGTGTTCTTCCTCGTCATCCCCCTGTGCGCCCTGCTCAGCTACGAGGCAGTCGGGACGGTGCTGACGGCTCTGCGGTCACGCCGTGGCGGCGGACGCAGCCACAGCGATGCCCAACAGGCGCACGAGGAGGGCCGGCGATGAACCTTCCCGAATACACGATCATGACGCTCATCGGCATGGTCGTCGTCATCGTCCTCGAGCTGCTCGTCGTCCGCAGCGGCATCTTCCGCCGTGCCCAGTACTGGGCGGCACTGGGCATCTGCCTGTTCTTCCAATGTCTCGTCGACGGCTGGCTGACGAAGCTGAGCAACCCGATCGTGCTCTACAACCCGGACGAGTTCTCAGGCATCCGCTTCCCCTTCGACATCCCGATCGAGGACTTCGGCTTCGGCTTCGCCATGATCACCGCCGTCCTCATGCTCTGGCAGCGAAGGATGAACCGTCGTTCCCCGGTCGCCGAGGCCGCTGACGAGTCCAGAGCCGATGTTGCCGGGGCCGGGACCGAGGAGGCCGGCAACCGATGACTCCCCGCGACCGTCATGCACTCCGCATCCCCTCCCACCAGGGACGGGATCGGCTCCTGCGACCCAAGCACGTCACGATCATCGGCGGCGGCATCGCCGGGTTGGCGGCGGCCACGATCCTGACCGAGCACGGAGCCACGGTGCGTCTGATCGAACGGGAGGACCGCCTCGGCGGGAGGGTCCGGGCGTGGGGGATTCCCGGCGAGCGCACCATGTCGCGGGGTTTCCACGCCTTCTTCCGGCAGTATTACAACCTGCGCAGTCTGCTCTCCCGCGCCGATCCCGGGCTGCGGCGGCTGGTGCCGGCCGGCGACTATCCCCTGCTGCGCAGAGACGGCGTCCTCGACTCCTTCGCCTCGATTCCCCGCACTCCCCCGTTCAGTCTGGCCGGGTTCGTGCTCAGCAGTCCGAGTTTTCCGCTCCGCGGCCTCGCCGAGGTAAACCTCGCGACCGCCTGCGAACTCATCGACGTCGACTTCCCGTCGTCGATGGACAGGTATGACGGGGAATCCGCCGAGGCGTTCCTCGACCGCCTGCGCTTCCCCGAGGGAGCCA
The DNA here is from genome assembly GCF_047300845.1 of Brevibacterium sp. GP-SGM9. Classification (NCBI taxonomy): domain Bacteria; kingdom Bacillati; phylum Actinomycetota; class Actinomycetes; order Micrococcales; family Brevibacteriaceae; genus Brevibacterium; species Brevibacterium sp. GP-SGM9. Next base: position 3,357,214 of record NZ_CP178563.1, on the reverse strand, counting down.
GGCACCTGGCTCTCGAGGTCTTCGCCCGGTCCTTCTTCGCCGACCCCGCGGATTTCGCGGCCGGGGAGCTCGTGGCGATGTTCCACACGTACTTCACCGGCTCGTCCGAAGGCCTGCTCTTCGACGTCCCCGACGACGACTACGACACCGCCCTGTGGGCGCCCCTGGGCCGACACCTCGCTGAGGCGGGGGTCCGGATCGACACTGGCACCGAGGTGACCGGGCTGTGGCCGTCGGGCGACGGTGGCCGGTCGGAGGGATCTGGACGGGCGGCGAGGTCTAGACGTTCGAGCGGCGCTGGTCGATCGGACGGATTTGGTCGGTCGGACGGGTCCGGGTGGACCGTCGAGACGACGACCAGCACTGGCACCACCGAAGCAGCCGAGACCGATGCCGTCGTCCTCGCGGTCGACCCCCGCAGCCTGCGCGAACTCGTGGCCGATCTCGCGTCACGATCCGAGCCGACCGAGTCAGTGGACTCAGTGCAGGCCCCCCGGCCTTCGGACCGGACCGGAGGGGACGATGTCTCCGCTCGAAAACGATGGGTCGAAGACCTGGTCTCGCAGACGAACGCGCCTGCGTTCGCCGTGCTGCGACTGTGGCTCGGTGGCGAGGTGGCGGAAAATCGGGCCGCGTTCCTCGGCACCACCGGCTACCGACTGCTCGACAACGTCTCCGTGCTGGACCGTTTCGAGGCCGGAGCCCGACGGTGGCGGCAGACTCACGGCGGATCGGTCGTCGAGCTGCACGCCTATGCCCTCGAATATCTCGACCGCGAGGCGATCACCTCTCAGCTGGTGGCTGACCTGTACGAGGCCTACCCGGAGACGAGGCACATCCCGATCGTCGACCAGGAACTCCTCATCGAGGACGACTGCGGCCTCGCCGATCCTCGGCCATGGAACCGCCGAGTCGGCGTATCGACGCCCTTTCCCGGTCTGGTGCTCGCCGGAGACTCCCTCCGGTGCGAGACGCCGGTGGCGCTCATGGAGCGGGCCGCAACCACGGGCTTCATGGCCGCCAACGAACTGCTGGCCGGGTGGAGGGTGCGGGGCACGGACATCTGGTCACCGCCTCGGCGCGGGCTGCTGCGACGAGGACTCATCGGCGCTCTTCGCCGCTGATGATCGTGCGTTGCCGGGCGGCGCACGATCATCCAGGCAGCGAACCGGTCATCAGGTCAGGCCCCGACGACGGTCGGGACACGTCACCAACAGCGAACACGACTATCAGCAGAGGTCACGTCACCGGCAGAGGCCCCGGGCTCGAGTCGCCGCGGATGAGTTTGAGGACGATCTCGGCGCTGATCAGGCACATCGGCACGCCCACGCCGGGCGAGGTCGTGGCGCCCGCATAGTAGAGGCCGTCGAGCTTCGTCGAGGCGTTCTTCGCCCGGAACATCGCACTCTGGTCCAAGGTGTGAGCCGGGCCGAGCATGCCTCCCAACCAGGAGTGATACCGCTCGGCGAAGTCTGTGGGGCCCTGTGTCTGTCGCACTCTGATCCGCTGCCGCAGGTCGGGAATCTCGGCCCACGCTGCGATCTGATCGATGGCCCTGTCTGCGGCGGCTTCGATGCGCGGGTCGCCGGTTCCGTCGGGTCCCCCGGCGCCGATTCCGGCATCGGCCGGGATGGGGATGAGGACGAAGAGGTTCTCGTGTCCGGGCGGTGCCACGGTCGGGTCCGTGGCGCTGGGGCGACAGACGTAGATTGAGGCCGGTGAGGGAATCCGCGGGTGCGGACCGAAGATCGCGTCGAAGTTCGCCGCCCAATCCTCGGTGAAGAACAGCGAGTGGTGGGGCAGCTGCGGCAGCTCTCCGGCGACGCCGAGAAGGACGAGCACGGCGCCCGGCCCGCTGGTCACCTTTTGCCATGATCCCTCGGGGCGGCTCCGGTCGACCGGGTCGAGCAGGCGGGTCTCCGTGTGGTGGAGATCGGCTGCGGAGACGATGATCTCCGCCGGGTGCTCTCGTTCGACACCCGCATCATCGACCCAGGTCACACCGGTCACCCGGCGATTCTTCGTGGCATTGTGGACAGTCCTGCCGTGCGCCTTCATGTCGCGCGCTCTCATGCCTCTCACCCTCGCGCCGCGGGCCGGCGTTGCGCGCGCCGACCGCGGCACCGCCTCGGCGCGGATCCGCGTGACATCGGCACCTGTATGGATGCGCACGCCCGCCTGTCTGGCCAACCGGACGAGGGAGTCGATGATGGTGCTGAATCCGCCCATCGGATAGCGGACGCCTTCGTCGAGGTCGAGGGTGCTCATGAGGTGATAGATCGCGGGCGCCCGCCGCGGATCGGTGCCGAGGAAGATCGCGGGGTACTGCAGGATCTGTCGCAGCATCGGATCCCGGACGGCGGAATTCGCGTGGGTCTCGAGGGAGGTGCCCAGCATGCGCATGAGAGTCGGCAGGGACCCGAGGATCTCACGGTCGAGCACCGAGGCGGCCGAGGTGAAGGGGTTATAGAGGAAGTGCGCGAGGGCGAGCTCCTTCGTCCGCTTCGCCGACTGCAGATAGTCGTCGAGGACATGCCCGGCACCACGCTCGGTGCGATCGAAGGCAGTGAGGACGCGGGCGGGTCCGTGGGGAATCGTCAACGATCGCACCGGAACGGTCGAGGCGTCGGCGGGACCGACCGCGCCGGCCCGACTGAACACCGTGTAACCGGGATCGAGCGTGCGCAGGTCGAGCTCCGCCTCGGCGGTGGTGCCTGCCAGGGCGAAGAAATGGTCGAAGACCTCGGGCATGAGATACCAGGAGGGACCCGTGTCGAACCGGAATCCGTCCCGTTCGAAGACGTCGATGCGCCCGCCGAGGTGGTCGTTCTTCTCGAAGAGATCGACCGTATGCCCCTCCCGGGCCAAGAGGATGGCCGTGGCGAGACCGGCCGCTCCCCCGCCGATCACGCCGGTTCGGGTGGTTCTGGGGGTTGGTGTGTTTCCGCTGGTTCCAATTGTTCCGCTAGTTCCGGTGGTCACTGGCGGCCCTCGTGTCGCGCGTGCACACTTGTTTCGTTCTCGCTTCGCGCGTGCTCGAGTGTTCGGCCTTCTGCCGCCGTGGTCAGAATGGCCTTCGCCGCCAGTCGCGCCTTGACGGCGTTGGGGACGCGGATGCGTTTGACGTAGAGCTCGGCGACGGGAGTCTCGGCGATCCGGTCGATGAGGGCAGTGAAGAGTGCGGCGGCGCTGCGGACTGCCGCGCGGGCATCCCTGGGCAGCAGTGTCATGGTGTCCTCGGCATGGGCGAGCTGGTCGCGGATAGTGCGCACCCAGGCTGTCTTCTCCGTTTCGGTGAGGCGTCCCTCGGCGGTGAGATAGCTGCGGCCGAGACGAATGCTGTCATCGGCGAGATCGCGCAGGAAATTGATGTTCTGAAAGGCCGCACCGAGCTGCCTGGCACCGAACTCTAGCCGCTCACGCTGGGTGGGTGTGCGGTCTTCGTCCATGAGGAAGACGGTGAGGCACATCAGCCCGACCACCTCGGCGGATCCGTAGACGTACCGACTGTGTTCATCGGCATCGAAGCCGCGCAGCCCTCGCGGTTGCGGGGTCGGTCGGGGCGGTGGGGTCGGTCGGGGCGGTGAGACCGGTGGCGTCGACGGGACCGGCGGGGTGGGAGCTGGCGGGGTGGGGTGGGTCGGCGGGGTTGGTGGGCCCGGTGGCACCGGCGGACGCGGTTGGTTCTGCCGAGTCGACGGGGTCGGCGAAAACGGTCGCTGGGCAAGCACTCTGGTGGCTGGGGAAGGAGATTCCAAGTCCTTGTGCGCGGACTCGAGGTCCGTGCGCATCGAGTCAAAGAAGGGGTCGATGAGTTCCGCGGTGATGCCCGCTGCCTGTGCCGTCTGCGCAAACGCGTGAATGATGAGGTTGTCGCTGATGCCTCGCTCCAGTCCGGTCTTCGTGGCGGCCACGAAGCTCTCGAGAAGACGCTCCTGGTCTTCGGGCGTGAGACCCGCGTCGGCTGCGAGTCCGTCCACGATCTCATCGGCGATGCGTACGAGCGCGTAGATATTGCGGATGTGGGCGCGGTGGCTCGGCCCGAGGAATCGTGTGGCCAGGGCGAACGAGGTCGAATAGTTCGCGATCACCGTTTTCGCCGCCTGCCGTGCAGTGCGGCTGAACTGGTCGTATGCGGTCGAGTTCATCACGACAGCACCTCGACCGGTTCCGAGGTCGCGTGCGCTGATCGTGAAGACATATCGTTAGCTTAGCTAACGAACTGCCCCGGCGCGCAATCGAAGGCGATATTCTCAGCGAATCCGAGGAGGTCGAGCGACTGCGGACGGACGCGCAGCCCGGGGTGGACGCGCAGCCGGGGGTGGGCGTGCGGCCGGGGGTGATTCGCGATCAGGAGCGGCATGCGATCGGGAGTGGAGTACGGACGACGGGAATGACGTGCGATCGGGAACGGCATGCGATCAGGAGTGGCGCGCGGACGACTGGAGAGGCCCGCAACCAGACGTGGCATGCAGACGACGGGAACGACCTGCAGCCAGAACGGCCACACAGTCCACCGGAACCCGGCCCGACAGGGCCTGGCCTGACGAAACCCGAGCCTGACATCACGGGCAGCCTCGCGCCGGCATCACCACGGGTTCGCCAGCTGCCACCGTTTGAGCCAGTACCGATCGCCCTGATAGTGGGACTTCGCCGGCTTGCACCCGCGTAGATTCGAGTGGTCTCCAAGCCAAGTGCGTACCACTTCGGGCACCTCCCCCAGCCGCGACCTCCAGTCGTCGAGAGTCAGCGTGAACACCGCACCGTCAGTCGATGTCAGTCGGCAGGAGTAACTCGGCAGGCCATCGGTGTTCTGCGAATGCGCATAGTCGATCTGCTCGCATCCGGTGGTGAGGTAGAAGCGGATGTATTCGCCCGAGACATCTGCGCACAGCGACTTGAAATCCCTGTACCGCGTCATCCATTCAGGAGATTCTTGGCACTCCAACGGCACCTGTCGGCCCGACAGCCTCTGGCACTTCGGTGCGTCCTGACGCTTCAGCGACCCCTGGCACCCCGAGGCGACAGCCGACCCCGATGTCGGCAGCTCGTCACGCGAGTGCCCCACATCCTGCACCTCATATTCGTTCATGCGTTCTATTATGCAACGCGTATCCGCCCTTGAACACCAGGGAGTCGAGACCCGCAGCCCACACCATGAAAACCGTTCCGCAGCCCACCCGTGAAAACCGCCGCGCAACCCAGAATCCGGCACCGATCCGCCACAACGCCAGGCCCGACGACCCCGCCGAAGACAAAAAGTACGCATCCGGACGAGAAGCCCAACTCGAATCCGGCTGCGCGCGGTCGAGCGCGGATCCGATCAGCGCCAAACGCGGCCACACTCGCCATCGATCCACACCGAAAATCTCGTGTCAGTGCCGTATGCGATCCTGAATATACAAAGATGCTCAACGGAAAACGAGAGGCAGTCATGGAATGGAAATATTATTCAAATAGGTATTTACATATCTAGTTCGATTCTGTTACCATTGATGTACTAGATTCTTCGAATAAATATCACCACTCTTCCCCGACAAAGATGTCAGAGGCAGGTGAAACGACATGAAGACAACCGTTGACTACGACAATGACTCGTCAGACGCTGAGAACAACTCAACCGGCACGAAGGCAGAGGAGCCATTTCAATCCGCCCGCTACTCACTCAGGATCGGTTCAAGCCTCACCGAGTTGGCTAAGGCGTCGACGGCAGCAGACCAAGCCCACATCCTCGTCCTCGAACTGATCTCGGGAACCGTCCTGGACGAGGTGATCAAAGCACTCGACACCCCGGTACCCGAAGACGGCACCCCCTACCGCTTCGCAACGATCGCCCAGTCGACTGCGAATACGGACAAAGAATCATCTGGGCCCGCTTCCGAACCGGCCACCGAGCCGGCACCTGGCGAAGGAGCTGAGCCGGCCTCTGCCCGAAGCACCGGGGCGGTCTCCGGCGACCGACCGGCCACCCGTATCGACACCGATCCGTGGAGTGCCACCTACGGCGCTCCGCTGGCACTCAAGGACTCCGGTACTGAGGCCTCGTCCCAGCAGGCCGAGACCGCCAACGGTGCAGACGGCGCCCCGGGAGGGAAGTCCGAAGGGTCTTCCGAAGCGAGCCCCGAGAACCTCCCGAACTTCCCCTACTACTCCAGGTCCATGACTTTCTTCGAGTGGTCACGTGAAAATGTGGCACCGGAAGACGTCGCTGAGGCGGCAACCATTCTCGGAACATCCGTGGTCCGGGCTCTGCGCCAGCTGACCTCCGCGATGACTGTCATCCATGGGCTGCCGCGATTCGCCGAACGCGCTCGGCGCGGAGAGTTCGCCACCGCACACGTCGAAGCCGTCGCGTACCTCTGCGTCGATACCCAGTTCCAGAATCTCCCCCACCTTGACGACTACCTCGCCAAATGTCGATCGTCAGTGACCAGCGATTCGCTGCTCAGAGCACTGCGAAAGATCCTCCAGCTGATTCAACCGCGCGAGGACTGTTCTCAGATCGCATCCGAACGTCGTTTCGTCGACGTCACCAATCACCGGGACGGCACAGCCAGCATCCGACTGTGGGGGCCCGCGTTGGAGATCAATGCCAGCTACGACCGCGTCCGCGCGATGGCCAAAGCGGTCAGGACCGACCAGGTGAACACGTTCAATCTTCCGGCCGGAACCAAGATCGTCGATGACCGGGACATGCAGGCGCTGATGAGCGATATCTATCTGCGCCCTCAGCCCAAGCTCAATATCACCGTTCGCCGAGTCGACCCCGCGACAGGCATCCTCTCCAGCGATACACGGCCGCTCCTCGACAACGAAGGAACTCCGCTCTTCGACGCCAAAGACACGTCCGCCTCTGGGCTCATGACTGCGGCCGGATTCACCGACTCCGCCGGTCCATCGGCCGGCGCCGATTCGGCCTTCGGAACCACTCCGCAGAGTTTCGAAGGCCTCGACACTATGGTATCGGTGGAAATGCCGACCCACGAGTATTGGCTGAGGAACCAAGCAGGTCTCGTCGCAACCGTCCCCTTCCTCACACTGATCGGACAGTCCGAACTGCCGGGCATACTGCCGGACGGATCACCGATTCCGGCGGATCTTGCCCGCCGACTCGCCGGCGACAGCCCGAGCCTGACGAGGATCCTCACCGATCCGGCCACCGGGACTCCCCTCGATGCGAAAGCCACCAGCTACTCCATTCCCAAGGATCTCCGCAGAACACTCATCGCCCAGTGGACGACCTGCACGATCCCCGGTTGCACACGCCGGGCCGTCAATACGGAGATCGACCACGTCATTCCGTTCTTCCACCTCGATCCGATGAAGGGTGGAAAGACCCAATTCGGGAACCTGCACCCGTTGTGCAAACGGCATCATGCGCTGAAGACTGCCAAAAGGTACACCGTGCGAATGCCCGAATCGGGCCTGGTCGAATACGAGTTCCGTCATGGGGTGAAGGCCCGAAACTTCGCACCGGATCAGCCGATCAATGTTGCCCAAGCTCAGCAGTTGAATGAACTGTGCAACCTCAAGCCCCGACGGTGGAGAGTACCCAAACATAAGGTTCCTCCGCCTCCGAGAATCCTCGAACTCATGCCGGGAGAATCGACACTTCGAGAACGGGCGGAGGCCAGACGGGCCGCCGAGGAAAAAGCAGCACGACAGCGCGCACTGCAGGAGAGGTTCGAGCACAATCGAGCAGAACGACACCGGCAGATGCTCGAGCGGTCACTGGACTGGGACGTAACGAGACTTCAAAAGGAACTTCCACCAGGGCCCAACCCTGTGACCATGAAGCAACTTGGCCCAGGAAGATACACCGGGTACTGGCGCAAGCCCGACCGGTACATCGCGGATCGATTCGCCCACAAATTGATCAACGGCCACATTTGGGTGGACAAGCCAGACCGCCCGAAACCACAGCCACGGATCCAATGGGAGCACGATCCGGAATCGGATCCCCCTCCATTCTGATCGCCCGAGTCCGTCTGCAGTCCGACCGTTTGCTGGTGGTGACAGCTGTCGAGAATGGCAGACTGGGCGGTGACTGGGATCAGCGAGTCTTGCCGGCCGCTCGCATGAGGACCACGGCTAGTGACGCGCAGAGCAGATAGATCAGGCCGACGACAGCCCACCCCAGCTGGAAGCCGCCAGACGAGCTGACGATCAGCCCCATGATCAGCGGGCCAGCGGCGAATCCAGCGAACATGCCGGCCGTGACCATTCCGCTGGCGGAAGCCATCGACGCCGAGGGGATTGATCGCATGAGAGCGCTCATCAGAACCACGGAGACACCGAGCGCCGAGGCTCCGTGCAGTGCCGCCGCAAGCCACAGTGGCCATGCCCAACCAGTCAACCCTGCAACGGAGAACATTCCCGCGCCCACAAGGGCGATGAGTGCCAGGAGCAGCAGCACGTGAGGACCTGAGGCGCCGCGTGCCATCTGTCTCGCCCATCCGACGCGGGCCGCCACGCCGACCGCTCCGGCGAGTGCCGCCGTGGCACCGCCGAGCACAAGCGGGAAACCCAACTCGCGCACGGAGAACAGCGGCATATAGACATTCGTTGCCTGAACCGCGATTCCGTTAAGTAGACCGAAGAGCCCCAGCGCCCACACCATCATCGGATACCTCGGCGAACGGGTCCAAGCAGCTTCAGCAACGACGTCAGTCGCCGAGGAAGCCCCAGTCGCCGCGGAAGGATCGGTCACCTCGGTGGGGTCGTCAGTCGTCTCGGCAGTGTCCACAGCTTCGTCGCTGCCAGCAGCCACGGCCTCGTCGCTGCCAACAGCCTCTGCTCCGCCGTCAGCCTCGTCATCGACGGACGGTTCTGCGACTCCCGGGAGCATCGGTGTGACGCGCAGGGTATGCCAGGACATCACCATGAGGACAAGCGGGATGAGCGCGAGCACGAGCGACGCACCCCGCCACCCGGCGATGCCGGCCAGCAGCGGAAAGACGACGCTCGCCACCAACTGGCTGACCTGCACGCCGGACTGTTTGATTCCCACCCATCCGATCCGCTTCGAGTCCGGAACACGATCGAGCAGGATCCGATTCGTGACCCCGTTGGTGAACGATTGGGCCACCCCGGAGATCGCAGCGGCAAGCACCAGCACTCCGAAGCCTGCAGGAATCCCGACCAACAGCAGAGCCGCCGCGGCGAGCGCGAAGATCGCCGTCATCAGCGAAGTGTCTGAGTGCCTGTCCGCCAAGCGCCCCAAGGTGGCATTGCCGATCGCGGCGCAGGTGAAGCAGGCGGTGGCCAAGAGACCGAACTGGGCTTCAGTGATGCCGAGATCGACGATGAGGGAATCGCTGGAGGCACTGAGTCCGTAGAGCAGGAGCGGTCCGGCGCTGACGGCACCCAGCAGGACCGTCAACAGTCCTGTGTCTGGTGCCCGCCGAACGCTGCTGTCCACCCGTCACTCCTCTTCACGGTCCAACTCAGCATGATATTCCGTGGTGGAATCGCGGTGGAATGAGTCCGCCTGATGACCACCGGTGACTGTCATCGACAGTGAGTGCAGGAGAATCACGGCCAGCTAGTCTGTGGCACATGTCGAAGCTGCGAGTCGTCACCGCCATGGCCGGGGCGGCAATGTTCGGACTGGGAATCGGCGCCACGATGATCGTCATCGTCGTGGCCATCATCCAGTTCGTCGAAGAAGCCCAGGCCGCCTGGTGGATGTTCGCGATCACGATCGTTCCGGCGCTCATCGGCTGGGCGATCGTGCGACTCTGTGGTGCGCGACTCGGGGAGATGCTCGACAAGCTGCCGAGCATCTGAGCACCGAAGACTGCCGCTTTGGTCCCGGCTCAGATCTTTGAGGGCGAGGCCCCTCAGGTCAGGCCACTCAGCTCAGGCCACTCGCTCGGGATACGAATAGGCATTGAAACGGCCCCGGCGGTTGAAGCCGATGACTGTCACGCCGACGCTTCGCCCGTAGTCGACGGCCATCGCCGAGGGCGCGCTGACCGCCGACATCAGCGGGATGCCCGCCATCGCCGATTTCTGCACGAGCTCGAAAGAGGCACGCGCCGAGACCTGCAGCACTGTATTGCGCAGGGGCAGGCCTTTCTCGTGGTTGGCCATGGCCCAGCCGATGACCTTGTCCACCGCGTTGTGGCGGCCAACATCTTCGCGACCGATGAGCAGCTCCGGCTCAGCATTCGGGTCCTCGCCGACGGCGAAGAGAGCGGCGGCGTGGACTCCCCCGGTCTTGTCGAACACAGTCTGCTGCGACCGCAGACGATCCGGGAGCTCGCCGATCCGGGCCGCGGAGAGCAGCGGCGGGAACTCATACTCCTCGTCCTCGCCGAGGTGGCACGACGCGGGAATGAGCGGATAGGCCGAGGTCTTCGTCACCGCATCGATGGCCGCCGTCCCGCAGATTCCACACGAGGACGAGGTGTAGACGGATCGGGCAGGGGCCGCCTCGGCGCTCCACATACCCGGCCGCAGCCGGACCTTCGCAACGTTGTAGTTGCGGGAGCCGTCGGGAGCGAGCCCGGCGGAGAAGTCGATCTCCACGATGTCGTCCATCGAAGTCACGACCGCCTCGGAGAGCAGATATCCGGCGACGAGCTCCACGTCGTTGCCCGGGGTGCGCATCGTCACGGAGAACTGCTCGCCGTCGAGCTGGATCTCGAGCGGCTCCTCCCCGGCCAGGGAATCCGGGCCGGCGGAGATCTCTCCGGTGGCGTCGAACTTGTGGACTCGGGCGCGAACGGCTCTGCGCTGCTGCATGGCGATCAGACCCTGGGCCCATGGTCGGTGGTGTCCTCGACCGAGGTCTGGATGTGTTCGAGGAGGTCGTCGATGACGGTGATTCCGTCCTTGACTCCGCCCTTCGAGCCCGGGAAATTGATGACGAAGCTGCGTCCCCGCACACCGGCGACGCCCCGGCTCATCACCGCCGAGGTGGTCGATTCGAGCCCCTTGCGCCACATTGCGTAGACGAGGCCCGGCGATTGTCGTTCGAGGAGCTCGGCGGTGAATTCCGGGGTTCGGTCATCGGGCGCCAAACCCGTCCCGCCGCTGGTGACGATGATCCGAGGGCGGTCCTCGGGCGGGGTGTCGATGAGTAGCGCGCGGAGCGCCTCACCCACCGGTTCGCCGTCGCGGACGACGATCGCATCAGGGGTGTCATAGCCGCGGCCGCGCAGCCACTCGACGAGGATCGGACCGGTCGTATCCGCCGCCTCTCCCCTGGCCGCCGAGGTGGAGGCGATGATGACCGCCGCCGACCGTCCGGCGCCGAGGAGTCCGGCGTTGTCGTTGTCTGTGCTCACGATGCCATCGTACGTCTCCCGGTGGGTAAGCTGAGAGCCCGACCGGAGATCGCGAACTGAGTCCGACCCGGGATCTCGAAACGAGGAGGAGGCGCGGTGGAGGATCTGTCGCTGAGCACGCTCATCTGGCTGCGGATGGTCCGCTTCGTCCAGAACAGCAATCAGCTCTCGAACGATCATCTGCGCCGGTTCGGCCTCACCGTCGCCCAGTTCGAGGCACTGGCCCACATCCGCAACTTCCAGCCCGTCACCCAGACCGACCTCGCCAAGGGGCTCACCGTCAGCGGCGGCGGCATCTCCCGAATGCTCGCCCGCCTTGAACGCGAGGGACTCATCACCCGCGAGCAGACGTGGAAGACCAAGCACATCTCCCTCACCGAGGCGGGGCTTGCCCTCCTCGAACGCGCCTTCCCCTCCCAGCTGCACCAACAGTCTGCCCTCTTCGACGACGTCCTCGACGAGGACGAGCAGCGGACGCTGCACGCACTGATGAAGAAGCTCTACGACCACAGCGTCGCCGAACGGGCCACGGCGGAAGAAGACGGCTGAGCCGCCTCGGCGGGTGGTTGAGCACCGCCTCGGCGGGCGAGGAATAAATCTCCGCGCGCATCAGTTGACAGGGCAAATGATCAATCGAGATCGGCCCTGCGGGACGGTCTCCGGCGCATGGGAGAGACCTTGAGCGAGAACACGACCACCCTGGATCCCGTCGGATTCGACCCCACCAAGGGGCTGCAGTTCGGGATGTACAGCCTCGGCGATCATCTGCCGAACCCCGCCGATGGCACCCGGGTGAGCGCGGGCGAGCGCATCCGCGAATTCGTCGGCTATGCGAAAGCGGCCGAGGAGGCGGGCTTCGACTTCTTCAGCGTCGGCGAGAGCCACCAGGAGTTCTTCGCCTCGCAGGCACACGCGGTCATCCTCGGCGCGGTCGCGCAGGCGACCTCAACGATCCGGATCGGCAGCACCTCGACGATCCTGAGCACCTCGGACCCGGTGCGCGTGTTCGAGAACTTCGCCACCATCGACCACCTCTCCGAAGGCCGGGCCGAGCTCGTCGCCGGTCGCGCCTCGCGGATCGGACTGTTCGAACTCCTCGGCTACGATCTGCGCGACTACGAGGAGCTTTTCGAGGAGAAGTTCGACCTGCTCCTCACAATCAGCCGCGAGAAATCGGTGACGTGGTCCGGACAGTTCCGTGCTCCACTCGACAACGCCGAGGTCCTGCCCCGCCCCGAGCAGAACCCGCTGCCGATCTGGCGCGCGGTCGGCGGCGCGCCAGCCAGCGCGGTCAAGGCGGGACTGGCCGGCGTCCCCATGGTGATGGCCCACCTCGGCGGGACCACCTCGTCGTTCAAGCCCACCGTCGATTCCTACCGTCAGGCCGCACGTCACGCCGGTTTCGATCCGGCGTCCCTGCCGATCGCCACGGCCGGGTTCCTCTACACGGCTCCGACTTCGCAGGAGGCGCTGCGCGGGCTCTACCCGCACATCAACGAAGGGATGCAGCGCACGAACGGGCAGGGCATGCCCAAGCAGCTCTTCGCCCAAAGCGCCGACCCGGCGAGCATCGTCAACATCGGCAGCCCGCAGCAGATCGTCGAGAAGATCCTCCACCAGCACGAGGTCTTCGGCCATCAGCGCTACCTCGGCCAGATCGACTTCGGCGGGATGCCATATGACCGGGTGATGAAGCAGATCGAGACCATCGGTTCGGAGATCATCCCGGCCGTGAAGAAGTACACCGCCACCCTGGAGACCGCCTGATGAAGATCGTCGTCCTCTCCGGCTCGAACGTCGGAACGAAGACCCGCACCGTGATGGACTACGTCGCGCAGGCGGTGATGGCGCAGGACCCCGATATCGAGGTCACGCTCATCGACCTCGCCGAGGCGGACATGGTCTTCTCCGACGGCCGGAACTTCACCGAGTACTCGGGTGACACCGGGCGGGTGACCGCGGCGCTGATGGATGCCGATGCGATCATCATCGGCACGCCGATCTTCCAGGCCTCGATTCCCGCGAGTCTGAAGAACGTCTTCGACCTGCTGCCGGTGGGTGCCTTCCGCGACAAGGTCGTGGCCGCGGTCGCGACGGCTGGCTCGGCGAAGCACTATCTCATCCCGCAGCAGCACCTCCTGCCGATCCTCACGTATATGAAAGCGCAGGTCGTCTCCCCGTACGTGTTCGTCGAGGAGCGCGATCTGCGCCGCGGCCAGATCGTCAGTGAGGATGTCGTCGCCCGACTCGACCGCCTCGTCGAGGACACGATCGTGCTGACGAGGACCTACACGGCAATTCGTGAGGAGAAGGAAGCCGCCTACGGCTTCTGAAGCGAGAGGAAACACCGCGCGCGCCGACACCACCTGCCACCACCACCGGCCGTTACCCCATCGCCGGCGGAAGCGCATTCAGTGTCCTGCCATGTTCACCCAATAGCGTGTGATTGCACTTTCAACCAATCTTGGAGAGCAGCTTGTACGCCACGACCGGATTCCCGACCACCGTCCGCGACATCGTCACAGTGATTGCCCGCATCGGCCTCGGCGCCATCTTCATCGCCCACGGCTGGCAGAAGTTCAACGAATGGACAATCGCCGGCACCACCGAATCCTTCTCTCAGATGGGAGTGCCCACCCCGGAGATCGCCGCACCGTTCGCGACCTTTGTCGAGCTCATCGGCGGAGCACTGCTCATCCTCGGTGCTTTGACCCCGATCGTCGGAGTGCTTCTCGCCGCCAATATGATCGGCGCCCTCGTCATCGCCCACCTCACCGCGGTGCCCTTCGTCGACCAGGGCGGCTGGGAACTCGTCGCTGCACTGGCTGCAGGCGCACTCCTGCTCGCGGCGATGGGCCCGGGCCGCTGGAGCGTCGACCGGTTACTCTTCGCGGGGAAGAAGACCAAGGCCGGCCGGTCAGCCGCAACTCGATCGACCGCCGCACGTTCGGCCGCTGAAGTCTGAGACAGACACCCACCGGCACCTCTTGACGCGCACCCCCTCAAGACTCACTCTTTGAGGTACACAGCGCGTCACCTGGGTCCCGCCGCACCGGCGGCGGGACCCAGCGCTCGAGAAGGGGCCACATCATGGGACTGCTCACCTTCAGCATCAACGTCACTCTCGATGGCTGCGTCGACCACCACGAGGGCATCGTCGACGATGAGACACATGCGTGGTTCACACGGCTGATGGACGAGAACGGCGCCATGCTCTGGGGCCGTGTCACCTATGAGCTGATGGAAGGCTACTGGCCGGCAGTTGCTCGCGGTGAGGTCGATGCTCCGCCGGCGATACGCGAGTGGGCGCTCAAGCTCGAAGCCAAGCAGAAGTATGTGGCGTCGTCGACGCGAAGCGACTTTCCGTGGACCAACAGCCACCACCTCGGCGGTGATCTGCAAGCATCGGTCCATGAGCTCAAAGATGCGACCCCGGAGGGAGTTCTCATCGGCAGCGGCAGCCTTGCGACCGAACTCGACCGACTGGAACTGATCGACGAGTACCGGTTCCTCGTCCACCCGCGGATCGTCGGGCACGGCCCCACCCTGTATCAGTCCGGACTGCCCAGCACCCGACGCCTCGACCTGATCTCCGCGCAGCCTCTCAGCAACGGCGTTCTCGGCCTGCACTACCGACGGGCGGGCTGAAGCCGGTCGCGACCCGGGGCTCGATTCGGCGCTCGATTCGGCACCCGACTCGGTTCTGCACCGGCCCGGCTTTGCCCCGCCGAACCGGGATGGATATCCTGAAGACGGAAGAGCGTCCGGGACGACCCGAACGCCTACAGTCACGATGAGGACGGCCTCAGAATCAGGATTCGACCGTCATGACTGCCGCAATTCGCGATATCGTCACCCCCACCGCCATCATCCGCCTCGCGCTGGGCTGGGGCGCGTTCGTCGCACTCGCCTTCGCCGGGCCATTGCTCGAACCGCCGGTCCCGGGTGCCCTGCTCGTCACCGCACTCATCGTCATCGTCGGCGTCATCCTCGTCTGCGCTTTCGGCGTCGTCCACGAGGCCGAGCAGCTCGCCCACCGCCTCGGCGACCCCTACGGTTCCCTCGTCCTCACTCTTTCGATCGTCCTCATCGAAGTCGTCCTCATCGCCGCAGTCCTGCTGGGGCCCGGGGGTCATGCGACGATCGCCCGCGACTCCGTGATGGCGGTGTCGATGATCATCCTCGGTGCCGTGGTGGGACTGTGTCTGATGGTGGGCGGCCTGCGGCACGGAGACATGGTCCACAACCGGACCGGGGTCTCGTCCTATCTGGCGATGATCGTCGTGCTCTCCACACTCGCCTTCGCTCTGCCCGCGGTCATCGGCTCCGACGGCAGCTATGCACCGTGGCAGGAGATCCCGATCATCGTGCTGACGATCGGCGCCTATGCCTTCTTCCTCTTCCGTCAGATGGGCGTCCAGGCCGAGGACTTCACCGAAGTCGACCCCAGGGTCCGGCCCCGGATGACGGCGATGACTGCAGAGTCGAAGGCGGTGTCCGGTACGGAAGAATCCGCCGCCGAGGTGGGGGCTGAGTCCGAGAGGAAGTCTGGGTCCGAGGTGGGGGCTGGCTCTCCCGGCATCGTCGAGATCCTCTCGACCCACCGGACCGAGATCCTCGTGCGCCTGGCACTTCTCGTTGCGACCGTGGCTCCGATCGTCCTGCTGTCCCACGATATGGCTGCCCTGCTCGATGACGGACTCGGCCGCCTCGGTGCACCGACAGCTCTGTCGGGCATCGTCATCGCCATCATCGTCTTCCTCCCCGAGACGATCACTGCGATCAGGGCCGCGTGGGCCGGTGAGATCCAGCGTGTGAGCAACCTCTGCCATGGCGCACTGGTCTCGACGGTCGGGCTGACGATTCCCGTCGTCCTGATCATCGGCCTGCTCACCGATCAGCCCATCGTGCTCGCGGAGTCACCGGTCAATCTGCTGCTGCTCGGCGTGACGATCCTGCTCTCGGTCGCCTCATTCGCCGCCGAACGGGTCACCGCTGTGCACGGGGCCGCGCACCTGGTGCTCTTCGCGGTGTTCGGGATCGCAGTGTTCTCCTGAGGTTCAGGGGCGTGATCACGTTCAGGGGCGTGATCGTGTTCAGGCTCGTGATCGCCAGAGCGCAGCCTCAGCCCTGTGTTCCGTGCCTGCGGATGGTGAGCTCATCGGTGATGCGCTCGAGGGTGTGGGCCGAGGTCAGGGCCGCCCAGCCGCGGGCCAGGGTCTGAACCAGGACCGAATTGTCCATTCGTCGCAGCCCCAGTCGATCGTGTGAGGGCTGCAGGAAGCGCCCCATCCCGAACAGGACGAGGGCGTAGCCGAGGGCGAGGAACAACACCGGAAAGATCCACATGCCAATATGGTCTCCTCGCGCTGGATCAAGCACAAGCAATCGTTTCCATACGTTTATCAGCCATCACTTTATAATCAGCGCATGCTCGACACCCACCGACTCGCCATCTGGAGGGCCGTGGTCGCCAGCGGCTCCGTCCACCAGGCCGCGGCTAATCTCCAATACACTCCGGCGACGATCAGCCAGCACATCATCCGACTGCAGACAGAGGTGGGGCTCCCCCTCTATGAGAGGAAGGGCCGAGGGATCGTGCCCACTCCCGTCGGGGTGCGCCTGGCCGAGGAGTCCGGCGAGGTCTTCTCCAGCCTGCGCCGCCTGGAATCCACCCTCGAGGACCTGCGCCGAGGTCCGCGACCGCGCCTCGAGATCGGCTGCTTTTCCTCGGCGGCGAAGGAGTGGATCCCTGCCATCGTCTCCTCGGTCGTCACCGAATTCCCCACAGTGCAGTTCGAGATCAGCCTCAGTCCTGCGACGGACGCCGAAGATTGGCATCCGCACGACCTCGAGATCCACTCGGAAGAGCCGTCCCTGCCGCCGACGACGGTCCCGGGGTTCCGTCGGCAGGTGCTCACCGAAGAGGACTACCTGCTCGTCGTGGCCGCCGATCACCGGCTGGCCGACGCCGAGGCGGTGTCGATGTCCGAGCTGCAAGACGAGTCCTGGGTCGCTGCGGACATCAGCAACACCCCGGCGGGCCTCATCATCACCCGCGCCTGCAATGCCGCGGGCTACGAGCCCCGCTACGCAGCCGGCTCCGATGACCACTACGCGGTCCTCGCCATGGTCGCCGCGGGCGTCGGCGTCTCGGCCCTGCCCCCACTGGCGATCCGCACTCTGCCGGACGGGGTGACCACGGTGCCGCTGACCGATCCGACACCTCGGCGCAGGATCGTCCTGCAGACGCGGGAGGCGGTGCACCATCACGAATACGTGCGCACCGCCGAGGAGCTCATCCGCGCCCGGGCCCAGGCCTCGTGACTGCGGCGGTGACGGCCTCCCGGGGCGAGGAGACGGAGTGTCCGGCAGCGCATTCCACCACGGCTCGGACGGGTTCGCCGCAGTCGCGGTGGCTGACCTCGAGCGGCGGCCCTTCCGGCCCCGCACAATATCGGTCACCCCAGCGCAGCAGGGCGATCATCACCGGATAGAGATCAAGACCCTTGGCCGTGAGTCGATACTCTTTCCGCGCCCGGCGCCCCGGCTCACGGTAGGTGTTGGCCTCAAGAACGTCCGCTCTGACAAGCGTGCGGAGCCGATCGGAGAGCACAGAATCGGAGACGCCGAGGTGGTCGCGGATCGCATCGAAGCGGCGAACCCCGTTGAACGCCTCCCTGAGGATGAGCACCGTCCACTTCTCCCCGATGACATCGAGGGTCCTCTGGATCGAACACTCGGTGGTGTCGAATTCGCTCCAGTCCATCGTCTCTCCTTCGCTCGGCCCGATCGATTTCACCCGGCCCGGCCGATTTCACCCGGTCCGCCCGATGCGGTTGCACCGCCGTGTCTTGCCGACGTACTCGGCCCGGTTGACCTTCAGCTCCATTCTAGGCTAACTTTCAAATACGCAGTCAGATGTACGAGCATTGAGTCAGTCGGACGGATCGCCTCGGCTGCGAGATCGCAGAGGAGCAGGATGGACACGCACGAGAATTCGATCCCGGATGTCTCACTGGAGGGAGCGAGCCGCTTCGTCGCGGCCACCGGACTGGTCGTCGACGAGGTCACTCCCACCTCGGTGCGAGGTCATGCCGAACTCGGACCCGACCACCACACGCCCTGGGGCGTCGTCCACGGCGGCGTCTACACGAGCATCGTCGAAAGCGCCGGCAGCATCGGCGCCTCCCATGCCGTGGCCGATCGCGGGGAGTTCGCCGTCGGGGTCCACAATGCCACCGACTTCCTTCGCCCGACCACCGGCGCCACGGTCTCCGTCGAGGCCAGCGCCCTGCATCAGGGACGCACCCAACAGCTGTGGGAGGTCATCATCTCGGATTCGTCATCGTCGAAGGTGCTGGCCCGCGGGCAGCTGCGCCTGCAGAATGTGCCGCTGCCGAAGGCAGAGGACTGAGATGAGCACGAACAGCACCACGAACCCCACGAACTCCACGGCCGGCGAATCTCCTTCGACCCACGAGACGACGGTGACCTGGACCGATCCGGCGAAGGCACTGGCACACCTGCCGACGCTCGACGGCATCGACTACCTGCGCAGGATGGCTGCCGGAGAGATCCCCGGTGCCCCCATCGGCGCGCACGTCGGTATGGAGATCGCCGAGGTGGGTGAAGGAACGGTCACATTCCGTTCCCATCCCGACGAGTCCCATTACAACCCGATCGGCATGGTACACGGCGGCTTAGTCTGCACCCTGCTCGATTCCGCGCTCGGCTGCGCCGTACACACCACCCTGCCGGCAGGAACGGGATACACCTCGATCGAGATCAAGGTGAACTATCTGCGACCTGTGTCCAAGGACAGCGGTCCTCTGCTGTGCACCGGCCGGGTAACGAAGAGCGGCCGCCGGGTCTCCTTCGCCGAGGGAGAGGTCATCGACAACTCGGGCAAGACCGTCGCCACCGCCTCGGGCAGTCTGCTCATCTTCCCGCTCGAGGCGTCCTGAGATTCAGTTGCGGGCCCGGTCCCGCAGTGCGTTCTTCCGGATCTTTCCGGTCGAAGTCGTCGGGAGCTCATCGACGAATTCCACGGCAGCCGGCACCTTGTACCCGGCGATTCTCGTTTTGACGAAGGCGATAAGTTCGTCCTCGCTGATCTCAGCACCTCCGGCAGGCACCACATAGGCCAGCGGCCGTTGGCCCCACTTGTCATCGGGCATGCCGACGACCGCGACTTCGGCCACTGCCGAGTTCGCCACGATCGCCTGTTCGACCTCGATCGTCGAGATGTTCTCGCCGCCGGAGATGACGATGTCCTTCGCCCGATCGAGGATCTGGACGTATCCGTCGGGGTGCATCACCGCGAGGTCACCCGAGTGGAACCACCCGCCGCGGAAGGCCACCTCGGTGTCCTTCTCCGCGTTGAGATAGCCCTTCATGACATTGTTGCCGCGCATGACGATCTCACCCATGGTCGCCCCGTCACGCGGCACGTCGTTGAGTTCGGCATCATCGCGCAGCTCGACCACGCGCATCCGGTCGGCACTGATCATGCCGATACCCTGACGAGACTTCAGCGCGGCCCGCTCTTCGACCGGAAGTTCGGACCATTCCGCCTGCGGTTCGCACGAGGAATACGGCCCGTAGGTCTCCGTGAGCCCGTAGACGTGGACGACCTCGATTCCCAACTCTTCGAGCATGGAGATCGTCGTCGGCGAAGGCGGGGCTCCTGCCGTGGTGATCGACAGCGTCCCCGACATGTCGTGGGCTTCGGCGGCTCCGGCGATCGTGTTGAGCACGACAGGAGCACCGGCCATACGAGTCACGGACTCGTCATCGATGAGTCGCCAGGCTTCGGTGCCGCGCACGGCCCGCAGGCACACATGCGTGCCGGAAACCGCGGTCAGCGCCCATGTGGTGCACCACCCGTTGCAGTGGAACATCGGCAGAGTCCACAGGTACTTCGTCAGCGGTCCGAAGCGCTGCGTGATCACCTCGCCGAGGGAGTTGAGGTAGGCACCCCGGTGTGAGTACATCACGCCCTTCGGACTGCCGGTGGTCCCCGAGGTGTAGTTGACCGTGATGGCGGCCGTCTCATCTGCGACCTCCCATGATCGAGGACTGACCGGCGCTTCGGCGATCCAGTCGGCGTAGTCTTCAGCCCCCGTCAGGTTCCCGGGTGAACCATCCTGTTCGGGGTGGTTGACGACGGCTTCGACGGATTTCGCGCAGCCGGCCTCGGTGATAGCTCGCAGCAGTTCCGCGTCGCCGAAGAGGAACCGAGCACCGCAGTGTCCGAGGATGTACTCGACTTCGGGCGGCGCCAATCGGGTGTTGAGCATGACGAGCACTCCGCCGGCCAGCGGAACTGCGTAGTGGGCGATGAGCGCTTCGGCGCTGTTGGGCGCGATCACCGCGACGGTCTCACCCTCGGCCAGACCACGACGTTTCAGACCTTCGGCCAAGCGTTGGACCGTATCGGCCATCTCCCGATAGGTGATGCGCCTGGGCCCATCGATGATCGCTTCTCGCTCGGGGTGGGCTTCCACTGACCGCTCGAGAAAACGCAGCGGTGTCAGGGCGGTGTCCAGTCCGGTCATGGTCGATCTCCTCATCGTCGGCGACAAAGGCTCTCCTGCCGCTCTCATCGGTGAGTGAGAGCAGCTCGGGCCGTGAGCACACGCCCAGACTACCGAGGGATTGAGATCCGGCGCACACAGGGAACTTCTGCGCAGACGCCGGTGCAAGCGTCTGCGCGGACGTCGGTGCAGGCGAGGGACCTCGGACCACGCCGATGAACGACCACCTCGGCGACTATTCGCAGCCGACTCCGTCCCCATCGCGGTCGAGGTGGGAGGCATACCCGGGATCGCCGCGGCGAACCGGAGCGGCGCCGGCTTCACGGGCGGCGGTGCAGTTCTTGTAGTAGACCGAACCGGAGCCCGCGGAGCTCGACTTCCGGCCGGAGCTGCTCGAGGACCCGGACCGGCCCGATCCGGAAGAGGACGAACCCGACCCTGAGGAACTGCCCGATCCCGAGGACGATGAACCCGACGACGAGCTCGCCTTCTTCTTCGCCGGAGCATCCTTCGCGGTTCTCACATTGTCGCCATCTCCGGGTTCGGGCCAGGCGACGTCCTTCGCGAATGCATCTTCGCCCTCACAATTCGCGAGCACCCGCTCCATCGCCGCCTTCTCCGCCTTGACCACCCACAGGTCGTACTTGTGTTTGACCGCGATCTGGCGGGAGACGTATTCACAGCGGTAGCTCTTGTTCGGCGGCAGCCAGGTCGCGGCATCCCCGTCGCCCTTCTGCCGATTGAGGCTCGAGCTCACGGCCAGCAGATTGAGCGCGTCGTTGCCGAATTCTTTGAGCGTGCCCTCGTCGAACTTCGCCGCACCCGTCTGCCAGGCATTGGAGCGGGCGACGATGTGGTCGATGTCGATGTTGTTCGGGTTCCGGTCGAAGGCGTAGGTCTCGCCTTTGTAGCTGTCTTGGAGCGTGCCTTTGATGACGACACAGCCGTTCGTGCCCGACTTCAGCGTGATGTCACGCAGATCCCGGCGGAGCACATCATTGCGGGTGTCGCAGCCGTTGTGGTCGGCGTCCGAGCGCCACTTGAACAGATCCGCGTCGTAGCCGGTCTTCGGCGCGCGGCCTTTGACCTCGAGTTCGTCGAGCATCGCCATGGCCGTGCCCGCCGTCGATCCACCGGCCCGTCCCTGCTCGGAGTCCTCGGACTGCCCTTCGTCCTCCTCGGAGCTCGCGGCGGGGCTCGCCTCCGCCGTGGCCTCCTTCGTCGGAGTCGGATCGGCGGCGGTCCACGAGACGTTCCGGTCGGACGCCGCGACCTCCCCGCCTGCGGCGCAGCTGGCCAGGAGGACGAGGCCGAGGACGGCGATCAGGGCGAGGAGCATACCCCGGTGCAGGCGTTTCGTGGCATGGTTGAGGAAGGCGGAGAGGTCCATCGGAATCCAGTCGTGCAAGAGGTGAGAACGTGGTCGTGGACCGTGACCGGCATTGCTGCCGCGTCGCGATCCACTACGGAGATCATATGGCCGAAGTGAGCCGGCGGCGGCAGGTGCCGGCGTATAGTGACGAATTCGTTATGAGCAGCGAGGCGGTGACAGACGATGGTCAGACACGATGAGGAGCGGCCGGTCACCACCGGCCTCATCACCGACTCACCGGTCCCCGAGCATTGGACCCACGTGCTGGCGACGCTGCGAGCCAATCGTTTCACCCGGCTGAGCTGGGATGACGTGCGCACGCAGGCGGCCGGCATCCTCATCGTCTCCCCCACCGCCGAGGTGGCCAGCAGCTGCTTTGCCACCGTCCTTGAGCGCGGAGCTGAGAACGGGTTCGCCGAGGTGGTCCGCCCCACCGAGCTCGTGCCCGGACACGTCCCCGCGGGGACGTGGATCTTCCTCCCCCACCGACAGGACGGGTGGACCGAACTCGAAACCACCTCGGCACGGGTGCGGGCAGGATTGGTCAAGGAAAACACCGCGCGAGACCGCAGCGACGGCCTCACGCTCATCGAATACGGGGTCAATCTGTGGATGTGGGCTGAACCGCCGAGCACCGGCGGCGACCCCGTCTGCCACGCCGGCGAGCTGATCAGCTGGGAGGCCGCTTGGGCACTGGATGGGCCCGAGTCGCCCGCGGCTGCGCCGCTGTCGACAGCAGATATGACACCTGCCGCCCGTCCGCCGATCTACTTCGGCCTCCCCGACCTGCTGCGTCGGCGCCGCCGGGACGGCTGAGCACGGCGCTGCCAGCTGGGCACGGTGCTGCCAAGCTGAGCACGGCGCTGCCAACTGGGCACGGTGCTGCCAACTGGGCACGGTGCTGCCGGAACGAACTCAGGCCACGGCGACGACGACTCCGGCGGTGATGAGCAGGATGACGTAGCCCCAGGCGTGGAGGATCTCGGGGATCTTCGGCACTCGTCGGCGCAGCAGCACGATGAGCGGGATCGCCCCGATGAGCAGGACGGCCGCCGAGTAGAGGTCGAGCGATCCGACGATCCCCGGGGCGTCGATGGAGGCGTGGGCGGAGATCGTCACGAGCACCGCGGGACTCATGATCACCAAGGTCAGCGGGTTGGCCAGGGTGGTGGCCACGGTCATCGTGGCTCCCGATCGACGCATCATCGGCACGGTCATCACACTGCCGCCGACGCCGAGGAATGAGGCCAGGCCGCCGATCGGCGCACCCCAGACCGGGGAGATGCCGCGATCGCCTTCTCCCGTTTCCGTGCGGACTCGGGCGCCCTGCCGGAAGAATCCGGGGCGCAGGAGCAGGTCGACCGCGGTGATCGCGATGTAGACGACGAATCCCCACTGCAGCAGCGCCTCGGGGGCGAATCGCCCGCCGAACGACCCGAGCGCCCCGCCCAGAGCCAGCAGAATGAGCAGCCACCACCGACCTTTGAGATGGGCGAGCGTCTCCCGTTTCGTCGACACGGTGGCGACGATCGCATTGACGAGCATGACCAGCGCCGAGGTGGCCGCCGCCACACGTGCCGTGTCACTGCCGAGGTCCGCATCGACGATCGTGATGATCGGCACGGCGACGAATCCGCCGCCGAAGCCGAAGAGCACCGTCGTCAGACCGACGAGGCAGCCGACGAGCACGAGTCCGAGGAATTCCACTCGTTCATCTCACACCACTCGAGCAGAACTGGCAATGGAGGCACGAGAGTAGTGTGATCGCATGAGGCTCGGGATGCGGAGGATCGCGGCATGGCTGGTCGATTGGCTGTGCATTCTCATCTGGGTGGCGATCACCGCTGCCATCGGCGTCCCCCTCTACCTCAATGGAATCACCTCACCGGCGGGCATGCTGACGGCAAACCTCGTCGGTGCGGTCGTCGTGGTGGTTCCGGTCGTGCTCGCTGCGGCGTTCGTCGAGTCCCGACGTTTCTCAGCGACTCCCGGCAAGCGGCTCCTGGGCCTGCGGCTCCGCTGCCGGTCCGGTCAGCCGAGATTTCACCTCGCGCTGATCAGGAATCTCCTCAAGATCGGACTGCCGTGGATCCTCGGACATGCCGCCGTCTACGCTCTCGCGAGAACCGATGCCGAATCCTTTGGCATGCCGATCGGAGTCTGGATCGTGGCGGTGGCGGCGAATGTGATTCCACTCGTCTATGTCGTGACTCTGTTCCTCGCTGACGGCCGGACTCCCTATGACCGGATCACCGGGACGGACGTCGTTCTCGTCCGACCGCCTCGGCGGGTCGGATTCCGCCCAGAGCACTGACAGCCGGCCCTCTTGACCTGCCGCAGTAGGCTGAAGACATGGAGCACAGATACCTCGGAAACAGCGGCCTGAAGATCTCGGAGATCACCTACGGAAACTGGCTCACCCACGGGTCCCAGGTCGAGAACGACACTGCGACGAAATGCGTGCATGCCGCCCTCGACGCGGGCATCTCGACCTTCGATACCGCCGATGTCTACGCGAACACCGTTGCCGAACAGGTCCTCGGCGATGCCCTCAAGGGCCAGCGACGGGAGTCGCTGGAGATCTTCACGAAGGTCTACTTCCCGACCGGCCCCAAAGGCCACAACGACACCGGACTGTCCCGCAAGCACATCATGGAGTCGATCAACGGCTCCCTGTCGCGCCTGGGCACCGACTACGTCGACCTCTACCAGGCCCACCGCTACGACTACGAGACCCCGCTCGAAGAGACCATGCAGGCCTTTGCGGATCTCGTCCGTGCCGGCAAGGTCCTCTACATCGGCGTGAGCGAATGGAACGCCGACCAGCTGCGGGCCGCCCACCATCTCGCCCGCGACCTCGGCATCCAGCTGGTGTCGAACCAGCCGCAGTACAACATGCTCTGGCGGGTCATCGAGTCCCAGGTCGTGCCGACCTCGCGGGAGCTAGGTATCTCGCAGGTCGTGTGGTCACCGATCGCTCAGGGCGTGCTCACCGGCAAGTACAAGCTGGGCCAGCCGGTCCCCGAGGGGTCTCGGGCCACCGATGAGAAGGGCGGAGGAGCCGAGTCGATCAAGAACCGGTACCTCAATGACGAGACCCTCACCGCCGTCGCGAAGCTCGAACCGATCGCGGCCGATCTCGGACTGACGATGGCACAGCTGGCGATCGCCTGGGTGCTCGCCAACGACAACGTCGCCACCGCCCTCGTCGGTGCGTCCCGTCCCGAGCAGGTGGAGTCGAACGTCGCCGCCTCCGGGGTCAAGCTCGACGCCGAGGTGCTCGCCCGCATCGATGACGCCCTCGGTGATCGGCCCGTGACCGACCCGTCGAAGACGAAGTCCCCGGAGACGCGGATCGTGTGATTGAGTTCGTGTGATTGCGTCCGCGCGATTGCCTTCGTGTGACGGCGACCCCGCCTACCGTGTTCGTGTTCCACTCTCGCGAGGGCGGCGGTCGAGGTCGCCCGCGGGCGCGGCCATTCGGAACGATGCCAGTGCCGTCAGAATCCCTGCAATGGGGACCACGACGAAGACAGACGGTTCGAATTCGCCGTTGGAGACCGTGTAGACCATCGGGATATTGCCTCCGAACAGCAATGCCATGACCCCGAGTGAGACCACCACCGAGGCGGCTCCGAGCCCGAAGAAGAACAGCAGTGACCCGGCTCGGCCGGTCAGGTGAGGCAGCACCAGGCGAACGACGACGAGGGCCGGCACGCCGAGGAGCAGTCCCAACAGGGCACCGGCGACGGCGAAGACCGGCGTCCACGACAGGCTGCCGAGCCACGTCCCCGGCTCCTGGGTGAGAATGACCGTCAGGGCCCAGAGGGCGCTGCTGAGCGCCCCGATGCCGGTCGTCACGAGGAGGAAGCCCCCGAGCGAACCCCATCTGCCTGGGACCATGGCCATCACTCCTCTCTGTGACAACCTAACCTGACTTCAGCCGTGGTGTCCATCATTCGACGGGCCCCGGGGTCCCGACAGGGTCGGAGAACCGCCTGAGCTGCTTGACCCCGAGCGATAGCCTGAGCGTAGTGGTCGACAACGAGCGGAAGGGGACTCAGGTGGCGGATCGAGGCGACGGTCAGGCGAAGGAACAGGGAGGAGTCCCGGTCAACCGGAACGTCGTTCTTGCGGTTCTCGTCTCGGGCGCCTTCGTCATCATCCTCAATCAGACCCTGCTCAACACCGCGCTTCCCGCGTTCATGCAGGCCTTCGACATCACTTCCAGCGCCGCCCAATGGGTGACGACGAGCTTCATGCTCGTCAACGGCATCATGATCCCGATCACCGCGTTCCTGATCCAGAAGTTCACCACCCGCGGCCTCTTCCTCACCGCGATGATCCTCTTCACCGTCGGCACCCTCGTCTGCGCCCTCGCCCCGGTCTACCCGGTCATGCTCGTCGGCCGGGTCATCCAGGCCTCGAGCGGCGGAATCATCATGCCGCTGATGCAGACGATCCTCTTCGCGATCTTCCCCGTCGAGAAGCGCGGCAGCGCAATGGGCACCTTCGGTCTCGTCATCGCCTTCGCCCCGGCCATCGGCCCCAGCCTCTCCGGTTGGATCGTCGACCACTTCCCGTGGGAAGTGCTCTTCTACATGATGCTGCCGATCGCGATCATCGATCTCGTCATCGCCTACTTCATCCTCCGGAACGTCACCGAACGCACCTATCCGAAGCTCGACGTGCTCTCGGTCATCCTCTCCACCTTCGGATTCGGCGGCCTCCTCTTCGGGTTCGGCACCGCCGGCGATGCCGGGTGGTCAAGCGCCGAGGTGATCGTTCCCTTGATTGTCGGAGCAGTGTCCCTGGTCGTCTTCATCCGGCGACAGCTCCGACTCGAGCAGCCGATCCTCGAGTTCCGGGTGCTGCGCTATCGCATGTTCACGCTGAACACGATGCTGGGCATGTGCGTGTTCATCGTCATGATCGGCGGCATGATGGTCCTGCCGCTCTACATGCAGAACATGAATGACTTCTCCGCCATGGAGTCAGGGCTCGCACTGCTGCCGGGCGCCGCCGTGATGGGACTGATGTCGCCGGTGACCGGTCGGATCTTCGACGCCGTCGGCGCGAAGTGGCTGGTCATCGCCGGGTTCACGCTCCTGACCGTGACCACCTTGATGTTCGCCGGACTCAAGGCGGACACCTCGTTCCTCTATCTCGCCGCCGTGAACACGGTTCGCATGTTCGGCGTCGCGATGGTGATGATGCCGGTGACGACCGCCGCCCTCAACCAGCTCCCGCAGAGACTCATCCCCCACGGCTCGGCGCTGAACAACACGCTTCGGCAGATCGCCGCCTCGGTGGGCACCGCCGTGCTCGTCACGATCATGGTTTCGGCGACAAGGGACCCCGAGGTCTACGGCGTCGACGGTCTCGTCCACGGTGCCAATGTCGCCTTCCTCGTCGCGGGCATCATCGGCGTCGGCGGGATCGTCGGCTCGTTCTTCATCAAGAACTCCCACGGCCTCGAACCGCAGACGACCCAGGACTGAGGCACAATGACCCGTCACGCGCCCTTGACCGGCCGGAGTCGAGCGCTCTACTTGTAGAAGCCCTCGCGCAGGTCGATCCCATATTCGATCCAGGCCTTGAGCGCTGCGAGCATTCCCGTCCACCCCATGCAGTTGCCGAAGGCCCCTTCGGCTCCGCCGACGGTCGGCTGCCAGGACTTCTCAGTGATCGTCACCAGGGTGCGTGCGCCCTCGTCCACCGGTGAGAACTCGAAGGTCGTCATCGTGTTCGGCCCGGTGGAGTGTTCCGATCCCTCCCAACTGATGACGATCTTCTCGTCGGGCACGGTCTCGATGACCTCAACCGGGAAGCGACCGGGGAAGTCCGCGAAATCCCAGCTCACCTCGGTGCCGGTCTCCAATCGCCCGCGGGCACCGCCGGTGGTGAAGTACTTCGAGAGCTGATCCGGGTCGGCCACCGCCTCAAAGGTCTCACGGGGCGTCTTCGAGATGTAGCCCGTGACCGTGAATGAGAGTTCCTCGAGCTGCGTGTCCTTGGCATTCCGCTCAGTATTCATGTGATATTTTTACCACATGTCGGAGAGAAAGGGAATGCTCGGCGATCCCCGAGAGGATGTGCAGCTCGATCATCGCGGCGCAGCCGACGCCGACCGGCGGGACGATGCGGTATTCAAAGCCCTGGCCAATCCCACCCGCCGGCGCATCCTCGACCTCCTCAGACGCGAACCGACGACGACCGGCGAGGTCTGCGACTCCTTTCCCGAGCTCGATCGGACCACGGTCCTCCAGCACATCCGTGTGCTCGAGCGAGCCGAACTGCTGACCGGCAGAAAGGTCGGCAAGACGCGTCGCCTGGCCTTGGCTCCGCTGCCGATCAAACGCATCCACGACCGGTGGATCGGCGAGTACACCCGTGCGGCGGTGAGCTTGCTGGCCGATCTCGAGGACCCCGGCGTCTGAGCGGCGGTCAATCGCTCCGGATCGTCTTCGCTATCCACGACAGCACCCCGGTAAGGAGCAGGATCAGAGCGCAGACGAGGAAGGTCGCGGAGTCCCCGAGGTAGGTGAAGCCGAGCCCGCCGAGGACTCCGGCGATGGCCAGGCCGATGTCGAAATTCATGTTCCAGGCAACGCTGGCCTTGGCCGGAGTGCTCACCGACTCGAAGGCCATCACCAGGCTCGCCGACTGCAGCGTGCCCAGGCCGAGTCCGATGATGACCATCGCCGCGATGAGGCTCCATCCGTAGAAGACGACGGTGCAGACCAGGCCGATGACGGTCAGTGCGACGCCGAGGATGTTGAGGGCGAAGGGACTGAACGAGTCGGAGATGCCGCCGGCGACGAAGCGCCCGATCACGGCCGAGACCTGCACGGTGCCGATGAAGAGCGCGGCACCGGCGATGTCCTCCCCGGGTCCGAAGCCGACGATGAGTCCGAAGACGATCATGCCGACGAGGAACGGGGAGAGCATGATGAGCAGTCCCAGTGCTTCGCCTGCCTTGGCTCCGGCTCCTCTCAGCGATCTGCGCTCATTGCGACCGCCGCGCACCGAGAATCCGGGGACTGAGTCTCCTGCGGCAGATACGGCGTCGTCTTCTGGGCCCGACTCGGCATCGGCGGACTCTCGCGAGCCACGGCCCCTGCCACCGCGGTCCCGGCCGGGCACGAACCTGATCACCGTCGGGACCGCGAGCAGCAGGCAGGCGCACACGATCACGCGGAACGACCAGATCGGAACGGTCCCGACCAGCCACAGACCCAGCGGCGCACCGAAGGCGGCGGCCAGGGAGGTGATGCCGCCGAAGAAGCCCAAGGCCCTGCCGGTCCGACCGGGCGACGTCGTCGCCGGCACCGCCGCGTTGGCCAGGACGACGAAGAGACCGAAGCCCACTCCCCCACACAGTCCGGCCAGGACCAAGCCCAAGAGCGCCGGTGCCACGAAGAGTCCGAGCAGCTGCCCTGCCAGCTGCAGACCGATCGCGAGGAACAGTGCTCCCTTGTATCCCAGGGCTCTGCCGATGATGGGGGCGAAGGGTTGGACGATGATGACTCCGAGCATCATCGTCGTCAGCACCGCACCGCCGGTCACCGTCGTCAGCCCGCTGATCGAGGCGATGGAAACCATCGTCGAATAGCTGAAGAAGAACGCGGAGAAGCCGAACATGGCGGTCCACACCAGCCCCAGCAGTGCCGGGGTGAACGTCCGCGATTCCGACCATTCCGAGCTCATACTGTGACCCTACGTCATCGCCATGCTCGGGCTGACGGCACGATCACCTCGGCGGCGGCGCGCGTCGAGGAATTCACCTCGCGGTCAACTGCAGGAATTAGACTCAGCGCATGACTTCGACTGACTCCCAGGCAAAGACCCCCAGCGGCAACATCGATACGGCGTTCGTGCTCAAGTTCGAACCTCAGTACATCGTCTCCGAGGCGGAGGCCGAGATCTTCGATGAGATCGGGCCCAAGGTCGTCAAGCGCGAGTCCTACAAGCGGAAGACGTTCCTCAGGGTCGCCGAGTGGAAGGCCGTCGGCGCCCTCCCCACGATCGAGGAGATCGATTCCGATGACATCGAATACGTCACGGCCGTGGCGCTCGATGAGGACACCCCGAACCATCTGCGTCTGCCTTTCCTGCAGATTCTGCCCGGAGTCGGCGGACCGCTCGCAAGCACCCTGCTGACGGTGTTCAACCCGCGCAAGTTCTCCATCCTGGACTACCGGTCCGTCGGCGTGCTCCACGAGTTCGATCTCATCGAATCGGACAATCCCGCACAGGTCGACTACCAGGTCTACCGGAAGCTGATGAAGTCACTGGCCAAGGGCGCGAACTGCGCGCCGATCGACCTCTACCGGGCTCTCATCGCCTACTCCCGCCAGCCGAAGGGCTGAGACGAGAGCGCCGAACCGAGCAACTGTCTCACTGCTCGACGAGCGATCGGCTCACTGCTCGCCGAGGTCGCTGCGGAGTTCGCGCCCACGCTCGATCGAGCTGGCCTCCCGCTCGTGCGCTTTGCGGATCTGTCGGGTGTCGCGTGGGGGCAGCTGGATCGTCTCCTCGGCGGGGATGCCCGCCTGAAGCTGGCGACCGCGCTCGATCTCCGCATCGAGTTCGGCACCGAAGAGCAGCGACACGTTCGCCATCCACAGCCAAGCGAATCCGACGATCACGCCGCCGATCGCACCGTAGGTGGCGTTGTAGCTGCTGAAGTTATTGATGTAGAGGATGAAGCCGAGCGATATGATGACCAGCACGGCGAGTGCGACCATCGCTCCGAGGCTCAGCCATCGGAACTTCGGCCGCCTCACGTTCGGGGTCGCGTAGTAGAGCAGCGCAATGAGCAGCATGACGAAGACGATGATGACCGGCCACTTCGCCGCGTTCCAGATGAGGACGGCCACCTCGCCGAGACCGAAGAAGCGACCGATCGATTCGGCGACGGGTCCGGAGATCACGAGCAGCAGCCCCAGCGCCGCGGTGAGAACGAGGATGGCGGCGGTGATGAGCAGCTCGATCGGCTTGAGCTTCCACAGCGGCCTGCCCTCCTCGACCTCGTAGACCTTGTTCATGGCGCGACCGAAGGCTCCGACGTACTTCGACGCCGACCAGACGGCGACGATCACGCTGATGACGAGGGTGAGTCCGGCGGCGGGAGTCGAGGTCAGTTCCGTGATGATCGGGCGGATCGCCTCGGCGGCCTCGCGCGACATCTCCTGAGTCAGGCCGAGCACGGTCTCCAACGTGGATTCGGCCTCGCCGAGGACACCGAGCAGGGAGACCAGCGCCAGGACCGACGGTGCCGCGGAGAGCAGGGCGTAGAAGGTCAGGCCGGCGGCGAGATCGAGGCACTGATCGGTCACCAGTCGACGCGCGGTGTTGCTGAGGATATGCTTGCGCACCGGCCATGCGATCTTCGTGGGCGTGCTCGGTTTGCGCTGTTCGTCCCCGTGAGCCGCCTGTGCCGGAGCCGTCGAATCCTCAGTCAGCGGGGTCGCCGCGACCCGCGGACGACTGTCGAACTTCTCGCTCATGACGACTCTCCATCGTGCTCGGGGCTCTCGCCTCAGCGTGTACAAGGCACAATCGTAGAGCACACCGAGCCCTCGATGAGGAACGGCTGCTTGATGAGTGTGTCCGGTTCCGCCCAGCCACCGAGGCGAGCCTGGCTCTCAGCGCGGCAGCAGTCCGGTCTCCCTAAGCGCGGGTATCACCTCGTGCCTGGTCAGAGGGGCGAACTGGCGTTCGGCCGTGTCCGACGGAAGCGGATCGAACGGCACCCAGAGCGCCTCGGCGATCTCCGCGAGATGCTCGACCGCCTCGACATTGAGTTCAGGAGGAACGCCATCGTAGCTGAATACGTCGCCGGTGACCGTGTGCTCGGCTTCGTTAGCGGCCGCGGCCGTGAATGTGCCCAGAGGCAAGAGCCGCTCCGGGAACAGCTGCAGCCCCAGTTCCTCGTCAATCTCCCTGATGATCGTCTCCTCGGGGCTCTCCCCGTACTCGGGTTTGCCGCCGGGAAGCATGAAGGAGCTCGTTCCTCTCTTGCGCACCATCAGCAGCTCCGCCCGGTCCGGGTGGAACAGGACCAGCGCGGAGACCCGAATGTCCTTCACTCCGGTCACTTCCTTCCCTTCGCCCGCGTCCTTCACTCCGACCACACTCCCGAGGTGCCACGACGATGGGAGTCGACGAGATGGGTGTCGACCATGCCGATGGCCTCCATCAGCGCATACATCGTCGTCGGTCCGACGAATCGGAAGCCTTTCTTTTTCAGTGCCTTCGACAGCGCCACGGATTCCTCTCCGGTGGTCGGAATCTCATCGACCGTGCGGGGGCGCGGGGTGTCCTCGGGTCGGAAGCCCCAGATGAAATCGGCGACCCCGCCCTCCTCACGCATGGACAGAACTGCCCTGGCATTGCCGATGCAGGCCTCGATCTTCCCGCGATGACGGATGATTCCGGGATCGCTGAGCAGCGTCTCGATCTCGGTATCACCGAAGCCGGCGACCGTCTCGGCGTCGAATTTTGCGAAGACCTCACGGAAGCGTTCGCGCTTCTTCAGGATCGTCAGCCACGACAGTCCCGCCTGGAAGCCTTCGAGGCTCAGCCGTTCGAACAGTCCCGACTCATCGCGGACGGGCAGGCCCCACTCGGTGTCGTAGTAGTCCAGCAGCAGCGGATCGCCGTAGGCCCAGGGGGTGCGGGCGAGGCCGTCTTCGCCGATGACCACGCCTCCGGCTGGCCCGTTCTTGCCTCCGGCCGGGTTGCCCGCGCTCCCGGCTGGCCAGCCAGTGTCGCCGGAACCGGGTGTCTCGCCCGAATCGCCGCTGTCGGTCCGCGCCTGTGTCTCATCCATAGCGCTACCGTATCGCGCCGCACTGACCCGGGCCGAGGCCGCGGTCACGACACCGCGCCCGGAGGCCGATGACAGAGGCTTCGTCATCGCCGCCGGGCGCGGGGTGGGTTCGGTGCGACTCAGTCGTCGCCGTTTGAGATGTTCTCCTGCATCTGGAGGAACTCGACATGCCGTTCGTATTTGTCGAGCACGTCGTCGATGAGCTGACCCTTCGAGTAGCCCATGATGTCGTAGCCCTGACCGGCACCGCCGTCGAGGTAGACCTCCATCCGGTAGTAGTCCTCGGTTCCCCGCGGCACCCGTCCGCCGAACGACGGCACGCTGACCTTG
Source organism: Brevibacterium sp. GP-SGM9 (assembly GCF_047300845.1). NCBI lineage: Bacteria > Bacillati > Actinomycetota > Actinomycetes > Micrococcales > Brevibacteriaceae > Brevibacterium > Brevibacterium sp. GP-SGM9. The sequence continues at coordinate 3,323,842 of NZ_CP178563.1, read as the reverse complement.
TGCGGCCAGATCTGGTAGCGGAAGGGGAACTGACCTTCGCCGTCGACCTCGAGCTGGATAAGGTCCCAGTCCTCGCCTTCGTCGACGAAATGGCCTTCGACGTTGATCCGCCCGCAACGGGCATCGACACCCCGGCCCTTCATCTCATCGGCGATCTCGGTCAGGGTCGGGATCAGCACGGTCGACTCGAAGTCTCGTGCCCTGTTCCCGCTCGGGAAGGCGAGGACCCGTGCCAGCTGTTGCTGCCACTTCTCGTGGTCGCGTCCAGATCTGCGGGCCAGCGAGGCCGGCAGACTCTGGTCGACACTGTTGGCCCGATGGGCCTCGACCCGCAGGGCCTTGTAGAGCCCGATCATGACGAGGATGACGACGAACGCGAAGGGCAGACCCATGATGACGGTGGCATTCTGCAGCGCTCCGACGCCGCCGACGATGAGCATCGCAATGGTCAGGGCGCCCGTGGCCACGGCCCAGAAGATCCGCAGTCCCGGTCGGCCGTCATCCTGCGGGGTCGGCAGATGGGAGGACAGGTTGGCCATGACGAGGGCCGCGGAGTCCGCGGTCGTGACGTAGAAGAGCAGCGCGGTCACGGTGGCAAGAGCGGCGATGACGATGAAGCCCGGATAGTTCGACAGCAACTCGTAGAAGCCGCCCTCCGGGTTGAGCATGGTGCGTTCGCCGAATTCCTTGTCACCGCTGCGGATGAGGTCGAGCGCCGAATTCCCGTAGATCGAGATCCACATGATGATGTAGATGAACGGGATGGTCAGCGTGCCGAGGACGAACTGGCGGATGGTCCGGCCCCGGGAGATGCGGGCGAGGAACAGCCCGACGAAGGAGGCGAAGGCGATCCACCAGGCCCAGAAGAACAGCGTCCAGTCCGTCATCCATGTGCCGGTGTCCTCGAAGGCGAAGGTCTGTCCGACCATGTCCGGGAACAGGCGGACCACATCGACGATGTTGAGCACGAAGGCGTTGAGGAGGAATTGAGTATTGCCGGCCACGAGCACCCACAGGCTCAGGGCGACGGCGAGGAACACGTTGAGCAGGGACAGGAACTTGATGCCCTTGTCCACGCCCGAGACCGCGGACAGCGTGGCCACGGCCACGCCGACGACGACGATGCCGACCTGTGCACCGGTGGACAGAGGCAGACCGAGGACCGTGTGGAGACCGGTGTTGACCATGACCACACCGATGCCCAGGGAGGTCGCGACGCCGAAGACCGTGCCGAGCAGGGCGGCGAAGTCGACGGTGTCGCCCAAGCCGCCCTTGACCCGCTGGCCGAAGATCGGGGCGAGCGCCGAACGGATCGCCAGCGGCATATTCATCCGGTAGGCGAAGTAGGCCAGTGCCATGCCCATGAGCGCGTAGAGGCCCCAGCCGCTGAGCCCGTAATGGAACAGCGTCCACACGGTGGCCTCGCGAGCGGCATCGACGGTCTCCGGTTCGGTGCTCGGCGGAGCGAGATACTGCGTCACCGGCTCCGAGACGGCGAAGAACATGAGGTCCGTGCTGATGCCCGCGGCGAAGAGCATCGACGCCCAGGCCATCAGTCCGAATTCGGGCTTCGAATGCTCGGGACCGAGCTTGGTCGTCCCGTACTTCGAAGCGGCGAGATAGATGACGAAGACGAGAACGACGGCGACGAGGAGGACGTAGAACCAACCGAACCAATCGGAGGTCCAGCCGACGACGGCACCGAGAGCCGCCTCGGCGTTGGTCGGGGCGATGAGTGCCCAGACGGTGATCGCCAATGTGCCCAGGGCCGCGGCGATGAAGACCGGCTTGTTCACCGGAGGCAGCGCGGACTTGTCCTTCTTCTTCGGTGTCTCTGCGGGTCTGTCCGCTGTGGCTGGCATCTGATCGCTCCTTCGTGGGACGAGGTGGCGTCCTGGCATCTGCGCCCGGTCGTGTGGCTGCACGCGACCGAACTTGGTGAACCGTGCCGCTGCGGCACGTCGACATTCGCATTCCCGCTGTCCCCGCTGGCGGGGATGGGGCCAACCATGGAGGCTACCATACCGTAGTCAGGGGTAACCTCCTAGGGGTCGAATCGTCACCGTGACGGGGCCCGACAGCGAACCCGACAACGAGACCTGACAACAGGACCTGACACCGGGACCTGAGGCTCTACAGGGACACGAAGAACAGGGCGAGCGCCATCACGACACCGGAGCCGAGGAAGGTCACCGAGGTGTAGCCCAGGATATCGCGCATCTTCAGTCCCGCGATCGCGAGCACCGGCAGCGCCCAGAAGGGCTGGAGCATATTCGTCCACTGGTCGCCGTAGGACACGGCCATGATCGCAACGGACGGATCGACACCCAGCTGATTCGCGGCATCGAGCATGATCGGCCCCTGCACCGCGAACTGTCCGCCGCCGGAGGGGACGAAGAAGTTGACGAGACCGGCCGAGATGAGCGCGAGCACCCCGAAGGTGGTCGGATTCGCGATCGACACGAGGGCATCGGAGAAGACCTGGATGAGACCCGTCGCGGACATGATCCCGAGGATCCCGGCGTAGAGCGGGAACTGGAGGAGGATCTCGCCGACGTTCGAGGCGGCCCCCTTCGTCAGGTGAATGAGTTCGAAAGGGTTGCGGACGAGAAGGAAGATCAGGGCGAGGAACGACCAGTTGACGATGTCGAGGGTCAGCCCTCCGCCCTGCGCGAAGTGGATGACGAGGTAGACGACGAGAGCGAGCCCGACGATGAGAGTGAGGATCCGGGAGGCGTCGATGCGGTCGGCAGGGGTGACGACCTCCTCGTCGACGGTGCTCCGGGATTCGGAGTCGACCGATTGGGGCAGCTCGTAGACCGGGGCGTCCTGCTTCGGGGCGATGAGGAAGATGAGCAGTCCGCAGACGATGATGACGCCGAGGACGGCGAGCATGTTCCAGGCGGAGAAGATCGTATCGCTCACGGGCACGACCTGACCGCCGAGGGATTCGGCGAGGAAGGAATCAGGGGTGGCCGCGGTGAGCGGCCCCGATCCCGAATAGCCCATATGCCAGACGACGAAGCCCGAGTAGCCGGAGGCGACGAGCAGCGGGAAATGGACCTTGAGTCCGCGGCTGCGGGCCTGAACGGCGATCTCTCGAGCCAGCAGCGCCCCGACGACCAGACCCAGACCCCAGGTGATGAGGCTGGCGATCGCGGCGACGAGGAAGACGAAGACATAGGCGAAGGCCGGGCTGCCGGGCACCCGAGCCAGTCGGGAGAGCAGCTTCTGCACCGGACCGGTGTTGGCGAGGATGTGGCCGAGGAGGAGGATGAGGCACATCTGCGTCATGAACTCGAGGAGTCCCGCCAGTCCCTCGCCCCAGCCGGTGACCATCTCGGCGGGGCCGGCCCCGGTGAGGATGAAGGCGAGGACGGCGACGATGAGGGTGAGCACGATGGCGAACGTCAGCGCCGACGGTATCCACTGCTCGAGGAAGCGGTTGATGGGACGCATGAACCCCTTCGAGGCTGCAGCGTTGACGTGGGTCGACGGCTTCGGTGCCGACATGAGGACCTCCTGCTGAGAAAAACCTGTGTGTTCCCAGCATACAATCGCCGGCGCCGACCGCATGGTGCGGTCGACGCCGGCGAACTGCCCGGTCAGAGGGCGATGACGATCAGGCTTCTGACCTGTAAACGAGCTGCTTGTTGACGAACTCGTCCATGGCCAGCGGTCCGAGCTCCCGGCCGACGCCGGAGCGCTTGACTCCGCCGAAGGGCAGGAACTCGCGTGAGCCCTCGGGGGAATTGAGGAAGACCATGCCCGAGTCGATCTGGGAGCCCACGCGCTCGGCGCGCTCGATGTCATCGGAGAACACTGCGGCACCGAGACCGAACGGAGTGTCGTTGGCCAGTTCCACGGCCTCCTCCTCGCTGCCGACCCGGTAGACGATGACGGCAGGGCCGAACAGCTCCTCGTAGTAGCCGCGCATGCCCTTCTTCACATCCGTGAGCACCACGGGTTCGACAAAGGCGCCGCCGCCGTCGTACTTCTTACCGCCGGCGAGCAGGGTGGCACCGCCGCTGACGGTGTCCTGGACCTGCTCGACGAACCGGTCGGCCGCCGCCACTGAGGACAGCGGGGACAGGCGGGAGCCCTCCTGACCCGGAGTCTCCGGGGTGATCGTCTTGGCCGCCTCGGTGATGGAGGAGACGAAGTCCTCGTAGAGGTCGTCCATGACGATCATCCGCTTCGGCGAGTTGCAGGCCTGGCCGGTGTTGCCCATGCGGGTATTGAAGAAGGTCTTCGCGGACTCCTTGACGTCCGCCGAGTCCAGCAGGATGTAGGGATCGGATCCGCCGAGCTCGAGGACGACCTTCTTGAGGTTCTTGCCCGCCTCCGCGGCCACGGCCGCACCGGCCCGCTCGGACCCGGTCAGGGACACACCGTGGTTGCGGGGGTCGGGCAGGATGAGGTCGGCGACCTGCTCGTTGCTCGCGTAGATGTTGATGTACGCACCCTCGGGCAGCCCGGCCTCGATGAAGATCTCCTCCATGATCTGGGCCGAGCGCGGGCACTGCGGAGCATGCTTGAGCAGGATCGTGTTGCCGAGTGCGAGGTTGGGCGCGGCGAACCTGGCCACCTGGTAATACGGGAAGTTCCAGGGCATGATGCCCAGCAGCGAACCGACCGGCTTGCGACGGATCATCGCGGTCGCGTTCTCGGGTCCGCGCAGGGGCTCATCGGCCATGAACGCCTCGGCGTTGTCGGCGAAGTACTTGTAGATCGCCGAGCTCAGGCCGACCTCGCCCTTGCCCTCGGGAACGGACTTGCCCATCTCGAGCTGAATCACCGAGGCGAGCTCCTCGGCGCGTTCGGCGTAGATCTCGGAGACCTTCGTGAGGATGGCGGCACGCTCGGCCACCGTCGTCCGACTCCAATCCGTGAAGGTCGTGGCCGAGCGGTCGAGGGCGGCGAGGATCTCCGAATCCGTGGCGGTCGGAAACTCCTCGGCCACCTCTCCGGTCGCCGGGTTGGTCACGCGATACATGGTTGACATGTCGAACCTCTCTGTCGGGGTTGTCGAGCCCGGGCCGAACACCCGGTTCACTCTTACGCTATGACCCATCCACCTCGGCGGCAATCCGTCGACGCCGATATTGAGCACTTCCCCAGGTCGCCGAGGTGGGGCTCAGCCGGTGACGCCGGTGACCTCATCGGTGGGGTGCGGGAGTTCCGCGGTCTTCTCCACCCTCCCGGTGCCGAGATCGACGATGTGGAGCTCGGACTTATCCGGGTCGCTGACGTAGGCCTTCTCACCCTGAACGAACAGGGTCGGGCGGGCCTGCTGCCAATCGACGGGCTCCTCCCATTCGTCAATGACCGGGTACTCCTCGTCGATGTCGCCGGAATCCGGGTCGATGACCTTGAGTGTGCCGTCGGTGCCGAGGACGAGGGCCTCACCATCGGGTCCGCGGCCCAGTGAGCGGAAGCTGTAGGAGGAACCGAGGTCGACGAGCTGCATCGTGCCCGCCGCGGTATCGGTGAGGCTGATGCGGCTCGGTCGTTCGAGTTCGGCGTCCTCGTCGACCTTGTAGTCGCCGAGGACGACCGGGGACTCATCGCTGCCGGCCTGGTTGCCGATGCGACCGTAGTCGTCCTCGGCGTCGACCTTGCTGAACTTCCCGTCTGTGTAGAGGAGGATCCCGTCCTCGCAGCCGAGCGCGATGGCCTCGCCCTCGGCGGCGGCCTCACCGTGGACGCCGGGGCAGTCCTCGCTGCGAGCGATCTCCTTGCCCTCGGCGTCGACGACCTTCGCCCCGGAGCGCTCCTCCTCGGTGCCGATGGTGTGGAGGATCGACCCGTCCTCGAGTTTCACCGCGACTCCGTGGTGCGGTTCCTCGGCCTGGCTGACCTGCGGGTCCGGTGCGCCCCCGGCGAAGGATTCGGTGTCGAAGGTCTGGATCTTCCCGTCGCCGTCGCCGAAGAGCACCGTCGATCCGCCGTGGCGCACGACGTGGCCCGGGGTGTCGGTCTCGAAGACCGTGTCGGTCAGGGCGGGAGCGGAGGCGTAGCTGTGCGCGTGATCGCCGTGCTGCTCGCTCCAGGTCCCGGCATCGAAGAGTCGGAAACCTTCGGCCACGGAGACCATGACATGGCGGGAGTCGCCGACGGGATTGACCCGGTTGAAGCCCTCGAGCTTCGTGTCGTCGATGACCTCGAGGGTCTGCGCATCGAGCGTCATGATCCCTCCGTCATAGGTCGTGACCAGGCGCGGGGCTGGTGCGTCGAGCTCCTCGGCATCCTCGGCCGCAGTCTCCCCGGACTCCCCGTGTCCGGCATTCTCAAGGTCGGCCTCGTCACTGCTCGTCGAGCAGCCGGCCAGCACCAGCGCCGCGGCGAGGGCCGCGGATGCTGAGCCGATGATTGTGCGCTGTGTTCTCATCTCTTCTCTCTTCTTCTCTGTGGTGGTTCTCGTGTGGTGGTTGTCGTGGCGTCAGTTCGCCGGGTTCAGTCCCGCGGCGATGGCCTCGGCGTTGGATCTCTGCATGTCGATGTAGGTGGCGGCATCTCCCTCGGCCTCGGTCAGCGATTCCGAGAACAGGGGCACCACCTCGACCTCGGTGTCGACCTCACCGGAGAGCGCCTCGGCGAGTTTCTGCGGTTGGGAGGAATCGGCGAAGATCGTCGGCACACCGGCCTCCTCGACCGTGCGGGCGAGCTCCTCGAGGTCGGCGGCCGAGGGCGAGGCGAGCGTGGTCCCGCTCGGGAGCACCGCCCCGATGACCTCGAAGTCGAAGCGCTCGGCGAAGTAGCCGAACACGTGATGGTTGGTCACGAGCTTCCGCCTCTCGGCCGGGATCGCCTCCGCGATGTCCGCGATCTCGGAATCGAGGTCCTCGAGCCGGTCACGGTAGGTCTCGGCCGAGCCTGCGACCGCCTCGGCGACCCCGGTCTCGACCTGATCGGCGAGGGTGTCCTCGATGACGTCGACGGCCGCGACCATCCGCGCCGGATCCGTCCAGAAGTGCGGATCGGCCTGACCCGAGCTCTCCCCGCCCGTGTACTCGAGCGGGTCGATGTGCTCACCGACCTCGAGGACGGCGACCCCTTCGCTGCGGGCGTTGTCGAGGTTCGCGCGCAGCCCCTCCTCGAGCCCGAGTCCGTTGGCGACGATGAGATCCGCGGACTCCATCGCCCCAGCTTCCTGCGCGGAGATCCCGAAGGAGTGCGGGTCGGCGTTGGGCTTCATCAGCACCCTCACCTCGGCGGATTCGCCGACGACATTGCGTACCACATCGCCGAGGATGTTGGTCGTCACGACGATGCGCGCAGTCTCCTCCCCCGGGGAGCAGGCGGTGACCGTCGCGGCCGTTCCGAGGGTGAGCACGGCGGCGATGATGGGCGCGGACCGCTTCCGCCGGTGTCGCCCGGTGCCGACGGTCATCGGCCGGTGACCGCGAGCGCGGCCGGGGTTCCGCCGACGTCGAAACTGCGCGCCTGTCGCAGCCCATCGGCCTGATCGAGTTCGAGGACCGTGCCGGTGCTCGGGTCGCTGACGTAGGTGCGCTCCCGGTCGACGACGACGTCGGGACCGGTTCCGTGGCCTTGGTTCTCGGTGTTCGGAACCTCGACGAGGTTGTCCTTCGTCTCGACCTCACCGGTGTCCGGGTCGATCGCATAGGCGGTGCCCTCGGCGTCGAGGGCGACCACTGAGGATTCGTCTCCGGCGACCGCGGCGGCGATCACCTCGGCGTCGGTGTCGATGTGGTCCCACTTTCCGGACTTCGCATCGAAGAGACCGATGCCCTGCTCGTCGAAGGGAGCGGCGAGGAGATCTCGGCCGACCTCGAGGGACCAGGCACGGGAGTCCGCGGCCTCTTTCGGGTAGTCCACGAGTTCGGCGTCGAAGTCCTCATCGACCGTGATCAGTCCCTCGGCGCAGGCGAAGGCCGGGCCTTCGCGGGTCACCCCGGTGCCGTGGATCTCCTCGCAGGTCTCGTCGATGGGGGCGGACGTGCCGTGCTCGTCAAAGGCGGCGAGGGTCGAGGGCAGGTCCTCGGCCGATTCGCCGGGCAGCGTCGAGATCAGGTGGTCCTCGAACGGCACGGCCACACCATGGTGGGCCCCGGGCCGGATGGTGCCGAGCTGATTGACCGTGCCATCGCCGAGTCCGCTGCGGTCGATGAGCTTCGCCCGGCCGTCCCCGTCGAAGAAGACGGCGAGCTCGGTGCCTGCGGAGACGATGTGGCCAGGGTCGGTGCCGCTGATGGTCTCGAGTGTCGTGGGTTCTGCCCGATAGAAGTGCTTGTGGTCGCCGTGGTCGACGGTCCAGACTCCCGTGTCCACGGGGGTCACGGTGCCGGCTTCGGCGTCGCCGAGGTAGAGGTAGCGGGCATCGGCTCCGGCCAGAGTGGTCTCAGCGGAGGCCGGGACTTCGAGCACGGTCTCCTCGCTGAGCAGGTCGAGGATCGTCACCGCGCCGGTCTCCGAGTCGGAGACGGACAGGCGCAGCTGCGGTTCGCTGGCCTCCTCGGCTCCTTCGACATAGCCGTGCGGGGCCGAGGACGTGGCCTCTGCGGCCTCTGGGCTTGCAGACTCTGAGCTCGCGGACTGGCAGCCGGCAAGCAGGGCGGCGGCACCGAGCGCTGCGACGGCGGCGACAGCTCTGGTTCTCACGGCGTTGTGGTTTGTGGAGTTCTTCATGAAGACTTTCTAGTGATATTCATTCTCATTACCGTGACGATACTAGCGCATTGCCGAGTCGCTTGGCGACCAGGGCGAGAAAGAAGACGGCGACCGCAATGAGCGCGATCGTCGCCCCGGCCGAAGTCTCCGCATACCAGCTGACCAGCAGGCCCGCATAAGTCGCGAACCCGCCGAGGACGGCGGCGGCGATCATCATCGTCCCGACGCGGGCGAACAGCAGGAAGGCCGTGGCAGGCGGGCCGATGAGCAACCCGAACACGAGCAGGGTGCCGACGACCTGGAACGAGGCGACCACAGCCAGCGCCGTGAGGACGAGCATCGCGATATGCGCCCAGCCGGGCCGCATCCCCAGAGTGGCGGCCTTGCGCTCATCGAAGGCGAGCGCCAGGAAGGGCCGACGCAGCAGGACGCAGGCGAGCACGCCGAGGCCGGTCGCCGCCGCGAGGATCACCAGGTCGACCCAGCGGACGCCGAGGATATCCCCGAACAGGAAGCCGGTGAGGTCGACGGCGAAGGACTGCGAGTGAGAGACGATGACGACGCCCGAGGCGAGCATGCCGACGAAGAGCAGACCAATGCTCACGTCCTGGGACAGCTTCGACTCGCGGGCGACCCAGGTGATCCCGGCAGCCATGAGCAGGGCGCTGAGTGCGGCGCCGACCATCAGATGACCGCCGAGCAGGGCGGCGACCGCAACCCCGGGCAGCATGCCATGGGACATCGCATCCCCGAAGAAGGCGAGACCGCGCAGCACCACCCAGGTGCCGATGCAGCCGCAGAGGACGGCCGCGAGCATTCCGGCAATGAGAGCACGGAGGACGAATGAGACCTCGAAAGGGGCGATGAGGAATTCCATTTAGTTGATGATAGTCATTATCATTACTTTATGGACAATCGACACTCACCCCCACCTTCGCCCAGCCCGCCGGAATCGATCACGGTCACCGGCCTCGACTGCCATTACGGCAGACACCTCGCCGTCAAGGGCATCGACCTGATCATCCCGGCAGGAGAAGTCACCGCGCTCGTCGGTCACAACGGATCCGGCAAGTCCACGGTGCTCATGGCCCTGGCCGGCCTGCACACCCTCAGCGCAGGCACGATCACCGGGGCGCCAGAGGACGTCGCGTTCGTCCCGCAGCACAGCAGCGCTCCCGATCAGCTGCCGATCACCGTCGGAGAGACCGTCACCATGGGGCGCTGGGCGAAGACGGGCCTCTTCGGCCGACTCGATGCTGCGGATCGACAGATCGTTGATGGCTGCCTCACCCAGCTGCACATCGCCGATCTCACCGAGCGCCGCCTCGGCGACCTCTCGGGCGGACAGCGCCAGCGCACCCTGGTCGCCCAGGGTCTGGCGCAGCGGGCACCGCTGCTTCTCCTCGACGAACCCCTGGCCGGGGTCGATGCCGAGGCCGTGCGCCTCATCGGCCGGGCGATCGACGGTGCGCGTTCGGCGGGGACGACGATCGTGCTGGCCACCCATGACGAAGCCCAGGCCGCGGTTGCGGATCAGGTGATCCGCCTGCACCAGGGCACCATCACCGAGGTGCTCGCGCGATGACGAGGGCAGGAACCACTGCTACCGTGTGACCATGGCCACAGTGACTGAACTCGTGAAGCGCTACTACACCACCGTCGATGCCGGGGATGCGGATGCCACCTCGGCGCTGTTCGCCGCCGACGCCAGCTACGACCGTCCGGGATACCCGACGATGGTCGGCCTCCAGATCACCGACTTCTACCACGGCGAGCGCGTCATCGAGACCGGTGCGCATGCGCTGAACGAAGTCCTCGTCGAGGGCGACCGAGCATCGAGCCGCGGCGTGTTCACCGGTCGACTCAAGGACGGAACGGAGACCTCGGTGGGCTTCGCGGACTTCTTCCTCTTCGACACCGAGGGGCTCATCGCCGAGCGCACCACGTACTTCTACCAGGCGGCCGTGTAGGCGCACGGCCTCCTTAGCCGGTGGCCCCCGGCCTCCCTAACCGGTGGTTCCTGGCCTCCCTAGCCGGCGCGCGCCTGACTAGCCGGCACTTCCCTGACTGCGTGCGTCGGACTGTCTGCGCGCCTCGAGCACGGCACGCTGGACCCGGTCGCGCTCCGCGGCCGCCGCGGGGGTCGGATGCGGACCGTAGGCCTGCTCAACCTGGGCGAAGACCTCGCCCATGGCTGATGGGTCGACGTCGACCGGCAGATCCTCGATCGCCGCGAACGAGGGGCCGATATGGTCCATGAATCCGCGGATCCCCGCCTCTCCCCCGCCGAGGTGCATCCCTTCGAACTGGCCGATGGCTGACCACCGCAGGCCCAGCGAATTCTTCATCACCGCATCGAGATCCGCGGCGGTGACGACTCCGTTCTGGACCAAGGAGATCGCTTCCTTCATCAGTGCGTTCTGCAGCCGATTGCCGACGAAGCCGCGCACCTCCCGGCGCAGCACCACGGGTTCACGGCCGCAGGAGCGGTAGAACTCGAGCGCCCTATCCACGGCCTCGCTGCTCGTCGTCGGTGAAGGGACGACCTCGACGAGCGGCATGAGGTGCGGCGGGTTGAAGGGATGACCGACGAGGACCCGGGCGGCCGCCGCGGCGGGCAGCCGTTCTGCGATGAGGGAGGCGGGAATCGTCGACGAGGAGGTGGCGAGCACCGCTTCGGCGGGTGCGGCCGCGGCGATCCGGGCGAACAGCGCGGGTTTGGATTCGGGATCCTCGGGACCGGATTCCTGCACAAAGACTGCCTCGGCGACGGCCGCTTCAACGGTCTCGGCGATCTCGATCGATCCGATCTCCGCGGCGACCATGTCCTGGGCGGCGGCATCGGCGCTGACCTCGGCTTGGAGGGCGGTGACCACCTCGGCGAGGTCATCCCGGGGATCGAAGACGCGCACCGAATGCCCGGAGCGGGCGAAGAGGAAGGCGAAGGAGCGGCCGATGGTCCCGGCGCCGATGACTGCGACTGATGAGCTCATGCGTCCAGGTTAGTCCTGTCGCGGCCTCCCCGTGCAGGTCAGCTCGGTCAGGCACAGCGGAAAATGATGCCGGGTCTCAACCATCGGTTCCGCGCTTCGGTGGCACAATGTCCTACATGAGCGCGCGAGAAGGTTTGAGAACAGTCGACTCGGAGATCATCGCCCTGGCCGAGGACGAGTACGCGGCCGCGGCCGAGACCGCAGGGATCGAGGTCCGGGAGATCCGCACCGCCGCCGAGGCTGCCGAGGCCTCGCTGCTCCTCGATGAGGTGTGGAGTGTGGATGAGACCGGCTCGACCGTGTTCGAACCCGGGCTGATCGTGGCCTTCACCCATGCGGGCAACTATGTCTCGGCGGCCTACCGGGTCGGCGAACCCGATGAGATGATCGGCGTGACGATCGGCTTCTTCGGTCAGCCTCTGGGCACGGTCATGCATTCGCACATCGCCGGGGTCAGGCACGAGGCCATCGGGCGCGGAGCCGGGTCGGCGATGAAGCTGCATCAGAGGCTGTGGTGCCTCAACCTCGGGATCACGGAGATGACCTGGACTTTCGATCCGCTGGTCGCGCGCAATGCCTATTTCAACTTCCAGCGCCTCGGTGTCGGGATGGTCGAATACCTCGAGGACTTCTACGGACAGATGCGCGACGGCGTCAACTCCGGTCAGGCCAGCGATCGGATGATGGTGTCCTGGCCGCTCGACCGCCCGGCCCGGGTGCCCAGCGTCGACCCGGGTGCGGCCTTCGCCTGCCTGCGCGCCGATGAGGATGGGGAGCCCCTGGTCAGCGAGGTGCCGAAGGAAGCCACGCTCGTCTCCCTCGACTTCCCCTCCGACATTGAGACGCTGCGCGGCCATGATGCCGGTCTGGCCACCCGGTGGCGTCTGGCCCTGCGCGCGGCATTGGGCGGGCTGGTTGCCGACGGCTGGGTCGTCGACACCTGCCTCAAGGGCGGGACCTACCTGCTCCACCATCCCTGAGGCGGCGAAGGGAGCCGGCCTGCGGGGCCCGTCAGGCGGCGGTCGGCGTCGGTCGGCGTCAGCTGGCGGTCAGTGCCATATTTCAGCGCTCAGTCGGCGGTGAGTACCAGTGAGAATTCGACCTGCCCGGCGTCCTCGACCGAGACGAAACCGAGGTCGGGCGCCTCGACGCCGTAGTCGGACCAGGTGACATCGATCGATCCGGTGACTCCCAGCCGGTCGTCCGTCCGCGTCGCTTTCACATTCGCGGTGACATCGTTGCTGCTTCCGTTGATCTCGAGGGTTCCTGGCAGCTGCACCTCGGCGGTACCGGAGTCGGCGAGCGCGGAGAGATCGACCGGCTCCTTGAGCGTGAAGGTCGCGTCGGGGTGTTCACTCGTGTCGATGGCCTGCGACGAGAAGTAGCCGTCCCTCCGATCGTTGTCGGTGGCCACGGTGCTCAGATCGACCGTGACGGCACCGGCGCTCAGCTCCGTGCCGTCGATGGTCACCGATCCCGTGACGCCCTCGGTCCGCCCGACGACGGTGACGTCGTCACCGTTGAGGACCTCGTCGACGCGGTAGCCGGCTTCCGAACCCTCGCCGATCGTCCATTCGCCGGCGACCGCTCCCCCGGCACCGTCAGATCCGTCGGCACCAGCGCTGTCGATCTGATCGGAGAACGCTTCGGGGGCAGCAGAGTTCTCCGAGGCGGCGTACATCCTCGTGCCCACGAGAACGCCGACCACCAGCACGACGACGATGACGACGGCGAGTATCCAGGTCAGAGGGCGGGCGAGGAATGGGCGGCGAGCTTTCGGCGAGTTCGTCATCTCACCATCGTAGAAGTTTCAATTACCAAAGAGAATGGTTCGGTACTGCGGATTCCCCGGCAAACCGCTGAAAGACGGGGACCGACCGCTGAGCGGCCCGGTCCGTGGAATCACTGACCGCGGTCCGGGGAGCCGCTGAACGGCACGGTCCGACCGCCGAGAGGAGATCAGACCGCGCTCAGCTCACTTCGCTTCCCACTCCTTGCGCAGCAGCTTCTTGTCGAGCTTGCCCACCGAGGTGCGCGGCAGCTCGGCGACGACATTGACCTCGTCGGGCATCTGCCACTTGGCGAAACGCTCACCGAGCGTGTCGATGATCGTCTGCCGGGTCACCTCGGCGCCGTCGTTGGCCACGACATAGGCGACGGGACGCTCATCCCACTTCTCGTCGGGGACGCCGATGACCGCGGCCTCCTTGACGTCGGGATTGTCGAGCATCGCGTTCTCCATGTCGATCGACGAGATCCACTCACCGCCGGACTTGATGACGTCCTTGAGTCGGTCGGTGATCTTGAGGTAGCCGTGCTTGTCGATGACACCGACGTCGCCCGAGCGCCACCAGCCGTCGAGGAAACGGTCGGCATTGTCGGGCTGTTGGTAGTAGGACTCGGTGATCCAGGGACCGCGCATGACGATCTCACCCACGGACTTCCCGTCGCGCGGCATCTCCTCGCCCGTAGGGTCGACGACCTTGACCTCGACGCCGATGATCGGCAGCCCCTGATAGCGCTTGAGGTCCCACCTCTCGTCCTCGGACAGGTCCATTCCGGGCTTGAGCGCCCAATTGGTCGTGGCCAGCGGGGTGGTCTCGGTGGCACCGTAGCCGTGGATCACCTCGGCGCCGGTGATCTCCTTGAACCCGCGCATCATCGACAGCGGCGGCTCGGAGGATCCGGAGACCAGCCGCACACCGCTGAGGTCGGGCGGGGTCGGCATGTTCTTCATCATCTGCAGCATCGGAGTGAAGATCGCCGGCGCACCGTTGGCCAGGGTGACTCCCTCCTCGATGAAGGCCTGACCGATGGCGCCGAACTCCTCGGCGGCGAACTTGCCGGGCAGCACGAGCTTCGCACCGGCGGCCACAGCGTTCTGCGGGAAGCCCCAGGACAGGACGTGGAACATCGGGGTGATCGGCATGACGCAGTCGTCGAAGGTGGCATTGAGCGCGGCCAGTCCGCCCATCGTGTGCAGATAGATCGACCGGTGCGAGTAGTAGACGCCCTTGGGACGGCCGGTGGTGCCTGTGGTGTAACCGGCGTAGGCCGCGGTCTTCTCATCGACGACCGGCCAGTCGTAGGTCTCGGGCTTGTCGGCGATGAGGTCCTCGTAGAAGACCACGTTCACCAGCGAGGTCTCGATCTCTGCCGGGCGCTTGTCGGTCATGACGACCCAGCCCTTGACGTCGAGCTTCGGGGCGAGCGCCTCGGCGACGTGGAGCAGCGATTCGTCGACGAAGATCCAGTCCGACTTCGAGTGGCTGACCACGTAGGCGAGGTCTTCGGGTGCCAGACGGAGGTTGAGCTGGAGCATCGTCGCGGCCACGCCGGGGACGGAGAAGTAGAGCTCGAGATGGCGGCGGGAGTTCCAGTCGATGACTCCGACCATGGAGCCGGCGCCGACTCCGAGCTCGTCGAGGCCGTGGGCGAGCTGAGCCATGCGCTTGAACTCATCCGCGTAGTTCGATCGACCCCACGATCCGTCGGAGCGACGGTAGACGACCTCCGATTCGCCGAAGACCGTGGCCGCGTGACGGATCATCGATGTGGTGTTGAGCTGGTAGCTGTCACCGAGGGTGGACGGGATGCCTGTGAGCATGAGACTCCTTTGGGTCATGGTGCCGGTGTTCGCCGGCGGTTCGTGGGGGCAGTTGTCCGTGGGGTCGAATTGCTGTGGGGCTGAATTGCTGGTGGTGCCAGACTATCGGCATCGGTGACGACGATCACATTCCGTGCGGCACCGTTACCAATTAGAAACTTCGCGGCTCAGCGACCGGTGAATTTCGGGCCGCGCTTCTCGATGAAGGCGGCGACCCCTTCGGCGAAGTCCGCCGAGGCGCGCAGGCGGGTCTGTCCGTCGAGCTCCCGGTCGAAGGCTCCGTCGAGTTCGGTCAGGGTGGCCTGGTTGATGGCCTCCTTCGAGGCGGCGAACGCAAGGGTCGCACCCTGCGCCCACGCTCCGGCGAGTTCCCGGGCTCGGGTCAGCTGCGTGCCGACCGGGGCGACCTCGCTGGCCAGCCCCCAGTCGAGGGCTTCCCGCGCCCACACCTTCTGCGCGGTCAGCGCCATCTTCAGCGCCCGGTGACGACCCGCCGAGGCGGCAACGAGAGCCGTGGCTCCGCCGTCGGGCATGAGTCCGATCTTGGTGAATGCGAGCATGAGGTAGGACTCCTCGCTCATCACGGTGTAGTCGCAAGCCAGAGCCAGGGAGCAGCCGATGCCGGCCGCGGGACCGGAGACGGCGGCGATGGTCGGAATCGGCAGATCGATGAGAGAGCGGATGACCCGGTTGGCTTCGTCGAGGCCGAGGCCTCCGTCCTGCACGCTTCCCTGCAGATCGGCACCCGAGCTGAATGACCGGTCATTGCCGGTGAGGATCAGCGCCCTGGCCGATCCGGCCGCCGCGAGGGCATCGCCGAGCCCGGTGATCGATTCGGCGGTCAGCGCATTGAGGCTCTCGGGGCGGTTGATCGTGACGGTGATGATCCCGTCGTGTGACTCGGTGAGGATGCTTGAGGTCACTGAGACTCCTCTGCTTGACGCGGGTGAGCGGAACTTTCCTCCCCACCTTAACGCACGATAAGTTGATCTGCGTCACACGCGGCAGCGCCCGACCCGGAGCATTCCCCGCCCGACTCAGCGCATCACCCGGTGACTCAGCGCAACGTGGCATCGAGCTGCCGCGCGTCGTCGAGCTCGCGGTCGGCATAGACCAGGCGGATGGCCTGCGGGTCGGGATTGCCGGCGTCGGGGGCACGGTGCTGCAGCACCAGTCCGATCTTCTCTGCCACCGCCTTCGACGCGATATTGTGCTCGAGCAGATAGGCGACAACCGGCAGTTCGGGCTTGCGTGCCTGCGCCTCGGCAATGGCGAGCGAAGCGACCCGGCTCGCATAGCCGCGACCCTGCACCTCGGGACGGAAGCGGTAGCCGAGGTTCCAGAAGGCTTCGACGAGCACGGGCCCATCAGCGGCAGTCTGCACGGAGTCATCGGCCCCAACCTGTCGCCGCACCGAGCAGCCGCAGCTGCCGAGCATCGGCCCGCCTTTCTCCTCGCGCACGATCCAGGTGCCGAGTCCGTCGACCTCCCAGTCGGCGATGCGCTGGAGCAGGAAAGACTCGGCTTCCTCCCGAGAGGTCATCCGACCGCTCGGGAAATGCGTCCAGACCCGCGGATCGCTGAAGATCTCGAACACATCGTCGAGGTCGCCGATCCGCGGCTGGTCGAGCACAAGACCGGGCACGCGGTTTCCCGCCCGCGACCCGTCACCCAAGCTCGTCGGACGTTCCTGACTCACCGGCAGGCGGTGCTGATCGCCGCGTCGAGGTCGGCCCACAGATCCTCGATGTGTTCGATGCCGACACTCAGCCGCAGCAGGCCTTCCGGCACCGTTTCCGGTTCCGAGGCGTGCCGACGGCGACGTTCGATGAGCGACTCCACCCCTCCCAGGGAGGTGGCGGGAGTCCACAGACGGACCGCCTCGGCGACGGCCGTGGCCTTTGCCGCCGAATCGAGGGTGAACACGACGATCGCGCCGAAGCCATTCATCTGCGCCCCCGCCCGGGCATGTCCAGGATCGCTCGGCAACCCCGGGTAGCGGGTCTCGACGACTTCCGCATGCGCGTTGAGGCGCTCGGCGATCTGGGCGGCATTGGCCTGGGCCCTCTCGAGCCGGACCGAAAGCGTCCGCAGTCCGCGCAGGGCAAGCCAAACTTCGAAGGGTCCGGCGATGGCCCCGCGCAGGGAACGGTCGTGGTGCAGCTTCCCTCGCAGATCACCGTCGCTGGTGAGGACCGCACCGAGGACCACATCGGAGTGCCCGGCGAGATACTTCGTGACCGAGTGGACGACGACGTCGGCGCCGAGATCGAGCGGGGTCTGCAGCAGCGGAGTGGCGAAGGTGTTGTCCACGGCGACGAGAATGCCGCGCTCCCGGGCCGCGGAGATGAGGGCCGGCATGTCCGCGACCTCGAGCATCGGGTTCGTCGGCGATTCGATCCACAGCATCGCCGAGGCGGCTGCGGGCGAGGTTGCGGCTGCGGGCGAGGACCCGACACCCGAGTCACGGACGGCATCGAGGGCGGTGATGACCGCCTCGGTGTCGGCGATATCGACGGTGACGAGCTCGAAGCCGGCCCGCTCGGCGATCTCGGCGGCGGACTCCATCGAGCCCTGGTAGCTGTGGCGGGGCATGATCAGGGTGCCGCCGCGCGGGATCAGGCTGAGCGTCGAAGCGATCGCGGCCAGACCCGAACCGTAGACCAGACCGGGCAGCCGCGCGTGCTCGAGCTCGGCCAGAGCCTCCTCGAAGGGCGACCAGGCGGGAGTGTCGAAGCGCCCGTAAGCGAAGGAGGCGGCCCCGACGTCACCGGTGCCGACGAAGGTCGAGGACAGCTCGATGGGCGGATTCACCGAGGCACCCTCGGTCCGTTCCGGGCGGGCCGCATCGACGAGCACCGTCTCGGGGGCATAGGTTCGATCGGCCGAGGAGGAGGTTTCGCGCGAAGTCATGGCCTCAATATATGACGCGGGCCCGCACCTCGCACCCCGGTCTCAGGATCGAACGCCGGCCCGGGCCAGGCTTCGTCACCGGGCCCGGTCGCTACGTCCAGGCTCCGACGAGGTGGTCGAGCAGGGACCTCGCACCCGGTGAGAGCCTGCGCCCCGGCGACCACACCGCGTGCAGCTCCCGCTCGAGGTCGACCTCGGGCGCCACCGGCAGGGGAATCAGCCGTCTGGCACGGAACTCGTCGCGCAGAGCCAGTTCCGAGAGCACGATCGGGGCCACCTCGGCGGCGGCCGCGATCTTCAGCGCCGAATTCGAACCGTACTCCCCTTCCACACGGGCACCGCCGAATTCTCCCAGCGCCACATCGATGACCTCCCGGGTCCCCGAACCCACCTCTCTGACCAGCAGAGGAACCTGCGCCAGCGCCTCGGCGGTGATCGGCGAGGTCCAGGCTCCGGAGAAGCTCGGGGCTGCGGCGATCGTCAGACGGTCCCGCCCGACCACCTCGGCGGGCATCTGCTCCGGCAGGGAGATCGACTCGATGAGACCGAGCTCGCAGCGCTGCTCACGCACGGCCGCGATGACGGCCGCCGAGTTCTCCACCGCGAGGCCGACGTCGATGTCAGGGTGGGTGGACCGGAAGGACGTCAGGGCCCGCGGCAGCAGGTACTCGGCGACGGTCAGGGAGGCGCTCACGCGCACGGTTCCGGCCCGCGCCTCCTGGATCGCCCGCGTACCGGCGTTGAGGTCGGCATAGGCGTCGATGACGTTCGCGGCCCATTCAGCGACGGCCCGGCCTTCGACGGTCAGTTCCGTTCCCCGCGGCGAGCGACGCAGCAGCGGCACCTTGAGATCGCGCTCGAGACCGCGCAGGCTGCGGGAGGCGTTCGGCTGAGCGAGCCCGAGCTGGGCGGCGGCCTGCCCGATCGAGCGGGCACCCGCATTGAGCGAGACGAGGAGCGCCAGCGCCGAAAGCTCCGGCCAGCTCTGCATATTCCTGAGATCCTGCATCACCCCATCCTGCCATATCAGATCCATATGGATCGCCCGAAAATTGCCGTCTACCGGGCCGCCTCGGGCCTTGGCACACTGGCCATATGAATCGCGTTCTCCGCCTGCTCCCCGGCCTCGGCGTCGCCGCCCTGGCCGCCGCGATCGCCTGGCCTCTGTCTCTGACCTCCCCGGTCCTCTCCCCTCTGCTCATCGCGATCGTCCTGGGCATCCTCGTCGGCAATGTCCTGCCCCAACTGCCGGAGACCGTGCGCCCGGGCCTCGACTTCGCCGCGAAGCCCCTGCTGCGCCTGGGCATCATCGCGCTCGGAGCGCAGGTCGTCCTCGGCGACATCCTCGACCTCGGGTGGCTCGTCCTCGTTCTCGCCGCTCTCGTCGTCGCCGTGGGTATCGTCGCGGCGTTCTGGCTCGCGCGTCCCTTCGGAGTCGACCGGGATCTCGCGCTGCTCATCGGCTGCGGGTTCGGCATCTGCGGGGCGGCCGCCGTCGCCGGGGTCGAGTCGACCCTGCGGGCGAAGAAGGAGGACGTGGCGGCGGCCATCGGTCTCGTCGTCCTCTTCGGCACGCTGATGATCGCGATCGTGCCGACGCTGAGCACCGCCTTCGGTCTGGCCCCGGAGACCGCCGGTATGTGGGGAGGTGCTGCGACCCACGAGGTCGCGCAGGTCGTCGCGATCGGCGGGATCATCGGCCCTGCCGCGCTGCAGGTCGCCGTGCTCGTCAAGCTCTCCCGGGTGATCATGCTCGCCCCGACCGTCGCGGTGCTGAGCATGGCGATGCGCCGGACCGAAGCGAAGACCCGCGCCGAGGCGGGGGTCCGGCCAGATGCGAAGCCCGGCGCCGAGGCGGGGGCCGGAACCGATTCGACGGCCCGCGGCGAGGTGGGACCCGGGAACCCAGCTCCCGCCTCGGCGCCGGGGAAGCGTCCGCCGCTCGTTCCCCTCTTCGTCCTCGGCTTCCTCGTCATGGCCGCACTGCGGACCTTCGGCCTGCTGCCCGAGCCCGCCGTCAAGGGACTCGGCTGGGTGCAGACCGCATGCCTGGCGATGGCGATGTTCGCCCTCGGCCGCGGCGTGCAGTGGCGAGCGCTCAAGAGCCTCGGCGCCGGTCCCCTCGGCCTGGCTGCCGTCGTCACGCTCATCGTCGCCGCCCTCGGTCTGGGCGGGGCGCTGCTGCTGACCTGAAGGTCGTCCGGCGCATGGGAAGATGAGGCCATGGGTCAGTCAGCAATCGTCATCGGCAGCGGCGTGATGGGCGCCTCGATCGCCTACTCGTTGGCCACACGCGGGCACACGGTCGTCGTCGTGGACAAGAAGTCCGGGCCTGCGCAGGGGTCGACGGCCGCGACCAGCGCCATCATCCGCTTCACCTATTCCCTGCGCGATTCGATCGCCCTCGCCTGGGAGTCGAAGCACCTGTGGGAGAACCTGCGCGAGCACCTCGGCGCCCCCGAGACCGAGCCCGTCGCCGAGTTCGTCCGCACCGGAATGGCCGCCATCGACATCCCGGGCCTGCTGCCCGAGTCTCTGCGCACCGATTTCGCCGAGCTCGGCATCCCCTTCATGGAATGGACCGCAGCCGATCTCGAACGGGAACTGCCGGGGGTCGATTCCGCGAATCACTATCCGCCCGTGCGCCCCGATGATCCGGCGTTCCTGGCCGAGACCGCCGAGACCGCGAGCGCGCTGTTCACTCCCGACGGCGGGTACATTCCCGATCCGGTGCTGGCCACCGAGAACTTCGTGCGCGCAGCGAAGCGCCACGGGGCCGAATTCCTCTACGGCGCCGAGGTGGTGGGCCTGAGCCAGAGCGCAGGGGCCGGCTCGGGCGCATTGTGGACTCTCGAGCTCGCCGACGGCCGCGTCCTCGAATCCGAGGTGGTCGTCAATGCTGCCGGCCCCTGGTCCTCGCGGCTGAACGAACTCGCCGGGGTCGGGGCCGACCACGGGGTCTCGCTGCGGCCTCTGCGCCAGGAGGTCCACACCCTGCCGGCGGAGTCGACGGTCAGCCGCGGCGACGGCAGTCCGATTCCGGCCCTGCTCGACGCGGGCATCGGCACCTATCTGCGCGCCGAGGTGGGCGGGCAGCTGCTCATCGGCGGCACCGAGCCGGAATGCGATGAGCTGGAATGGATCGAGGATCCCGATGCGGCAGGCGACTCCGTGGGGGCCGAGAGATTCGAGACTCAGGCGATGCGAGCCGCGAAGCGCTTCGGCGACATCGCCATCCCGAACCGGCCCCGCGGGGTCGTCGGAGTCTACGATGTCGCTGCGGACTGGACGCCGATCTACGACCGTTCGAATGCTGCGGGCTTCTATCAGGCCGTGGGCACGAGCGGCAATCAGTTCAAGAACGCGCCGATGGTCGGTGAGCTCATGGCCGAGCTCATCGAGGCCGTCGAGCACGGCCATGATCACGATGCGGCCCCAGTGCGTGTTCCGCTGCCCCGCACGGGAGGCGAACTCGACCTCGGCACCTTCTCGCGCCTGCGGACCCCGGCCGGAACGAGCGGGAACGTGATGGGCTGAGCGCCCGACCACCTCGGCGGGGCGGGGCCGACTCCCCGCTGCGACACACGGGGCCGACAACCCACTTCGGCGGAGGCCAGCGCAGTGCCGTTCAACGGGAAATTCCGAGCGCTCGGACGCGTCCGCATGTGACCGAGCGGGGGCAGCTGGTAGTGTCACACAGCGAATCAACCGGATTCGCCCAGCTTCACTTCAGTCTCATCGGGGAGTCATGCTCTTACAGATAATCGCCCTGCTCATCTTCGTCGCACTCTTCGCCATCGGCGCGATCCGCGGGGTGCAGATCGGCGTGCTCATGCTCGTCGGCGCCGCCGGAACCGGACTGCTGCTCACCGACATGGTCGTCGATGACATCATCGCCGAGTTCCCCCTCGACATCATGATCCTGCTGGCCGGAGTGACCTACTTCTTCGCCATCGCCCAGGAGAACGGCACCGTCGACCGGATCATCGACTGGGCTCTCGAGAAGGTCGGCTCCTCGGCCGTGCTCCTGCCCGCCGTGTTCTTCGTCATCACCGGCTGCATCGCCGCCATGGGCGCACCGCTGGCCGGACTCGTGATGATGCCCGTGGGCATGCAGGTGGCCCGCAAGTACGGGGTCGACTATGCGCTCATGGGACTAGCGATCTGCTTCGCGATCGGCGCGGGCGGCTTCGCGCCGACCAGCCTCTACGGCATCGTCACCTACAGCACCGCCCACAACGCCGGAATCGAGCTCTCGCCGTTCCTGCTCTTCGCCATCGCCGTCGTGACCTACCTGCTCATGCTCGTCTTCGCCTACTTCATGTACGGGCGCAACCTCTTCGGCCGCAAATCCGCGGCGAGCGCCGCGGGTGGACTCGGCACGGGTGCCGCGGGAACCGAGTCGGCTCAGTCCGCGGCCGGTGAGCGGATCTCCCGCGGCTCCGCCTCGGCGACGACCGTGGCCTTCGGCGAAGACGAGGAGGACGAAGCTCTCTTCGACTCCTCCCACTCGGAACCCGCAGAGGAATCGCGTCCGTTCTCGTTCGTGCAGATCCTCACCGTCATCCTCATGGTCGGCCTCATCGCCACCGTCGTCGTCCTCGCCGCTCTCGGCAACGACCCCGACATCGGACTGCTCTGCTTCCTCTTCGCTGCGATCCTCGCACTCGTCGATCCCAAGACCGGCAAGGCCGCGCTGCCGAAGATCGACTGGTCGACCGTGCTGCTGGTCGGCGGGATCATCACCTTCGTCGGAGTGCTGCAGAACATGGGCGCCGTCGACCTGCTCGGTCAGGGCGCCGAATCGATCGGCTCCCCGCTCATCGCGGCCTTCGTCCTCTGCATCGTCGGCGGTCTGGTCTCGGCCTTCGCCTCGACGACGGGCATCCTCGCCGCGCTCGTCCCGCTCGCACTGCCGCTCATCGCCGCCGGCGGAGTCCCCGGCTGGGCGCTCATCGCGGCATTGGGTGTGTGCTCGGCGGTCGTCGACGTCTCCCCGTTCTCGACGCTGGGTGCCACGGTCGTCGCCACCGCGCCGACCGAGCACAAGCAACGGCTGACCCGCCTGCTCGTGAAGTTCGGCATGTCGATGGTCATCATCGGCCCGATCGTGCTCGTCGGAGGCCTCGTCATCCCCGCAATGTTCTTCTGAGCAGCCGTTCCTCAGGCGGGTCTGACCGCCGTTCCGGAACGTGTGGCAGCCGTTCCTTCGGCGAGGGGCGGGTCACCCCAGGGTCTTCACCTGCACGATGAACTCGAGGTCGTCGACCAGCGGCACCCCGAAGCGCTCGTCCCCGTAGGGGAAGGGCTCGACCTCGTCGGTGCGTTCGTAGCCGCGGCGTTCGTAGTAGGCGATGAGTTCGGTGCGCTTGTTGATCACGCTCATCCGCAGCGAGTGCGCATTCCAGCGTTCGGCCACCCACGCCTCGGCGAGGTTCATCAGCGCCGATCCCACACCCTGACCCTGACCCAGCGGGGACACCGCGAGCACTCCGAGGTAGGCGACTCCGTCGACGGGTTCGCGCAGGTACACACTGGCCACGGCGTGCCCCGCGGCGGAGCGGACGAGGAGGATGATCGAGTCAGTCTCGGCGAGCATCTCCCGCGCCATCTCCGCATCGAGGCGCTGCCCGCTGAGCAGGTCCGCCTCGGTCGTCCAGCCGTTCTTCGATTGCTCACCACGGTAGGCCGACGCCACCAGAGCGACGTAGTCGTCGATATCGGCCTCGGTGAGTTCGGCGACCTCGAACCCCGATTCGTGGAGGATCAGCTCGTGCGCATCGACCATGGTGACCGGGGCTTGAGAGGACATGGAACCGACTCCTTGAGAATGGGGCTAGGTAGGGGTAAGGGGCTAGGGCGCTAAGTGGTTAGGTGTGCAGGGGCGAGGGGACGCCCCACAGCGGTGGCCCGCCACAGAGCGTTTCCCACCAGGTTAGCGGCTCGATCGCGCCCGCAACTATAGTGTCACCTGTCAGGACCGCAGCATCTGCCGTCCGATATCGTCGGCCGACACTTCGGCCGGCATCGGCGGGCAACCGTGAGGAGCGACCATGGAACTTGAGATCTCCGGAGAGACGTACACCCTCGCCGAGGAGGCCGACCGTTCGCGATTCACCGTGTCCCACGAGGGCAAGGTCATCGGTCTCGTCGACTACATCGACCGCGCGGCCAGCCCCGATGACACCGCCGAGTCGGCGGTGCGCGCCTTCACCCACACCGAGGTGTCCCCGAGCTACGGCGGACGCGGCATCGCCGCCGAGCTGGTCCGCTTCGCACTCGAGACCTCCGCCGAGGCGGGGCTGACGTTCCGGACCACCTGCTCCTACGTCAAGGGGTTCCTGCAGAAGAACACGGAGTTCGAGAAGTACGTGGCCTAAGGCTCGGGGCTCAGGTCTCGGGGCTCAGGTCTCGGGGCTTGGGGCTCGGGTCTCAGGACTCAGACGGCTTCGGGTTCGGCTTCGGCTGCAGCCGGACTTCCGGCGAACCTCTGCTCGTCGGTGCGGACGAAGCGCAGCACGTACACTGCCCACAACGTCGTCAGCACAACGACGACGGCGATGATGGTCCACAGCAGCATCGGATCCTCGACCGCCACCTCGGGGATCACCCGACCGGGGACGAAGGCGGCGAAGGCCCCGGCCGTGATCGCCCCCAGCCAGGATCCGACCATGTTGAAGACATGGCTGCGGACCCGTCCTCGGCGGATGTTGATCACTCCCAGAGTCGTCGTGCAGAAGGTGAAGATGGCCAGGGCGTGGAAGACCGTGAATGAGCCGGTGAGGGTATAGATGAACATCCCGCTCACGCACACCGCGTACATCAGCACGACCCACGAGCGCCCGATGAAGCGGTGGCGCCGGTCCTTGGTCCGCCGCAGGATCTGCAGCGGTGCCAGCAGGATGACCCCGGATGCCGAGAGCGCGTGGATCACGATGAACGTCGTTGTCATGGGACTAAGATAGGACCGCTAACCAAACCGTGCAACGTAGATAGCCGGAGGCCCCGGCACTATCCGATGCTCCGATCCGCGTGCGGGAGGACGACGATGAGACTTCGCGATCTGGCCGGCGCGTCCGCCGTGTCCACGGCGAGCATCAAGTACTACATCCACGTCGGGATTCTGCCGCCCGGGCAGAAGCGGAACGCGACGACGGCGATCTACGGCTCGGCCCATCTCCATCGCTTAGCCCTCATCGGCTGGTTGCGCAGGGAGCTCGACACCCCGATCGAGGCGATCGCGCGACTGTGCTCCTTCATCGACGACCAGTCGCTGCCGACCATCGAACTCATGGGTGAGTGCCAGCGGCTCGCACTGCGGTCGGCGGCGGGCATCGGAGGGAGTCTGGTCGTCTCGGACGACGCGGGGAGCACCGAGTCGGACAGCGCCGAGGCGGAGCCACCTCGGCGGGATTTCGACGCGATCGTCCTTGACGCACTCACCGAACTCGAGCTCCCGGACATCTCCCCGACCGCTCGCGGGTCGGTCGCCGCAGCGTTGGCCGCGCTCTTCGCTGTCGGATACGAGGTCGGGCGCGAGACCGTGCTCACCCACCTGCACGCTCTCGAGACCATCGCCCGGATGAACACCGCGCCGATCAGCGACGAGCTCAGTCGGGACGAGATCTGCCTGCAGGTGATCCGCGGGGTCACCCTTCACAACCGGCTGCTGCTCTCGGCGAGCGCACTCGTGCACGCGTCGATCTCGGCGGCGGCACGCGTCGTCCCCGGAGACTAGACTGGTCATGGTTGCGATACCCGGGCGACAGCCTCCGGGAGCGGCCGAGTCCATTCTTCGATCAAGGAGGATCCGTCGTGGACATCACCCCGATCATCGACAAGCTCAACACCGGACTGTTCATCGGTGGCCAGTGGCGAGAAGCCGAGGGCGGCAAGACCATCAATGTCCTGAACCCTGCCACCGGTGATCTCATCACCACCGTCGCCGACGGATCCGCCGCGGATGCCGAGGACGCCATCAGAGCCGCGGGCGATGCCCAGGCCGATTGGGCCGCCACCCCGCCGCGCGAACGCGCCGAGATCCTGCGGCGTGCCTTCGAGCTGCTCATCGACCGCGCCGATGACATCGCCGCGGTCATGACCGCCGAAATGGGCAAGCCCTTCGCCGAGTCCAAGGGCGAAGTCACCTACGGCGCCGAGTTCTTCCGCTGGTTCTCCGAGGAGGCGGTGCGTGTCAGCGGTGACTTCATGCAGTCCACCGACGGCAAGAACCGCCTCATGGTCTCGCGCGAACCGGTCGGCCCCTGCATCCTCGTCACCCCGTGGAACTTCCCGCTGGCCATGGGCACCCGCAAGATCGGCCCGGCCATCGCCGCCGGCTGCACCATGGTGTTCAAGCCGGCGAAGCTGACACCGCTGACCTCGCTCATGCTCGTCGATGTGCTCAATGAGGCCGGCCTGCCCGCCGGTGTCCTCAACATCGTCACCTCCGAGTCCGCTCGCCGCGTGGTCACCCCGTGGATGGAGTCGGGCATCGCCCGCAAGATCACGTTCACCGGCTCCACCGAGGTGGGCATCAGCCTGCTCAAGCAGGCCGCCGACAATGTCATGAAGACCTCGATGGAGCTCGGCGGCAATGCTCCGTTCGTCGTCTGCGAGGACGCCGATCTCGACAAGGCCGTCACCGGTGCGGTGCTTGCGAAGATGCGCAACGGCGGCGAGGCCTGCACCGCCGCGAATCGCCTCTTCGTCCATGCGTCCGTGGCCGAGGAGTTCTCCCGGAAGCTCGCCGAGCGGATGGGAGCGATGAAGGTCGGCAATGGCCTCGAGGAAGGCACCGAGGTCGGACCTCTGGTCGATCAGGATTCCCTCGACAAGGTCGTCTCCCTCGTCGACGATGCCGTGTCCAAGGGCGCGAAGGTCGTCACCGGCGGCAAGCGGATCGAGGGCAAGGGCTTCTTCTTCGATCCGACCGTGATCACCGACGTGCCGGCCGATTCGGAGATCCGCACGACCGAGATCTTCGGACCGGTGGCCCCGATCGTCACCTTCGAGACCGACGACGAGGCGATCGAACTCGCCAATGAGACCGAGTTCGGTCTCGCCAGCTACCTCTTCAGCGAGAACCTCGAACGTGCCCTCGGACTCGCCGAGCGTCTCGAGGCGGGCATGGTCGGGCTCAACACCGGTCTGGTGTCGAACCCGGCGGCTCCGTTCGGCGGCGTGAAGATGTCGGGCCTCGGCCGCGAGGGCGGACGAGTCGGCATCGACGAGTTCCTCGAAACCAAGTACGTGGCCACGCCCCGCGCCTGAGCCGACTGCGGGCCGGCTGGGGCTGGGCTGGGGCTGATCCTCCCGGAGATTCCCCTCAGCCCGCCCGCGGCGCGGCCGCCACTGTCGCTGCCACAGCACAGCGGCCGGCTACTGTACATCAGAAGGCCGTGTGTCATGGACAAGTTCATGGCACACGGCCTTCTGGCACGCTGGAAGGGTGTGGGCTCAGCCTCGCACGCTGGAAGGCGTGAGCTCAGCGCCTCAGGTCGACCCACTGTTTGATCCCGGCCGGACCGGCGCGACCAGCCGGGCCGGCCGGAGCTGCGGGTGCGCTCCCGTCCCGCGCTGCATCCTGTCCACCCAGCAACCCCGGCAGGTCCTCAAGCGCGGTCGCCGGGGCGAGGATCCGCTCCGCTCGCACCTCGGCGAGCAGGTTCACTGCCGCGGCCATGTCCTGCGGGTGTTCGTAGATGAAGGAGCCCGCGATGCGCAGCTGCTTCTGCACGATGTCGAAGCTCGAGGCGCCGAGGTGGTGGTGGTCCTCCCCCACGAGCGTCACCGAGGCGAACGGCGCCAGATGGTGAACGACCGAGCCCAGCGCCTCGGGCACACCTGCGGCATCGATGACGAATTCGGGCGCCGGGCTGAGACCGGGTTCGAAGACCCGGGCGCCGAGGTCGACGGCCAGCTCACGCCGCCGCCGGTCGGGTTCGCTGACGAAGGGGCGATGGCCCTGGGCGATGAGGATGCTGATCGACAGCAGCCCCTGGGCGCCGGCCCCGATGACGAGGACTTCCGCACCGACGCGCACCTGCGACCGGCGGATCGCTGCGGCGGTCACGGCGAGCGGCTCCGCGCACACCGCGCGTTCCAGCGGCACTGCGGGGTCGATCCGGTGGCAGAATTCGCTGGGATGGTCGATCACCTCGGCGAGGAATCCGGGTTGGGTGAGCACACCGGCGCTGCGCCGGACGAGGCACGCCGAGGTGGTTCCCCGCCGGCAGTGCTCACAGTCCCCGCATGTGATGTTGGGTTCGAGCGCCACCCGGTCGCCGACGGTGAGACCGACGGTCCCGGGCCCCACCTCGGCGATCTCACCGATCCCCTCGTGACCGAGCCGCCACGGATGCTCAGGCGGCGTCCGCCTCCCCGAGAGCAGGGCGAGATCCGTTCCGCAGATCCCGACCGCGAGCATGCGCACGCGGACCTCCCCGGCGCCGAGGCGGCCCTGCGGACGCGGCCGGCCGACGATCTCCACCCGGCCGGGTGCGGTGATCTCGGCCGAGCGCATCAGGATTGCGCTGCCGCGGCGGTCGAGACGACTGCCGGCTCGGAACTCCGGGCCACCTGCCACTGACGGATGAGGTAGAGCGCGATGGCGATCGAGATGAGGCAGCCGCCGGCCAGATAGGCGGCGACGAGGTACCAGGAGCCGTCGCCGACTCCGACGAGGAAGGTGGCGATGAACGGAGTGAACCCGCCGGCGATCGCACTGGCCAGCTGATAGCCGACCCCGGCTCCGCTGTAGCGGAATTCGGGACTGAACATCTCGGCGAACAGAGGCTGCTGGACGCTGACGACGGCATCGTGGGCGATATTGATCAGCAGCACGGCGAAGATGATGATCGCAACGAGGTTGCCGGATTCGAGCGCGAGGAAGAAGGGGACGGCGCTGAGGAGTCCGATGATCCCGCCGGTGAGGTAGACCCGCAGGCGTCCGAAACGGTCGGAGAGGTAGGCAAAGGCGGGGATCGTGACGATGCCGAGTCCGCCGACCAGCAGGGTGATGTTGAGCATCACCTGCCTGTCGAGGCCGAGCTCATCGGTGGAGTAGGACAGCGCGAAGGTCGTGACGATGTACATGGTCAGCAGCTCGATGAACCGCAGGCCGACGATCTGGAAGATCTGCGCGGGGAAGCGTTTGAATGCCTCGAGGATCGGCAGCTTCGCCGTCTTGTCCTCCTTCGCGTTCTTCACCCGTTCGAGGTATTCCTCGGACTCTTCGACGCCGGACCGGATCCACAGGCCGATGAGGACGAGGAGAGCGCTGGCGATGAAGGGGATCCGCCAGCCCCAGGTGAGGAAGGCCTCCTCGGAGAAGTTGCTGCTGAGCATCGCGACAAGACCGGTGGCCAGGAGCAGGCCGAAGGAGTACCCGATCTGGACACCGGAGGAGAAGAAGGCGCGCAGCTTCGGCGGGGCGCTCTCGACGGCCATGAGGGCCGCGCCTCCCCATTCGCCGCCGACGGCGATCCCCTGGACGCAGCGCAGGAGC
Organism: Brevibacterium sp. GP-SGM9; assembly: GCF_047300845.1. Classification (NCBI taxonomy): domain Bacteria; kingdom Bacillati; phylum Actinomycetota; class Actinomycetes; order Micrococcales; family Brevibacteriaceae; genus Brevibacterium; species Brevibacterium sp. GP-SGM9. Next base: position 3,294,186 of record NZ_CP178563.1, on the reverse strand, counting down.
ACGAGCAGCGCCGGGGCCAGCCAGCCCACGGACTGGTAAGTCGGGAGGAATCCGATCAGGGCGGTGGCCACACCCATGATCGTCATCGTCCAGATGAGCATGGACTTGCGGCCCAGCCGGTCGCCGAAGTGGCCGAAGATGATTCCGCCCAGTGGCCGGAAGATGAAGCCGACGCCGAAGGTCGCGAAGGCGGCGAGGGTGCCCGCGTGGGCGCTGTAGCCGGGGAAGAAGAGTTCTCCGAAGACGAGGGCTGCGACGATTCCGTAGAGGAGGAAGTCATACCATTCGACCACCGCCCCGATGAATGATCCGGCGGCCGCACGACGCGCCCGCCGCAGTTCGGCGGTGGCTCCGGGCACCCGGTTCTCCGCTGTGGACATGACATTCTCCTTCGAATGGTTCCGTGTGCATCCCGCTTCTGCTGCGCGATCGTCCTTGACGCAGATCACAGTAACACGCTGTGCACATGACGTACAGTCGTGCGCTATACGCACAACTTGAGATATGCTCGCCGAGGTGGCCGAGCGTTGGTCTGAGGCGGCCGACCGTTAGTCTGGAGAGGTGAAGTCAACGATGAGTTCCGAACAGCAGCCCCCGAGCGGCGATCATTTCGTCAAGTCCGCGGAGAAGACCCTGGCCGTGCTTCTGGCCTTCAACGGCGGCTCGGCCGAGCTCACGGTCTCGCAGGTCGCCGAGGCGACCGAGCTGACCCGTGCCGCGGCGAGACGATTCCTCCTCACCCTCGTCGATCTCGGGTATGTCCGCGCTGCCGGGTCGCACTATTCCCTGACGCCCCGGGTGCTCGACATCGGTGCCGGATTCCTCGCCGGCCTCGACCTGCCGAAGATCGCCGGGCCTCATCTCCACCAGTTGGCGCTCGACCTCGACGAGTCGGCGACGCTGAGCATTCTCGATGCCGATGAGATCGTCTACATCGCGCGGGCGGCCGCGCCGAGGCTGCACGCCGTGACGATCAACCTGGGCAATCGGCTCCCGGCCTGGGCGACTTCGATGGGCCGGATGCTCATCGCCGAGCTCCCGGAGTCATTCCAGGAGCAGTTCCTCGAACGGGTCGAGATCTCGCCCTTCACCGACCACACGGTGTCCTCGGCAGAAGAGCTCGGCGAGGAGCTGCGGCGGATCCGCGAGCAGGGATGGTGTCTGGTCTCGCAGGAGCTCGACGACGGTCTGCGCGGCCTGGCCGTGCCCGTCCGTCGCGGAGACGAGACTCTGGCCGCCCTCAACGTCTCCCTGCACACCTCGCATCTGCGCGGACTCTCCGTCGAGAACGATCTCGTCCCCCAACTTCAGCAGGTCGCCGAGGCGATCGCCGCCGACTTCGGCGGACGTGCGGACTTCGGTGGACACTCGGACTTCGGTGGACACTCGGACTTCGGCGGACGCACGGAGTAAGTCGCTGATGATCCTGCCTGAGGTCCGCGACCCGCGGATGGTCACGATCCGGCGCGGTGGAACGCTGACAGACGCCGATCACGCTCAGCTCGCGAGGTGGGCCGCCGACTGCGCCGAGCACGTTCTGCCACTCTTCGAATCCGTCTGCCCCGACGACGATCGGCCTCGTGCGGCCATCGCCGCCGCTCGGTCCTGGGCGGCCGGGGAGATGGCGATGATAGCGGCACGGGCCACCGGCGGTCATGCCATGGGTGCGGCGCGTCCCCTCAGCGGAGCCCCTCGGTTCGCCGCCTATGCGGCCGGTCAGGCGGCCTGTGTCGGGCACGTCGCCGAGCATGACCTGGGAGCCGCGGCCTATGCGATCAAGGCGGCCCGAGCCGGCAGACCGGCCACGGACCCGGCGGCCGGACGTGCCGAACGGGACTGGCAGCGCGCTCAGCTGCCGGAGGCGATCAGAGATCTGGTGCTTCAGGATCAGGCTCGACGCAATGCGATCTGCTGGTCGGTGTTCGACGAGGCGGAGTGAACCGCCGGCTCAGGCGCGGCGGCGGTGCACTCCACGATGGCGGCCGGTTCCGCTGCCGGCTCAGACACTGCCTCAGGCGCGGCGGCGGGCCAGAACGTCGTTGACGGCGCCGAGGTCAGCGGTTTTGCGCGTGCGAGTGGCCTTGCGTCCGTGTTCGAGCGGGCCCTCTTCGCGCGCCGAGTCGCTGAGCTCAGGACGGTATCCGAGCTCTGCGGCGAACTGCGCGGCGATGTCCTCACGGCTGCGGGCCTGCATCTCGTAGGACTCGTATGAGCGGGCCTCGTACGAGCTCGCATCGGCGGCCGTCGCCTCAGGGACCGGGTGTTCGATATGCGCGGCCTCGACGTAGCTGGGCACCGGCAGGGGCGTCGGCGACCAGCCGTCACGCGACTTCAGCCGCTGCATGAACGGGTCATCCACGCGGGGCGAGGCGGCGTCGAGCGCGGCGTGCACCTCGTCCTCGTTCGCCGAGGCGGTGCCGGTCTCGGCGGTCGGCGCGAGGTCGGCGCCGAGGGAGGCGGTGCGGGCGGCGAACGCCTCTTCGTGGGCGGAGGAGGTGTCCTCGTCGGTCTTCGCGTCGCTCTGATCTTTCACGTCATCGGCGGCGTTCTTGCCTTCGGATGCGGAATCGGCGGAGGTTGCAGTCTCGGGAGCAGTGTCGGCTTCGGCCGCCTGCTCTTTGACGATCGGGATCGGTCCGGTGAGCAGAACCTGCCGCGTGGTGTGGCCTTCGGCGGCCTCGTTGCGAACCCGCACGAGTGGGATCTCACCGGTGTCGGCCTCTTCGCGAGCCAGTTTGGCGGTGGCGGTGTGCTGCATCGCCGCCCGAGCCTGCGCGGCCTTCTTCGTCGCGGCCGATCCGGTCTTCTTCGCGGCGGCCGAGGCCGCGCGCTCAGTAGTCGCGGAGCCCTGCTTCGCAACAGGACTCTGCGGCTTCGCTGCCGGCGTCGTGTCTCTCTCGGTCGTGGCCGCTGGTGCCGGAGCAGGCGACCGGCGGGTCTTCGAACCGGAGGAGGAAGTCTGCTCTGCCTCGCGCAGACGCGCCTTGACTTCGCGTTTGCGCAGGTTGAGGGTCCGCACGATCACGAGGGAGACGACGGCGAGTCCGAAGAGCACGCCGACCAGTGCGATGTGGACGACTGAGAACATCGCGAGCACGCCGGTGACAAGGATGCCGAGCACAGAGCCGAGGAACAGCAGTGCGAAGCCCCTGATCATGGCTCCGAGTGAACTCATGGACTCGCGCAGCTGCGCAGCTTTCTCAGTCATCGAATGTTCCTCATCGGCTGTGAGCTTCGGATTGGAATTGCGTGGGCCTCGCTCGGTCGACTCGCCCGCTCCCCCGCCGGGGCGATCACCGCCCCGCGATGCGGAAGCGTGTCCACGGGAGGTCGCGGCCGCCTCGGCGGCTCGGGGAACTCGGCGAGTGCTGGAAGCACCGCGCGCGCTCGAGCTGCCGGAGGACGTGGGGGCGCCGTGTATGGACCCGGCGTGCACGGACCCGCTGTGTCCGGCTCCGCCGGGCCCCGGCGTGCCGGTTCCGGACGGCCCCTGATTGAACACCGCCTGCACGGCGGGGTGAAGCATGCGGACGTTTCCGGCGGATCCGTCGGCACTCGACCCGATCGCGGCCTCATTGATCGCCGAACCGAGCAGCGGGCGGGACTCACCGACCGCCGCCGGGAGGGCGCTGGGCTGGAACGCGGCGTCCGCCTCGGCGTCGGGATTCGTGGCGGCCGAATCATCGGCGAGTCCGTCGATGACGGCGAATTCAGGTGCGGGCGCCGAAAGCCGCAGGGCGAAAGCCTGCGACTGCGGTGCGACATTCGGGCGGGGAACGGTCGGTTTCCTCGTGCCTCCGGGCTGGAAGACCGCCGTCCGCTGCCCCTCGTTGCGGCAGGGATTCTGCGCCTCGGCGGAGATGACCGTCGCCTCATCGGGGACGGTGTCGATCTCGACGCGCGAGAGCTCGGTCGCGGACTTGCGGATCATTGCGGGCACAGCAACGGCGAAGACCACGACGATGGCGATGACGACGATGATACTGGTGTCCACATTGCAACCCTAGAGCGCACACCTCGACTCGGTCGTGAACGACGATGGTGTGTCGGTCAAACTGCCCTCAAGTTCACACAATTCCCAGGTGCCGTTGCGGCGAATCCTCGACAGGAACCCTCAGCCGCCTTAGCCGTACCGGTAGGCGGCGAGCAGCCCCTGCGGTACCTCCTCGGCGAGGATCGCGAAGCTGCGGTGATCGCACCACTGGCCGTCGATGTGCATATAGCGCGTGCGCACGCTTTCGTCACGGAGCCCGAGCTTGGAGACCACGCGCAGACTCGCTGTGTTCTCGGGGCGGATGTTGATCTCGATGCGGTGGAGGCCGAGGGCGAAGAAGCAGTGGTCGACGGCCATCGCCACGGCCACGGGCGTGATGCCGCGGCCGGCGACGCGGGAGTCGATCCAGTAGCCCATCTGTCCGGACAGGATCGAGCCCCAGGTCAGCCCCGTAACGGTGAGCTGGCCGCGGAAGTCGCCGCCGACTTCGATGGCGAACGGCACTGACTGTCCACGTTTGGCCTGCTTATCGTGCATACGCACCATGGCCCGGAACCCGGGCAGCTCCTGACCCGGATTCGGCAGGGTCGCGTCCCAGGGGCGCAGCCAGTCGCGGTTGTGCCGGCGGACCTCGCGCCACTGGGACTCGTCGCGTCGATGGAGCGGACGCAGCACGATGTCGGACTGTCGATCAGTCAGGATGACCGGCCACAAACGGCTGCCTCCGCTCTCGGACTATTTCGGGCCGCATCTGCCCGACGGGCCACGTCTGCTCGACGGGCCACGTCTGCTCGACGGGCTGAGCACTCCAGGTTCTCAGTCGAGCGTGGCGACATATTCCTTCAGCCAGGAATTGAGCTCGGCGCCGAGATCGTCACGAGCGCTGGCGATCTGCACGACGGCCTTGAGGTAGTCGAGCTTGTCGCCGGTGTCGTAACGGGCGCCTTTGAACACGACCCCGTAGACGCCGTTGCCGTTCGTGTCCTCGGCGAGTTCCTGGAGGGCATCGGTCAGCTGGATCTCGTTGCCGCGTCCGGGTTCCGTGTGTTCGAGGACGTCGAAGATCTCCGGGGCGAGGACGTAGCGGCCGATGATCGCGAGATTCGACGGAGCCTCGTCGGTGGCCGGCTTCTCGACCAGACCGGTGACCTTGACGACTTCCTCGTCCTCGGTCGCCTCGACCGCGGCGCAGCCGTAGAGGTGGATTGCCTCGGGCGGGACCTCCATGAGTGCGACGACGCTGCCGCCGGTCTTCTCGGCGACCTCGATCATCTTCGGCAGGATCGGGCTGCGCTCGTCGATGAGGTCATCGCCGAGGAGGACCGCGAAGGGCTCATGGCCGACGTGCTGGCGTCCCTTGAGGACGGCGTGGCCCAGTCCCTTGGGGTCTCCCTGGCGGACGTAGTGGATGTCGGCCAGTTCGGAGGCATGGCGGACGGCGGCGAGCTTCCTGTCATCGCCCTTCTTCGCCAGCGCGGACTCGAGTCCGTCGACGCGGTCGAAGTGATCCTCGAGCGGACGCTTATTACGACCGGTGATCATGAGGACGTCCTGCAGGCCGGCATCGACGGCTTCTTCGACGACGTACTGGATGGCGGGCTTGTCGACGACGGGGAGCATCTCTTTGGGGGTGGCTTTGGTCGCGGGGAGAAAGCGAGTTCCCAGGCCGGCGACGGGGATCACGGCCTTGCGAACTGTGCGCTGCACTTCATCACTCATGCGTTTCATCTTAACCAAAGTCTGGGCCGCCGATAGGCTTGAACGCGTGGATCCAGAAACTTCGAAGGCACAGCTGCGTGCCGATATCCGCGCCGCCCGTGCCGCACGTGCCCGTGAGTCCCGCGACGAGGCAGCGGTTCCGAACCCGACAGACCGCACCGAGGCGGTTCCGGGGCGACCCGCCGGCGTCGAGGAGGCTGCTGGGCGGTCGTCGACCGTGGCCGATTCCGTGTGGGCACTCATCGAATCGTCGTGGGCGGGTGAGGACCTCTCGGCCCGCTCGCTGCTGGCCTACGCCGGCCTGCCTGGCGAGCCGAGCCTCGATGCGGCCATCGACCGTTTCCTCGCCCGCGGCGGCACCGTGTTTCTGCCCGTGGTCACCGCGGTCGGCCAGGCACTGCAGTTCGGCCGGGTCACCGGGTCGATGGCTGCGCTGGCACCGCACGGGAAGTGGGGAATCCGGGAGCCGGAGCCCGGCACCACGGGTCTGCTCAACGGTGAGCAGCTGCTGAGCGCCGAGGTGGCCCTCGACCTGGCATTCGTTCCGGCCTTGGGATTCGGCATCGAAGGGGCCCGCCTGGGCAACGGCGGCGGGTTCTACGATCGGACGTTCGGTCCGCAGGGCGAGGCCCCCTTGGCCGGCCGGGACCTTCCGGTCTATGGAGTCTGCTTCGCCGAGGAGCTCGGTCTGTCTGGACTGGCCGCCGAGGGATGGGACCTGCGCATCGACGCTGCCGTCACCGAGGAGGGCGTGCACCGGTTCTGAGACTGCCGGCGCAGCGCGGTCGAGCCTGTGGCGCAACAACGAGGATGTCCACTGCCGTGCGCCGCCCTGTGGATAACCCTGTGTACATCGGGTCGACGGTTGTGCACTATAATCTATTCGTCGAAGAAAGGTCTCGAATGCCCGTTTACTCCTACGCCTGCAAGAGCTGTGGTCACGCCTTTGATATCCACCAGGACTTCAGTGACGATTCGCTCACCGTCTGCCCGGAATGCCAGGGACGCCTGAAGAAGGTCTTCGGCACCGTGGGAATCAGCTTCAAGGGATCGGGCTTCTACGCCACAGACTCCCGCGCGAGCAGCTCGAGCACCGTCTCGTCCTCCGCGAACTCGGGCAACAAGGACTCTTCATCGAAGGAATCTTCGTCCTCGGCGAAGGACGGTTCGAAGGCCTCATCGTCCTCGAACTCTTCGTCTTCCTCTGCCGCCTCCGGCTCGTCTGCGAGCACTCCAGCGGCCAACTGAGCCGCCCCGCCGCTTCCTCCATCCGCATGTGAGGTCAGCTTCGAACGTCCTCGCGGCGGAGCGTTTTGTGACTCTGCCAGCAGTGCCCGGTCCGCTCTTTCAGGTCCCGTCCGCGCCTGTGGATAACTCCCGACTTGCGCGTATTCCCGCTGTGGGCGGCCGCGCTCTGTCCACAGGCTCGATTTTCGTCCTTGCCGAACATCGCGGCGCTCAGCGAGTCTGCGTCCATGGGTATCGTGCAGCGCTTTCGGGATCGCCTCTCCGGCTGGTCGAGCTCGACTCGGATCCGGCCGCAGCGGATCATCGCGGCCATCTGCCTCGCGTGCGCCTGCGCGCTCGTCGTCTGGATGTTCACTCCCGAAGAGTCGGGCACCGCGGTCGTCGTGGCGAAGAAGGATCTGCCGCCGGGCTCCGAGCTGAGCGCCCAGGACCTCGTGCTCATCGATTTCCCGAGCGGACTCGTGCCCGATAAGGCCTTCACCTCGGTCGCCGAGGTCGGTCAGAGGCGGACATCGGCGGGACTGTCAAAGGGCTCGCCCATCACCCGGGCGATCGTGCTCGATCAGCAGGCGCTGCCCGAGGGCAGCACCGATCTGCTCATGCCGGTGCGTCTGGCCGATGATGCCTCGGCCGCTCTGCTGCAGCCAGGGCAGCACATCAGACTGTTCTCATCTCTGCCCGATGGAGGTTCCGAGGTCGTGGTCGAGGAAGTGACCATAGCTCGGCTGGTCGACAAGCCCGAGGGAATTGCCTCGGAATCAGGGCAGCTTGTCTCGGTGATATTATCTTCGGCCGATGCCGGGAGGATTGCGGAATTCGCCGGCATGCCGATCAGCTTCGCGATTCTGCCTGGCTGAGATTCCGGACCGAGAGCCACCGGCTCGCCTGGTGCTCAATCGATCATCTTTGACCATCATGGTCAGACCGCGCGTGCCGAGAGACACCCGCAGTTCGCAGTCGAAAGACTCGCCAGCGAATCCTGTCCCAGCCAGTTACCAGTGTGTACTATTGACACGTAATCGAATAATTCCAAACGCATTACTGTTTGCAGATACGCCGAAAGGGTGCCTCTAATGCTTAAGGGTTTCAGAGACTTCATTCTCCAGGGAAATGTCGTCGAACTCGCAACCGCAGTCATCATCGGTGGAGCCTTCACCGCCATTGTCACGGCGTTCTCCGACAAGATCATCAACCCGCTCATCGCGGCTGTAGGCGGTGCCGAAGGTCCGGCTCTGTCCTTCCAGATCAAGCCGGACGTGCCTGAGACGACCATCGACCTCGGTGCTGTGATCACCGCGGCGATCAACTTCCTCATCGTTGCCGCCATCGTCTACTTCATCATCATCGTCCCGATGAACAAGCTCAACGAACTGCGCAAGCGCGGAGCCCCGGAGGAAGAAGTTCCTCCGACCACCGAGGACCTGCTCGGCGACATCCGCGAGATCCTCCGCAACCAGGCCGCCAGCCCGGCCGGTCCCGCCGAGGGACCTGCCAGCTCGGGTACCCCCGTGGATCCGAACGAACCACCACGCCACTGAACGGCCTCGGCTGCTGATCGTCTCGGTCAGCCGGAGCGTGTGAGTCGAACTCACGGCCCCGGCCGCCTAGATGTGAAGAGGGCTCGTCTCCCCTGGGAGACGGGCCCTCTTCACGTTGCTGCTCAGCCGATCAGGAAACGACCGTTCACCAGTGCGGCGGCTTCTGCGAACGATAGTAGTCCTCGCTGAACCCACCACCCTCGGTCTCGGCTTCATTGCGCAGAGTTGCCCGATAGCGTCGCTTCGCGGCCTCGAGTCGGGCCTGCCGGCTCACCGAATCCTCGGAGCCTTCGCCCGAGGCCGGCTCCGCCTTTTCATCCGGCGCAACTTCATCTGGCGCCTTCTCGACTAGTTCCTTCTCGATCGACTTCTGTTCGACCGGTTCCTGCCCGAGCGGTTCCTCTTCGGCCGGTTCCCTCCCGGGGGAACCGTCTCCAGCGGACCCGTCACTCATTGCGCGAGTCGGTGTTACCTTCGGCATCCCCCACGGAATCTGCGGCATCCTCGGAGTCCGGGACCTGCTCGTTGCTCGCGGTCTCGATCAGACCGGCCTGACGCAGCTCATCGGCGCGGATCTTACCCGTATCGAAGGAGGGGAGAACCTCTCCCTCCACGGGACCGCGGGTGCCGGACTTGGGTACGAGCACCTCGGCGCCGGTGACCCTCTTCGCCTGGGCGTGCCGGTGACGATATCGTTCGACGGCGGCCTGGAGCTGCGAGTCTCCGCGACTTGAGCTGCCCTTCTGGGCCAGGGCGGTGCGGAGCAGATCCTTGATCTCCCCGTCGCCGCGGACGACGGCGTCGGACTGGATCCAGTCGATCATCGCATCGAGGCCTTCGTCGGAGTACTTGTGCATCGGCAGGCCCGGGACCAGCTTGGGGCGGCTGCCGGTGCGGCCGACGACTACCGAGGCCGCGCGGGCCGCGTTGAGGATGGCCTGCGGGCTCATCTTCTCCACCGTCGAACGCCAGGTCTCGAAGATTTTCTCGGTCTCGGTCTGCGGGTCGACGAAGGCATCGGTCGACCACACGCGCATGAACTTCCAACCGCGTCGGGTCAGCTGTTCGGGCACCACCCGGTCACGCTGGCGCAGGCTGCGGATCGACGCGTACTCGGGACCGTCCCCGGCGACGGCGATGATCATGCCGTGTTCGTCCTCCGCGGAGTTCGCCACGGCCAGGTTGATGCCGTTGTAATGCTCGTGTGCGACGACGCCGAGCTGAAGCAGACGGTCGGCGATATCGGCCATCAGCGGATCGTAGATCTCCCCGTGCGGGCCGGGCTGGCTGACCCCGCCGGTGGCGATCTCGCCGAGCAGGCGCGGCAGCAGCGCCGCTCCCCCGCTGAGTTTGTGCTCGTCGAAGTCCTCGGACTCGATGCTCGAGACCACGGTCAGGCGCTTGCGGGCCCGCGTCATGGTAGCGGCGAGTATCCGCTCCCCGTCCTGGCCCGACAGCGGACCGAAGTCGTGGATGACGCGTCCGTGCACGGTCCGGCCGAAACCGAGCGTGAAGATCACGGCGTCCCGCGACATCCCCTGCACGCGCTCGGCATCGGTAACCACGAAGGGTTCCTTGCTCGAATCGCTGAAGAAGGCCGCGACGTAGGGCAGATCCTTCATCGCGCGGGAGATAGCCGTGGCGACCCGCTGCGCATGATGCGGGGTGAGCGCGACGACGGCCAGAGACTCCCGTGACCGGTTGCGCGCGTGCTTGAGCACGAGTTCGACGACGCGTTTGACCTCGGCGTCGGGGCTCTCGACCCGACCGGTGCCGATGTCGGTGGGGCCGCGGCCCTCGGCGACATAGGAGAATTCGAGTCCGCTGCCCTCGCCCGTATGCGCGGTCGGCAGGGTCGTGATCGTCGAATCGTAGAAATGACGGTTCGCGAGATCGATCAGTCCCACCGGGGAGAGTCGGTAGGAGTTCGACAGGCTCATCCGGGGCAGGAACTCGCCGAGGTGGTCCTGCACGGAGCTCGGGTGGTTCCCATCGTCCATCCCCCACCGGTCGACCGCGATCGAGAAGGGGCGCGGGCCGAGCAGTCGCGAATCGCCGAGTGAGATGACCTGGCGGGCCCGGGTGATGCCGGGGACGACATCGGCGACCGAGAGGCGGCCCGCATCGGCGATGACGACGGCGTCGAAGAGCGGCAGTGCGGCGAAGAGCTCGGGCACCGAGTACGGGCTGGCCATCCAGATCGGGGCCAGACTCGTCAGCAGCTCCGGAGCCTTCGTCGACATCGTCTTCACCGAGGTGTGGCTCGTCAGCAGCTGCGACTTGATGACCCCGGCGGCGATCGGATCGGCTTCGATTCCGCGCTGCCATGCCTGGGCGTGGTTGTAGCGCAGTCGGGAGGCGCCGGCGGCGACGAAGGCGCGGTCGTTCTCCCGGAAGCCTTCGGCGATCTTATGCAGGGAGGCGCTGTCGTGGCGGCCGATCTGGGGGTCTTCGCCAGCCATGGTCTGCAGCACCGAGGCCCAGTAGGCGAGGTCGAATTCGGGGCCCACGAGTCCATCTGCGACCTTGCGCCGACGCAGGTCGGACATCAGGTCGGAGAGTCCCTCGGCGTCGAGCTCGCGCTGCAACCGGGAGCGTTCGGGCAGATCGGCGAGGTTCTCCGTGTCTCTGCCCATCGCCTCGGTGCGGGCCTGGAGCTCCTCGATGAGCATCGAGCCGAGGTCACCGCCGTCGGGGGTGGTCTCGAGGATCGGGGAGAGCTTCGCGACGTCGGCTTCGACGGACTGGAGGATCTCATCGGCCTCAAGGACTCCGCGCGGGATCTGCGGACGGCCGTCGTGACCGGCGAGGTCGCCGAGGATCACCCTCTGCGCCCGAACGTCGACGAGCGCGGAGTGGAGGTCGGCCACCTCGGCGCCGGGGCGGAGGAATTCGTTCGCGGACTTCTTCAGCCGCTTGCGCTGCAGCATGCCCATCTCGACGCCGATCTCATTGCGGTAGTCCGCGGTGCCGGTGGCGGCGATGAGATCGTCGAGGCGGTGGTCGTAGATGTCGGGGGCGAAGCTGTCGAGCGTGGTGCGCACGCGCAGCAGCACCTTGATCGCCCGTGACCAGTCGTCGAGGTTGCGGCGCGGGTTAAGCTTCGCCTTGGACAGGACGGGTTCGACTGCGGTGGCTAGGTCCGGGATCGTACGGCCGAGTCGTTCGGCCACGGTCCGTGCCGCTTCGGCCTCATCGACGGATTTGAGGTCGGCGCCGAACCACACGGTGTCTTCGACATCGAGGGTGAAGGCACCGAGGCTCGCGAGCTCACCGAGTTTGCCGCGCAGGGCTGCCCGTCGGTCGTCGCTGGCGCCGAGGATGTCGTCGTCGAAGCGGACCGGTGTCTGCGGGGAGTCATCGCCCGAGGTCAGCTCGGCCAGGTGCTGCATGGTCTCGTAGACGGAGACGTCCCAGGGTTCGCGGCGGCGGTGCAGGGACGAGACGTGATCGGCCAGCGTAGCCCGCTGCTCGTTGAGTTCGCTGAGCAGACGTGAGAGATCCGGGCGTTCGGACTTCTCGGCGGAGCCGATCAGGCCGATGAGCTGCTTACGGATCTCATCGGAGCCGGCGCGTGTGTCCACAGCGAAGTCCCCGAGCCCGACCTCGCCGAGGCGAGTCGAGAAGTCCTCGAGAGCATCGGAGGTCTGGGCGAGGAAGAGCACGCTCTTGCCGGTGTGGGCCAAGGTGGTGGCGACGGCGACGGCGACCTGGGTGGCGCCGGTGCCGGGTGGGGTGTCGACGACGACGGAGCGACCGGAGACCGCGGCATCGACCACGGCCTGCTGATCCCCGTCGACGTCGATGACGAGGAATTCCTCCTGCGGTTTGCGGTCCGGCAGCGGTGTGACCGGTTCCTGCAGGGCCGCGGGAACGACCTCGTCCGCGCCCTGCTCACCGGCGTTCTGTACCTCATTGGTCTGGCCGCCGGCCGTCTGTCCGCCATCGGCCTGCTCGCCGGCAGTCTGCTCGCTGGCCGAGGGCGCAGCGCCCTCGACGGTCTCATCCGCCGGCTCTGCCTTTTCGTCTGCGGGCTCGGCAGTCCCCTGCTCTGCTGTCGCCTTCGCGCCGGCGTCCTTCGGGGTTGCCTCCTGCTCGGGCAGAGGGCCGTCGGTGATCGGCACGGTCGGTTCGTCGAGCTCCGGCTCCTCCGTCGGCTCGCTCGCAGGCTCATTCGATGACCCACCTGCGGATCCCCTCGCCGCGGCGGCTTCATCTGAACCTGCCGCCTCGGACGGAGCCTTGACGGCCGGATCGGCAGGTGCCGGGGCGACGGTTCCGAAGGCCTTCTCGGCATCGGTGAGTTTGCGGTCCGTGCCTGCCTGGCCCTCAGCGTCCGAGGATGACGATGCGTCGGCGGGTGCCTCGGCCTCAGCGATTGTCTGCGAGCCGCCCGAGGTCTCGGCTGCCGGAGACGAGTCCGTATTCTTCGCGGCCTCCGTCCCGGCAACGGCATCAGTGTCGGCAGGAGCTTCGGAGCTCGCGTCGACAGCGTTTGACCGATCGTTCCCTGTCCCCGGTGACGAAGACTCCGGCGCCTGCGCTTCGACCGACTGGGAACCGGATTCCGGGCCTGGTTCCGTCGTCGAACCGGATTCGGTCTTCGCCTCGGTCTTCGCCTGCGACTTCGGCTTGGGCACGTAGGAGGGTCCGCCGAGGTGTGCGCGCACCTTCTCGTCACCAGCGAGTGCGCGCAGGATCGGATGCTGGCTCGGCAGGTAGTCGGCGGTGAAGGGGTTCGCGATGTTGGCGAAGGTCGAGACGATGAAACGATGATTGATACGCAGACCGGGCACCGACTGCGCGAGATCGCGGAGGCGGTCGAGCGCCGGGCCGGGATCGAAGCCATGCGGTCCGCCGGTGGCGTCGATCCATTCGCCGACGGGCACTTCGAGGTCGTACGCCTCGGCGAGGTGGTGGACGAGAGCCGGGTTGATCGTGATCTCGTTGCCCAGCACGATCTCGAAGTCCTCGACCCGTGAACCACGCGGCACGAGCGTGATGTGGCGCATGACCACGGGTGCGTTGAACTTGTACTTGGAGTCCTTCTCCGTCCACGAGGCGAAGCCGATCGCCAGATGAGCGGTGCGGATGCCCCGTTCATTGTCGAGCTGCTCGGCCTTCGAACGGATCGACTTGGCCCTTCGGCGGGCGTCGGCGAGGATGTCGTGGTCGCGGATCAGACTCGACAGGCGTGTGGCCCGACCGGCCAGCAGCTGCGCAAGTCCGGACGGGTGCGCTCCCGAGAGGTCGATGCTGCCATCGCGAGAGTCCCGGAAATGCAGCATGGTGTCGCGGCCGCCCAGGTGGGCAGCCTGCTGTTTCCACTCGGCGAAGACATCGCCGAGCTCGGGGAACTGATCGTCAACAACGGAATCCGGCACAATTCGACCCTAACGACAAAGTTCGCATAATAGGTGCTGGCACACCGTGAAACATCGAGGTTTCTTCTGCGCTACACTGGGTTGTCGTGGTTGATGACGCCACACGGCCCCCGTAGCTCAGGGGATAGAGCACCGCTCTCCTAAAGCGGGTGTCGGCAGTTCGAATCTGCCCGGGGGCGCCGGAACACTTCACCCAACTGACAACCACTTCTTCGGGCTGAGCGCACCGACTGCGGCCTCGATCCGGAGCGGTGCAATCACAGCCCCGGTTCAGGGATCTCCCCGTCTTGACGTCGCCTGCCGTGATCCCTCGCCACTCGCACGACCATGGTCGGACACTGCGAATACGGCAACACCGACTGCGAGGTCGACCCGAGCAGAAGCCCGGCGAATCCGCCGCGTCCGCGCGAGCCGATGACGAGCACATCGGCAGTATCAGATGCCCGAACCAGCACCTCGGCGGGCTGGCCGTCGAAGAGGGTCCAGGTGACATCGAGGTTCGGGAATTCGTCTTTGAGCCTCTGCTTGGCCACGACGAGCTTGTCCGCGCCCTCGTTGACCAGGCGTTCGAGGTCGGCGGTGCTCGGCAGCCATTCGGGGCCGATGACCGTGGTGGTGATGACCGCAACGATGTGCAGCGGCGAACCTCGGCGTACGGCCAGGCGCGCGGCCTTCCACAGCGCCGGCGACTCGGCACCGAGGGAATCGACGCCGACGACGACCTTGCCGTCGAAGCGGATGCCTTCGATCGCCTCGGTGTCAGGGTCCGGTTCCTCGATCTCGACGCCGTCCTGACGGATCGGCCGGGAGGAGGTCGGGTGGGCGGTCTTCTCCGCATCGGCCTCCCACGAGGCGGGGACGACGACGGTCGGGCACGCCGAGTGAGCCGGCAGTGCGCTCGAGACCGTGCCGAGCAGTCGACCGGCGAATCCGCCTCGGCCGCGGGACCCGACGACGTTGAGCAGCCCGGACTTCGACTCGTCGATGAGCACGCCGGCGGCATCACCGATCTCGATGACGGCCTCGACGGGAACGCCCGCGGCCCTGACCTCCGCCGCGGCTTCCTTGAGGGTGTTCGTCACCGCGGCCCGGATCGAGGTGTCGTCGATCGGCACATAGGAGACATCGATCGCCGCGGCAGCCACGCTGGGAATCGTGTACGCGCCGACGAGCCTGATCGGCTTGTTCAGTGAGCGAGCTTCCTGGATCGCCCAGGCCAGCGCATTCCGGCTCGGTGGCGACCCGTCGATGCCGACGACCACCGCTTCGGGCTCTCCCGCAGGTGAGGCGTCAGTGTTCAGAGGGCGATCCTGCTCATTCATCCTGAGCTCCTTGTGTCGAAGCGAAGTGCTCTTTAGTCCACCCTAAAACACAATCGGGACGAGAACTTTGCCTATGTCACATCGTTATCCGAATCGGACCACACTCTGGACGATTCCCTCCCCCATCTGGGATGACGTCGGCGTCGAGGTCGGCTTCAGGCAGCCCGGGAGAGCTCCAGGAACGGGCGCCACTGCTCCACCGGCTTCTCGATTCCGCGCATCCAGAACTGGCCGAGGCGCGGCTCCTGAGGGCGCACGTTGAGCTTCCACCCGATCTCGGCCAAGGTCCGGTCGCCTTTGCGGTTGTTGCACTCCCGGCAGCAGGCGACGAGGTTCTCCCAGCTGTTGACGCCGCCGCGGGAGCGCGGGACGACGTGGTCGACCGTGGACGCGGCCTTCGCGCAGTATGCACAGCGGTGATTGTCCCGGCGCAGCACGCCGCGACGCGAGAGCGAGACCCTGCGGTCGTGGGGTGGGCGGACGTAGCGGGTGAGCAGGATGACGGAGGGCTGATCGAGACTCACATGCTCGGATCTCACCGGAATGTCCTCTGCGGCCAGCACCGTCGCCTTGCCCGTGAGTACCAGGACGACTGCTCTGGTGAACGGAACAATCGACAGTGGCTCGTATCCGGCATTCAGCACGAGAGTCTTCATATCTCGCCCCTCATCTTCGTATCATGGCCGCGCCCGTTCGGCACGACATCGTTCGCTGCGGCTCCGGGGAACACAAAAGGCGCCGTGCTCGCGCACGACGCCTTGAAAGAGGGCATGGAGACAAGTATGTGCTCCGCACCAGTGACTGGAGCGGCTATTCGAAATATTCGACTCTGCCCCATCTGCTTTCCCATCGGTAGTGGAACTCAATCTTCTCAAGAATAACGCCGGAGGGCCCCTGTGATCGAATTCATACCCCCGGCGTCACGGAATCTTTCATTCTCGTTCACCTTCCGCGCGTGGGTGAGGCGTCCGGCCGGGGTGCGTGACGCGTTCGGGCGACATGCGGGAGGCGTCCGGAAGGGGCGCGGGGACGTGTTGGAAGCGTCCGGGGATGCAGAAACTCCCCGTTCGACTCGAGGACCGTCGAGTCGAACGGGGAGTTTCTGAGAAGAGCTGATCAGAGAACGCGGATGAAGGTGACGTTGCCCATCCAGCTGTAGCTGCGCTTAGAGGTTCCCGAGCTCGGCGAACCTGCATCGTACATCTGTCCGCCACCGGCGTAGATGCCGACGTGGCCGGGGTGCCAGATGATGTCGCCGGGCTTGGCCTCCGAAGCGGAGACGACCTTGCCTGCACCCTTCTGAGCACCGGAGGTGCGGGGGAGGTTGACGCCGACCTTGCCGTAGACCCAGGAGGTGTAGCCGGAGCAGTCCCAGCCGCTCTGGCTGGTTCCACCGGAGACGTAGGGGGTTCCGACGCCCTTGGCGGCCCAGGCGAGCACCTGCTCGGCCTTGGAGCCGTCGATCGAACCGGCATCGTCGGAGGAGCCGGAGTCCTTGCTCTCGCTCTTGTCTCCGCTGTTGCCGGAGGTCGATGCGCCGCTGTTGGCGGACTCGTCGGAATCCGCGGTGGCGGTCTCGGAGGGAGTCGGCTTCGGCTCGGGTTTGGGAGCGGCCTTGGCGGTGACGGTCTGGGTCTCGATGCCGAAGGAGTCAGCCTTCTTCTCGGACTTCTTGTCCTTCGAGTCCTTGTCGGCGGAGACGGTGGCAGTCTGGTTCTGGAATTCGGCCTGGGGCGAAGCCTCGGCTTCGGCGGAGACGGCGACACTGTCGTCGGCACCCTGTCCTGCGGCCGGGAGGACTGCCGCTGTAAGCAGGCCACCGCTGGCGGCGACAACCGCTGCGCGGCGTCCGAAGACACCGGAGTTGGCGTTCAGGAGTTCAGTCAGTTCTGTCAGCGGTGTCTTGACCTTCGCCTCTGCGGCGCGGCGGCCATGCTGCTTAGTTGCCACGTTTTCCTCTCGTCACCTATTGGTACTTGCCCAACCGCCACTATCGGTCCTTGGTTTCTCACAGCGAGCGTGGCGTTCGGCTCTCGTTGCAAAGTCGTCCCCGTCGTGAACGACCTCCACAACTGTAACCAATCGGTGACCAATTGTCACGTTTCTGTCACAACCCCTGGAGGACATCCCTGAGGTTTTCCATAAACGTGCAGGTCAGAGGTCCAATAGAGATTCAAATCTCCGTAACATTTTTCGTTATACGACGTGACCCAGGGGGCGGCTGGCCGCGCCCTGGGTCACGTTGAACACTGTTTTGTAACAAATCGATGCGGTCGGTCATGGTGGACCGTGACCGCTGCCTGGCACTTCCTCGATCAGGCGGGACCGAGAATTCGCCGGGCTGAGCGCAGACTCACCGTGTGGGAGTCCGCTGTCCGGTCACTTCCGGTAGGCGAACACATGCGAGGCGGTGTCCAGCGGCAGGTCGAGGACGTCCTGAGCGCCGGGGACCTGAACGGTGATGTATTCCCCGTTGCGGGAGATCTCGACGTCGGTATCGGGAAGGACACCGGCGACCTGGAACTGCTGCAGCAGGTGGATGTCGACCTGCAGGGGTTCGGCCAGCCATGCGATGGTCAGCTGCTTCGCTCCGTCTCGACCGACGGCTGTGGCGAGGTCGACCACCTCGGTGGTCTTCGCTTCTTCGCCGCCGATGACACCGAGACCCGGGATCGGGTTGCCATAGGGACCGGACGAGGTCTCGGGCAGCAGGGTGACGAGCTTGCGCTCGACCTGCTCGCTCATCACGTGCTCCCACCGGCAGGCCTCGTCGTGGACGAGCTCCCATTCGAGTCCGATCACATCGGAGAGCAGACGTTCGGCCAGACGGTGCTTGCGCATGACTTCGGTGGCGATGCGACGCCCCTCGGGCGTGAGCTCGAGATGTCGATCATTGCTGACATGGAGCAGTCCGTCCCGCTCCATGCGTGCCACGGTCTGTGAAACGGTGGGACCGGAGTGATCCAATCGTTCAGCAATTCGCGCGCGCAGAGGCACGATCGACTGTTCCTCGAGCTCGATGATCGACTTGAGGTACATTTCGGTTGTATCAATGAGGTCGTTCACTTAAGACCAGCCACTCCACTCTTCGTCTTCAGGTCATCTCGACCGTTTCAGGCGTTGTCACCACTTCGGGCCATGCGACCCTGCTCCGGCCGCCGAACCCTTGCGAGTCCTCGCGGCCGTTGCGATCCAGCTCAATCCTATCGCGCGTTCAGCGGAACGCGTGAGTTCGACCGGCACCGGCGTATGCCGCCGCGCGCACGGTGCAGAATTCGCAATCCGCCCCGGCCTGTTCCCGCAGTCCGCAACTCGGCCTGTTCCGTCCCCGAACGGCCCCTGGCAATCGACTCCCGCAGTCCGCGCATTGACCATGACCATCCCGGCTTCGGCGTAACGCTCGAGGTGGGCCGAATATTTCGGCGGAGAAGTGGGGCAGCCGCGCTTCTCTGGAGTAGCCGCACGGCTCAGGAGCAGCCGCACCGCTCAGTGGCAGCCGCACATCTCAGGGGTAGAGGCGGGTCGTCGTCCACGCCGAGGCGTCATCGAGATCCGCCGGGTCGTGGCTGCCGTCGGCGCGGCGGAACACCCACCGGTCGTGGAAGCGGTTGCGCTGCCCCTGCCAGAACTCGATCTCGAAGACGCGGACGCGGAAGCCGCCCCAATGCTCGGGCCTGGGCACGTCTCTGCCTTCGAGCTCGCCCACGGCGGCATCGTATTCGGCCTGCATCCGATCCCGGTCGGTCACCGGCTGGGACTGCTTGGACACGCTCGCCGCGATCTGAGAGCCGCGGGGGCGGACCGCGAAGTAGGCGTCCGATTCATCCGGGGCGGCCACCTCGGCGAGTCCCCTGATCCGGATCTGACGTTCCATGTCCTGCCAGGGGAAGTTCACGGCCACCCGAGGATCGGCGCTCAGCTGCCGGCCCTTCGCGGAATCGTAGTCGGTGAAGAACATCAGTCCGCGTTCGTCGATGCCTTTGAGCAGGACGATGCGGGAGGACGGGCCCCATTCGTCGAGGGTCGACACGGTCATCGCGTTGGGTTCGCTCACGCGCTCGGCCGCGTCGTCGTACCACTGGCGGAACAGGGCCAGCGGCGAGGATTCGGGACGCTCGAAGGTGAGCGCCTGATAGGACTTCCGGGTCTGGGGCAGGCGATCGATTGGCTCACTCATACCTTCACTCTATGCCGCTCATTCTATGCCGCGGGGCTGACACGGGGGTGACACGGGCCATCGTCGCGAAGTCCTCCAATGACGAGACTGTGTCTCACGGCGGATCGACGCGTCGTAGAATGTCGAGCGTGACTGCGACGAAGACAACGATCCCAGACGAGATCCTGCCCGCCGACGGACGCTTCGGGTCCGGCCCGGCCCGCATCCGCCCTGCCCAGATCGAGGCCCTCAACTCCGCCGCCGCGACCGTGCTCGGCACGAGCCACCGCCAGGCACCGGTGAAGAACCTCGTCGGCCGCATCCGCACCGGCCTGGCCGAGCTGTTCGACCTGCCGGCCGGCTACGAGGTGGTCCTCGGCAACGGCGGCTCCACCGCCTTCTGGGACGTCGCGGCCTTCGGGCTCGTACGTCACCGGGCCGCGCATGCGACCTTCGGCGAGTTCGGCCAGAAGTTCGCCAAGGCGACCGACACCGCCCCGCACCTCGAGAGCTCGCTGATCCTCACCGCCGATCCCGGCACCTCGGCGATCCCCTCCCCCGCGACACTGGCCGCCGCCGGGCTCGATGCCGCCTCCGCCGATGGTGCCGCTGCTGGCGTCGCCCCCGATGTCTGGGCCTGGCCGCACAATGAGACCTCGACCGGCGTGGCCACGACCATCGCCCGACCGGAGGGCATCGACTCCGACGACCTCGTCGTCATCGACGCCACTTCCGGCGCCGGCGGCCTGCCCGTGTCGATCACCGAGACCGACGTCTACTACTTCGCCCCGCAGAAGAACATGGGCTCCGACGGCGGACTGTGGGTGGCGATCATGTCGCCGCGAGCCATCGCCCGCGCCGAGGAGATCAAGGCCTCCGGACGCTGGATCCCGGCATCTCTCGACCTCGTCACCGCGATCGAGAACTCGCGGAAGGACCAGACCTACAACACCCCGGCCGTGTCCACGCTGCTGCTCCTGGCCGAACAGATCGAATGGATCAACGGCAACGGCGGGCTCGAATGGGCAACCGCCAGGACCAAGGAGACCTCGGGCTTCGTCTACGACTGGGCCCAGGCCGCCGAGGTGGCCCACCCCTACGTGGAAGACCCGGCCGACCGCTCCTCCGTCGTCGCCACCATCGACTTCGACGATTCGGTCGATGCCGCCGCAATCGCCTCGGTGCTGCGAGCCAACGGCATCGTCGACGTGGAGCCGTACCGCAAGCTCGGACGCAACCAGCTGCGCATCGCCACCTTCGTCTCGGTCGACCCGGCCGACGTCAAGGCGCTGCTGAGCTGCCTCGACTACGTCATCGACGCCCTGGCCTGAGCGCGTTCGCGGCCGACTGCGCCTGCGTCAGGTACGTCCTACATAAACTGCCACATCCTACCGTTCCGGGACCAGTCCACTCTACGGTGCGGTGTGTCAGTTTATGTAGGACGTATTGCATTCGGCCGGCGCAGCAGCACTCGTCCGGCCTCCCCGGCCCGGGAAATCAGGCGAAGAAGTGGATGAGCACGCCGATGCCGTAGGTGATCGTCGCCAGCAGCGCGAGGATGAATTCGATCGCGGCACCCAGGCCGATGGCCTTGATCGACGACCAGCTCGAGTTCCAGGCCGTCTTCGCCTCCTGCAGGCGTAGGTACTCGGCGAGGTAGAGCCCGAGCACGAACCCGATCGGCAGTCCGAGCACGGGGATGACGAAGAAGCCGATCACGCCGAGCACCCCGCCGAGGAGCACCGACCGGTTCGGCACCTCCATGTCCTTGAGCTTGCGCCCGGTGAGCACGAGCGAGGCGCTCATGCCGCCGGCGACGAGGACGGCAACGATCGCGAAGATGATCCAGGCCAACGGTCCGCCGATGACGATCGCCCACACGAGGACCGCGATGCCGATGAGGATCGATCCGGGCAGCACGGGCACGATGATGCCGAGGCAGCCGACGAGAATCGCCAAGCCGACCAGCACCGAGGTGAGGCTGTCGATGTTCACGGGTGTCCGATCCGTTCGCCGAGGTGGTCCTGACTGTCCCGAGGAATCCGGAGGTTCTCGAACCTGCCGGGTTGTCCTGGGAGCGTGATTCCGATCCTAAGGGACGCACCTGGGGCCGCCCTGAAGACGAGGCTCACGGGTGCCCGTGGAAGCTCACGTGCAGGCGGATGCGCGATCTCGGGTCGTAGTGCAGGCGCAGGTTCTTGGCCACGATCATCCACACCAGTCCGACGGCGAAGGCGATGATGCCCGAGGCCGAACCGACGACCATCGCCATCCGCGGACCGAACAGGTCGGAGACCCATCCGGCCAAAGGTGCGCCGATCGGAGTTCCGCCCATGACGACGGCGGCGTAGATCGCCATCACCCGTCCGCGGTAGTGCGCGGGAGTCGTGGTCTGCACATAGGCATTGGCGGAAGTCATCATCGTCAGCGAGGCGAAGCCGACGAGCATGAGCGAGGCCGCGAAGACGTAGTAGTTGGGGATCAGGGATGCCGCACCTACGGCCAGACCGAAGCCGCCTGCCGCGCCGAAGATGAACCGCAGCCGCGGCTTCTCTCGCTTCGCCGAGGCCAGCGCTCCGGTCACCGAGCCGATGGCCATGACGGAGTTGAGCAGACCGAAGCCGCTGGCGTCCTTACCGAATTCAATCCTGGCCATTGTGGCGGTGTAGATGTTGAAGTTGAATCCGAAGGTGGCCACGATGAAGAGGACGACGAGCACGACAGTGACATCGGGGCGTCTGCGCAGGTACTTGAAGCCGCCGAGTATGCCGCCGTGCCCGCGCCGTCCCGAGGGATGGAGTCGGCTCTGGTCAAGACGGATGAGCACGGTCAGGGTCGCTGCGAAGCCCAGTCCGCTGATGAGGAACACCGGCCCGGCGCCGATGACTGCGGTGAGCACGCCGGCGACGGCGGGCCCGATCATCCGCGCGCCGTTGAAGGAGGCGGAGTTGAGGCTGACCGCGTTCGGCAGCAGTTTCTCACCGACGAGTTCGGAGACGAAGGCCTGCCGCGAAGGATTGTCGAGGGTGGCCAGGAGGCCGAGGGCGAGTGCGGTCAGGTAGACGTGCCACAGCTCGATGGCGTCGGTGATGACGAGGACGAACAGCAGCAGACCCACGGCCCCCAGCAGGGACTGGGTGACCATGAGCAGTCTGCGTTTGGAGAATCGGTCGGCGATCGCTCCCGCGAACGGGAACATGATGAGCTGCGGGCCCATCTGCAGGGCCATGGTGATGCCCAGGGCCGAGGCGTTGTTGTTCGTCAGGTAGGTGAGGACGATCCAGTCCTGGGCCGTCCTCTGCATCCACGTTCCGGTGTTCGAGATCAGGGCACCGGCGAACCAATGTCGGTAGTTCGGTTCTGCCAGCGACCGGAACGTGTGGGCCATCGAGTGTCTCAGCCCTCCTGGTACTCGAGTTCGCCGGCGGCGTAGTCGTCGACCACGGCATCAGCCGGTTCGTGGCTGGGCTTCTTCGCGTCGGTCTCGGAATGGGCTCCACAACCGGAGTCGAGACCGACGACGCGGCCGTCGAAGGGCGACCATTCGCTCGCGCAGACCCCGAACTTCGTCCGGAGGGAGCCGGCGATCGGCATCAGGTAGCCGCAGGACCCGCAGTGGGCGGAGGCACGCGAGGCGAACTCGCCCTCGGGCCCGGCGTCTGAGTCGGCCCAGCGGCTGGCCGCGGCCGAGATTCCGTCGGCCGAGAGCACTCGTTCACGGCCGATCCCGAACTCGAAGTTCGCGATCTGGTCGATATTGTCGGCCGCATTGTCCTCGGTCTGCTGGAAGCCCGGCTGCAAGTTCGGATCCCGATCGAGCTTGGGCAGGGTGTCGCGTGGGGTGAGGTCCCCGGGTTCGAGCCGCTGATCCCAGGGCACCCATTCGGGGGCCACGAGCGCATCGGGGCCGGGCAGCAGGGCGGTCTCGCAGACCGTGACCTTCTTCGACCGGGGCGCCCGGGCGAGGACGGCGACCCAGCGCCAGCCGCGGTAGGTCGGGTCGGTGCACACGAAGTAGTGGGTGACCAGGCGGGTGGCTTCGGCCACGGAGCCGAGGTGCTCGCCGACCACGGAGGTTCCGGCCACCTCGGTGATGGCGGAGCGGGCGATGTCGATCGCCGCCGCCAGCTGGGTGTCGAGAACGATCTTCTCGGTGCCCGACTTCGCGGTCCGGCCGGATTTCGCGGGCTTCGCCGAGGCGGTCGCCGCGTCGGTTCCGGACGTGTCGGCTGGAGCCGCCGCAGCGTCGCTCGCAGCTGTCTCAGCGTCGCTCGCGGCCGTCGCAGTCGTTCCCGCGGGGTCGGCGGAATTAGGCTGGGCAGTCTGCCTGGCCAGCCACTCATTGAACAGCGATGACATCAGGACTCCAAATCGTCGGCGATCGCCCGCAGCAGGGATGCCACCTTGTTCCCGTGCGAGGGATCCGGGTAGCGACCGTGCTGCAGTCCGTTGTTGAGGTCATCCAATACCTTGATGACATCTTCCACCATAACTGCCATGTCCTCGGCCGGGCGCTGGCGGACCTTCGCGACCTTGGTCGGGGCGCTCAGCGGGCGGGCCTTGAGCACCTGTGCGCCGCGCCGGGAGTCGACGACGTCGTATTCGAGGCGGGTGCCCTTCGTGACCTCGACGCCCTCGGGCAGGACCGAGGAGTGGAGGAAGGCCTGGGAGCCGTCCTCGGCGACGACGAAGCCGAAGCCTTTGTCGGTGTCGAACCATTTCACGCGTCCGGTAGGCATAGCGTCCTTTCCCTATGTGATGCTCAGTGTCTGGTGGTCGGCGGCTGGGGTGCCCCCGACTCTCTCGTCTCACACCGTCGCGGTGACGGTGCGTGGTGAAGTCTGTGTGGTGCGTCGGCTCCGTGGCGTGGTTGTTCCGAACCCGGTTCCGTGTGCAGAGAATCCGGTGCATGAGCTCCGCTGCCGAGTCAGGGTCCGAACCGGCCGGTTCCGAACCTTCGACGGCGTCCGGTCCGACCTGCCGTGTCCGTTCCCTTCGGCCGTGTCCGGTCCGACCGGCAGTGTGCCGCGAGGGCCCGAGCTGCGTCCGCCGTCTCGGCGATGTCAGTCGTGCGGTGTCCCCACCCGGGGTTCCGCTGCCGGAATGTCGCCCTCGCGAACCCCGCCCCGCTGACGGGGGCAAGGCGACCGGCGCGAAGGGCAACCTCGGCGTAGTCGGTGAGTGTTCAGCTCACCTCGGTCTGTCTGCGCCGCAATGCGGCTCTGACCAGGGCCACCGCCAGCATGGCGACGGCGATCGGCAGGAGGATCATCGGCAGATACGTCAGAATGTGCGAGGGGGTCAGGCCCATCCAGGCCTGTCCGAGGACACCGATGAGACCGGCCGCTCCGATGACGGCGGCCACGACTGCCACGATGACGATGACCGTGTCGACTCGCTTGGCTGACAATGCTCGTCCTTCCGAGATCTGAGTACCTGTTCTGCCCCTCCAGTGTACCCCGCGCGGTAAACTGAACGACGATGTCCATGACCTTCAGCCAGTGGCTGGCCCACAGTTCCGATGCCGACTTCGAGTCCTTCGTCCGGACCCGTCGCGACCTCCTCCAACCCGAGTCGCCGACGATCCCTGCCCTGGCCGCGGCCGCGTCCTCGCGCATCGGCGTCTCCCGCGGCATCGAGGCCCTCAGCGCCGCGGAACTCGAGGTGGGCATCGCCCTGGCGAAGGCCGCCCGCACCTCGCCGGACATCGCCGTAGGTGAGAATCCTCATATCGACCCCACACTCGCCGAGGCGGCCCTGCCCCGACTGCGCGACCTCGGCCTGGCATGGCCGGCAGGGTCTTCCGTGGCAGGGTCATCCGAGGCAGGGTCATCCGGGACAGTCTCCGGGTCTCCCGCTGCCGAGTCCTCAGAGTCCCCCGGGACGGTGCCCCCTGGGACCTGGCGGATCCAGTCCGAGGCGATCACGCTGCTGCCCACCTCAGCGGCAGATTCCGCCCGCGCCCAACCATGGCGGCACTACGAGAACGGCTCCGCACCGGATTCCACCGTGGAGTCCATCCCGCAGCCGCTCATCCGCAACAGCGAACAGGCGGGCGTCGCCGAGGTGATCTCCTCGCTGCGCGGCCTCGTCGACGAACTCGCCGCCACCCCCATCTCCCGGCTGACCAGCGGCGGCATCTCCAAACGCGATGTGTCTCGACTCGCCCGCACCCTCGACCTCGGACTCGAGCAGACCATCACTCTGCTGCTGGCCGCGAAGTCGCTGCGCCTCATCGGCGTCCTCGAGGACGCCCTCGACCCGCAGTGGACGGCCACCGACGATGCCGCGGACGTGCTGGCCGGGGACCGTGCCGAACTCTGGGCGGCCCTCGTGACCTCCTGGCTGCGTGAGTCCCTCGACGTCACGCAGCTGGCCGCCGGAGCCAGTGAGAACGAACGCCTCACCGTGCTCGCGACCCCGAAGAAATCCCTGTTCAAGGGCTTCGCGCAGTCGGTGCCGGCGATGCCGCTGCTGCGCTCGACCGTGCTCGCCATCCTCGCCGACATCGGGCTCGGTTCGGCCCGTTCCGCCGAGTGGGTGCATGCGCAGGTGCTCGCGCGGCGCCCCCTCATCCCCGCCCACGGCTTCGCCGTCACCGAAACGGTGCTGCACACCTGCGTCAGCCTCGGGCTGGCGACGACGCCGCTGCAGAAGCCCGCCCATTTCGGGCCCAGCGGCTTCGGCCTCCGCCTGGCCCAGGGGCTCGCCGCCGCCATGGCCGTCCAGGCCGCCGAGGATCCCTCGATCGCCCCGCTCGGACTCGGAGTCGACGGCCTCGAGGTGCCCGGCGAACTCGTCCTGAGCGTGCGGGAGGGATTGGGCACCGAGGTCGAATCGGTGCTCATCCAATCCGACCTCACGGCTGTGGCGACCGGGCCCATCGACCCTCGCGTCCACCACATCCTGCGCCGCTTCGCCGTCGTCGAAGCCCGCGGGCAGGGCACCGTCTACCGCATCGACGCCGAGACCATCGAGGACAGCATGCAGTCGGGACTGAGCCCCGACGACGCGCTGGCCGAGCTCGCGGGGATCAGCGCCGAGGAGCTGCCCTCGACGCTCGAGTTCCTCGTGCGCAACACCGCGTCGAAGCTGCGTCGGGTCCAGGTCGCCGGAGCCCGGTCGGTCCTCATCGTCGACGACCCGGTCGACCTCGACGTCATCCTCTCCGATCAGGCGATGCTGCCGGCCGGCCTCGAACGCCTCGCCCCGACGTTGGCGATCGGGCAGCTCGGACCGGAGCGGACCATGCACCTGCTCGAATCCGCCGAACATCACGCGCTCCTCCATTCGCCCGCCGCCCCCGCGCGCCGACGCCGGGTGATCACCCAGTCCGAACCGGAGGTCCACCTGCGCAAGCGGGCCCGCGTCACGGACGACCGCCTCGGCGAGTACATCCGGATCCTCCGCTCCCCCGGTGCCCGCGCCCAGCCCGAGGCGAGCACCGCGGAGCCGCTGGGGCACATGGATCGACTGCGCGAGGCCGCCGAGGCGAAACGGACGGTGACGATCCGGCTGGCCGATTCCCACGGCAACGAACGCGTCATCGAGATGCGCCCGGCCACCGTCAACGGCGGGCGCGTGCGGGGCACGGTGACGAGCACCGGCGCCGAGGCGTCCCTGGCGATCGCCCGCATCGTCAGCGTCGAGGTCTCTCCGGAACAAACGTGAGGGTACGGGCGTTGTGCCCCTCGGTGCCGCCTCGGCGAGTGTCGCTGTCGGTCGAACGGTCGACGACATCTCCCGGCGTGCACCTCTCGCCGATGCAAGGAGAACTGGAGTTTCCATGAATGGTCCGCTGATCGTGCAGTCCGACCGGACTGTGCTGCTCGAATCGGGGCACGAGCAGGCCGTCGAGGCGGCCGTGGCGATCGCCCCGTTCGCACAGCTGGCGCGGACCCCCGAATACATCCACACCTATACGATCACCCCGCTGGGCCTGTGGAACGCGCGCGCCAGCGGCCATGATGCCGAATCCGTCGTCGACGTCCTCCTCGAATTCGCGAAGTACCCGGTGCCCCACGAACTGCTCGTCGACATCGTCGACATCATGGACCGCTTCGGGGTGCTCACGCTCATCGACCACCCCATCCACGGGCTGACGCTGACCTCGACGGAGCCGCATCTGCTCGACGAGCTGACCGGCCAGCCGGACCTCGTCGGCAAGTTCGGTCGCCGCCTCGACGAGGAATCCGTGCTCGTCCATCCTTCCGAACGCGGTGAACTCAAGCATGCCCTGCTGCAGCTGGGTCATCCGGTCTCCGACCATGCCGGCTATGTCGACGGGGAGGCCCATGAGATCGCCCTGTCCGATGACGCCCACGGCGGTCAGTGGCATCTGCGCGACTATCAGAAGGAAGCGATCGACCAGTCCCTGTCCGGTGAGTCCGGGGTCGTGGTGCTGCCCTGCGGGGCCGGCAAGACGATCGTCGGGGTGGCCACGATGTCGCGGGTGCAGACGACGACGCTCATCCTCGTCACGAACTCCGTCTCGGCGCGGCAGTGGAAGGACGAGATCCTCGCCCGGACCTCGCTGACCGAGGACGAGATCGGCGAGTATTCGGGGTCGACGAAGGAGATCCGTCCGGTCACGATCGCCACCTATCAGGTGCTCACGACCCGTCGGAAGGGCTCCTACCTCCACCTCGAGCTGCTCGACGCGAAGGACTGGGGCCTGGTCATCTACGACGAGGTGCATCTGCTGCCCGCGCCGATCTTCCGGCTGACCGCGAGCCTGCAGGCCAGGCGGCGGCTGGGACTGACGGCGACCCTGGTGCGCGAGGACGGACGGGAGGACGAGGTGTTCTCCCTCATCGGACCCAAGCAGTACGAGGTGCCGTGGAAGGAGCTCGAACGGCTGGGCTACATCGCCACTGCCGCCTGTCATGAGGTCCGTGTCCGTCTCGACGGGGGCACCCGGACCGCCTATGCCCGTGCCGACGGTGAGGACCGGTATCGGCTGGCGGCGACCTCGGATGCGAAGCTGCCGATCGTGCGTGAGCTCGTCGCCGATCATCCGGATGCCCAGATCCTCGTCATCGGCCAGTACCTCGATCAGCTCGAGGAGATCGGCGCCGAACTGGATGCCCCGGTGCTCACCGGGCAGACCCCGGAGTCGCGGCGGCAGGAGCTCTTCCGGGACTTCCGCGCGGGGACGATCCCCGTGCTCGTGGTCTCGAAGGTGGCGAACTTCTCCGTGGACCTGCCGGCCGCCTCGGTGGCGATCCAGGTCTCCGGAGCCTTCGGGTCGCGGCAGGAGGAGGCTCAGCGCCTGGGCCGGATCCTGCGGCCGAAGGAGGATTCGGGCTCGGCGACCTTCTACACGGTCGTCGCCGCCGACACCGTCGACGAGCACTTCGCCGCCCAGCGCCGCCGCTTCCTCACCGAGCAGGGCTACGGCTACGACATCGAGGTGCGCTGAGCGGAGCTTCCTCAGGCAGTCGGGGTAGCCAGTCCGAAGCCGGCCCTATCGAGAAGACCGCGGGCAACCGACCCGTAGTGGTCGAGGTGCTCCTCTGTCCGAGTGGTGGGTCCAGCAATAGTTATCGCTGCCGAGAGCGCGGAGTCGATGAAGACGCCCACCGCGACGGCCGCCACGTCGGAGACGGTCTCGCCCCTGTTGTGCGCAATTCCGGTGTGCCGGATCTGCGGCAGTTCCGTCTCGAGTCTGTTTCGTGTGTGCGCGTCATAGGTCTCGAACAGCTCACTGTCACCGGACTTGGGAGACAGGGCGAAGAACAGCTTGCCCGATGAGGTCGGCAGCAGTGGTCGCCTCACCTTGAGTCTGGGGACATAGCAGACCTCGTAGTCCGCCGGAAGGCTGTACACGTAGACGACCGAATCTCCGACCCTCACCGCCACCGTCACGGTCTCGCCGGTCCGTGCAGATATCTCTGCCAGCACATCCTCGATGAGGAGGACGACCGAGTTCTCGGCCGGACCCAGCACATGGGCGACTCCTGGCCCCAAAACATAGCCGTCCTCACCTTCGAGGAGGTAGCCCTCGGCGCACAGGCCACGTACGAAGCCGTGCACACTGGATTTGGGTGCATCGAGCTCACGGGCGAGCGCGGCCAGACCAACGGCGTCCTCACCCGAACGGGCGACCATTTCGAGGATCCTCACGATCCGAGTCACGGTTCGATGTGTCGAGGTCATGCCCTTACTTCTACCAGGGAGGGCCCAACTTGCCAATTGCCCGGCCGGAGCCTTCCTGCTCTCCTCATGTCTCGGGGGCAAGGCCGATGAGGTCAAGTATCTCGGCACGATCGGCATCGAGCCGGGAGGTCGCGCGGACGTCGGGTCTGGGATGATCGCTGAAGGTCAGCGGCGATCCCACATGTAGATACTCCCCCTCAGTGTCATGCCGCTCACGGGTGAGGATTGGAGAGGCTCCGAGGTAGGGGTCGGCCGGGATCTCGTCGATGCGCACCACCCTCTGCACCGGAATCGAGTATCTCCGGCACTCTCCCTCGATTTGCGCGCAGGTTCTGGAAGCGGCATATTCGGCGAGCACCGACTCGTACATCCGAGGGTTGCGCGTCCTGACCTGGTTGCTGTGCAGATCAGGATGATCCAGATAGTCGGGTCGGCCGATAAGCTCACAGAAGTCCGCCCAATTCCTGTCCGTATAGGGCATCACACAGATGTGACCGTCGAGGGCCGGGTGGGGCCGGTGTTCGGAGGCCAGCACACGTGACCAGCCGACGTCGCCGCGCGGAGGCGAATAGGTCTGACCGCCGAGGTGTTCGACGAGCGTGAATGCCGACATCGTCTCGACCATGGGTACGTCGACCCAGGTTCCCTCACCGGAGACGCCGGTGGCGTAAAGGGCGGCCAGAACTGCTTGGGCCATCGTCATTCCGCATACCTTGTCCGCCACCACATAAGGCGAGTAGGCAGGGCTGCCGTCCCGAAGCCGATAAGTGTCCGCAAGACCGGAACCCGCCTGGACGATGTCGTCGTAAGCAGGGCTGTCTGCACGCTCAGAGTGGGAGGAGAACCCTTGAGCCGTGCACAGGATGGTCCGGGGATTGATTCGATGCACCGTCTCCCAATCGAGTCCGTAGCGGGCGCGTCTACGGGGCAGGAGATTGGTGATGATGACATCCGACCAGGTGATGAGGCCCTCGAGGACGGGACGGTCGGTTGCCGCAGCTGCATCGATGACGATGCTGCGCTTATTCGCGTTGAGGTTCATCGCCAGCACACTGGCTCCCTCGGCCCCTCCGAGTCCGATCCTGCGTCCGATGTCCCCGCCCGGCTGCTCGGCCTTGATCACATCGGCCCCGAGATCCGCAAGGATCTTGCCTGCGTAGGGGGCCATGATGACTGTCCCGAGCTCGAGCACCCGGAGGTCGGCCAGCGCCGGAGCGGCTGCTGCCGGACCTGCGGGGAACGAAGAAATTCCACTCACTAATTCAAACCTCATTTCACGCTTATTGTCAGGAGCAATGAAAGATCGGGGAACACGAAGACCAGGGCCGTCACGATGAGCATCGCGATGATGAAGGGCACCGAACCGAGGAAGACCGTCTCGACTCGGATGTTCGCGGCCCTGGACACGACGAATGCGTTCAGCCCCAAGGGGGGAGTGATGAGTCCTATCTCGGCGAGGAGGATCACGATGATGCCGAACCAGATCGGGTCGAAGCCCAGCGCCTCGACCACGGGAAGGGTGACGGGGACCGTGAGCGCGATGATCGCCATCTGATCCATGAAGAATCCGAGCACCAGATAGATGAAGGCGAAGATGATCACAACGACGATCGCGGGCACCGGCAGGCTCTCAACGAAATCGATCACGTGCGGCGTCACCCGCGTCTGCGTCAGGAAGATGCCGAAGACGTGTGCGGCAAAAACGATAGAGAGGATCATCGCACTGCTCGAGACGGTGCCCACAACTGCCGCTCTCAGATTTGTCCAGGAAACGGTTCTCTTCCACAGCATGAGCAGGAACCCGCCGAGGCAGCCCAGAGCGGCCGCCTCGGTGGCGGTGGCGATGCCGAGGAACACTGTGCCGACGACGAGCAGGAAGAGGAAGATGATCGGCAGTAGACCCGAGACAGCCCTGAGCTTCGCCCTCCACGGTGTTGCCGGGGTCGCCGGAGCATGTCCGCGGAGCCCCATCACCCACACCGTCGACGCCAGCCCGATGCTCATGAGGACTCCCGGAATCACCCCGGCCAGCAGAGTCTTGCCGACACTGGTCTCGGCGGTGATCGCATAGAAGACCAGGAGGATGGAGGGCGGGATCATCGCCGCCAGGGTTCCTGCGCTGGCGACCGTTCCGCTGGCGAGCTGTTTGCTGTATCCCTGTTTTTGCATCGTCTCGGTCGACGTATGAGCCAGCGTGGCGGCCGCAGCCGTCGAAGATCCCGAGACGGCGGCGAACCCGGCCCCGGCCAGAACGGCGGCTATGCCGGTTCCGCCGCGGACCCGTCCGATGATCGTGCTCGCCGAAGTGAACAGCGACGCGAGGACTCCGCTCTTGAGCACGAGGTGGGCCATGAAGATGAATAGCGGGATCGCCGCCAACGAGTTGCTTCCGATGGAGCTCATTGGAATGACCTCGACGATGCCGATGAGATTGCTCAGGCCACCGACCCACAGGAGGCCGATGCCGGCGGCACCGAGGATGGCGAAGGGGATCGGAACTCGAATGAGGATGAGGACGAGCAGAATGATGCTGATGATGACTGCGATCATGCCTGGCCACCGCCGTCGTCGCTGTCTTCTGTCGCGGCGGCGATGAGCGCCGCTTCATTACCTTCGGTGTCCTCCAACGCCCTGTCCTCGATCACAGCACGGCGGCTGTCGAGGAGGGCGACCAGGAAGAGGGCAGCGGCTCCGACTGGTTGGCTCAGTTGCCAGATCCAGCTTGGGATGGGGACCTCACTCGAGCCGGGCGGCGGCGCGTCTGAGAGAACGAAGGAGTCGATGACCGTGACCATGCCTCCCCACGCCATCGCGGCCGCGATGGTGAGAAGGAGGAGGTGGCCGATGATACGGGCAGCCTTTCGCCATGAGGACGGGAAACGGTCGTAGACGATCTCTGCGCTCACATGCCCTGCAGTCACGTATAGCCAGGGCAGGGCGAGGAAGACGGAGATCGGCATGAGGATCCGTTCGACTGCGCTGATGTTCCACCCCAGAGGCTCGCTGAAGACATAGCGCATGATGGCCTCGGCAAGCATGATCGCGGCCATGACGACGATCGCCGTTCCGGCCAAGGACACGCTTGCGAGCTTGATTCCGGTGATGAGAGCGGAACCAGATCCGCCGGTCCGTGCACTCATTTCGATGCTCCTTCGTATCGAGCCAAATTGTCTTCATACGTGCGGAGAACCTCCGTGCCCGGCTTCCCAATGGAATCCATGTTCTCGGCCCAGCGCTTTCGGGCAGGGGCCAGCTTTTCGTCGAATGCGTCCATTCCTTCGGCGTCGGGGGTGTTGAACTCGACACCGCTTCCCCTGATGGTGTCGATGGCCGCCGGAGTATCGGTGTTCACGGCAGCACAGAGGCTCGTCTGAGCATCTTTGCCGGCCCGTTCGATCCTCTTCTGAATCTGTGGACTCAGACGGTCCCAGGTGTCCTCATTGATCACATAGGGGATCGCGAAGGCACCGATATTCAGCCCCGTCGTCGAATGGCCGAGCACCTCCTGCAGTTTGTACGGCAGTACGCTGATGGAGGGAAAGGCGACGCCGTCGACGGTCTTGCGTGAGAGCGCCTCGTAGGCGTCGGAGGCCGGCATGCTCACCGCTGCGGCGCCCAGAGCATCAAGCGTGGCATCGAGCGCCCCGCCCGAGGTTCTGATGTTGAGCCCGTGCAGGTCCTCAGGCGAGTTGATCGTCCGGTCGACGGTAAGTATCTCGTAGCTGGGCAACACGGAGACCCACAGGGGTCGCAGGCCCCGAGGCTCGTACTCCTGTTCATAGAGGATCCCCCCGGGCGACATAATGTCGAACAGAGCCTGCGCACCGGTGCAGGAGTCTTCGACCAGCCCGGGCAGATCGGAGACGCTGGACAGCGGCAGTTGGTCGGCCAGGTACGCCGGAGAAGCTGGGGCGATATCGAGTACATCCGATCGGTTGAGTGAGACGAGATCGCGAGGTGTTCCCATCTGACCGGCCGGGTAGTAGTCGAAGGAAACTCCACCGCCGGATTTCTGGGA
Organism: Brevibacterium sp. GP-SGM9; assembly: GCF_047300845.1. NCBI lineage: Bacteria > Bacillati > Actinomycetota > Actinomycetes > Micrococcales > Brevibacteriaceae > Brevibacterium > Brevibacterium sp. GP-SGM9. The sequence goes on along the minus strand of NZ_CP178563.1, from coordinate 3,260,649 downwards.
GAGTTCGTCCATGAACACCTTCACACCCGATTCGGCGAAGATGTGTGTGGGCGCATAACTGTCGGCCAGGCTCAGATTTTCGACGTCGTCTTCGGTCTCAGCGGAACAGGCCGAGAGTCCGAGCAGGGTCAGTGCGAGAGCAACTGCTGTAATCATTTTGGCCAATCGGCCAGGTCGTACAGGCATTACACCTCCATTGGTATATACGAATGCTGGTACGTAACCACGAACAGTCTAATCGAGGACTAAGGCATGTCAACAGCTTTCACATCGTCGCAAGAGCAGGCGACACGGAGGCCATGAGGAGCAATTTGCGCAGAGTTGAGCAAGCAGAGACCCCGATCCAGCCCGCCTGCCGCAGGAAGGCCTGTTCAATAGCGGCCAGTGAGGGCGAGATGTGCCTGCAGGTGCTTGCGCATGACCGCGCGCGCTCGCGGACCATTCCGGTCCTGGAGTGCGGAGCATATCGCCTCGTGAGCCCGGACCAGCTCGCGGAGCTGAGTTTCACCGAGGGTCTCGGGGTCGTCAATCAGTTTCTCGATCGGGTCGATGAGGCCGCGGAGGATCGCCGCCAAAGCCGCGTTCCCGCTGCCATAGGCGATCCGCAGGTGAAACCTGGCATTCGCCGTCAAAAACCGCTGACGGTTTGAAGGATTTCCGACAACGCGCATTGCCGAGACCATCTCGGACTGAATGTCCGAGAGCTCAGAGAGTCCGTCCTTCCCCATCCGTTCGGCAGCAAGTTCGGCGCACATCGGCTCGATCGCCAGACGTGTCTCCATGAGGTCCGGACCGGAGATGCCGCCGGCCCCGATGACCAGCTGAAGCGAGTTGGCGACGGAATCTCCTGTCGGCAGCGACACGAAGCTGCCGCCTGCACGGCCCACTCGCCGTGAGATGAGCCCCGAGGCCTCCAGCGTCTGGAGACCGGCACGAATGGTGGTCCGACTCAGCCCGTGGCGCAGGGCCAGCTCGCGCTCGGACTCGAGCCGCGCTCCGTCCGGCAGCTCTCCGGCGAGGATCCTCGAGCGCAGAGCAGTGACGAATCGGGCGGTTTCGGTGGTGTCCAATGGGCTCCCCTGGCGCTGGGCGACGGCGTACGATACATTCTATATTGGTACTACCATTAAATGCGTTCAAAGGAGACGGGCATGGCGGATTTCGCACTGACTGACGACCAGCTGATGATTCGAGAGGCGGCCGAGGAGATCGTCAGTCATTTCGACGACGAATACTGGGCGGCGAAGGACGCCGACCACGAGTTCCCCATCGAGTTCTACAATCTCCTCGCAGAGAAGGGCTGGCTCGGCCTGACGACTCCCACGGAATTCGGCGGACACGGACTGGGTATCACCGAAGCGACACTGCTCCTTGAATCCGTCGCGGCGGCCGGAGGCGCAATGAATGCGGCCAGCGCGATCCACATGACGATCTTCGGCCTCCACCCTGTGATCAAGCATGGCAGCGATGAGCTCAAGAAGGCCAATCTTCCGCAGATCGCCGAGGGGAAGATCCATGTGTGCTTCGGCGTCACTGAGCCGGACGCCGGTCTCGACACTACCCGGGTGACGACCTTCGCCCAGCGCCGAGGCGCCGAATACTTCGTCAACGGCCGTAAGGTGTGGATCTCCAAGGCAATGGAATCCGACAAGATCCTGCTCCTGGCCAGAACAACGAAACGCGAGGACGTCGACCGACCGACCGACGGACTGACACTCTTCTTCACCGATCTCGACCGCGAGCATGTGCAGATCACGCCGATACGGAAGATCGGCCGCAATGCCGTTACCTCCAATGAACTCGTGATCGACAATCTGGTGATCCCCGAGGCCCATCGGGTCGGCGCGGAAGGCGAAGGCTTCAAATACCTCCTCGACGGGCTCAATCCCGAGCGCATGCTCATCGCCGCCGAAGCGCTGGGAATCGGCCGTGCCGCTTTAGCCAAGGCTGCGAAATACGCGAACGAGCGCGTCGTCTTCGACCGTCCTATCGGGATGAACCAAGGCCTACAGTTTCCTCTCGCTGACTCCCTCGCCAAGCTCGATGCCGCCGAACTCGCATTGCGCAAAGCTACCTGGACCTACGATCAGGGTCTGCCCAGCGGCCGGGAAGCGAACACCGCGAAGTACCTGTGCGCCGAGGCCGGAGTCGATGCCGCCGACAGGGCTGTCCAGGTTCACGGAGGAATGGGGTACTCCGAGGAGTACCACATCGGTCGGTATCTGCGTGAGGTCCGTCTGATGAAAATCGCCCCCGTCAGCCAGGAGATGGTCCTCAACTACCTCGGCACCAAGGTCCTCGGACTACCTCGCAGCTACTGAACAATTCCGTCGCCGTTTCCTCACCGAGCAGGGCTACGGCTACGACATCGAGGTGCGCTGACTCCCTTCTAACTACTACCTGACGGGGGCCTAGCAACGTGGCGCCACGTAGCTGGGCCCCCGTCAGGTAGTTCTGGGAGACTCACCAGCGATTGCGCACCACGCGCCCCTCATCCCACACCGGGGTCGTCGACTCAAAGACCTCGCCGTCGGATCCGAAGACGAGGAATCGGTCGAAGTCCCGGGCGAACCAGCGGTCGTGGGTGACGGCCAGTACCGTGCCGTCGAAGGCGGCCAGCGCATCCTGCAGGGCTTCGGCAGAGACGAGGTCGAGGTTGTCCGTCGGTTCGTCGAGGAGCAGCAGGGTCGCCCCGGCCAGTTCGAGCAGGAGGATCTGCACGCGCGCCTGCTGCCCGCCCGAGAGCGAGTCGAAGGTCTGCTCGGCCGCTCCCGCAAGCTCATAGCGGGCGAGCGCCCGTGAGGCCGGTTCCCGGGGAAGACCGTTGCGATGCTCGTCCCCGCGATGGAGGATGTCGAGCAGAGTGCGACCGTGCAGGTCCGGTCGGCCGTGTGTCTGTGCGAACCAGCCCGGACGGACTCTGGCCCCCAGCTTCACCCGCCCCGCATGCTCGACCGGAGCGATCTCGACATCGGAGACCGGTCGGTGCTCCGGCTCCGGGTCGGTGCCGCTGGCGGCGAGCAGGCGCAGGAAGTGGGACTTGCCCGAGCCGTTCGAACCGAGCACCGCGACCCGGTCCCCGTAGTGGACCTCGAGGTCGAAGGGCAGCATGAGATCCGTCAGTTCGAGTCCATGGGCGCGGATGGCGATCTTCCCGGTCCGCCCGCCGCTCAGACGCATGCCCAGGTTCTGCTCACGCGGCATCGCCTCGGGCGGCCCGGCGATCTCGAAGCGCTCGAGTCTGGTCTGCGCCGCCCGATACCGAGACGTCATGTCCGAGTTGTACGCGGCCTTCTGCTTGTACATCTGCACCAGCGCGCGCAGCTTCGCATGCTCCTCGTCCCACCGCTTGCGCAGCTCCTCGAGGCGGTCGAACCGGGACTGTCGGGCCGCGTGGTAGCTTTCGAAGCCGCCCGGGTGAGTCCAGGCGGTGTTCCCGGCGGCGGAGAGTTCGAGGGTGATGATCTCCGAGGCGGCCCTGGCCAGCAGCTCGCGATCGTGGGAGACGAAAAGGACGGACTTGTCCGTGTCCCGCAGCTGGTCCTCCAGCCACCGTTTGCCGGGAACGTCGAGGAAGTTGTCCGGTTCGTCGAGGACGAGGACATCATCACCGCCGCGCAGCAGGGCCTCGAGGATGAGCCGCTTCTGCTCCCCTCCGGACAGGGTCTGAGTCGACCGGTCCCGGCAGCGATCGAAGGACATTCCCAGCGCCGAGGTGGTGCAGGTGTCCCACAGCACCTCCGCCTCGTAGCCTCCGACTTCACCCCACTGCCCGAGCGCGGCGGCGTAGGCCATCTGCACGTTCGTCGAGTCGCCGTCGGGCCCGAGCAGACGCTCCTCGGCCCGGCGGACCTGAGCGGCCGCCTTCCGGATGCGCTGCGGTGCCACCTCTTCGAGCGCCTCGGCGACGGTGGCGGCGGTGATGAACTGGCGCATCAGGCCGACGCTGCCGGTGTGGGAGACGGCGCCTTCGTCCGGGGTGATCTCCCCGGTCAGCAGCCTGAGCAGGGTGGTCTTCCCAGCGCCGTTGGCACCGATGAGCGCGGACTTGGCCCCGTCCCCGACACGGAAGGAGACGGAGCAGAGGAGAGGTCGGCCATCGGCGAGTGTGTACGAGACGTCATTGATCTCTATATGGCCCATAGAGACAACCTATCAACGCTTCTCGTCACCGAGTACGCCCCGAACTACCTGACGGGTGCCCAGCTACGTGGCGCCAGGTTGCTGGGCCCCCGTCAGGTAGTAATGAGGGAGGCTTCGGCGCCGGATCGCGCGACGACCTGGCGCCGGGCGACGCGGCGAGCCAGCCTGGCCTCGCCCCATTTGATGAAGCCGACTCCGCCGAGGATGAACACGCCGCCGAAGAGCTGGATAGGCGCGGGCATCTCGAAGAGCACGAGCCAGGCGACGATGACGGAGAACGGCACCTCGATGAGGTTGACAAAGGATCCCACGGTCGCGCCGATGTAGCGCAGTCCGAGGATGCCGGTGATGTAGGCGCCGACGGTGAAGAGGACGATCATCGACATCGGCACGATCCAAGACATCCTGATTCCGCCGAAGTCCACGTCGGCGCTGACCACGCCCGAGGGCATGATCCCGACGAGCACGATGATTGCCATGGTCAGGGCGCCCACACCCATTCCCAGGCCGGTCAGGGCGACCGGCGGAATGCTGATCGAGTCCTTCGCCGAGACGAGGAAATAGCTGGCCAGGCAGACCGCCGCGGCCATCGCCATGACCACGCCGAAGATGCTGATCGACGCGCCGCGGAGATTGAGCACGAGGACGAGCCCGATGAGCGAGACCACGACCCCGATGAAGGTCACGGTCGCCGGCCGCGTGCGGGTCCTGGCCCAGATCCAGAACACGATGAGCATCGGCGCGGTCATCTCGAGCAGCAGCGCCACGGCCACGGTGAGGTGTTCGACGGCGACGAAGTAGAAGCCCTGGACCCCGGCCATCGAGACCAGCCCGTAGGTGAGCACGGTCTTCCAGTTCCTGCGCACCTCGCCCCAGCGGCCGTGCAGCGCGATGAGGCTGGGGATGAGCAGCAGGATCGCCGAACCCGCGAGGCGGATGAGCACGACGGAGCCCGGCGTCCACCCGATCGCGTACATCGTCTTCGCGATCGGGCCGGAGACCGCGAAGAAGAACGCGGAGGCAAGTGTGAGGAGAAACCCCATGACGACGGTACGACTCATTCTCGACCTCCTGAAGGCGTTGGGTGGTTCGGTGTGATGGCGGTGAGTTGTGATGGATGGATCGGAGACGAGGAGAGCACCTCGCCGAGGTGGCCCGCAGAACGCGAATTCGTGCACGTCCGTGGCCTGTGATCAGTATTTCCCACGCCTGTGAAATGAGTCAAGTGTATTTTGGTGCTTACATTGTGTGCCACAATGGTTCCCGCCATGACTTTTGCCTACGACATCCGGTCGAACCTCATCATGCTCGTCGACCTGCTCAACACGGCAGGCTCGATCGCCGAGGAGGGAGATCAGCTGACAACGACCGCCCGACTCCGCGAATTCGCGGCGCGGCATGACTTCTCCGGCCCGCTCCGCGCGACCCGTCAGGACGTCGAAGAGACCCGGCGACTGCGCTCGCGTTTCGCTTCGGCGCTCGATCAGAGCATCGATGCCGACACCGACGAGGAGTCCGATGTCGGCGTGCGAGCGGTCGTCGATGAGATCAACCTCACACTGCGAGACTCCGGTTCGGTGCCGCAATTGGTCATCCACGATCACTGGGACTGGCACCTGCATGCGACGGGGGAGTCCGCGAGCCTGGCCGACAGGGTCGCCGCCGACGTCGCCCTCGTGCTCATCGACCTCATCCGCTCCGATGACCTCAACCGCCTGGGACGGTGCGCCGCTGCAGACTGCCGGGCCTATCTCGCCGACTTCAGCCGCAACCGCTCGAAGCGGTTCTGCGACACCGGCAACTGCGCCAATCGCACCCACGTTGCCGCGTTCCGTGCCCGCCAGACCGAATCCGACTGATGTCGCTGCAGCCGCTGCGGATCACCGGCGGGACGAAGTTCGCTGCCGGCCTCGCCGGAATCCTCACCACGACGAGCATGGCCGCAGGCTGCGCCATCACCGCGTTGGCCTTACTGACAACCGTCCCCAGCGAGCCCCTGAGTTCGACCCTGCTCTTCCTCGCCCTCGCGCTCCTCACCTCCGGCGCCTTCGTCGCCGTCAGCCACCTGCTCGTCCGGATCGCGCTCGGCCGGCATCGGACCGGCGGCAGCCTCACGCGCTTCTTCCGATACCAGCTGGGAGCGCTCGGCGTCGGCGGCGGCCTGGGGCTCGGCTTCTTTCCCGCGATGATCGAAGCGGACCCGATCTGGTGGGTCGTGTCCATCGCTGCCGGCATCGCCCTCTGCGGCGTCTCGCTGCTGGCCTTTCGGAGGGCCCGCTATCGGATTCTCGATCGTCCACCCCGCTCGCACATCGGCCTCGCCGAAGCAGTCGTCGTCGACTACTGGTCGGGGGCGATGCCCCGAGGTGCAGCGCCGAGCCTCACCGTCATCCGCTTCGCGGACGAGTCCGGGCGAGCCCGCTGGGCCCGTCATCTCGTGGCGCAGCCTCCTTCGATGCTCGGCACGATGGGACAAGTGCAGTACGACCGCCGTCGGCCCGAACGGGTCCTGCGCTTCACCGTCGGCCACCGGCGCTCCGCACCTCCCCCTGTCCCGCAGCCCCCTAACCCGCCATTCTGGCCATGACCCGACAACGCACAGCCGCCTCGGCGAACATTCCTGGGCTTGACCTGAGCACAGCCACCTATTCTCCTGAAAAATGCCTTTCGTTCCTGAGAGCGCATGCGGGACTTCGACCCCGAATCGACTTTCCTGAGAGTTTTCCAGTGACACAGCTCACAATCGCGTTCAGGTAACACCCGAGAAACTCCCAGACATGACCTCCAGACTGGTGGCATGACTACAGCACAGAACGACACCGACATCGAAGCCACACTCCTCGTGGTCGACGATGAGCCCAATATCCGCGAACTCCTCTCGACCAGTCTCCGCTTCGCCGGATTCGACGTCGTCTCCGCCGCCAACGGCGCGGAGGCCCTGCGCCTGGCCGAGCAGACCAGCCCCGACCTCCTCGTCCTCGACGTGATGCTGCCCGACATGGACGGCTTCACCGTCACCCGTCGCCTGCGTCAGATCGGCATGAACTCGCCGGTCGTGTTCCTCACCGCGCGGGATGACACCTCGGACAAGATCACCGGCCTGACCGTCGGCGGCGACGACTACGTGACCAAGCCCTTCAGCCTCGAAGAGGTCGTCGCCCGCATCCGCGCCGTCCTCCGCCGCACCCGCAGCCTCGAGGACGAAGAGAATGCGGTCATCGTCGCCGGCGATCTCGAGCTCGACGATGATACGCATGAGGTGCGCCGCTCCGGCATCCTCATCGACCTCTCCCCCACCGAGTTCAAGCTGCTGCGCTACCTCATGCTGAATACGAACCGGGTGCTCTCGAAGTCGCAGATCCTCGACCACGTGTGGGAATACGACTTCGGCGGGGACACCGGCATCGTCGAGTCCTACATCTCCTACCTGCGCCGCAAGATCGACGTCACCCCGGAGACGGATGCCGCCGGCCACCCCGTCGAACTGGAATGGACGCCGATGATCCAGACCAAGCGCGGTGTCGGCTACATGCTGCGTACACCGGAATCCAAGTAGTCGCCCAAGCTCGGGCGGTAGATTACTCACGTGGCAAAACAAACCCGTCCCACCCGGCCCGGCTTCTGGGAAGAATGGTCGCTGACCACCAAACTGCTGGCCATCATGATGCTCCTCATGCTGCTCGTCCTCTCCGGGACGAGCGCATGGGTGCTTGAGAACCTCCGCGACAGCCTGGTCCAACGCACCGACGAGCGGCTCATCTCCGCCTCGGAGACCCTGGCGAAGCAGGCCTATCAGGATGTGTTCCAACCGGCGGAGCTGCAGTCCGGAGACAAGGACTCCGAGGACTCCGGTGGCTCATCCGAGACGACGATCGACTCGAACTCCTGGGATGAGCTCAAGAGCCTGCTGCCCGGCGGCTTCTACGTGCAGTTCTACGACACAGACGGGAAGCCGATCAGCGACCCGGTGGCCCCGGAACCGCAGAACCAGCCGATCCTGCCGACGATCGACGAGTCCGAGGTCTATGCGCGCAGCGGTCAGCCGTTCACCGTGGCCGGGACGAACTCCCAATGGCGGGCCCGCGCCATGAAGGTGCAGAACACCGATGTGCTCGTGTCCATCGCGGTGCCCTTCGACCGCGAGATCGACAACATCAACGAGCGTGCCCGCAACACCATGATCGGCATCGGCCTGCTCGCCCTGGCGATGGTCGCCGGGGTCGGCTACTGGGCGATCAACAACACCTTCCGGCCTTTGCGCGACATCGAGAAGACCGCCTCGCGGATCGCCGCCGGCGATCTCAGTCAGCGTGTGCCCAGCTACCCGCGCAACACCGAGCTCGGGCGGCTGTCCTCGGCGCTGAATGCGATGCTCGGGCGGATCGAGGACTCCTTCGACGGGCAGACCCGATCAGAGAAGCGCATCCGCCAATTCGTCTCCGACGCCTCGCATGAGCTGCGCACACCGTTGGTGACGATCCGCGGCTACGCCGAGCTCTACCGGCAGGGGGCGATCACGAAATCCGATGACGTCGCCAATGCGATGGAGCGGATGGAGTCCGAAGCCAAGCGGATGGGCGTGCTCGTCGACGATCTCGTGGTCCTCGCCCGACTGGACGAGCAGCGACCCGCCGAGATCGGCCCCATCGACCTGCACAGGGTCGTCCGCGACGCCGCCGCCGATGCCGCCGCCCAGGCCCCCGACCGTGACATCAGCTTCGTCGGCCTCGACGGCGAGGATGCCCGGCCGGTTCCGCCGATCCGCGGATCCGAATCGAAGATCCGCCAGGTCATCGTCAACCTCGCCGGGAACGCCGTGCGCCACACCCCCGAACACACCGCGATCGAATTCGCCGTCGGTGTCGTCGGATCCCCCGCCGAGGAGGGTGCCGGCTCGGCCGACTCCTCCGAGGACAGCGATTCCGGTGGCAAGGGTCAGACCGGCAGAGGTCAGGGCGCAAAGGGCCAGACCGGGAAGAACGGGGCCAAGGAGAAGACCCGGGAACGCGGCTTCGTCACCGGCGGAGTCCGCATCTTCCGCCGAGGCGATTCGTCCGGCAACGACCAGAACGACGCCCAGGAACCGACGGGCATCGTCCCCGATGTCACCGCCGCGGGATCGATCTCCGTGGATGATTCGCTGCGCGGCTTCCCCAATGGCCGCGTCCGCTTCGAGGTCAGAGACCACGGAGACGGAATCGACCCCGAGGTGGTCCCGCGGATCTTCGAGCGGTTCTATCGACTTGATGTCTCCCGGACCCGAGACACCGGCGGCTCGGGACTCGGACTCTCCATCGTCAAGGCGATCGTGGAGAACCACCACGGCGCGATCTCCGTGCACGAGACACCGGGCGGCGGCGCGACTTTCCGCATCGATCTGCCCATTTCCGAAACAGATGACAACGCTCCTGAGGCACGAAAGGAAGAGCGATGAGCGAGAACAACGACCCGCACAATCAGGGAGACACTCCGGCGGGGCGGGACCGCCGCGGGGAACAGGAGTCTCGCACGTCCCCGGGCCAAGGTTCACGCTCCTCTTCCGAATCGACCCGCGGTTCGTCCGAATCGACCCGCAATTCCGCCGAGGGGGCGCGAGGCACGTCCGACTCACGGCGTTCAGGAGCCGAGAATCGCCGCAGCACCGAGATTCCGCGCACCTTCCCCGCCGGATCGAACGGTCCTGCTCGGGTGAGCCCTCCGATCGCTCCCGCACAGCGCCCGAGCGTGCAGAATCAGCCTCAGCAGCCATCGGGTCGGAACTTCGGGCAGAACCAGGGCGGATCGCCGGAGCGAGATTCCACCGTCGAACAGCCCCGAGTCCACCCCACTTACGCGCCCAACCCTGTGGACAGAGCTCCCGGTCAGCCTCCGCAGGCACAGACGTCGCAGTCATATTCGCAGCAACCGCAGTCTCAGGGCCAGCAGCCTCAGGCACAACCGTCCCCGGCCCAGCCACCACAGTCTCAGGGACCCCAGTCTCAGGCGCAGCAACCTCAGGGCCAGCCCACGCCGAGGCGGCACAGCGCCGGTGCCGGTGCCGCGGCGGCGGGTGCCGCGGCGGCGACCGGGCAACCGTACGGAGGCAGCCGCCCCTCCCCCGACAGTCAGGCGGGATACTCGAACGGGCAGCCGCAGTCCTCACCCGGATACCCGAACTCATCAGGCTACCCAGGCTCGACGGGCAGCCAGAACTACTCCGCCGCCTACGCCGCACCCGGCGGGACGAGCGGTCCCGGTGCCCCCGGAAACACCAGCAGCCCCGGCAACCAGGGCCCCTATGTCGGCAGCCAGGGAGCCTACGTCGGGAGCCAAGGAGCCCCCGGTTACGGTGCCCAAGGCCAGGGCGCCCCGGGCGGGCAGCCCGGCTACGGGACCCAGGATTACTACAACGGGCAGGGACCCTACGGGGGTCAGGCCCCGACTCGGCGGGAGAAGCGAGGACCCGGCTGGGGTGCGACGATTGCCATCGCCCTGGTGGCCGCTCTCCTCGGCGGTGGTGCCGCGTTCGGCGGCAGCTATGCGGTCTCCGCGCTGCAGGGCGATGAGCCCCGCAAAGTCGCCGACCAGACCATCGAGACACCGGACTGGACCGAGGTCGCCAAGCAGACCTCCGAGAGCGTGGTGTCGATCCAGGTCGGCACCAGCGGTCAGGTCCAAGGACTCGGCTCAGGCTCGCTCTACGACGATCAGGGCCATGTCATCACGAACAACCACGTCGTCGCCCCGGCCGACACTCCAGCCGGTGAGATCACCGTGACGATGAAGAACGGGGAGACGACGAAGGCCGAGATCGTCGGCCGCGATCCCTCGACGGACATCGCGATCATCAAGGTCGAGCAGGTGCCCGACGGGACGAAGCCGCTGCCGGTGGGTGACTCGAAGAAGCTGAGCGTGGGCGATCCGGTGATGGCCCTGGGCAACCCGCTCGGCCTCGCCGACTCGGTGACCACAGGCATCGTCTCGGCGCTCGATCGTCCGGTGTCCACCGAGAACATCGGCGAGGACGCCACCTCCCAGGAGAAGGAGATGACGATCACGAACGCCATCCAGACCGATGCCGCGATCAACCCGGGCAACTCGGGCGGACCGCTCGTCGACGGCAACGGCAGCTTCATCGGCGTCAACTCGGCCGCAGCTTCGCTGAGCCAGGCCGGTGAAGGCCAGCAGTCCGGCTCGATCGGCATCGGCTTCGCGATCCCCGCCTCGCAGGCGGTGATGATCGCCGATCAGCTCATCGCGAACGGCAAGGCCCAGCATCCGTTCCTCGGCATCACGCTCACCGATGGACAGATCAACAGCGGCGGAATCACCCGCGGCAGTGCGAAGGTGCAGTCGATCCAGTCCGGGTCGCCCGCCGAAAAAGCCGGGTTCAAGGACGGCGACGACATCGTCGCGGTCGGCGACACCAAGGTCAACAATGCGATCGCGCTGCGGGCACTGGTGCGAGCCCAGCCGGTGAACTCACCCGTCGAGTTCACCGTCATCCGCGGCGGTCAGGAGCAGAAGCTCGATGTGAGTCTCGTGCTGCAGTGATGCACGGATCAGGATCGCCGACCGCCTGAGTGCGACAGCGATCCGGACATCCGCCACTCACGTGCCGCGGGCTGTGGATTGCGAGTCCACTCGTGTGCAGACGGGGTGTGGACGGCCAAGCGCCGTCCACACCCCGCTTCTCTGCTCTTGTCTCAGACACCGGGAACGGTCGATGCTGGGACCTCCGCCGCCCCACCTCGGCGACGGTTCCGCTGCAGACGATACCCCATGTGATTGCGCTGCAGACGATCCCAACGAACAGGAGCAGTCATGAGTTTCGAGGTCGACGCCGAACGCGTCCAATCCGCCGCCAGTGCGACGGCCAACACCGCCCAGAACATCAGCGCCGAGGCCAATACGATGACCCGCAACCTCCTCGCGCTGCAGGAATGCTGGACGGGCGGTGCGGCGCAGAACTTCCAGACCGTCGTCAGCCAGTGGGAAGGTGCGAACAAGCAGCTCTTCGAGTCCCTCGGATCCATCCAGGGGGCGCTCAACACCGCGGGCAAGCAGTACTCGGAAGTGGAGGCCGCGAACGCTCGCCTCTTCGCACCCTGAGAATGCCCAGCCTCACCTGCATCGTCTGCTCGTATTCGAGGTCGGCATCTGGCAAACTATCAGCCTTTGTTAGTAGGCTGATAGCGATAGTTCGCGACGTTGCCGGCCGGGAATCTCCGGGTGTGGGAGGATCGGCCTCGCAGCGTCGGGTCAAACCAATGCAGGAGTCGACTACGGATGAGCATCTTCCAAAGGATCGCGACGATCTTCGGCGCCAAGGCCAATAAGGCCCTGGACAAAGCCGAGAACCCCAACGAAACCCTCGATTATTCCTACCAGAAGCAGCTCGAACTGCTGCAGAAGGTCCGCCGCGGTGTTGCCGATGTCGCCACCAGCCGCAAGCGGCTCGAACTGCAGATGAACCAGCTCGAGCAGCAGCAGAACAAGCTCACCGGGCAGGCTCAGAAGGCCATGGAGATCGGCCGCGAGGATCTCGCTCGCGAGGCCCTGACCCGCAAGTCGGGACTCTCCCAGCAGATCACCGACCTACAGAGCCAGCACGAGGGACTGCAGGGTGAGGAGCAGAAGCTGACCATGGCCTCGCAGCGTCTGCAGGCCAAGGTCGATGCCTTCCGCACCAAGAAGGAGACCCTCAAGGCCACCTACAACGCCGCCGAGGCGCAGTCGAAGATCGGCGAGGCCTTCACCGGCATCTCCGAGGAGCTCGGCGATGTCGGACTCGCCGTGCAGCGCGCCGAGGACAAGACCGCCTCCCTGCAGGCCCGCGCCGGAGCCGTCGACGAACTCATCGCCTCGGGCGCCCTCGAGGACGTCACCGGTTCCTCGAAGGACGACATCAGCGCCCAGCTCGATGCGCTCTCGAGCGACAGCGACGTGGAGATGGAGCTCAGCCGGATGCGCGAATCGCTGCCCGCCGGTTCCGAAGGCAAGGACCAGAAGTCGCTCGAAGGCGAGGATCAGCAATGATCATCCGCATCATGGGCGAGGGCCAGTTCGACGTCGCCGAGGTGGATCAGGATCTGCTCCAGCGCTACGACAACCAGGTCGAAGACGCCGTCACCGCCGGCGACGAGGAGGGTGCACGCACCGCTCTGAATGCCTTCCACGACTACGTCGTGAGCAATGGCAAGCCGGTTGCCGATGACTACCTCGGCTCGTCCGACGTCGTCGTTCCCTTCGTCGATGCCACCCTGGCGGAGATCGCGGAACTGCTCACCGGCGAGGGCTTCATTCCGGACCCGGCCTGACCGCAACATTACGATGACGATGACCCCGGCCCATTGCCACCGATCGTGGCAGTGGGCCGGAACTGCACCACCCAGAGAGGAATCACGATGAAGAATCGCTTCGTCAAAGACAACGGACTGACCATGCGCATGGGTTGGACCATCTTCCTCAACGGGCTCATCTACGTCATCCTCATCCTCGCGATCTGGTGGATGTTCGGTCAGAGCCTCGGCGGGGTCATCTTCGCCGTGGTCGTCAGCGTCGGTGCCTTCTTCTTCCAGTGGTACTTCTCGGACAAGATCGCGATGCGCGCCATGGGCGGCAGAGAAGTGACCCCGCAGGAGGCACCGGAGCTGCACACCATGGTCGACCGACTCTGCCAGCTCGCGGATTCGACGAAACCGCGGGTCGCGGTCTCGAGCTCACCGATCCCCAATGCCTTCGCCACCGGCCGCTCCCCCGAGCGTTCGGTCGTCTGCGTCACCCGGGGACTGTTGGAGAAGCTCGACCGCGACGAGGTCGAGGTCGTCCTCGCACACGAGCTCTCCCACGTCGCCCACCGCGACGTCACCGTCATGACTGTCGCCGGAGTCACCGGCGTAGTCGCGGCCCTAATGATGCGGGCTGGCTACTACATGAGCTTCGGACGGTCGAACAACAATAACAACGGCGTTCCGATCCAGCTGCTGTTCCTACTCGTCGGAGCCGTCGTGTACGGACTCTCGTTTGTCCTCATCCGCAGCCTCTCGCGCTACCGTGAGCTCGCCGCCGACCGTGCCGCCGCAATCCTCACCGGCGCCCCGTCCACCCTGGCCTCGGCGCTGACGAAGCTGAGCGGGGACATGAACAAGATCCCGGAGAAGGACCTGCGTGCCAGCGCCTCGGCGAATCACCTAGCCCTCATCCCGGCCGTCAACGCCAAGGCGAGCTTCGGCCAGCTCTTCTCCACCCACCCTTCACTCGACAAGCGACTCGAGCAGCTCGCGAAGATCTCCGCACAGCTCTCGCGCCCCGAGTGACCTTTCGCGCCACCGCGCGCAGCTTCACCACCCTCGACTAGGAGTTCCATGGGTTTCTTCGATGCACTTCTCGGACGGTCCAAACCGAAGCGGGCCAATCTCGACGATCTCTTTGCGCTGCCGCCGGCCGCGCTGACCCTGCAGGCCGCCACGGGATTCGTCCCCACCGGAGTCGGTGCCGTGGCCTTCCGCCAGGTCGAAGGCGCGGCATTCCGATCGGCCGAGTCCGAGAGCGTCGCGCTTATCGGCTCCGACCCGTCCGCCTCGGTGCGACAGGAGAACGACGGGTTCGGCTACACCTGGCAGGTCGTCTCCGATGCCGACGCCGAGGTGGTCAACCTGGTCACGAACATCCACGCCGTGAACTCGGCGCTGGTCAGTCAGGGCTTCGACACAATGCTGCTGTGCACGACCGTGTACTTCGCCAACCCTGACGGGCGGCGGATGGCCCTGGTCTACCAGTACAAGCGCGGAACCTTCTATCCCTTCGTGCAGTCGGGGCCGAAGCAGCGGGACAATCCGCTCGAGATCCAGGTCCGCGGAGTGCTTTCGAATGAGCTGCCGTTCGAGGAGGACACCTCGAACTGGTCGGCCCTGTGGGATGCCCCGGGGCTCAACGACTCCCCCGCGGCCGAACGGGACGCCGAACGGGACTGAGGACCGGAGCCGCCCGGCGCCTGGCCATCCCGTCACTGGGAATGGGGAATGGCACCGCCGCCGATTTCGGCACCATGAAACACGAAGGAGGGCGTCCCCGCGGGGACGCCCTCCTTCATGTCATTCTCAGCTGTTCCGGCCCTCGACCCGGACGCGCTCTACTCGGTGGCCACCTCGATGACTTCGCCCAGGGCTTCGACGCGGTCGCCGGGACGGATCGTCGCACCTCGGCGGGTCTCGACCGTGCCGTTGACGGTGACCTCACCGTCGGCGATCATGTCCTTGGCCATGGCTCCGTGTTCGGCGACCCCGTGGAGTTTGAGGAGCTGACCGAGCTTGATCGATTCGCCGCGGATCTCGATGGTCTCCATCAGAACAGGTCGCCCAGGTCGAAGCCGTCGCCGCCGAAGAGGCCGCCGCCGTCTCCACCGCCCATATCGCCGCCGCCGTCGCCCCCGCCGATGTCTCCACCGCCGTCGGCACCGGACGCGGCGTCAGCACCGTAGGCGCCGTCCCAGCCGCCGCCCATTCCGCCGAAGAGCATCGCGCCCATGAGCACGCCGGGGAGCAGCCCCGAACCGGCGTAGGAGTTGAAGTAGCCGCGGTTGTATTCGGCGTAGGCAGGACCGGCCTCCCAATAGGCGCGGCGGGTGTGGCCGTCGGCGGTCACGACCTTGCGCACGGCGGGCTCGGCACCGACGGCCACGCGCTCGGCATCGGCGGCGCAGACCGGCACGGGGCGCAGCTGACCGCCGGCCGGGGCCCAGTCGATGTCTTCGACCGAGGGACCGTGCTGAGGATTGAAGAAGCATGGGGGGCGACGCACGGGAAGCGGCTTGCCCTCGATCCGAGCGCGCACGCACTTCGCGGCATAGCGGCCGTCCTCGAGCGCCTCGGTGACGTGGCGGATGTCGGCAGGCTCATCGACCTTCTCCAGGGTCTCCTTGGCGACATCGTAGGAGTCGAGCGCCTGCTTATAGTCCTGCGAACCGCCGGTGTCGAGTTCGACTCCGGCCGTGAGGATATCGAGTTCGGCGACTTCCTCGCCGAAGGAGGTGACATCCTCCTCGGCGGTCTTCTTCACCTGTTGGAGCTCGGTGGCGAGAATCTCTCTCTGTCGCGCCTTCTCCTTGCGGTGACCG
Organism: Brevibacterium sp. GP-SGM9; assembly: GCF_047300845.1. NCBI lineage: Bacteria > Bacillati > Actinomycetota > Actinomycetes > Micrococcales > Brevibacteriaceae > Brevibacterium > Brevibacterium sp. GP-SGM9. Next base: position 3,244,409 of record NZ_CP178563.1, on the reverse strand, counting down.
ATGAAGAAGACGGCTCCGAGCACGATGAGTATCAACAGGAATATGTATCCCACGATCTATGCCTCCCCAGCAAAAAGACTCTTGATCCAGTATGCCCGAGTAATCTGGCAAGGCTCTGAACTCAGCTTCCGGATCCGCTCAGCACAGCTCCCTTCGCCCCGGACCAGTGAACTCCTCAGTCGAGGCCGATGGGCCCTTCAGCCGAGGCTGCTGAGTCCTTCAGCCGAGGCTGATGAGCCCCTTGACGAGTGCGGCGATCCCACCGCCGAAGGCGAGGACGAGCATGCCGATCCGCGCCGCTGCCGCGTCCAACCGCTTCGACAGCCAGTCGCCTCCCATCAGACCGACCGCGATGACCACGGCGATGCCGATCCACGTGGGCATCTCCAGCTGCGGCCAGGCAGCCTCGGCGAAGAGCATCTTCACCACGATCGCCGAGGCGGTTCCCACCACGAGGAACGGCTGCAGGGTCGCCGCAAAGGATCGTTGACCCCATCCGGTGAGGACGGCGTAGGCGCTGACCGCGGGACCGCCGGCTCCCGCGGCTGCCGACATCGTGCCCGAGAGCGCTCCCGCAGTGAATTTCGTGGCGAAGTTCGCGGGTATGCTGGTCCCGGTTCGGCCGATGAGCATCGAACTCGTGAGGGATCCGATGATGAGCAGACCGATGAGAATCTGCAGCGGGGCTGCCGGAAGGACTACAGCGAGCAGAGCACCGGGCAGGGTGCCGATGACTGCGCCGAGCGCCAGCTGCCAGAACGAGCCCCATTCGACCTCGCGCCAGGTGCGCAGGAACACGGTGCCGCTGGCGACGATGCCGCAGACGTTGACCAGCACGACACCGGAGACCGGGTCGAGGAGCAGGACGAGGAAGGGGCCGCTGACGAGGCCGAAGCCCATTCCCGTGACCCGTTGGGAGAGTGCGCCGATGAGCACTGCGAAGAGAATGAGCACGACGACGGGTTCCACACGCTCGAGTCTAGTTGAGGCCCTTCCCGGCCCGGGCAGAGCTCTTGCTGTCCGAAGCAGAGCTCTTGCAACTTGGGGGAAAACCCGACAGATCGGGTGAGCTCGGCCTCCGTCGAGCTCACCTACCCTGAGCGGGGTTACAGTAAGAGGCATGAACAGCCGTCCCCTCTGGTCGCGATTCAGCGCGGATCCGCGCGCTCACGCCCAGATGCGCGCCTCCGACGCGGACCGGGCCGTGGTTACCGATGTACTCTCGGAGGCCTACGCACTGGGGCAGATCGATGCCGAGGAATTCGACGAACGCATTGAAGCGGCCGGACGTCTGAAGACCCTGGGAGAGGTCCCGGACCTCGTCCAGGATCTCATCGTCGTCTACGTCGACGACCAGGAACCGAGCGAGCTCAGCTCCACGGCCCGCGCCCAGGCACTCGCCCGCCTCGAGTCAGACCGGATCCCGATCACACCCGAACAGATCGAGGCCGCCGCACAGAAGTACTACAAGGACCGAGTTCGCCAATCACTGCTCGGACTCATCGCCGGGCCCGCCGGGGTGACGATCGGCATCTGGGCCTTCTCCTCCATCGTCAGCAGTCAGTTCATCTTCTTCTGGCCGATCTTCATCATCATCCCGATGCTCCTCGGGGCGATCTCCCGGATCTCCCACAAGGACGAGATCATCCGCAATCGCAGACGCGAGCTCACACAGCGGGCCCGGGCCCACCTCGGCGATGCAGAAGCACAGCGCGAACTCGAGCAGACCCAGCGGGACGGCGAGGTGGACACGGACGGCTTCGGCCATGGACTGCAGCCCCCGCATCCGCTGGAGCCGCCGTATTCGCCGGGCACTCACAGCTCGTCACGAGATGAGATGCGCAGGCGGCGCTGGGAACGCCGGCGACGCCGTGGGAATCCCTGGGACTGAGTGAAGTCACTGCCGAGGCGTCAATTCGCCTAGGGCCCGAAGACCCTGATCTGCGCGAAGGCTTCAGCCTTGTGGGTCTGAAACCAGAAGGTGTGGGAGAAAAAGCGCAGATTCTCGCTGGCGGCATCGTCTTTCCAGTGCCCCCAGGCCGCGGCCGCTTTGCCGTGGGTGATGGCTGCTTCGAGGTGACCGGCCTCCGGACGACGCTCGACCACCCCCAGCAGGGCCTCCACGACCTCCTCCCGCCCGGTATAGGTGTCGAGTCCATCCTCGCTCACGATCTGGAGGACGCAGTCCTCGGCGACCACCTCGGCGAGGGCATCACGATCGCCGGTGAAAAGGTTCTCCTCGAACCGGGCGACGAACACGTTCTTGGGGCTGTTTCCGCAGGAATCGGTGCCGGTGAAGGTCATGGCACCCAGCGTAGACGGGCACACCTGACGCCACAATGGGGCCGAGCAGGTCACAAGTGGTCCGGGCTCCGCGCCCGCCTCGGCGAACGGATCGGCGAACGGAATGGCGAACGGATCGGGTACGAAAAGAGCCGTGCCGGCACCCTTGTGGGCACCGGCACGGCTCGTTGAGCGAGAGGGACTTCAGATCAGAAGCCCATTCCGCCCATTCCGTCCATACCGGCAGCAGCTGCGTCAGCACCTGGTGCGGCCTTCTCAGGCTTGTCGGCGACGACCGACTCGGTGGTGAGGAACAGACCAGCGATCGAGGCGGCGTTCTGCAGGGCAGAGCGGGTCACCTTGACCGGGTCGTTGATGCCGGCGGCCAGCAGATCCTCGTAGTCACCGGTTGCGGCGTTGAGACCGAATCCGGCTTCGAGGTTGGCGACCTTGTCGGCAACCACACCGGCTTCGAGGCCGGCGTTCGTGGCGATCTGCTTGAGCGGGGCCTCGATGGCAACCTTGACGATGTTGGCACCGGTCGCCTCGTCGCCGGTCAGGGCGAGATCGGCGAATGCGGCCTTGCCCGCCTGGATCAAGGCGACGCCGCCACCGGCGACGATTCCCTCTTCCACAGCAGCCTTGGCGTTGCGCACGGCATCTTCGATGCGGTGCTTGGTTTCCTTGAGCTCGACCTCGGTGGCAGCACCGGCCTTGATGACCGCAACACCGCCGGCCAGCTTGGCCAGGCGCTCCTGCAGCTTCTCACGGTCGTAGTCCGAGTCCGAGTTCTCGATCTCGGCGCGGATCTGTGCGACCCGTCCGGCGATCTCCTCGGCGTCTCCGGCACCTTCGACGATGGTGGTCTCGTCCTTGGTGATGACGACCTTGCGGGCGGTGCCCAGGAGGTCGGTGGTGACGTTGTCGAGCTTGAGCCCGACTTCCTCGGACACGACCTGACCACCGGTGAGGATGGCGATGTCGGCCAGCTGAGCCTTACGGCGGTCTCCGAATCCGGGAGCCTTGACGGCCACGGACTTGAAGGTGCCGCGGATCTTGTTCAGCACCAGCACGGCGAGGGCTTCGCCCTCGACGTCTTCGGCGATGATGAACAGCGGCTTGTTGGACTGCTGGACCTTCTCGAGGACGGGCAGCAGATCCTTCACGTTCGAGATCTTGGAGTTGACGATGAGGATGTAGGGATCCTCAAGGACAGCTTCCTGGCGATCGGTGTCGGTCACGAAGTAACCGGAGATGTAGCCCTTGTCGAAGCGCATACCCTCGGTCAGTTCGAGCTCGAGTCCGAAGGTGTTGGACTCCTCGACGGTGACGACGCCTTCCTTGCCGACCTTGTCGATGGCCTCGGCGATCAGTTCGCCGATCGCGGGATCCCCTGCGGAGATGCCTGCGGTCGCAGCGATCTGCTCCTTGGTCTCGATGTCGATGGCGTTGCCCAGCAGGACACCGGTGACGGCCTCGACGGCCTTCTCGATGCCGCGCTTGAGGCTGAGCGGATCAGCACCGGCTGCCACGTTGCGCAGACCCTCGCGGACGAGTGCCTGAGCCAGAACGGTAGCGGTGGTGGTTCCGTCACCTGCGACGTCGTCGGTCTTCTTGGCGACTTCCTTGACGAGCTCGGCGCCGATCTTCTCGTAGGGATCCTCGAGTTCGATCTCCTTGGCAATGGAGACACCATCGTTGGTGATGGTGGGAGCGCCCCACTGCTTTTCGAGCACGACATTGCGGCCACGGGGTCCAAGGGTCACCTTGACCGCGTCCGCGAGCTGGTTGAGGCCAGCTTCGAGTCCCCGACGAGCTTCTTCGTCGAATGCAATCATCTTTGCCATAGTGGCTTAGATCCTCCCTGATGGAGTGGAGTGGGAATCCAGAGCAGTCGTCAGCGCCCGCGACGGCAGAGAGTGTGTCCGCATGTTCCATTCCACACAGGGACCACGCTCTCGAGACGACCGATGGGAATCCCAACGGCTTTCACCAGTACTAGATTTAGCACTCTCCCCATGCGAGTGCAAATATGACGACCCCCGCCGAGGCGGCCCATCGTTCCCGATCCCCGCAACCTCGGCGATCGGGTGCTGGTTCGGCTCAGCGCGAAATGACACCGCACGGGGTGAACGGTCACGTCGATGAGAAGAGTGTGTGCGCCTCGTGCGGAGGCGGTGCGGCATGCAGACACCACGCGCGGCGGCAACTGAAAAGCGCCAGGCAGCGGACTGCCTGGCGCTTTCCCCGCGCGGAAGAGCCTCGACCGAGATCGATGCCCGCCGCAGCGGATCAGAAGACTGTTTGCTGACGCGAACGAGCCTCAGAGGAGGGTGACGGATTCCGCCTGAGGACCCTTTTGTCCTTCTCCAACTTCGAACTCGACCTGCTGGCCCTCTTCGAGAGAGCGGTAGCCGTCCATCTGGATTGCGCTCCAGTGAACGAACACGTCCTGGTTGTTGCCTTCCAGGGTGATGAATCCATAGCCCTTTTCGGCGTTGAACCACTTGACGGTACCTTGTGCCATTACTTCTCCATACAGTGCAGTGTCATTGACATCCCGCATCAAGACCGCGGCCGGTTGACCGCGCGCAGGGATGCGGACGCTAGTAAAACTCAACCGACCCCGCGATTTCTCTCATTGACCTCTGGAGAATGATCTCGGTGAAGCACGAATAGAACACAAGGTGCTGTGCTTGCCTAGCTGGTGCAACTCTACCCCAGCACTGCACCTGACTTTCAGGCGCTCTGCACTGTTATGAATTCGTTATATGACGTTTCCCGGCCCGTTCACCTCGGTTGTCGCACCCCGAACTCACTGCTCGGATCACCGATGCGCATCAGGGAACCGACGTTGCAGAGATTCGAATCCATGCTGAACGGAAGAATCTACTCCCCGAAAATGCGCCGATCGCTCGGCAGCACCTCGAGTCCCGCTCAGCGCTCAGCCTTCGGCGGTGCCCGCGCCCTCGCTCGTGGAGGACTCCTCGGTCGAGCCGCTGCCCCCGGAACCGGGATCGCTGTCGGCCTTATCGGAGCAGATCACCACGGTGACGTCGGCGTCGAAGTCCTCGGAGGCTTCGGTGGCGTCGATGCCCAGTGACTCGGCGACGAGCTTCGCCTGCGAGGCGTTGTCCTCACCGGAGTAGTAGACGGTCGAGGTGGTCAGTCCGGTCGAGTAGTTGCCGACCTGACCGAGTTTCCAGCCCTTCTCCTCGACGACCTCGGAGAACTTCTTGGCCACACCGGACTTGCCGGAGCCGTTGAGCACATCGACCGTGATCGAGTCGTCGGCGACGCTGACCTCGCTCTCACTCGGCGAAGGCTCCGCCGAGCTGGTCTCCTCCGCTGGAGGATCGGCCACCTTCGACTCGGGGTTGCCCATCGAGGAGAAGATGATGTTGATGGCCGCGACGACAAGCAGCACGGCGACGAGCGCCAGGACGATGACCAGCGTGATGGCACCGATATTCGAATGGGCCGCCGATTCCTGGCGGTGTGCGCCGGTGCGACGACCGGGCTCGATCTCGTCGAATTCGTCTGTCATGGTCTACCTCGAGACGCGGGCTTGGGCACGTTCGCTCTGCCGCGTGCTGCGGATGCGACGCAGACGCTTGACCAGCATCGGGTCGCTGGCCAGAGCCGCGGGATTGTCGAGCAGGGAGTTGAGTATCTGGAAGTAGCTGGTCGCGGACATGTCGAAGCGCTCGCGAATCGCATGGTCCTTGGCGCCGCCGTATTTCCACCACCGCCGCTCGAATTCCAGAACGGCCACCTCGAGCTCGCTCAGTTCAGAGGTGTCGTGGTTCTGCGGCATAGAGGTTGTGCTCCTTCGAGAAGTGGCGTCGCGTCTATCTTATCTCCCGATGGACGCCGACCGGAATTTCCGGCGCGTCGAGTTGCGCACACCTCTGAAACGGCTCACTCCGCCGGTGACAGCGTCGATCGGAATCGAGACCGTCACCGGCGGAGTGGACTGCAGAGCCGCAAAGCCGCCTCGCCGAGGTGGGGCGGATTCGGCCTCGTCCGTTCCCGTCCGCTGTGGTGGAGAGGGAGCAGGGGCGAAGCCGCCCGACCGAGGTGCCCGCTCAGCGGATGCGGATGTTGACCTGTTTGATCTGGGTGAAGCCTTCGAGCATACCCTCCAGCGATGCCTCGCGACCGAAGCCCGAGGTCTTCATGCCGCCGTAGGATTGGCCGGCCAGCTGTCCGCCGCCCTGGTTGACCTGGACCCAGCCGGATTCGATCCGGTTGGCCATGGTCAGCGCCGCGTCGACGTTCTTCGTGAACACGAAGGCCGCGAGCCCGAAGTCGGAATCGTTGGCCATGTCGATGACCTCGTCGATGTCCCTCCACGGGATGACCGAGAGGACGGGGCCGAAGATCTCTTCGCGGCTGGTCTGCCAATCGTTCTTCGCCTTCGAGAAGATCACGGGTGCGTGGTAGAAGCCGGGCTCGCCGACCTCGAGCGAATCGGAGCCGTCGTAGGCGACCTCGACGCCGTCCATGGACTTGCCGAGTTCGATGTAGTCAGCGACTTGGTCGTACTGCTTCTCGTTGATGATGCAGCCGATGTCGGAGTCCTCGTCGCGCGGGTCGCCGACCTTCATCTTCGACACGGCGTCGACGAGCTTGGCGAGGAAGTCGTCGTAGATGTCCTCGTGGAGGAACAGCCGCGAACCCATGGTGCAGGACTGTCCCTGTCGGGCGAAGCGGGTCGACAGCAGCACCTGCTGGAGCGTGTCGTCGTCGTTCGAGTCCGGGAAGATGATGTTCGGGGACTTTCCGCCCAGCTCCATCGAGGAATGGGCGAGCCGGCCTCCGGCCGCCTCGGCGACGTGACGGCCGACGCTGGTGGATCCGGTGAAGGAGACCTTGTCGACATCGGGGTGGACGTTGAGGGCCTCGCCGATGATCGATCCCTTGCCGGTGACGACGTTGAGGACGCCGGCCGGGAGAATGTCGGCGATGAGCTCGGCCATCTTGAGGATCGTCAGCGGTGCGTCTTCGGCGCATTTGAGGACGATGGTGTTGCCGGCGGCGAGCGCGGCAGGAGTCTTGAAGGCCGCGATCATCAGCGGGGAGTTCCACGGCAGGATGCCGGCCACGACGCCGAGCGGCACGCGCTTGGTGTACTGCAGCTGTCCGTCGCCGGCCGGGAGGGTGTTGCCCTTGACCTCTCCGGCGACCCCGCCCATGTAGCGGAACAGGTCGGCCAGGGTGATGGTCTCCGGGCGGGCCTGGGTGCGGATCGCGTTTCCGGTGTCGATCGCGGTCAGCTGGGCGAGCTCCTCGGAGCCGGCTTCGAGCGCGTCGGCGCAGGCGATGAGCTTCTTCTGGCGTTCCTTGAACGGGAGCGCCGCCCACTCCGGGAAGGCCTTGCGGGCGGCCTTGACCGCACGGTCGGCGTCCTCTTCCTTGCCGTTGGGCACGGTGGCGATGACGACGTTGCGGTCGATCGGGGTGATGACGTCTTTTCTGTCACTGTCGGCGGCGTCGACCCAGTCGCCGCCGATGAGCATCTTCCAGTCTCTTGCCTCGGGAAATTCCGGCATAGTTGTCCTTCCACCTCTCGGTTCTCCGATGAACTCGTAAGCCCGAGCATATCCCCCACCCCGCCTCGACCACAGACCCGACCGCTGCGCGATCACGCACAGCAAGTCTGCGTCGCCCGCACAGCTGCTCCCGCACGGACGCCCAGAACGGACGCACCGACCAAGACGGTCAAGCTGCCGAGGTAGTCCAGCCGCCGAGGCGGTCGAACGGCCCCACCGCCGTCACCGTTAGAATCGCGGGCATGACGTCGACTCCTGCGCTGACCGAGATCATGTCCCCCGACTGGGCCGAGGCCCTGTCCGATGTCGAGGAGCAGATCCATGCGATGGGCGACTTCCTCCGTGCCGAGATCGCCGCCGGCCGCGACTATCTGCCGAGCGGGGACAAGGTCTTCCGCGCCTTCGCCGAACCCCTCGCCGAGGTGAAGGTCCTCATCGTCGGCCAGGATCCCTACCCGACACCCGGCCATCCCATCGGCCTGTCCTTCGCCGTTGACCCGGAGGTCCGGCCGCTGCCGCGCTCCCTGGGCAACATCTACAAGGAGCTCGAGGCCGATCTCGGGATCGCTCCGGCAGACCATGGCGACCTCCGAGCCTGGTCGAGGCAGGGAGTGATGCTGCTCAATCGCTCGCTGACCGTGCAGTCCGGTCAGCCCGCCTCGCATCGTGGAAAAGGGTGGGAGACCATCACGGAGAGAGCCATCTCGGCCCTGATCGAACGCGACCAGCCGCTCGTCGCGATCCTGTGGGGTCGGGATGCGCGGAACCTCGCTCCCCTGCTGACATCGGGAACCGCCGAGGTGGCCATCGTCGAATCCGCCCACCCCTCACCGCTCTCGGCCAGCCGCGGGTTCCTCTGCTCACGCCCGTTCTCCCGGACGAACGACCTCCTCGGGCAGAAGGGCATCGCCCCGATCGACTGGAGCCTGCCGGAGCAGTAGGCCCGGTTCCCGCGCTCTCAGGCCTGGCCGGAGTCGATGGCGATCGTCGACTCCTGGGACCGGGCGGATTCCGCGGACTTCTCCACCGCATCGGCCTTGAGGCTCTTGAGCGGCCGGGCCAGGTAGCCGCCGAACACGGCGCCGACGGCCAGTGCGGCATTGGACAGGATCGCCGTGAACAGCGAGGACAGGCCCACGGCGAAGGTCACGTTCTCCGTTTCCGAGGCGATCTGGTAGACCGCTTCGAAGATCGAGAGGCCCTGCAGCAGCGTGTAGATCGCGGGAATCGTCAGCACGATCGCCGGGGCGCCGAGGCGCAGTGCCAAGGGCCGCGACAGGAACCCGGCCACCGTGGCCGAGAGCAGGCTGGCCAACACATTGTCGATGTTGAGCAGGGTCAGCGACATCATCGTGATGTAAGAGGCCAATCCGACGACCGCAGCCGGCAGGATGAAGCGCCGCCTGGCCTGCATGCCCACGGCACCGGCCATCGCGACCACGGCCGAGGCGACCAATGACAGGATCGCCGTGACCACGTGCGGACTGTTCTTGGGCACGAGCACCTCGATCTGACTCATCCCCATCGCCTGGCCGCAGACGACGCCGAGGGCGATGCCTGCGACGATGCCCGCCAGGGTCATGAACACCCCGACCATCCGACCGGCGGCGGTCAGGGGGAAGTTCGTCAGCGCATCCTGGACCGCCGAATAGAGCGACTGGGTGGGCAGCAGGAGCACGATTCCGGCGGCCACCATATATTGCGGGGAATCGACGATGCCGAAGTTGCCCGCCGCCATCGCCACGAGCGTCGCGGCACTCGCCTGCAGGCTGGTGATGAAGAACGAGGGCAGGTGGGTCCGGCCGAGGTATTTGCCGACCTGGAAGATGAGGATGGCCATGACGACGCCCAAGGGTGCTGCCACCGCTCCCCCGCCGAGGAGGACGACGAGGCTGCCGACCATCAGTCCCCAGGCGCCGGTGACGAACCATTCCTGGAACGGTCTGCGCTGAGAGCGGATCGCATCGAGTCGGCTGCGGGCCTCGTGGAAGCCGAGCTTGCCGTCGACGAGGTCGGTGACGAGTTTGTGCACGGAGGCAAGCTTCGCGTAGTGCGTGGACTCTCCGCGGTTGACCCGCATCACGGTCATCAGTCGACCATCGGAGGTCGAATAGTGGACGACGAGGGTGTTCGAGGTGAGATCCACCTCGACGGTGGCCAGACCGCAGGCCGTGCAGGCGGCGATCACGGAGACCTCGACATCGCTGGTGGCGGCACCGGCGCGCATCGTGATCGCGGCGATGTCCGCGGCGAGGTCGAGGACCATTCGGGCCTCGTCCTCGCTCGGTTCGGTCGCCTGCACGGGAGCCTGGTAGGGGGTGCCCTTGAGGGCGGTGACGATCGGCACCGGCTGCGTGTTCGTCGAGGTTCCGGACACGAGCTTGCCGACGGTGCGGCGCGCGACTCGCTGAGCGATGCGCTGCGAGGCGCCCCGATGGTCGGTTCTGTTGCCTTTGGCCTTGCCCGAGGCGGTCTTCGCAGCCTTCGCCGCGGCCTTGGCGTTAACGGCTGCAGCTTGGTCCGCGGAATCCTCGGGCACCTCGCCGACCGGTGAGTCGCGCAGCTCCTGGAGACGCTGCAGGCGGGTGCGTTCGAGCAGCTCCCGCAGTGCCTGCGACCCCACCTCGGGGTTGGCCGCGGCAGGGGTCGCTCCCCGCACAGGTCCTGGTGATGCGGGATCCTCCACCGGGACCTGGGCGGTGGTGGCGTCTTCGGGGGTGTCCTCGCTCACGGCTCGCTGATGAGAGTCGGGCCGTGCGGGTCGGCGACGGCGGCGGTTCCGGACTCGGCGTCGAATTCGTAGACCTTGCGGCCGGAGACGAAGACCGTCTCTGCCCGCGCATCGAGGTCGAGGGGGTCTCCCGACCAGATGACGATATCGGCGTCGCGGCCCGGGGCCAGAGAGCCGAGCCGGTCGTCGAGACCGAACATCGCGGCCGGATTGATCGTCAGGGCCTCGAGGGCGATGACCGGGTCGAGCCCCTCCTTCACGGCCAGGGAGGCTTCGTGGATGAGGAAGTTGATCGGGATCACCGGGTGGTCGGTGGTCAGGGCGATGCGCACACCGGCCTTGGCCAGGGCGGCGGCGGTGGCCAGCGTGCGATCGCGCAGTTCGACCTTCGAGCGGCTGGTCATCAGCGGTCCGAGGATGACATCGATGCCTTTGGCCGCGATGTAGTCGGCGATCTTGTGGCCTTCGGTGCCGTGGTTGATGATCAGCCGGTACCCGAACTCCTCGGACAGGCGGATGGCGGTGGCGATGTCGTCGGCGCGGTGGCAGTGCTGGTCCAAGGCGAGGGTCCCGTCGAGCACCTCGGCGAGGGTCTCCTTGACCAGATCGCGCTCGAAGGGCGTCCCCTCAGTCTCGGCATGATCGCGCTTCGCCCGGTAGTTCGCGGCGTCGACGAAGGCTTCGCGGATGATCTTCGCGGTGCCCATCCTCGTCGACGGGGTGACCTTCTTCTCCCCGTAGACGCGCTTCGGATTCTCCCCGAGCGCCGATTTCACGGACAGATCCTGGGTCACGAGCATCTCGTCGACGATCCGACCCCAGGTCTTGAGGAAGGCCGTGCGTCCGCCGATCGGGTTGCCGGAGCCGGGCTTGATCAGCGCCGAGGTGACGCCTCCGCGCAGGGCATCCTTGAATCCCAGGTCGGTGGGGTCGATGCCGTCGAGGGCGCGTACGCCGGCACCGTTGGGATCGGTCATCTCGTTCGTGTCATCGCCGGACCAGCCTTCGCCGTCCTCATGCACGCCGAGGTGGCCGTGGGCTTCGATGAAGCCGGGCAGCACCCAGCGCCCTCCGGCATCGATGACCTCGGTTCCGCTCGGCAGATCTGCCGCCGCGGAGTTCCCCCCGACCACCGAGGTGATCGTGCCCGCTGAGACGATGATCGTGCCCGATTCGATCGCCTCGGCGCGGTTGCCGTCACTGTCGGCGATCGGCAGGATGCGCGCGTTCGTGATCGCGAAATCCGTGCTGGTGGGAACCGGAACCGAGCGATACATTGTGCTCCTTACAGGGTGGTCGACACCGACATTCTGACTGTGTTTTCGAGTCTACGCCACCGGTGGTTTCGACCCGCCGATCACCCGCGCCCGACCCGCAGGGAATCGGTGGGATAACCGGCCCGAATCGTGCTCTGTGTCAGGGATCTCCGTTCGCTGAGTCAGGAGATCTCCGTGCTCTGCGTCGAGGGATGAGTATAGTCTTGAAGTCGAGTCGAGAAGAGAAGGATCCCTGATGCTCCAGACCATCAATTCGTACGTCGCGATCGGCGATTCCTTCAGCGAGGGCCTGATGGATCACGACCCGGACGAGGAGAACCGCTTCCGAGGCTGGGCCGACCGACTGGCCTGGATGCTCACCGAATCCCCGGCCGGCAGCCCTGATCTCAGCTATGCCAATCTCGCGATCCGCGGACGGCTGCTCGATCGGATCGTCGACGAGCAGGTGCCCAAGGCGCTGGAGATCAAGCCCGACCTCGTCAGCTTCTGTGCCGGCGGCAACGACTGCCTGCGACCGAAGGCCGATATCGACGATCTGGCCAATCAGTTCGAACGCGCCGTTATCGCTCTGCGTGAGTCCGGCATCGAAGTGCTCATGTGCAACGGCTTCGACACCGAGATCGCCTCGCCCCTGATCCGCGCTGTGCGACCGCGGGTGGGCATCTACAACGCACATCTGTGGACCATCGCGCAGCGCCATGGCTGCCACATGATCGACGTCTGGGGGCTGCGCTCGCTCTATGCCGATGAGATGTGGGCCGATGATCGGATCCACCTCTCGCCGGCCGGCCACGACCTCGTCGCCCGGCAGGCCCTGGCGACGTTGGAGAGCGGTCATTCCCTGCCGGTCAAGGGCTTCGCGATGCCTGCGCGGCCGACCCGAGCGATCCGGGACGTCATGAGCGAGGAGTCGCGGTGGGCCAAGGACTTCTTCGCCCCCTGGGTCGGCAGGCGCCTGCGCGGTCAGTCCTCGGGCGATCGGCTCGGCGCGAAGCTGCCCACCCTCACCCGCCTGCGTCCGCCGGAGGCCGGTGACCCTGTCGACGACGGCGGTGTCGCGCATGACTGAGTCGGCCCGGCCGGGCACGCCGGCCGTCTCCCGCATCGACGAACTCATCGCCGAGGGCGAAGGCCTCGCCGTCGCTGAGCCTGTGCGCCGAGTCGACTACGGGGACGATCCCGATCAGTTCCTCGAGGTCTACGGCGATCCGGCGAGCGCCTCGTCGGTGCTGATCTTCGTCCACGGCGGCTACTTCCGTCCCCGCACCGATCTCACCCATGCCCGCCCCACGGCCCAGGCCCTCGCCGAGGCGGGGGTGCTTGTCGTCCTCGTCGAATACCGCCGAATCGGCGGGCAGCCGCGGAGTCTCGACGATGTCACCGCCGCCATCGACTTCACGACCGGTTCCCTCGAAACCTGGGGTGTGCCGCGCGAGGCCCGGGAGGATCTCGTCATCGCCGGCCACTCGGCAGGCGGATGCCTCGTGCTGTCCTGGGCGAGCCACCTCGGCGAGGACGGCCCAGCGGTCAGCCTGTTCCCCCTCGCCCCGGTCACCGATCTGCTTCGGGAGGTCGAGCTGGGCCTCGGCGACGGGGCGGTGCTCGACTATATGGGAGTGCGTCCCGGTACGCGCCCCGGGGAAGACCTGGCGCCCTACCTGCGGGAGGACCCGCGCAGCCGGGTCGCATGCATCCCTGATCGGGTCGACGTCCACATCATCCACGGCGATGCCGACGAGACCGTCGATGTCGGCTTCTCCCGGACGTTCCCGGCACCGCTGACGGTGCTCGAAGGCGCCGATCACTTCGATCTCATTGACCCCGCATCCCCCTATTTCCCGGACGTCCGGAGGCGGATGTTCAGTCGGGCCGCGGCCGCGACAGAACGCATCGACATCGACTGAGTCGAGCTTGTCGAGGCTATCGCGCCCGTCGCGCCTGCCGAGCCTGTCGAGCCTGTCGAGCCTGTCGAGCCTGTCGAGCCTGTCGAGCCGTAGCTCATCATGGCAGTGCGGCTACGCGAAAGGGCCCGCGCCGATGTCCTGCCCGGACCCCGCGTCCGGGCTGCTCTGCGCGCCTCTCCCATTCGCCGCACCGGGCGTGGACTGCGTGCCCGGACCGTGCTCGATGCCGGTGCGGATGTCGAAAAGCTCGGGGAAGAAGGTGAGGTCGAGGGCCTTCTGGAGGAAGCCGACTCCGCTCGAGCCGCCCGTGCCGCGCTTCATGCCGATGATCCGCAGCACCGTGCGCATGTGGCGGTAGCGCCAGAACTGGAAGTTCTCCTCGAGGTCGACGAGCTCTTCGCAGCTTTCATACTCGAGCCAGTACTCCTGCGGGTTCTCGTAGATGATCCGGAAGGTCTCGAGCAGCTCTTCGTCGAAGATGTGGGCAACGGTCACGTCCCTCTCGAGCAGTCGCTGCGGCACCGGGAGTCCGCGCCGGGCGAGGAAGCGGAGGAACTCGTCGTAGATGCTCGGTTCACCCAGGTACGTCTCGAGCTGCTCCCGGGCCTCGGGCTCGGAGTCGAAGACGGCGAGCATGCCTCTGTTCTTGTTGCCGAGCAGGAATTCCACGGCCCGGTACTGCCAGGACTGGAAGCCCGAGGACTTGCCGAGCTCGTCGCGGAAGCCGACGTATTCGCTCGGGGTCAGCGTGGCGAGCACCGACCACTGCTCGGTCAGAGTCTTCTGGATGTGCTTGACTCGGGCGATGCGTTTGAGCGCAGGCTGCAGGCGCTCGGCGGCGATGAGCCTACGGGCGTCGAGGAGTTCGTGGATGACGAGTTTGAACCACAGCTCCGTGGTCTGGTGCTGGACGATGAACAGCAGCTCGTCATGGTGGACCGGGTCGCTGACCGGATGCTGGGCGCTGAGCAGCCGGTCGAGGTCGAGGTACGACCCGTAGGTCATCTGCTCCTTCAAGTCGGTGTGGATCTCGTCTTCGAGCTTCCGTTCGTTCTTCTCGGCAGTGGACCCATCGTCCTTCGCCTCTGGCCGGTCGTCCGTCTGTTCGGACCTGTCGTCAGTCATGCCGACCAGCTTAGGGCCTCCGGCGCTCCGGATCGGCGATCTCTCTCACGGAGTCGACGAGCCGTCTGAAATCCTCCGGCATCCGGCTCTCACCGAAGCGGACGTAGCCGAAGCGGCTTTCGATGAGGTAGACGAAGCGATCGGCTCCCCCGCCGGCGTGGGATCCCCCGCCGGCCTCGGCGCTCCCGCCGGCCTCGGCTTCGTTGGGACCGGCCTCGGACTCGTTCGAACCGGACTCCGACTCCCACGGCAGCGCTGCGATCCTCGGCCCGATCTCCTCCCGATGCCGGCTCGCATCGACGTCGATGTCCCACACGAGGAGAAAGCCGCCGATCCCCCCGCTGCGTTCGATGAGGAGGTGCCCGAACCCGCCCTCCTCTGCGGAGTCGCGCTCTGTGGAGTCGCGCTCTGCCGACTTGCGCTCGGCGGAGTCACGGCCGGCCAGCTCGGCGCGCTCTGCTCCCGACTGCTCCTCGGCAGGGCCGCTCACCAGCTGCTCCCCACATTGCCTCGCCCCGCGGTCCCAGTGGTCACGCCCACCGCGTCCCAGCTCTGGACGAGCGCATCGTGGACGTCGGATCCGTACCCGAATTGCGCGGCCGCCTCGGCGACGGTCAGTGCAGCGAAGCCGGCGAAGTCGGTCTGCTTCGTGATCGTCCTCCCCGTGAGCACGGCGTACCAGACCTGGCCGACCGTCTCCCAGGCCGGACCGCCGAGGTTGGTGGCCGCGAGCGCGAAGGCGCGGTTGGGGATGCCCGAGTTGAGGTGGACTCCGCCGTTGTCGGAGTCGGTGGTGACGTAGTCGTCCATGTGCGCCGGCTGCGGATCCTTGCCGAGGACATCGTCGTCGTAGGCAGTGCCGGGAGCGAGCATCGAGCGCAGGGCCTCACCGGTCACCTCGGCGGTGAAGATTCCGGAGCCGATGAGCCAGCTGGCGTCCTCGGCGCTCTGCCCCGCCGCGTACTGCTCGGTCAGCGCCCCGAAGACGTCGGCGCAGTGTTCGTTGAGCGCCCCGGGCTGACCGAAGTACTCAAGGTCGGCGGTGTGGCTGATCACCCCGTGGGAGAGCTCGTGGCCGATGATCGAGACGGACCCTGTGAAGCCGGTGAAGACTTCGGCGTCGCCGTCGCCGAAGACCATGAGGCGACCGTCGAAGAAGGCGTTGTCGTAGTCGACGCCGTAGTGGACGCTGGCGATGAGCGGCATGCCGTTGCCGTCGAGGGAATCGCGTTCGAAGACCTCGGAGAAGAGGGAGTAGGAGGCGCCGAGGCCGTCGTAGGCCTCATTGACGGAACTGTCGGCGACAGGCTCCTCCCCCTCGCTGCGGACGAGGACGCCGGGCAGGACTTCGCGGTTCTGCGCATCGTGGATGAGCCGGTTGAGGGCCGCCTCGGATGCGTCGGACGACTCGGATGCCTCGGACGCGACGGCTGAGCGGTCGGCGGACTCGCGCAGGTTCTCCGGTGGGGTGTAACGCAGCCCTTCGGCCCGCAGGTTCCGGCACTGCGCATCGGACATGCGGCAGGTGTGCGCGGCCACGGCGGCACGCGGGAACTTCTCAGCGCCACGATCGGCGATCGCATCGAGCAGATAGGGCGGGACCACGAAATGAGCACTCATGGTCCAAGGGTCGCACCTTCGCACGGATTCCGATAGGCCGTCGGCGACTGCGGTCACTACCTGGTCCTGCGCAGCGTTCCCACAGCCCGCCTCGACGATGCGAAGGACCGGGATCTCAGACTCTTCGCAGGGGCACCGCACTCGCACTGACGATCGTCTTCGTCTGCTACCCCTCGGCCACCTCGGTGACGGTGTCTTCCCTGCTCCCGGTGGGTGCGCGGAGCACGAGGGTGATGACGATGATGATCATGAACACGGTCGTGAGGAAGGTCGGGATGGGAATGATCGGGTCGAGGAGGACGAGCACCGCGCAGAGCGGGATGACCGTGTTGACGAGCCCGTCGGCGTTCGGACGGATGGCGAGCAGCCACACCCCGAGGACGAAGATCGCGATCGGCACCGAGACCGTGAACGTCGCGAGCACCGGATCGAGCGCGCTGTGGCCCAGCTGCGAATCGACCTCGACTCCGACCCCGGCGGAGAACGCACCCGCGGCACCGAAGATGAAGTAGTGCCCGTAGCCGTATTTGAGGGTTCCGCGTACTCCCCCGATCGCCCGGTGGTGGGGCGGCCAGAAGTAGATCCACCACATGGCGGCGGTGACGATGAGGCAGAGTACGCCGAGGGAGACCAGCGGAATGATGTCCTCGATCTCCGAGAATGCCTCGAAGATCGCATCGGCCGAGGCGAGCAGGCTCTCACCGAGGACGATGATCGTGAAGCAGCCGTAGCGTTCGGTGATGTGGTGCGGATGCCACGGGGTCTGGTCCCGCAGTTCCGCGAGGACGGGGATGGACACCTCGGCGAGGACGAGGAGGACCATCAGCCCGATCGACAGCGCCCCGGAGGGCACGAGCAGCCAGAGCAGCCACAGGAGTTGGACCCCGCCGATGCCGCAGGCGTAGATGATCGTCGTCCGCTTGGCGCTGCCCGCGTGGCGGGAGGCGCGCAGCCATTGGGCGATCATCACGATGCGCATGAGCACGTAGCCGTAGACGAGGATGTGTTCGTCGCCGTGTTCGAAGACCGGTCCGATCCCGGCGGCGAGGACGAGCACCCCGCCCATCTGGACGATCGTGAGCACCCGGTAGAGCCAGTCGTCGGTGTCGAAGGAGGTGGCGAACCACGTGAAGTTCATCCACGCCCACCAGATTCCGAAGAACACGATGAAGTAATGGCCGAGACCTTCGCCGAGGTGGCCGGCCGTGACCGTGTCATGGAGGTTCGTCGAGGCGATGGAGACGGCGATGACGAAGACGAGGTCGAAGAAGAGTTCGAGGGTGCTCGCCGCACGGCCGGACTCACCGGGGTCGCGCGGGCGCATCGGGGTCAGACGGAACCGGGAGGGGGCGGTGCCGGTCGGCGTTGGCATGGGGCTCACCTCGGTGACATGGGAACGGCGGCTGGGGTGCGGGCTCGACCCAGTGTAGGCCCGGGCGCCCGACGGTGCACCGCTCTGGGCTGAGCAACGGGTCTGCGACCAGGGGTTCTAGACTGAGATCGTGCTCAAACCGATCCTCTGGCCCGTTCTCGCGCCGTCTCTGCTCTTCGCCGTCGGGTTGGGTGCGATCCTTCCGGTCCTCGTCCTCGGGGCACTGTCCCTGGGGTCGACCGCCTCGTTCGCGGCCGCCATCGTCGGGATCATGGGAGCCGTGTCGCTGGCCGCAACGGTGCCGGCGGGAATGCTCATCGACCGCCTCGGCGACTTCCGGGCCATGGTCGCCGCGACCGCCACCGCTGTCGTCGTCCTCGGCGCGATCATCGCGGCGCTGATCTGGGATTCTCCCTATTCGCTCGTCGTCTACACCGTCGCTCTCATGCTGTTCTCTCCGGTCAACGACATCTGGAGCCTGGCTCGGCAGGCGGTGGTCGCGGAGATCATGCCCCCGCACGACCTCGGGAAGGCGATGACCGCGCTCGGCGGCAGTCAGCGCGTCGGCAACCTCGTGGGCCCCATCGTCGGCGCCGGGCTCATGCTCGTCCTCCCGATCTGGTCGGTCTTCGCCTTCGCCGGTCTCGCCGCCATCGCCGCCGTCATCGTCATGGCTCTGCCGATCGGGCGGCTGCCTGAGATGCCGGGCTCGAAGGCGCAGCGGCAGAGCTCCTCACCCACGGCGACGACCGGCCGGCGTCCCCGCCTCGAGGTGCGGTGGAGCGCCGTGATACTCGCCGGCATCTCCATCATCGCCCTGGCCGTGGCCCGTGCCGCCCAACCCGTCGTGATCCAACTGTGGGGTGTCCAGATCGGGTTGCACGAGTCCTCGATCTCCCTGCTCATCGCCTTCGGCGCCGCTCTCGAACTCGTCTTCATGTTCCTCGGCGCCTACATCAAGGACCGACTCGGCCGGGTCGCCACCATGGTTGCGTGTCTGACGATCTTCGGCTCCGGGTTCATCGTCATGGTGGCGCTGCCGAGCCTGATCGGGATGATCGTGGCCGCGGGCATCATGGCCGTGGGCAACGGCCTCGGCGCCGGGGTGAACATGACGATCGGCGCGGACTTGTCGCCGGCGATCGGCCGCGCCCGATTTCTGGGCATCTGGGCGATCTTCAACAACGGCGGCAAGCTGGGCGGGCCGGCGCTCATCTCGCTGGTGATCACCGTCGCCTCCCTGCGCTTCGGGGTGCTGTTCACGGGCATCGGGGCCATCCTCGGCGCGGTCTGGATCCTCGCCTGGTCACCTCGGATCGGACTGCCGGGCCGCCGGCGGAGGCAGCGCGACTGATTGCCGGCCTCCACGGTCTCGCGAGCACGCAGATCCGCGAGCACGCAGATCCGCGAGCACGCAGATCCGTCTCCGCCCAAGTCGACCGATACGGCTTAGGCTGGTGGTGACCCTTTCGTCGACGTCCGGGAGTTCTTTTATGCAGGTGAGACGCTGATGGCCGCCCTTGATTTCGGCGGGTACACGTTGCTGACGATTGCCGCTCTCATCTTCCTGCTGATCCAGTCATGGCTGGCCGCGACTGTGGTCCGACGTGTGCTCGGAGTGCCCACAGGGTGGCCGCGGACGATCGCGGTGGGGCTCGTGATGAGCGGTGTCATGGCCGTGACCGTCCAATACCTCTTTCGCGCCGGCACCGGGCAGAACGTCGGCGGTCTCGACGTGGCTCCCGGGGTCGCTCTCATTCTCCTGCTGTTGGCCACCGGGTGGATCTTCGCCCTCGGTGTGGGTGTGCTGGTCATGATCGAGGCAGCGTTCCCGACCGGCAGCCTGCCCGGCCCGCAGTCGCTGCTCTTCGGGTGGAAGGCCCGGCGGCGGCGCGGGCGACGCTACGCCCAGGTGGTGTCGATCGCGGTCCGTCATGGCCTCGGGTCCCAGCTGCGCGGCTTCGGCAGGACAGGTTCGCCCGGCCGGGAGTCCAAGACCGCCCGTGCACTCAAGGAATCCCTCGCCGAGGCGGGGGTGACCTTCGTCAAGCTCGGTCAGATGCTCTCGACCCGGCGCGACATCCTCCCACCGGCCTATGTTCGCGAACTCGAGACCCTGCAGACGCAGGTCACCCCCGAGCCCTGGTCGGTCATCGAACCGGCCATCGAAGACCGAATCGGTGCACCGATCTCGACGGTCTTCTCACGCATCGAGTCCACGCCGCTGGCGGCCGCCTCGGTGGCCCAGGTCCACGAGGCCACCCTGCTCGACGGGACGGAAGTCATCGTCAAGGTCCAACGACCGAAGGCCCTCCACCAGGTCAGTCAGGACCTCGACATCATCCTGCGCCTGGCGAGATGGCTGAACCGGACCACCGTGTGGGGCAAGGATCTGGGCATCGAGAACCTGGCCAAAGGATTCGCCGACTCCCTCGAGGAGGAGCTCGACTACCGCATCGAACTCGACAATATGCGTAGCATCGAGGCATCGCTGCAGCGCTCAGGGAAGTTCGCGGTCACCGTCCCACACGGCTATCCGGAGCTCTCGGGCGAGCGACTCCTCATCATGGACAAGCTGCCCGGCCGGCCCGTGTCCGCAGCGGGGTCGATCCTCCGCGAACTGTCCGCCGAGGAACGCTCGCATCTGGCCACAACACTTCTCGGAGCGACACTCGAACAGATCATCGGCGATGGCATCTTCCACGCCGATCTGCATGCGGGCAACATCTTCATCATGCCCGACGGCTCCCTGGGCCTCCTCGACTTCGGTGCCGTCGGCAGGCTCGATCCCGCGACGCAGACCGCACTCGGCCTCATGCTGTATTCGATCGACCAGAATGACAGTGCCGGTGCCACCGATGCGCTCATCGAACTGCTCGGGCGGCCCGAGGACCTCGACGATCGTGGGGTCGAACGTGCAGTCGGCGAGCTGCTCACCCGGTACGGGGGCAGCGCGGGCGCTCACAATGGGCAGAAGCTCTTCGACGACCTCTTCACCCTCGTGCGGGCGCACAGGTTCTCCGTGCCGGCTCCGATCAGTTCGGCGTTCCGCGCCATGGCCTCGGTCGAGGGAGCACTCCTCGTCATCGATCCGAACTTTGACGTGGTCGCGGTCTCGCGCACGGAGGGCAAGCGCCTCATGCGCAGCAAGCTCAAGCACACGAAGATCACCGATGAGCTCCAACGCCGGGCTCTGCAGCTGCTGCCGATGATCGACCGGATGCCTCGGCGGATCAACAAGATCACCGAGGACCTCGAGCAGGGTCGGTTCTCGATGAACATGCGGGTGTTGGCGAATCCTTCGGATCGACGGTTCCTCACCAGCCTGTTCCAGCAGCTCATCGTCGCGGTCCTCGCCGGGGCGGCCGTGGTCGGCGCCATCATGCTCATCACGAGCGAGGAGGGACCGCTGCTCACGGAGGGGATCCACCTCTACGCCTTCTTCGGCTTCGTCCTCCTCTTCGGCGGATTCGTGCTGAGCATGCGGGCGCTCATGCTCGTGTTCAGACGCGGCGTCGACGGGTAGCGGACCGTCTCCGAAACCCCGCTTCGACGGGCAGCGGGCCACCCGCGAGACCCCGCGTCCTGCACGCTTGCACAGAGCACGGGGTCTGTCTCAGCCGCGATGCTCTCAGCCGGGATGCCGAGCGATCAGGCGGCGGGGATCTCGAACTCCGCCTCGAATTCCGGAACCTTCTTGTCCTCCCCGATCACCTTCGCCTCGGGACGGACGTAGGACCCCTTGATCGAGTCCGCTGTCTTGCCCAGGTAGATCGGAATGTAGCCCGTGGTCCGACCATCGCGGCGTGAGGCGAAGTCGAAGTACTCATAGCCGGCTGCTTCGACCTCATCCTTCGCCGTCGACGCGTAGTTGGCTTCCGATCCGGCGCTGTCGAGGTAGAAGTCCGCGGCGCTGACAGTGCCGCCATAGGTCTTGCCGGGCTCGACCTTCACCTCGAGGTAGACCATTTCACCATCGGGATCGTCGGTGGCTTCGTAGTACTCGGTGGGGTTGTGGCGCACCGCCGAGACGATGGTGATGACGTCTCCGGTCTCCTCATCGGTGAACTCGGTGCCGACCTTCACCTCGGTGCCTTCGGCTGCTCCGGCGCCGGCGTCGGTAGTGTCGGTGGTCTCGCCGCCCCCGGTGGTGTCGGTGCTGTCCGGTGCTTCGGTCTCTTCGGTGTTCTCCTCTGCCGAGAAGCCCTGATTCTGGTCTTCGCTGGGCGCGGCCTCACTCTGTGTGTCTTCGCGAGGTGCGTCCTCGACGCTGCCGCCGCAGGCTGACAGTGCCAGGATGGCGGCAATGGCCAAGGCAGACGTCTGCGTGAGAACTCGGGCTGTGTGGCGTCCGGTGCGGTTCATCGGTTTCCCTTTCACAATGGTGGGCACTTCCTGAGTCGAGTGAATGTCGACTCATCGGCCCTGACAGGGAGAGACATTACCGACGACGGCACCGGCATCTAGTGATCGATAGAGCACATGGGGTTGCAGATCTGGAACAGGCGCGGTGAATTGCACCCTTTGAGTCAGCGAGCACCGGTTTCAACCAGTGTTCTGTGATCTGAAGTGTGCATTCAGCAGATCCTGCCGGTCTGAACGCACCACACCCCACGTCCGCAGACGACTGCGGTGGGTGGGGTGTGGAGTGAGGGAGCCCCCTGTCAGACTCGAACTGACGACCTTCGCTTTACAAGAGCGGTGCTCTACCAACTGAGCTAAGGAGGCGCGGCGGCAGATCGAAGCCGTCTGCGCCTACACGATAGTAGTCCATTCACCTCAGCGGCCACAAAACCCACCTCGGCGACCACAAAACCATCAGGACGCGAGAAGACCGGCCCACACCCGCCTCGGCGAGCGCGGACCGGTCACGGCGTCACCCGCGAGGGCCTCAGCCCTTGAACTCTCCGGTGGCCTTGAGGATCTCGGTGGCCAGGGCCTGCGGATCGCTCGTCTGCTCGGTGTGCTCACCGTTGATGAGGACCCACGGGGTGGCCTCGACGCCCGAGTCGAGCGCGTCCTGCGTCGTGTCCTCGACGTACTTCGAGAAGGTCTGGTTCTTCACGCAGGATTCGACGGTCTGCTCGGGATCGGAGTTGAGCTTCTTCGAGGTGTCGACCCCGGCGTCCTGGGCGACCTTGAGCAGCTCTTCGTCGCTGCGGCCCTCGCTGCCCTCTTCGGGCTGCTGGGCGTACATGGCGGCGAAGAAGTCTTCGACGAGCTCCGGCTGGGTGTCGATGACGCAGGCGGCGAGATTCGCCGAACGGGACGAGTACTCGTTGCCGCCGGACATCCGGTCGAGGATCGCGACCGGCTTGTACTCGAGGACGACCGAACCCTCGTCGGCGAGCTTCTGCAGCGTCGGGGTGTTCGCCTCCTCGAAGGCCTTGCATCCCGGGCACTGGAAGTCGAGGTAGACGGTCACGGTGGCCGCATTTTCCTGCGCTCCGGCCTCGGTGGGCGCGGGCAGATCGGACTCCTCGCCCTCTGGCATCTCCTTGGGCTGCACGGGAGCCCCGTCCTTGGCCAGTGAGATTCCGCCGGCGACGTAGTTCGCAGGAGTCACCCCGGGCTTGCTCTGCTGGAAGATGAGAACACCGACGACAGCGGCGACCACGACGATGACGACCGCAATTCCCGCGTACAGGATGGTCTTGGCGGTCTTCTCCTTCTTCTCCTGATTCGCTGCGATCTGGCGGGCGTTCTCGCGCGCCTTCTGGCGCCTATCGTCTCCGGAGCTGTTCTTCGCCATTGTTCCTCACGTTGGATCGTCTGTCAGCGGGCGGGCCTGGGACCCGAGGTGGTGAGCCGACGCGTGCGGCCCGACGCCCCCACTGTACCGAAATCGGCACCCGTCCGGTTCCCAGTAAAGTTCAAGGTTCAATTACATAAGCGTTCGACCACGCGTCTTCGTTGAGCGAACGCGACGTCGCCGCGAGGCCCTGGCGGCACCGCGGCAGGCACGCTCACACCGGTCCGGGCAGGTAGTTGAAGGGATTGATCGTCAGCGGCCACCAGGTCATGTTCGCTCCGCTCTGGATGACCATGAGACCGATGATGATGAGCAGCGCGGTCGCCGCGAGGGCGATGAGCCGTCCCAGCTGGTTGCGCGTGGCGCCGGAGACCAGGAGCTTCGAGCCGAAGCGCAGACTGGCCGCACCCGGCCCCACCCACAGGACGAGGGCACCGGCGGCACCGGCGGCCCACACCGACCACTGCTCGGAGAAGTCACCGGGCACGATGCCCGCGATGTCGAGTCGGGTGAGCACGAGCATCGCGATTCCCGCGATCGCCGGGAGGATGAAGGAGGCGATCGAGGTCAGCGCCGAGGCAAGCAGCGCACCCGGCGCCGAGGCGAGCGTCCGCCCGAATCCTCCGCCCTCGAGCCCGCGTTCGTACCGATGCTTCTGCACCTTCCGGTCCAGGCGCGTCCCCGTCCGGGCGAAGACCGACCACACGAGAGTGAAGGCGCAGATGACCAGCGGGCTCAGCGGCATGATCGCCACCGCCAGCACGATGAGTGAGAAGACCACCCACCCGCCGGTGCGAATGGTGCGATAGGTCAGCGGCATCCAGCCATAGCCCGGCTGGCCGAACTGACCGGGCTGCGTGCCCGGTCCGCCGGGCTGCATGCCCTGCCCGGGCTGCGCCCCGGAGAGCGTTCCGGGATCGCCGGGCCTGCTCAGCGACCCGCCCTGATGACCGCCCGGGCTCGCCTGCACGAATCCGGCCCCGCCGAGGTCGGCTCCGGCCATCGGCGACCCCGGAGCGGCCTGGATGCCTCCATTGGGATTGCCCAAGGGCGGCGCGGTTGCCCGATTCAGCGGAGGTCCGGAGACCGGACCGGCCTGACCCGGCTGGTTCGGCTGGTTCGGCTGTGCGAAAGTCTGCCCCGACTGCGCATAGTTCTGTCCGCCCGGCGCGAAGCCCTGACCCTGAGAGCCCTGGCCCTGAACGCCGTACTGATCCTGAGCACCGTAGTGCCCCGGATGCGAGCCGGCATGCCCGCCCCCCGCAGAGCCTCCGGCGGTCGGTCGTGCCGCACCCGGATAGCCCGAGCTGGGATAGTCACCGCGCAGGGCACCGTGACCGGCAGCCTGACCGCCCGGGGCCATGCCTTCATCCACGGCGGGCATGACGGCGGTTCCGCTCGGCGATCGGCGCTGGCCGTCGGCGCCTCTGACCGCCGCACCGGATGACGAGCCGGCTCCGAGCTGCGGGGGACGCCCGGACTCGATGTCGACGAGGGCGTCGAGGATCATCTGCCCGCTGGGACGACGTTCGGGCTTGGGGTCGAGGCACGCTCCCAGCAGGGGGACGAAGTTCCGCGGAGCCCCGTCGAGGTCGAACTTGCCCATCGCGACCCGTCCCAGCACCGCCTCGAGAGGACCGGAGCCATAGGGGTTGCGGCCGGTGGCGGCGAAGGCCATGGTCGCGGCCCACCCCCACCAGTCGGTCTTCTCGCTCGAGGTCTTCCCATCGGCGATCTCGGGTGAGAGGTAGCCGGGAGTGCCCATGACGAGGCCGGTCGCGGTGACCCGCACCTCGTCGGCGACCTGGGCGATGCCGAAGTCGATGACCATCGGCTCGCCGTCCATGATCATCACGTTCGCAGGTTTGAGGTCACGGTGGATGACGCCGGACTCGTGGACGGCGTTGAGGGAGTCGAGGAGGGCGTGGCCGAAGTGGACGAGCTCGTCCTCGGCGAAGGGCCCGTTCTCCCGCACATCGTCGGACAGCGTCTGACCGTCGACGAACTCGGTGATGATGAAGGGCTGCGCGGAGTCGAGTTCGGCGTCGAGGACCTCGGCGATGCGGGGGTGCTTGATCCTCCGCAGCGTGCGCACCTCGCGCGCGAGGCGTTTGCGAGCGGTCTCGTCATTGGCGATGTGGGGGTGGAGGACCTTGACGGCCACGGGGTTGTTTCCGCCGTCGACACCGAGATAGACGACACCCATGCCGCCCGAGCCGAGCTCCTCGATGAGGCGGTAGCCTCCCAGATCCTGAACCATCACCTGTCACAGCCTAGTCGAGCGGGTACAGTTCATTCCAAGGACCGACACAGGAGGAGGCGCAGATGAACACCGTCGACTCTGCCGCGCCGAGCACCGATTCCCCATATGGTGACAGTGATTTCGTCGTCGTCGCCAACCGCCTTCCCGTCGATCGCGATGCTTCGGATCCGAACCAGGGGTGGCGCACCTCACCTGGAGGTTTGGTCACTGCGGTGGCTCCGGTGATGAAGGCTCAGGAGGGTGCCTGGATCGGGTGGACCGGGGTGCCGGACGTCGATTTCGACCCCTTCACGATCGACGGCATGCACCTCATCCCGGTGACCCTGACAAATGAGGATGTCCTCAGGTATTACGAAGGGTTCTCAAACGCCACACTGTGGCCTCTCTACCACGACGTCATCGTCCCGCCCGAGTACCATCGCACCTGGTGGGATGCGTATGTGCGGGTCAATAAGCGCTTCGCGGCCAAGGTCGCCGAGGTGGCCGCCGAGTCCGCGACCGTGTGGATCCATGATTATCAGCTCCAGCTGGTCCCGCAGATGGTCCGGCGGATGCGCCCAGACCTGGCGATCGGATTCTTCAACCACATCCCCTTCCCTCCCTTCGAACTCTTCGCCCAGCTGCCCTGGCGTGATGACATCCTCCGCGGCCTCCTCGGCGCCGATCTCATCGGCTTCCAACGGCCTGCCGATGCGGCGAACTTCCGCCGAGCCGTGCGGGCTCGACTGAACTTCACGACCAAGGGGTCGACGGTCTCGGTGCCGGCCGGGGACTTCCTCCCGCCCCATCTGGTCCGCGCCGAGGCGTTCCCGATCTCGATCGACACTCCCTATCTCGAGGAGCTCGCTCGGGATCCGAAGATCATCGAGCGGGCCCGGCAGATCCGCGAGGAGGTCGGCGATCCCAAGGTCATCCTCCTCGGCGTGGATCGGATGGACTACACGAAGGGCATCCGGCATCGGCTCAAGGCCTTCGGCGAGCTGCTGGCCGAGGGGAGGCTCGATGTCGAGGACATCGTGCTCATCCAGATCGCGACGCCCTCTCGTGAGCGGCTTGAGCAGTACAAGATCATCCGGCACGACGTCGAGCTCGCGGTCGGGCGGATCAACGGCGAACAGGCCGATGTCGGCTCCATCGCGGTCCGCTACCTCCACCATTCCTATCCGCGCGATGAGATGACGGCCTTCTTCCTCGCCGCCGACGTCATGCTCGTCACCGCGCTGCGCGACGGCATGAACCTCGTGGCCAAGGAGTACGTCGCGTGCCGCCGCCGTGACGACGGCGCACTCGTGCTCTCCGAATTCACCGGCGCCGCCGAGCAGCTCAAGGGCGCCGTGATGGTCAACCCGCACGACATCGGCAACCTCAAGGCGGGCATCCTCGAGGCCGTGCAGATGGACGAGAAGACCCGGTCGCGGCGGATGAAGCAGATGCGCAAGAAGATCGCCACGGACACCGTCAGCCTGTGGTCGAAGACCTTCCTCGCCGAGCTCGACGCGATCCGCACGAACCCCGAGGCCGTCATTCCCGACCGGCCCACGGCCCTGCCGGACAGGACGACGACCGCCCCCGACCGGCCCGCGACTCCCTCCGACCGTGCCGCGAACTCCGAGGGTCCTGCAGACTCCGAGCGCCCCGCGAACGCCGACGCTGCGACCGCCCAGCGCCCTTCAGACTCCGACCGCGCCTCGTCCTCCGATACCTCTGCCGCTCGATAGGAGCCCCACGTGACCTCGGATCCGACTTCCTCTCCGCCTGCCTGCCCACCGGCCACCCAGTCTCCCGGTTTCACCAACCCCGCCGAGGTGGATCTGCGTGAGCTCGTCACCGCAGAGCAGGTCCTCATCGCCCTCGACTTCGACGGGGTCCTCGCGCCCCTGCAGGACGACCCCGAGACCTCCCGGATCCTGCCTGAGTCCGCCGCGGCGATCGCGGCGCTGAGCTCGATCCCCGGCACCCGAGTGGCCCTGGTCTCCGGTCGCGACATCGCGACTCTGCGCAGGCTGACCGCGCCCCCAGAGGACGTCTGGATCGTCGGCTCCCACGGCGCCGAGGTGGACCTCGGCACCGCCGCCCGTTCCCCCGAGCTCACGGCCGCGGAGAGGTCGATGCTCTCAGCGATCGATGACCACCTCGATTCATTCGCACACACACTGCCCGTCGAGGCCGCCGAGGCACCCTCGGCCACCGGGTTCAGGGTCGAGAGGAAGCCGTATTCGCGGACCGTGCACACGCGCGGCTTCGACGCCGCATTCGCCTCCGCCCTCCACGAGCACGCCGTCGCCGTGCAGCAGGAGTTCCCCGACATCCGTGTCATCGAAGGCCACGACATCACTGAACTCGCCGTCAAGCAGGCGACGAAGGGCGACGGACTGCGCGAGCTCATGACCGCCGAGGCGGCGACCGCGGTGGCCTACTTCGGCGACGATGTCACCGATGAGGACGCCTTCGCCGAACTCGAGAGGCTCTCCGCCGACCACCCGGCGGCAGTGCTGGGCGTCAAGGTCGGCCCGGCTCCGACCCGGGCACCCGTGCGGATCGCGGATCCGGATGCGGTCGCCGCACTGCTGGCCCGCCTCGCTAAGCAGCGTCTCGCAGCACAACGTCTCTCCGCGCAGCGCCGCAGCGCAGACGATTCCTGACCGCGCACCTGAATCGGCCGGTCCCCCGCCTCGGCGCCGGCCTTCACCGTCAGTGCAAGGGCACAGCCCTCACCGTCATTGCAGAGGCACGGACCTCACCATCGTTGCGGAAGCACAACCCGCAGCGTCACTGCGGGGCACGGCCTTTACGGGTCAATGCGCGGCACAGCCCTCAGCGTCGCTGCGGGGGCACCGCGCTGGCGCGCAGCACGAGATCCGGGGCGACGGTGTAGTCGATGTGCGCGGGCTCGGGCCTGGCCTCGATCATCGTGCGCATCTCATCGATCGCCGACTGCGCGACAGTGTTCCAGTCGTAGCTGACCTGAGACAGCGGCGGGGCGATGACATCGGCGTCGGGCACATCGCCGACGGTGAGCAGGGACAGATCCCGCGGCACCTCAAGGCGCAGCCTCTGCGCCGCCTCGAGGATCCCGAAGGACAGCGAAGGCGCGCAGGCGATGACCGCGGTGCAGCGCATATCGAGCAGCTCCTCGGCGGCGGCGACGCCGGCCATCGCTCCCCCGGCGGCTTCGACGACAGGGGCCTGATCGCGAGTGGCCGGAATGTGGAGGACGCCGGCCATCGACTTGCGGAAACCCGCGATCCGGGCCGGCGCCGCCGAATCGGCGAGCACCGCCAGACCGATGCGCCGGTGGCCGAGGTGGACGAGGTGCTGGACGGCGGTGTCGATGCCCCCGGTGGCGTCGAGGTAGATCCGTGAGATCCCATCCTCGTGCCGGGCATTCGAGATCCTGATCAAGGGCAGTCCGCGCTCGTCCAGCACTCCGGCGAGCACGCCGGCCGCTCCCCCGCCGACGACGATCGCTCCGGCCACGCTCGGCCCGCCCACGCCCGTCTCCAACAGGGACTCGGCGAGGGCCTCGACACGTTCGAGCTGCGCCTCGACATGGACGACGGCGATGCGGGAGGAGAACATCCGGTTAGTCAGGATCTCGGACAGGCGCACATAGGGATCGACGTTGCCCGAGCCCACTGCGGGTTTGATGAGCGCGATCGTCGCCGTGTCCGCTCGCGGAGTCTCCCAAGGTTCTCCTTCCACCCCGAGGATCGCCAGGGCCTGTCTGACCTTCGCCAGAGAGGTCGGAGAGACGGAGGTGTGATCGCGCAGCGCCCGCGAGGCCGTGGCCTTCGAGACCCCAGCCGTCGCGGCGATGTCGGCGAGTCCGACGTGCCTGTGCTCGCTCATTGTCTGGGCTCGCTCACTGTGTTCGCTCACTGTCGGGCCGCCGCCGTCGAGGTCCGGGCGATCAGCCGCGGGCGGAAGACCGGTGGAACCGAGGGCAGTCCGGTCGAGGAGATGCGCAGCGTCTGCAGGGTCGCCCCGACGAGGGCGTTCGAGAGTCCATCGACATCGAGGCCGAGGACCGTGGCCGGCGGACCTGTGAACTTCATCGTCGGAGCGTCGCCGAAGCCGACGACCGACATGTCCCGCGGAACCTGGAGGTGCCGGTTGCGCAGGCCGTGCAGCGCCCCGTGCAGCTGCAGAGCCGACTGGACGATGACCGCGGTGCAGGTCGCATCCTTGAGGTCGAGCACCGCCCGCGAACCGCCGGAGAAGGACTTGGGAACC
This sequence comes from Brevibacterium sp. GP-SGM9, assembly GCF_047300845.1. Taxonomy (NCBI): domain Bacteria; kingdom Bacillati; phylum Actinomycetota; class Actinomycetes; order Micrococcales; family Brevibacteriaceae; genus Brevibacterium; species Brevibacterium sp. GP-SGM9. Next base: position 3,214,294 of record NZ_CP178563.1, on the reverse strand, counting down.
TGGGCGATCCAGTCATCGAGCCGGACACCGAGGTTGCGCGCCGGATGCTCGGCCCGGAAGCGGCGGATCAGCTGGACCGCGAGTTCCCCGCTGTCGTTGCAGATCAGACCGATGCGACGGTGTCCGATCGCTTGCAGGTGCTCGAAGGCCGTGGTCATTCCCCCGCCGAGGTCGAGGCGGGCGGCGATGATGTCGCCGTTGGCATCCTCGTCGCCCACCGCGGACTGCTCGTCGACGCGGATGCAGGGGATCGTCGTGTGCAGACTCGTCAGGGTCGGGGTGACGAGGGCGACGGCACCGGCCCGGACCGCGACCTCGAGGGGTTCCGGTTCGGTCTCCACGGGTGGTCGGGTGATGAGCAGGCCGTGGTCCTGCAGGGCCGTGGCCACCCGGGTGCAGACCTGGACCTGCCAATGCTCGGGATTGCCGGGGGCACCGACGGCGACCAACCGCCTCGGCGCCTCATGGAGCAGGGTCGAACGCGCATAGCCGAGCTCGTCCATCGCCGTCAGCACCTTGGTCCGTGTCACCTCGGCGACGGACCCGCGACGGCCGAGCACACGCGAGACGGTCGCCAGGGAGACTCCCGCATGGGCGGCGACATCGTCGAGCGTGACCTTCATACCGGGAAGTCTATCGGTGGGCGCGCAGGTGTGGGGCACTGCGGCCGGGCGTCCCGCCCAGCCCGCACTCAGCTGTGCACCTGCGCACTGACACAGTGCTGAGAATCACTCTACGCTGTGTCGAATAGGATGTCGGTGAACGCCTCGGTGCGCTTAGGATGAAGGTGACTGAGCATCCCCGCCAGGTCGCCGACGACCAGCTGCTCATGAACTACATGAACTACTTAGGAGGAAACATGTCAACAGTGTCGTTGAATGGCCTCAGTCACGCCTACGAGAACACCGCGTCCGATTCCGTGCATCCTTTCAACCTCTTCATCGACGACGGCGAGTTCCTCGTCCTCTACGGTCCATCGGGATCCGGCAAGTCGACGATTCTGCGCATGCTCCACGGGCTCGAAGCGCCGAAGTCGGGAACCATCCTCATCGACGGGGTCGACGTCACCCACGCCGCGGTCAACGATCGCGATGTCACCCTCGCCCTCGAGAGCTATGCGCTCTACCCGCATATGAGTGTGCGCGACAACCTCGGCTTCGCCCTGCGCGTCGACGGTCTGCCCGCCGAGGAGATCGCCGAGAGAGTCGAGTCGGTGACCTCGAAGATCGGCCTGCGAGACTTCCTCGACTCCGTTCCCGGCGACCTCTCCCAGCTCCAGCGTCAGACCATCGCCCTGGCCCGGGCCGTGGTGCGACGACCCAAGGTCCTGATCATGGACGAACCCGTGGTCAACCTCGTGCCCGAGCACAAGGCCGAGACCCTTGCCCTGGTCAAGGACCTGCAGCAGGAGTTCGCACTGACCACCCTCTACGCCACCTCCGACCTCGAGGATGCGAAGGTCCTCGGCGACCGGATCGCCTTCCTCGACCACGGCCGCCTGGTCGGGGTGGAGAAACCCGAAGTCGCCGAGGCGCTCGTGGCCTCGATCGCCGACGGGGAATCCTGAGCGGTGTCCGAGGTCCCGTCGCCCGCCGAGGCAGCGACCTCGGCTGAGATCCCGGCGCCGCGGATCCAGGCGGTGCGCACTGCGGAGCACTCCGCGCTGGCCGAGCTGCCCTGGCATCTTCCGCTCAGCGACTGGCCGGAGGATCTGCTCGGCGGACTGCCCCGAGGCATCTCCCGCCACATCGTGCGCTACGTCGAGATCGGCGATGAGGTGCTCGCAATCAAGGAGACCGAGAACCGGCAGGCCCTGCGCGAATTCGACATCCTCGGCGTGCTCGAGAATCTCGACGTCCCCACCGTCGCGGCCCGCGCCTATGTCACCGACCGGAGGTCCGCCTCGGGGGAGGCTCTGCCGGGAGCGTTGATCACGGCCTATCTCGATTTCTCCCTGCCCTACCGGGCCCTGTTCTCCCGGGATCTCGCTCAGGACACCGGGGGCCGCCTCGTCGATGCTCTTGCCGTGCTTCTGGCCAGGCTCCACCTCGTCGGCTTCTACTGGGGCGATGTATCGCTGTCGAACACCCTGTTCCGCCGCGATGCCGACGCCTATGCCGCCTATGTCGTCGACGCCGAGACCGGCGAGCTGCACGATCAGCTCTCGGACGGGCAGCGGCAGATGGATCTGCGCATCGCGCGGACGAACATCGCCGGAGACTTCCTCGATCTGCAGGCCGCCGGTCTCATCGATCCTGCGATCGATCCGCTTGCCGCGGGGCAGCGACTGTGCGAGTCCTATGAGGGGCTGTGGACCGAGCTCACCCGGGTCGAGGAGTTCAGCGTCAACGAGCGCTGGCGCATCGACGAGCGCATCCGCCGCCTCAACGACCTGGGCTTCGACCTCGGTGAGCTGACCGTGACGACCGACCTCGACGGGGTCAGCCTGCTCGTCGAGCCGAAGGTCGTCGAGCCGAACCACCATTCCCGCAGGCTGCTGCGCCTGACCGGTATCGGGGCGAACGAGAACCAGGCGCGGACCATGCTCAACGACCTCGACTCGTACCGTTCGGCCCCCGAATTCGCGGAGTCGGCGGAGGCCACGGGTGAGGACTCGGCGGAGCTCGGCGAGGCGGAGGCGGCGCGGAAGTGGCTCGAAGAGGTCTACAAACCGCTGATCCAGGCGATTCCCGAGCACCTCACGCACAAGCTCGAGCCCGGGCAGATCTTCTACGAATTCGTCGAACATCGTCGGGTCATGTCTCGGGCCCGGCAGCGCGACATCCCGACGATGGAGGCGATCGCGTACTTCATCGTCGACTACCTGGCCAACCTGCCCGACGAATCCCGCTACGTCGACAGCAAGCAGTTCTGAGGCTGCGGGTCTGAGCCCGCAGTCCACGACGTGGAACAGGCGGGCCGGGACCGCCTCGGCGGGCATACCTTTGATCTCAATGGGGCGAGCCGCCCGGTCACGCCCATGACGATCACCGATCCCGTCACCCGGAAGGACCTCCGATGTCGCACGTCCCCCAGGATTCCTCACCGAACTCGACCACCGCATCTGATTCGACAGCCGCGTCGTCTTCAACACCGAACTCGATGCCGACGAATGAGCACAACCCTTCGATTCCCTCCCTGTTCGATCTCAGCGGCCGCACCGCCGTCGTCGTCGGTGCCGGCTCCGGACTCGGGCAGGCGAGCGCGCTCGGCCTCGCCGACGCCGGTGCCCACGTCATCGCCGCCGACCTCAATGTCGAAGGCGCCGAGGCGACCGTCCGGCTGATCGCGGACCGCCGAGCTGCGGGTGGAGCTGGCGCCGGAACCGGTGCGAGCGCCGGAACCGGCGCCGTGGCCGAGGCCGCCCGGGTCGACATCACGGACTCGGCTTCGGTCGATGCGCTCGTCGCCGCCCACCCCGAGGCGCAGGTCCTCGTCATCACTCCCGGGGCGAACGTGCGCAAGCGCCTGACGAACACCACCGACGAGGAGTTCGACAAGGTCATCGACATCAACCTCAAGGGCACGTACCGGCTGATGCGCGGCTTCGGCACCGAAATGGCCGAGCGCGGTCGCGGCTCCATCGTCACCTACTCCTCTTTCCGCGCGCTGACGATCGAAGCCGGGCAGGGACTCTACGCTGCGGCCAAGGCCGGGGTCGTGCAGCTGACGAAGACCATGGCCAGCGAGCTCGGACCGCGGGGCGTGCGCGTCAACGCGATCCTGCCCGGCCCCTTCGACACACCTCTGACCCAGCAGATCAAGGCCGACGGCCGGTGGTGGGGCGCCTATGCGGACAAGACCGCACTGGGCCGGTGGGGCACCCTGCACGAGATCGCCGGACCGGTGCTGTTCCTCGCCTCCGACGCCTCGAGCTACGTCACCGGCCACTCGCAGCTCGTCGACGGCGGCTGGATGGCCCACGACGGACGGTTCACTCCGGACGTCTGAGTTCGAGCTGACTTGTTCGAACTGCGGGGCTCGATCTGTGGGGATTGGTCTGCCGAGTTCGATCTGCTGAGGCGGGCCCGCTTCGGCGGCGCGGGACCTCACCGGGGTGGGGCCTCACCCCAACTTCGGCCGCGCGGACCCCCCCAACCTCGGCGGCGCGGGACCTCACCCCAACCTCGGCGGGGGCTGAAGAAGCCCGACCACGCCTCAAGGGCGCGTGCGACAATATCTCTATGACCGCACCAGACTCTCCGACCCCAGGATCCGCGAGCGAAAGGCCGGGCTTCGCCCGTCAGCTGGGTCGTCGAAAATCGATCTCCAGCATGATCGAGGACACCAGGGACTCGGAGTCGCAGGGTCTGCGCCGCACCTTCGGGGTCTTCCAGCTGACCATGATCAGCGTCGGGGCGACTCTGGGCACCGGCATCCTCGTCATCCTCGGCGAGGCGGTGCCGATCGCCGGTCCCGCCGTGTGGCTGGCGTTCATCCTCGCCGGCATCACGGCCCTGCTTTCGGCGGTCAGCTATGCGGAGATGGCCGGAATGGTGCCCGTCTCAGGGTCGAGCTACTCCTATTCCTATGCCACGCTCGGCGAAGGGGTGGCCTGGGTCTGCGGGTGGTGCCTCGTCCTCGAATACGCTGTCTCGGTCGCGGCCGTGGCCGTCGGCGCCGCCGACTACGTCAATGAGACGCTGCGGATCTTCGGACTCTCGCTGCCGCCCTCGCTGACCTCGGGTCCCGGGCTGCCCGAGAGCCCCGGAGGAGTCATCAACCTCTCCGCGCTCATCGTCATCGTGCTCGCCACCGTTCTGCTCATGCGCGGGGCCAAGGAGTCCGGGGTGGTCAACACGATCATCGTCTTCGTCAAGCTGGGCATCCTCGTCTTCTTCGCGATCGTCGCCTTCACCGCGTTCAAGGCCGGACACTTCGAACCGCTGCTGCCGATGGGGGCCGCCGGCGTCACCGCGGCCGCCTCGAGCGTGTTCTTCTCCTACATCGGCTTCGATGCGGCCTCAACCGCTGGTGAGGAGGCGAAGAACCCGAATCGGGATCTGCCGCGCGCGATCATCCTCTCGATGGTGATCGTGACCTCGATGTACGTGCTCGTGGCCATCGCCGCGATCGGCGCCAGGGAGTGGGAGTGGTTCTCCGATTCCAAAGCTCCCCTGGTCCAGATCATCCACGAGATCACCGGCTCGAACCTCGCGGTCTTCATCTTCTCCGCCGCGGCCGTGCTCGCAATCTTCTCCGTCGTCATCACCGTCCTCTACGGACAGTCGCGCATCCTGCTGACGATGTCACGCGACGGCATGGTCCCGCGCATCTTCGGCATCGTCTCCCCGCGCACGGGCACGCCTCTGGCCGGGACCCTCATCACCGGCGGGCTGGTCGCGATCACGGCCGCTCTCATCCCGCTCGGCGAGTTGGCGAATGCTACGAGCATCGGCACCCTCTTCGCCTTCTGCCTCGTCAACATCGCCGTCATCTACCTGCGGGTCAAGCGCCCCGACCTCGAACGGTCGTTCAAGGTCCCCTTCGGTCCGGTGATCCCGATCCTCGGGGCTCTGGCGTGCGCGTTCCTCATGGTCAACCTCGGCGGCACCACCTGGGCGGTGTTCGGCCTGTGGATGGTCGTCGGCGCACTCATCTACTTCGGCTACAGCCGTCGCCACTCCCGCGTCGGCGCGCTCAGCGAGTCGGACTACCGCAGCAGCGTCGACACCTGAGCCGCACCCGGCCTCTCACCCCCTCCCCGAGAACTACGTGACGGCGGCCCAGCAACGTCGCGCGACGTTGCTGGGCCGCCGTCACGTAGTTCTGGGCGCTCGGGGCCAGGGTCAGGTGCGGCGGGCGCGGGCGACCTCGTAGAGGGACACGGCCGCGGCGATGCCTGCGTTGAGCGACTCCGTGGACGCGGCGATCGGGATCGACACGATCTGGTCGCACTTCTCGGCGATGAGGCGAGAGAGTCCCTTGCCCTCGGAGCCGACGACGATGCACAGCGGGTCGCGGCTGAAGCTCAGCCCCGGCAGATCGACGTCGCCATCCATGTCGAGGCCGACGACGAACACGTTCTGCTTCTTCAGCTCGTCGATCGTCCGCGCCAGGTTGACGACCTGCGCGACCTTGGTCCGGGCCGCCGCACCGGCGGAGGTCTTCCAGGCCGCGGCCGTCATCGAGGCGGCCCGGCGTTCGGGAATGATCACGCCGTGACCGCCGAAGGCAGCGGTCGAGCGGACGATCGCGCCGAGGTTGCGCGGATCGGTGATCCCGTCGAGCGCCACGATCAGCGGCGCCTCTCCCCGGTCCACGGCGACCTCGAGCAGGTCCGCGGGCTCGGAGTACTGGTAGGGCGGGATCTGCAGGGCGATGCCCTGATGGATCGCGTCATCGGTGAGCCGGTCGAGGTCGGGCTTGCTGGCCTCGAGCATCGAGATTCCGCGCTGCGTGGCCAGGGTGATCGATTCGCGGACGCGGTCATCGGAGTCGATGCGACCGGCCACGTACATCGCGGTGGCGGGCACGCCTTCGCGCAGGGCCTCGAGCACGGAGTTGCGGCCGGCCACGACGTTCGACCCGAGCTCCTTCTTTCGGCGCTTCGCCTGCGCGGCGGCAGCGGCGTTCTTCTGGTTCGCCGTCTTGTGCGCCTTGTGATAGACCCGGTCCTCGGCCTTGGGCGTGGGGCCCTTGCCGCGCAGACCGCGCTTGTTCTTTCCGCCGGAGCCCTTGGTCGGGCCCTTCTTGGAGCCGCCGGAGCGGGGGTTGGAAGCCATGTGATTCCTTCGAGTGCGTTGGTGGCCGCGGGCCGGTGCCCGGGGCCCGGAAAATCAGTTGCCTGCGCCGAGGTGGTAGCGGTACCCGTCGGCCGTGTCCTCGATGACGACGCCGGCCGCGGCGAGGTCGTCGCGGATGGCATCGGCGGCGGCGTAGTCCTTGGCCGCCTTCGCCTCGGTGCGTTTGGTCGCCAGAGCGTCGACGAGGGCCTCGAGCGCCGCTTCGGTGGCCGCGTCGGAGCCGGATCCGGCCCACGCCTCGGCGCTGGGATTGACGCCGAGGATGTCGAGCATGAGTTCGACCTCGGCCACGATCTTGGCCAGACCTTCGCGGTCGGTGCCGGAATCGAGGAGCTTCGCGCCCTCGCTCACGGAGGCGAAGACCACGGACAGCGCCTTGGGCACACCGAGGTCGTCGTCGAGTGCGGCCGCGAACTCGTCCGGCACGTCGACGCTGCGATCCGCATACGCCTGGCCGACATCCGGCAGCGCCGGTGCCGATGCGCCGAGGGCCTGCCGGGCCCGCTGCAGGAAGTTCGTCAGCCGCTCCAGCGACGCGGCCGAGCGCTCCATCGCCTCGGGTGAGAATTCGAGGATCGAGCGGTAGCTGGCTCCCGTGAGGAAGTAGCGGACGGCCAGCGGGCTGAAGCGCGCGAACAGGTCCGAGGCGAAGATCGAGTTGCCCAGGGACTTCGACATCTTGTCGCCGCCGACGTTGAGCAGACCCGAGTGCATCCAGATGTTCGCGAAGGCGTCACCCGCGGCGCGGGACTGGGCGATCTCGTTCTCGTGGTGCGGGAAGCGCAGATCGAGTCCGCCGCCGTGGATGTCGAAGTGGGACCCGAGGTACTTCGTCGACATCGCCGAGCATTCGATGTGCCAGCCGGGCCGACCCCGACCCCAGGGAGCCGGCCACGAGGCGGTCTCCGGTTCCCCGGACTTGTGCCCCTTCCACAGGGCGAAGTCCCGGGCGTCCTTCTTCCCACGCAGCTCAGAGTCGTCGGCCGGCGCCATGTCCTCGAGCTTCTGGTTCGTCAGTTCCCCGTAGTCCGCCCACGAGGCGGCCGAGAAGTACACATCTCCGCTGTCGTCGAGTGCGGGATAGGCATGACCGGACTCGATGAGTCGCCCGATGAGTTCGATCATCTCCGTGATGTGGCCGGTGGCCCGGGGTTCATAGCTCGGCGGCAGTACGTCGAGAGCCTGATACGCCGAGGTGAAGGCTCGTTCGTAGATGAAGGCGTGGGCGAACCAGGGCCTGCCCTCTTCGACGGACTTCGACAGGATCTTGTCGTCGATGTCGGTGACGTTGCGGATCAGGGTCACCGAATAGCCGCGGTAGAGCAGCCAGCGACGCAGCTGGTCGAAGACCGACGCCGAGCGCAGGTGACCGATATGGGGTTCGCCCTGCACCGTGGCACCACAGACGTAGATCCCCACGTGCCCGTCGGTGACGGGGCGCAGCTGTTCGGTCGTGCGGCTGGCCGTGTTGTAGAGCGAGATAGTCACATGCTCAGTCTACCGGGCACGCCCAAGCGATGATCGCCAGGCAATCCGATACCAGACTGTTACGCAGCTCACGTGATGCGCGGCACATTGCACAGCGAGTTCCCAGTAAAGTGGACTCAGCACACAGCAGGCGTCTGCGCAGAAGTCACCCCGCGGACGGCCTTCGCAGGTTGTCGGACCGGACTCACAGCCGAGTCCGGATCCGGCGCTCGGCCGCACAGCTCGGCGGTTGGTACAGAAAGGACATCATGTCTTCCACGGCTACACCCCAGAGGGAGGTCTTCGCCACCCGCGGCGCGTTCATCTTCGCGGCCATCGGCTCGGCGGTCGGCCTCGGCAACATCTGGCGCTTCCCGTATGTCACGTATGACAACGGCGGCGGCGCCTTCATCATCCCCTACCTCGTCGCACTGCTGACAGCAGGCATTCCCCTGCTGTTCTTCGACTACGCGATGGGCCACCGCTCCCGCGGTTCTGCGCCGCTGGCATTCCGGATGGCCACGAAGGTCGCCGAACCCATCGGCTGGTTCCAAACCGGAGTCGCCTTCGTCATCGGCATCTACTACGCCGCGATCATCGGCTGGGCCGGCTGCTACATGTTCTTCTCGCTCAACCAGGCATGGGGCGATGACGCGACGAGCTTCTTCACCGGTGATTTCCTCCACGCGGCAGATCCGGGCGTCTCCTTCCAGTTCGTGCCCGGGATCCTCATTCCGATCATCATCGTCTGGGTCATCACCCTGGGCATCCTGCTCCTCGGGGTGCAGAACGGCATCGCGGGCTTCTCGAAGATCTTCATCCCGCTGCTCGTCATCCTCTTCGTCGCCCTCGTCATCCGCGCACTGTTCCTGCCCGGTGCCGCCGAGGGCCTCAACGCCCTCTTCACTCCGGACTTCGCGGCATTGGCCGATCCCGCCGTGTGGATCGCGGCGTACGGGCAGATCTTCTTCTCCCTGTCGATCGCCTTCGGCATCATGATCACCTACGCCTCGTACCTGAAGAAGAAGACGAACCTCACCGGCTCCGGTCTCGTCGTCGCCTTCTCGAACTCCGCGTTCGAGATCCTCGCCGGCATCGGCGTGTTCGCTGCTCTCGGGTTCATGGCCGCCGCACAGGGCTCACAGGTCGCCGATGTCGCCGACAGCGGCATCGGGCTGGCCTTCATGGCCTTCCCGACCCTGATCTCGGAGATGCCCGGCGGTGGGCTGTTCGGCTTCGCCTTCTTCGCCTGCCTCGTCTTCGCCGGCCTGACCTCGCTGATCTCGATCGTGCAGGTGCCCATCCAGGCACTGCGCGAGAAGTTCAGGATCGGCAACAAGGCCTCGATCATCCTCGTCGGCGGTGTCATGGCGATCATCTCGATCCTGCTCATGCCCACTGTCACCGGTCTCTACGTCCTCGACACGATCGATGCCTGGGCGAACAACCTCGGCATCGTCGGCGCAGCGGTCGTCGGCCTCATCGTCGTCGGCTGGTTCGCCAGGAAGCTTCCGGTGCTGCGCAGCCACCTCAACGCCATCTCGAGCTTCAAGGTCGGCTGGTTCTGGATGATCATCCTCGGCGGTGTCACCACTCTGGTGCTCGCCTATATGCTCATCCACCAGATCATCCTCTACGCCACCGAAGGCTACGAGGAGTACCCGACCAGCGTCACGGGCGTCTTCGGTTGGGGCATGATCGGTCTGCTCATCGTCGTCTCGATCGTCCTCTCGCTCATCAAGTGGCCGAAGAAGACGCTCGACGAGCTCGACGCCGCGGTCGCCGATTCGGTGGCCGAAGAGGGCTCAGCCGGACAGGGCTCGGCCGGACAGACAGGAACCACCACTCACGGAGGAGAACACTGATGGGCACCTCGGCAATCATCATGATGGTCATCGCCATGGTCACGGTGTGGGGCGGCTTGGCAGCCGCGATCGCGCACCTGCGCAAACATCCCGACATGGAGTGACCCGACTCGGGTAGGAACTCCGACGAGGGCGGTTCGATGCATGAGGCATCGGGCCGCCTTCGACATTCACAGCGCCCATCCCGGCGATCATCGCGGCCATCCAATCCAGACATGCGCGGTGCCCATCCAGACATTCGCGCTGCCCTTCCCGAATTTCAGCGTGCCCATTCTGCGGACCCGCTGGTCGCGGGCGCCGTGCCTGGTTAGGGTGGGAGCGTACGCGTTGTCGGTCGCGTGCGGACGGCCTCGGCCGACGCACGGACCATCGGGTCAGGACGACCCCCGAAGAAGCAAGGAGACGCAATGCCACAGACCGTCAAGGGCGTCATCGCCAGGAGCAAAGGCGCCCCCGTCGAACTCACCGACATCGTCATCCCCGATCCAGGTGCCGGAGAGGTCATCGTCGATGTGAAGTCCTGCGGCGTCTGCCACACGGACTTCCACTACCGGGAGGGCGGCATCAGCGACGACTACCCGTTCCTGCTCGGCCACGAATCCGCCGGCATCGTCTCAGAGGTCGGCGAAGGCGTGACCAACGTCGCCGTCGGTGACTTCGTCATCCTCAACTGGCGCGCGATCTGCGGAGAGTGCCGAGCCTGCAAGCGCGGCGAGCCCTGGTACTGCTTCGCCACCCACAATGCCTCGCAGAAGATGACCCTGCCCGACGGCACCGAACTCGAGGCCGCATTGGGCATCGGCTCCTTCGCCGAGAAGACCCTCGTCGCCGCCGGACAGTGCACCAAGGTCCCCGAATCCGATCCCGCCGTCGTCGGCCTGCTCGGCTGCGGCATGATGGCCGGCATCGGTGCCGCCATCAACACCGGTGAGGTCACCCGCGGCAAGAGCGTGGCGGTCATCGGCGCCGGCGGCGTCGGCTGCGCCGCGATCGCCGGTTCGGCTCTTGCCGGGGCCGGCACGATCATTGCGCTCGACATCGACGAGAAGAAGCTCGAATGGGCGAAGGACCTCGGCGCCACGGACATCGTGAGCACCAAGGGTATGAGCGAGGACGAGGTCGTCGCCGCAATCCAGGAGCGCACGGGCGGATTCGGCGCCGATGTCGTCATCGACGCCGTCGGACTTCCCGCGACCTGGCGGCAGGCCTTCTACGGCCGTGACCTCGCAGGCACCGTCGTGCTCGTGGGCGTGCCCACCCCGGAGATGGAGCTGACCGTTCCGCTCCTCGACGTGTTCGGCCGCGGCGGCAAGCTCAAGTCCTCGTGGTACGGCGACTGCCTGCCCGACCGTGACTTCCCGATGCTCGTCGACCTCTACCAGCAGGGACGCTTCCCGCTGGAGAAGTTCGTCACCGAACGCATCGGACTCGGCGACGTCGAGGCCGCGTTCGAGAAGATGGGCCAGGGCAAGGTCCTGCGATCGGTGGTGGAGCTCTGATGACAGCGATCGAGCATCTCGTCACGTCCGGCACCTTCTCCCTCGACGGGGAGACCCACAACGTCGACAACAATGTGTGGATCATCGGCGACGACACCGAGGTGATCGTCATCGATCCCGCCCATGACGTCGATGGCATCGCCGAGGCGGTCGGAGCCAGGGATGTCAAGGCCATTCTGCTCACGCACGGTCATGACGACCATGTGGGCGTGGTCCGCGACTTCGCCCACAAGGTGGGCAATCCGCCCGTGTACCTCAACCCCGATGACCATGTCCTGTGGGACATGACCTATGAGAGCTACCGCCCCGATGAGGAGATCGCCGACGGGGACACGTGGACCGTCGGCGGGGTGCGGCTGAAGGCCCTGCACACGCCCGGCCACTCCCCCGGTTCGACGTGCTTCTTCGTCGAGACCGGACTGCCCGTTCCCGCCTCGGCGGGGGCCGGTCGCGCGGTCGGTCCGGTGCTGTTCTCCGGGGACACCCTGTTCGACGGGGGCCCGGGAGCAACGGGCCGGTCGTACTCGAGCTTCGAGACGATCATCGAATCGATCCGCACCGTGCTCTTCGCACTCCCGGACGCCACCGTCGTCCTCACCGGTCACGGCGGTTCGACCTCGATCGGTGCGGAGAAGCCGAGCCTCGAGGATTGGATCAAGCGCGGACACTGAGCCGCACTGGGGCGCTGCGTGCCCGCACGGCCCGGTCTCGGATTGTCCGGGACCGGGCCATCTCCATCCCTTGGCCGGCGCCTCGCACCCGGTGGCGCGGATTCCGACGCCGCGCGGTTAGACTGCTCTGGTGCCTGATACACCGTCTCCGCAGCCGCCCGTGCCCTCCGATTCCGATGCTTCGGCCCCGAGTTCACCGAGCCCGGTGACGGGGGCCACCGGACTCAAGGTGGGGATGAAGCCCCGCCACCTGGTGATGATGAGTCTCGGTTCGGCGATCGGCGCCGGACTCTTCGTCGGTTCCGGCGCCGGAGTCCAGGCTGCCGGTCCCGCGGTGCTCGTCTCCTATGTCGTCGCCGGGCTGATCGTCATCTTCGTCATGCGAGCCCTCGGCGAACTGGTCGCTGCCGACCCGAATCCGGGGGCTTTCTCCCACTATGCCGGTCGGGCCATGGGCCCGGCCGCGGCCTTCGCCGTCGGCGCCCTGTGGTGGGTGCAGCTGTGCCTCGTCGTCGCGGCCGAGGCCACCGCGGCGGCGCAGATCGCCGCCAGCTACGTGCCGTCGATCCCGCAGTGGGTCATCGCCTTGGCGATCATGATCGTCTTCACCGCCATCAACCTCACCACCTCGGGCAGCTTCGGAGAGTTCGAGTTCTGGTTCTCTCTGCTCAAGGTCGCCTTCGTCGTGGTCTTCCTCGTCCTCGGTGCCGCCTATCTCTTCGGATGGACGCCGGCGACTCCGCCGACGGAGGTCTTCTCCGACGGGTTCATGCCCACCGGAATCCCCGGCATCGCGGCCGGCCTGCTCGTCGTGGCCTTCGCCTTCGGCGGCATCGAGATCGTCGCGGTCGCCGCGGCCGAGACCGCGAACCCCGAACGCAGCGTCACCCAGGCGATCAAGACGATCGTGTGGCGGATCCTGTTCCTCTACATCGGTTCGGTCGCGATCATCGTCCTCGTCCTCGACTGGAAGGACGACCGCCTCGGCGAGTCCCCATTCGTCGCCGTCCTCGACACCGCGGGGCTGCCGTTCGTCGCCTCCCTGCTCGCCGCCGTCATCGTCATCGCGCTGCTGTCATCGATGAACGCGAACATCTACGGCGCCTCCCGCATGGCGTTCTCGATGTCGCAGCGGTCGATGCTGCCCAAGGGCTTGGCCAAGACCACGAAGCGCGGCGTTCCGGCGGCCGCGGTCCTGGCCACCTCGGCGTTCGGGTTCGTGGCCGTGGCACTCAACTACTTCTGGGCCGCCGAGGTGCTCGGGGTCCTGCTCAACGTCGTCGGGTCGACGCTCATCGTCACATGGGTCGCCACACTGGTCTCCCAGATCATCCTGCGTCGCCGCGCCGAGGCGAGCGGTCATCGTCTGCCGCTGAAGATGTGGGGCTACCCGTGGCTGTCCTACCTCACCTTGGCCGGGATCGCCGTGATCATCATCCTCGGGCTGACCGTCGAGTCCGTGCGGATCCAGATCATCGGCACGCTCGTCTTCACGGCAGCGCTGTATGCGATCGGTCTCGTGGTCACTCGCAGGCGGGCCCGCGGCGCAGCGGTCTGATCCGCTCCGTGCCGCTGCGGCGCTTCGCAGCGAGCGCGCGAACCAAGGACTCCAAGGCGGAGGCCGCTGTGGCCGGCCTGTCCCCGGATGCCGCTCGTCCTGCGAGCTGCCGCGCCCACCCTTCGAGCATCGCCAGGGTCTGCCCTTCGTGCCGCGCGAAATGACGTCCCGCATATTCGGTGACGTCGAGCGGAACGATCCTCTCCACGGCCTCGATGATCACTCGTGCCAGCGGTGTCGAGCGCGGTGCGCACAGACCGGTCGCGGCGCGAACGGCCTCGCTGGCCGCTGCGCTCGGCCTCCGCAGGTGTGATTTCAGCTCTGCCCAACTGCCATCCCGGATGCTCAGCTCTGCCACGAAGGGGATGAAGACCGCTGGGGTTCGGATGAGTGCGGGCAGCGGCACCGGCAGGACGAGAGAGCCGAGCGCCCGCGACAGCCTGCGCACAGCGGCGCCAGGTCCGCCGCCGAGGGATCCGAGCTTGCCGGCGAGGAGAAATCGCGGTGCCCCGGCCGGAGCCCAGTACCTCACCTCTCGCCCGGTTGTGGCTGCCGCTCCGTCGAGCCCTTCTGCACTGCGCAGGTCTTCGCTGCGCCCGTCTTCGCTACGCCGGTCTTCGCTGCGCCCATCTTCACCGGGGTCGAGACGCTCGGACAGGAACGCCGGACCGAAGACGACAACCTCGGCGCCGGGGAACAATTCGCGCGTACGGTCGAGGTCACCCTCGACCTGGCTCGTCGTCGCTATGAACGTCGGTGCCAGCTCATTGATCGCCGAGGCGACCGCCCCGTCCAGATCTCCCGGCCGAGTCGTAAGGACGACGAGATCCTACCGTACGCGCATTCGCGACCGAGTGGTGGCTTCATGTCGATCATCGTCGAGGAGTGTGTCCCAGCCGGTGACGGTGACCCGCCTCGTGCTCACCACATCGCTGACCGTCCATCCAGTACCAGGACCGTTGACCTTCGGCAGACCGCCCGCGGTTGCGACCTCAGGGATCGCTGCGAGGGACTCTCTTCTGCCACGGTCAGTGCCTGAGCGCCACTGTGGTCCCGCCGAACGCGCCTGCCCCGGATCGAGCCAGCCGATCCGCCGCGGATAGGCCGCCTGCGGGCGCGGGATCGAGGCTCGGGTGGCAACCGCCACCTCATGTCGATCGGTGAAGAGAGCAGCGCCGGCGATGCTGATGGCACCGGCTCCCTGGAAGAGAATTCTCATATGACTCCGTCGTCAATCCTGTCGCTCGCGTCGGCCGGACTACGGCTCGTTCGCGTACGAAAAACTCCTCGGGAGTCGCGACCACGATTGTGGTGGCGACTGCCGAGGAGCTGGATGCTCAGATGCCGTGTGACCGATGGCTCAGGACGCGAGGACTTCGTCCAGCAGCGCCTCGGCTTCAGATTCCTCTTTCTTCTCGGCAAGTGCGAGTTCGGAGACGAGGATCTGGCGGGCTTTCGACAACATGCGCTTCTCGCCGGTCGACAGGCCACGGTCCTGCTCGCGACGCCACAGGTCACGAACCACTTCGGCGACCTTGATCACGTCACCGGACTGCAGCTTCTCAAGGTTCGCCTTGTATCGGCGGGACCAGTTGGTCGGCTCTTCGACGAATTCGGCTCGGAGAACATTGAAGACCTTCTCAACGCCTTCTTCTCCGACGACGTCCCTCACGCCCACGAGATCGCAGTTGTCAGCGGGAACTTCGATCACTAGATCACCATGGGCGACCTGGAGCTTGAGATACAGTTTCTCCTCACCTTTTATGGTTCGCTTCTTGATTTCTTGGATTGTCGCTGCACCGTGATGTGGATAGACAACAGTGTCGCCGACCTGGAAACTCATATTCTCTTCAAACCCCTTTCGCGGACTTCCAGTTTACCATGAGGCGCGCCACAGAAATCGTTCAGGTAGCGGAATCTTCGTGCTAGGCTCCGCACCTCGGGCCCGAGCTGACGGTCGAATTGAAGGTCGAAACAGGCGTCAGATCCACGGTTGAATCAGCAGTCAGATCGACGGTCGAATCTGCGTTCAGATCAGCGGTCGATCCGAAAGTCGAATCAGCGGTCGAATCAGCAGTCAGATCAACCGTCAGTTCAGCAGTCGATTCAAAGGGCGTCTCGGGCACGGGACGGGATCATCACCGACGGATCTGCGAAGTCTGCCGCGAGGCCCGCGCCCGGGTCCGCAGAAGCTCGCGCCCGCCCCGGCAGAAGCTCGCGCCTGGTCCCGCAGAAGCCCACCCTCAGTTCTACAGCGGGTCAAAAACCAGGTAGTATTCAGACTGATCGTGTATTGCCACTTCAAGGAGCACAATGAAACGGCACAACCGCGCGGCTCTCGCAGTTGCCGCACTCGCTCTCGTTATCCCCGTCAGCGGATGTGCAAGCCTGCTGTCGCCGCATCAGACGGCCGACTACCACTACAACGCCGGTGATGGCGCTTGGGGAACAGTCGGTGACGTCGAGGTTCGCGGTCTCATGATGATCATGGACAAGTCCGGCGACGGACCTGCGCAGCTGTTCTTCACTCTCATCAACAAGGGCGATTCGTCCGCTTCGGTGACGATCGACGTCGCCGGCGAGACCGTGAGTGAGACCGTCGACGCCGGTAAGACCTTCGTCCAGGATCCTGAGAGCCAGGCTTCCTCGACCGAGAAGCCGATCGAGCTGAAGAACCTCGATGCCAAGCCCGGCGATCTCATCGATGTCACCGTCAGCGTTGGCGGCGAAGAGAAGACCATCGAGGCCCAGGTGCTCTCGGACGCCCTGCCGTACTACGAGAACTACGTCCCCACCGAGTCGCCTTCCGAGGTGCCCAGCGATGACGCCACCTCAACCGAGCAGGCCGCTGATCCGACCGAGCCGGCCGGCGATTCCACCGAACCTGCGGATGACTCGACCGCTGCCGCCGAAGGCTGAGACCGCCGAAAGCTGAAACACCCACACTGAAGGAGCCGCACACATTTCGTGTGCGGCTCCTTCAGTGTCTCTGGTCTGATTGCCCTCGTCCCTGATCGCGCCCGACCTCGGGTCGGCTTGTACCCTGTATCTGCCGCCCCGAGCCCGGGTCAGGCCTCGAACTTGTACCCGAGGCCGCGGACCGTGGTCAGCAGACGCGGCTCCGAGGGATTCTGCTCGACCTTTGCGCGCAGCCTCTTGACGTGGACGTCGAGGGTCTTGGTATCCCCCACGTAGTCTTCGCCCCAGATCCGGTCGATGAGCTGGCCGCGGGTCATCACGCGCCCGGAGTTGCGGACGAGGATCTCGAGCAGTTCGAACTCCTTGAGCGGCATCGACAGCTCTTCGCCGCGGACGGAGACCACGTGGCGTTCCACATCGATGCGGACACCGCCGGCTTCGAGGACCGATTCGTCATCGTAGCTCTCGGACTCAACATTGCGACGCAGCACCGCCCGCACACGCGCCAGCAGCTCACGTGAGGAGTACGGCTTGGTCACATAGTCATCGGCGCCGAGCTCCAGCCCGACCACCTTGTCGATCTCCGAGTCCTTGGCCGTGAGCATGATGATCGGCACATTCGACTTCGACCGCAGTTCACGGCAGACTTCCGTGCCCGAGACTCCGGGCAGCATGAGATCGAGCAGGACCAGATCGGCACCATTGCGGTCGAATTCCGCGAGAGCCTTCACACCGTCCTCGGCGACCGTCACCTCGTACCCTTCCTTCCCGAGCAGGTAGGACAGTGGGTCCGAGAACGAGTCCTCGTCCTCGACAAGAAGAATTCGAGTCACGTCGTGAGTTTCCTTTGTTCGCTTCCGGTTGACAGATCCTGGGGCTCCGCGGTCTCCTCGGCCGCGTCGCCGTCTTCTTCATTATCACCGAGATCGTCCTCGGATGCGCTGCGAACATCATCGTTGCGATCAGCAGCATGGTCATCGACGTCGACATCATTGTCGTTGACGTCATCGTCCGCCGAGGCGGTCCCGGGCGACCGCTGCCCCGCCGGGATCTCATCGTCGACGGCGGCATCGGCATCGGCATCGGCGGAGTGTTCGATGAGCACTCCCGCGGGCGCCTCGGAACTCGCCTCGTATTCGGACGCACCGCCGGCCAGCGGCAGTACGATCGTGAAGGTCGAGCCTTTGCCCAGCTGACTCCAGACCCGCACCTCTCCGCCGTGGGTGGCGATGATGTGCTTGACGATGCTCAGCCCCAGTCCGGTGCCTCCGGTGATCCGGGAGCGGGCCGGATCCACTCGGTAGAAGCGTTCGAAGACGCGCTCGGTGTCCTGTGTCGAGAGTCCGATGCCCTGGTCGGCCACCGAGATCTCGACACGTTCGTCGACGAGGTCGACGCCGACGCCGACGCGGGTGCCGTCGGGTGAGTAGTTGATGGCGTTGTCGATGAGGTTGCGCACCGCATTGACCAATAGTTCGTAGTTGCCCTCGATGAGCATGTCCGTCGGGGGCGAGACCTCGATGTGGATGTTCTTGCCCTCCGCCCGCGTGCGGGCACGGTCGGCGGCATCGTCGACCACCTCGGCGGCGGAGATCTTCTCTGTGGTCGCCGGTGCCGCATGGTCCTGCACCCGGGAGAGATCGATGATCTCCTGCACCAGCTGGGTCAGCCGCTTCGACTCGCGCTGCATGCGACCGCCGAATCGTTCGACGGCGTCGGGATCGTCGGAGAAGTCGGTGACCGCCTCGGCGAGCAGGGCCATCGCCCCGATCGGTGTTTTGAGCTCATGGGAGACGTTGGCGACGAAGTCGCGGCGAACGGCATCGACGCGTTTGGACTCGGTTTGGTCGTCGCAGAGGACGAGGACGAAGGAGGTGCCCAGGGGCGCGATCCGGGCGTGGAGGAAGCGGAGGATCGAATCGGATCCCTCCCGCTTCTGCTCGAGATCGATCTCTTCGATCAGGCCCCGGGCGCGAACCCGGCCGACCATCGACAGCATCTGCGGGGAGGCCAGTGAGTGGCCTCTGACCAGGCCGAAGGTATAGGCGGCCGGGGAGGCCTTGACGACATCGTCGCCGGCATCGATGACGATCGCGGCGGACGAGAGAACGGCGAGCACCTCGGCGATGCCTTCGGGAAGATCGTCCTCGGAATGCAGATCGGCAGCATCACGGGAGCGTTCGCTGAAACGAAACGCCAAAATGCCCGCTATGCCCAGTCCCAGCCCGACGATGCCGGTCAGGACCGCTACAATCAAGAGATCCACGACCTCAAGCTTATGCGCAGTCACCTTGCCGGACCTACCGAATTCACCTCGGACCGGGAGTTTTGCCGAGGAATTCACCTCCGCGAAAGATGGCATTCATGCGCCGGTGCGAAGCTGTGGTCAGTGTGCCCGCACGTGGGCACTTCCCGCTCACCCATGAGATTAAGGAACCGCTGTCAATGCGCGAAGTCTTCAGAAACGAACTGGACGAACTGGCCACGCAGCTGGTCGACATGTCAACAAAGGTGCTCGAGGCCATCCAGGTTGCCAATCAGTCCCTGCGCAACAATGACCTGGATTCGGCCGAGAAGGTCATCGAGGCCGACGCCACCATCGACAACATGCAGTACGCCCTCGACCAGCAGGCAGCCGAGATGCTCGCCCTGCAGGCCCCCGTCGCCGCCGATCTGCGAGCCGTCATCGGTTCGCTGCGGATGTCGGCCTCCCTCGAGCGGATGGGCGACCTGGCCCGCCACATCGCCCAGCAGGTGCGGATCCGCTACCCCGAGTCCGCGATCCCCGAGCCCTTCGCGGACACCTTCACCCGGATGGGCGAATCAGGAGAGAAGATCGCCGAGGCGACGCAGAGCCTGCTCTCGAACCCCGGCCTGTCCGCGGTGCCCACGATCAATGCGATCGACGAGGAGCTCGACGAACTGCACCTGAGCGTCTTCGCCAAGCTCGCCGAGGCTCCTGCCGGCAGCCTCGCCCCGCGCCACATCGCCGATGTCACACTGCTCTCGCGTTACTACGAGCGTTTCGGCGATCACGCCGTGTCGGTGTCCCAGAAGGTCGAATACCTGCTCACCGGCAACTGGGAGCCCTACCTGTCGAAGAAGTGATTCCGCTCCTCGCGGGACTGCCCGGCATCTGCCGGGCGGTCTCCGTGAGGAATCGAGTTGAGCTCACCGGCCCGACGTCGCAGCTGCGACGTCGGGCCTTTCGCTGACCACGACCTTGCGTCGTCTCCTGCGTGCTCCCCCGCGGAGGCTGCGGGCGATCGTCTTCAGCACCCCGGTCGTGACGGCGACGCCGAAGAGCAGGAGCACCCCGCCGATGAGTTCGGGCATGGTGGGCCGGTCACCGAGGACGAGCCACGCCGAGAGCACTCCGACCACGGGCACCAGCAGGGAGAACGGCGCCACCTGCGAGGCGGGGAATCGGGCGAGCAGCGAGTTCCAGATGACGTAGCCCACGAGCGAGGCCAACCCGGCGGTGTAGACGATCGAGGCGACGACGCCCCAGGTGGGATGCGTGATCGCATGGGCCACCTCGGCAGGGCCGTTGATCACTGTGGCGAGGGCGAGCATCGGGATGGGGACGACGATCGCCGACCACACGGTCATCTGCACTCCGTTCGTGCCTTCCTTGACGCCGCGGGCGATGACGTTGCCGATGGCCCAGGACAGGGCGGCGCCGAGGGCCACGACGAAGGCGAGGACCGAGACATCGGCCTGCAGGCTCGCCCCGATCACGCACAGGCCGGCGAGACCGATGAGGATGCCGATGACCTGGCGGCGGGCCGGGATCTCGCGCAGGGCGAGGGCCGCGACGAGGACGGTGAAAGCCGCTTGGATCTGAATGACGATCGAGGTCAGCCCGGGTGGCAGACCGAGATACATGGACGTGTAGAGCAGGCCGAATTGTCCGGCAGACATGAAGACGCCGATGAGGAGGATGCGGCCGAAGGAGCCGCGCGGGAACTTCACGAAGAAGATCGCCGGCAGGACGACGAAGGTGAAGCGGGCGGCGACGAGGAGCAGCGGCGGCCAATCGCGCAGGCCGAAGTCGATGAAGATGAAGTTGACGCCCCAGAGGACGACGACGAGCAGAGCGAGCATGTAGTGAACGGGCCTCATAGACTCAAGCGTCCCAGCTTTGCGATCAAAATTCTATTGAACAAAACTCAGTGGTTTCGTTAAAATTATTTGATGATCGACATACTCGCTCTGCGCACGCTCGTCGCCTTGGACTCGGCCGGTTCGGTGACGGCGACGGCCGATGCTCTCGGGTACACCTCGGCGGCGATCAGCCATCAGCTGCAGAAGCTCTCCCGGCACCTCGGAGCACCCGTGACGGAGCGGACCGGGCGGGGAATCGCCCTGACTCCGATGGGGCGCGAGCTCAGCCGCCGCGGGGCCGAGCTGCTCCAAGATCTCGAGAGCCTCGAGACCGAGGCCCGTGCCAGGTCGGGGGAACCGCGCGGGCGGATCACGGTGGGCGGATTCTCCACAGGGATCCGCGGAGTCCTCGTGCCCTCGCTGCCGCGGCTCAAGAGCACCGCACCGGAGCTGACGATCACGAACATCGAGGAGGAGCCCGCTGAGCTCATCGACATGGTCACGGCCGGACGGATCGACGCCTCGCTGATCTTCGACTGGAGGGAGTCCTCGCCGCTGCTGAAGTCGAGCCTGAATTCCGAGCTCATCGCCGTCGACCGGGCGGACATCGTCATGCATCGCGATCACCATCTGGCAGGGCGGGAGCAGGTGACCCGCGAGGACCTCCTCGGCGAGGTGTTCGTCTCGGCCCCGCGCAACGGCGTGTGCCATCGCTGGCTGACAGCGCTGTTCGAGTCGCTCAACGCCGAACCGCGGATCGAGTACTGGGCGATGGAGTACGACACCCAGATCGAGTTCGTCAGGGCGGTGGGGGCGCTGGCGCTGGTGCCCAGGCTGGGTCGGCCGCACCTGCCCGATGACGTCACCGTCGTCGAACTCGACGACCCGAGCATCGCCCGCTGGATCTATCTCGTGTGGCGGGCGTCGATGAGTGCGTCCCCGGCGATCGCCCTCCTGCTTGAGGAGATGAGGACGATCGCCGAGGCGGGTGCCGCCGACTGAGTCTCAGCGTCCCTGGTTGGCAACCTGGCCGATCGCGGCCTCGGCGGCTGCCGGATCGAGGTAGGTGCCGCCGGGCTTGACCGGGGTGAAGTCCTCGGTGAGCTCGTAGTGCAGAGGGATGCCGGTCGGAATGTTCAGGCCGGTGATATCGGCATCGGAGATCCCGTCGAGGTGCTTGACCAGGGCACGCAGGGAGTTGCCGTGGGCGGCCACGAGCACGGTGCGGCCGACAGTGAGTTCGGGGACGAGTACGTCGTACCAGTAGGGCAGAAGACGGTCGATGACATCCGCGAGGCATTCGGTGCGCGGAAGCGAGTCGCCGAGGTTGGCGTAGCGGGCTTCGCCGGCCTGGGAGAACTCGGAGCTGTCGGTGAGCGCCGGAGGCGGGGTGTCGAAGGAGCGGCGCCAGGTCATGAACTGCTCTTCGCCGAACTCCTCGCGGATCTCCTTCTTGTCCTTGCCCTGCAGGGCGCCGTAGTGGCGTTCGTTCAGCCGCCAGCTGCGGTGCACGTCGAGCCAGGAGAGGTCAGCGGCCTCGAGCGCGATGTTTGCGGTGAGGATGGCTCGCTTGAGGCGTGAGGTGTGAACGACGTCGGGGATGAGGTCGGCCTCGCGCAGGAGTTCGCCGGCGCGTTTGCCCTCGGCTCGCCCTTTGTCCGTCAGGGGCACGTCGACCCAGCCGGTGAACAGGTTCTTCTGGTTCCATTCGCTCTCGCCGTGGCGCAGCAGGATGAGGTTATAGGTCATGGCAGTATTTTCGCACGACCGCCTCGGCGAGCGCAGGACCGGACCGCTTCTCAGTATTCGGGTCGCCGTCTCGGATCCCAGGACGGTCAGGGTAGCCTGATCCCATGTCCGAAACTTCACCGTCGAAGGCGGCTGCACCGACCGCAGACCGCAACTCGATCATCGCCGTCACCGCTCTGCCGCTCCTCGTCGTCATCGCCGGGGTCCTCGGGTTCCTCACACCCGAGACCTTCACTCCCCTGGCGCCCACGATCACCTGGGCGCTCGGCGTGGTCATGTTCTTCATGGGACTGACCCTGACTCTGCCGGACTTCGCGCGGATCGCGAAGAAGCCGTGGATCGCCGCCCTCGGCGTGGTCACGCAGTTCATCGCGATGCCGCTGCTCGGTCTCTTCGTCGTCACCGTCTTCGGACTGCCCGCCGAGATCGCCGTCGGCGTCATCCTCGTCGGCTGCGCCCCGGGCGGAACCGCATCGAACGTCGTGACCTATCTGGCCAAGGGCGACACCGCCCTGTCCGTGTCGATCACGACGCTCTCGACCCTGCTGGCGCCGGTTCTCACACCGCTGCTCACCCTGTGGCTGGCCGGCTCGTACATGGAGGTCCCGTTCTGGTCGATGTTCATCTCGATCTGCCAGACCGTGCTGCTGCCCGTCATCGTCGGCGTCATCGTCCGGCTGGTGGCCTCGAAGTTCGTCGACAGCATCTCCGCGATCCTGCCCTGGCTGGCGTCGATCGCCATCGCCTACATCGTCTCGATCGTCGTCGCCGGATCCGCCGGGTCGATCGCCACCGCAGGCATCCTCGTCCTGCTGGCCGTCATCACCCACAATGTGCTCGGCCTGGGCATCGGCTACGCCGTGGCCGCGGCCTGCCGACTCGACACCCCGACGAGGCGGGCTCTGTCCTTCGAGGTCGGACTTCAGAACTCGGGCCTGGCGTCGACCCTGGCCACGACCTACTTCTCTCCGCTGGCGGCGCTGCCCGGAGCGGTCTTCAGCGTCTGGCACAACGTCTCCGGAGCGCTCCTGGCTTCGATCTTCGCTCGACGGCCGTATGGCCATCCGCCCGTCGACCTGGCCGCCGGCGAGCCGACCGCCGATGACGAGCGCCGCGCCGAGACACCGGCGACCGAGCGGTGAACGGGACCGGCGGATCGCCTCTGCCCGGTCCTGCCGGCGGGTTCTACGAGTTCGCTCCGTCGGTTCTGGAGCTGGCTTCACGTCAGTTTCTCATCCGGCGTGCCGTGGAGTCCGATCTGCCGAGTCTCGTCGCACTCCTGCAGGATGATGTCCTCGGTGCACACCGCGAAGGAGCGGGTGCGGCTTCGGGCGAGGGTGAGCTTTCGCCCGAGGACTTCGAGCCCTATCGGCGCGCCTTCGATCTCATCGACGCCGATGCGAACCAACCTCGTCACGATCGAGGACGAGCCGTCCGGGGTCGTGGTCGGCACCCTTCAGCTCAGTCTGCTTCCTAGCCTCTCGCGCCGGGGCTCGACCCGACTGCAGATCGAGGCGGTGAGAATCGGCCGGGAGGCTCGGGGCATCGGACTGGGCACCGCGGTCTTCGAGTGGGCGCACGAGTGCGGGCGACGCTTCGGGGCGACGCTGGCACAGCTGACGACCGACAGGTCACGCCATGATGCGCAGTGCTTCTACTCACGGCTCGGCTACACCGCCAGTCATGAAGGACTCAAGCTCGACCTCGGCGAGTGACCGGTCCGGTTCGCGGGCGCATATGTTTCGCGGGCCTGCCACGTCCCCGGCCCGCGCCCCCGACCCGCCGTACCCCGCGCCACGGCCCGCACGGCAGTCCCTGTCAGCTCACATCCACTTCACGCCGTCGACCTCGAATTCCCGGATCCGGTAGGCGATCATCTCGGTCAACAGCTTGGCGGGGATCGCGCGATCGTAGTACAGCTTGATCGAACCCTTCCCTGTCTCGAAGTCGGTGAGCCGATCAGCGAAGGCTTCCTTGGTGCTCGGCGTGAAGACGAAGTTCGCATGCTTCGAGTATCCGGCGAAGGCGAAGAGGATCGTGTAGAGGAAGTAGGACGGATTGCCCCATTTCAGTCCCTCGCCCGCGGTGGGAGCGCCCGCTCGGCTGAGATCGCGCAGCCGGCGGAGGAAGTCCCGCTTCTCTGCATCTTCGAAGGTCTCGATGTACTCATCGACGTTGCCGGGTCTGCTGAGATCGATCCGCTTGATCATGCGGGACCTTGCTTGTCAGTCTTCGACCCGGGATTCTCAGTCTTCGACCCGGGATTCTCAGTCTTCGACCCGGCCGCCTCGGCGATCCCCGCGGTCGACTCTGTCGAGCCTGCCGACTCCGGGGGCTCCGGGGACTCCGGGAACTCCGGGGACTGCTCCGACTCTGCTCCGAGGAACTCATTGTCGGGTCCGCTGAGCACGTCTTCGAAGGCAGCGAGGTTCCGGGTGGACTCCCCGCGGCTGATCCGCCAGGCCCACTCCTTCTTCATCCCGGTCAGGAAACCGATGAGCAGGAGTTCGTTGAACGCGGAGTCGGCGGTCGCCAACATCGCACCGAGCAGAACGTCGAGTTCCTCGAGGAGCCGCTCACGCGGGATACTCGCCCGCAGATACACATCGCCGAGGCTGTCGATGGCGAAGGTCACCGGCCCCGGTCTGAGATTCTTCAGCAGCAGCCAGCGATTGAACTCGGCGGCGTTCTCATCCGGGTGGCGGATGACGAAGGCCTGCAGGTGCGCGGTGCGGGCGAAGACGCTGATCGCCACGTTGGTCTTGAGCTTCTTCTCCCCTGGCAGGGTGACGACGATCTCGGATTCCTCCACGGAATCGACGTCGACCCCGTTCTCCTCAGCCCAGCTGCGGACTCCGGTGAGAATCGCCTCGGTGTCGGTGCTCATTGTCTCTGTCCTTCCCTTGCCGATCGTCAACTGCCGGTTCGCTCACCGGCTTCGATCACTCGTCCGGTCACCGGTTCCGGTCACCCGTCCGGCCACCAGCTTCGCTCACTCGTCCGGTCATCCGCCGCAGGACGAGACCTCGGCGGGCTCCGCGGCACCGGCGCCCACGCTGACCGGCACCGCCTGGTCATCGTCGATCCCGAGCGCGCCGAGCACGACCTGCACGGTGACCGACCAGTCGAAGCGTGCCGAACGTGCGGTGGCATGCGCGGACAGCTCCGCCCTCAGCGCGTCGTCGAGGAGCAGCCGTTCGAGCGCCATCGCCCAGTGCCGCGGATTGTGGTCGGCGATGAGAACGCCTGAGAAGTCGTGTTCGACGACCTCGGGCAGGCCGCCCACCGCCGAGGCGATCGCCGGCAGCCCCGAGGCTGCGGCCTCGACGGCAACGAGACCGAAGGATTCGCTGCGGGAGGGCACGAGCAGCACATCGGCGGCGCGGTAGTAGTCGACGAGTTCCCCGGCGGGAACCGGTCGTCTGACCTCGACGCTGGGTTCGGCCGCGATCGCCGAGGCGAGTTCGCGCAGATAGGCCGAAGAGGCGCAGGCCGGAGCAGCGGATCTCTCAACCGCCGCATCCTTCGTCGTTCCCGGCTGCGTTCCCGATGCCTCGTCCCTCGTCGTCCCCGGCTTCGCGGCCGTCGCCCTTCCCGTCGCCGTGCCCGGAGCCGGACTCGACTCTCCACCGGAGACCGCGCCGAGGAGGATCCCTCGTGTGCGGGAGGCCAGCCGCGGGTTGTTCTCCCGCAGCCCGGCCAAGGCGTCGACGACGATATCGGTGCCTTTGATGAACTGCATGCGGCCGACGTAGAGCACGATGGATTCCTCGGCGTCGAAGCCGAGTCTGCTCCGTGCCGCCGCCCGGTCGCCGGGGGTGTAGAGATCATGGTCCACCCCGGGTCGGGCGATGACGACCGCGTCCGGGTCCGCGCCGAGTTCGTGGATGAGATCGCGTCGTTCGGCCGGGGTGTTGGCGACGATGAGGTCCGCCGCCGAGGCGATCGCCTCCTCGGCGCGCAGCCGCTGGGGTCGCTCGTGGCTGGTCTCCGAATCACGGTTCTTGACCGCGCCGATCGTGTGCATGCTCACGACGATCCGCGGGGCCGTCGTGCCGTCCTCGGAGGTTCGGTACCGCTGGGCCCGCAGCGCCGCCTCGGCGGAGATCCAGTAGTGCGCCCAGATCAGGTCAGCACCGGTGAACCCGGGTTCGGCCAGCAGCAGGACGGAGAGTTCGTCGATCGCGTCGGCGAGCTCGTCCTTGCTGCCCGCCGCGATCGGCAGCTGATGAAGGGTGATGTTCTCGGCGATGTGCAGGGTCGCCGACGCGGGCTCGGAAGATCCGAACGCACGAGAACCACCAGCGGCGCGGGCGGTACGAGAGGCACCGGCGACACCGGCGGTGTCAGCAGCGCTCGACGCAGCCTCTGTCCCGCATCCGTCGATGCCGCCGGGGTCGGCAGTGTAGACGTCGACGATGTGGCCCTGCTCGGCGAGGGCGCGCACCGATTGGTCGACGTAGACGTTCATTCCTCCCGCGTCGCCCTGACCCGGTTGGGCCGCGGGCGAGGTGTGGAGGGAGAGGATGGAGATGCGCACGATGACAGTCTAGTCAGAGAACCCGGTCGGTGAACTCAGCCGGTGAACTCAGCCGAAGAACTCGCCGAGGATGCGACGGACCTCGTGGCGGCCGCGCCACAGGATCGAACCGGCGGGCAGAATCTCGAGCCGGGAGTCGGAGATCGCGGCCGCGATCGACTCGGCGATCTCCACGGGGTGGGCGGGATCGTCGGTGTGGGTGAGGACGAGGATCTCACCGGGGAACCGCGCAAGGGCCGCGAGCCGCTCGTCCACGGCACCGTAATCAGCGCCAGCGTCGACCGCGCCACCGTCGACCGCGTCAGCGCCACCGTTACCAGCGACAGCGTCGTCCGCGTCAGCGCCACCATTGCTCGAGACACCATCAACCGCGATCTCGAGGGCGAGTCCGAGGCCGTCGGACATATCGGTCTCCACGAGGTTCTCGGCCTTCGCTCTCGTCCACGCCCGGGCGGGGAGCAGATCGGCCACCTCGGCGGGTTCCCGGGACAGCATGAGATCGGTGATGCCCTCGATGTCGGCAGCGGCGACCAGTCCGCGCAGAGTCTCGAGGTAGGAGCGGTTGCGGTCGAGCACCTCGGCGGTGAATCCGGTGAAGGAGGCGGGGAGGACGAGCGCGACCTTCTCCAGCTGCCGGGTCACGGGATGCCCGTTGCTGATGAGGTTGAGCAGTCCGCCCGCGGACATCGACACTCCCAGGGCCCGGGTCGCCGAGGTGGTGCGCAGGGCCTCGGCGAGCGCCTCGGCGATCTGCGGATAGGTCCACCCCGGTCCGGGCGAGGGCCTGCCGCCGTGTCCCGGAAGATGGAGGAAATGGCGGGTGCCGGTGATTCCGGTGCCGAAGGGACGGGTATCGCGGATCGCGCCGGCGAAGCCGTGGGAGAAGAGTGTGTGGGGTTCACCGGATCCGAAGGTGGCGATGTAGCCGGCGTCGGGGCCGGGCAGGTTGAGGTCGTTCGTCATCGGTGTCGTGGCATCGTTCGTCATACGCCTATGTGCCGCTCAGCGACGGCGATTGCGGGGATCGATGGCTTTGATCTTGGGGCGAACGTCGGTGAGGTAGACGATGCCGGCGACGAGCGCGATGAGGTTGAGGAAGATCATCCGCATGCCCAGGGGCGGGAGCGCGATGAGGGCGATGGCCAGCCCGACGCCGAGGATGATGACCCAGAACTTCTTGCTCTGCTTGTCCACCGCACGGTAGTTCTCGTCCTTGTAGCGGAGGCTGTCGATGAACGCCCAGATCTGGACGATGAATGCGGCCACCGACAGGGCGAGAAAGACGAGGCGCTGAAAGTCGGCGATGTATTCCATCCCCACAGCCTAGCAATCGCGGAGGCGCGGAGCATCGCCCGGCGGCGGTTCCTGGGCGAATCCCCACCACCGCCTCATCCCGCGCTCAGCCGCGAGCGTCCGAGCGCTCCGTCACAGGATGCCGGTCATCCGGATGACCGCGCAGACTCCCATGCCGAGGAACACGCACAGCAGCATCGGCATCCGCAGGATCGCGGCGAGGACGCCCACGCCGACGCCGATGAGTCGAGCCGGATCGGCGATGTCCTGACCATCGAAGACCGCCGTGGTCGCGAACACCGCACCGATGAGCACGACCGTTGCCCGGTCCATCCACATCGTCACCTGCGAGGTCGAATCGCCCTCACCGTCGGATCCTGCCGCCGAGGCGGTCGGAGCGTTGGGCCCATCCTCCACCGAGGTGGGCGAGGCGCTGAATCCTTCACCCGCCGAGGTGGGCTGAACGCTGGCCCCTTCCCCCACCGAGGTGCTCGCATCGTCCGATCCGGCGCCTGCCGGGACGGGCACGGCACGGCGACGCTCGCCTTTCGTGGCGATCGCCCCACCGAGCTTCACCCCGGCGAAGCGCATGACATAGGTGCCGAGGCTCAGCGCGGCGAGCGCGATGAGGAAGCTGACGGCGTTCATCGTCTCCCCTCCTCGGATTCTGCGCTGACGGATTTCGCAGTCGCGGCCTTCGCGGTGACGGATCTCGCAGCCTCGGCGCCGTCTCGATGCTGCACGCCCGCAGATTCGCTCGCGGTCTCGGGCGCGACTTCGGGCTCGTCCGTCGCCCCACCTCGGCGCTTCCTCACTGCGGCGCGGATCAGCCATCCCGCGGCGACGAAGACGAAGACCGACAGCGAGGTCACCGCTCCGAGGCCGAGCGGCAGGATCGGAGTCAGGGCCACGGCGATGACGATGCCGACGACGGTCAGCGTCAGCGTCGCACGGTTCTTGAGGTCGCCGCGGATGAGGCAGAAGAGAATGATCGGGAACGCCGCATCGAGGCCGAGCATATCGGCGTCGATGACCCCGCCGAGCCATTGGCCGAGCATCGCCCCGCTCGGCCACATTAGCGCGATGGCGGCACCCATGAGCAGGAACGCGTGCCAGCGCTCCCGGTCGTTCGCACCGATGCGGGAAATTGCGGTGGACTCATCGTTGACCCAGTGGGAGGCGATGAGTGCTCGCCAGTCCAGTGGGAAGAAGCGGCCGACGGAGACGCCGAAGGCGAAGTTCCGGGAGTTCACGAGCAGCCCGGCGAGCACGGCGAGGATCGGGGCGCCACCTGCGGCGATGACTCCGACGAAGGTGAACTCGGCGGCACCGCCGAGGGCGAACATGGCCAGCAGCAGGGTCTGCCACCAGGGGAATCCGGAGACAGCCGAGATCGCACCATAGGACATTGCGACCGCAATGATGGTGACGGTGACGATCGCCACCGACCGATACGTGGAGCCGGGGAGCACCCGCTGGCCCGTCCGAAATACTGAACCCATGTTCCATATACTGCACGCCCCTAATATGTTCGTCAACCCGAACAAGCAGACGCTATGATGAACAAATGAGTTCTCGAGCTTCCGACGATTCACTCAGCGGTGGCGAGCCGCCCGCGCAGCAGTCTTCTGCGGACCGGCGGCCCTCGCCGGCCGCGCAGCCCTCGCCGGCTTCACAGTCCTCGCCGAGCCAGCAGATCGCCACCGCGCTCAAGCGGGAGCGCGTGCGTGCGGGGCTGAGCCTCTCGGAAGTCGCCCGACGTGCGGGAATCGGCAAGTCGACGATGTCGGGGCTCGAGACGGGCACCGGCAACCCCAGCCTCGAGACCATGTGGGCACTGGCTGCGGCCCTCGACATCCCGCTGGCGCGGCTGCTCGATCCGCCCCCGCACGAGGTGGCGCTGCTGCACACCAGGGACATGCCGAGCCTGCCCTCGACGACGGCGAACTATGTGGCCACTCTGCTCTCGGCGTCGCCGACGAGCGCTCGGCGTGACATCTATTTCATCCAGGCCGAACCCGGAGAGCCCCGGGAATCACAGCCGCACCCGCAGGGGACGATCGAACACGTGATCC
The DNA here is from genome assembly GCF_047300845.1 of Brevibacterium sp. GP-SGM9. NCBI lineage: Bacteria > Bacillati > Actinomycetota > Actinomycetes > Micrococcales > Brevibacteriaceae > Brevibacterium > Brevibacterium sp. GP-SGM9. The sequence continues at coordinate 3,183,805 of NZ_CP178563.1, read as the reverse complement.
TCGGCCGTGGGGCCGCGCGCATCGAGGTGCTCGGGCAGTCGTACGAACTCGACGTCGGCGACTATCTCACCCACCCCGGCGATCAGCCGCACACCTTCACCGCGCTCGAAGAGGGCACCAATGCCGTCTTCGTCGTCGAAAGCAGCTGAGTACGCCAGCTGACAACTCCAACTGAGCGCCCCAGCTGGCAACACCAGCGGAGAACGCTCCGCTCGGTCTACTCCGCCGGTGGTCCTTCGGCTTCGTCCTCCGCCAGGGGCGGGAGCCGCGAGTGGGCGGCGTCGTTGGTCAGTCCGGCGGCTTGGAGGAGATCGGCGGCAACGGGACGCAGCAGCAGAACCAGGGACTCGTCATGGATGTCCCAGGTCGACTTCGCCCGCGGATCGAGCCCGCCGGCGGCCTCGGACAGTGCCGCCTCGGCAAGGGACCGATCGGTGCCGCGGCGCAGCGCAATCTCGAGTTTCTTCGCACCGTCGGCCAGGGAACCGACGTAGCCGCCGATGATCGGCTTCTCGACGCCGAGCTCGGTGATGCCGACGACCCTGCGGGCGATCACCCGGATTGTCCGCATCGCCCGGTCGGAGTATGTGTGGGCGCGGGAGAGCCTGGTCACCTCGGCGGCATGTCTGCGGGCTCGCGCATTGATCTTCGCGGCCTCCTGCGACACCTTGAGCGACGATCCCCAGGAATCGATGATGTCCTGCGTCTCGCGGGCGCGGGTGAGCGCGCGGGTGGCCATCTCGGGATCGGATTCGCGCAGCGCCTTGGCCATCATCTCGAGCACCGCGTTGATCTCCTCGAGCAGGTTCGCGGCCAGTCGCCTCGGCGCTTTGCGGGCATCGCGTGGGATGAGGAAGGCGAGGAGGATCGCGCATACCGAGCCGGCCAGGGCGTCGAGCGTGCGCGGGAACGCCATCGTCGACGAGGTTGCGGGAACTACGACGACGTAGACGGACTGCACGGCGATCTGGGTGATGAAGATGCCCCCGGAGTTGAGGACGGTGCCGATGAACAGGCCGATGGCCAGGGTCACCGCGAGCTGCCAGATGCCGCCGCCGTAGACGTTGACGAGGAATTCGCCGACCAGCACTCCGAAGGTCGCACCGAAGCCGATCTCCAGCGCTCGACGCAGGCGGCGATCGGTCACGGGTCCGATGCCCACCGCCGAGGCGACGGCGGCGAGGAAGGGATAGGGGTGACCGAGCACATAGACGCAGAAGGAGTACGCCGCGGTCGCCGCGATCGGAATCTGGATCAGCTGGCCCGAGTTCGCCCACACACGCTTGAGACCCAATCGCAGACGATGGGTCACGATGCTGAAGGCACGCCGAGGCAACCTGCTGACCTCAGGTTTCGCCATCTGACCCCTTCGCTGCTCGCATCCGCTTTCCCCAGCGTACCGGAATTGTGACATGCTAAAGTCGGTGCGCCGAGGAGGCTATGAATGACAACGAATCTCACCCGAGACGAAGCGCAGAGCCGTACACAGCTGCTCAAGGTCAAGACTTACACCGTCCATATCGATGTGAGCAATGCCGAAACAGATGCTGAGACCTATTACTCCCGGACCGTCGTCGAGTTCAAGGCGCGTGCCGCGGGCGCGACGTTCATCGACCTGATTGCGGACTCGGTCTCCTCGGCCGAGATCAATGGTGAGACGCTCGACCCCGCCGAGGTGTTCGACGGCGCCCGTGTGCGCTTCCCCGTCCGCGAGGGCAAGAACGTCCTGACCGTCGAGGCCCAGGCTCGCTACTCGACCTCCGGTGAGGGAATGCACCGGTTCACCGATCCCGCCGATGGGAAGGTCTACCTCTACACCCAATACGAGCCGACCGACGCCAGGCGGGTGTTCGCGAACTTCGATCAGCCCGACCTCAAGGCGAAGTTCGTCTTCTCGGTCACGGCCCCCGCTCACTTCCAGGTTCTGTCGAACCGTCCCGAGACGAGCCAGGACACGCTCACCGCGGGCACCACCTCGGCGGACGATGCCGGATCCCCGAACGACACTGCTTCCCCGAACGACGCTGCCTCCGCGGATGCCGCCTACTCCCCCACCGTCACTCATTACTTCGCCCCGACGCTCAAGCAGTCGAGCTACATCACCTGCATCACCGCCGGGCCCTACGAGGGCGCGAGCGATCAGTGGACCGGCCCGAGCACCGGCGAGGTTGTGCGCTTGGGGGCATGGACGCGAGCCAGCCTCGTCGACCACCTCGACGCCGACGAAATCTTCGGGGTCACCAAGGCCGGCCTCGACTTCTTCTCCGCGAACTTCGACTACCCCTACCCGTGGGGCAAGTACGATCAGATCTTCGTCCCGGAGTACAACCTCGGCGCGATGGAGAATCCGGGCCTGGTCACCTTCACCGATTCGCTGATCTTCCGGGACAAGGTCACCGACGCCCAGTACGAGTCGCGGGCCAACGTCATCCTCCACGAGATGGCGCACATGTGGTTCGGCGACCTGGTGACCATGAAGTGGTGGGACGACCTGTGGCTCAAGGAGTCCTTCGCCGACTACATGGGCGGGCTGGCCCTGGCCGAGGCGACCCGCTTCACCGACGGCTGGGTGACCTTCGCGCTGCGCCGCAAGGCCTGGGCCTATACCCAGGATCTGTATCCGACCACTCACCCGATCGTCGCCGACATTCCCGACGTCGAGGCCGCGAAGCTCAACTTCGACGGCATCACCTACGCCAAGGGCGCGTCCGTACTCAAGCAGCTCGTCGCGTTCGTCGGTCGGGAGGCATTCTTCGCCGGGTCTCGGCTGTATTTCCAGCGTTTCGAGTACCGCAATACGGAGCTCGCCGATTTCCTCGAATGCCTCGCCGAGGCGGCCCCGGACCGCGATATCGCGAGCTGGGCGAGTGCATGGCTGGGCACCTCGGGCGTCTCCGAGCTGTCGTTGGAGCTGACGACCGCCGAGGTCGAGGGCGCCGAACTTCGCCGTTCGGCCCGGGAACGCATCACCGGGGCGAGGATCACCCAGGCCGATTCGGCGGAGGGCGCGAAGCTGCTCCGACCGCATACGCTCGAGATCGCCACCCTCGGCCGGTCGGGACGCAGCCTCGAACCGATCGATACGCTGGTCTTCGAATTCGACACGGAATCCGCCGAGGTGGAGCACCTCATCGGACGGTCCCGTGGAGAGATCACCCTGCTCAACTACGGCGATCACGACTATGCTCGCGTACGCCTCGATGAGGCGTCGGTCGAAACCGCGATCACCTCGGTCTCGCGCATCGCCGACCCTCTGTCGCGGGCGCTGACCTGGTCAGCACTGGACAATGCGGTTCGTGACGGGCTGCTGCCGGTGCAGCGTTATCTCACGGCCTATGCCAGGAGCCTCGGCAAGGAGAGCCATGCGGGAATCATGGCGGGGCTGAGCCAGACGGCGCTGACCTGCTTGGACCAGTGGGTCTCGGAAAGGAACTTCGAGACCGCGATCTCGGGACTGCTCGGTGCTGCGCTCGACGCCTTGGCCGCTGCGAAGTCCGGCTCGGATGCACAGCTGAACCTGGCCAACCTCGTGCTGGCGCTGACCTCGCGGACCGGCCGGTGCCTCGGCCAGAGTCCCGCGATCGCAATGGGGCGCGCTTTTGCCACGCAGATCCTCTCCGTACCGGTCGGCGAGGAGATCCAACGGCTCTCACCCGAGGCTGTGGATGCTGCGGATGCTGGGGATGCTGCGGATTCGACCGGTTCTGGTGCGGGCGGAAGCGCTTCGGGGGCGGCCGGAAGTGCTTCGGGTGCCTCGGCGCCTGCCGCCGAACATTCGGCGGCAGCCCTGCCGTTCCGCGGGCTGATCAACGATCATGCTCTGCGTTGGAATGCGCTGACCGCGCTCGTCTGCCTGGGCTGGGCCGATCAGACCGATATCGCCCGCGAGAATCAGTCCGATCCGAGTTCGTCCGGGCGCCTGCACGCCGAGACCGCAAGTGCCGCGCTGCCCCTGCCGATCGTGAAGATCCGTGCATGGGAGGCGATCATCTCGGTCGGCTCGCTGAGCAATGATGTGCTCACGGCGATCATCTCGGGCTTTGTGGCCCCGACCGCGATGCCGCTCATCGAAGGATACGTCGATGAGTACTTCGCGCGCCTCGACAGCTTCTGGTCGGAGAATTCTATCGAGATCGCTCGGCGTCTGGTGCTCGGCCTCTATCCGCGGTGGTCGGTCGATGAGGAGGCCGTGGTCGAGAAGACCGATTCGTGGCTGGCCGCCCGCCCGGCGGCTCCCGCGGCTCTGCGCCGTCTGCTCATCGAACGCCGTGACGATCTGGCGCGCGCGATCTTCCTCAAGTCCACGCAGAGCGCTCGTCACTGATCTCGGTCACATCCGCCTCGGCGGGAGACGGCTTCTCGGTCCACCTCGGCGGGTGGAAATTTCGCAGTCCACGACCTCAGGACATGACGAAGGCCGGCTCCCGCAGATACGGAAGCCGGCCTTCGTCATCCCTCAGAGTGCCTTGGCTTCTGCACCCTGGATCCGCTGTGCGCCAGTGGACGCAGTGCACCGGATCAGAGGATTCGGCGAGCTCCTGAGAACTCGTTGCCTTTGTCCCACGACTTCCAGTCGGTGACGTAGACGTCCTTCGAGGCGTTGGGCGAATGGATCATCTTGCCGCCGCCGATGTACATGCCGACGTGGTGGACGGTGCCGGAGCTGGTCGAGAAGAACAGCAGGTCGCCTTCCTTGAGGTCGCTCGAGGAGACTGCCTTTCCGACCTTCGCCTGCTCGCCCGAGTCGCGCGGGATGTCGATCCCGTGGGCGCGGTAGACGCTGTAGGTGAACCCGGAGCAGTCGAAGCCGTAGGCCGAGACTCCGGCCCACAGGTAGCGGAGTCCGTCGAACTGCTTCGCGGTCTCGACGAGGTCCTTGCCGCTGGGCTTCTTCGGCGATTCGTCGACATCGTAGACGTTGACGTCATCCGCGTCGATCCAGGCGGCGCCTCCTCCGGGCAGAGCGACGCGAACATCGTCGACGTCCTGGGCGATGAGCGGCAGGTCGACGTTGAAGCTGACATCGGCCCCGGTATCCTTGGTGAACTCGATGCCTTCGAGCGTGCTCTTCTTCTTCGTCACCACCGCACGAGGCTGGTCTTCCTTGAGCTGACCGAAGCGGTCGTTCTCGGTCAGCTGCTTCGTCGGCAGCCAGCCGGGATAGCCCTTCTTGTTCTTGGGGGTCTTCTGGTCCTTGATGCTGACCTCAGCCCAATCACCCTTGATCTTGAGCACGGTGACCTCTGAGCCGTATACGGCCTGGGTCTCGACCTTGCCGGTGAGATCACGGCGGTCGTCGGTGTCCTTGAGGTTCTCGTTCCACTTGTCGAGGTCGACGGGGTGATCGAGGGCGGGCTCGTCCATCTTGCGCGGCGCGTCGGGGTCGGTCCACAGGGTGGCGACGGTGACGTCGACGTAGGCGGTCTCACCTTTGTCGATCTTGCCGTCCGTGATCGGTTCGAGTTCTTGACCGGGAACGACGTCGGCAGACATGTCACCCGAGGATTCACCATCGGTCGCGTTGAGTGAGCTCGACAGTGCGGGAGCACCTGCGCCGAATACAAGTCCGAACCCAAGTGCCGCCGAAACAGCAATTCTGGTACGCATTATTTCTCTTTCGGTCTGCGGGTGTCACACACCCGCGTGGGGGAAGTCTCCGAAGTTGCGCTTGCGCATTCGGTATGCGGACTTCGCCGCCTTCGACACCGATCGTGTTCGATCGATCTCGCGGGCTTCGAAGCGCCACACAGTGCCCATCTTACTGTCTGACCGTAGGTGGACGGCAAGCTCGGCACTGTGGCAGGATATCGCGCTCAGGACGTGAAAAGAAGTGTCCTTGCTCGAATCGATACAGAGATGAGACCTCTGTTCAGCGGTCGGAAGTTCGGCGTCCGGAAGTTCGGCGGTCGGCGGTGGGATCTCAGCCCGACGCTCAGCGGAGGAATTCCGCGGCCAGGAGTTCGAGGGTTTGGATTCGCCCGAAGTCCTCGCGCAGGTCCTCTCCGTCCATGGCCCCGGCCACGGGCTGGATCATGATCTCGTCGACCTCGAAGCGTGCGGCGAGCTCTTCGAGCTGCCCTGCGGCGGCACGGGCATCGCCGACGATCCAGTTCTGGGACAGCTCCTCGCCGACCATTCTCTCCTGATCGGTCATAACCGAGCGGACATCTTCACCGGCCAACCGCAGCGGCCCCATCTGTCCGCCTGTGCGCAGCCGTGCCATCTGGAGCAGGAACGGCTCCGACCTCAGCTGCGCCTCCTCATCGGTGGGCGAGACGACTGCGTTGACGGTGACGAAGGTGCGTGGTTCCTCGCCGTAGGCACCGGGCGTGAAGTTGTCACGATAGATCTTCATCCCGGTTGTCGCGCCGGCAGCGAAGTGGTTGGCGAAGACATAGGGCATTCCGAGTTCCGCGGCCAGACGCGCTGAGTATCCGGACGAGCCGAGCAACCACGGCAGGGGCTGTGTGCCGGGCACCGCCGCCGGGGTCGCGTGCAGCACATGTTCGCGTCCGCCGTGCAGGGGAACGCGCAGGCCCTCGGGAGTCATCAGGCTCAGTGTGTCGATGACGTGCTGGGGGAACTGTTCGACAGGGTCGACCGTCCGACCTTCCCGGTCTACCATGCGACCTTCACCGAGGTGGCCCCGCATTGCCGCCGATGTGATCGGATCCGTACCCGGCGCCCGTCCGATTCCGAGGTCGATGCGGTCACCGTAGACCGCCGAGAGCAAGGCGAACAGCTCTGCTACGGCCAGGGGTGCATGATTGGGGAGCATGACTCCGCCGGATCCCAATCGGATCTGCTCGGTACCTTGACCGAGGTACATGAGTTCGGGTCCGGGCATCGTCGAGGCGATGGACGGCATGTTGTGGTGTTCGGCCACCCAATAGCGGGTGAAACCGAGACTGTCCGCGGTCTGCACGATCTGCTTCGATGCAGCGAAAGAGTCGGCTGTGCTTTGTCCGACGCGTGCCGGCACGAGATCGAGGATGGAAAGCTTCATGTCCATGGCAACAGCGGCCTCGGCGGGTTCATTCCTGAGTGGCCTTGTGACGTGGACGGCCTTGTGACACGGTCGGCGCTGTGACTTGGTCGCCTGACCTGGACGGGCTGAATTGGATGGCATTGACGGCCTGAGTGGCCTGATCGGGCTGGACGGGCTGGACGGGCTGGACGGGCTGGACGGGCTGGACGGGCTGGACGGGCTGAACTGGATGACCTGGACTGCCTCATGGCCGTGAAGACAAGATCGGCTGAGGAGCGCTGTAGCCTCGGCGGCCTTTCCCGGGTGGCGCATTGGCTCAATTGAATGTCTCCGTGGACCGGTGCGGTCCGTCCCTCGCAATTGGGCAGACTCGTCCCCTTCGACCTCAGTGTGGTCTATCCGAAGAGAGTCTCGCCGATCTCTCGCGCGATGAAGCGGGCGTGTAGTATCGGTCGCCGCGCCGGGTCGATCGTCGCGGGCGGCACCCATGCCGGTCGTCCGTCTTTGAGCATCACCGAGTGCCAGTCCGTCTTATCGATCAGCCGGTGGTGCGCCCCGCACGCGAGAGTCAGATTGTTGATATCGGTTCTGCCCTTATCGGCCCACGGCACGATGTGGTGGGCTTCGCACCATCCCGGTGGAGTGTCACAGCCGGGAAAGCTGCAACCTTGGTCCCTGCTGGCGAGGATGGCCAGCTGCTTCGCGTTCGCGAGTCGATTCTCCGTTGCCACCTGCATTGTCTTCGCCTGTTCGCTTATCAGGTGGAAGAACACGTTGCCATTGAGCCCGTCGAGCGCGGCCGATCTGATCGGGAAAGGCGCCTCCGTCCCGGTCACTGCGCGTCCGCTCTGCTGTGCAAGATCCTCGGCCTTTGCGGTCACGACCAGCGCATAGGCCGCTCCGGCCTTGATGCGATCCATTTCGATGCTGCCGATGAGGCTGGCGAAACGTTCGTAGATCCGGCGCCGCACGCTCGGCTGCTTGTCGGCCATCTCAACCAGGGATCCGTCTTCACGGACTCCGAGACCCTGCGGAACACCCCCGGCGCGTTCGGCTCCCGGCTGCTGATCGGACGCAGAGTCCTGCTCCGAGGATGGGCACTGGCCATCGGCATCAACGGCGAACGGAGGCGGAACCGAGAAGTCGAGCGAAGGATCCAGGCAATCGGAGCGGTCGCCCCGGAGCACTTCAGCATAGGCATCGACCACTTCCTGATCGGTTCCACCTTCCTGATCGGTGACCGATCCCTGTCCGGCCGCCATTTCCTGACCGGCCGCCATTTCCTGACCGGTGACGCCGTTGGTCGAATCCTCAGCCTTCGAAGCACTGTTCCGCGAAGCCTTCTCCTCTTCTGTCTTGATCCGTGAGGTGAGCAGGCCGTTGAGGACTCCGCCGGCTTCCTCGTCCAGCCGTCCTTTGAGCGACCATGTGCCGTCCTTCAACTGACGCAGATTCACACACATGCTGTCGCGAGCGGCGGCCTCTTCAGGGGCTGCACCATCAGGATCGATCCATCCGAGAATCTCTTTGTAGAGCACGAATATGTCCCGCACACGAACGGTCGGCGCCTTCTCGACAAGAATCTGTTCGGCTTCGAGCAGCTGCTCTTCGTCGACACGCGACGAGAGGTCTTGGAGGCATTTGACGATGGCTCCGGCCTGATTCGCGGAAAGTGTTCCGTTGAGCAGCGCCTCCGACGCAACGGCGAACTTCGCGTCGATCGATTCTCCGCTGTAGTTGACTCGCTTTCCCAGCTTCTTGGCCAGTTCTGTCCTGCGTCCGGCTTCACGTTCCGAGAGGCTCAGCCGGTTCTGGATCAGTGCCTGTGTCGTCTTCGCACCGAAGTCGCGAGGTGTGCCCACCCGCTCGAACACCGAGAGAGTGACGATGGAGATGGATTCCGACAGGCGGTTGAGAGTTTCGAGCCCATCCATCACCGTGACCGCGTCGTCCGGTCCCATGGGGCGGGTGAAGGAGTGCAGCTCGCCCAGGAGAGCCTGGAGACCTTCTATGCCATCGGTCAGTTCGGGAGCGACTCCCTTGAGATCCGACCACCGGTACTGGTCGAGGAGAGGGTGAGCGTCTCCCACAGGTTCGGGATTCCGGGCGATCTCACGGTGGCGTTCGGCTCGTTCCGATTCGACTCGGGCCTTCTCAGCGGCCCGCTCGTCGAAATCGTCGAGTAGCTGCTGCCATTCTTCGTCTTCTCGCTCGCGTTGTTCCCGGATCTCGGGATTACGCTCCAGATACGCGGCGTACTCGACGGTCCGCTCTGCTTCAGACTCCTTGGACCGCTTCCGCATCCATTCTGCGCGTTCGGCGTCGAGCTGCGCGGCCAGGCGCTCGATTTCTGCTTTCGCCTCCGGATCATATGCACTCGCCTCCCACAGGTTGAGTCCGTTCCAGCGGTCGGTCGGAGGGAGTTCAGCCGTGCCGGTGTCGGCGATCGCGGCCTTTCCGGACTCCTCGGGCGCCTCGGGGAATCCGCCCAATGAGCGAGATGTCTCTTCATCGGGGCCTTCGACTTCGAGGGCGTCATCGGGCAGATCGGCCAATCTGGCGAAGAGAGCGGACAGTGCATGGTCACTGAGGTCCGGGCTCATCTCCCCGAGAATTTCGTTATAGGTCGGACCTCCGCATACGAACACCTCCCCATCGGCGACACCGGCAGGGCGCATGCCGTCAGCACGCCTGTCCTGCTCGTTCGGCTGACGCCTCGGGGTGAGAGTCATGGTTTCACTGTCCATTCTTCAACGTCGGTGTTGATCTCTTGCGTCTATTCTACAATCATGAATCTGATTGTGTCTATAGTTTTGTACTAATTGTTCTCAATATTTCTGCTTTCTGTTCGGTGCGTTTCTATTTTAGGGCGGGTTCCACTCTCGAAGGAACCCAGTGCCGAATCACCGCCGCAATTCTTTACATTTCATTCCTTCTCGAATAGCAATCGTTCGCTCGTGTCGTTCACACTACATTGAGCCACTGACATGAGATTTCGCGTTCAATGGCGGGCTCCTGACCTGGACATCCACGCTCGAGAGAGCTGATCCTCAAAATCGTTTCCACGCCCTCCCCTCCCCACCCCGCCAGCTCTCATTTTGCCAATACTGCAAATATGTTTGCCAGCTATCACCACTGCAACTCAGACTGGAGAATGTTCAGCTCGGCCACCGCAGACATCTCTCACAGAAGGAAGCCATCATGACCACTACCCAGAGCAGCTCCGTTCTCCCGGATCCGCGCACACCCAGTGAGGTCGAGGTCGCCGTGGTCGGCGGAGGCGTCGGCGGTCTCGCCGCCTCGATCGCCCTGGCCAGGTCTCTGCGCAGCGTCATCGTCATCGATGGCGGGCAACCTCGCAATGCACCGAGCGCCCACGCCCACAATGTCATCGGGCACGAGGGCATCAGCCCACTCGAGCTCGTGGCCAAAGGCCGCCGAGAGGCTGCAGACTATGGTGTCGAGATCGTCGACGACACGGTCGTCACGGCGCGCAGCCTCGGTCAGCCCGGGAACTCCGCCTCCACCCAGGACGCGGGCGCCTCCGGCCCGGACGGAGGCTCTGCCGCCGACACTATCTTCGAACTCGAGACATCGAGCGGCAGACTCATCCGGGCTCGACGCCTCATCATCGCCACCGGCCTCAGCGATGAACTCCCCGACATCCCAGGCGTCGCCGAGGGGTGGGGCGAGACCGCCCTCCACTGCCCCTACTGCCACGGCTACGAGGTGCGCGGGCAGAACATCGGCATCATCGGCACGAGTGCCCTGTCCTACCACCAGGCGATGATGTTCTCCCAGCTCAGCGACCGAGTCACTTTCGTCCGGCACACTGCTCCGGCGCCCGATGCCGAGCAGACGAAGATGCTCGAGGCCCTCGGTATCGGCTATGTCGACGCACGTGTCGAGAGCGTCTCCCGCTCCGCCGCAGGCACCGTCCTCAGACTGCACCAGGACTCCGCAGCCACCTCGGCGACCGGGGACGCAACCGACGCAACCGACGCAACAACCACATTGGCGGCCGACTCCCCTACCACCTCGGCGGCCGATTCCGCAGCCAGCTCCGCAACCACCTCGGCGACCGGGGACGCAACCGACGACACCCTCACCTTCGATGCTCTGACGGTGAGTCCCTACTTCCGAGCCAACGCTGACCTGTTCACTCAGTTGGGCGGCACCGTCGTCGCCCACCCCAGCGGGATGGGTTCGACCATCCCGACCGAGATGGCGGGCCAGACGAAGGTGCCCGGCGTCTGGGCGATCGGCAACAGCGCGGATATGTCGGCGATGGTGGTCGGCAGCGCCGCCAGCGGCGTCCTCGCCGGGGCCCACGTCAACGCCGACCTCATCGTGAGCTCGTTCGGCTGAGCTTCCCCGCCGAGGTTGTGCACTCGGCCCAGCGGTTCTCAGCTCAGTGTTTGGCCTTCACGCACAGGACGGGGCACTCGGCGTCGAGGATGACCCGCTGGATCGTCGACCCGAGGAGGAACTTCCCCACCGGTGTGCGTTTCCGGGTGCCGAGCACGATCAGCTCGGCCCCCACCTCGGCGGCGGCGTCGAGAAGCTGCTCGGCGGGATCGTATTCGCTGCCCGGAGTCAGCACCCGATACTCGACCCCGGAGCGACCCAGGTAGTCCTTGACGGACTTGAGCTCGCCTTCGCCGAGGCGGTAGGAATCGCTGCGTGAGGCCGAGCGGGAGGCGTTGACGACGACCAGATCATGGCCGTCCTTCTTGGCCTGGTCGATGCCGGAGTCGAGGGCCGCATGGCCCGCGGGAGTGTTGACGTAACCGATGACAATGGTCATTGTTCACCTTCGCTTATCGGGATGGTTGGCAGGGTCGGAAGCGGCACGGCTGGCTCCAGGGTGGCAAGCGCTGGAATGATGAGCGCCGAGGCGGCCAGCGCCGGCACAATCAGCGCCGGACTCCATCATGTCAGCTCCTCAGGATTGCGGAACCTCGTGCTCGAACCTCTGACCGAGCGATTCCACAGCCAGGTCACCGCCCACAGGACGACGCCGATGCCGATCAGCGCGAGGGCGATCTGGTACTGGATCAGGTCGTCGAGGCGGGCCCACGGGCCGACGAGGAAGGCACAGCTGAACACGCCGATCCAGGGCAACCAGGACGGTGCTTTGAAGTGCTCATGCTGCGCGGGCTGCCGGCGCAGGATGAGCACCGCGACGTTGACGACGGCGAAGACTGCGAGCAGCAGCAGGGAGGTCGTGCCGCCCAGCGACGCGGTCACGGACTCCGGCAGGAACGTGGTCACGCCGATGATGAGCGCGAAGGCGATGAGGGTCGTGAAGATGATCGAGACCCACGGGGAGCGCCGTCCGGCGAGGACCTTCGCGAACACCGGCGGCAGCACGTTCTGCTTCGCCATGCCGTAGAGCAGACGACTGGCCATGAGCATATTGATCAGCGCCGAATTCGCGACCGCGAACATCGTCATGAAAGGGAAGATCGCATCGATCGGGATCCCCGGGGCACCGGCCTTGACCACGTCGAGCAGCGGCGTCTCCGACTCGGAGAGCTGGCCGATCGGGACCGCGGCGACGGCGACGACGGACACGAGCACATAGATGACTCCGGTGATCGAGAGTCCGGTGAGCATGATCTTCGGGAAGATCCGCGGATCCTTGGTCTCCTCGACCATGTTCACCGAATCCTCGAATCCGACCATCGAGAAGAAGGCGAGCGCCGTGGCACCCGTGACCGCGAGGAAGACGCTCTTGTCATCGGCGGTCTCGAAGATCATCACACGGGAGAAGTCGGCGCTGCCCGAGCCCAAGGCGAAGAAGCCGACGAGGATGACCAGCAGCAGGCCGGAGAGCTCGATGACCGTGAGCACGACGTTGAACCACACGCTCTCGCCGACACCACGCAGGTTGATCGCCGCGACGAGGGCGAGGAAGCCGAGCGCGATCCACATCACCCCGGTCCCCGAGATGTCCCAGCCGAAGCCCGCGACCATATTCGCGGCGAAGACGTTCGAAGCAGTCGACGCCGAGGTGATTCCCGAGCTGAGGACGGCGAAGGCGACGAGGAAGGTGACGAAGTGGATCCCGAACGCCTTGTGCGTGTACAGCGCAGCACCCGCGGCGTGGGGATACTTCGTGACGAGCTCCATATAGGAGAACGCCGTGATCAGGGCGATCAGAAAGGCGAGGATGACCGGTGCCCACCCGGCGCCGCCGACCTGTCCGGCCACCTGCCCGGTCAGGGCATAGACGCCCGTGCCCAGGATGTCGCCGACGATGAAGAGAAGGAGGAGCTTCGGCCCCATGACCCTCTTGAGGGTCTCGGGCTGCTTCCCCTCCCCCGGTTCGGTAGTGGTGGTTCCGGTGTCACTCACGATTCCTCCATCTCCGGTGTTCTCACACGAGCGCCTCGTTGCGCCCGTGCTCTCGCACTTTCACACCCCGGTGCCTTCACATCCGGGTGCCTTCACATCCCGGTTTCTTCACATCCCGGTGCTTCCACATCCCGGTGTCGCGGACGACAGCGAGGAAAGCGGTGAACAGGGCCTTCGCATCTCGTTCGCTGTCGGGTCCGCGCTCCGCCGCCTCCTTCAGCAGGGTCTCTTTATTGAACCCCAGATTCTGCAGTTTGTCTGCGTCCCACCGCAGAATGTTCTCGCGTGTCGACTCCGGGTGGAACTGTGTTCCCCAGGCGTTGCCGACCCGGAAGGCCTGGAACTCACACGCCTGACTCGAGGCCAGCAGGGTCGCCTCGGGCGGGAGTGCGACGATGCGGTCGACGTGGCTTTCGACGAACGACGTCCGCTGGGGAAGCGCGGAGAAGACCGGGTCGGCGGCCGCCTCGGCGGTGGTGTCGATCCAGGTGTAGCCCTTCTCCGGTTCCCCGGTCTGCGCGCGCACATCACCGCCGATGATGTGGGCGATGAGCTGTCCGCCCAGGCAGATCCCGAACTGCGGCATGTCCGTGGCCAGCGCCCGCTTGGACAGCTCGGCCTCGGTGCTCAGCCACGGCGCCCGATCGGTCTCATCGGGCATGTATCCGCCGCCGAGCATGATCAGGCCGTCGTAGTCATCAAGGGCCTCGGGCGCCGGCAGCGCGGAGACTCCCCCGATGCGCAGGTCGAACTCGACGTTCTCGCTGATCATCCACCTGGTCAGCTGCCCCGGTTGGGACTCGATGTCGTTGACGATGACGAGGAGGCGAGTCATCGCGCGTCCCTCGCCGAGGCGGTGCCACCCGATCCCGCGTCACCCGCCGAGGCGGTGCTTTCCGTTCCTGCGTCCGCCGTTCCGATGAACGCCGTGTACGCCTCTTCGTGGGCCTCGAGCACGCGCATCGCGTTGTCGAAGCCGAGCTTGCGCAGATCCGTCTCGGACCAGCCGCGTCCGGCGAGCTCGGCGAACAGGTTCGGGTACTGGCCGGCGTCGCCGAGTCCCGTCGGCAGCTCGTCGACGCCGCAGATGTCGCCGCCGAGGCCGATGTGGTCGATGCCGATCCGCTCGCGCACGTAGTCGCAGTGGTCGGCGACCTGGGCCACGGTCACCTCGGGCGCGGTGCCCTGCTCCCCGGCGTCGACCCATTCGCGGCGTTCGTTCGAGACGAAGGACGGCACGAAGGTCATCATCGCCACTCCCCCGTTGCCGGGCACGCGGTCGAGCACGTCATCGGGGATGTTGCGCGGGTGCGGGTTGAGCCCGAACGCGCACGAGTGGCTGAAGATCACGGGCAGTGTGGAGATGTCGAGCGACTGGTGCATGACACTCGGCGCGACATGGGAGAGGTCGACGATCATACCGATCCGATTCATCTCGGCGACGACCTCACGGCCGAATGCGCTCAGGCCCCCGTGCTGCGGATCGTCGGTGGCGGAATCGGCCCAGGAGTGAGTGGTCGACCAGGTCAGAGTCATGTACCTCGCTCCGGCCCGGGCATAGGAGCGCAGGACCGCGAGGGATTCGTCGATCTGCTGCCCGCCTTCGACGCCCATGAGCGAAGCGACCTTTCCGGCCTGGCGCGCGGCGACCACCTCGGCGGCGGTGCGGGCGAAGGCCAGGCGCTCCGGGTACGCGCTGACGACGCGGGCGACGGCATCGATCTGCTCCCAGGTCGCCTTGATCGCCTGCGCGCCGGTGATCGAGGAGTGGACGTAGACCGACCAGTACTGGGCGGCCACGTGCCCGGCGGCCAGCTGGTCCATCGTGGTGAACGGGGAGACGGCTGGGTCGTTGAGCCCCTCCACGCTGTAGTCGCGTTCCTCGCGCAGGAACCAGGCGAGGTCATTGTGTCCGTCGAAGACGTCGATGCTCATGTGCTTCTGTTCTCCTTGTCGGTGGTCGTCAGCCGTGGTCGCCGGCCGTAGTCGGTGGCCGTAATCAGAGGAAACGGTGGATCGCTTCGCCGGCTTCGCGCATGAGCGGCATGACGTCGACGACGCGGTCGGTGTCCTTCTCCCAGTTCGCGAACACCGCGTAGGCGACCCGGCGCCGAGGTGTCATGACGATCCCCGCATCGGCCCTGATCGTCCCGTTCGTCCCCGTCTTGTTCCACACCCACACATCGCGCTGGTAGTTGTAGTGCGCGAGCGGATCGAGGTCGAACGCCGAGGCGACCATCGAGGTGTCCGCGCCCGCACCCAACCAGCGTCGGAAGATCTCGTTCGTCGACTCGTCCCAGAATTCGTCCTGCGCGTGCCGGGCCATGAAGTCGGAGAGCTCCGCAGCGGTGCCCGTCGACAGGGTGCGGGGCGCCTTGGCCGGTCGCGGCCAGCGGAGGAAGTCGTGGAGACCGGAATTCTCATAGCCGAGCTGCTTGACCTGCGCCGCGACATTTTCCAGGCCGACTCGGCGGATGAGGACGTTCGTCGCGAAGTTGTCGCTGAATGCCCCGATGAGCAGAGCCACGTCGAAGATGCTCAGGTCGTTCTGGTCCATGAGGTACCAGATGCCCGATTCGTCGACCCGTTCCGACGGCCTGCGAGTCAGACGCTCCTGCAGGTCGAGGGTGCCGTCCTTATACATCTGCAGGGCCGTGTGCAGGAGGAACACCTTGCCCATGCTCGCGGTGTCGAGTTCGTCGTTCTCGTGGTGGGCGAAGACCCGCTCTCCGCTGTCGACGTCGAAGGCGAGCGCACTGAAGCGCACCCCGGGCAGCCGGTCGAAATCGAGGTCGAGGTCGAGGTCACTCATGGTCGTGCTCCTTGGTCTCTGAGTCGTGTCGTATCGGTGTCGTGGCCGAGATCAGTGGGGTCGTATCGGTGATCGGTCGTCTCGGCAACCGACCGTGTCAGCGATGGGACGTGCCCGTAGTCGGCGGTGCGATCGATCCACATCCGCGGGCGGCCATTCGCCGGCGCGTCGAGGGTGACAGCGACTCCCAACGGCAGGCTCGGCGCATCGGGGTCGTGCCCGAAGCCCATCTCGCTGACGACCGGAATGCCCGCATCGCCGAGGTAGTCCATGACCAGGTCCTCCACCTCGGCGATGGGAGCGCAGTCCTGCCAGGATCCGAGCACGACCGCATCGGCCGAGGCGAACCAGCCGCCGCGGACCAGCTGCACGAGCAGGTTGTCGAGCCGGTAGAGCTCCTCGTCGACGTCCTCGAGCATGAGGATCGAGGGTCCGTGACGGTGTCGCAGATCGCGGACGCCGGTCAGCTCCGGACTGCCCATCGCCGCTGCGACGAGACTGAGGTTGCCCCCGCCGAGGCGGCCCTTCGCCGTCCCCGGCACCAGAGTCCGCGCCCGGCTGAGTGGGCGGATGGTGCCGCTCGGGTTTCCTGCGGACGATTCGTGCTGATCTTCGCCCGTTTCGGCCGCACGGATCGTCCTCCCGATGCCGGATTCCGGCGCCTCCGCCGGGAATCCGAGTTCCCGGCCGCCCCAGGGTTCGAACAGCCAGGAGAACACCTCGTCGGGGACCACAGCGGAGGACTTGAAGGGGTCGTTGCCGACCATCGGGCAGAACAGGGTGGCCAGCTGCAGGTGATGGTCCCAGGCCTGGTGGAGAGCGGTGATGTCCGAGGACCCGGTGAGCAGCTTCGGTCGGCCATCGCGCCGCAGAGAGGGGGCACGCAGCACCTCGAAGTCGATGCCGTCGAGCAGCCGCATCGCTCCGTAACCGCCGCGCAGGGCGATGACCGCATCGGTGTCCGGATCGCACCAGGCCTCGACGAGGTCGTTGCGGCGCTGTTCATCAGTGCCGGCCAGGTAGCTCACTCGCGGGTGCTTGGCCCGAATGTTCTCACCCGGCACGACCCGCAGCCCCCAGGATTCGAGCTGCCCGATCGCCCGCAGCAGGGACTCCTCGTCGGTGGGGCCGGAAGGAGCGATGAGGCGGACGGTGTCCCCGGCCTGCAGGGGCGCGGACTCGAGATAGGGGCTCGGGTGGATCGGATCACTCATTCCTGACCAGACTCTGACTTCCCAATCGGGGAACTGCCGCGAGCAGCTCCTTCGTGTACTCGTGCTGCGGATCAGCCAAGACGCTGTCGACCTCACCGTACTCCACGATCTCGCCCTTCCTCATCACGGCCACGGTGTCCGCGATGTTCCACGCCAGACCCAGATCGTGGGTGATGATGAGCGCGCTCATGCCGAGGTTCTTCTTCAGCGCCAGGAACAGCGACAGGATCTCCCCGCGCACCGAGGCATCCAGGGAAGCCACGGGCTCATCGGCGATGAGCACCTGCGGATCGAGCGCCAGCGCGCCGGCGATGACGACCCTCTGCCGCTGCCCGCCGGAGAGCTCCTGCGGAATCGATTCGAGGTAGTCCGCGGCAGGCGTGAGCTCGGCGGCTTCGAGGGCCCCGATGACTCGTTCGTACTCACGATCCTTGATCTTCTGCACCCGCAGTCCCTCGACCACCGCTTCGTAGACGCTGCGCTTGGGATTGAGCGAACCGGAGGGGTCCTGCAGGATCATCTGCACCTGCCGCCGGAACGTCCGCAGCGCCTTCGCCTTTCTCGGCAGCGCCTGCCCCTGGAAGGACAGCTGTGAGCCCGGGTCGACTTCCTGCAGCCCCAGCAGCGATCTCGCCAGGGTGGTCTTGCCCGACCCGGATTGGCCGACGACCGCGAGGATCTCGGCCCGCCGCAGCGCCAGGTCGACTCCGCGCACCGCCCGTTCCCGCCCCTGGCGAGTGTCGAAGGAGACGCTGAGGTTCTTCGCCTCGAGCACCACCTCGTCACTCATCGTCAACGGCTGCGCCCGGGTCACCTCGGCGGGCTTGAGGGTGCGCGGATTCATCCGCGATTCCGGATCCCCGATCTGCGGGAACGCACCGGCCAGCTGTTTCGTGTACTCCTCGGCCGGCTCCAGACACACCCGGTCGCTGGGCCCGTATTCGACGAGCCGTCCGTGGCGCATGATCGCGAGATTCTCGCACACCGAGGAGAGCACGGCGAGGTCGTGGCTGATCATCAGCAGGGAGATCCCGCGCTCGGCCACCAGGGAGGCGAGGCCGGAGAGGATCTGCTTCTGCACGATCACGTCGAGCGCCGTGGTCGGCTCGTCGGCGATGATGATGTCGGGTTCGCAGGCCAGGGCCATGGCGATCATGATCCGCTGCTTCTGCCCGCCCGAGAGCTCGTGCGGATAGGCCGCTGCCTTCCCCGGATCGAGGTCGACCTCGGTCAGCAGCTCGAGCATCCGCGCCTTCCGCTTCTCCGGGCTCGTCCACGTGTCCTTGGCATGGTGTTCGAGGGCTTCGATGATCTGGCCCCCGACCTCGCGGACGGGGTTGAGCGAGTGCAGGGCGCCTTGGAACACGATCGAGGCCTGCGCCCAGCGCACGGCTCGGATCTGCCCGAAGCTCAGCTCCTTGAGGTCCTTCCCGCCGAGGAGGACCTGCCCGTCCAGCCGGGCCGACTTGGGCAGCAGGCGCAGGGCCGACATGATCAGGGTCGACTTCCCCGACCCCGACTCTCCGGCGATGCCCAGGGTCGCACCCGAGGGCAGGTCGAGGCTGACCCCGCTGACCGCGGTGACGTAACCGCGGGTGGCGGAGGAGGAACGGTAGGTGATCGACACATCGTCGAAGCGCAGATCGGTCATCAGCGGCTCCTCAGGGCGGGATTGATGATGGCCTCGAGGGCGCGCCCGACCATCGTGAAGGAGAGCACGACGAGCAGGATCGCGATGCCCGGGGTGAGCACGTACCACCAGTAGCCCGAGGTCGCGGCGGAGACGTCCATCGAGTTCTTGAGGATCGTGCCCCAGGACTCCTTGCTCGTATCGCCGAGTCCGAGGAAGGACAGGGTGGATTCGGCGATGATCGCTCCGCCCACCGTGAGAGTCGTGTTCGCGAGCACGAGCGGCATCACCGAGGGCAGCAGGTGCTTGAACAGGATGTGCGAGTGCCCGGCGCCGAGGATGCGCGCCCTCTCGATGTAGAGCCGGGATTCGACGCTCAGGGTCTGGGACCGCACGATCCTCGCCGTCGAGGCCCAGGAGGTCAGTCCGATGGCGACGACGATCGTGAACACCCCGCGTTCGAGGACCGAGGAGAGCACGATCGCCAGCAGCAGGGAGGGCAGGACGAGGAAGAAGTCGATGATGCGCATGACCACGGCCCCGAACAGTCCGGTGAAGTGGCCGGCGGCCAGACCCATGATGGTGCCGATGACCATGGACATCACGGTCGCCGCGACGCCGACGAGGATCGAGACCCGCGATCCCCAGAGGATGCGCACCCACATCTCCCGACCGAGGTCGTCGGTGCCCAGCGGGTGGGCGAGGCTCGGCGGAGCGTAGCGCGGCACATCGAGCTGTTTGGTCACGTCCAGCCGGGACTCCGGGGCGATGAGCGGGGCGAGGACCGCGATGAGGATGAAGAAGATGAGCAGCACGGCGCCGACCATCGCGGGGATGTCGGAGCGGAACATCGCCCAGTTCTTCTTGGCGTTGTTCAACCGGCGTTCACGGACGAGCTTCGCGCCGTCGACGGCGGGGGCGCCGGACTGCGGGCTCCGGCCCGAACTCGGGTTCGGGGAGCCAGCGCCCGACGGCTTGCCCGGGGCCGCCTCGGCGGGGGTGTTCGCAGTCATCAGGCCCTCCTGATTCGCGGATCGAGCCAGCGGTAGACGAGGTCGGCCGCCAGGTTCATGACGATGATGATCGCCGAGAACACGACGAACGTGCCCTGCAGCAGGGGCAGATCGGGACCGCGGATGGCCTCGAAGGTGAGCTTGCCCAGGCCCGGCCAGGAGAAAACGGCCTCGACCGTCACGGCGCCGGCGATGAGCCCGCCGATGTGGAGGAAGACCACGGTGACGGTGGGCAGCAGGGCGTTGGGCACGGCATGCCTGCGGCGCACCTCGTCCTCGGACAGGCCCTTCGCACGGGCGGTGGTCAGGTAGTCCTCGTTCATCTCCTCGAGCAGGGAGGCGCGCATGACCATGAGGAACTGCGCGTAGACCACGGCGACGAGCGAGACAACGGGCAGGATGAGGTGTCTGATGACGTCGATGACCGCCGCGAAGGACCAGGGTTCGAGTCCGGGGGTGACCATGCCGCCGGTGGGCAGCCACTGCAGGGTGCCGCCGAAGATCATCAGCAGGATGAGTCCGAGCCAGAAGGTCGGCACCGACCAGAACACGAGCGAGGTCGAGGAGGCGAGCTTGTCGAACAGGGAGTTGCGGCGCCAGGCCGAGAGCTGTCCGAGCCACAGTCCCAGCGCGATGGCGATGACGGCCGCGGTGGCCGTGAGCAGCAGGGTGGGCCCGATGTATTCGCCGATGAGCGCGGACACGGACTTGCGGTAGACGTAGCTCTCGCCGAGGTCGCCGGTGAGGATGCCGACGAGGTAGTCCCAGAACTGGACGATGACGGGTTTGTCGAGGCCGTACTGGCTGCGCAGCTCGGCGATCTGGGCCGGGCTCATCGGTCGTTCCTTGGCGATCTTGAGCACGGGGTCGCCGGGCAGCATGCGGAAGGCGAAGAAGCCGAGGACGACGACGAGGATCATCGAGACCGCGGCACCGCCGAGTTTCCGCAGCAGGTATCCGAGGAACGATCCGCCCTTCGGCGGCTCGTCCATATCCGCAGGGCCGATGGATGCCGGGCCGCCGGATCCCGGCGCCGAGGCGGCTCCCGGGTTCTCCGGGTCCGTCGGCTGGGGATGGTCATGGGTGGGTGTGCTCACTGTGGTGCTCCTGGTGCTGGGATCATCGTCCCGGGTGCCGGATGCCCGGCACCCGGGACGATGGAGAGGGGACTATTCGCGATCGTCGGACTTCTTGCGGCGGGTGAGGAAGAAGGCTCCTCCGCCGATGACGACGATGGCCGCGACTCCGATGCCGATCCAGCCGCCGGCTCCGAGCCCGCCGCCCTCACCGGAGGCATCCTCGGCGCTGGCGGATTCGACCGAGGCGTAGCCCCAGTAGCCGACCTGGTTGGCGATGGCTCCGCCGTCCGAGGGCTGCTTGGTGAAGTTCGTGAACTTGTCCGAACGGTAGGCCTCGAGCTGGTTGGGGTACCACAGCATCACCGAGGGGGTGTCCTCGTAGTTGATCGCCAGCGCCTGCTTGACCAGTTCCGCCCGCTTCGCTCCGTCGAGTTCGACGTGCTGCTGCTGGTAGAGCTTGTCGTAGTCCTTGTTGCAGTAGCCGTCCTGCGTGGTGCCGCCGTTGCCGTCGGCGTCGGGGCGCTGTCCGCAGGTGTTGATGCTCATCTGGTAGTCCGGATCGGGGTTGACCGACCAGCCGGAGAAGTACATGTCGTAGTCGCCCTTGGTGGTGCGCTCGGAGACGGTGTCGACGTCGCTCGACTCGTTCTCGAGCTTGATCCCGATGTCCTTCATCCACGGTTCGAGGAACTTCGCCGTGTTCTGTTCGATCGGTGCGTCGGCATCGGTGAGGAAGCGCAGTTCGAGCTTCTTCCCGTCCTTCTCGCGGATGCCGTCGGAGCCTTCCTTCCACCCGGCCTCGTCGAGAAGCTTCTTCGCCTGATCCACGTCGAAGCCGGAGACCACCGGATCGTCGGTCGGCAGCGCCCAGGTCGAGTAGACCGCGGGGATGAAGCTCGTGGCCGGCTGGGCGTAGTCCTGCATGACCTGCTTGCGCAGGGTCTCGACGTCGATGCCGGCGCGGATGGCCTGCCGGACCTTCTTGTCCCTCAGCGCCTCGGCGCCGGTGCCGAACTCCTTGCCCTTCGCATCGGCCATGCCGGAGTTGATGGAGATGCCGTTGAAGCGGCGTCCGTGTCCGTCGTTGAGCTCGACACCGTCGGCACCCTTGATGGCGGTGAACTGTTCGGGGGTCAGCCCGGTGATGAAGTCGACCTCGCCGGAGCGGATCGCCTGCACCTGGGCATCGGAGTTCGTGTAGTAGCGGTACTGGATCTCGTCGAGCTTGGGATTGCCGCGCCAGAAGTTCGGGTTGGCCTTGAGGGTGACGGATTTGTTCGCCTCGTAGCTCTCGAGCTGGAAGGGCCCCGATCCGACGGTGTCTTTGTCGTTCTTGAACTCGCCGGGCTTGTCGACCTTCGACCACACGTGTTCGGGGACGACAGGGATCTCCTGACCGGGATTGTTCGCCTGCGGCTCCTTGAGGGTGATGACGACGGTGGAGTCATCGGTGGCCTCGACCTTGTCGAAGTTCTCGACGAGGCTGCCGTTGGCGACCGCCATCTCCTCCTTCTCCATCATCTGGGTGTAGGTCCAGGCGACATCGTTGGCCGTGAGCGGTTCGCCGTCGGACCACTTCATGTCGGGGCGGATCTTGTAGGTCCAGACCTTGCCGTCGGAGTCGGTGTTCCATTCGGTGGCGAGTCCCTCGGTGATCGAGCCGTCTTTGGCGTCGTTGGCCACGAGATTCTCATACATGTACCGGAACGTGTTCGTCGGCAGCAGGTAGAAGGAGGTGAAGGGGTTGAACGAGTCGATGAATCCGTCGGTGGCGATGCGCAGCACGGAGGAGTCATCGGCGGCTTCGGTGGTTTCCGCATGGGCGGGGGCGGCCGCGAGCGACCCGGCCAGTGCCAGCGCCGCGACGCCGGCGAGGCACTTCACCCAACCTCGGCGCAGTCTGTGATGTGCGAACATCGTAGTCCTTCGGTAGAAACGGTGATTCAGTTATCTGTCGGCGCAGGTGAGACCCTGCTCACACTTCATCCTAAGTTCTTCTGCCCTCAATGCGAGGCAAGCGCGTCCTGTTCTTTCGCGTCGGTCTCACCCGCCTTCCGGGGCCTGTGGGGCAACGGCGTCAGTGCCGCCTCTCCCGCCTCGGCGAGGACTTCGGCAACGCCCTGACCTCGGCGAATGAGGAGGAATTCGAGGTCGGCGCCGGCTTCACTGCTGCGGTACCCGTAGACGGGCACGCGCGGGAGCATGTTGTAGGAGTAGGAGTTCGAGAAGTAGTAGGCGCCGGTGTCGGGCACGGCCACGAGGTCCCCGGCGTCGAGGCGCGGGAGCAGGCGGTCGCGGGCGATGAGGTCTGCGGCGAAGCAGGCGGGGCCGGCGACGTCGGTGGGGACAGTTTCGGTGAGGGCTGATTCGGTGGGGGCTGCTTCGGTGGGAACCGCCTCGGTGGTCTTGGGTCGGCCCTGCGGATCGAAGCCGAGCACGCGCAGCGGCCAGTCGTCCGGGGCGTAGGCCGTGCGGGTGGCGACCTGGGCTCCGGCGTGGGTCATGGCGATGCGGCGGCCGCCCGTGGTCTTCGCATATTCGACGCGGGTGAGGGTGGTGCCGGCCTTGGCCAGCAGGGCGCGGCCGAATTCGGTGACGATCTCGAAGTCGAAGAGCGCAGGGATGCGGGCGTCGATGGCGGCGCGGTAGTCGGCGAAGGTGGGGGTGATGTCCTCGCCGGCGAAGTTCACGGGCAGTCCCCCGCCGATGTCGATGCGCGTGACCTGGCGGGCGCTGTCGGTCGGGCGGCCTGCACTGTCGGTCGGGTGGCCTGCGCCCTGGCCTGCACCTTCGCCCGCGGCGACGCGGGCGTTGATCTCCTGGGCGAGGTCGACGACGGCGGCGATGCCTTCGGCGGCCTGGTCGAGGCCGACGCCCTGAGATCCCGAGTGCACGTGGATCTGGGTCAGCCAGGGACGGGCCAGATAGGCGGCGATGAGCGCCTCCCGGTTGCCCTCGTCGCTGAGTCCGATCCCGAATTTCGAGGTCTCGGTCGCCGTCGACAGGGCCCCGATCCGGCCCGCTCCCGACTGGGGGTTGATTCGAATCCCCATCCGCGCCGAGGCGGCTCGTCCCTCGAGGAGAATGTCGAGGCGGGCGAGCTCCTCGAAGTTGTCGGCATTCATCGAGACGCCGAGCTCGACGGCTCGTCTCAGCTCGGTCCAGGTCTTCGCCGGGGAGTCGAAGACGATGGACTCGGGGGCGAAGCCAGCGGCCGCCGCGAGTTCGAGTTCGCCGGGGCTTGCGACCTCGCAGCCGGCGCCGGCCTCGGCAAAGAAGTGCAGGAGCGGTCGCAGCGGCACCGCCTTGGCGGCGACGGCATGGAGGACAGGCTTGTCGGAAGCGAAGGCCGCGGTGAGCTGGTCGAAGGCCTCGGCGGTCTGATCGAGATCGATGAGGCCGAGCACCGGGGTGCTGTCATCGAGGGTAGGTGCGGTGGCCTCGGGTGCTGCGGCGATGTTTCCCTCGGATGCGGCGGGTGCGGCGAATTCAGCACCAGCGTTCGCGGTGCCGTCGGCGATCGCGGATCCTTCAGCGATCGCGGCGATGGCGAGCTGCCTGCGTGCGGCGGCTGAGGAAGTGTCAGGTCGTTGACTGTGCATGCTGTCCTTCGTCGGCGGTATAGAGGAACTCTAGAACGCCGCGCCTATGAGGACCGGACAACAATCTGCCAAACTTGGCGCCGCCTCATTGTCGGTAAATGACAATCAGGCTCGCGGTGACAGTCAGTTCAGATGCGCGATGACAATCAGCTCGGGTACGTGCGGACAGTAAGCTCAGGCCCGCGATGGCAATCAGCTCAGGCCAGCGATGGCACCCTGCCGGGAGACCACACTCACCGGCTGCGGTCGAATACGAGCACCGCCAGCTCCAGCCACAGTCGCCCGGCTCTCTCGGCGGTGGAGAGACCCGTGAGCTCTTCGATCCGGCCGAGCCGATGCCGCAGAGAATTCGTGTGGACATGCAGACGGCGGGCCGCCTCGGCGGAGTTGCCGACGGTCGCGAAGTACACGCGCAGTGTCTCGAGCAGCTGTCCCTGATGCTCCGCGTCGTGGCGGGCCAGGGTCCGGGCGGGAGCGGTGATCCGCGGATCGGCACCGGACAGGGCATCGGCGACCTCGAGGCCGACGAGTTCGGCGGCGACCTCGGCAGCCGTGGCCCCGAGCACGCTCTCGCCCTCGTCCGAGGCGCTCTCGCACCCCGCCCCGGCTCCCCTGCTCAGCAGCGCATCGACGACGTAGACGGCTTCCGTCCACGAGCGGTGGACATGGTCGAGTCGGTCGACCGCGGCGCCGATGCCGAAGCGCAGTCGGTCCTCCGCCGAGGCCGAGCGACGCAGGGCGGCGGTGACGTTGGTTCCGATCTCGGCCGCGGACAGCGGCTCGTCCATGTGCACGAGCACGGCGAGCCGGCCGCTGGCCTCGTCGTGGGCGAGCACGGCATCGGCGAAGGCGGCCCGCAGATGGAACCGCAGGACGGGCTCCCGCTCGGGGCTCACCTCGGCGAGAGCGAGGGTCGCATAGTGGCCGGAGAAGGGCAGGGCGAGCAGGGTCGCTGCAGGTCCGAGGTCCGGGGAACCGGCGAGGATCGAGGCCAGGGCCTCCCGGCGGATCCGCTTCTCGAAGGGCGAGCGCCGCAGGGTGCGGAGCATGACGGGCAGGGCGGCGCGGGCCGCATCGCGCAGCACCTCGCGCAGGGATGCCGGGTCGACCGTGGCGGGATAGGCGGCCCAGATCGTGCCGATGAGTTCGCCCTCGCTGCGCAGTGCGATGACCGACCGGGCCGGGGTGCGATCCTCGGCCGGGCGTTCGACGACGTCGGTCGAGTGGCGGACGGTGTCGAGGAACCCGGATTCCTCGAGCTCGGCGATCCGCCAGTCCGGGATCGCGCCGGTGAGGATCGTCTCGCGGCGGATGTCGTCGATCTCCTCGCTGAGGTTGGCGTGCGCGAGGACGCGCGAGGCCGGGTCTTCGATTGTGATCGAGGCTCCGGTCGATTCCGCGATGACCGCGGCCAAGGCACTGAGATCGTCGACATCGGGCCAGGCCAGGGCGCTCGTCGCCCCTTCGCGGAGCTGCCGGAGGTGGACGAGGACCTCGGACCAGGTGACGTGGGCGGAGCGTTCGAGGAGGACCGGTCCGACGCCGTCGATCGGACCGTCGCCGAGGTGCTTGTGCGTTCCGGGACCGAGCACGAGTGCCGCGGCCCCGCGGTGGGCGGCGACGATTCGGTCGAGCCCGCTGGGACTCTCGACCGCCGCGGCGATGAGGATGACGGTGCCCGCCAATGCGGAGTGGGCAGTGTCGGTGCCGCCCGCGGGCAGGTCGAAGTCGAATTCGATGCGGGTGACCTCGATGTCGTCGGCCGTTTCACTCAGCGGCAGAAGGAAGCCCTCGGTGTCCCTGATCAGGCGGGACAGCCGCAGCGTCGTGTGCTCGGTCATGTCTTCACTGTAGTCGGCAGGTGTTTCGCCCACATTGCGGGGCCGAGGCGATCGGCGAGATCGTGGATGCCTACTCCGGCGAGAAGAATTTGAACTGGATCGCTCGGAGCACGACCTGAGCTTGGCTCTTTGCGCCCAGCTTGATGCGCAGGTTCCGAGCGTGTGACTTCACCGTGTGGACGGTGACGGACTGCGCGGCGGCGATCTCCTCATAGTCGTGTCCCCGGCACAGGTGCCCGAGCAGGTCCATCTCCCGCTCGGTGAGCTGGGGCGCCGAGTTCGGGGCATCGGGGATGACGTCTCCGCTGATGATGAGGTCCTCGGCCAGCGATTTCAGCAGCCCGGGCGCATCCCCGTGGGCCGCGGAGCGGACGACCGAGAGGAGCTCGTCGTCGCCGGCCGTCTTGTTCACCACGGCGAGTGCTCCGGCCTCGAGACCGCGCGCGATGCCCGGCCCCGGTGAGACCGTGGTCAGCAGCACCACGATCGCCTCCGGATCGATGGTCCTGATCGCTTCCGTGGCGTCGACCCCGCTCATCCCCGGCGGCATATTGACGTCCATGAGGACGACGTCCGGACGCGTCGCGGCGAAGACCTCCACGGCGTCCTCCCCGGAATGCACGGGGTCGATCACACGGAATTCGCCCGAGTCCCGGAGCACAGCGGTGATCGCGCGGGTCGTCCACGAATCATCGTCGACGACGAGGACCGCGATCGGCTTCGACCTCGCCGAGGTGGTGGCAGAATCCGCCGAGGTGGTGGCGTGACTCGCCGAGGCGGTGCCGGAACTCGCCGAGGCGGTGGCGCTTCTCGCCGAGGCGGGGCCGAGGTCTGAGGTCTGCACCGTGTTCGTTCCCTCGATCATCACACCTCGGCCCAATTCTTCTCACCGACGGGTCGGTTCGATCCGCTCGATTTCCCGGATCCATCGAGTCGTTCGGAGTCGCCGAGTCGTTCGGAGTCGCCGAGTCGATCGGCGCCAGCGGGTCGTTCGGAATCATCTGGTCGTCCGGATCTGCTCTGCTCTTCTGAGCTTCGCTGCCCTCCCGCTGCTCCTTCGTCGACCGGAATCCCAGATTCGGCTCTTTCGCAGAGGACAGCGATCTCCTCTCCCTGGCCAAGCGTCGCGGCAGTCGAGCCGCCGCGGGAGCCGTGGGACTCACCGCGGGAGCCGTGGGACTCGGAGTGGGGGCCACCCGCCTCGGCGCGGGAATTGCCCGCCACGGCGACGGAATTACCCTCTTCGGGCCGCAGATATCGGACGGGCACGGCCACCTCGACGATGACGTTCTGCCCTTCGGCTGAGAGCACGCGGCAGGTTCCGTTGACCGCGGTCGCCCTGCGGTCAAGCGATCGCGGCGTCCGGGGCAGCTCTGCCGGCGCCTCGTTCCGACTGCGGCAGACGAGTTCGGCCCGATCGTCGGAGCCTGCTCGCATCTCCACTTCCAAGGAGGCGGGAGAGCCCGGGGCCGAATAGCGGATGACGTTCGTTGCGAGTTCGAGCACGATGGCGGTGAAATGCCGACCGAGGTCCGCCGAGGCGTACTTCGGCAGCTGGTCCATCTGTATCGTCAGGGGCACGGAACCGGCGGAGCAGCCGCTGTCGATCGCCGCAGCCAGCTGCTCGGCCTCGGTGTGCAGACGGAAGCGGGAATCCTGCGGTTCCCCGGATCTGAGACTGCCCACCAGGTGTCGCAGACGTTTCGTCGCTTCGGCATTGACAAGCGCGAGCTCGGCGAGCAGACGGTCGGAATCTGGCGAGGTGCCTTCCCGTGCCATGGTCCTGATGATCGCGGATTCGGTGGCCAGCGAGTTCGAGATCGTGTCGTGCATATCGCTGGTGAATCGCGTCCGCATCGACTCCACCGTCTTCTGGTGGTCGACGGCGGCGCGTTCGCGGCGGAGGATCTCCCGGTGGATCCGCAGCTCGACGAAACCGGCGGCAGCGCCGATCAGCGAATAGGTCAGCCACCCGAAGCCGAGATCGATGAAGCCCGCGACCCCGCCGTCATAGGCGCCCAGCTCAGTGGCAGTCAACAGGTAGGCGACGAGGCCGGTCGTGGCGATCGCCGCACCGATCCACCGGCGGTGGCTGAGCAGCACCGCGACGGCGAAGATGAGCACCTCGGGGAACATGTTCTCCAGGTCGGGGTAGAGCGCGACGAAGACGATGCTCAGGCCGGTGGAGACGAGTGCAGTGACCAGAGGGAGGAAGGGGGCGAAGACGAAGAGGGCGTAGGCGCCGATGAGCAGCGCCACGTAACGCGGCTCGGTGATCTCGAACGAGCCCGGGACCAGAACGGTCAGACAGAGGATGAGGGCGAGCAGACGAATCGGCAGGTCCACGAAGCGCGGTCCGCGGAGGAACCGCCACACCCGGTCCGGGGCGCTCATCGAACTGTCTTCGCGCAGAGAGGTCATGGACTCCATTGTGCTACAGTCGCCGACCGCGTGGGTCCGCGCCGGATTCCCGAGGCCGGCCGGCGGCACTCCAGACACACCGACGGCGACGCGGACGCTTCAGAGCATCTGCGCCGCCGTCGGATGGCAGCTGCGCGAATCGGGTGGTTCAACCCCGCCCCACCTGGGCTAAGGACGTCACAGAGCCCCAAAACTACCTGACGGCGTCCCAGCACCCTCGCGCGAGGGTGCTGGGACGCCGTCAGGTAGCAGTGGGGGTGGGGAGCTTCAGCCCAGGAGCTCGCCCAGGCCCGCCTCGATGACGTCGAAGGCATCGCCCAGCAGCTCATCGGAGATCGTCAGCGGCGGCAGGAAGCGCAGCACGTTGCCGAAGGTTCCGGTGGTGAGCACGAGCACGCCGTTCTTCGCGCAGTAGTCGGCGAGCTTCTTCACCAGGTCAGCGTTCGGCTCGATCGAGTCGCGCTCGACGAACTCGGCGGCGATCATCGCACCGCGGCCGCGGATGTCGCCGACCTCGGGGTACTGGCTCTGCAGCTTGGTCAGGCGTTCGGTGATGATCTCACCGATGTGTCCGGCGTTCTCGAGGAGGCCGTCGTTCTCGTAGGACTCGATGGCGCCGAGGGCGGCGGCGCAGGCCGTCGGGTTGCCGCCGTAGGTTCCGCCGAGGCGGCCCGGTCCGACCGAGTCCATGATCTCCGCGCGACCGGTCACGGCCGAGAGCGGCAGACCGCCGGCGATGCCCTTGGCGGTGGTGATGAGGTCGGGAACGATGCCCTCCCACTCGGAGGCGAACATCTTGCCCGTGCGGGCGAAGCCGGCCTGGACCTCGTCGGCGACGAAGACGATGCCCTTCTCGCGGGCGTACTCGACGAGGGTGGGCAGGAAGCCCTCAGCGGGGACGATGAAACCGCCCTCACCCTGGATGGGTTCGATGACGATCGCGGCGACGTAGTCGGAGCCGATCTGCTTCTCGATCATCGTGATGACGCGCTTGGCCGCATCTTCGCCGCTGATCTTCGTGCCCGCCGCATCGTTGTCGCGGAACGGGTAGGACATGGGTGCCCGGTAGACCTCACCGGCGAAAGGACCGAATCCGGCCTTGTAGGGGGCGGCCTTCGCGGTCATCGCCATGGTCAGGTTGGTCCGGCCGTGGTAGGCGTGGTCGAAGACGACGACGGCGTCACGACCGGTGTGGGCGCGAGCGATCTTCACGGCGTTCTCGACAGCCTCGGCGCCGGAGTTGAGCAGCACGGTGCGCTTCTCGTGATCGCCCGGGGTCAGGCGGTTGAGCGCCTCGGCGACCTCGACGTAGCTCTCATAGGGGTTGACCATGAAGCAGGTGTGGGTGAAGGCCTCGAGCTGCTCGGTCGCGGCCTTGACGACCCGCGGGTTCGAGTTGCCCGCGGTGGTCACCGCAATGCCCGAACCGAGGTCGATGAGCTGATTGCCGTCGACGTCCTTGAGGATGCCGCCGCCGGCCGCCACCACGTATGCGGGCAGCGATGATCCGACACCTGTGGCCACGGCCGAAGTGCGGCGGGCCTCGATCTCACGGGACTTCGG
Source organism: Brevibacterium sp. GP-SGM9 (assembly GCF_047300845.1). Classification (NCBI taxonomy): domain Bacteria; kingdom Bacillati; phylum Actinomycetota; class Actinomycetes; order Micrococcales; family Brevibacteriaceae; genus Brevibacterium; species Brevibacterium sp. GP-SGM9. The sequence continues at coordinate 3,153,282 of NZ_CP178563.1, read as the reverse complement.
TCCGGGGATCTCGGTGACGATCTTACGTTCCTGCGGCAGAGCTTCGCCGCCAATTTCCAAAGCTGTCATAAGGGGAAGAATAGGGGTTCGCGACGGTTCTTGTCATTCCGAGTCCGCAGGGTGGCCAGAACGCGTTTGTCAGCGCGATATCCGATGCGGAATCCGTTGTTCGCGATACGACTCATCAGCGCTGTCGCGAAGCCCGAATTCTAGCGGTGCTGGTTGCGCAGATCGACGTCCTTGTTCCGTCCCGGCAGGTTGAGATCGTGTTCGCGCGAGGGCGCGACGATCGTTTCCTGCGCCCCTGCCACACGGGGTGCATCCTCACCGATGTCGAAGCTCAGCGGAGCATCGGCGGAGATGTTGCGCTTGATGACGGCCAGGCCGATCGGCCCGAGCTCCCAGTGCAGGGCGACCGAGCTCAGCCGTCCCACGGACCGTTCGGATCCGCGGACCTCGGCGAGCGCCTCGGTGCCGGCCTCGGGGTGGATATGCCCGGACCCGTCGAGGTGGACGAAGACGAGGCGCCGAGGCGGCTGCCCCAGATTGTGCACACGCGCGATGGCCTCCTGGCCGCGGTAGCAGCCCTTGGCCAGGTGCACGGAGGTGCGCAGCAGATCGAGTTCGCCGACGAGGGACTTGTGGTCGATCTCCGCCGGCCCGGGCCGCCAAGCGGCGATCCGCAGGGCCTCCCAGGCGTCGAACCCGGCCAGGGTGAATTCGCTCGCCGAGGTTGCCCGCAGGTCCGCACGCGCGCAGATGCCGATGACGAACGGGGTCTCGAGCCCGGGGTGGTCCTCCCCTGCCACCTCTAGTCCGAGGTCGACCTCGGCATAGGAGGCCGAGCCCGCTCCGATGTGCGGCCAGGGATCGGCCCACAGCTGGGTCACGGGCAGCTTCTCGGGGAGAGTGAGGACGGCGCCGATGCACTGATAGTCATCGCTGAGGTCCTCGATCTCCACGCGCATCATGAAGACCATTTTGCGGAGGAAGTCGAGGGTGGCGTCCGTGGCCATCTCGCTGATCGCCCACAGCGCCTCGCCGTCGTCGACGAGTTTGAGCCAGCCCTCGATGCGGCCGTTGGGATCGAGGACGAGGGTCTCCGTCGACACCCCCGGAGCCAGTCCGTCGAGCTTCTGCGTGGTGATGGAGTTGAGCCAGGTCAGCCGATCGGGTCCGGACAGGCGCAGGACCCGCAGGTGGGCGAGATCGACGATGGCGCCCTTCTCGGCCAGGGCCCGCTGCTCGCGCAGGGGCGAGCCGTAGTGCAGCGGCGTCCGCGCCAGTTCGCCGGGGCCGTAGACCGCGGCCGAACTCAGCGGCTGGGCCAGCGCGGAGGGGCGGGCGGACTCGGTCATCTCAGTCCAGCTTCTTCAGCCGCGCCGAGGCGTGAGAGGCGAGTTCGTGGCCGAGGGCGGCCATGTCCCAGGCCCACATGAGCTCCCCGCCGACGAGTCCGTACATGCGGGTCGACGCGGTGTACTCCTTGGCGGTCTTCGTCCGTGCCACGACGTCGGTCGACAGATCGATGCGCGGTCCCTTGACATGGCCGGCGTAGAGTTCCATGACGCCGTGCGGGTGGACGATCTCGGCTTCGATCTCGAATCCGTCGTCATTCGTGCGCAGGGTCTCGACCGCGGCGGCGCTGGTGAAGCTGGGCTCCTGAGTCGGCACGAGCATTCCCGGGCCCACGTCACCGGCGTCATGCTGGCGCACGAGCTGCCAGATGCCGGTCTCGAAGGTCAGCGTCGATTCGAGTTCGCCCTCCTCGGTCAGCAGCCACGCATGCGCGGTGTACTGGAGGAAGGGAGTGCCCTCATGGGCGACGAAGTCGACTCGCTGCCCGAACTGCTTCTCGGGAGTGTCCGCATAGCCGACCACTCCCACACCCTCCCAGGACCCGATGAGCCAGGACAGGGGGACGAGCTCGGGATGGACCGAGGCGTCTAGTTCGATCATCGAACTCAGCGGTTGTCTTTGAACAGGGAGGTGACGACCTTGATTCCGACACCCAGGGCACCGAGTGCGGCGAGGCCGACGAGGCTGGAGAAGAAGATTTCAAGCACGACGAGGTTATCCATGCCCTCAAGTCTACATTTCCGAGCCGTGCCGTGCGCAGTCGGCCCGAGGGCCGGACAGAACTGACCCGACGGCCGGGACATCAAGAACTGACCCGACGGCCGGGACATCAGAGGGCGATGCGTTCGAGAGAGTAGACGACGACACCGCCGAGGGCGATCGGGGTGGCGCCGAGGGCGAGCTGCACGGCGAAGCTGCGGGCCTTCTCGACGTTCTTCTTCAGCTCGATGTTCTGGGCGATCTCGAGGCTGACGGCCTGGTATTTGGCATAGGCGACGAGGCCGAGCATGCGGTCGACGGCGGCGACCAGCAGACCCATGATGGCACCGAGGATGAGGGCCAGCGGCCAGCTGATCGCCTCGGGGAAGATGCTGAACGAGAGGATCCCGGCCACCGCGGTCGCCATCGCCACGGCCAGCGGTGAGGTGTAGATCGCCGGCCACGGCAGAGCGGTCATGCAGCCCGCGGCGATGAGCGAGATGAGACCGACGACGATGGCCTCTTTGTCCCCGGGCACGGTGATCGCGGCGACCCAGGTGCTCGCGGACAGGGAGATGACCACACCGGTCACCTGCGCGGAGACGTTGGCCACGGCATCCGAGGCACCGAGGCCGCGGGTGAGGTTCTGCACGAAGGTCCACAGCAGCCCGAGCCCGGCGAGCACGGGCAGCCAGTCGAGGTACGGAGCCGAGCTGTCGCGCCACGCGGCCAGCAGTCCGGCGAGTCCGAAGAGGAAGAGCATGATCGAGGTGGCCCGGGGCTGCGGGGAGTCCGTGAGACGGGGCCAGCCGTAGGCGACGCCGAAGACGATGAGGCAGGTCGCCAGCAGGAACAAGGTGTAGCCCCAGTACACCGAGGCGCTGAGGGCCAACGCCAGGGCCAAGGCCACGACTACTCGAATCCATCTGATCACCCCACTATCGTGCCCTATCCGATCGCGGCGACGCGATTCGCGGGTCCGGTCTCGCGAGTCCGGTCACCCGAGTTCGGCGTCGGTGAGCACGGCTATACTTTCCTCAGTCGGCACTCGCAGAGGGGATGGATTGAGCACATGCGGATCCTGCACATCAGCCCCGCCGCCCGCCTCGATGCCCCGCTCGCGCCCGAGTCCCTGCAATACCTCGGCCACCACATCGAACGCCGCGACATCGCGCACCTGAGCACCGCGGCCGCCGAGACCATCACCGCCGATGTCGTCATCGCCGATGCCTGCCTCGATCTCTCCCTCGCCCCCGCCATCGCCGAGGTGCTCACCGCCAGGAATCTCACCGTCCCCGTCATCGTCGTGCTCAGCGAAGGCGGGCTGGCGACCGCCTCGGCGCGTTGGAATGTCAGCGATATCGTGCTTACCTCCGCAGGCCCCGCCGAGGTGGAGGCTCGGCTGCGGATGGCCCGCGACCGAGGCCTCTCCCCCGCCCAGGCCGGAGCCGGATTCGCGGGCCGTTCCGGATACACGGGGCGGGCGAACCTCGGCGAGCAGACAGGCGGAGGCGGAGCGGTCGGCCCCTCCGCGACCGGCGGCGCCTACGGAACCCCCGGCGCCGAGGCGTGGAACGCCGACGGTGAGCCGATGGTCGTCGTCACCGGAGCCCTGCGCATCGACGAGACCGCGTTCACCGCCGATCTCGGCGGACGCAGCCTCGACCTGACCTACCGCGAATTCGCCCTGCTGAAGTTCTTCGCCATGCACCCCGAACGCGTCTTCACCCGCGATGAGATCCTCTTCGCCGTATGGGGCGACGACTACTACGGCGGCACCCGCACCGTCGATGTGCATGTCCGCCGCCTGCGTGCGAAACTCGGCAAAGACCTCGAGAACGCCATCCACACGGTGCGCAACGTCGGCTACCGCTTCAGCGCGGATTCCATGACCGACGATGACGACGAGGCGGCTGAGGCGGACGAGACCGAACGACGCAGTCCGCACGAAACGAGCGAAGAGAACGAACCGAGCGAGGAGGACCTGAGCGCATGAGAATCGACACCAGCGGAGCCGTGGTCGGGGCCCCGATCTCCCCTCTCGCCGAGGCCGAGCGCGGCTTCCTCGACCAGGTGGCCGAGTCCGACGGCTCCCCCGAGATCTCGGGCGGGCTGATGGCCATCGCCACCGGCGAGGACACGAGCCACGAGGCGCAGACGGCCTCGAGTGTGTGGCGGGTCTATGACGACGAGGACACCCTCATCGGCTTCGGCATCCGTGCCCTGCAGGGCGAGCGCCATGCCGCCGAGTTCCTCATCGCCCCCGAACATCGCGGCCGCGGACACGGTGCCGCTCTGCTCGCCGCGATCCTCGACGAGCAGCCCGAATCATGGTGCTGGGCCCACGGCGACCACCCGGCCGCGCAGGCACTTGCGAGCAGGCACGGGCTCGGCCGCGACCGGGTGCTCTATCAGATGAGCACCGGTGAGGGTCTGAGCCTCGATGAGCTTCCGGAGACCACGGCCCCCGACGGTGTGAGGATCCGCTCCTTCGCCCCCGGCGACGAGGACGGCTGGCTGCAGGTCAATAACGCCGCCTTCGACTGGCACCCCGAACAGGGCTCGCAGACCCGCGCCGACATCGATGCGATCGTCACCGCCGCCGACTTCGACCCCTCCACCATCGTCATCGCCGAACGCGCCGGTGACGTCATCGGCTTCCATGAGATCAAACTCACGGATCCCGAGCCGTCCACGGGCACGTCCGGCGGCCTCGGCGAGGTCTATGTCGTCGGCGTGGACCCGGCCGTCCATGCCAAGGGCGTGGGCAGGGCACTGACCGTCGAGGGCATGCGGCGGATGGTCGCCGCCGGCGCCGAGAGGATCGAACTCTACGTCGAGTCCGACAATGCTCCGGCGCTAGGCTTGTACGAGCGGCTTGGCTTCCATGTCGCGGTGGCGCACGTGTCCTATGCGCCGGCTTCCTCGACCGAACCCACCCAGGAGTAGATCGATGTACGACATCGCAGCCATCGGCAGGGAACTCGACCTGCCGGAACCCGAAGATCGCTTCCTCGATCGCGAACTCAGCTGGCTGGCGTTCAACGAACGCGTCCTCGACCTCGCCTCCGACCCGGAGATGCCCCTGCTCGAGCGGGTCCGCTTCCTGTCGATCTTCGCGACCAATCTCGACGAGTTCTTCATGGTCCGCGTCGCCGGCCTCAAACGCCGCATCAATACAGGACTGGCCGTGCCGAGCGTGACCGGGCGGATGCCGCTGCAGGTCATGCACGCAATCGGCGTGCGTGCCCATGAGCTGATGACCAGGCACGCCGCCCTGCTCAAGGAAGACATCGGACCCCGCCTCGACGCAGAGTCGATCACAAAGGTCGCCGTCGACGATCTCACCGCGGACGAACGGGCACGGGTCGACGAATTCTTCGCCGGTCACGTCTTCCCCGTCCTTACCCCGCTGGCCGTGGACCCGGCCCACCCCTTCCCCTACATCTCGGGGCTCTCGCTCAACCTCGGCGTGCTCCTGCGCTACCCGGACTCGGGCAAGGAGCTCTTCGCCCGGGTCAAGGTGCCCCCGCGCCTGCCCAGGTTCTTCAACGTCGCCGAGGCGTCCGACCGTCCCGTCGGACGCGACGTGCCCGCCCGCTTCGTCGCCCTCGAGGACATCATCGCCGAACACCTCGACACCCTCTTCGAAGGCATGGAGGTCATCCACCACTCGACCTTCCGCGTCACCCGCAACGAAGACCTCGAGGTCGAAGAGGACGATGCGGAGAACCTGCTCAAGGCTCTAGAGAAGGAGCTGCTGCGCCGCCGTTTCGGGCCCGCGGTGCGCGTGGAGATCACGGAGAACATCCATCCGCGGGTGCGCGAGATGCTCAAGGACGAACTCGGCATCGACGAATCCGAGATCTACCACCTGCCGACCCCGCTCGACCTCTCCGGAATGTCCGACATCGCCGATGTCCCGCGCGATGACCTGCATTTCGCGAAGATGGTCCCGCAGATGAACAAGGACCTGTCCCTGCGGGAGTCGAGCGATCAGGTCGATGTCTTCGCGGCCGTGAACAGCCGCGACATCCTCCTCCACCACCCCTACGACTCGTTCTCGACCAGTGTGCAGGCCTTCCTCGAGCAGGCCGCCGCGGACAAGAACGTGCTCGCGATCAAGCAGACCCTCTACCGGACCTCCGGGGACTCCCCGATCATCGAGGCCCTCGTCGATGCCGCGCAAGCGGGCATCCAGGTCCTCGCGGTCGTCGAGATCAAGGCCCGCTTCGACGAGGAGGCCAACATCACCTGGGCCCGCAAGCTCGAGCGGGCCGGGGTCCATGTCGTCTACGGCATCGTCGGACTCAAGACCCACGCGAAGCTCTCCCTGGTCGTCCGTCAGGAAGCCGAGGGACTGGCCCGCTACTGCCACGTCGGCACCGGCAACTACCACCCGAAGACCGCGCGCGGCTATGAGGACTTCGGCCTGCTGACCAAGGACATGGCCGTCGCCGACGACCTCACGAAGCTGTTCAACCAGCTCTCCGGCTATGCGCCCCGCGCCGAGTACTCTCGTTTCCTCGTCGCCCCCACCCGGGTCCGAGCCGGGCTGACCGAGCTGATCGAGGCCGAGACCGCCATCGCCGAGGCGGGCGGTGAAGGGTCCGTGCGGATCAAGGTGAATTCGATCGTCGATGAGGCGATCATCGACTCCCTCTACATGGCCTCCCGCGCGGGGGTGAAGGTCGAGGTCTTAGTCCGCGGGATCTGCGCCCTGCGCCCGGGTATCCCGGGCCTGAGCGAGAACATCACCGTCCGGTCGGTCCTCGGCCGCTTCCTCGAGCATTCGCGGGCCTTCGTCTTCGGCAACGGCGGCGACCCTATCGTCTACATCGGTTCGGCCGATATGATGCACCGCAACCTCGACCGGCGAGTCGAGACCCTCGTCCAGCTCGCCAACGCCAACCACAAGGACGAGGTCGTCGAACTCTTCGATCTCGCCTTCGCGGAGTCCACCTCGGCGTTCGAACTCTCCGCCGACGGCAGCTGGAGCCGCTCGACGAAGGATGCCGAGGGGCAGCCGCTCACCGACTACCAGACAGAGCTCATCCGACGTCACCGGAAACGCCGACTGGTCGGGGACGAAGCGTGAGTCCGGCATCGGTCGATTCCGCGCAGGTCTCCTCGCGGGTCAGTGCCGATATCCTCGCCGCCGGAGCCGTCTGCTGGCGGCTCGGAGCCGAGGGACTCGAGGTCGCCCTCATCCACCGTCCCCGCTACAACGACTGGTCCTGGCCGAAGGGCAAGGTCGAGCCCGGGGAGACCCTGCCGGAGACCGCGATCCGCGAGGTCAAGGAGGAGACGGGACTCGACATCCACCTCGGCGTCCCGCTGCCTTCGGCGGAGTACATGGTCGGCGGCAAGAACATCAAGAAGGTCTTCTACTGGTCGGCCCAAGTCAAGGCCGACCAGGCTCTCGGCTCCGACAATGTGCGTGAAGTCGATGAGGTGAAGTGGTTTCCCGTCGGGAAGGCGCGGACGAAGCTGACCTCCTATGCCGACCGCGATCAGCTCGATGCGCTCGAGAAGTATCACGAGACGGATGCGCTGCGGGCCTGGCCGCTCGTCCTCGTCCGCCACGGCAAGGCCTTCCCCCGCTCCAAATGGTACGAGACGGAGCATGTCCGACCGCTGCTCAAGCTCGGCACCCGGCAGGCGATGGCGCTGACCGGCCTGCTCGAGGCGTGGGAGACGAAGAAGCTGATCTCGAGCCCGTGGAAACGCTGTGTCGCGACCCTGGCTCCGCTGTCGGCGGCGACGGGCAGATCGATCAAGAAGGTCGCGTGTCTGAGCGAGAAGGCCACCGCGGGCAATCCCGAGAAGACCGCCCGGTACATCGAGAAGCTGCTCGAGAAGGGCCGTCCGGTCATCTACTGCACCCACCGTCCGGTGCTGCCGACCATCCTCGCCGTCTACGCCAAACACGCCCCGAAGCGGATCGCTGCGAAGCTGCCGAGCGAGGACCCGTATCTCAAGCCCGGCGAGATCCTCGTCGCCTACGTCCGGCCCGGCGCCGTGCCGCGCATCGTCGACATCGAACGCGTCCGACCGATCGACGCCTGAGGGGCTGAGCGCTGAGGGGTCGCCGGCCGAGGTCTCACCTGAGGGGCCGGCGGCCGAAGTCAGACCGGCCTCGGCGGCCATCCTTTCACGATCCGGGCCCGCCCTGTGACAGAGTGCTCAGAAGGCTTCCAACGCTTCAGCTCTCATTCACCTCCCATTCACTTCACTACACCCGCCGCTTTACGCGCGATCCTTAGCGTGGACCACGAACGATCGAGAATCCTCGAGTTGTGTCCACGACATGAAAGGCATCTTCGTGAAGCTGAAGCACCTTGCCCCCTCCGCCGCGATCCTGGCGGTCGGCGCGCTCACCCTGTCGGCCTGCGGCGGAACCTCCGCCACCGGGGAAGACACCAGCGGTGGCGACAGCGACCTCCAGGGCACCCTGACCGGCATCGGCGCCTCCTCGCAGAAGGCGGCCATGGATGCCTGGACCGCGGACTTCACCTCGGAGAACTCCGGCGTCACCGTCAACTACTCGCCCGACGGCTCCGGTGCCGGACGCGAGCAGTTCCTGGCCGGAAACGCCCAGTTCGCCGGTTCCGACGCCCACCTCGATGACGACGAGGTCGAGGCCGGCAAGGAAGCCTGCGGTGCCGACGGCGCCTACGAATTCCCCGTCTACATCTCCCCCATCGCGGTGACCTTCAACGTGGAGGGCGTCGACGAACTCAACCTCTCGCCCGACACCATCGCGAAGATCTTCAAGGGCGAGATCACCAACTGGAACGACGACGCGATCAAGGCCGACAACCCCGACGCGGAGCTGCCGGACCTCAAGATCACCGCCGTCCACCGCGCCGACGACTCGGGCACCACCGAGAACTTCGCCGAGTACCTCAAAGCCACCGCCGAGAAGACCTGGGACGCCGAGGTCGACGGCAACTTCCCGAAGGACTTCGGCGGCGAAGCCGCTCAGGGCACCGACGGCGTCATCCAGACCGTCTCGGACACCGACGGTGCGATCGGCTACGCCGACGCCTCGGCCGTCGGCGACCTGGGCACCGCCAAGGTGAAGGTCGGCGAGGAATTCGTCGAACTCTCCCCCGAAGCCGCCACCAAGGTCGTCGACGCTTCCGAGAAGGTCGAGGGACGCGGCGAAGGCGACCTCGCCTTCGACCTCGCCCGCGACACCACCGAGTCGGGTGCCTACCCGATCGTGCTCGTCTCCTACCACCTGGTCTGCTCGTCCTACAAGGACCAGGAGACCGTGAACATGGTCAAGGCCTGGGAGAAGTTCGTCGTCTCCGAAGAGGGACAGAAGTCCGCTGCGGACTCCGCCGGTTCGGCTCCCCTGTCCGACGACCTGCGTTCGCAGATCGAGACCGTCATCGACTCCATCAAGGTTGAAGGCTGACACTTGGTCTCTGACCTGGAGAAATGATCAGCTGAGGAGCGGCGCAGCACCCACTGCGCCGCTTTTGGGCGCCTAGGGATCCGAGGACAGGATCCACCACAAGTTTCACGAGGAGCACTTGTGCCGACCAGCACGCAAACCACAGAGTCCGGCCCAGCCGGGCCCTCCGAGCCGGAGAACGGACAGAAGTCCGGCCCGGCGAACGGACCGAAACCGAAGGCCGTCGTCCGCCCCGGCGACAGGATCTTCTCCGCCGCGACTCTCATCGCCGGCATCCTGATCCTGCTCATCCTGGCAGGCGTCGCCCTGTTCCTGTTGGCTCAGTCCAAGGACACGATCCAGGCGCAGATCTCGGATCCCTCGTCGATCACCGGCGGCAACGGCTTCCTCTCCTACGTCTGGCCTCTGGTCGTCGGCACGCTCATCTCGGCGGCCATCGCCCTGGTCGTGGCCACGCCCTTCGCCCTCGGCATCGCGCTGTTCACCACGCACATGGCACCGCGGAAGTTGGCTCCGGTCCTCGGCTACGTCATCGACCTGCTGGCGGCCATCCCCTCGGTCGTCTACGGCCTGTGGGGCATCGCGCTGGCCGGCAACCTCACCAGCTTCTACCTGTGGCTGTCGAAGTGGTTCGGTTGGATCCCGATCTTCGCTCCCGCCGAGGACGGATCGGTCTCGCAGACAGGCCGCACCCTGCTCACGGCCTCCCTCGTGCTCTCGATCATGATCCTGCCGATCATCACCTCCCTGACCCGGGAGATCTTCCTGCAGACCCCGCGCCTGCAGGAAGAGGCGGCGCTTGCGCTCGGCGCCACGCGCTGGGAGATGATCCGGATGGCCGTGCTGCCCTTCGGCAAGTCGGGCATCGTATCCGCGACCATGCTCGGCCTCGGACGCGCCCTCGGTGAGACCATGGCCGTGGCCATGATCCTCTCCCCCGGTCTGCTCACCGCCTCGCTCGTCGTCAGCGGCAACCAGACGATCGCCTCGGAGATCGCCCAGAACTTCCCTGAGGCGGCCGGACTGCGCCTCTCCGAGCTCATCACCGTCGGCCTCGTCCTCTTCGTCATCACTCTGCTGGTGAACATGGGTGCCCGCGCCATCGTCGCCAAGACTTCCGTGAAGGGCAGTTGATCATGTTGACCTCTTCGAACAACACAATCACGAAGTCCCGGAAGCTGACCTCGAAGCAGCTTCCCAAGGCCACCCCCTGGATCGTCGCCGTCGCCTCGATCCTCGTGGCGATCCTCATCAGCTTCATCGCCTTCGGCGGGTTCAACATCCCCGTGGTGGCGGTGCTGGCGGGCCTCATCAACCTGGTCGCGGTCTTCGTCCTCTCCGCCTCCTACGAAGGACGCCGGAAGGCCACCGACCGTGTCGCCACGACCCTCGTCACCTCGACGTTCATCCTCGCCTGCGTTCCCCTCGTATCTCTGCTGTGGCTGACCATCTCCAAGGGCGGCGCGGCGATCAGCGGCGACCTCCTCTCCCGGACGATGCTCGGCATGAAGGGCGTGCTCGATCAGCAGTACGTCGCCGGTGAGGCCTCCCTGGCCGGCGGCTTCTACCACGCGATCGTCGGCACAGTGCTCATCACCCTGGCCGCCTGCATCATCTCGATCCCCATCGGTGTGCTCACGGCGATCTATCTCGTCGAATACGCGCAGAAGAACCGTCTGGGCAAGGCCATCACCTTCCTCGTCGACGTGATGACCGGCATCCCCTCGATCGTTGCCGGTCTCTTCGCCTTCGCACTGTTCTCGACCCTGGCCAACGTGCTCATGCCGGGTTCGGCGGGCATCGCCAAGACCGGCTTCACGGCCGCGGTCGCCCTGTCGGTGCTGATGATCCCGATCGTCGTGCGCAACACGGAGGAGATCCTCCGCCTGGTGCCGATGGATCTGCGCGAGGCCTCCTACGCTCTGGGCGTGCCGAAATGGAAGACGATCGTCAAGATCGTCCTGCCCACCTCGGTGTCGGGAATCCTCTCCGGCGTCACCATCGCCATCGCCCGCGTGATCGGCGAGACCGCCCCCATCATGGTCACCGCCGGGTTCGCCAAGGCACTCAACTGGAACCTCTTCTCCGGATGGATGTCGACGCTGCCGACCTTCATCTACGATTCGCAGCTGCGCCCGGTCTCCCCCGGCTCCGCTGCACTCGCCAGCTCCGAGCGCGCCTGGGCAGCCGCCCTCGTGCTCGTCGCCCTGGTCATGCTGCTCAACCTGCTGGCCCGGATCATCGCCAAGGTGCTGGCACCGAAGGCCGGGCGCTGATGGGCCGGGCACACCGGGACCGCACGGTCCGCGCGGTCCGCACGAGCGGCGAAGGCCAGGTCCGCACGACCGGCGAGGGCCACCTCGGCGCACTCCAGACTTCTGCAATACTGACCTCACGGTCCTGACGATAGGGAAACACAATGTCCAAACAGATCGACATCAAAGATCTCGACATCTTCTACGGTGACTTCCGCGCCGTCGACGGCGTGCAGATGCAGATCAAGCCCCGCTCCGTGACCGCCTTCATCGGCCCCTCGGGCTGCGGCAAATCCACCGTGCTGCGCACGCTCAACCGCATGCACGAGGTCATCCCGGGCGCCAGCGTCTCCGGTGAGGTCCTCATGGACGGCAACGACATCTACGGCGCCGGCGTCGACCCGGTCAACGTCCGCCGCGAGGTCGGCATGGTCTTCCAGCGTGCGAACCCGTTCCCCACCATGAGCATCAAGGAGAACGTGCTCGCCGGAGTGCGCCTGAACAACAAGCGCCTGTCGAAGTCCGAGGCCGACGAGCTCACCGAGCGCGCCCTGCGCGGCGCGAACCTCTGGAACGAGGTCAAGGACCGCCTCAACCTGCCGGGCTCCGGTCTCTCGGGCGGTCAGCAGCAGCGTCTGTGCATCGCCCGCGCGATCGCCGTCGAACCCGAGGTCCTGCTCATGGACGAGCCCTGCTCCGCGCTCGACCCGATCTCGACCCTGGCCATCGAGGATCTCATCAACGACCTCAAGGACAAGTACACGGTCGTCATCGTCACGCACAACATGCAACAGGCCGCTCGCGTGTCCGACAAGACCGCGTTCTTCAACATCGCCGGCACCGGCAAGCCCGGCAAGCTCATCGAGTTCAACGAGACCTCGGCGATCTTCTCCAACCCGGACAAGGAAGAGACCGAGAACTACATCTCCGGCCGCTTCGGATGATCTGAGGGCGGCGGCGGGGGTCGCTGCGGCACAGTTGGCCGCGAGCTGCGGCTGAGCCGCCCGCGCCGCGGCGGCACGCACCTGCGCCGCACGACTCGCACGACCTGCGAAGCTCGATTGTTCGGCCACTCCACAGCAGATATGACGCCAAATCTGCTGTGGAGTGGCCGAACAGTTTCTGTCTGCCCCTCTTTCCCGGGGGCGTCATGCCGCCGACACCCGTGAAGCCATTAGGGCCGGTGAAGCCGCCGCGCCCATCCGAATCGACGTCGGCTCCGGATCACAGATTGAACGAGCAGAATATGTCGAAAGGATCGTCATGACTTCGCCGCTCGCAGCTTCGGTCTCGCCGACGCGTTCGGGCCGAACCACCGTCCAGGTCGTCTCTGGCATCTTCGGCGCCGTCTTCCTGCTGGTGGGCGTCCTGGGATTCGTTCCGGGCATCACGCAGAACTTCGACACGATTGTGTTCGCCGGACATCATTCCGAGGCTGCCCTGCTGGGCATCTTCCAGGTCTCGGTGCTCCACAATGTCGTCCACCTGCTCTTCGGCATCGTCGGGCTCGTGGGCCTGAGATCACGCGGCCTCGCGAAGGCCTACCTCGTCATCGGCGGCATCGTCTATGCGGTGCTGTGGATCTACGGCCTCGTCGTCCCGATGGAGTCGATGGGCAACTTCGTCCCCCTCAACACCGCCGACAACTGGCTCCACTTCGTCCTGGCGGTCGCAATGATCACCACCGGTTTCGTGTTCGGCCGCAAGGTCAGGGCCTGAGCCTCGCCGCGGTGGTCCGGCGCGGTCCGGATCGGCCCTGCCGAAGCCTCGGGTGAACCTCGCCGAGGTGGTCAAGCCACACTGATCCCCGCCGACTCGACCGGTCCGGCGGGGATCGGTGGTTGCGGCCCGGCCCCTACCCGAGCCCGAGTTTGACCACCGCACCGATGCCGATCGCCAGCAGTGCGGCGGCCGGGATGGTCAGCAGCCAGACTCCGAAGACGGGGACGAAGAACCGCGCCCGGGCGTGGCCTTTGCGTCCGGCATACTGTGTCCCGAGGATCGCCGGGCCGAGGACGAAGGTCAGCGACACGGGCACCCGCATGATGATCGCCGCGGTGTACATGAGCACCGAGGCGGTCGCATCGGCGGTCGCGGATTTGACCGGATCGAGCTTGGCCATGCGCACCGACAGCGTCCGCACGACTCGCCACCCGCTCAGCCCCGTGCCGGCCGCGAGGGCTGCGGCGATGAGCAGGCGCACCGGCCAGGAGATCTCGAGCACGGACAGCTCCGTGTGCGGGCTCGTCTCGACGGCGAGGAGCCCGACCATCACCAGGGCCGCGATCTTCTGTGCGTCCTGGACGCCGTGGACCAGTGACAGCGAGGCGGTGAGCACGGAGTCGACCATCCGTGCTCCACGAAACAGCGGCTTCGGCGGGGTCGAGGCGAAGATCTTCGACAGCAGCAGAGTCAGTGCCCACGAGAGCACGAATCCGAGGATCGGCGAGAGCACGAGCGGCCACACCACCGAGTCCATCGCCTCGTGGGAGTCGATCGTGAATCCGAGCACGATCCCGGCCCCGAGCAGGCCGCCGATGAGACAGTGCGTCGAGGACACCGGCAATGCCAGGTAGTAGGTGAAGAGACTCCAGATCGTCGCCGAGGCGAAGGCGATGATCAGCGAGGTCAGCACCACCTCGGGCTCCCCGGAGAAATGCACGATCTGGTTGGCCACGACGAAGGCGATGCCCTCCCCGAGCAGCGCGCCGATGAAGTTGAAGACGACGGCCAGACCGAGTGCCCAGCGCGGATTCATCGCGCGCCCGACGACGGCGTTGCCGATCGTCAGCGCCGCGTCATGGAAGCCGTTCGAACCGGCGAACATCACCGCGGCCACGATGACGCCCGCCAGCAGCAGCTCCACGGACTACGACTCCTTGATCGCGATGGACGCGACGACCTTGCCGAGCTCGGTGAACCCGTGCGCGGCGCGGACGAAGGCCTGGCCGAGCTGGGAGACCGCGGCCATATACGTCAGTCCGCGCTTGGCGTTGGGAACCGCATCGGACATCCGCCACTGCAGAGTCTCGACTTGGTAGGTCAGCCGGTTGATCGAGTCGACGTAGTCCCATTGATCGAGTTTGCCGGGCAGTCGGGTGATCATCCGGGAGGTGTGGTCGGTCTGGTTCGACAGGACCGCGAGGGTCTCGAGGACACCCGAGGGCAGTTGGTCGAAAGCTTCCGAGGCGAGAACGAATCCGGCCCCGTGGAGGCGGTGGCAGATGTCGCGCATGTGATGACCGAGCAGGTAGAGGTCGTTGCGGTCGAAGGGGGTGATGTAGTTCTCGCGCAGTGCGCGAAGCACGGCTCCCATGTCCTCATCGGCCTGATCCCCGATCTCGCGGAGACGGTCGGCGACATGCCGTCGTTCGCTGACTTCGATCCCGGAGAGTTCGGCGAGCACGAGGTTGCACTGGCGCATCTGTCCGACGAGATCCGAGAGACGATCGTAGAAGACAGTGTCCTGCGGTACTCGCTTGAGCCGCATGCGCTCCTCCTGCCCGAGGCCCGGTCGCGCCGGACGAATGTGCATGTCGCTTCAATTGTATTGTGCCGAACGCTGAACCGTGAGAGCGCCTCTCGGCGATAGGCCGCTCGAAGCGGCTGAATTTGGAGCCCGGGGCTTCGACGATCCAGCGTCCGGTGGCCCGAAGGCCACGCACTACGATACTCGCTCACGCTCGTGAGTCCACCGCCGAGGCGGGGCTCGGGACCGTTGAAAATCTCACACCGGCTTGCGGGCCGGGTGGGAATAGGCCGAGGTGGGATGACTCAGGTGCCGAAGTCGCGCCCAAGTCGCGCCGAGGTGGCGCCCGGTCAGGTGAGCCCGGTCAGGTGAGTCCCGTCAGGTGAGCCCGCCGCGCCGGTGCGAGACCGCGGCGTCGCCGAGGTCCTTCGACAGCTGGAGCAGGCGCGAGCGCGTGTCCTGGCTGTCGGTGCCTTCGGCGCAGATGCCGACGAATGCGGCGGCGCGCAGCAGGGCGATGACGACGTCCCCGCGGAAGGCTCCGGCGAGGATCTCATCGATGGCTCGGGCCACCTCGTCGGGTCCAGCGGGAAGCTCCACACCGGCGAGGATCTCGTCGAGTCCGATGCCCTCGGTGACCCGGCGTTGGCCGGTGGCGAACATCTCAGCAACTTCGCCGGGCGAGGTGCTGATCCACTCGCGCAGGGCGTAGAGGCGCCACAGCGCGCCCGGGGCGGAGACCGGCGGGGCGGCGGACCACATCTCGGCGATGACCTCGAAGCCGATGTCGTCGGCGAGATCGATGAACCGCCTCGTCGCGGCCTCATCGCGCTGTCCGCGCGGGTCGCCGAGCAGCAGGGCGGCCGTGGCGTGCGAGGTTTCCGAACGGGCCACGGGGTCGTCGGCGGCACCGACCGCGTCGAGATCGGCCAGGGGTATCGGGCGGTGGAAGGGTCGCTGTGTCATCGTCTCGGAAGTCTAGTCTCTTTCGACTCCGCCGTCTGCAGTTCCTCTGCGCTCGGAACCGGTTGTCGCCTGGCGGTCAGGGTTTGTCCGTCGGACTCTCAGTGGCCACTACTAAACTGGTGATTGTTTCGTGTCTGTAACCCGCAGACGACGAATGACCAATACGAGGAGGAACTCCCGTGGCACGATCATCAGTGGCGAAGAAGGGCCTCGACAAGGCCGCGAAACTTGCGGTCAATGACGATGGCTCCCTCAATCCCCGCGCCCAGTCGATGCTGTCGAGACTGCTGTCGGTGCAGCGGCCCGTTGCCCTGGCCTATGTCCGCTCCCTGCGCCGCAGGCACCCGGACGCGACTCCGGAAGAGCTCATCAAGATCATCCGTCGGCACTATCTGACCCTGACCACCTCGGGTGGCGCAGCGGTCGGTGCGACGGCGGCGGTTCCCGGTCTCGGCACGACCGCGGCACTCGGCGTCGCGACTGCGGAGACGGCCGGATTCCTCGAGGGCACGGCACTGTTCGCCCAGGCCATCTCGGAGATCCACGGACTCCCAGTTGCCGATGCCAAGAGAGCCAACGCTCTGGTGCTCGGACTGATGCTGGGCAAGGACGGCAAGAATCTCGTCCAGAAGTTCAGCAAGCAGTCCGGTGGCACCGAGTCGATGTTCGGCAACTGGGGTTCGACCGTGACGAAGCAGCTTCCTGCTCCGCTCGTCGACCTGCTGGTGCGCAAGCTGCGCAAGACCTTCATCCGCAAGTTCGCCGCCCGCGCCGGCGGTTCACTCGTCGGCAGGCTGCTGCCCTTCGGCATCGGTGCGGTCATCGGCGGTGTGGTCAACGCGCAGATGGCGCGCAAGGTCGCCAATGAGTCGAAGGAGGCCTTCGGCGCCGCACCGACCGTCTTCCCCATCGAGACCGACCCGGAGTACGTTGCCCCGAAGAAGGATCGCAGGCTGCTCTCCGGGCTGAAGAACATCGCCGCCCTGCGCGGGAAGATCAAGAAGAACAAGGCGATCGAATCGTCCGTCATCGACGAGGCGGCCGAGGAAGACCTGCCCGCACCGGACGCTCTGCCGCGCACGCATACCGGCGAGGATCACACCGAACCGGAGAAGTGAGACAGCGGGTGCCCCGCGGGGCTTGAAGACGTCGCGGGACACCGGCACCCGGTTTGAGTAAAGAGGTCGCGAACCTCTAATATGAGTGAGTCTCCGGCAACTTCTCGCAAGCACTGTGCGCGATTGTGCCGGGGCGGGGCCTCTAGCTCAGTTGGTAGAGCAGCGGACTTTTAATCCGCGGGTCGTGGGTTCGATCCCCACGGGGCCCACCGTTTTATTGCGGCGTCAGCCGATGCGAGGACAGGGACCGAAGAGATTCACTGCCCGATGATTCGCACCGTTGTCGGTTGAGTTTGAAGAGGGGTCTCTGATCAGCTCGCATCATCACGTACGAGTCGCCGCCGGAATGATCGACCACGCAAACGGAACACTGCGAAACGGCGAGCTGCTGCACTCGGCATCGACAGGTCGGCGGTGGTGGGCGAGGATCCTTGACGCCGTCTTCGTCGTGGTTCTCACAGCACTCATCGCCGTCACGACACTCTCGCTCGAAGGGGCCGGCGTCATCTCCATCGACGCTGCCACGGCAGCAGCGCTCATCGGCTATCCCTTCGCGCTTCTCCTCTTCGGAGCCCTCTACGGCTGCACGGTCGCTCCTGGCCAGGCCCTGACCGGAGTCGTCTCCCTGCAGAAGGACATGGGGCGCCGCGTCGGCTTCTGGAGAGGGATGGGCCGCTATCTGGCCATCGAATTCTTCCCCATTGTGCTCGTCGTGCTCATCTGGTCGATCCTCGACGCACCGTCGATCGACTCCGCGCCGATCAAGGTCTATCGTCGGGCACGACCGGTCCGGTAGTCGAGAACCGAGGAGATTCCCATGACGACGGTTCGCAGCGCCGACGACAGCGACTTCCCCTGGATCCTCGAACTCATCGACGACAACCGGGGAGAGAGGCTGACCGAACGGGAACGTGCGCAGAACGGATTCGTCCAAGGTCAGTGGGATGAGGATCGGCTGCGGGATTTTTCGTCGACCGGGCCGGGCTTCGCTCTCGCCGAGGTGGATGGCCATCGTGCAGGAATTGCGCTGAGTTCACCGCCGGGCGCGGCCGGCACGGGACCGGCAGGAGAACTCAATCGGGTTGCTCGGGAGCGGTTCGGCCTGAATGCCTACTTCATGTACGGACCCATCGTCGTCTCCTCAGCCTACCGCGGACGCGGGGTCCTCTCCGCACTGACGAACGGCATCTTCGAACTCGCTCGCGGCACCTACCCTCGCGGGGTGGCCTTCATCGAGTCGAGCAACGAACGTTCGCTCGCCGTCCACGACCACCTCGGCTGGGAACGATTCGCCGAGTACGAGATCGGCGCTACGACGTTCTATGCGCTGAGCCGCGACGCCTGAATTCGACGAACCAGCTTTCCCGACTACCGCTCGAGGCGGCCGCCGAAGACCTGCTGGAGTGGGATGGAGCCGTCCTGCCACGGGGTGAGGATCCAGGCGACGAGATAGGCGCCGACGCCGAGGACCGGAAGCAGGAACGAGGCGAGGACGAGGAGTCTCATCAGCCACACGTTGATGCCGGTGACCTCGGCGAGGCCTCCGGCGAGGCCGCCGAGGATCCGGTCGGGTCCGCGACGGAAGCCGATGCTGCGAATGGAATCGAAGAGTGTTTTCATGTCTTCGACTCTACGCAGTCCGATCCGGCGGCACAGTGGTGCTGACCGTCGGCCCCGGATGAGGGAAACCGGAAGTCCGGACTCTCGCGTTCATCTCGCGTCGATCCAGTAGCGCCGAGTGAGTGTCCCGTCGTGGGCAGTGCGGAGATTCTCGAGCTGCCCACCGCAACGTTCTATGACTCTCGCCGAGGTCGTATTCGCATCGGCGCAGGTGACGAGGATCCGCTCGACTCCGGCAGCAGCGAGCCGCGTCACGGACCGGCGAAGAATCTGTGTGGCGAAACCTCGGCGACGGAATTCGGGTGCGACGCCATAGCCGATATGGCCGCCCTCATTGAGGAGGAAGTCATTGAGGGCATAGCGGATGGATACCCGTCCCACGGGAACACCGTCTGCCTCGGCGACGAGGAATTCGGCACGCACCCGCCCAGGATCGAGGTCGATGCCACGGGCCTCGCGTTCGATCGTGGCGAGAACCTCGCCCCAGGACCCCTCGGCGAGGAGGAACGTGAAGCCTTCGAGGCGCATCTGCTCGTGGATGCGCCTCAGTTCTGCTTCGTCGTCACCGCGTGGTGTTCTAAGAGTGAGGCTCGCGGTCATCGTTGCTCCTGGGGAGCGGTGTGCGCTGCGACGGGACAATCGGCTTTGCCATCGGAGTTCGAGTTGTCGACGAAGGCGGCCCCGCGGCCGCCGTCCGATCTGCGGGCGAAGCCCGGGGCGTGTTCGGGTGTCACGCCCATGCCGAGGATGCGGCCGGGCACCACCGTCAGAGCGGGGAACGTCTTGAGCAGCCACTCCAGGGCCGCAGGCGGCCGGATGTCACCGCCGCTGTGAACCACGGGTTCGACCATCCGGTGGATGCCTCCCTGCAGCAGCTCGACGGCCTTCGTGGTCAGGAAGCGCCGACGCTGAAGCCGCCGCAAGTCACGACTCGAGACATCGCCGACACGCAGCGGCCCGGCCAGCAGACGGGCAGCGGCGACACCGTCCTGGACCGCAAGATTGACACCCACCCCGCCGAGCGGACTCATCGCATGCACCGCATCGCCGATGCACAGCAGACCGTCGACGAACCACCTCGGCGCCTCACTGCGGCGGACATCGAGGAGCTTCACATCGTCCATCTCGATCCCACCGACATCCTCGGCGAGGTCCGGGAAGGTCGAGGCGACCCCGCGGCGGAGTGTTTCGATGCCCTCTGCCCGGAGTCGCGTGTCTTCGCCCTTCGGGATGAGCCTGGCCATCTGGACGTGGCCGTCCCGGGGAATCGCAACGAACACGCCCGAGCCATTGGACCGCGGAGCCACGGAATCGGGCAGCTGCGCCTCGGTGTCGATCCGGAACCACCACACGTCGATCCCGGAATGGAGTTCTCGAACCGTCAGGCGCGCCTCCTTCCGGGCCTTCGACCATCGTCCATCGGCGGCGATCACGAGCGGGGCCCGCAGCTCCATCTCGCCGGTTGGGTTCTGAGCTTCGTCCGGGCTCGGGGCACCCTCCAACTCCGGAACCCCTCCCGAACCCTGTGCCCTGACCCCGACGACTCGACCGTCGGCCCAGATCAGGGAGGTCATCTCGACGCCCATGCGGAGGTCGAATCCGGGCTCACCCTCCCCCGCCTCGGCGAGCAGGTTGAGGAAGTCCCACTGCGGGGCGATGCTCATGAAGGGGTGCGGGGCGTTGAGCCTGGAGAGATCACCGAGGATGAAGTTCTGCCCGTCCCGATCGGCGAGGCTGATATTGCTCACCCGGCGATGCGTGATCCGGGCGAACCGGTGATAGAGGCCCAACTCGTCGAGGAGCCGCAACGTCGACGGGTGCACCGTATCGCCGCGGAAATCGCGGAAGAAGTCCTCATGCTTCTCCAGCACCGCTACCTTGACGCCGCCGCGAGCGAGCAGCAGCCCGGTGACCACCCCGGCCGGTCCGCCGCCGACGATGATGGCATCGAATTCTTCGGGGGCTTCCATGTCCCACTCCTTCTCGACTGGCGCCCTCCTGCACAGAATCTTTAGTGAGAGCGAGTCCTCTCCGTTGCCGGGAGAGTAATTCCACAGTAACCTAATTAATGATTCCGGCGCTAGAGTCAGGCGGAAGAAATCGTTCGGGGGGCGCCGCGAAATCACGGGCCGGCTACAGGAACAGTTGGAGGAGGACCATGGCCAGCAGCACGGGCACGCCCGGCAGTCGTCGTCGACCGGGGCGCCCGACGGGCAGCTCGAACTCGCGTTACCTCATCCTCGAGGCCGCCCTCGACCGGTTCGCCACGGATGGATACGGGAAGACGAGCATCCGCGCGATCGCCTCGGCGGCCGGGGTCGACCCCTCACTCGTCACACACTTCTTCGGCACGAAGGAGGGACTGCTGGCCGAATCGCTCGGTCACCTCGATCACCTGCCCGCCAAGATCCGTGCGGCACTCGCCGAGGCGGGTCCCGACAGGGCGGAGACGCTGGCCCGCACCTATTTCGGGGCCTGGGAAGATCCCTCGATCGGTTCCCGGCTGCGGGCCCTCGCCCGTGCCGCCACCGAGAGTCCGACGGCCGCGACCGTGATGCGCGAGGCGCTTGAGACGCACATCTTCGCCACGGTGGCAGAGAACTCGACGTCGGAGCAGTTCGCGCGCCTGCAGGTGGCGATGAGCCAACTTTTCGGCACGGCCTTCGCCCGCTACATCCTGCAGATCCACCCGCTGGCCGATCTCGAACTCGACGAACTCGTCGACCACGTCACTCCGGGGCTGCGCTCGGTCTTCGACGACGCCGTGTGAGCCTCACCGTTCGCTGACCCCGAGCGAGCGTCACGTTCGCCGATCCCGGGCGAGCCTCACGCAGCCTTGCGGACCGGCACTCCGGAGGCCTTCTCGGTGACGTCGAAGCGCTCCCGATACCGTCCGGTCAGCAGGCACCACTGCGAATACAGCGCCGTCGAGGAATTGAAGACGAGCAGGGTGAGCGGATAGAGCAGCCACTGCAGCCACATCGTCAGCCTCCGCCCCCTGGGCACGTGCACCGGACGCGGCGGCAGCAGGGAGTTGAAGATGACGATTGAGACGATGAGTCCGATCATGCCGACCTGCTGGACGAGACCGACGACCATCGGCATCCGCTCGAGGAATTCGGTGACTTGACCGGTCTGACTGGCCACTGCGAAGGGAATCCACCCGCCGACGGCGATGATGATCGAGATCGACGCGAGACTGATGTGGCCTTCGAGGAGCGAGAGGAACCGGAGAGCACCGGGCCAGAACGGGGATCGCGCATCGCCGGCGAACACCCGCACCCCGACATACGGAACATCGCTGGCTCCATAGGACCACCGGCTGAGCTGCCTGAACTGGGCGACCATCGTGGCCGCGAATGTTCCAGCCTGCACTGCGTCCTGATAGATCGGCACATGGATGGGCACAACCCGGTAGTCCCCGTCGAAATGGAACCAGCTGCGCCAGTACTGATGCCCATCCTCGACGATGGTCCGAGTCGACCAGAACCCCATCTCGGTCAGCGCCGTCAGCGGCTGCGAGTGCGAGGCGAAGTTGCGCAGTGCCAGGCGACGGACCGTGGTGGTGAGGTTCCAGAAGCAGTTCGCGCTCGCGACGACTCGAGCCGGAGCAGGCACATCCCAGATGTTCGTGATGTAGAGACTGATCGGCTGGAACGACAGCCGTGCCCGGTCGGCCGCGATCGCATATTCGTAGGCGACGGCGTCGAAGTATGACTCGTGCGGGACATTGTCGCAGTCGAGGCTGGTGACGATCACGTTCTCGGGATCGATCCCCTCCTTCCTCACCCAGGCTGCCAGGCGGTGCCCGGCGTGCGTGATGTTCGCGCCCTTGCCCGCAATCTCGCCGGGCACGCCGGCCGGGTGCTCGCCGAGGACGAAGGCACCGAATCGGTGACCGTATTCGGCGGCGAGGCGGCGAGCAGTCTCAGCCATGACCGGGCCGCCGCGTTCCTCGTAGGCGAAGAAGATGAGGAGCCGCCGCGGCGAGGTCGAGGTGTGCAGCAGCGTGCGGATGGTGTCGGCGATGACCGGGTACGGCTCGTTGTAGGCGGCGATGACGACGGCGTGGAGCAGCTCGGAGGGACGCATCACCGAGGTGGGGTCCTCCCGGATGCGGTCCACGACGGCGGCGTGGTCCTCGGCTCGGAATCCGGCGCGCGGATACGGCAGCGCGGGCAGTCCGTCCATCGCCCGTTCGAGATCGACGAGGCGGGCGTTCCAATCGACCCGAGCGCTGCGGCGGTAGCGAGCGAATCCACGTGCGACGTCGACGGCTCCGCGGATGGCTCGGACGAAGGTGAGGCCGACGATCGTGAGCACGTAGATCGCTGCCCAGCGCGCGTCGATGAAGGGGAGGACGAAGACGAGGCCGACGGCCGTGAAGCTGATGATCGCGGGCAGTCGTTCGAAGAACCTGTAGGCCCGTGTCCGCGGCCCCATCGGCAGTTCGAGATCAAGCGGCGGCGGGGGCAGCCGCGGCGGCTGTGCCGGATCGAGCGCCGGGAAGGTGGAAGGACGGTCGAACTCGGGGGAGTCTTGTGCTCTCACATGCTCGATCTTCGGCGACCTTCCTGACCAGCTGTTTGTCCGTAGGTGCAGGTGAGATGAATACTCGGCGCCGGTTGCCGTGACGGTGCGCAGTCCCGCGCATCCACGGCGTCCTGGCGTAGAGTCGTGTCATGACACCTGCAGTCCGCCCCGCAGTCAGCGCCGACGTCGACGGGATGGCGCGCGTCCACGTCGACAGCTGGGAGGAGACCTACCGCGGTCTCATGCCCGATGAACTCCTCGACGACCCTGCCGCTCTCGACCAGCGTCGGCAGATGTGGACGAGGGCACTCGACGAGGACCACCAGCGGACGCACACCTGCGCGGTCGCCGACCAGGACGGCCGCATCGTCGGCGTGGCCATGTCCGGTCCTTCGCGCGATGACGACCGACCCGATGAACGCGAGCTCTTCATTCTCTACACCTACCGGGCCGTCCAGGGATCGGGCGCCGGTCAGGGACTTCTCGACTTGGTCGTCGAATCCGGCACCGCCTGCCACCTGTGGGTCGCCGACCCCAATCCGCACGCCCAGGCGTTCTACCGGAAGAACGGCTTCGTGCCCGACGGCTCCGTCAAGACCGACGACTACGACGGGGTCCGGGAGATCCGCATGGTGCGGGCGGCCGAGTCGTAGTCCGTCTCAGGTCCAGACGATTCGTTCCTGCGCACGCAGTTTCCCACCCGCACCGAGGTGGCCCAGCGCGAGTGCGCCTTCGACTGGTCCCCCGGCCGGGGCGACGAGAGTGATGTTCGGGTGCAGACGTGCGGCTTCGGTCCGGAACCCCTCGACAAGTTGGCTGCCCGCGGCCACTACTCCCCCGGTGAGCGCGATGCGCACGGGCGGGCCGACGGACCGGACGCTGGCTGCGGCGACGGCACTGCGGGCCGCTTCTTGTCCCGCCCGGCGGAGTAGCTCGGCCGAGGCTCCGTCACCGGAGCGGGCGGTTCCGGCGATGTCGACGGCGAAGTCAGCGAGCAGGCCGGCACGGTCGCCCCGCGTGTAGAACCGGCCCGGCCACGAGGCGGGCGGACCGAAACGTCGCGTCGCCGCCTCGAGCAATGCGCGTCCGTGTTCGTCGATTCCGTCATGAGTGCGCAGAGCGAGTTCGAGGCCGTAGCGGCCCAGCCAGGCTCCTCCCCCGCGGTCTCCGAAGAGGTGACCCCACCCATCGGCTCGCGACCAGTCGGCCGACCACATACCCTCCTCGTCGGCCCCCGGGTGGGCGACGGCGATCGCGCCGGTGCCGAGCACGGTGATCGCCCCACCTGTTCCGCTCAGGGCACCCAGATGGGCGGTCACTGCGTCGATGGCTGCGACTGCCGGCACGCCGAATTCGGCAGTGATGTCGGCGAGGACACCGGAGGGGTCCTCGGCAAGAGAAGCGATACCGGTTGCTCCGATGCCGATGCCGCGGACCTCAGAAAAGCGATCGGTCCAGATCTGCGCGGCCGACCTCACGAGTTCCCGCACCACGTCGAGGACGGTGCTGCCGCTCGGCCCGATCTCGATGCGGGCTCCGCTGAGCTGGTCGATGACGCGCGGACCGGAATCCGCGCCTGCAATCACGCCCGGATCGCTGCGGGACTCGCCGTCGACACTGCCGGGCCGGCCGGCAACCTCAGCGACCTCTCCGAGCGCGGCTCGACTGCCGGTGCCGCCGATGTCGACGCCGAGAATGAGGGTCATGCGCCCACGGTACCCGGACCCGACCGATCCGGCCTACGGCCGGCGGTCCGGAGGTCACTCTCCGAGGTATTCGCTCCGATGACCGCCGCGATCGCGGCCTTGACCGAGCCGTCATGCGCACTCAGCTGTGCGGCCGCCGCGGCGGGGGCCACCTCGGCGAAGGAGACGACGAGGGCCGCCTTGAGGTCTCCGTCGCAGCTCTCGAGCAGGGTGCGAGCCTCCGCATCGTCGAGGTCGGTGGCTTCACGGAGGATGCGCACGGTCCGTTCGCGCAGCTTCTCGTTCGTCGCGACGACCGAGACCATGAGGTTGTCCCAGGTCCGGCCGAGGGCGACCATGAGCGCGGTGGAGAAGCCGTTGAGGGTGAGCTTCTGCGCGGTGCCGGCCTTGAGCCGCGTCGAGCCGGTGATCACTTCGGGGCCGGTGTCGAGGACGATGTGGGCGGCGGCCGCCTCGGCGACAGGGGCATGCGGATTGTTCGAGATGAGCACGGTGTGGGCGCCGCCGGCTCGGGCGGCCTCGAGGGCACCGCGGACGTAGGGCGTCGAACCGCTCGCGGCGATGCCGATCGCCACATCGTCGGGCCCCAGCCCTCCCCCGGCCGCGCGCCCGTCGGCCTCGGAGTCCTCGGCGTTCTCGACCGCATTGACCAGGGCCGCCTGTCCGCCGGCGATGTGCCCGACGACCCGACCCGGTTCGAGGTTGAACGTCGGCAGCAGCTCGCTGGCATCGAGGACGCCGAGGCGGCCCGAGGTGCCCGCGCCGAAGTAGTGGACCCTGCCGCCTCGGCGCATCCGTGTCGCGCTCGTGTCGACGAGTTCGGCGAGCTGCGGCAACGCCGCGGCTACGGCATCGATGACGACCCGATCCTCGGAGTTGAGGATTTCGAGGACGCCGAGGGTGTCGAGCTCGTCGAGGCCGGCACTGGCCGGGTTGCGCCGCTCCGTCGGGGACAGCCGGGGCTGGGACTGGGCCATCAGCGTCGACTGCCTTCCACCTCGGCGGTGGTGGCTGCCCCCGACGATGCGGCCGGGTGGCGCAGGGACAGGAGTCCGCCGATGACCATCATGACGATGACGCCGAGCAGCGGGTACCACTGCCAGGCGACCCACACCTCGCCGGTCACGTACTTCTCCATGACGAAGAAGAAGGCGTTGACCGCGATCGCCAAGGCGAAGGAGATGTTCGCGTCGACGGCGCTGGCGCGTTTGTTGATGATGCCGAAGACGAACGCTCCGAGCAGACCGCCGTAGGTGATGCCGGCGATGCCGAGGGCGAGGATGACGATGTTGCCGGAGTCGGATTCGAAGACCGTGGCCGGGAGGATGAAGGCGATGCCCCAGCCGATCGTCGCCCAGCGGCCGACCTTGAAGCCCTGCGCATCGGTCATCGGCGTCTTCTTCAGCCGGGCGTAGACGTCGTTGACCGTCGAGGACGACAGTGCCGAGAGCGAGGACGACAGCGTCGACATCGCGGCAGCCAGGATTCCTGCCAGCAGCAGTCCCGAGATGCCTGCCGGGAGGCCTTCGATGATGAAGCGGGGGAAGATCTCGTCGTCGCGGGTCAGGCCGAGGTCGGCCGGCAGGGCGTGATCGTAGTAGGCCCACAGGGCGAGTCCGACGGCGAGGAAGATCGCGAACTGGATGACGACCACGACACCGGACCAGATGAGCGCCTTCTGCGCCTCGACCTTCGAGCGGCAGGAGAGCAGCCGCTGGACGATGAGCTGGTCGGAGCCGTGGGAGGCCATCGCGAACACCGAACCGCCGAGGAAGGAGGGGATGAACGAAGCATCCGCGGAGATCGGGTTGCCCTCGAAGACGAAGATGTTGAGCTTGCCGGCATCGGCCGCCTCGGCGAGCCATCCGCCGCCCAGCGCCGTGGAGATGACGATGATCGTGAGCAGTCCGCCGACGACGTAGAGGAACATCTGGGCGACGTCGACCCAGACTACGGCCTTGATACCGCCGATGAAGGTGTAGGCGATCGTGACCACGGCGAGGATGACGATGATGACGAAGTAGTTCGTGTGGATGCCGAGCCCGTCGAGGATGACCTTGACGGGGATGGCGCAGGCGAGCACCCGGATGCCGTCGGCGAGCAGACGGGTGAAGAGGAAGGTCACACCCGCGGTCGTCTGCGTCGAGGTGCCGAAGCGTTTGCCCAGGTAGGCGTATGCGGTGACCATCTCACCGTCGTAGTAGCGCGGGAGCATGAAGAAGGCCACGACGACGCGGCCGAGGATGTAGCCGAAGCCCAGCTGCAGGTAGTTGAGATCGCCGAGGTAGCTCATCACGGGGATCCCGATCACCGTCAGTGCGCTCGTCTCCGTGGCGACCACGGACATGCACACCGCCCACCAGGGCAGGGTGCGGGAACCGAGGAAGTAGCCTTTGAGGTTCTTCTGTTTGCCGCTCAGGGCCAGTCCCAGCCACGCCGTTGCGGCGAGATAGGCCACGATTACCAAGAGGTCGATGATCTGCATTGTCACTCCTTCATCGGGGGTTCGTATCGAGGGTTGCGGTGTTCGGGGCGGGGCGTGCGGACGGAGCGGCCGACCGCAGACGCTCGGGCGGGGCGGGTCGCGCTCACGGCAGGATCCGCAGTCGGGTGGGCCGTGTTCGCAGCGGTTCGGGAAGTCTCAGCCCGCCGCGGCCCGGGGTGAAGCGACCGGCGATGCTCGGGTGCGCGGCCCCGGTCAGGCTCGGTTCGGTGCCGGTCAGTCCGTGCCAGCTCAGCCAGCCGAGCAGAGCCATGAGCAGGGCTTCCTTGCTGCCTTCGGGCAACCCGAGCGCCTCGTCGGTCGTGCGCAGCACCGTGCCTGCACTCGCACCGGGACCGGTGCTTGGGCCGGGACCCGGACCGGCGCTTGGGCCGGCACCAGGACCCGGACCACCATCGGCACCCGCGCCGAGGTGGTGCCCCAGTTCACGCATGAGCACCGGATTCCGGGTCCCACCTCCCGAGGCGATGACCGAGGTGACGCCGTGTGCGCGGCACGCCTCGGCGACGGTGCGCGCGGTCAGCGCGGTCACCGTGGCGATCGCATCATATTCGCCGAGGTGGGGGTGGGCTGCGAGGAAACCGTCGAGGTACTCCGCGTGGAAGAGTTCCTTGCCGGTGGATTTCGGGGTCGGCTGCGAGTAGTAGGGCTCGGCGAGCAGGTCCGTGAGGAGCCCTTCGTCGACGGTGCCGGCCGCGGCGAATTCGCCGTCGCGGTCGAAGCTCTCCCGGCCTCCGGTAATGCGGCGGGCGAGGATGTCGATGAGTGCGTTGGCCGGACCGGTGTCGAAGGCGATCGGATCCTTGCCCGGGAAGATGACGGTGATGTTCGCGATGCCGCCGAGGTTGAGCAGCGCAGTCGGTGTCTCGACCTCGCCGAGGAGGAGGCCGTCGAGGATCCCGACGAGCGGTGCGCCCTGGCCGCCGGCGGCGACGTCGCGGGCGCGGACGTCGGAGAGCACGGGGGCACCGACCGCCTCGGCGAGGAAGGCGGGCTGGCCGAGCTGGAGGGTCGAGGTGACCAGTCCCTCGGTGATGTCGTGGCGGACGGTCTGCCCGTGGGAGACGACGAGGTCGGGGGTGATGCCCGTGTCACGGCAGAACACGGCGAGCGCCTCGGCGAAGAATCTGCCGAGTCGGCCGTCGATGTCGCTGACCAGAGAGAGGGCGAGGTCGCGGGGTTCGAGGAGGCGGAGGATGTCGCTGTGGAGGGAGGCGTCGAAGGGGATCTCGCGTTCGGCGAGGATGCGCACGGCCAGGGTGGGGGCGCTGTTGGGGATGGTGTCGATTGCGCTGTTAGGGATGGTGTCGGGGTCGAGGGTGAATTCGGCGAGGACCAGGTCGAGACCGTCGGCGGAGGTTCCCGTCATCAGGCCGGCGATGATCATGGGGTGCCTCCGACGGTGCGATCGGGGACGGTTGATTCGGCGGCACGTTCGGGGACGGTGAGTTCGGTGCGGATCTTGTAGCGGTCCCCGCGGTAGACGGAGCGGACGAATTCGACGGGCACTCCCTCGGCGTTGCGGGAGGTGCGCTCGAACAGCAGGGCCGGGGAGCCTTCCTCGACCTCGAGCTCCTTGGCTTCGTCGGCGTCGACGAGGGAGGGCTCGATCGTCTGCACGCTGCGGCTGAGCGCGATGCCGAAGCGTTCGCGCAGCAGATCGTAGAAGGACTTGTTCTCGAGGTCTTCGGCACTGAGACCGGGCACGAGCGCTGCGGGAACGTGGAGTTCCTCGAGCGCAAGCGGTTCGTCGTCGGCCAGGCGGAGACGGAGCACCGTGACCACCTCGGCGCCTTCGGCGAGGTGGAGTCTGCGGGCGATGTGCGCGCCGGCGGGCGTGGTCTCGAAGCTGAGGACTCGGGAGCCGGGGCGCATGCCGCGGGCGAGCATGTCCTCGGTGAAGGAGCTCGCGGCCAGCGGCTGATCGAGCTTCGGACCGAGGGCGAAGACGCCGGCACCGTGACGTCGCCTGACCACACCCTTGGCCACGAGCTCGTCGATGGCCCGGCGCAAGGTCATCCGCGAGATGCCCAGCGTTTCGGCGAGCTGGCGTTCGGGCGGGAACTGCTCACCGGCGGCCATGCCTTCGAGCCGGTCGAGGAGCTGATCCCGAATGGAGTGGAATTTCGTCACTCCACCATTGAGACACAGGACACACCCGAAATCAAGACCACTGGTCTACTTTATGTGCTTCACGCAAGTATCACGCGTGCCGCAGAGCCCCTCGATCCACAGTTCCGTCGAGGACAACGTCTCGGGAGACGATGTTGACGACGGAACTATGGACCGAGACGGCCGGCCCGTCGCAGCGACTGCATTTTCGCTCCGCATGCTCAGTCATTGCGGAATCAGAAAAAGTCGTCACTGGCGACGACTTTTTCGAGCTCCGCGTTGACCCACTGAGACGGTGATCGGCTAAACCGCGCAAAACGACAGCCGCGTTGATCGACGGCACGGCAGCGAGCGCCAGCACTGGACCTCAGGCCGATCCTGCACAAGCAAGGTGTCGGGTCCGCATCTTCTACGTATCCCTCAGCACAATGACGCGCCTGAACAGGAGCATGACGACAAGAGCGATCGCAGTCAGCACCGAGGCGACCCAGACGGGCGCGAGAAGCCCCAACCCAGCAGAGAGACCGATCGCACCAAGGACAGGCCCGGCTGCGGCTCCGACATTGAGCGATGCCGTCGCATAGGAACCACCCATCGTCGGAGCGGCCGAAGCGGCATACATGACTCGAGTAATCACGGTGCTCCCGAGGGCGAATGAAATGACTCCCTGAAAGAACACAAGTACGATCAGCGCGCCTGGGTGCGATGCAGACAGCGCCAAGACAATCCAGCCCGCCAAAAGAAGCGGACCGCCGACGATGAGCACTCGGCCGGGCCATCGGTCGGAAAGGCGTCCGGCAGCGGTGACTCCGAGGAACGACCCGACACCAAACACCATCAGTACGACAGAGACCCAGACCTCAGCGAGACCGGCAGAACCAGTGACAACCGGCGCTAGGAACGTGAAGGCCGCGAAAGTGCCGCCGTTGGCCAGAGCCCCAAGCGTCATAGCTACGGCAAGTCGCGGTGTCACCAACTGGCCGAGTTCGCCGAGCAGCCTCGACGGGGCGGCGCCTTCGGCGGACCGGCCGATACCGTCGGCGACGCCACGGATGATTCCGATCGCCGCAACGACGCAGAGGACGGCGATCGACCAGAACGTCGACCGCCACCCCAAAGCGGTTCCGAGCAATGAGCCTGCGGGGACGCCTGCGATTGTGGCGAGCGTCGTACCGGAAAGCAGGATAGACAGCGCACGTCCCTTGAGATTATCTGGTACCAGAGCGGTCGCCGTGTTCAGAGCAACTGCGAGGAACCCCGCATTCGCGAAGGCACTCAGCACACGAGTGACGACCAGCAGAGGGAACACCGACGTCAGGGCACCGACGACATGGCTTCCGCCAAAGACGAGCAGGCAGGCTATCAAAGTCAGCCGGGGTGGCCATCGGCGCGCGAATGCCGCCATCGTCGGCGCGCCGATAACCATTCCGACGGCATAGGCCGAGCTCAGTAGGCCTGCCGTGCCGACTGAGACGTCGAGTTCGACTGCGATCGCAGGAAGCAGACCCGCGAGCATGAATTCCGAGGTGCCCATGACGAAGACTGCCAGGGCAAGAATGTAGAGGGCAAAAGGCATCGAGTACTCCGAGGTGAGAGATCAAGAACTGGTGCTTCTTGTCACCACGGCCAACACCCGTGTCGGTCCGTACTGATCCTGCGCAGAACGCAGGCGTCGCGACTAGTGGTCGACGGGGCTGGCGGCGTGACCGGCAGCCCCCGACTTGTCTGACTCGGGACTCGACATGCAGCCGAGTCTACCAACCCTCGCCTCAGACGAAGAGCAGCGAGAGCAGGAAGGCGAAGATCAGGCCGAAGACGCTCACGAGAGTCTGGACCATCATGTGGGTCTTCGTCGCTTGCCCGAGCGTCATGCCGAAGCTCTCCTTGACGAACCAGAAACCGGCGTGATTGACCCAGTTGAGGCCGATCGAGCCCGAGCCGATCGCGATGACGACGAGGGAGATGTAGGCGGAGGAATGGTCGCCGATGAGCGGGGCGACGATGCCGGTCGCCGAGGTGATTCCCACCGTCGCCGAGCCCGTGGCGAAGGAGAGCAGGATGCCGATGAACCAGCCGAGGAGGACGAGGTTCATGTCCAGGTGGGAGGTGGCTCCGACCACGGCGTCTCCGATCCCCGAGTCCCCCAGCACCTCGTTGAAGGCACCTCCGCCGCCGATGATGAGGATGACGCCGGCGATGGACTTGAGGCTGTCGCCGAAGGAGCTGCGGATGCGCTCCCCACCCATCCCCGAGGTCCAGCCCAGGGCGATGGCGGCGAAGATCACGCCGGCGAGCATCGCGATGACGGGATTGCCGAGCACCTCGGCGATGGGTTCGAAGGAGGAGTCAGGCGCGATCAGCTGAACGACGGTGTGCACGAGCATGAGCACGACCGGGACGAGGACCGTGACGAAGGCGAGCCAGATGGGAATCGTGCGCAGGGGACGGTCGGTCGCCTCGGCGCGCTGGCCCGTGTACTGGTCGATGAGATCCGCGCTCGGCTCGAGGGCCACCCGCGGGGCGATCCAGCGGGCGTAGACCGGCCCGGCGAGGATCACGGTCGGGATCGCGCAGACGAGGCCCAGCCCGATCGTCATTCCCACATTGGCGCCGAGTCCGGAGACGGCGATGAGCGGTCCGGGGTGCGGCGGGACCATCCCGTGCAGGCAGGCGAGTGCGGCGATCGCGGGGACGAGGATGCGCAGATACCAGAGCTTCTTCTGCCCGGTCTTCTGCTCCAGCTGCGAAGCCACCGCGTAGATGACGGGAATGAGCACGACGAGGCCGACCTCGAAGAACATCGGGATGCCGATGATGAAGGCCACGCCGGTCATGATCCACGGCGCTGCCTTCGGCGAGGAGTGCTCGATGACGAGATTCGCGATCCTCTGGATGGCTCCGCTGTCGGCCAGCAGGCGTCCGAGCATCGCGCCCAGGGCGACCACCACACCTGTTTCGCCGAGGGTGTCCCCGGCACCGGCGATGAGCGTCTCGGGGATCTTGCCCAGCTCCTCGCCGGCGGCGAATGCGGTCACCGCTGAGGTGATGAGCAGGGCCAGGAAGGGATGCAGCTTCGTCTTCCAGTTGATGAGGAGGATGAGCAGCGCGATCGAGGCGAAGAGGAGGATGACGAGGTATGCGGTTGAGCCAATCACCGGGGCAACGATACGCCTCTGGGCACCGGCCGTCGCACCCAGGGTGAGACCGGACCGGCCGGGCGGAGTTCAGCGACACCGACCACTCCGGCAGAAGATCACAGCCCTACCGAGAGTCGATCTCTGCGCTCAACGCGTGCGGGACCACCTGCACATGCTCCTGCACGTCGACGCGGCGGACCCCACAGCGCAGACAGCGGACGTAGAGCACGAGACCGATCGAGGTGGGGTGCCGCGATTCCACGGACCATCCGTGTTCGCAGGGCGGCGTCGAATCTTCGCCGCAGGGCATCGGATGCCCACGGCGGTCCGGACGACGGGTTCGGTCGTCACCGATATCGACAGTGGGCTCGGTGGCGGGCTCGGCTGCAGGGGAATCCGGTCTGGTGTCCATGACTCAACCCTGATGTAATGGTCTTATGCAACTCAACCCTTACGGAGAATATGCGATGCTCCTCGCGGCCTCCCTGGCCAATGACTGGCCACCCGACCGTGAAGAGATCGAGTCACGGACCCGTGAGTTCGGGATGACGATGGGGTTCACCCGCACCCCCACCGAGGTCGCCGACACTCGCGCCGTCATCGACGAATGGCTGGCCGTCGTCGACACGAAGGATCCCGCACGTCGAGCCGAAATGCTCAACGCGATCATGGCCGATGCCGCGGCCTATCCGCGACTCGTTGATCACGATGACGAGGGCTGGCACCTGCACTACCGGGATGAGGACCAATCCATCGCCCACGTCCTGCGGGCCGTCATCTGCGTCGGCACCGCACTGCACCTGAGTACCCGCGGCATGCAGCGTCTGCGTCGCTGCGCCGCCGGCGAGTCCCCCGCCGACCCCTGCGCGAACGTCGTCGTCGATGTCACCCGCAACGGTCGACAGCGCTACTGCTCGGTGCGGTGTGCCAATCGCGATGCCGTGCGCAGGCACCGGACGAAGACCCGGACAGAGGCGCGATGAACTGACAGTGGACGTGTCGGCGGCCGGGTCCGCGGCACCGTTGATCCGTATGCACTCCGCTCGTCCTTTAAGCTGAATCCGAACCTGTCCACCACCCGCTTCACTGGGAGAGACCGTGTACCAAGCCGCCGCCGACCGCTACGATTCGATGCCCTACCGTCCCGTCGGCCGATCCGGCCTTGTGCTCCCGTCCCTGTCGCTGGGGCTGTGGCACAACTTCGGTGACGATGTCGCCTTCCAGAATCAGCGTGACATCGTTCGCCGGGCCTTCGACCTCGGCATCACACACTTCGACCTAGCCAACAACTACGGTCCGCCTCCCGGCTCGGCCGAGACCAACTTCGGCCGACTGATCCGCGAGGACCTCGCGCCCTACCGCGACGAACTCATCATCTCCACGAAGGCCGGCTGGGCGATGCACCCCGGGCCCTATGGCGGACCGGGCGGCAGCCGCAAATACCTCCTGGCCAGCCTCGACGCTTCACTGGCGCGGCTCGGACTCGATTATGTCGACATCTTCTACTCCCACCGTCCCGACGCCTCAACCCCGCTCGAGGAGACCATCGGCGCCTTGGACACGGCTGTGCGCTCGGGCCGTGCACTCTATGCGGGGATCTCGTCCTATTCGGCCGCCGACACCGCTCGCGCCGCGGCGATCGCCAAGGACCTCGGCACCCCGCTGCTCATCCACCAGCCTTCCTATTCCATGCTCAACCGGTGGATCGAGGACGACAGCCTGCTCGAGGCCACACAGGACGAAGGCCTCGGCGTCATCGCCTTCTCCCCGCTCGCCCAGGGCCTGCTCACCGACAAATACCTCGGCGGAGTCCCGGAGGACTCCCGAGCCGGGAAGAGCACCCCATCGTTCAAGGACGGCTTCCTCTCCGAAGACAACCTCGCACGCATCCGCGGGCTGAACGACATCGCCTCCGCACGCGGCCAGTCGCTGGCGCAGATGGCGCTGAGCTGGGCGCTGCGCGATGAGCGCGTGTCCTCACTGGTCATCGGGGCCAGCCGCGTCGATCAGCTCGAGCACAATGCTGCGGCACTGAACTCGGCTCCGCTGAGCGAATCGGAGCTGTCGGCCATCGACGAGTTCGCCGTCAACGGCGGAGTCGACATCTGGGGAGATGCCCGCCGCAGCACGGGTGAATGACCGAGGGTGCACCGGGAGCCCGCAGGCGCCGATGACGCCTGAGCACAGGACTCAACGTGCCAGCTCAAGCAATCGTCCTACGCTCCCGACCCACCGGGGACGGAAGGCATAGACGCAGGCCAACCGCACCAACGTCGCGCGTTCGTACGCCCGGACCCGTGCCGGTTCCAGGCCCGCCGTCGAGGTGGCTCGGGAGATCTCCCGGAGCACCGCCTCGGCGTGGGATTTCGACCAGATCCCCTGGTGGGTGCGCCAATGAGCGTGGGCGCTGAGATTGCCCAGATCGAGTTCGCGCTCACCGCGGCAGGCCGTGTCGACGTCGAGCAGCCCGGGCCCGGCCACCGGATCCCACATGATCTGCTTATCGTGCAGGTCCCGATGGATCGGTCCCCAGTTTCGTGCTGTCACCGTGGTGGCTCCCGAGTCCAGGAGTTCGCCTCGGATCTCGGGAATCAGGGCATCGACGGCATCCAGCAGAGTCGATCCCGAGGCGTCGACCCTGGTGAGGAGCCCGGCAGCGCGGTCGCGCCAGTCCTCGAGCACGCGCACTTCAGCGTCGGGTGAGTGGACGGGCGCCGAGGCGGCCTCCGATCCGGAACCGGCGAGCGTCCACGCATCGAGTGCCTGCGCCCAGGCTCGCTCCCAGTTCTCTCCGAGTCCGGACGGGTCGTGGAGTTCAACTCCCGGCACGCGGCTGAGCACCACTGTCGATTCGTCGGCGCTGATCACGTCCGGCAGGATGAAACCGGTCGAGAACGCCGCGGCACTTGTCTGACCGGCGATGATGGCGTCGGCTCGCCCGCGCCGGACGCACTTTGCGAAGGTGCCGTCGGGCAGACAGATGACCGCGCGCTTGCCCGGCCGGTGCGAGATCAGACGCGGTTGAGACGAGATCAGGCGCGGTCGAGAACGATGCCGCTCCCCCGCGAGCAGCCGTTCGAGGCCGGGCAGCTTCGGATCCCTCCCGGCCTCCAGCACCTCGACTTCCCCTGTGCCGAGGAACCCGGCGCGGATGCCGCCTTCGGCCGTCGCGACTTCGACGGCGATTCGTCCCCGGCCGGCCGGCCATGCGCGACGGACACGCATGTGTTCTCCGTCGATGCAGATCGTCTCGGGGACAGGGTCGCCGACTGTCTCGGCTTCCCAGTGTCCGGTTGTCCCGGCTACCGGGTGTCCGACGGGCCCGAATCCCCGGTCTCCGACTATCCGCTGATTCATCGGCTCGCCTCGGTCCGCCGCTCAGCGGCCTTGTCCCCCTGAAGATGCGTGGTCGTGTCGTCTCTCTGCGCCTTCCCGAGATCTCGGGGACTCCCGAACAGCTCGGCATATGCCTCGGCGATGATCCTCACCGTCTGTTCCTCCCAGTCCGTGGCGCAGGTCCGCCAGGGTTCGAGCGCCGTGATGAGCATCGCCCACGCGGTCCACGCACCGAGGTCGACTGCGCTGCCGCCGGCCTGCCGGTAGCCGTCGAGGAAAGCTGTCTCCAGGTTCCCGAGATCGTTCCTCCGGCACGAGGCGAGCCACCGACCGAGGTCCACGCCGATGGGGCCCACGCCGGCTCGGTCGAGGTCGATGATCCGGCACTCGGAATGACCGACGAGCACCTGGTCGGGACTGAGGTCACCGTGGATGACGCGTTCCTCGACCTCAGCAGACAGCCGCTCCTGCAGACCTGTCACGATCTCGCCGATCACGACGGAATAGGCGGGCACCAGATCTGCGAGCACTCCTGCGTCTTTCCCCACCTGGTCGAGCGGCGATGTGCGGATCGGGTGAACCGCCTCGACGGGGGTGTGGCGGTGGAGTTCGGCAATGGTCACTCCCACCTCCTCCGCCAAGGAATGATCCGGGTAGGCGAGCAGATCTCCGATGCCCCACCACGGCGACCACACGGTGGCCTGCCGGCCGCCGAGATACGCGGCCGGCAGGGTCGGCAGATTCCAGCCCGTCCACTGTTCGGTCGTCTCGACGAGGTGCTTCTGCGATCTGGCAGCGATGCGCACGAATCGGGGCGCTTCCGCGCCTCCTATGTCTCCCACACCTCCCTCGCCTCCTTCGCTTCCTGGAATTCCCTCGCTATTCGCCCTTCCCGCCGGCACGTATTTGAGCAGCACTCGGCGCCCGGGGTTGTAGCCGAGCACCTCGATCTCGCCCGCTCCTACATGTCCGAGAGCACGGGCGATCTCCTTGCCGAGGCGCGCATCGGCAAGCAGCCCGCCGCTGAGCATGACGCCCCCGGTGGCCCCGGCCGAACGCGGGTCGCCGGCTTCGTGGATGGTCAGGCTCTGACCGAGCCGGTCGGCCCTGCGCTGCAGGTTCGCCAGCTTGTCCTCGCTGGTCACGACCGCGGTCCACCCCCAATCCTCGAACTCGCCGAGGTGGCTCCGACCCTCCCGTTGCCATGCGACGATGGCGCTGCGGCCGGGTTTGACCCGGATCCGCTGCGGTTGGACCGGAAACCCGAGGCACCCGCTCAGTGCCTGCGCCGAGCGAAGTTCGTCGACGAAGGGCAGTCGCGCGCAGTTCGCGGTGCTCATGCTCCCACCTCGCTGCGCGACTGTGCCTGCGATTCCATTCGAGAGTCGCCCTCGAACGAGACCTCATTGGTCTCCGTGCCCCGGGTTTCGTTCTCCTGGGCCCGCACCCAAGTTGCGAAACGGCTGCGGGGGTCTCGGGTCAAGGTATCCGGCGAACCGTCCTCGACGATCCGTCCGCCCTCGAGCCAGACGACTCGGTCGAGATCCCGGAGCATGGACAGGTCATGAGTGATGACGATGCTCGTCCTCCCCGTGGTCAGGGCCGAGACGGACCGGGTGACCTGCGATCGTGTCTGCGGGTCGAGTCCGGAGGTGGCCTCGTCGAAGACGACGATCGGGGCATTGCGGACAAGCGCCCGGGCGATGGCCAGACGTTGCCGCTGCCCACCGGAGAGCGTGTCTCCGCGGTTGCCGAGGATCGTGTCATAGCCGTCTGGCAGACTGCGGATGAACTCGTCGGCGTGGGCGGCACGGGCCGCCGCCTCCACCTCGGAGTCGGTGGCGTCGAGGCGACCGTAGCGGATGTTCTCCCGCACGCTCGCGGCGAAGAGCACGGACTCCTGGAGGAGCACGGACACGTTCGACCGCAGGGAGGAGCGGGTGACGTTGCGAGTGTCGTAGCCGTCGATGAAGATCGAACCGGAATCCGGCTGGGAGAGTCTCAGCAGGTAGCTCATCAGGGTCGACTTCCCTGCCCCGGAGGCCCCGAGGATCCCGATCTTCTGCCCGGCGGGGACGAGCAGCTCGAGATCGTCGAACAGGGGTGTGCCGTGGCCGTCGGCCGAGGTGACGCGGTCGAAGACGACGTCACCGGACACGGGTCCCATGCCGATCGCTCCGGGAGCGTCGGCGATCTCGACCGGTTCGTCGAGGAGGTCCGCGATCCGTTCGCCCGAGGCCGTGGCGCGGGCGATCCGACCGGTGTACTTGGCCATGTCCCGCAACGGCTTCATCGCGATCTTGAGGTAGAGGAGGAAGAGCACGAGGTCGCCCGGGGACATCGCCCCGCGCAGCACCTGCCAGCTGCCGAAGGCGAGCACGAGGGCCTGGGAGATGCCGACGAGGACGTCGGTGGAGCGTTCGAGTCCCGCGGCCAGTCGGCGTGCCCGCACGCCGGCCTTGAGTGCTCGCTCGTTGCCGTCGGCGAAGTCCTTGGCCACGGTGCCCTCGAGTCCGTAGGCCTGGACGACGCGGATGGCTCCGAGCGCCTCGGCGGCGGACCCGACGAGGCGCCCCTCCCCCTTGCGCGTGGACCGCGAAGCCTGGGTGATCTTCGGCGTCGCGACCTTCGAGAGCAGTCCGTAGACGCCCGCGGTGACGAGCACGATGGCGCTGAGCACGGGGTCGAGGATGACCATGACGACGAGCAGCACGGCCAGGGTGATGACATTGCCGATGAGCGGCAGGCCGGCGGTGACCGCGACCTCTTGGAGTCGTCCGATGTCGCCGACGAGGCGTTGGGAGGTGTCACCGATCGAGGCCCGGGAGTGGTATCTCAGCGACAGGGCCTGCACATGGTTGAAGACCCGGGAGCGCAGTTGGGTGGCGACTCTGGCGCCGACGAGGGCGAAGCCGATCGTCGCGGCGTAGTTCGACACGGCCCGCCCGCCGACGATGACGGCGAGTCCGATGGCCGCGGCGGCCAGGGTCGCACCGACCCCGCCGCCGACGCCGAGCGTGGGCCCGATCTGCGCTCCGAGCGCCGAGGTGACCGCGTCCACGGCGATCTTGATCGGCCAGGGTTCGAGGATGCGGAAGACGACATCGCACAGCAGCGCGGCCAGACCGCCGATGATGAGCCAACGGTGCTGCCCGAGATGCGGGGTGATGATCCGCAGGGTGCGGCGCAGCGCGGATACGGAGAGCGTGGACTTGCTGCTCATACCGTCCTCACCGCCTCCGAGTCCGCACGGCACGTCGTCGGCTCAGCGATGAACGGGGCGAGGATGTCCCGGCACCGGCTGGTCCAGGAGTGGCGGCTGAGAGCCTCGGCGCGAGCGAATGCTCCCATCTCCCGGCGCACCTCGGCGTCGTCGACAAGCGTCTGCAGGGCTCGGGTGAGTTCGGCGGTGTCATCCGGATCAGTGAGGATCGCGGCCCCGGTGCCCTCGAGCACGCCGGGGATCGCGCCCACCCGTGAGGCGACGATGGGCAGTCCCGCAGCCAGGTATTCGTAGAGCTTGAGCGGGGAGAAGTAGTTCTCCCCTGCAGGGTAGGGTGCCACCGCGATGTCGAAGGCCTGCAGGCGCGCCGGCACGTCCGCGGGGGCGAGCGCACCGTGGAAGGTCACTCCCTCACTGATTCCCAGCGTCTGCGCCTGTGCCTCGAGGGCCGCGGCTTCGGGACCGTGGCCGACGATGTCGAGGTGGACGTTTCCGCGCAGTCCGGCGCACGCGGTGATGAGGCGATCGGTGCCGTGCCAGGGTTTGAGTGTGCCGACGAACCCGATGTGCACGTCCCCGCGGGGACGCCGCACGCCGAGGCGGTCGTGGCGGCCTGTCGCGGGCGTGATCCGGTCCGTGTTCACCCCGTTCGGCACGACGTTGACATCGGCGAGTCCGGGATAGTCCCGCCGCACCCAGTCGGCGACGAGTTCGCTCACGCACACGATGCGCTTCGCCCCGGCGAAGCTGCCGGCGGTGGCCCGCGCCGCATGCTCACCGTGGACCAGTCCGCGATGCTGACGCTGTTCGGCCAGCAGCGGTGCGTTGACTTCGAGGACCAAGGGCACGCCGAGGCGGTCGCTGACCTGGGCACCGGCCGTGGAGAACAGGGAGTACCGTTCGTAGACGAGATCGAAGCCGGCCTCGGATCCCGAGTCGATGTCGACGACCATGTCCGTGAGCATGTCGGACAGGCGCAGCAGCGCGATCTCCCGCTGCCCCGCCTCGAGGCCGGAGGGGACGGCGAGACGGGTGACGTCGAGGTCGGCGAGGTCGGCCGGCACGTCATCGTCGGTGCGGGTGCAGAAGACGCTGACTTCGTGTCCGAGGTCGCGGAAGGTGCGGACGACCTCTTGGACGTGGACGCTGGCACCTTTCGTGCCGAAGACTCCGATGCCCGGGTCGAGCAGGACGTAGGCGATTCTCATGACACATGCTCCAGTTCAGGGATGGTGGGGAGGGCGGGGGCGACCGTGGCAGATGACGCGGACTCTGCGGCCTCGGATGGCACAGATGCCGCGGCATCGGCGAGGCCGGCCAGCTTCTCGGCTTGAGTCCGGGAATCGTGACGTGCGCTCACGAGCTCACGGGCGGCATCGGTGACGGCGCGCACGACCGCCGGGGTGTCGCGGATGCGGCGGACCACCTCGGCGATGGTGTCGGCGATGTCGACCGGATCGTCCCCGGTCACGAGCCACCCCGTGCGATCGTGGTCGATGACCTCGGGGACGGCGGTGACGGTGCCGGCGATGCATGGGATGCCGGTGGCCATGCCTTCGAGGAGGACGGTGGGCAGTCCGTCGGCGTTGCCGTCGGAGCCGATGACGAAGGGGGCGACGAGGAGGTCGTGGGAGGCGAACATGTCACGGACCTCCGCCTGGGTCAGAGCCCCGTGGAGGGTGACGAGTCTGCCGAGGTCGAGTTCGGCGATGCGCTCGCGCAGTTGGCCTTCGAGAGGTCCGGTGCCGACGAGGTCGAGGCTTGCCGGAGTGCCGGCGTCGCGCAGTCGCGCCAGTGCGGTGAGCAGGTGGGTGAAGCCCTTCTTCTCGACGAGGCGACCGACCGCAAGCAGCGAGGGGATCGTGACCGCGGGGTCGCCGCTGCAGCCGGCGGGGCCGCGGTCGCGGCCGGACTGCGCCTCTCCCCCGACCCGTGGCCGGTAGGGGAAGCGATCGAGTTCGAGTCCGTTGCGGACGACGACGAGTCTGTCGGAGAGCTCGGGGCCGAGCACCGAGGTGAGGAAGCGCCGGTTGAATTCGCTGATCGCGATCACGTGGTCCGCGTCGGCGGTCTTCCGGGCGAGGTCGGCGAGCACGACATCCTCGTGGAAGATGTCCTTCGCGTGCGTGGTGAAGGAGTAGGGAATCCCGGTCAGCGCCGAGGCGGCCCTGGCCACGGTCGTTGCCACCGAGGCGAAGTGCGCGTGCAGGTGGGTGACCTCGTGTGCGAGTGCCAGGCGGGCGATCTGCAGAGCCTGGATCGCATCGTCGTGGGCGAGTTCGCTCAGCTCGCCGAGGTGGTTCGGCAGGGATGCGGCCAGGTGAGGCTGGCCGGCGCACTCGGTCCAGGTCTGCCAGAAGCTGCGGGCCGAAGTCGGACGCTCGACGTGGATGACCTGGGCCCGAACCCGGGCGAGCTCGGGGTGGAAGCGGGTGTCCGTGCTCGGACGCAGGGAGAAGATGATCAGCTCCTCCCCAGCGGCCTCGCGGGCGAGGATCTCGGAGACGATGAAGGTCTCGGAGAAGCGCGGGTACATTTTGAGCACATAGGCTCGGCGGCCACGGGGACGGCCGGCCGTTTCGGTGGGTTCGACCACCTCGGCGGGTGCGGTCTCAGACGGCATGGCGGGTCTCCTCCAGTGCGGGGACGACAGGGGCAAGTGAGTTCTCGACGAGCTGGGTCCGGGTTGCGTCGACTGCGCCGGCAACACCGATCGTGCCGGCAGCATCGACGTCGCTGCGGTCCGATGCGAGGAGATCGGCGGCCAGGCGGGGAACCGTCGACAGGCCGCTGAGGTCGAGGTGGGTGCGATCGATGGAGGACTCTGTCTGCCTGCCGAACCAGTCACTCAGCGCGGCGGCGTTCGCCTCGTCGAGGCAGAGGGCGTCGACGGCTCCGGCTGCGGCGAGGGCGAAGGCTCGTCGGGGCTGTTCTGCCCGGTGTCCCCTGCGGGGAATGACGAGGGCCGGGGTGTCGGTGGCCATCACCTCGGCGAGCGTGTTGTATCCGCCCATGCACACCACGGCTTCGGCTCGGGCGATGAGTCCGGGGACGTCGTCGCTGTGGCGGATGACGATGGTCGATTCGTCCGCGTCGCGCTGGAGCGCTTCGGCCTCAGCGATGTCCATCTGGGGTCCGGTGATGACGAGATGGCTGTGGCCGGCCGGCGCGGCGGCCTCGACCGCGATCCGGGCAAGGGCACCGCCGTCGGATCCGCCGCCGAGGCAGGTGAGGACGAACCGGCCGGACTCGAGCGCGGCAGGAACCGCAAAGTCGGCGCGGTCATCGGCGGGCAGGCTGTGGGCGGCGAGGTCGTCGGCGGGCAGGCTGTGGGCGGGTCGGCACTGTGAGAGGTACCCGGTGCTTTGGGCCATGGCGGCGAGTCTCGGCGGCACTTCGCCGGTCTCCCGGGGATCGTAGACGTTCGGATCGCCGTAGATCCAGACTTCGTCGAAGGCCTCGGCCACGGTGTCGGGTCCGCCCACTCGGTTCCATTCGGCGTCGATGACTGCGGGGGTGTCGAGGACCTCGCGCAGTCCCAGCACCGTGCGGCAGCCGTGGGCGCGCATCTGATCGAGCGCCTCGGTGAGTTCTCCGTCGATGCCGAAGGGGTGCCGGTCGACGATGAAGAGCTCGGGTCGCTGCTGATCGAGGATCGCGGTGATGGCTGCGGCGCGCAGGGCGCTGAGCTTCTCCATCGTCGAGGCGAGCGCCCGGGGCGCGTAGCCGCCCTCTGCCGGCGTGACTCCCGGCAGGATCACCCAGTCCCAGCCGTCCGGGAGGTCGAACCTGGCGGCCTCGGGGTTCCCGGCGATGAGCAGTCCGCTTACGAGACGCCCGGTCAGGGCGGGCAGGTCCTTTGCCAGCGCGAAGGCCAGGGCCCGGTTGCGGCGGATGTGGCCCAGTCCCAGCGAGTCGTGGGAGAAGAGCGCGATTCTCAGGTTCCTTGTCATACATCTCAGCCTGGTACTCAGGAATAAGATGCGATTAAGACCCGGATGAGAAGTCTCTTAGGTCAGTCCACCCGGTACCCGAAACCACGCACGGTGGTGACGAAATCGCTGCCGAGCTTCTTGCGCAGATACCCGATGTAGACGTCGACGACATTCGATCCGGGATCGAAGTCGAAGCCCCACACATGGGAGAGCAGCTGCTCGCGGGAGAGCACCTTGCCCCGGTTCTTCAGCAGGATCTCCGCCAGTGACAGCTCCCTGGCGGAGAGTTCGACGAGGCGCTCGGCCACCCACACCTGCCGCCTGAGCAGATCGATGCGCACTTCCCCGCGGGTCAGTTCGGTGCTGGCCGCCTCGGTGCCGGTCTCCTTGAGGCGGAGCTTGATCCTGGCCAGCAGCTCGCCGAAGCGGAAGGGCTTGATCATGTAGTCAACGGCCCCGGACTCGAGGGCGAAGATCGTGTCATCGGGGTTGTCCCGGGCGGTGAGGACGAGCACGGGCAGCTCGGGTCGCTGCCGCCGCAGGGTGTCGAGCACGGCGAACCCGTCGAGGCGGGGC
Source organism: Brevibacterium sp. GP-SGM9 (assembly GCF_047300845.1). Classification (NCBI taxonomy): domain Bacteria; kingdom Bacillati; phylum Actinomycetota; class Actinomycetes; order Micrococcales; family Brevibacteriaceae; genus Brevibacterium; species Brevibacterium sp. GP-SGM9. Next base: position 3,109,309 of record NZ_CP178563.1, on the reverse strand, counting down.
AGCCCGATGTCGAGGACGAGGAGAGCGAAGTCTCCGGTCAGGGCCAGATCTCGAGCGGTGATGCCGTCGGCGGCGGTCTGGGTGCTGAAGCCCGCGGCGCTGAGCCCCTTGGCGATGAATGCCGAGATCCGGTCTTCGTCTTCGGCCAGCAGAATTCTCTTCACTTCGGTCCTTTCGGCAGGATCATGCGGAACTGTGCGCCGACGGAGACTCGGTCGAGGACCACGGTCCCTCCGTGCGCCTCGGCGATGGCTCTGATGATGGACAGCCCGAGGCCGAAGCCCGCCCCTTCGTTCGATCCGCGGCTGAAGCGGTCGAAGATGTCGGCGGCGATCTCGTCCGGGACTCCCCTGCCCTCGTCGCGGACCCAGATGTGGACGCGGTCCTCATCGCTGCTCGCGCCGAAGGTGATCGCCTGACCGTCCTCGGTGTGCTCGACGGCGTTGGCAGCCAGCTGCAGCAGCGCCTGGGTCAGTCGCTGCCGATCGGCGAGCACGGGAACGGATTCGGGGGCCTCGACGCTCCAGTCCCGATCTCCCAACCCTCTGGCCTTGGCAAGCGAATCGGTGAGCAGGGAACGCAGGTCCACCTCGGCGAAGCGGACGAAATCGGGACGGCGGGCCCGGGCGAGGATGAGCAGCTCCTCGACGAGGCGGCCCATCCGATCCGTCTCATCGAGGAGCATCGCCCGGGTTTCATCGACGTCGTCGACATCGCTGGAGTCCATGGTCTCGAGGTGGCCGCTGAGGATCGTCAACGGGGTGCGCAGCTCGTGGCCGACGTCGTCGAGGAAGCGACGCTGGGTCTCGAACGCGGACTCCAGGCGGTCGAGCATGTCGTTGAAGGTGTGGCCGAGCTCTGCGATGTCGTCATTGCCCTTGGTCACCAGGCGACTGCTGAGGTCGCCGCCGGAGATCGACTGGGCGGTCTGCCTCAGTTCGGTCACCGGGTAGAGCAGGCGGCGGGCGAGGATCGAGGAGATCCCCGAGATGAGGAGGGCGGCGGCGAGGGCCACGACGATGTATATCTGCATGATCTGGGACAGGTCGGACTGGCTGGCCGAGACATTGTGGACGACGACGAAGGCACCGCCGCCGTTCGCACCGCTCGGCTGGCCGACACCGTCGACCTCGCCGACCTCGGCCGTGCCTTCACCGGAGCCCGGCGTTCCGCCGTCGGTGCCCTCGGGTCCGGTCGGCGATCCCTCGGGTGTCGCCTGGGCGCTTGCGCTGGGAGCGGTGGCCGCCTCGGCGTCTCCGGCGATCGGGAGGACATAGCCTTCGTACCGGTCGTCACCGACGCTCAGTTCGATCTGCCCGCCCTTGCCCGAGACCCCGGCCACGGCCTTCTCGAACTTACTCGACCCGGACAGCAGCCCCTTCGGCTCGCCCTGGTAGAGCACGCGACCATCGGTGAGGAAGGCGAAGAGCGTCTCGTCCTCGTCGGGTTGGTTCTGGGCGAGGAACTGGCCGAGGATCTGATCCACCGAGGTGAAGGGACTGCCCGTTTCTGGGTCGACCCCGTTCTGCGCGAAAGAGCGCATCTCCGCGATCTCCTGCGCCATGGAGGCCGAGTTGCGGCTGGCGACGTTGTTCGACTCCACGGTGTAGAGGATGAGCCCGACGATGGTCAGGGTGAGAACGGAGAGGACAGCCACGGTGATCGTCAGACGGTTCTGGACGGTCAACCGGATGCGCCGGTCAGTCGTCGCCGTCATCGCCGTCGTCATCGCCGTCGTCATCGTCCGCGTCGTCATCATCGTCGTCGTCATCGTCGTCGGGGACTTCGCGGGGCGGATTCGGCACGGGTTCGTAGGAGTGCTCGATCTCCTTCGGTCCGGAGAAGTCTGCGGATCCGGTCCGGTCCCCATCACCCGAGGTCTGCTCCTCGCCTTCCGCCGAGGCGGTCGGTCCGGTTCCGGCGGAATCGGCGTCCGCGTTCGGTTCGGCTTCTCCGGGTGCGGTGGGGCCGGTGGATTCGGGGGTGACCTCGACAGGGGTGAGATCGGGAGGCTCCGGTTGGGCGGTGCTGCGGACGATGATGATCGTCAGAGCCGCGAGCACGACGATGAGTCCGGCGATCACCCAGCCGAGAATCTTCGATTGTCCTCCCACGCCTTCCACCCTGCCGAAGCTCGCAGGCTTTGTCGAGCTGTGGGCGATGAGAGTCTTCTTAGACTGGTGCAAGGACGCGGATCGTCCCGAAAGGCGCGTGTGATACCGTAAGCGCCGACCGCCCAGCCCAGGAGCAGGAGCACCGATGAGCGACGAGCGCCGTCCCCACGACGAGGCCGAGCCCGGCGACTCCACATTCGACGGGGCGGGTGAGAATACCGCCGAGGACCAGCCCAAGGAGAATCCCTGGGCCGCGCTCAAACCCTGGCAGGGCAAGGCCACCGGCCTCGACAAGCTGCTGCTGTTCATCATCATCGGCGTGCCGCTGGTCTACCTCGCGCTCATGCCGGCCCGGCCGTGGATGCTCGTCAATGCCCCGGTCCTCCAGGAATTCATCAACGGCGCGAAGACCGCGGTCGTCGCCGCAGGCGCCTACGCGCGAATCGGTGAGATCCCGCTGTGGCTGGTCATCGTCGCGGGCTTCATCGGCATGGCCAAGCTCGACTGGGCGTTCTGGCTCGCGGGCCGGCGCTGGGGAGACGGAGTGCTCCGACTCTTCGCGCAGAACGAACGCCAGCTCAAGCGCATCAACCAGCTCAAGCAGATCCCGACCTGGGCGCTGTTCCTCATGACCCTGGTTTCACGCTGCCCCGGCGTGCCCGGTACCCTCGTCTACATCGTCGCCGGCTGGACGCGGATGCGGCTCTCCCTGTTCCTCATCGCCGACCTCATCGGCTGCCTGCTCTTCACCCTCATCTGGACGTTCCTGGGCTACCAGCTCGGCGAGGCCGCGGTGGACGTGCTCAAGGTCGTCGACAAGTACGCGCTGTGGCTGACCCTGGCGATCGTCGTCGGCATCTTCGTCCTCGCCTACGTCAAGGAATACCGGAAGCAGAGGAACGCACAGGAGCCCGCCGAGGACTGAGCCTGCGCCGGCTCCTCCGGATCCCCCGGCTCGTCCGGCCCAGCAGTCTCAGGCGTCGAAGGACAGGAAGGTCTCGCGCATCCGCTCCGGATCCGCACGGCGTCCGCTGAAGTGTTCGAAGGCATCGATGGCCTGGTTGACCGCCATCCCGGATCCGTCGAGGGTCCGGCAGCCGATCCGCTTCGCCTCGGCGAGCAGCTGGGTCTCCAGGGGGAAGTAGACGACATCGGCGACCCACTGCCCCGCACTCAGCAGTCCCGTGTCGAAGGGCGTGCCGGGGAAGGCCTTCATCCCCATCGGGGTGGCGTTGACGACTCCGCTCGCCGAGGTGATCGCCGGGTTCAGCTCGTCCGCGCAGATCGCGCGGGCGCCTCCCCCGATGTCGGCGGCCAGGCCCGCTGCCCGCTCGGTGCTGACATCGGAGATGAGGAGTTCTTCGACTCCGAGTTCGGCCAGGGCGAAGGCAACCGCACGACCGGCACCGCCGGCGCCGATCTGGACCACACGGTTCTTCTCCGCTCCGGCGAGCCTGGCCTGGAAGCCGCGGGCGAATCCGGTGACATCGGTGTTGAAGCCGGTCGTCGCCCCGCTGCCGTTGATGACGACGGTGTTGACGGACCCGATGCGCCGGGCACCTTCGTCGACGTCGTCGAGCAGGTCGATGACCTGCTGTTTGAACGGGTGGGTGATGTTGAGCCCGTCGAACCCGAGGCGAACGGCCGCGGCGAGGAGCTCAGGCAGAGTGGCCGAGGCCAGCTTCGCCTCGGCGACGTCGATGGTCCGGTAGATCGTGGGGATGGAGTGCGCGGCTCCTTCGTTCTCGTGCATGCGCGGGGTGCGGGAGGCGGAGATGCCTTCGCCGATGAGGCCGAGGAGGAGGGATGAGGTCATGGGCTCGCTTTCAGTTCTGGTGCAGGTTCTCGATGAGGATCTCCATCGCATGGACGTAGCCGCGGGCTCCGGCGCCGGCGATGACCGCGGTGGCCACGGGTGAGAGGTAAGAGTGGTGGCGGAAGGACTCCCGGGCGTGCGGGTTGCTCAGGTGGACCTCGATGATCGGGTGGGCAAAGGACTTCAGCGCATCGTGGAGTGCCAGCGAGGTGTGGGTATAGGCCCCGGCATTGATGATCGCGCCGACGGTGGACTCCCGGGCTTCGTGCACGGCGTCGATGAGCCCGCCCTCATGGTTCGACTGCACACAGCGCACGCCGAGCCCCGCCTCGGCGGCGGTCTTCCGGCACATCTCTTCGATGTCGGCCAGCGTCGTGCGGCCGTAGATCTCGGGTTCGCGCACGCCGAGGAGGTTGAGATTGGGTCCGTTGAGAACGAGGACATCGGGCATGGTCACCTCGGGAATCGGGCGGCGATATCCGCCGCGGTTTTGGTCAGTTGGGGGACGAGGGCGACGAGTTCGTCGAGGCTGCGGCGAAACACCGGGGCCGCGAGCGCCAGCGAGGCCAGGAGTCTGCCGTCGAGATCGAAGACTGGGACGGCGAGTGCGTTCATGCCGACGTCGTTCTCCTCCGATTGGCCGGCCCAGCCGGTCTCGCGGATCTGTTCGAGCTTGCGTCGCATCTGGTCCGGATCGGTGATCGAGTTCGGGGTCCTAGCCTCGAACTCCAAGGCTTCGATCGTCGCCTCGGCCGCGGGATCGTGGGCCAGCAGGGCCTGCCCGATCGCCGAGGTGTGCAGCGGGGATTCGTCGCCGGGATCGGTTGTCGTCCGGAACTGCGGGCCGTCGACCGTGAGCACGGTCAGTGCAGCATTGCCGCGGCGGACGGCGAGGATGCTCGACTCCCCCGTGGCCGCGGTGAGCTCGGCGAGCAGGTCCCTCGTCGCCCCGCTCAGACCACGCCGGTGAGCGACCTTCTGGGCCAGGCGGAAGACCTCCATACCCAGCGTGTAGGCCTTCGTGCTCGGATCGAAGCTCGCGTAGTCGGATTCGACGAGTCCGCCGAGGAGCCGGTAGGCGGTGGAGAAGGGGTGGCCGGTGATCTCGGCGGCGCGGGCGGCGCTGATTCCATCAGGGTGATCGCCGAGGAGTTCGAGCATCTCGAAGGTCTTGCTCACGGAGTTCGATCCTTTGGCCGGCATGTGTCGCCCCCTCCTGGTCCTCGTCGACTGTTCGTCACTGCTGCTCGCCGCCGTGGGATCACGAGGCGCGATTGACAGGTTATGTCATCTACAGCACACTGTAAACCACACTGTAACAACTACTGCCATATCGTGGCAATTACGAAGATGTGAGGTCCCCGATGAGTCACGCGATCGACGAAGCTCGCCCCGCGAAGAAGACACCCTTCCGCGCCGCCCTGTCCAGTTGGACCGGCTCGGCGCTCGAGTACTACGACTTCGCGGTCTACGGCACCGCTGCAGCTCTCGTTCTCAATACACTGTTCTTCCCGGAGACCACCGCTCCGGGCGTCGCGGTCCTGTTCGCCATGGGCACCGTCGGCGTCGCCTATGTCGTCCGCCCCCTCGGCGCGCTCGTCATGGGTCCGCTGGGAGATCGCTTCGGACGGAAGTTCGTCCTCATGTTCACCTTGTTCCTCATGGGCTTCTCCACATTCATCGTCGGCTGCCTGCCGACCTATGAGCAGGTCGGGATGCTGGCTCCGGCGCTGCTGGTGCTGTGCCGGATCATCCAGGGTCTCTCGGCCGCAGGCGAACAGGCGAGCGCGATCGCCGTCTCCCTTGAGCACTCGCAAGAGCACAAGCGTTCGTGGACGACGAGCTGGACCCTGCACGGCACCCAGTTCGGCACCCTGCTGGCCACCGCGGTGTTCATCCCCTTCACGGCCTTCCTGCCCGAAGAGGCACTGTTCAGCTGGGGCTGGAGGGTCCCGTTCTGGCTCTCCGCGTTCGTCGTGCTCACCGCCTGGCTGATCCGCCGCGGACTCGATGAGCCGCCGGAGTTCAAGAAGGCCACGAACGAGAACCCGCCGCTGATGTCGGTCTTCCGCTGGCACAAGGCCGCGGTCATCCGCGTCGCGGTCTGCGCCCTGGTGAATACGGTCAACATGGTCTTCACGGTCTGGTCGCTGTCGTTCGCCACCTCGATCGTCGGACTCGAACGTTCGACGATGCTGCTCGTCTCGGTCATTGCCAATGCGGTCGCCCTGCTCGCCATCCCGGCAGCGGCCCTGCTCTCCGATCGTTTCGGGCGCAAACCGATCTTCATCATCGGCGCACTGGGCTCGGGAGCGATGATGTTCCCCTACCTCGCCGCCGTCTCGAGCGGGAACTGGACGCTCATCTTCGTCTGCGGTGCGCTCATGTCCGGCTGCGCCTACTCGATGGCGAACTCGATCTGGCCCTCGTTCTACGCCGAGATGTTCCCCACCACCGTCCGCGTCACCGGACTGGCGCTGGGCACCCAGATCGGCTTCGCCGTCTCCGGCGGACTCGCTCCCGTCGTCGCCTCGGCAGTGGCCGGAGCCTCCGGTCAGAACTGGGGATCGGTCGCCGGCTTCACCGCCGCAGTCTGCGTGCTCGTCTCGCTGGCCGCGCTGACGGCCAAAGAGACGAAGTCGCGGACACTCGACGAGATCAATACCCTGCACGAGGAGCGCTCACGCTGAGCCTGTGAGGTGCTGCCGGGCCGAAGTCGCGGGAGCCGTACCCGCCAGAGCGGCAGCGGCGAGAGCGGCAGCCACGAGAGCTGAATGGACACCGGTCGGGCACAATGAGGATTGTGCCCGACCCCGAGAAGGAGGAGAGACGACGATGAGAACGTCGATTGCCACGGTATGCCTGTCGGGAACACTCGAGGAGAAGCTGCGCGCGGCCGCTCGAGCCGGCTTCGACGGGGTCGAGATCTTCGAACAGGACCTCGTCGTCTCCCCCGACTCCCCTGCGGCGATCTCGTCTCTGGCAGCCGAACTCGGTCTCAGCCTCGACCTCTACCAGCCCTTCCGCGATTTCGAAGGCGTCGAGGAAGACGTGTTCGAGGCCAACCTGCGCCGCGCGGAGTCGAAGTTCGCTCTCATGCGCAGGCTCGGCATGGACACGATGCTGCTGTGCTCGAATGTAGCTACCGCAACCATCTCCGATGACGGCATCGTCGTCGAACAGCTGCGCCGCCTCGGCGAACTTGCCGATTCCTACGGCATCGACATCGCCTACGAAGCCCTAGCCTGGGGGCGGTTCGTCTCCACCTACGATCACGCCTGGGATCTCGTCGCCGCCGCCGATCACCTGCGGATCGGCACCTGCCTCGACAGCTTCCACATCCTCTCCCGCGGCACGGATCTCTCACGGATCGCCGAGATTCCCGGTGACAAGATCTTCTTCCTCCAGCTCGCCGACGCTCCGGCACTGACGATGGACGTGCTCAGCTGGTCTCGCCATCACCGGGTCTTCCCCGGCGAAGGCGCCTGGGACCTCACCGACTTCCTGCGCAGGGTAGCGGCCACAGGCTACGCCGGGCCCGTGTCCCTCGAGGTCTTCAACGACTCGTTCCGGCAAGCGGATACGAATCGGACCGCCGTCGACGGACTGCGGTCGCTGAGGTGGCTCGAAGCCGCCGCTGCCGCGGAATCGACGGCAGAGCAGTCTGCGGCAGGACAATCGGTGGCAGGAGGGTCGACGTCAGCGCTGGATATGGCTCGCGTGCGACTCGATCTGCAGCAGCTTCCGCAGGTCGCCGAACCTCTCGGCGTCGACTACATCGAGTTGGACACCGATGACCTCGGGACGCTCACCCGGCAGATTCACCAGCTGGGCTTCCGCTTCGTCGGCTTCCACCGGACGAAGCCGCATGTCCAGCTGTGGCGACGCGGACAGTCACGCATCGTCATCACCGAATCCGTGCCACCGAAGAACGGGACCGCCGAAACGGCGACTCCCGAGGGCGGGCCCATCGGTCAGGTCGGACCGGCGGGACCGGGAACCCATCTGCGTGGGATCGGCTTTGCCGTCGCCGACGCCGATGCGGCCATGGAACGCGCACTTCTGCTCCACGCCACCGAAGTTCCCCGCGACCAGGCCCACGATGAGGCGGTCCTCCGCGGTGTCTTCGCACCCGACGGCTCGGAGGTCTTCTTCAGCAACGGCAACGGCGTCGACCCGTCGTGGACCGGCGAGTTCGGCAACGTCCCGGACGACCGGCAGTCGGCGATCGACCACGTCAATCTTGCACAGCCCGCACACCACTATGACGAAGCGGTGCTCTTCTACACTTCGCTCCTCGCCCTGCGCGCGCTGCCGTCGAATGATGTCCCGAGCCCCTCGGGCCTCGTCCGCTCACAGGTGATGGCCAGTTCCGACGGGACCATCAGGATGCCGCTCAACCTGGCCCCGCGCACCGCGGAATCGAATGGAGCCGGCGGTTATCCGGAGCATGTCGCGATCGCGTGTGACGACATCTTCACGGCGGCCGCGACAGCGGTCGCCCGTGGCCTCGACTTCCTGCCCGTCCCGGAGAACTACTACGAAGATCTCGATGCCCGGTTCGACCTCGAGCCCGATCTGCTCGATCGTCTGCGTGAGAACCACATTCTCTACGACCGTGACGAGGACGGCGAGTTCCTCCACTTCTACACCTCGACGATCGGCTCGATCTTCTTCGAGATGGTCGAACGCCGCACCGACTACCAGGGCTACGGAGCGCCGAACGCGCCGGTGCGGCTGGCAGCACAGCACCGGCGCAACGAGGGTCGCTGAGCCCGCCGACTTCTCGACGTCGGGGCTCCGGCCGCCACTGGCATTCGCCTCGGCGCAAGGACCACCGCCGGTCTCAGAACGGCGCCGCCCTCGTGATCTCCCGAGTCTCGGTGAGACCTCCCCATGCCGGAGCTGCCATCTCGTCTCCGAAGCCCGGCCCGACCTCGGCGAAGAAGTCGCTGGTATCGGGAGCCGAGAGGATCCGACGGTGCGATACCTGCCAGACGATCCGCTCGATCACCTCGGCCTCGACACCGAGGCACTGCGCCGCCGCATCGATCTGCTCGAGCACATAGTCGACGGTGAGATCGACGTCTGTCTCGGCCAGTTCGGCGACATAGCAGGCCACCCTGAAGTCGACTTCGAAATGTCGCGAACCGGCCAACATGAGCAGATGCATCCAGGAGATGCCCGAACTCTGGCTGGGCAGAGCCAGCCAGCTTCGCGAGAGCTCACAGGTGAAGGGATCGTCTCCGACTGCGCCGAGCAGATCGTCGACGGTGTCGATCCCATGATCGGCCATCACCCGGGTGGCGCGGTCGACGACCTCTGCCTTGAGCACCGCGCCGGGCTGAGTGCTGGCCGGCTTGAGATTGCAGACGACGAGCTCCGCCCACACCACCGGTCCTCCCGTGGCCGCGATCGAATAGCGCAGGGACTTGGCGCCGTCGTCGGTCCCGTGCTGGGCGATGTATCTGTCGACGACGTTGCCCACCGCCGTCGGATGGGACCCCGTCGCATAGATCGCATCGAGGATGCACAGGGCGAGGCTCGTCGGATAGCCGATTGTCAGGGGCCGTCCGTCGTCATCGAGGAACTCTTCGCAGCGCCGCGCCAGACGGGCGATGCTGGTGGTCACGATCTCCATTGTTCTGACCTTTCATCATGCGTCGCCTGCGGCGGCGCTCCTGCCCCGACCGCGTTGTCGGAGACTGAGGAAGACACTAGCCGCCAGCACTGACACTAGATGATCGGCTATGAATAGAACGATGCATAATTCTTCCGTCGTCAGCCACTGGAGCCAGCCCGCCGCTCGACCACGGACACCCTGCCTTGGCAGGCATGATGCGCTCTGGCATGGTTAGAGGCATGAGAGACGATGAGATCATTGACGGCCCACTCGCTCGCGCAGCCAGGGCACTGGTACGCGTATCGGCGAAGGACGTGGCGTTCAAGGCCCAGATCGACAAGACTGAGCTGAAGAGCTTCGAGAAGGGACGCGAGGACCTCACCGAGCAGCAGGAATCCAGACTGTTCGAAGCCCTCGAAGGCTACGGTGCCAGATTCGTCCGCGATGATGACACGGGCGGCTACGGGGTGAGGCTGAAGTTCAACCGGGCCAAGGTCCGGGCCATCGAGCGGTGGGAGGACGAAGGCGGTCTCCCCGGTGACGACGACGTCTGAGCGCGCTCCCACGAGGGCTGAACGAACAGGGCACCGACAGGACTGACCGGACAGGGCGCCCAGATGGATGACCGGACAGGGCAGCCCAGACACGACAGCGGCCTCGACCATGCACTTCGCATGGTCGAGGCCGCTTCTGTGTCAGCGCCTCAGATTCAGCTCTGACCGATGAGTTCGAGGTTGTCGACGACGCGGTTCGAGAAGCCCCACTCGTTGTCGTACCAGGCCACGACCTTGATGTGCTTGCCCTCGACCCGGGTCAGAGCGGCATCGAAGATCGATGAAGCCTCCTGGCCGGCGATGTCGCTGGAGACAACGGGTTCGGTCTCGTAGACGAGGATGCCCTTGAGTTCGCCTTCGGCGGCGTTCCGGTAGGCCTCGAGCACCTCGTCGCGGGTGACCTCTCGTGAGACGCTCGCGTTGATCTCGACGATCGAGCCGACGGGAACGGGGACGCGGATCGCGTCACCGCTGAGCTTGCCGTCGAGCTGCGGGAGCACGAGGCCGATCGCCTTTGCCGCTCCCGTCGAGGTCGGGATGATGTTCGCGGCCGCGGCCCTGGCACGCCGCGGGTCCTTGTGCGGGCCGTCCTGGAGGTTCTGGTCTCCCGTGTAGGCGTGGACCGTGGTCATGAAGCCCTGCTCGATACCGGCCAGGTCATCGAGGACCTTCGCCAGCGGGGCCAGTGCGTTGGTCGTGCACGAGGCGTTCGAGATGATCGTGTGCTCGGGCTTGTACGCCTCGGTGTTGACGCCGTAGGCCAAGGTGACGTCGGCACCCTTCGAAGGAGCGGAGACGAGGACCTTCTTGGCGCCGGCGGTCAGGTGGGCGCGGGCCTTGTCGGCCTTGGTGAAGATGCCGGTGGACTCGAGGACGATGTCGATGTCGAGGTCGCCCCAGGGCAGCTTGGCCGGATCCTTCTCGGCGAAGATCTTGATCGGCTTGCCGTCGACAACGATCTCATCCTCGCCGACCTCGACGGGGTAGCCGAAGCGGCCAAGCGTGGTGTCGAAGGTGAGCAGGCGGGCCAGCTGGTCGATGGGACCGAGGTCATTGATGGCGACCACTTCGAGGTCGCTCTCACGCTGGGTCAGAGCGCGCAGGGTGCTGCGTCCGATACGACCGAAACCATTGATGGCGATGCGAGTCAATGTCACTCCTTGGTGAACGAGCTGTTTGTGAGTACATGTCCATCATCTGCCGTTCGGGCAATCGGCAACAGTGGCCAGAGAGACATTCTGCGCAAGGTTCTCGCCAGACTTATTGCCAGATACCGCAACTTTCCGGCCACCCGCTGGCAGGTTCCCGATCGACTCGCGATTCAGCCCGAGAAGCTGTGCCTGTATTCGTTCGGTGAGGTCGAGAGGATCCGCTGGAAGTGCATCCGCAGATTCGCTCCGGTGCCGAGTCCGACCTGGTCAGCGATCTGTTCGATGCCGAGGTCGCTGTTCTCCAGCAGCTCCCGGGCCAGGTCGACGCGGGCGCGGAGAACCCACTGCATCGGGGTGTAGCCGGTGTCCTCGACGAAGCGGCGGGAGAAGGTCCGCACGGACACCCCGGCGTTGGCGGCGAGGTCGGAGAGGGTGAGTTCCTCGCCGATGTGCTGCAGGGCCCATTCCCGGGTATCGGCGAAGACGTCGCCCAGCGGGTCGGGCACGGAGCGCGGGACGTACTGCGCCTGTCCGGCGCTGCGGTAGGCCGCGGCGACGAGGCGCCGGGCGACCTGGTTGGACAGGCCGACCCCGTGGTCGCTGCGGATGAGGTGGAGGCAGAGGTCGATCGCCGAGGCGGCTCCGGCCGAGGTCAGCAGCTGCCCTTCGTCGATGAAGAGGACGTTCTCGTCGACGGTGATCCCGGGATAGCGACGGGTCAGCTCCTTCGCCGTCGACCAGTGGGTGGTGGCACGCCGACCGGTGAGGAGGCCGGTGCGGGCGAGGGCGAAGGTGCCGGTCGAGATCGCGGCGATCCTCGCTCCGCGTTCGAAGGCGGCCAGCAGTGCGCCGACGACGGCGGCAGAGGGCTCCTCCTCGACCACCGAGGTGGCCCCCGGGATGATGATCGTATCGGCGCGCTCGAGGGCCTCGAGTCCGGCGTCGACGTGATAGGACAGGCCATCGGCCCCGGCCACCCGGCCGGGTTGGGCGCCGCAGACCTCGACTGTATAGGGCCAGGTCCCGCCGGGGAGGACTCCCCCGCCGGTGGCCAGGGCGTCCGGGCCGGCCGCGGTCGCCGCAGAGTCAGGGCCGGCCACGGACCTCACCGGTGAGGCGTTGGACTCGGTGCCGAAGACCTGGACGGGGACTCCGAGGTCCATCGCGGACACCCCGTCCAGGGCCAGCACGATGATGTCGTGCGGGTTGGATCGGGGCGTCCTGCGTGATGGTCGGGATACGTTACTCATGATCGCCTCTCAGTTTAGGCAACTGCAGGCGCGCTGCCGTACGTGGCAGGCCGGTGGCGATCCCCGTGGAGCCTCAGTGCTCGTGGGCCCCGGTGAGCTTGAAGCCGAGTCGACCGTGGGCGAAGGCCCCGCCGGCCCGGATCGCCGAGGCGGTCCATGCGGTCTCGGCCAGTTCCGCCTCGCTGGCGCCGGCCTTGACGGCGGCATTGGCGTGGGCGTCGATGCAGTAGGCGCACTGCGTGGTCAGGCCGACGGCGTAGGCGATGAGCTCACGGTACTTGAGCGGAATCTCGCGCCCGTCCTCGGCGAAGACTGCATTGTTGAACTCGCCGAAGGCCTTGAGGATGTCCGGAGTGGTCTCCTTGTAGGCATTGTCGTACTTGCTGTCGGTCTCGCGGTCGAAGAAGTCGGTCATCGTGGTGCCTCCTGTGGTGTGATCGGTGTCATTCCGATCGCCACGCTACTCCCCCAGGAGCGTCGATGGGCGGGTCGGCTTCATATGGCGCGCGTCAGTAGAGGGTGTTCTGCGCGATCAGCGGCGCTCCGCCGAGGTTCGGCGCCGCTGCGGCTTGCGGGCCGGCGGTCTGCGGTCCGGCTGCTTGGATCGGCTCGGCGGGCAGGGCCGTGACCGGCAGACCGTCTGCGAGGACGCCCGCTTCGGGTGCCCCTTCCGCCTGTGCGCCCGCGGCCGCACGATCTTCGGCCTCGGCGGTCTCGGGGGTGCCGATGCTCGGTCCCTGCGGCGCAGCCGAGGGCACGACCGCCGGGGAGGCCGAACCAGCACCGGACCCTGCACCGGAACTGGGCGTATTCGCGGTCACGGGAACCGCCTCGGCGATGGCTTCGAAGATGGCCAGGGTGCCGTGCTGCTGAGCGAGGCTGACCGGTTCCGGATCGCTCGAGAGCTTGACACCGACGGTCTGGGCGGCGCGGTCGATGTAGAGCATCTGGCCGTGGATGCCGATTCCAATGGCGACGTCGCGGCTGGCCGAGGCCAGCCAGAACTGGCTGCGGTACATGCCTCCCGGGTACGAGCGTCCCGAGGGCGAGGCGGCGAAGACCTGGGCGGAGTCGGCGGCCCCGGTGAAGATGTCATCGATCCAGGCGGCGGAGAGCACCCGTTCGCCGTCGACGGTGGTGCCGCCGCGGGCGATCATTTCGCCGAAGCGGGCCAGATCGCGCAGGGTGGTGCTGATCGCACCATCGGCGATGGAGCCGCCCCAGCGGTCCTGACAGACTTGGGCGGCGTGGGCGGCGCCGATCTTCGACCACACGTATTCGCTGGTCACGACCGAGAAGGGCTGGCCCGTGACTGCCTCGGCGATCCAGGCGAGCACGTCGGTCTCGCAGCTGCGGTAGACGAAGGCGGAGCCGTGTTCGCGGTCGCTCTTCAGACTTGTCAGGAAGCTCTTGATCCCGTTCGCCGAGGCTGGGGTCCGGGGCGCGAAATCGACGGCTTCGAACAGGGCTCGGATCTCGGAGCCCTTCTCGAGGTACTCCTCCGAGAACTTGATGCCCGAGCGCATGTCGAGCAGGTCGCGGATGCTCGCACCCGCGTAGCCGCTCTCGGCCAGGGCGGGCACGTGGGTGGTGACGAGGTCGTCCGGGCTCAGTCGGCCCGCGTCGGCGAGCGCGCCGATGACCGTGGAGACGATGGATTTGCTCACCGAGAACAGCATGTGCTGACGGGCGGGCTTCATCGGCCAGGCATATTCCTCGGCGAGGGCGACCCCGTTGCGGGTGACGAGCCAGGCGTCGGTGAAGGTGTCGGCGAGGACGTCGCCGACGGTCGTCCAGGACTCATCCGCACCGGCCCACTTCTCTCGGTCGATGGGCAGGGGCCGGAAGTCGTTGTCTTCGGTGACGAATTCGCGCACGGGTCCGATGCCGCGCGGGATGCCGCCGATAGGGAAGATCTCCTCCATGCGCGTCAGGGCAAAGGCGAAGTACTCCGGCCATTTCCAGGAGTCGAGATCGATGTGTTCGAGGATCGCTTCGGAGGGATCGACGATGGCGTCTTCGCTCGCCGAGGTGAGTTCCCCGACGTGCGGAAGCGGCGGTGGGGTCTCAGTGGGCGGCACGGATTCCGCGTGCGCGTCGTCGGTGGTCTCGGCTGCGGTCGTGATGCCCTTGGTGTTGCCCGACAGCGCCCCGATACGTTTGGTCGGCGGCGTATCTGGGTGTGGGGGAATCGCCTCGTCCGCACCCGTCATATCGCCTCCGCCTGTTGTGATCTGCACGCAAAAGACTACCTGCAGGAGGTGAACCGGAGTAGTTCGGTCGGGCTCATCTGGGCCGAACTCGGTGCAGATCGGCCGATGGACGACTCTGTCACCAGGGCCGTTGCAGCACACGGTTACCTATCAGTTATTCACATTACCTCCAGCCGTTCGGTCAGTTCCGGCACATCGGACCACATCGCCCCGTTCGCCAATAGACTGAGTGCAGCCGAGGCCACGCGGTCCCGGCCGCATGTTCCACTCACCGTTCGAACGACAAGGTGTGGTCAGCAATGCCGCTGCGCAGACTCGACGTCAATCTCCCCGATGATGCCCTCACAGTCAGTTGGGAGCTGCCGCATCCCCGTGAGACTGTCTGGAGTCATCTGCAGAATCCCGAGACTCTGAGGGAATGGCTCGGACGGCCGCTGGTCTTCGATACCCGGATCGGCGGGGAGATCATCATCGACCATGCCGATGACTACCTCTGCCGGAGCGAGGTCCTGTCTGTCAGCGAGTTCGAATCGGCACTGTCGTGGACGTTTCCCGATGAGCCATCAAGCCGCATCTCGCTGTCGCTGTCGGCCGCCGACCCGACAGAGCAGACCGAGGATGTCGAAGTCGCCGCAGAGAATGCCACAGTCCTGACCCTCGAGCATTTCGGTCTTGGTCCGCTCATCGAGTCGTACGCCACCGGTTGGCTGACCCACCTCACGTTCTTCGAGGCATCTCTGAACGGAACCCCGCTGCCCGACTCCCAGTTCTGGCCTATATGCGCGACCGTCGACCGCCTCATCGGGAACCACCGGAACTGAGCGACATCGGGGTGGTGCAACCCCGTCCCGACTGCACCCCGCCGCTACACCAGCCCCTGGTCCTCGGCGCGGTCGGTCAAGCGTCGACGACCGCCCACATCGTGCTCGTCTCTTCATCGGCGACAACGAGGAAGCGGTGTCCCGAACTGAGCTGGGCGTAGTCCCCTGCTTTGTGCTCGTCGACGAGCTTCCCCGTGTCTGCTTCGAAGAAGATCGTCTTCTTGCTGTCGGTGACTCCGACCAGGCCGAGGTCCGGAAGCGCTCCTTGGCCGCCCCATGTCGGTGACATACCGCTCTCCGGTGGGCTCGCTGCCGGCCTACCTGCCGTCCACACGGTCTCACCGGTAGCTGCGTCGAGAGCCATGACCGCCGAGTCGACGCCCGGGACGATGAGCAGCGCGCGATCTCCGGCATCGACGGGAACGGACTGCGGCCCGCCGGGGAAACCGAACGAATCCACCGCGGTTTCGGGCGCATCGGCGAACCACCCATTGGGTGATCCATTCGATCCCTGATACTTCACGGCCGAAGCGAACAGCTGCGCTTGCAGGCACGCTGGTTTGCCAGCGGAGGTGAACTGGAGTTCCGATGCGCACACCGGATCGAAGGTGTCCTCGAGCGACACTTCCCCAGGTTCATCGATCGGAGTCAATGTCGCCGCGTCCGAAACCTCGAGCCCCTCCGGCATGGACAGCTTCGCGATCCTGGACACAGCGGAGCTCATTGGGTCATCCGGGTCCTCGGAAACGTAGAGATAGAGCAGCGCCGCAGGCTCGGTCGTCGGATAGACATCGTAATGGTCCACCCCAGTATCATCGATCGCTCGTGCCTTGGTGATCGGCACACTGGTGTGTCTGCCGTCCTCCAACGAAATGCGGCTGACCACGGAGTCGCTCCCCTCCTGCCACGACAGCACACCGGTCATCCGATCCGGGGAGATGTGCAGCGCGGTGCCGCCGAAGGTCTCTCCATCGGTCCCGATCGACAATCCGGGCCAGGCTTCTTTGCCGGTTGCCGGGTCGAGCGCGAACACCATCGCATTGCCCGCCTCCGAAGTGGGGTCACATCCCTCGTCCTCGAGCATTCCGGAATAGCTGAGAATGATGAGGTCATCGTCGCCGAGGATGGGACTCGTTCCCGTGGTCTGTGATGCGAATCCCTCCCCGAGGTGGCAGTTGCTCGGTGAGTCCGGAATCTCGAACGACCATACCTCGCTGCCGTCCGACCACGAATAGGCAGTGGTCGTTCCGGAATAGTCATGGACGATCACCGTGTCACCGGCCGAATATGCTTCGGTTCCGCCGCCTTCATCATTGATAAAGGCATCGGCGCTCCACAGTTCATCGCCGGTGGAGTCTATGACCCGCACCTTCTGCCCCGTCCAGTCGGAGACGAGTGCCCGCCCGACGCCATCGTCGACGAGGACCGACGCGAGATAGTCGAGTTCGACCGGCTTCGCCAGGGTCGGAGTCGTTGTCGGTGAGGGTGTTGCCGCCGGCTCTTCGGAGCTCGAATTGCACCCACTGAGTACCAACAGCCCGACAGCGATGACCATCGCGCCCAGCCGCTTCATGAGAGGATTCTTCGGTTCATACCCTGATGATAGGCGTAGTTGACGGACGAGCCCGACACCGCTGAACGCCTTCAGCGTCGAGACGCGCATGCACGCCGACGCATCTCGACACGGCGTGCGCGTTTCGGCGAGATTGAGGCGAAGTCGGCCCCGCCGCTAAACCAGCCCCTGGTCCTCAGCGACGCGGATGGCGCGGGCACGAGAGTCCACGCCGAGCTTCGTGAAGACGTTGACGAGGTGGCTCTTCACTGTCGCCTCGGTGACGAAGAGCTCCTGGGCGATCTGTGCGTTCGAGGACCCCGTGGCCAGCAGTTTGATGACCTCCCGTTCCCGCCGGGTCAGCTTCGGCGCCGGATTGCGCATCGCCGTGATCACCTTCGTCGAGATCTCGGGCGGCAGGTAGGTCCCTCCCTCCGCGGCTCGTTCGATCGCCGTGGAGATGTCACCGGGGTCGATGTCTTTGAGCAGGTACCCGGCGGCCCCGGCGTTGAGGGCCGCGACGATCTCGGAGTCGTTGTCGAAGGTGGTGAGGATGAGCACGGCCGGCGGTTCGGCCAGTGCGCGCAGCCGCTTCGTCACCTCGATGCCGTCGATGCCCTCGCCCAACCGCAGGTCGCACATGACGACATCGGGAGCGAGCTGCTCGACCAGACTCAGCGCCTCCTCGCCGCTGCCGGCCTCGCCGATGACGGTGATATGGTCCGGGGCGTCGATGACCGACCGCAGACCGGCGCGCACCACCGGGTGGTCATCGACGAGAATCACGCGAATGCTCATGTTTCGTCCTCCTGTGGATCATCGGCGAGGGTGTTATCACCGCGGGCATCGTCGGTGGGTGCAGCAACTGCGCCGAGGCGGTCCTGCGTGAGGGTCGTTCGTCCGGACGGGATGGCCAGGTCGGGCAGAGTCGCCGAGATCGCGAAACCCGTCCCCGGATTCGTTTCGATGACGAGTTCGCCGCCGAGTTCGCGCATCCGCGAGCCGATGAAGTCGAGGCCGAAGCCCGAGTCCTTGCCCCGCTGCCGGGTCTCGGGATCGGCCATGCCGATGCCGTCGTCGACGATGTCCATCCGGATCGACCCGTCGAGGTCTATGAGGCTGACCATCACCCGGGAGGCCTGGGAATGCTGGCGGACGTTGGCGAGCGCGGACTGCGCTGTCCGCAGCAGCGCCACCTCAACCTCGGCGGGCAGGGACGGCAGGGTCTCATCGACCTCAACCTGCCCGCGGATGTCGGTGTCGGCCTCCAGCCGCGTCAGCAGCCTGCGGATGGCCGCGGTCAGCGCCCCGTCCTCGAGCTCGGTGGGGGCGAGCGCGGCGATGATCCGGCGCACGTCACGCGAACTCTGCGCGGCGAGGTCCTCGACCTGGGCGAGCACCTCCTTCGACCGCTCATCGGAGGTCCGCTCCACCTCGGCATGGGCGATGAGCCGGATCGAGGAGATCTCCTGGGCGATGGTGTCGTGGATGTCGCGGGAGACCCGCGTTCGCTCCTGGATCTCGCCGGCGTGCCGCTGCGTCAGGGCGAGCTCATCCTGGAGGTCGAGGAGATTCTGGTGAGCGACCTCGAGGGAGTTCAGCAGCTCCTCGCGGCGGCGCCCCTCGCGCAGAAGCTGGATGTATCCGCGCGAGAGACCGAGCGCGAAGACGGCGCCGATGAGCGAGCCGATCAGCCCGGCCGTGGCCACCGAACCGTAGTGCGCGAGCGGCGCGACGACGGTGGCGATGTAGGTCAGGGCGGTGAATACGACGGCCACGCGCAGCGAGAACAGGTGCCCGGCGAGCAGCCACAGGAGGAAGGCGACCCAGATGAACTCCGCGGAGATGAGCAGGGAGCACAGCCACACCGCGGCGAGGACGATCAGCCACCACTTCTCGAGCGCAATCTCCGCACTGCGCGCCGCTCGGACCGCGCCGAGCGTGTACCAGGCGAGGAAGACCACGGCCACGGCGATCGCTGCCAACCAGGCAGCGCCGCCGTCGATGGCGCGGAAGGTGGAGATCGCGGTGAGGACGAGGGCGATCGCGTGCTGCCCGATCTCCATCGTCCGCGTCGTCCATCCGCGTGCGGCCACGTTCGCTCCTCCTCCGGCGTTCGTTCGTCTCCTCCCCACCCTATCTGCAGTCATCGGGCGCGCCGAGGCGGTGCCGGGCAGGGGCAACGGGGCCCGGTCACCGATGTGCTTCGGTGACCGGGCCCCGTCATCAGGCGAGCCGCGATCAGTGTCGACCGTGGCGTCCTCCCACCTCGGTGAGGATCCGGTGACCCGCCGAGGCGGTCCCAGCCTGGGCAGCGTCCGCCGAGTCATCGATTCCGTCCGCTCCTTCGTCATCGGTCGCCTCGGCGGTGTCGCCTGCTCCGGGACGGAACCGGGTGATCGCCTTGTTCGGCCACCACATCCGGTTGCCGACGAGGGCGATGATCGCCGGGACGATGACGGTGCGCACGAGGACCGTGTCGACGAGGACGCCGACGCCGACGATGAGCCCGAGCTGGCCGAGCACCATGAGCGGCAGCATGCCGAGGGCCGCGAAGACTCCGGCCAGCACGATGCCGGCGCTGGTGATGACTCCGCCGGTGTGGGCGACGGCCTCGATCATGCCCTGTCGGGCGCCGTGGGCGACCGATTCCTTCTTCGCTCGGTGCGAGAGGAAGATCGAGTAGTCGATGCCGAGTGCGACGAGGAACAGGAACGCCAGTATCGGCACCTGTGCGTCGAGGGCGGCCTGGCCGAAGATCGACCGCGACAGGAACGCGCCCAGACCGATCGCCGCGGCCGAGGAGACCACGTTGACGCCGAGCAGGGTGATCGCCACGAACGGGGCGCGGAGGATGGCCAGCAGGATGACGAAGCTGATCACCAGCACCAGCGGCGCGATCGTCAGGAAGTCCTGCGCATTGCCGTCACGGGCGTCGAGTTCGGTTGCGGCAGCCCCTCCGACCTGCGCATCCGCACCGTCGATGGCGTGGACGTCCGTGCGGATGTCCTCGACGAGGTCGAGTCCGGCCGGGCTGTCCGGCGCAAATTCGCCGGTGACCATGATCTTCGTGATCTGCGTGCCTCCCACGGTGGTCTCATCCGTGGGGGTGGCACGGACGACACCGTCGATGTCGGACACCAAGTCCGTGACCTCTGTGGCGTTCTCCGAGTCCGCGGTCACCCAGATCGGCTGGGATTCGCCGGGTGGGAAGTGCTCGGACAGGACGTCGAGGCCCTGTGCGGATTCCGACTGCACGCGGAACTTCTCCGACTGGTCGAGACCGACAGAGGTGCCGATGAGACCGACGGCCATGACACCGAGGATGACGACCCCAGCGCCGAGGTGGATGACCGGACGCTTGACCACTGAAGTGGCGATCCTCCGCCAGACGGAGGGCTTAGCGGTCGTCGACTCCGCGGCTGCCTCGGCGCCGTTATCGACCTTCGGGACGAAGGGCCAGAACACGCCCTTGCCGCAGATCGCGAGCACCGGGGGCAGGGCGATGAGCACGGCGGCCGCGGCGATGATGAGGCCGGCGGCGGCGGTGATGCCCAGGCCACGGGTGCCGGGGATGACGGCGAAGACGAGGCTGAGCAGGGACAGGACGACGGTGAGGTTGGAGGCGAGGATCGTCGACGCCGTGTGTCTCCAGGCCGAGCCGAGGGCGCGGCGGTGGTCGGTCTCGCGGCCGAGCTCCTCCCGGTACCGGGAGATGAAGAGCAGCGCATAGTTCGCGCCGGCGCCGAAGACGAGGACGCTGATGATGCCCGCGTCGAACTGCAGGTCGAGGGCGTCGCCGATCGCCGCGGTCACGGTCGAGGCGAGGCCGTCGGCGGTGCCGATGACGATGAGCGGCAGCAGCCACAGGATCGGCGAGCGGTAGGTGATGATGAGCAGCAGCGCAACAATGACGACGGTGACGATGAGCAGCGTGAAGTCGGCGCCGTTGAACGCCGAGGCGATGTCCGCGCCGATCGCGGGACCGCCGGTGACCTGCAGCGACATCCCAGAATCCGTGAGCTGGGAGGCTACGGGGTGATCGGCGATGGTAGTGCGCAGCTCGTCGACGGTATCGGCGGTGTCGGCGTTGTTGAGGCCGACGGTGATCGGCACCATGAGGAGCGCGGCCCGGCCGTCATCGCTCATGATCGGGCCGGAGACTTCTGGATTGTCGGCTGCGTCGGCGGTGTCTGCGGCGTGGTCGCCGAGGTTGCCGCCGAGCGTCTTCAGCTCTGCCTGGTCGTCCTGGCTCAGCGCGTGGCCGCCGTCGCGGGAGGCGACGACCATGACGGACTGCTGGTCGGCCTCGGGGAACTTCTGCAGGAGGTCGTCGACCTGGGTCGATTCGGAATCGGCCGGAGCACTCTCATTGGCTCGGTCCTCACCGGCTCCGGACAGGAGTCCGAACAGGAGGGCGACGAGGACGACGACCCCGCCGAGGACGAGCCACGAGCCGCGCTTCGACACAAGGGACTGTGCGGTGGTGGCGATGAGTTTGTTCATGCTTCAATCTCATCAATTCACCGCTTCGACCACATCGCCTAGGAGTTCGGATTCCGTCTGCAACTTTCGATTGGGAAACGGCCCTGAACAGGAACGATGCTGCTGGTTCGGCCACGCGGACAATCCGCCGCTCAGCGAATGGTCGCGCCCGCCGCTTCCATCTCGGTCAGTGCCGCAGCGCTCGAGTCCGGACCGACTCCGGCGATGAGTTCGCTGAGCACGGTCACGTCCAGTCCCGCGTCGAGGGCGTCGAGGACCGTGGCGCGCACGCAGTGATCGGTGGCGATGCCGACGACGTCCACCTCGTTGATGGTGAGCCTGCGGAGGAGATCGCCGAGGTGCTCCCCCGTCTCCGTGGTCCCTTGGAAGGCCGAGTAGTCGGGGCGGCCTTGGCCTTTGGCCACGTGGCGGGTGATGGGGCCGGTGGTCAGCAGCGGGTCGTACTCGGCTCCGGTGGTCCCGGCGACGCAGTGCACGGGCCAGGTGTCGACGAAATCTGGGGCGTCGCTGAAGTGGCCGCCGTTGTCGCTGTCGGGTTCGTGCCAGTCACGGGAGGCGACGATGGCGGCGTACTCGGCCGCGTGATCGGCGAGATGGCGGGTGACCTGCTCGGCCACCCGGTCCCCACCGGCCACGCCGAGTGCGCCGCCCTCGGTGAAGTCGTTCTGGACGTCGACGATGAGAAGTGCCCTGACCATGCTTCGAGCATACTCAGATCGGGGCCTGCGGGGAACGCCCGCGAGAGAGTTCCCTCGGGTTCAGGCCTGCTTGAGGGCCTTCTTCTCAGCTTTCTTGGCAGCCTTGTCGGCGGCCTTCTGGATGGCCCGCTTGCTCGGAGCGGCACCGGCGACCAGCAGCAGACCGCCGAGGGCCGCGAGGTTCTTCGAGAACTGGGTCTGGTGGGCCTTGGCGTCTCCGCCCTCCATCTCCCAGAAGGAGTGTCCGGCCACGGTGGTCGGGATGAGGGATCCGGCGAGCGCGAGGGCCGAGAGACGCGGTTTGATCCCGAGCAGGAGGGTGGTGCCGGCGAGGACCTGGACGCCGCCGTTGATGCGCACGAGGAGTTCGTTGTCATCGGGCAGTCCGGGAACGTAGTCGCGCATGGTCTCGAGCGTCGACTCGGCCATCTGTGCCTTGCCGGCCGGGTCCTTCAGCGCGGAGTAACCTCCGGTGATGAAGATGGGAGCGGTGAGGATGCGTCCTGCCGTCTGCAGCAGCGATGGTCCGAATGCCATGAAGTTCTCCTTCTGAAGGTGGATTCTGAGCCTAACGGATGCCGGGGCCGAGCCTCAAAGGCGGCCCCGGCATCTGTCAGTCGACTGACTGGCGCTTCCTCCTCAGGCGTCGGCACGCTCAGGCACCGGCTCAGGCTCAGACGGGTTGAGTCGAGCGGGCTTGACCTTGATGTCGAGATCCGGCTGTCGGCGGAACTGGCCGGTCGCGAGGAGCAGACCGATGACGATGGCCGAGACGATCCAGCCGGCCACTCCGAGGGTGGCGACCAGCGCCATATCGGGCATCGGAGCAGCTGCGTCGAAGAACAGGGCGAGCAGCAGACCGGACGAGGCGTTGAGTCCCGCGTGGGCGAAGACTGCGGGCCACACCGAGCCGGTGCGCAGGCGCAGCCAGCCGAAGAGGATGCCGAGCATCATGCAGCCGCCGATCATGAACGCCAGCCCAGTGATGTCAGGCCGGGAGAAGTTGTAGCCGAGCAGAATCAGCGGTGCGTGCCACAGGCCCCAGATGACTCCGACGATGAGCAGTGCCGGCCAAGTGCCCAGGGGGCGCAAGCTGGTCAGCAGCCAGCCCCTCCAACCGATCTCCTCACCGAATGCGAGGAACGCGGTGACCACGGTCTGGATGACGATGAGGGCCAGATAGATGAGCAGGGAGGCGATCAGCGGGAGTGTGTCCAGGCCCGGAATGGTGGCCAACTGCGCCTTGAAGCCGGACAGGCCGGTCAGGTCGAGCTGCACCCACCCGAAGGCCGCGCTGAGGAAATAGCCTGCCACGACGATCACATAGATGCCGAGCACCGCACCGAGCGTCACACCGATGACCCGAGCAAAGGGGCGCAGCGGCCAGAGGCCCAGATAGCGGGGTACGCTCGGCAGCGATCGCCCGGCGGCAGCGTCGGCACCAGCAGTGTCGGTGCGGTGGGCGCGTTTGGCGCGCACACGCTGGATGACGAGCGCGACGATGGTCGCCACCAGTGGAGTGATCATCATGGCCCCGCCGCTGATCTGCACGAGGGCCAGATTGCTCAGGCCCTCGCCCGAGAGCCACAGCGGCAGACAGACGAGCCACGCGAGCCCGACGGCCACCGCGACGAAGACGCCGACGGGCAGCCAGGGCACACGCGAGGGCACGACCGCCAGGGGTCGCCGCTTCGCATCGACTTGCGGCGTATCTGCCTACCCCACCTCGGCGGGCGAATTCACTGACATCTCAGTGTTGCGCTCAGCCCCCACCTCGGCGGGGGTGGTGGTGGTTTCTGCTTTCGTACTCACGATTCCTCCTCGCGATTCGTGCTGATGAGTCCACGCTATGACGCCTGTGGTCGGCGCACCTCCGCCGCAGGGATGATTTCGCTCTCGTCCGCGCGGACCATTCACATCTCTGCGCCGGCGCCCAGGGAGTGGATTCCGGCGACCGACGGAGGCGCCGACCAGACCTCGACGATCGGGTCGGCGAGTTCCCCGATCCCGGCGTTCTCCGGGCTTACGATGTGCTCAGAGAAGAATCAACGACGATTCGAATGAAGGAACCCGACATGACCGAACAGTCCCCGCTGCCCCACTCCCCCGAAGGCCGACCCGAAGACCCCGGCCCCGGCAGCCCAGTCACCGGCAACAGCCCCGGCGGTCATCTCTCCGACGGAGACCACCTCGCGGTGCTCGGCTATTCCGACTCCTTCGAACGGTCGATGAGCCCCTGGGCGAACTTCGCGCTCGGCTTCACCTACCTGTCCCCGCTCGTCGGCGTGTATTCGCTGCTCGCCGTGGCCCTGTCGACCGGTGGCCCGCCCTCGATCTGGTGGATCGTCATCGTCGCCTGCGGTCAGGCGCTCGTCGCCCTCGTCTTCGGCGAGGTCGTCTCGCAGTTCCCCATCGCCGGCGGCATCTATCCCTGGGCTCGCCGGCTCTGGAGCAAGCGCTACGCGTGGATGGCGGCCTGGGTCTACATCTGCGCGCTCATCGTCACCATCACCTCGGTGGCGGAGTTCGGCTCCGGGTTCCTCACCAGCCTCCTCGGGCTCGAACTCACCCGGAACACCACGCTCGTCCTGACCCTGGCGCTGCTCGTCCTGGCCCTGGCGATCAACTTCTCCGGCACGAAATGGCTCGCCCGCATCGCTCGCATCGGCCTGTTCGCCGAGCTCATCGGCGTCATCGGCCTCGGCCTGTTCCTGCTCATCTTCGAACGCAAGCACAGCTTCGCGATCTTCTTCGACTCGATGGGCACGGCCGGGGACGGCAGTTATCTGCCCGTATTCATGGGTGCCGCGGTGGCCGGACTCTTCCTCTTCTACGGCTTCGAAGCCTGCGGCGACGTCGCCGAGGAGGTTTCGAATCCAGCCCGCGGCATTCCCAAGGCGATGCTCATGACCATCCTCGTCGGTGCTGTCTCCGCACTCTTCTCCTTCGGCGGCTACGTCCTCGCCGCGCCGAATCTCGAGGAGATCGTCGCCGGTGAAGTCGCCGATCCGATCCCCGCGATCCTAGAAGGCAGCCTCGGCGCGGTCGGGGCGAAGATCTTCCTCCTCGTCGCGATCCTCGCTTTCATCTCGTGCGTGCTCAGCCTCCAAGCCGCCGCGTCGAGGCTGATCTTCAGCTTCGCCCGGGACGGCATGATGCCCGGGCACCGGTGGCTGTCGAAGGTCACCGAGGGCACGAAGGTTCCGCGCAACGCCCTCATCGTCGCCTGCACCGCGCCGGCGCTGATCTGCGTGCTCATCTGGTTCAACGACGGGATCCTCGTCGCGGTCACCTCGTTCGCCATCCTCGGCATCTACCTCGCCTTCCAGATGGTCGTCGCCGGAGCGCTGCGCCAACGGATCAAGGGGTGGAAGCCTGCCGGGCCGTGGTCCCTGCGCGGCTGGGGCATCGTCGTCAACATCGCGGCGCTGGCCTACGGGATCTTCGCCATGGTCCTGCTCGCCCTGCCCGGTGACTCGAGAGTGTTCTTCACCGACTGGATCGTCCTCATCGGTCTCGTCGTCGTCCTCGCCGTCGGGTTCATCTACCTCTTCACGGCACGACCGGATCGGAAGTCGGCCGCCCCGGAAGGAGACGCCATCGCCGTCGCCGAGGCGATCCGGTCGGCCCGTGGGAGGCGCTGACTTCCGGTGAGGCCCCAGCCACCTCGGCGGGGTTCTCACTGTCACCCGGCAGGAACGCGCCCACCCGGCGGGGGACTCACCGACCATCTCACATAAAAATACATTGTCATGCATAACAATTCGACACGGGCGGCGGTGGACGGTTAGGCTGGTGTCATGTCGAAAGTACTGTCTTCGCTCCCGGTCGGTGAGCACGTTGGAATCGCCTTCTCCGGCGGATTGGATACCTCCTGCGCTGTCGCGTGGATGCGTCACAAGGGCGCGGTGCCGTGCACCTACACGGCCGATATCGGGCAGTACGACGAGCCCGACCTCGAGTCCGTGACCGAGCGCGCCAAGGAATACGGGGCCGAGATCGCCCGCTTCGTCGATGCCAAGCGCCTCCTCGTCGAGGAGGGCTTCGTGGCCCTGCAGTGCGGTGCCTTCAACGTCCGCTCCGGCGGCAAGACCTACTTCAACACCACCCCGCTGGGTCGGGCGGTGACCGGCACGATGCTCGTGCGCGCCATGAAGGAAGACGGCGTCGACATCTGGGGCGACGGCTCGACCTACAAAGGCAACGACATCGAGCGCTTCTACCGCTACGGCCTCATGGCCAACCCGAAGCTGCGCATCTACAAGCCCTGGCTCGATGCGGACTTCGTCGAGGAGCTCGGCGGCCGTCAGGAGATGAGCGAATGGCTCGTCGAGCACGGCTACCCCTACCGCGACTCCGCGGAGAAGGCCTACTCGACCGACGCGAACATCTGGGGCGCGACGCATGAGGCGAAGACCCTGGAGTTCCTCGATGCCGGACTCGACATCGTCGAACCGATCATGGGCGTGGCCGCGTGGCGCGACGACGTCGAGGTCGCCACCGAAGAGGTCACCGTCGGGTTCGAGGCCGGGCGCCCGGTCTCGATCAACGGCGAGAAATTCGACGATCCCGTTGCCTTGGTCTTCAAGGCCAATGAGATCGGCGGACGTCACGGACTCGGCGTCTCCGACCAGATCGAGAACCGCATCATCGAGGCCAAGTCACGCGGCATCTACGAAGCTCCGGGCATGGCCCTGTTGCACATCACCTACGAGCGCCTCCTCAATGCCATCCACAACGAGGACACCATCGCGCTCTACCACGAGGAGGGCCGCCGCCTCGGCCGCCGGATGTACGAGGGACGCTGGCTCGACCCGCAGTCGCTCATGCTCCGGGAGTCCATGCAGCGGTGGGTCGCCTCGGCGATCACCGGCGAGGTCACCCTGCGCCTGCGCCGCGGTGACGACTACACGATCGTCAACACCACCGGACCCAACCTGTCCTACCATCCGGAGAAGCTGTCGATGGAGCGCGTCGGCGACGCCGCATTCGGCCCTGAGGACCGCATCGGCCAGCTGACCATGCGCAACCTCGACATCGCCGATTCGCGTGCCCGCCTCGAGCAGTACGCGGCCATGGGCATCGTCTCGGGCCCGACCTCGGAGCTCGTCGGATCCCTCGAGGCCGGAGGCGCCGAGGAGATCGCGAACTCGGGCGCCGATGTCGACGAGGCGAGCGACCTCGCCAACCTGTCCTCGGCCTTCGACGCCGGCACGGACTGAGTCTCGTTCCGGCTCCTGCCGGACCCGCTCGGCCCGCTCACCCAAGAGGGTGGGCGGGCCGATTGCGTTGCGGGGACGTGGATGAGGCGATTGTTCGGACGATCTCGAGCAGAAACAGGGTCGAATCTGCTCGGAGGCAGCCGAACAATCCCGGCCCGAGGCCGAGGGAGCGCGTTCTTCGCCGCGGAGACGTGGGACCATCGTGTTCATGACGAGCGACCACACCGAAACTCGGACCCTCGCCGAGGCGATCGACCGCGAGCTGCGCGAATGTGGCAGCGCCGAACGCGCGCAGAGAGAGAAGTCCTACCTCAAGAGCGAGCTCGTCCACTACGGGGTGAGCGTGCCGGACACGCGCAGCATCGTCCGCGCGGCACTGCGCGGGGCCGGCCTCAGTCATGATGAGGTGGTCGAGCTCGCGACCACGCTCTGGTCCGAGCCGCCGAATGCCCCGGTCCACGAACGGCGGACCGCGGCCACGATGGTGCTCATCCAGTCGCGGGACCGCCTCGGCGCCGGGGATGCCGAGGTCGTCGAAGCTCTGCTGCGCCAGGCGCGGACTTGGGCACTCGTCGATCCCCTCGCCTGCGACCTCGTCGGGCCGCTGAGCGACACCGGTCCCGGCTTCGGACCTGTGCTCGAACGCTGGGCAGTCGACGAGGATTTCTGGATCAGACGCGCCGCACTGCTCGCCCATCTCGTCCCGCTGCGTCGCGGTCACGGGGACTTCCAACGTTTCGCGAGGTTCGCCGAGGCGATGCTCGAGGAGAAGGAGTTCTTCATCCGCAAGGCCATCGGCTGGGTGCTCCGCGATACATCCAAGAAGCGATCCGAGCTCGTCTACGACTGGCTGCTCCCGCGAGCACATAGGGCCTCAGGGGTGACGATCCGGGAAGCGATCAAACACCTGTCCGAGGCGCAGCGGCAGGCCGTACTGGCCGCGCGATGACAGCGTGGCCCCGGCTTCGCGCGCCGGCCGCTGCCAAGCAGGCCTCGGCCTCAGAGCTCCCGCGCGAACTCGAGGAGCGCCGCATTGAACGCAGCGGGCTGTTCGATGTTCGCGGCGTGGCCGTCCTTGGCGAGGATGACCGAGGAGCCGATCGGGGCGAGCGCGGCCGAAGCCGCGGCGTGGGAGGCCGGCCAATATTCGCTCTCCGAGCCGGCGACGAAGAGCACCGGCACATCGGTGCCTGCGATGACCGGTCGCCAATCGGCCTTTGCATGATCGTTGAGGAGGGCGAGTTCCGCGCGGCTGATCTCGCGGTCGATGCCTTTCATCGCCTTGAGCAGCCGCAGAATCCGTCGGCCCCGCTTCCACACCGGCGTGCCGTGACCGGTTTCGGGGATGGTCTCGGCGAAGTAGGTGTCGATGTTCGACTCGTCGTAGCCGTAGAACCCGTACGCCCAATCGGCGGTGTTGAGCATCTTCGGAGTCTGGTCGACGATGACAACGCCGGCGAGTCGCTTGGCATCGAACTGGGAGAGATAGGACCAGATCGTGTTCCCGCCCATGGAGCCGCCGACGACGAGGACGTCGCGGAGGTCGAGCTGCTCGAGGACAGCGGCCACATCCCGTCCGCGGCGTTCCATGGTCAGCCCGGACCTCGGCCTGTCCGCCGTACCGTGTCCCCGCAGATCGACCGTATGGACGTTCAGCCCCGCCTCGGCGAGTGGGCCGATCTGGTAGAGCCAGCTGGTCGCCGGGGCACGGAACCCGGCCAGCATCACGACCGGCCTCCCCGCGGGGTCGCCGGTGCGGGTGACATCGATGCAGACGCCGTCGTCGCAGATGAGTGAGGACACGGCACCATGGTAGCGCCGAGGCGGCCGCAGGTCCCGTGCGAGTGCACCCGTCCCGTGCGGGTGCATCCCGCGCGAGCGCCGGTCTGCTACCACTCGACTGCTCTTCGCGCTACGTGAGATTTCACTCCGACCACGGGCATCCTCCACTGCCTCACACAGGTCTATTGTGATAGCGGATCGCGCAGAACCGGGCTGATCGCCCGTCCCGATCCCGCCGAACGCCATCGCTGTCGCCGCCGACAGCGAAAGCCGCCGGCACAACGCGAACGCAGAAGGCATCAGGCGCGTCCCGAATGAGAATCAAGGAAGCCCCATGCCCAGTCAGTCCAACACAAGAGCCTTGGAAGCGGCCGCCGCCAGCCACGCCCGCACCCACGCCCGCCTGTCGATGGCAGGGAAGATCGCGGCGATCCTCGCACTCACCCTGATCATCTACTTCATCCCGGCGCCCGCAGGCGTCGACCCGCGCGGGATGCACATGGCCGGAATCTTCGCCGGGACCATCCTCGGCCTGATCCTCCAGCCGCTGCCGACGGCCTCGGTCGCGCTGATCGGACTGGCCGCAGCGATGATCACCGGCACCATGGACACCAAGACCGAGGCGCTGCAGGGCTTCGGCAACTCCACCATCTGGCTGATCGTGGCCGCCTTCTTCATCGCCGACGGGTTCCTGCTCACCGGCCTGGGTCGGCGCATCGCGCTGCTGTTCGTCTCGCTGCTGGGCAAGTCCTCGCTCGGCCTCTCCTACGGCATGGCGCTGACCGATCTGGTCCTCTCCCCCGCAACACCGTCGAACACGGCACGCGCCGGCGGCGTCGTCTACCCCATCGTCAAGTCACTGGCGACGGTCAACGATTCGCACCCGTCCAGCGACGAGTCGAGGAAGAGACTCGGCGCGTATCTCTCGCTGACCGGGGTGCAGGTCAACACCATCACCTCGGCGATGTTCGTGACCGCCATGGCCGGCAACCCCCTGGCCGTGGGCTTCGCCGCCGACGCCGGGGTCGACATCTCCTGGGGCACCTGGGCCCTCGCCGCAATCGGGCCCGGGCTCATCGCCCTGATCGTCATGCCGTGGTTCATGTCGAAGATCTACCGGCCGGGTCTGACGAAGACCCCCGATGCCCCGGCCCATGCACGGGAGGAACTGAAAGAGATCGGGCCCATGAGTCGCGGCGAGTGGACCATGCTGGCGACCTTCGTCCTCCTGCTCATCCTCTGGGTGCTCGGCAGCAGCATCGGCGTCGATGCCACTGCGGCGGCATTCGTCGGCGTTGCGATCCTGCTGGTCAGCAAGGTTCTGACCTGGAAGGACATGGCCGCCAATGGAGGTGCCTGGTCAACGCTCATCTTCTTCTCCGTGCTGGTGGGCATGGCGACCCGCCTCAACACGCTCGGCGTGATCGGATGGATCGGCGACGAGGTCGCCGGCCTGGTCGGCGGGATGCCGTGGATCGCAGCCTTCGCCGTCCTCAGCCTCGTCTACTTCTACGTCCACTACCTCTTCGCCTCCAACACCGCGCAGATCGTTGCGATGTACTCCGTGTTCCTCGGAGCGGCGATCGCCACAGGCGCGCCCCCGCTCTTCGCGGCACTGGCCCTGGGCTTCATCGGCAACCTCATCGGCGGACTCTCGCACTATGCCTCGGGACCCGCGGGCGTGATCTACGGCTCCGGCTACGTCACGACTCCCGAGTGGTTCCGAGTCGGGTTCTTCGCCTCGGTCGTCAACATCCTCATCTGGAGCCTCGTCGGCGGCGCGTGGATGTACGTCCTCGGCATGTGGGGCTGAGGCTCCTCAACGGCAGGTGGTGCGGGTCCCACACAGGATCACCGAGGCTACTCGGCGTTCCACAGCTCCCGGTAGTACCGAATCCGCTCGGCATCGGGCTCCACGCCGTAGGTCTCCCAGAACAGCGATTCGTCGTAGTTCGCATAGTTCCAGCCGAAGGACATCGTGGCCACGGCCAGGTCTGCCCACCTGTCGGCAACTCCGAGGCGCTGCAGGTCGACATGACCAAGGAACCTCCCGCCCTCGCCGAGGAGGGTGTTCGGGGCGCACGGATCGCCGTGACAGACGACGAGGCGGTCGATCTCGGGTGTCGGGCCGAGTCCCCGTTCGGGCCCCGCTGCCGCCTCCGAGGCCGGACCGGCGCTCACACCCGCCTCGGCGACGGTGAGCCCGAGTCTTTCCTCGACCGACCACGTCCACGGGCAGTCGTCGACGGGCAGGCTGTGCAGCGCCCGCAGGCCCTCGGCGATCTCCACGATCGTCCGGCCCGCCTCGGCGGCATTCTTCGGGTCGACGGCGTTGGTTCCCGGCAACGCCTCGGTGACGAGGTATTCGACCTCGCCGCCGTCGGTGCGTCGGCGGAAATGCTCGACGACTTTCGGCGCCGGATGGCGGCCGTGCAGCCACTCGAGCTTCCTGGCTTCGAGCTCCAGATCTTCAGAGTTCGGCAGCGGATTGCGCTTGAGAAATCGGACACGAGGCGCGGCGGACCCCATTCCGGGGAACGATATCGCGGACGCGCCGGGCGGAGGCTCCGACTCGAACTTCACCGTCAGCCCACCCGCCTGGTTGAGCCAGATCGGTACGGGATCGGGACCCGCGATCTCGTGGACATCAGCCGGGACCTCATAGCCCTCGGGAACCGCGCTCGCCAACCGGGTCGTCGCCGCACGTCCGTCGACATCATCCAGATCCTCGGACACCGCGTTCACTCCTCGATTCCGGGTCCGTGACAGTGAAAAAGTCCCCCACCGGGGTGTACTGCCTGGTGAGGGACTTCTCTGCGGTGCGCCACGAGGGATTCGAACCCCCAACCTTCTGATCCGTAGTCAGATGCTCTATCCGTTGAGCTAGTGGCGCATGTCGACCGGACTCTCGCCCTGCAACTCGAACAACTATACACACGGTGTTCACCCGAGCTCAAATTCGCCACCAGTGCGCTTCGCCACATTCACCTCGACCACGAGGAACCACCTCGGCGAAAGTGGCGCGAATTCGCGGATTTCAGGGGATCTCAAACTGAGCAAAAATGCGTCACACACAAGAAAAGAAACGTCACATCATTGCTTCATTCACGTCAACAGGGCCCTTCTTGTGACCCAATGCACATCTTCGCGTTACCGGAAACCGCGATTTTCGCGCGGCGCCGAGTCCTACGGTGGAGATGTACCAACCGCTCGGCGGAACCCCGCACCCCCGATTGACCAGGAGACCACTCATGACTGTCCTCGACCATGACGTCGTCGCTGACCAGCTGAAGAACGCACCGACCGCCAACGAGTCGGTGCTCGAGTTCGTCAGCCGGATCGCCACCCTCACCACCCCCGATGACATCGTCTGGGTCGACGGTTCGCAGGAGCAGAAGGCTCTCATCACGGACCAGCTGGTCGCGGCGGGAACCATCGTGCGCCTCACCGGCACCAAGGACTCATACTACGCCGCCTCCGATCCCGAGGACGTCGCCCGCGTCGAAGACCGCACCTACATCTGCTCGGTAGACGAGAAGGATGCCGGCGCGCTGAACAACTGGGTCGCCCCCGCCGAGATGAAGGAGACCCTGAATGGTCTCTTCGACGGTGCAATGCGCGGTCGCACCATGTACGTCATCCCCTTCGTCATGGGCCACGCCGAGGCGGACCAGCCGATGTTCGGCATCGAGGTCACCGATTCGCCCTACGTCGTGCTCTCCATGCTCGTCATGGCCCGCTCCGGTAAGTACGCACTCGACGCGATCGAGGCCCAGAACGCCTCCTTCGTCGAGTGCGTCCACTCGGTCGGCGCCCCGCTCGAACCGGGTCAGGACGATGTCGCCTGGCCCTGCAGCTCCACGAAGTACATCACCCACTTCCCCGAAGAGCGCTCCATCTGGTCCTTCGGCTCCGGCTACGGCGGCAACGCGCTGCTCGGCAAGAAGTGCTACGCGCTGCGCATCGCCTCGGCGGTCGCCCGCGACGAGGGCTGGCTAGCCGAGCACATGCTCATCCTCAAGCTGACGAGCCCGGAGGGCGAGGTCAAGTACATCGCCGCCGCGTTCCCCTCGGCCTGCGGCAAGACCAACCTCGCCATGATCGAGCCGACCATCCCCGGCTGGAAGGCCGAGACCCTCGGTGACGACATCGCCTGGATGCGCTTCGGCGAGGACGGCCAGCTCTACGCTGTCAACCCCGAGTTCGGCCTCTTCGGCGTGGCACCGGGCACCGGCTACACGACCAACCCGACCGCGATGCGCGCCATCGAGGCCGGCGGCAACATCTTCACCAACGTCGCGCTGACCGATGACGGCGACGTGTGGTGGGAGGGCAAGACCGACGAGAAGCCCGCTCACCTCACCGACTGGAGGGGCAACGACTGGACGCCAGAGTCCGAGACTCCGGCCGCCCACCCGAACTCGCGCTTCTGCACCCCGATCGAGAACGTGCCGACGCTGGCCCCCGAGTGGACCAACCCCAACGGTGTGCCGATCTCGGCGATCCTCTTCGGCGGCCGCCGCAAGACGACCATGCCGCTGGTGACCGAGACCAAGGACTGGAACCACGGCGTGTTCATGGGCTCGGTGCTCTCCTCGGAGACCACCGCCGCCGCGACCGGAGCCGTCGGCGTCGTCCGCCGCGACCCCATGGCGATGCGTCCCTTCATCGGCTACAACGTCGGAGACTACCTGCAGCACTGGCTCGACATCGGCAACACCGCCGGAGCCCAGCTGCCGAAGATCTTCTACGTCAACTGGTTCCGCCGCGATGACGACAACTCGTTCCTGTGGCCCGGATTCTCCGAGAATTCGCGCGTTCTCAAGTGGGTCTTCGAACGCGTCACCGGATCCGCCGAGGCCGTCGAGTCCCCGCTGGGCCTGACCCCCGTCGAAGGCGGCCTCGACACCGAAGGCCTCGACTTCACCGACGAGCAGCTGCGCAAGGCGCTGGCCATCAAGCCCGAGGAATGGGAGACCGAACTCGGACTCATCGAGGACTGGTACGCCGAACTCGGCGATTCGGTTCCCACCGAGCTGCGCGCCGAGGTCGACAACCTCCGCGAGCGTCTCGGTCTCGCCTGAGGCTCAGCGCGGGTCAGAATTCTCGCAGCGACCGGCTCCGGCCGGCACTGACAATCCCCCAACCCTCGCCGAGGCGGTTGGGGGATTGTCGTGTCCGTGACCAACATCGGGTGGCGGAGGGCCCCGGAAGCGGCCCAGAAGACGCATAACCTCGCGAGAGTGACACGTCCTACAGGAGCACCGGTAGGACGTGTCACTCTCGCGGCGTTATGTGTGCGGCCAGTGGTGCGCGGCCGGGTGCAACATGTGTCGGCGGTGCTGCGTTGCCGGGCGTTGCGTGTGGCTCCGAAGGCATAGTAGACGCCGGTCGCCGGAGGTCGGTCGCTTCGCCGAGCGATTCGAACCCCGCAGACAGGTAGGCCGCGACCGCGGCAACGTTCGACGACGGGGTCGCCACCATTGCGCTCGACGCGCCCATTCCGCGCAGGGCCTCGGCCGCGGCGAGGGTGATCGCCCGCCCATGCCCACGGCCACGATGCTCCTGATGGACGCCCAGGGGTTCGATGATCCCGGGCCGTCGCGTTCCAGCCGACCAGATCGTCGTCGCCGCAACGGCCGACCCGCGTTCGTCGTAGCCGGCGAGGCATCGGCCATGGCGATACGCATGTCCCCGCGCCATCTGATGCCAGCGCTCAGTGGACAGCGATGCTCCGGGGAACGCCGACGCCTCCACCCTGATGCGATCCTCGACAAGTTCCCACCCGACAACCCGGATGACGAGCGCCCCGGGCGGCACAGGACGAGCCAGGTCACGATGCAGAGGGGTCCACGGCTCATCGTCCGACCACCCGCGCTGGGCGAGCACTCGGGCCAGTGCACCTCCGAATCGGGCTTCGACGATGCCTGCGCCGGCAGGCAGCAGATCGTCGAGCCGTGAGACGAGATCATCGGCGATGTCGGAGGCGAGCTCGTCGTCGTCGAAGAGTTCAGGGTCCATGGCCATACGGATCAGCTCGGTCTCGTCGAGGAAGCCGACTGCAGCAATCTGCTCCGACCGTGACCTGGCCTGATCCCGTGACTGAGCCCGTCCCCATGTCCAGACTCGGAGGGCGCGGGCGAGCGCCTCGGTGCCGAATCTCTCATACCACCCGAGATCTCCGGGATGCACCTGCATCGGTGCGCCTTCCCGCTGCCATGATGACACGGCGTCGATGATGCCCGGCAGGTCGTCGACCGTCGGCGTTGACATGGTCGCAGTCATAGCCGCACGCTAGCACGTCATGCGGTCTGGCCCTGATCTGGCCCCGACCTGGCGCCGAAGTCATCCGACTGCGGGTTCCACCTCGTCACCGGAGTCACGACGAACATGGTGACCAGCGCAGCGACGAAGAGCCACGAGACCACGGCAGCGCCGAGGGTCTTGAGCAGACTCGTCCGCAGCACCACTCGGCCGATTCGCTCGAACTCCTGCCGCCACTTCTCGAGGCGCCTCGGGTTCGCCTCGGCGATGTCTTTCAGCAGATCGGGGGTGAGATCGGCGCTGTCATCCTGGGATCTGACCACACTGCTGAATCTACCTCGGCTCGTCGGCTACCCGCGGTCCTCAGGCTCCGTGGAGTGCGGGCACGATGAGGTAGACGCCGAGCAGCACGAGGAGACCGCAGATGCCGAAGACCGACCAGTAGCCGAGCCGTAACAGCGGCTTGGGCCGTCCCTCGGCGAGGAGGTCGACATGGACGGCACGCATGCGCACGGCCGTCGAGTAGAGGGTGATGACGACGATCGCCGACACCCAGGTCGCGACCGCGACGATGAGGAATGAGCTCCACTCGATCATTTCGCGTCTCCCTTGTCAGTCTGCTGCGAAGCTTCGGTCTCGCTTGGTCCGGCGGCACCACCCGGACTGCCGGGAATGCCGGAGCTTCCGGGTCCGCCGGCGGCGGTCGAATGCTCGTCGACGGCGGTCGCCTGACGACCACGGGAGGCGCGGCGCTTCGCCTTCGCCGCCTGTTTCTCGTCCCAGGCTTCGCGGCGGTCCGCGCGCTTGGTTTCGGCGCGCTTGCGGTTGCGGTCCTTGCGCAGCTTGCGCTTGCGCCCGCGGATGTTGACCGCCTCGCCGACGGTGTCGAAGTTCGAGATGTCGGTCTCTTCGCCGCGGCGCGAGCTGAGGAAGATCCAGAGCACTGCAACGACGGCGATGACGGTGTCGATGATGACGCCGACCACGCCGAGGTGAGCGACGAATGCCGCCGCGGCACCGACGATGGCGGCGGCGGGGATGGTCAGCAGCCAGCCGGAGGCGATCCGTCCGGCCGTGGACCATTGCACATCGGCGCCCTTGCGTCCGAGCCCTGAGCCGAGCACCGATCCTGAGGCGACCTGGGTCGTCGACAGCGCGAATCCGAGGTGCGAGGAGGCGAGGATCGCAGCGGCGGTCGAGGTCTCTGCGGACAGGCCCTGGGCGGGCTTGACGGTCGTCAGCTTGGTTCCGAGGGTGTCGATGATCCGCCAGCCGCCGACGTAGGTGCCCAGCGCGATGGCGAAGGCACACGCGGTGATGACCCAGATGTGCGGCCCGGTCCCGTGTTCCTGCAGGTTCGCGGAGACGAGCACCAGCGTGATCACGCCCATGGTCTTCTGGGCGTCATTCGTGCCGTGGGCGAGCGCGACGAGGGAGGAGGAGAAGATCTGTCCGTACTTGAACGGCGCCCGGTGGGCGGTCTTCCCGTCGTCATTGCGGCGGGTGATCGAGTAGGCCAGCCGGGTGCACAGATAGGCACCGACGCCGGCGATGATCGGGGCGGCCAGGGCCGGGAGAACGA
The DNA here is from genome assembly GCF_047300845.1 of Brevibacterium sp. GP-SGM9. Lineage (NCBI taxonomy): Bacteria > Bacillati > Actinomycetota > Actinomycetes > Micrococcales > Brevibacteriaceae > Brevibacterium > Brevibacterium sp. GP-SGM9. The sequence continues at coordinate 3,072,161 of NZ_CP178563.1, read as the reverse complement.
CCTTGGAGAGGAAGACTCCGAAATCGACGGAGTTGAGTCCTGCACCGACGATGGCCGCGCCGATGAGGCCGCCGAAGAGAGCATGGGACGAAGAGGAGGGAAGGCCGAAGCGCCAGGTCGCCATGTTCCAGATGATGGCGCCGATGAGTCCGGCGAGGATGAAGTCCGGGGTGATCTGGACTCCCCCGCCGCCTTCCTTGATGATGCCGCCGGAGATGGTCTTGGCCACCTCGGTGGAGAGGAAGGCCCCGACGAGGTTGAGCAGAGCGGCGAGGGTGACCGCCGCCTTCGGCTTGATCGCCCCCGTGGCGATCGGGGTGGCCATGGCATTGGCCGTATCGTGAAAGCCATTGGTGAAGTCGAAGAACAGTGCCAGTGCGATGACGAGCACGACGACGAAGATGATTTCCACTAAGCGACCTTGGGCGTAGACACAATTCGGACCGTGGATGATTCAGCTGGCAGGCAGCGGCCTCAATCCCGCAAAAGTCTACCGCCAACTTCGCCGGAACTTCATCCAGAATTCGAGGTGATTCCACCTCGTTCACCGAATATTCACCTATCAGCAGGGCGAGTGTCTACTAGCGACCGAGGTAGGCGCTCTCCGGTGACCAGGGCAGATGCCTCCCCGGGACCGACACAGAATGAGCGCTGCCCGGGCAGAGAATACCTGAGTATTCTCCACTCGGACGGGGCAGGAGTCACACGGCGATCTCGAACCGCAGCAGGGCCCGAAGAGCAGGCCCGCAACAGGCCCGCAACCGGGCCTGAAGAGCTGGCCCGAACCGCACCTGATCGCCGAGGTTGTCAGCTCACATAGCCGTCGGCGACGTCCAGCGCCCGGTCGAGGACCTCGAGTCCGAAGCGGACGTCCGCATCGGGGGTGTTGAGCGGCGGGACGACGTGGATCCGGTTGAAGTTCGCGAAGGGCACGACACCTCCGGCCTTGATCGCGGCGATGACCTCGTTCATCTCCGGTGAGCTGCCGCCGTAGGCCGCCAGCGGCTCCTTCGTCGTCCGGTCCTTGACCAGCTCGACGGCCCAGAAGCAGCCCATTCCGCGCACATCGCCGACGGAGGGGTGCCGCTGTGCGATCTCCCGCAGGGCCGGACCGATGATCTCGCGGCCGAGGCGGTCAGCGTTGTCGACCATCCCCTCGTCGTCCATCGCGTTGATGGTCGCCACTGCGGCCGCGCAGGCCAGCGGGTGTCCCGAATAGGTCAGCCCGCCCGGGTAGACGCGGTCGCGGAAGGTCTCGAAGATCTCATCGCTGATCGCGACTCCCCCGAGCGGCACATAGCCGGAGTTGACGCCCTTGGCGAAGGTGATGAGGTCCGGGGTGACATCCCAATGGTCGACGGCGAACCAGCGACCGGTGCGGCCGAAGCCGGCCATCACCTCGTCGGCGATGAAGACGATCCCGTACTTGGCGGTGAGCTCTCGCACGCCTTCGAGGTAGCCGGCAGGAGGTCCGTAGATACCGGCGGTACCGGGCACGGTCTCCATGAGGAGGGCCGCGATATTGCCCGGGCCTTCGAGCGTGATCATGTCCTCGAGGTGAGCCAGCGCCCGCTGCGTCTCCTCGGCCTCGGAGGTCGAGTTGAAGTAGGAGCGGTACTGGTAGGCGGGCATGAAGTGGACGATGCCCTCGGCCGAGTAGTCGTTGGCGAAGCGCCGGGGGTCGCCCGTGGCATTGACGGCCAGCTGGGTTCCGCCGTGGTAGCTGCGGTAGGCGGAGAGCACCTTCGTCCGTCCCGTGTGCAGGCGCGCCATCCGGATCGCATGCTCGTTGGCATCGGCCCCGCCGTTGGTGAAGAAGACGTGGTCGAGATTGCCGGGGGTGCGTTCGGTGATCAGACGGGCCGCCTCGGAGCGAGCGTCGTTGACGTGCTGCGGTGCGATCGTGCACAGTTTGCCCGCCTGCTCCTGGATCGCGGCGACGACGCCCGGGTGCTGGTGGCCGATGTTGGTGTTGACCAGCTGGGATGACATGTCGAGCAGCTTCCGCCCCTCCCCGTCCCAGACGTAGGGGCCTTCCGCGTCGACGATGGTCATCGGCGTGAACGGTCCCTGCGCCTGCCAGGAGTGGAAGACGTGCGCCCTGTCGAGCTCATAGGCGCGCCGGCCCGCGGCGAGACTGCCCTCGCCGATCCGGGCAGCGTCGATCCGGGCGGCATCGGCCCGGGCGTCGTCGGCACCGGCACCGTCGGCCGGAATCGGCAGTTCGGCCGACTGCAGATCATCTTTATTCATCGTCGTCATGGTGGCTCCTTCGCCGAGGTGGTTCGTCGTCGTGGTGCGACATCAGGGTGCGACGTCGGGGTTCGGCCGTCGGGGTTCAGTCGTTGGTCGGGAATCCGAGGTTGAGTCCGCCGTGGCTGGGGTCGAGCCAGCGGGAGGTCACGACCTTGCCGCGGGTGAAGAAGTGCACGCCCTCCTCGCCGTAGGCATGGGTGTCGCCGAACAGCGAGTTCTTCCAGCCGCCGAAGGAGTAGTAGCCCACCGGCACGGGGATCGGTACGTTGATGCCGACCATGCCGACCTCGATCTCGTTCTCGAAGCGGCGAGCGGCGCCGCCGTCGTTGGTGAAGATCGCGGTGCCGTTGCCGTAGGGGTTGGCGTTGATGAGCTCGATGCCTTCGTCGTAGCCGGGGACGCGGACCACGGCGAGCACGGGACCGAAGATCTCGTCGGTGTAGATCGACATGTCGGTGGTGACGTTGTCGAACAGGGTCGGGTTGAGGAAGAAGCCGTCGGCATGGTCGTGGTCGCGGCCGTCGAGGACGAGGGTCGCACCGGAGTCGACTCCGGCGTCGATGTAGCCGGCGACCTTGTCCCGGTGCGCGGCGGTCACCAGCGGACCCATGTCCGGTTCGTCTGTGCCGTCGCCGATGCGCAGGGTGCGGGTGCGCTCGGCGACCTTGGCCACGAGCTCATCGGCGATCGAGTCGACGGCGACGACCACAGAGATCGCCATGCAGCGCTCTCCCGCGGCACCGTAGCCGGCATTGACGGCGGCATCGGCGGCGAGGTCGAGGTCGGCATCGGGGAGGACGAGCATGTGGTTCTTCGCTCCGCCGAGCGCCTGCACGCGCTTGCCGGCGGCGGTCCCGTTCTCGTAGACGTACTTCGCGATCGGGGTGGATCCGACGAAGGACACCGAGGCGACATCGGGGCTTTCGAGCAGGGTGTCCACGGCCTCCTTGTCGCCGTGGACGACGTTGAAGACGCCGTCGGGCAGACCGGCTTCCTTCCACAGTTCGGCCATCCAGTTCGCCGCGGAGGGGTCCTTCTCCGAGGGCTTGAGGACCACGGTGTTGCCGGTGGCGATGGCGACCGGGAAGTACCACATCGGGACCATGGCCGGGAAGTTGAAAGGAGAGATGACGGCGGCGACGCCGACGGGCTGACGCAGAGAGTGGACGTCGATCTTCGTCGAGGCGTTCTCCGTGTATCCGCCCTTGAGCTGGGAGGCGATGCCGCAGGCGAACTCCACGACTTCCTGGCCGCGCGCGACCTCGCCGAGGGCGTCGGAGACGACCTTGCCGTGTTCGGCGGTGATGATCTCAGCCAGCTCCTGCTTGCGGGAGTTGAGCAGTTCGCGGAAGTTGAACAGGATGGACGTCCGCTTCGCCAGGGAGGTGTCGCGCCAGGCGGGGAAGGTCTCGGCGGCGTTCGCGATCGCGGATTCGACGGTGGCCTTCGATGCGAAGGCGACCTGGCCGCTGACCTCGCCGGTGGCGGGATTCGTGATATCGCCGAGGCGGGAGTCGGCGTCCGCGGGAACGCTGCGTCCGTTGATCCAATGGGAGAGGGTGGTCATGAGTCATCCTTCTTCGTCGACGGTGATGCTGTTGGGGCCAGTCTGGCCGGAATCCGCTCACGGCAACAGATACACTATGTCAGCATTCGATGCTTCTGATTTACACTGTGTCAATGAGCGGAGCAGATGACGGGACCGGTGGGCTGAGCGTGGCCGAGATCCTCGAGGTCGAGGAGATCCGCACCGGAGAGCCGGAGATCCTTGCCGGTGCCGCGGAGCTCGAGCGTGGCATCCGCTGGGTCCACATCGCCGATTCCGAACAGGTCGAGCGCTTCCTCGAAGGCGGGGAGCTCGTGCTCACCACCGCGCAGACCTTCCGCAACTCCCCTGCCGCGGTGGCGGAGTTCCTCGACCAGCTCGAGCGCGTCGGCGCCGCGGGAACGGTCGTCGAACTCGTCGACGCGGACTCCGCTCCGGATCCCGCCGCCGTCGAGGTGCTGCGCGAGGCCGCCGCGGGGCGTGAGCTGCCGGTGATCATGCTGCCCCAGCGGATCAAGTTCGTGCGGATCACGGAGTTCGCTCACCGCCGCCTGCTCGGCCAGCAGCTCTCGCGCCTCGAACGTGCCCAGGAGATCCACGAGACCTACACGCGGCTGAGCCTCGAGCGGGCGGGCGCTCAGACCATCGTCGAACGCACGGCAGACCTCCTCGGCGCTCCCGTCGTCCTCGAGGATGTGGCCCATCGGGTGCTGGCTCATGCCGGTTCGGGTTCCGCGGACTTCGTGCAGAACTGGACCGACCTCGTCGCCGGTCGCGGTGAGGCCGGTGCACAGCATTGGCACCAGACTCCCGTCGGTCTGCGTGCGCGTCGCTGGGGCCGCCTCGTCGTTCCGGGTGCCGCCGACACCGGCGCGATCGCGCAGATCATCGAACGGGCCGGTGAGGCGCTGACCCTAACTCGGATGGCCGACCGCGATGAGCAGGACCTGCTCCTGCAGGCCCAAAGCGGTCTGCTCAGGGAGATCTCCGACGGTACGGGCCTCGACGAACGCTCGGCACGCGCTCGTGCACTCTCACTCGGCTTCGCACCCGAGGCCGAGGCGCGACTGCTGCCCGTCGTCATTCGACTCGATCGGGATGCTGATGGGGACCCCACCCTGATCCAGCTGCGAGAGCGCGGACTGACGCAAGAGCTCGTGGCCACGGCGACACGATTGCGGCTGCCGTGCCTGGCGACGAGCCTGCAGTCCGGCACGTTCGGTCTCATCCTCGCTCTCGGCAGCGGGGACTCCGATACCGGACAGGACGCCGAGGATCGGGTCCTCGACCGACTCTTCGGCGAGCTCGGGGACGAGGAGCCGAGGTGGGCCGCCGGGGTGGGACGTTCGAGCTCTTCGCTGCTGACCGCGGTATCCGGGCTCGAGGCGGCCTCGCAGGTCGCCGAGGTGGCGTCGACCTTGGATGTCCGTGAGCATTCCTACTACCGGTCCGCCGATGTCCGGCTCCGCGGGCTGCTCTCGCTGCTCGGCCACGATCCGCGGCTGCGGGCCTTCGCCGACGGCGAGCTCAGCCCGCTCCACGAGGATGCCGAACTCCTCGACTTCCTCGAGCTCTACCTCAGCCACGGCGGGAACAAATCCGCGGTGGCCAGGGCCAGGTTTCTCTCCCGGCCCGCCCTCTACGCGCGCATCGCGAAAATCCAGGACCGCCTCGGCGTCTCCCTCGATGATGCCGAATCCCGCACGGCCCTGCACGTGGCGCTGCTGTGGCGGCGGATGAACGGCTGAGCGGACAGACATTCCCGTCACGCAGCACGAAGCACGCAAGCTCTCAGTCCAGGAGAGCGCGGATGTCTGCCGTGACCGGAATTCCACTCCTTTCCGCCTCGGCACGGTTGGCATAACGTCGATCGGCGGGAAGGCGCTCCATCCCCGAGTCCCTGAGCATGTCGGTGAATGCCCTGACCCGTGCGAGATACTCGTCGTTGCCGCCCCGCTGCGGGTCGATGACGATGTAGAGCTGACCGGTCCGAAAGGTGTGGGCTCCCTCCGGTGCTTCGACATCGATCTCGTAGGTGAAGCTGCCGCCGGTCAGCCCGGCCGCGAGCATCTCGATCATCATCGACAGCAGGGCGCCCTTGTGTCCGCCGAAGGGTCGAATGCCCCCGCCGTCGAGGATCTCGACGGGGTCGGTGCTCGCGTGCCCTTCAGCGTCGACGCCCGCCCCGGGCGGAGCCTCTTCGCCGTCGGCGCGGAGCAGCTGCAGGTCCCCATGGGACACCGAGGAGGTCGCGAAGTCGAAGACCACCGGATCGGCACCGGCGACGGGAGTGGCGAATCCGAACGGATTGGTGCTGAACACCGGCCGACTCGCGCCCTCGGGAACAACCGCGAGCTTGCCGCTGGCGATCATCGCCATCGCCACATGGCCGTCCCGAGCAAAGCCCTCGAGCTCGGGCCACAGGGAGCTGAAGTGGTGGGAATCGCGCAGGGCGATGACGGCGACCCCGGTTTCGGCGAGCGTATCGGCGATCAGCGACTGCGCCGCCGCCAATGCCGGCTGGGCGAAGCCGTTGCGTCCGTCGATGCGGATGAAGGACGGCCCGGAACGCTCGATGCTCGGCACGGCAGCGCCGTCGGCCCACCCCCGGGTCAGCGAGTCGAGGTAGCCTCTGACCCTGAACACTCCATGGCTGAGGGTGCCGTCGCGTTCGCAGGAAGCGCAGTTGAAGGCGAGGACACGCGCAACCTCTTCGGAGGCACCCGCCGCGACGAGTCGGGCTTCGATCACCTCGACCAGGCCCACAAAGGAGATCCGCTTCTCCGCAACTTCATTCGCCTTCATGAACGCTCCTCGATTCTTACCGACGATTCTCTGCAGAGTCTTTCATCTCCTCGCCAATGGCTGATCTCCGCCGTTCGCGCTCAGCCCTCGGCAGTTCCGGCTCAGTCCTCGGCGGTCAGCGTGCCCACGCCCAGTCCCCAGATGTCTCCGACGGTGTAGCCGACGGGGAACGGGTCGTCGCGCTCGACGACGAGCTGGGTGAACGCGGTGATCCACCCGCGTCCGGTGATCGAAGGGATGATGGCCGGCCGGCCGGCGACGCTGGTCGTCTCCTTGACCTCGGCGGTGAAGGTCGTGCCCATCATCGATTCGTGGACGAACTTCTCACCGACGGCCAGCTCGCCCCGGGCGTGCTTGGCGGCGACGCGTCCGCTGGTCCCGGTCCCGCACGGGGACCGGTCGAGCGTCCCCGACCACGTGGTGTCATCGCTTAAGTCGATCTCCCCGTTCGGCAGGACCACGGCGTTGCGGCCATCGGTGCCCGGGGTCACGGCCGGCCCGTGGAGCATCGGCAGGCCGATCGTGTTGATCTCGGGGATGAGCGGGTGCTCGACCTCGAAGGCGAGGTCGGCGGCACGGCGCATCGCCGAGGCGGCTCGGATGATCGTCTTCGCGTTCTCAGGTTCCAGCGCGACTCCGAGGTCGGCGGCCTTGGCCTGGACGTAGAACTGCCCCCCGAAGACGATGTCGACGGGGATCGTTCCGTAGCCGGGCACGTCCAGCGGCAGGTCGAGGCCGTGGACGAAGGCCGGGACATTGTCGAAGGTCACGGACTTCGCCCGGCCCGCCTCCACCTCGGCGCGGACGGTGACGATGCCCGCCGCAGTGTCCACGCGCAGGGTGGACACCGGTTCGACCACGTCGACGGCTCCGGTCTCGACGAGGGCGGTGACGGCGCAGATGAGGTTCGATCCGGACATCGGGCGGAATCCGCCCTGCTCCATGACGATCATCCCGAAGTCGCAGCTGGCATCGATCGGGGGCACGATGATCGGCGAGCACAGCCCCGGATAGCCCCGCGGCTCCTGCAGGACCAAGGTGCGCAGATCGTCGAGGTGCTCCTCGCAGTAGCGCAGACGCTCGGCCATCGTCGAGCCCTTGACCCGCAGACCCGAGCCCATGAGCACGCGTCCGGGCTCCCCGGCGGCGTGGACGTCGACCGCTTGGATGAGCTGCCTGTTCGTCATGCGTGTGTCCCCTTCGACTCAGGCGTGCGTCTCGACGCCGGCGGCGGTCAGCAGGCCTCTGAACTCCTCACGATACTCCGGGGCCAGCGGCTGGACCGGGGCTCGCGTGGGGCCGGCGGGGACGCCGACGAGTTCTAGACCGGTCTTGATCGCGCAGGCATAGTTGTGCGATTCGAGGAATACGCAGATGGGGTTGATTCTCGCCCACAGCTCGCGTCCCCGGGCGAGGTCGGCATCGACCGCGACCGCCTGATAGAGATCGGCGCACAGCCCCGGGATGACGCTGGCCGCGCCCCAGACTCCCGCCTCGGCGCCGAGGGCCAGCGCCGCAAAGGTCAGGGTGTCCCAGCCGTTGAGCGCCTGGATGTCATCAGCGTGATCGAAGTGGACTTCGGTGAACTTCGGGAAGTCGCCGCCGGTGTCCTTGTAGCTCGTGACCCCGGTTTCGGCGCCGAGGCGGCCGAGCTGTGCGGCGCTGAGCTCGAGTCCGGTGGCGGCGGGGATGTTGTAGAACATGATGGGGATGCTCACGGCCTCCGAGATCGCCGAATAGTGGGCGATGACCTCGTCGAAGGAGGGGGTGTCGTAGAAGGGCGGGACGATCATCAGCGCATCGGCGCCGGCCGCCTCGGCGTCCCGGCTCAGCTCGATCGTCTCCGCGGTGCTCGGGGCTCCGGTGCCGGCCACGACGGGCACCCGCCCGGCGGCCGCCTCGATGTAGGCCCGGTTGGAGGCCTTGCGTTCGGCGATGGTCAGGGCGGTGAATTCGCCGGTCGAGCCGCCGGGGACGAGGCCGTTGACGCCGGCGTCGATGATGTGAGCGGTCTGGGCGCGGATGCCGGCGAGGTCGATCTCGGACCCGTCGGCGGTGAAGGGAGTGACACAGGCGGCGAGGATACCGGTGAATGTGGAGGACATAGGAGTCTGCCTTTCGAATGTGGATGTGGTGCGGGGTGAGGTGGGTCGGTTGCGGAGTGGCCGCTGGGGCTCAGAACCTGTTCGGTGAGACCTGGGCCAGGTGGTCGGCGCCCAAGCGCGAGGGCCGGTCGAGCATGATGTCGGTGAGCACCCTCGCCGAGGCGGGGGCCAGTGAGAGTCCGAGCATCGAATGTCCCGAGTTGACGAAGGCATTCTTCGCGCTCGTCAGCGGTCCGATGACGGGAAGTCCGTCCGGAGTCATCGGGCGTGAACCGGCCCAGGGGGTCTTCTGCCCCGGACCGTCGCCCCAGCCGTGGAAGGCCTCGCGGGCCGCGCGACGGATCGCTTCGACACGGACTTCGTTGACCGAATCGTCTCTGCTGCCGAATTCCATGGTTCCGGCCAGGCGGAGCGTGCCGTCCAGCGGAGTTACTGCGACGCGGGCGTCTTCGAGGGTCAGCGAGGTCTTCAGCTGCACCGGGGCCGGACTGTAGTCGATGCTGTAGCCCTTGCCGGAATAGATCGGCAGCCTCTGTCCGAGCTTCGCGCTCAGGGCCCCGCTCGGGACCCCCGCGGCGATGACGACGGAGTCGGTGCGCAGGACCTCGGCATCGTCGGTGACCACTGCGGTGACGGTGTCGCCGCTGCGGACGAACCCGCTGACGCCGGTGTCCTCACGGACGGTTCCTCCGAGTTCGCGGATCTTGGCCACCAGGGCTCGGGTGAGCGAATCGGGTTCGATCTGTCGATCGTTCGGAAAGAAGAGTCCGTGGCGGAGGCGATCGCTCAGTGCGGGCTCGGCCTCCAGGACCGAGTCGCCGTGGAGCCGCTGCGGAATGTGGCCGGCGGCCTCGAATGCCTCCAGGCTCTCGGCATGCTCTTCGAAGCGCTCCTTGGTCTCGAAGGCGAGCAGCACTCCCCGATCGTGCATCTCGAAATCGATGCCCTGCCGTTGGTAGTCGTCGAAGAGGTCGTTGGCGTCGTCACCGAGGCGCAAATGCAGATCGAGTCCGGCGGCGAAGTCGCGGGCGTTGCAGTGCATGGCCATCCGCAGCAGGAATTTCAAGTAACCGGGCGCGACCGAAGGATGGATCGAGAGCGGGCTGTCGGGTTTGAGCATCCACCTGATGCCCTGCAGGAGGACTCCAGGGGCGGGAACCGGGTTGCTTTCGGCGAGAGCGATCTTGGCGGCGTTGCCGTGCGAGGCCCCGGCTCCGGCTTTCGCCGCCTCGAGCACGGTGACCTCGACTCCTGCGGAGGCCAATTCATAGGCGGTCGCCAGACCGACGACTCCTCCCCCGACGATGACAGTTCTCATCCGTATCCCCTTTGCTGTGCTCCGTTGCCGACTGCGGGCGCGGCCTCAACCACGCAATCCGATTGTATGACAATCACTGATGGCTACGCTACGCAATGCTCGCGGGCGCGTCAATAAGTAATGCACGGATTTGTCCAACACAGAGCGATCACCAAGGAAATGCCCGGTGAGCGCAGACAGAGAACCCCGGATCGCGCACTCGCAGTGCACGATCCGGGGTTCTGCCGAAGGAGCCGGCGCTCAGCCGGCGCCGGAGGAGCCGGCGATGAGGAAGGCGAGCTCCTGGGCGCTGTCCATGGTGTGGACGTCGAGAGCGGTCGCGATCCGTGCCTTGTCTCCGGTGCGAATGGCCGACATCAGCGCAGCGTGGATCGCATGCGCCCGTCCGGCATCCCGGCGGGTGAACTGGTCGTAAGCGAGGATGAGCGTCATCTGCGCCTCGACCACAGGCCAGATCCGCATCAGCAGGTAGTTCTCCGAGGCCTCCCAGATGCCCCGGTGGAAGCGGACGTGCGCCTCGTGCAGCGCCAGGGGGTCCGAGTCCGCGCCGATCTGCTCGAACTCGGTCCACACATCCTCGAGATGCGCGAGCCTCTGACCCGTTTCGTCCGCGAGGATCTCGGCGATCGCCTCGGAGTCGAGTGCGACGCGCACACGCGCGATCTCGAGGAGGGATTCGACCTCGATGTTCGCCACTCGCAGACCCCGATAGGCCTCCTGAATGAGGAACCCGTCACGCGCCATCTGGTTGAGCGCTTCCCGCGCGGTCGGCCTGCTGACATCGAGGGACGAGGTCAGCTCGGCTTCGATGATGCGCTGGCCGGGACGGATCTCGCCGAGGACGATGCGCCGTTTGATCTCGTCGATCACGCGCTGTCGTCGCTCAGTGTTCGAGGCCGGGGTGCGCACTGCGGCTCGCTCGCTCGACGCTGTTCGCTCGCCCGACGCGGTCGTCGGCTTCGACGGCTTCACTGTTCGATCCTCATCTCGTGGTCCTCATCTCACAGTCTTCAGACCGCGATGATGCGGCCGGTGACATTGCCCTCAACGGACCGGACGAAGGCGGTGGCCACCTGCTCGTCGGTCACGGGGACCATGCCGGCGAAGGCATCGTGATAGTGCGGCGAGTTCGCGAGCACGTTCGGGCTGACCGCATTGATGCGGATGCTGCGCGGCAGCTCCGGGGCGGCGGAGATGACGAAGGATTCGACGGCACCGTTGGCCAGAGCGGCCGCGGCGGCGGTCGGCACGGGTTCGCGACTGAGGACTCCGGTGACGAAGGTGATCGAACCGCCGTCGCTGAGGTGGTCGAGGCCCTGGGTGACGAATTCGACCTGGCCCAGGGTCTTCGAGGTCAGTGCCTCCAGATAATCCGAACGGGTCAGCTCTGTCACGGGTTTGAATGCGGCCGAACCGACCGCGACGATGATCGCATCGATTGTGCCCACGGCCGCAAGTAGCCGGGAGATCGACTCTGGGTCGGAGGTGTCGACCGCAGGGTCGGTCGAGCGGGTGACGCCGATGACCTCGTGTCCGCGCTTCTCGAGTTCGGCGCGTGCGACGCCGCCGACGTGTCCGCCGGATCCCACCAAAAGAATCTTCATCGCTGTCCTCCATCCTCGTCGTGTGACTGCGGTTTTGTCAGACATTCTTGGATTGACTGACAACCCGAGTCTAGGGGACGAGGCGGACTCCGACCAGCGGACCCGTGTCAGCCGTCGCAGCGGAGCTCCACCCGGTGGTTCTTCGCTCGGCCCTCCGGATCGTCGTCAGCCTCGGTGCCATTCGACGCCACAGGGTCGGATTCACCGTGCCCCACCGCCTAGACCTTGAGGTCTGCGTCTCCCGAGGTCAGGACATCGGCGAGGGCCCTGGCTCGGTCCATGGGCCGCAGCCGCTTCGATCACCAGTTTTGCGGCGCTCAGGTCGATTGTTCGGCTACCTCCGAGCAGATTCAGGCCCTAATCTGCTCGGAGGTCGCCGAACAATTGCTGCACGACCGGGCCGGAAACGAGAATCGTCCCACGCCACCGCATGACCGATGACGCGGCGTGGGACGAATACGGCCACTAGATCGATCCTGACGCGTGCAGCGACTTGTTCGACTCGGATCTCGAGGTCGTCGCCGAGGCGATGGAAGCCGCGAGGGTTGCGGCACTACATTGAGAGTGTCGGAAAAATGTGGACAAGCGCCTATTTCTGGACAGACGAAACCCCCGCGATCCACTATTTCTAGAGGATCGCGGGGGCTTCCCACAACGCGGAGCCGGTGGGATTTGAACCCACGGTCCCCAGTTCAAGGGACTTCACCTTAGCAGGGTGACGCTTTCGGCCGCTCAGCCACGACTCCAAATCGTTGACCCGATCCCCCTATAATTCGAGGGCTTCGGATCCGCAGTCGGCACTACGAGAACAGCCTATGCGAAAGTCCCCGCCGAGGGCAAAGTGCAGGCGCGAAGAGTGGCCTTGCTCATATCGATCACGTCCGCCGATCGGCCTCAGACCGGCGCTGGGAGTCCCTTTCCACTGCTTGCGTGCACGCGAATTCCAGCATTCATCAATCTACGGGCGTAAAATCAACCTGAAGTGCTCTGCGGTCTGCTCACTGACGGTCATTGGGAACGTGATGTTCCATGGCTGCCTCCTGCACCGAAGACCCAGCGCGATGAGCGGACCGACCGGCACGAGAAGTGAAGTTTGAGGAGTAGAGAACTTGCCAGAGATTCCCCCTGACAAGCATGGACCGAATGGGAACGACCCCGATTCTCCCGCTGCAGGTCGCCGTCTCCGTGCCTCTGCTCGACCCCGATTCCGCGGCGATGCCGCCGCCAGCGACGACAGTTCGCACACTTCTCGCCCCTCCACACCTCAGTCCTCGAACTCTCAGACACCGCGAGCCTCCGACCCCGGCCGGTCTGCTGCCGGGAATTCCCACAGCCGCCCGAACGCTTCGGGCAGCGGTCTCGGACGCGAACGCCAGAACACCGACAGCTCCAAGGCACCCACTCCGCGACCGGTGGCACCGCGCACCCGACGCGAGGCCAGGATGCTGCGCGCGGCAGCCGCCAACGGAGCATCCGCGGCAAGTGTCGCCGCTGCCGCCGATTCGACCGAGCAGGCGTCCGGCGACGATTTCTCCACGGGGCAGCACCCCACCACCGCAGCCTCGGCGAATGATTCTTCCCGACGTCCCGAGTCCTACCCGACCCGCCGTGATCGCCGCGCTGCTTCGTCCTCACGCAGCTCCCGACGCGGCGGCGCCGGCAGCAAGAGCAGAGCGGCCGCAGTCGGAGCAGGAGCGGGAGCCGCGGCAGCCGGCACCGCCGGCGCGGCACACAACGCAGCCCGCAACGCTTCGCACGACCGGGCCGATCGCCGCGCCGCCAACGACCGCGGCACCGATCGCACAGACGACCGCTCCCCGGCCGAGCACGAGCCGGCACGGGCCCGACGCCATTCCTCCCGCCTCGGCGAGGCCTTTCCCGGCCTTGTCGGCTGGACGTCACTGAGCACCCTGCTGCCCGGCGTCGGACTGCTGCGCACTCGCTTCCGCCCGGCCGGCCTCATCATCTTCGGGCTCTTCGCCCTCGCGATCGTCAGCGGTCTGCTCTACCTGCTCATCAAAGGCCCGGTTCGCGCCGTGAGCATGGTCGTCGGCAATCCTTCCCTGCTCAACTTCCTTGCGATCGCGGCCGTCGTCGTCGGGGTCGTCTGGATCCTCGTCATCGTCGTCTCCCACCTGGGCCTGCGGCGAGGGCACAGGTACACGCCTTGGCAGAACAAGCTGGCCGGAGTGCTCGTCGTCTCGCTGGCGCTCATCATCGGCATCCCGCTGGGCGTCGGATCGGTCTACGCCCGGGTGCAGTCCTCGACCGTCTCCAGCCTGTTCGGCGACAGCACGGGCAAATCCATGGGAGCCGATGAGCTGTGGGCGGACAAGCCCTACATCAACGTCTTCCTGATGGGTCGAGACAACGGCGATGACCGTGAGGGAACTCGCCCGGACACGATGCTCGTCGCCTCGATCGACACGAAGACCGGCAATGCCGCGCTCATCTCCGTGCCCCGCAACCTCGCCTTCCCGATCTTCCCGGAAGGCAGCGAACTCGCAAAGGCCTGGCCCGACGGATTCCGTCCTTCCGGCGATTCCTCGGAGGACCTCATCAACGCCGTCTGGCAGTGGGGCGAGCAGAACCAGGACGCCATCGGCGACACGCACGGGCTCGAGCCGGGCATGTGGGCGACGATGCAGGCCGTGCAGGGGTCCCTCGGTCTCAACCTCGACTACTGGGCCTCGGTCGACATGGCCGGGTTCGAAGACGTCGTCGACGCCATCGGCGGTGTGAAGATCGACGTCGAACGTCCGATCCCGATGGGCGGCGGCAAATCCATGTCCGGCGTCCCGAACAAGGTCTACGGCTGGGTCGATCCCGGCGAGCAGACACTCAAGGGCAAGGACGCACTCTGGTACGTCCGCTCCCGCGAGGGCAGCGACAACTACGACCGCATGTGCCGCCAGCAGCGCATGCTCAAGACCACTCTCGAGCAGATCGACCCGCAGGAGCTGGCCGCGGCCTATCCGAAGCTCGCGAACTCGGCGACGAAGAACATTGCGACCTCGATTCCGCAGAACGAGATCCCCGCCTTCATCGAGCTCGCCGTGGCGATGCAGAAGGGCGATGTGACGACGGTCCAGATCAACAACGACGTCACCCCCACCTACAACCCCGACTTCGACGTCCTCCACAAGTGGATCCTCGGCGAGGTCAAGGGCGCCTCGAACGGCGAAGAGACCCCGCAGCCGACCAACGACGGCAGCGACAGCTCCGATAAGAAGGAGTCCTCCGAGGACGAGGCCAGCGACGAGGAGACCACCGACACCGCGGCCGGCGACACCGGTGACGAGGGCGCAGACTCGTCCGAATCCGAGGTCCCGGGCGAACCCAATGCCGAAGGCAAGTGCTACCCGCAAGGCTTCAAGCCCGGCGATTCGTTCCCGGGCTACCCGGGTCCGAACGCCGGAGACCAGGGTTGAGCGCCGAGGAGGCCCCCGCAGTCGTCATCGTCGGCGCCGGTCCGCGTGGACTCACCGTCCTCGAGCGGCTCACCGCACTGGCGGCGAAGCGCGTCACCGATGCCGATTCCGGCGGCTCCGCCGATCCGGCCCTCGTCATCCACCTCATCGACCCGTATCCCCCGGGAGCCGGAATCGTCTGGCGCACCGACCAGCCGGAGACGCTGCTGATGAACACCACGATCGGTGAGCAGACGGTGTTCCCCGATCAGAGCTGCGACTTCCTCGACGCCGAGGATGTGCCGACCGGACCGTCGATGGCCGAGTGGTATCGCGAGAACGGCGGCACCGAGCCCGTGGACTCGACGTTCCCCAGCCGCGCCCTGTACGGCCGCTACCTGCGCGACGCCTATACCCGCATCCGTGCGGCCGCGCCGGACTTCATCGACATCGTCGAACACCCCACCACGGTCGAATCGATCATCGACCTGCCCCCGCTCGAGCCCTTCGAAGACGCGCCGGGAGGTGTCGACGCCGCGTCCGACCCAGTGCCCCCGCAGCTCGTCCGCTGCGCCGACGGCACCACGATCATCGCCCTCGCGGTCGTCCTCGCCGTCGGCCACATCCCGAGCGCCCAAACGGAGGAGCGGGCGCGGCTTGCCACCTTCGCCCAGCGCTCGGGCGGGCTGTACCTGCCCCAGGGTCTGCCCGCGGAAGCCCCCGTCGCCGAGGTGGCCCCCGGCAGCCGTGGCATCGTCCGCGGCATGGGGCTCAACTACTTCGACCTGCAGACGCTGTTCACCTACGAGCGCGGCGGCAGATTCGAACCGGTGGACGGGAGCGGGGCCGGAGCCGCCGGCGAACTCCGCTACCTCCCCAGCGGCGAGGAGCCCTTCCTCGCACTCGGCTCCCGGCGCGGAGTCCCCTATCGCAGCAAGCCCATCTGTGACGACCACCCCCGCGCACCCTGGCCGCTGCGCTACTTCACCAAGGACAACATCGCGCATCTGGCCGGTCTCGAGGACCTCGACGGCGAGCGGAGGGCCGGGGCCCGCTTCAACGACCAGCTCTGGCCGCTCATCCTCGCCGACCTCCGCTTCGCCTATTACCGCACCCTCTCCGAGGTCAGTCCCGAGGCCTTCGCCGGTGATCCTGGACAGCTGCGTGAGGCCATCGCCGAAGCGGTGTCCCGTCACCTGACGAGGCGCACCTGGCAGGAGACCCACCCCGATGCCGCCTCCGAGGCCGAGGCGGCCCGCCAAGGTCGCGTCACCCGTGAGGCCTTCGCATGGTCGGAGATCGAAGAGGGACTCGTCCCGGATCCCGCCCACCGCATGTCCCTGCACGCGCTGCTCGATCCGCTCGAAGGACGGAAGTTCGACTCCCGCGAACCCGGGGCTCCCGACTCCCTGCACGAGTGGATGCTCGACTTCCTCCGCACCGACCTCCACGACTCCCTGGCCGGCCCGACGGGCAGCCCCGTGAAGTCGCTGTTCAACGTGCTCTGGCAGTCCAGGCTGCTGCTCAAGGAGCTCATCGCGGCCGGACACATCGACCGGGTCAGCATCGACATGGAGATCTGCGGCTGGTTCGAGAGCTTCGTCTCCGGGATCTGCGACGGCCCTCCCCCGCAGCGCATCGCCGAACTCCTCGCCCTCGCCGAAGCCGGAATCGTCACCTTCGTCGGACCGAACATGCGCCTCGAAGCGAACGAGGACGACGCGCACGCGGATGGAGCGCACGCGTACGATGTGATCGCGGACAAGGCCGGCAGGACCGACAGACCTGAACCGGGCGCCGCGCCTTCCGACGCGCGACCGCAGATCTTCAGGGTCACCTCGGCGCAGGTGAATGGCCAGGTCACCGGCAACGTGGTCATCGACGCGGCTTCACCGACGAACTCGATCACGCGCGCCGCCGATGTCCTCCTGCACGGGATGCTCGATCGCGGTCAGATCACTGCGGCCCGGCTGACCTTGGACGATGGCCGCGAGAAGCTCCTCAACGGGCTCGCGCTCACGCCGCGGCCCTATCGCACGATCGACGTCGATGGCACCGTGCACCCGCGGCGCTTCGCGCTGTCGATCCAACTCTCGGCGATGCAGTGGGGGCTGGCGATCGCGGCCAATCCGGGCACGAACGCCACCACTCTGTGCGACTCCCACGCCGCGGCCGAGGCCATCCTCGACCTCCTCTGAGCCGGCCGGCTTCCGCGAAACCGGCACACATTGCTCTGTGATCCTCACAGAGGGTCGTGATCACTCCGGAGAAAAGTGGACTGGTCTCGGGCGGCCGTGGTCCCGGAGCCGGTCGGCCGCGGTCGATGCACTGGTTGAGTCAGAGTACTTCGGTTGCAACCGGGGCTATCTGACTTAACCGGTACATCGCCTGGACGCCCACCCAACCTCAGGCCATGGCCAGTGCGGCCTCCGGCTTCGTCGACCTCGCGCGCACGATCGCCAGCAGCGACATCACGATGCCGATGACCGCCCAGGCGAGCAGTCCCCCGTAGGCGGCGGCCTGACCGGTGGTGCCCGCCGCGATCGCTGCGAAGCCATTCATCGCCGGTGTCAGCGGCAGGAGCGGGGCGACGAAGTCGAAGAACTGCGGCACCGCACCGATCGTCCGCCCGGCCACGGCGAGGACCACGGCGATCACGGACAGGAATCTGCCCACGCCGCCGAACCACGCCACGAGCGCGAAGTTGAGGATCATGAACACCATCGCGGAGACGAACGTGAGCACCGCGATGTCGAAGCCTTGGACGGCATCGATGTCCATCACGGTGACCGCGAGGATCGAGAGCACGAGCGCCTGCAGCACGCCGACGATGACGCCGGGCAGCAGACCTCGCAGCCAGACCGCGAAGGATGACCTGGTCGAGAGCAGGGTCGAGGCCGGGATCGGCTTGAGCACGGTGTAGGTGACGAGTCCGCCGACCCAGAGTGCGAGCATGATCAGCAGGGCGATCGTCGATCCCTGGAGCACATCGGTGACGTCGTCGCTGCCGGGCGACTTGATGTTCGCCGAGGCGACCTTCGCCAGTTTGTCCCGATCCGTCGAGGAGTAGGACGGCACTTCGTCCGCGCCGTCCTTGACGCCGTCGGAGAACTTCCCGACGCCCTCGGAGTACTTGTCGGTGCCCTTCGCGAGCTGATCGAGTCCGGCGGCGAGGTCCGAGGTGCCCGTGGCCGCCTGGGAGACGCCGTCGGTGTACTGGCCAATTCCGTCGGAGAGCTGACCGGCACCATCGGAGAGCTGGCCGGCACCGTCGTCGAGCTGAGTCGAGGCATCCGCGACCTTCCCGACGCCCTTCGAGAGCTCGGGCATGCCGTCGGCGAGCTGCTGATTGCCATCTGCCACACCCGAGGCGCCCTCGCGCAGGCCCTTCGAAGCCTCAAGAAGCTTCGGGGCGTTCTTCGAGATGTCCTCCATGCCCTTCGTCAGCTCGCCGAGGCCGTCCTCGAGTCCCTTGACGAACTTGGTCATGCCCTTGCTCAGTTCGCTCGCCCCGTCGGCGAGGCCATCGGCCCCGCCGAGCAGCGACTGACCGGACGTCTTGTCTTTCCGCTCGAGTCCGTCCACGGCCGAGCCGAGACCGCCCGAGGTGCCCTTGAGCAGTCCCTGGGCGAAGGCCTGTTCGATGCCCTGGCAGGCCTCGTCCGGGGTGCCCGTGGGACAGAGATCACCGCGTGCCGCCTCGGCTTCCTCCGGGGTCATCAGCCCGGCGGCCACGAGCGCGTCGAGGTCGGGGTTGGCGGCGGCGAGCTTGTCGGCCTGGTCCGCCCCGTCCTTGAGACCGTCCCGGTACTGGTGGAGGCCGTCGGAGAGCCCCGAAGCCCCGTCGGAGACGCCCTTGGCGCCCTTGTCGAGGTCTTTGCCGCCGTCGATGAGGTCGTCGAGGCCGCCCTCATCGGAACCGCCCGAGCCGGAGAAGCCCTTGATGATCTCGTCGATGGACTTCGTGTATTCGTCGACGCCGTCGGAGAGTTCGCCGGAGCCGTCTGCGAGCTTCTGCGTGCTCTCGGGCAGCTCGGCGGTCTGCTTCTTCATCTCCTGCAGTCCGCCCGAGAGCTGGGAGGTGCCGTCCGAGAGGTCTCCCGCGCCCTTGGCGAGGTCACCGGCCCCGGATTTGAGCTCTCCGCCGTTGGTGGAGAGCTCGTCCATGCCCTTCGACAGGTCCCCGGCGCCGCTCGCGGACTTCTCGGTGCCCGTCTTCAGGTCCTTCGCCCCGTCGTCGAGCTCCCCGGCGGCGTCGCCGAGGTCCTTCATCTGGTCGCCCATCTTGTTGAAGCCGACGTAGATGTTGTCAAGGTAGTTCTCGGTCATCTCGGTGTTGAAGGTCGTGCGCGCGACCTCGGCGACCGACCGGGAGATCTGCGTATCCGCGGCCGGGGCGACCCCGGAGACATCGACGTCGAGCTGCGTCTGCGTCGCGGACTTCGCATCGTCGACTGAGGTCACCGCCCGAGAGAAGCCCTCGGGGATGGTCAGCTTCGCGGCATAGGTGCCGTCCGAGAGTCCCTTCGCCGCGTCGTCCTCGTCGGTGATCACCCAGTGGATGTTGTTGTCCTCTTCGCCGACGAGTCCGCTGGTCAGCTCGCGGCCGATCGGCACGGTCTCCCCGTCGACCTCGGCCCCGTCGTCGTTGTTGACGATGGCGGCCTCGATGGTGTCGAGACGGTCGCTCGACTTCCAGGTGGCCAGGATGAATCCGGCGGCCACGATGATGGGGATGAGCACAAGGCCGATGAGCGACACCCAGGTCACGGGCCGCTTCGAGTTCGCACGTTCGAGTTTCACGACTGCACGCCTTCCATGTTGCTGCGGCCGGCCGCGTGGGCCCGGACACCGCCGTTGTCGTCATCTGCTCCACCATCGCCCTCGGGGGCGGCCTCGTCGAGGTCGAGGTGGAAGTAGTTCGTGTGTGGGTACAGGATCCCCGAAACGTCCCCGTCCGGGAGTCCGAGCACGATGGCCGTGCCCGCCTCCTGCAGCTGGGGCAGAAGTTCGGCGAGTTCCCGCCCGGTGTGGGTGGCTAGGGCCTGTGCCCCATCGATGATGAGCAGGTCAGGCGCCGAGGTGGCCCACCGTGAGAGCTCGCGTGAACTCGGCAGGGTGGCCGGTACCTCGGCATCGAGTTCGAAGTAGGGCACGCTGCGACGGACCTTGCCGGCATGCTCCGGCAGAACCTCGTGGCCGATCTTCATCTCCCCGGCGCTCAGCCCGACACGTCCGGACAGGGCGAGGAGCAGGGCACGACGTGCACGTCCGCTGGCGACGAGCACCTGGCCCGGCAACAGAGAGATGTCGACACGGGAGAAGCCGCGATCCCCGGAGTAGACGCCGATGCCGCGTCCGTAGACCCGGTACGGCGAATCCGGCTCCGGCCAATCGCGCAGGGCCACCTCGTGGGCGAGCCCTTCGCCTTCGACATCGAGCCGGGGCAGGATCCGGTCGAGCCACTTCGGCAGCCACCAGGCCTTGTCACCGAGCAGCTGCATGATCGCCGGGACCAGCGACATGCGCACGAGGAAGGCATCGACGAAGATGCCGGAGGCCAGGGCCAGGGCGATCGACTTGATGATCGGCTCGCCGGCGGGCACGAAGGCCGCGAACACGGAGAACATGATGACCGCTGCGGCCGTGACCACGCGGGCCGAGGAGGCGAAGCCGGCCTTGATCGCGTCCCGCGCACTCGCCCCGTGGACATAGGCCTCGCGCATTCCGGAGACGAGGAACACCTCGTAGTCCATGGCCAGTCCGAACAGGATGCCCATGACGATGATCGGCAGGAAGCTGATCACCGGACCGGTCTGGTCGATGCCCATGGGTCCGGCGAGGAAGCCGTCGTGGAAGACGAGGACGACCGTGCCGAAGGAGGCGAAGACGCTGAGCAGGAATCCGCCGGTGGCCTTGATGGGCACCGCGATCGAGCGGAAGACCATCATCAGCAGGATGATCGAGAGGCCGACGACGAAGATGCCGAAGGGCAGCAGGGCCTGGCCGAGCTGGTCGGAGACGTCGATCTGGATCGCCGTGGCCCCGGTGACAGCGGTCTCGAAGTCATAGTCGGCTTCGATCTCGTCGCTGAGCGCCCGCAGCCGGTCGACGGTATCGAGGGTCGCGGGGTCATCGGAGGCCGTGGTCGGAATGATCTGGAACAGGGCGGTGGTGGCATCCTCGTTGGGGGTCGCGAGAATGACCTGGTCGACGCCGTCGACCTCCTCGATCCGATCCTTGATCTGGTCGACGTCGTCGAGCGGATCGTCGGAGGTCACGATCTGGCTCGTCATCACCAGCGGACCGTTGAAGCCGGGGCCGAAGTGCTCGTCGATGAGGTCGTAGGTCGTCTTCGCGGGGCTGCCTTCCTCCTGCTGCCCGGCGGTGGGCAGGGACAGCTGCAGCTGGGTCGCGGGAATCGCGAACAGGGCGAGACCGCCGACGATGACGACGATGGTCAGCAGCGGGATCTTCGTGACCGCCCGCAGCCAGCCGGCGAAGAACTTATTCATGATCGTCGGCGGGTAGGGCTCCCCCGCCTCGGCGCGGGCTTCGGAGGCGATGTCGTCACGGGTGGCGGGGGCCTGCGTGCGCTCGGCGGCGGCGGCGAAGGCCTTCCGGTAGCGCTTCGTCGGCTTCGGGGTGATCTTGCCCTTGACGAGACCGAGCAGGGCCGGGACGAGGGTGAGCGAGATGAGCACGGCGACGAGCACGGAGCCCGAAGCGCCGATGCCCATGATGGTGAGGAAGGGGATGCCGGCCAGGGACAGACCGAGCAGCGCGATCATCACGGTCATTCCGGCGAAGACGACGGCGGAGCCGGCCGTGGCGACCGCGCGTCCGGCCGCCTCGATGGGCGCGTGGCCTTCGGCGAGCAGAGCTCTGTCCCGAGAGACGATGAAGAGGGCGTAGTCGATGCCGACCGCCAGGCCCAACATCAGCGCCAACATGATCGAGGAGGAGTTGATCGCCCCGAAGGCGGTGGCACCGACGATGAGGAGCACGGAGATGCCGACGCCGATGAGCGCGGTGATCAGAGGCATGCCGGCGGCACGGAAGGAGCCGAGGGTGAGCAGGAGGACGATGAAGGCGATGACGACGCCGATGCCTTCGACCCAGGAGATCTCGACTCCGGTGATCTGGAAGAGCTCGCCGCCGGCTTCGACCTCGGCACCCGGGAGGGCATCGCGGACCGGGTCGAGGGCGTCGAGGAGCTGGTCGGGCGCCTCGGGGCCGACCTCCTGCTGAGTGCCGTCGTACTGCACGGAGATCTGCGCGGCTCGTTTGTCGTCGCTGATCGCCCCGTCGACGAGGTCGTCGAAGGGAGAGGTCACGGCGTCGACATGCGGAAGGTCCTTGAAGTCGTCGACGGCGTCCTCGATCTCGTCCTTGTACTTCTTGTCGTCGATGGAGTCGCCGCCGGCGGCGACGACGATGACCGTAGAGGACACTCCGGCCGCCGAGGGGAAGGTCGACTTCATCGAGTCGAGCGCTGTCTGCGCCTCCGAACCGGGCAGCGTGAAGTCATTGTCGAAGTCCTTGGCGAAGGCCGCGACGCCGGCGCCGACGAGCCCGAAGATGACCAGCCACAGGGCGATGAAGCGGAGCGGAGTGCGATAGGCGCGGCGCCCCAGCGCGTACAGGAATGTTGACACAGAGACCTCGATACAAGAATGTATTGGATACAGTATTGTATTGTTGTTGACTCAGGGCCTTCGGCGCAAATGAATCCCGAATTTCGCGAGGATTCTCACTGGATGCCCAGAAACCCCTGGACGCCGACAGCCCTCGACAACCCCTGGACCCGACTCGATGACCCAGCGACCTCTGGAACGAAGCACCCGATGAATGACGACAAGCTCAGCGCCCGCAGACGGCAGACCCGCTCGACCCTGGTCGAGGCGGGCATCTCCGTGTTCGCCGTCAAAGGCATCGACGGGGCCTCGATCGAGGAGATCTGCGAGGCCGCCGGGTTCACCCGCGGGGCCTTCTACTCGAACTTCTCCGGCCGTGATGAGCTCATCCTCGCGACGATCGAGTCGCGCACCTCGCACGATCTCGACATGCTCGACGCCACCATCGAACGCTGGCGCGATCGTCTCAGCTGCGGTCAACCCGGTGACCTCGAGGGCTTCCTCACGGAGTTCATCACCGACACCTTCAGTCAGAAGGTGGTCACCGCCGCCGAGGTGATCGCCGAGCACGAGATCGAGCTCTACTGCCTGCGCACGCCCGGGCTCTATCCCCGGTACGCGGAGCTGAGCTCCTATCAGATCGAACGGATCCAGTCCCTGATCGAGAACGCGATCGGATTCGCCGAGGCGGCCGCGACGATTCCGCTGCCCGACCTCATCAGCGCGCTGACGGCCATCCATTCGCAGGCCGCCCTGCGGGCCGCAGCCGGGAAGCGGCTGCACGAGAAGGTCGAGATCGATCCGACCCAGATGGTGCGCATCCTCGCCCGCCTCCTCGACTTCGACCGCGACTGAGGTATTCGACGTCGACCGAGACCGAGATCTACGACCACCGGGCAGACGCCCGCACAGGCACTAAGGTGGATGGCGTGAATGAACTGCAGCGCGAATACACCGCCTTCATCAACAATATGGACGTCCGCCTCGGCGCGTTCGTCCTCGCCGATCTGCCCGAGACCTTCGACAAGGAGGACGGGGAGACGGTGAAGTTCCCCAAGGACTTCGGTCCGAAGTCCCTGCCGATGCTCGAGCTCTTCGTGCTCTCGAAGTTCCCCGACACCGAGGCCGCGCTCGCTCCCGAGAACCGGCGCTTCGTCGAAGGCCTCATCCGCTACCTCGGCGAGACCTTCCTCCGCGCCGTCGGCGGGGTCTGGGACCACGATGAGAAGACCGGCAACGGGATGCCCTTCATCCGCCCCGACACGGAGGCCGGCCCGGAGCAGGGCGAACCGATCCCGCTCGTGGCGATCGTCCTGACCGCCGTCGATCAGCGCACCGCTCGCGTCTTCGGCGCGGTCCTCGACAAGGCCCGGGACAACCTCGGCGGGGATGGGACGCCCAAGCGCCAGTGCACCGGACTGTCGATGGGCATGCTCAACGCCGAGAACTCGAGCAAGGAGGAGGTCGAATTCCTCTCCCGCTTCATCGGGACCGTCGAGCCGGGCATCGCCGCCTGGACGCAGGAGCAGGCCGAGCCGGACTCCTGGTCGTTCGATCGGGAGAGCCTCGCCCGGCTGGGCCGGCAGCTCTCGGTGCGCTATGACTCCCGCGAGGAGATGATGAGCGAGGATGAGGTCACCTTCGTCGGCGGGGCGATGCGCTTCATCGGCGAGACCGTCCGCCGCATCGGCCTCGGCCAGTGGCGCTACGGCACCGAGCTCGAGGCCGACGACCCGCGGCAGAAGCAGCCCTTCATCCGCTTCGTCATCGGGGATCAGAACCTCGACATCGTCCCCTGGCGTCTGGCGCAGGCCGCGCTCGAGGACAAAGACGCGATCGCCTCGGCGCTCGATGCGATCATCGAGATGCGTGAGTCGGAGGCTGGCGCGGAGGCGGACTGAGCGCCTCAGAGCTCGAAGCTGCGATTGCCCTCGAGACCGTCGGCGGGTGAGCCGGGGGCGAGGTCGATCCGCTTCCGCACCGGGTCGATCTGGACGGTGACGAGCGTGGCCGAACGGTCCCCGTAGGGCGCGTCCGGGTCCGGGATGCAGCACACGGGCGCCTCGTCCGGTCCGGTCGTCAGCAGCTTCACGAGCTCGGCGGTGCCGAATTCGGAGCTGAGCTCCGCCTCGGCGACCTTCCTCTCCAGATGGTCGAAGCGGGCCCGGGAGGTCGAATCAGGTTTGAGCTCGAGGCCGCCGGGGACGAGCTCCGGATGGAGGAAGTGGTTCGTGTGGACGAGGAATCCCGGCCCGACGGCCGCGCCTGAGCCGGCCGCCCCGCCCGACCCGACCCGCAGCTCGCGTTTCTGCGCGTTCGCGATCTCGACCTGGACCACCTCGTCGGCGCTGACGACCGTGATGATCGACGAGGAGGTGGTCGTCGCCGAGCGGATGATCTCGAGCGCCTCGGGCAGGGTGTGCGCGGTCGCGAGCACGCGCTCGAGGATCGCGTGGATCGGCACTCCCCCGGGCCGGTCCCCCTCATGCTTGAGGATGTTGAGGTGGACGCCGATGCCGGCCTCGTTGAGTCCGATCTTGCCGAGCATCCCGTATTCGGCGATGCCCGCATGCCGGAGCTGACCGGGCACGGCGCCGACGTCGTTGTAGTGCCACAGCGTCGAGTAGTCGGCTATCCAATCCCAGGTCTGAGCGGAGACCGAGGCGCCGGTTCGGCTCAGGCTCACGGTCGAGCACTCGGTCGGGGCGGCCGGGGCCAAGGTCATGATCTCGGTCCGAGCGATGACCTCCATGAGGTCGAGGGTCGCGACCCCCGCGCCCTCGGCGACCGCGGAGATTTCCTCGGCCGAGTTCGGGGCCCATTCCTCCAGCCGTGCGTGACTCGTGGCCGCCGCGGTGCGGACATCCGCCTCGGCGATGGTCAGGTGGGCGAAATAGCGGCGATAGCCGGCGATCGCGGAGCGGATGCCGGTGGAGAGCTCATGCCCGCGCTGCAGCCCGCGCCGGATGTGATCGGCAGCGCGGGAGGTGAAGACCTCGGGCCTGACTCGGGCGGCGGGAATGTACTCGGCACTCATGTGCGACTCCTCTTGCGGTCGGCGGGTGCCACCATCCTCGCATCCGGAGGCGAACCGAGGGTGAGGGGTTTCACATCCCGGGCGGAAGAGGCGGTCGAACAGGCGCGGCCGGGCGCCCTCACAGCCTCGGGCGTCCTCTCAGCCTCGGGCGACGTACGACTCCGCCCCCACCGCGATGTCGAGGTAGTGCATGTGCGCTGCGGTCTCGGCGAGGGCGGCGAAGAGGTTGAAGTGATGGAGCTGGTCGAAGCCGCGCGACCAGTGCAGTCCCTGCGCGATCGAGTAGACGCTGTGGTCCTCGGTCGCTTCCATCCGCTCCCGGATCTCGCCGAGGCGTTCGTGGTGGTGCTCGACGAGCTCGCGCTTGCGGTCATGGAGACCGCGGAACCGGAACCCGTGCGCCGGCAGCACCGAGACGTCATGCTCGAGGCCCCCGATCCTCTCCAACGATCCCAGATAGTCGCCGAGGCTGTGCGTGATCGCGCCGGAATCGAGACCGATGTTCGGCGTGATCGTCGGGAGCACATGGTCGCCGGAGAACAGGAGTCGCTCCTCGTCACGGACGAAGACCGAGTGCCCGTAGGTGTGCCCCGGGGTCCACAGGGCGCGCAGGGAGCCGTCTTCGAGGGGCAGTCGGGTGCCGTCCTCGAGCACGTGGATGGTGTCGGGAATCCTGCCCATCAGGGACGCGAATTCGTTCTTCGCCCCCGCACCTCTGTCCTTCTTCGCATCGCCCTGGATGCTCGCGACCTCGCCCCAGCGCGCCTCGGGGACGCCGTAGAGGCGGGCGATGTTGAGGTTCGGATCTGTCCCCGTGCCCAGATCGAGAGCTTCGGTGAGGAACCGTTTGACCGAACGCAGGTCCTCGCCGTGCATGGCCACCCAGATGTCCGGGTTCGCCTCGAGCAGCGCGGGCACGAGTCCGATGTGGTCGCGGTGGTAGTGCGTGATGGCGATGCCGCGGATGTTCGCGACCGCGAAGCCCAGGGGCTCCAGCGCCGAGGTGAGCGCGGCGTACTGGTCCTTCCCGTCCCAACCGGGATCGATGAGGACGACGCCGTCCCCGTCCGCGAGCGCGTAGCAGTAGGTGTAGACGAGAGGGTTGTTCGGGATCGGGACGGGAATCGCCCACACGCCGTCGGCGACGACCTCGACGTCCGGAAGGACCCGATCCTTCCATGCCTGCGACTGCTGTGTGCTGAGCGTTTCGATCGCCATCGCCGTCTGCTCCCTCTCCTCGGTCATCATTGTCCTTTCTCCGCAATCTACCCCTCTTTGCTTAGTTACTGAAAGGTCATTCGACGGCCTGCACCTGAGGCGCAAGTGGCTTTGTGCGTAATGCGCGGGGATCGCCACGGAAACAGTCGGACCGGGCCGTGGTCACACTCGGTTCCCATATCGAATTGTGATCCACATTTCGTTTTCAGTAGTCGCGAAGTTAAGATCTATGACGCACGTCACTGCTGCGCCGTCCCGGCCGGCATCATGGGCGGCACCGCTCATCTGGGAGGATTGATATGACTGCTTCGGGGTCCCTGAAACGCAATCTCGGACTGTGGTCCATCGTCGGACTCGGTCTCGGCTACATGACGCCGACCGTCGTCTTCGACACCTTCGGCATCGTGTCCGAACAGACGAACGGTGCGGTGCCCGCCGCCTATCTCGTCGCCCTCATCGTCATGATCTTCACCGCGTTCAGCTACGGCAAGATGGTCCGCATCTTCCCGACAGCCGGCTCGGCGTACACCTACACCCGCGAGACCATGACCCCGGGACTCGGCTTCCTGGTCGGCTGGACATCGCTCATGGACTATCTGCTGCTGCCGATGGTCAACTGCCTGATCATCCGCCTGTACATGGAGTCGATGGTGCCTGACGCTCCACCGTGGGTGTGGGTCGTCGCCTATACGGTCATCATGACCGGCATCGTGCTCACCTCGATGCGCGGGACGGCGAACCTCAACGGCATCCTCCTCATCTTCGCGATCATCCTGGTGGCCATGTTCTGTGTGCTCGCGGTCATGCAGCTGAACGCCGGCGAGGGCGCCGGGCTCGTCTTCAGCCCCGAGCCCTTCTTCCACGAGGGAGTCCACCTCGGCGCGGTCCTCACGGGCGCCACTGTCGTCTGCTTCTCGTTCATCGGCTTCGACGCCGTGACCATGTACACGAACGAGGCCAAGCACGTCAGCCTCATGCCCAAGGCGATCATGCTCACCGTGCTGGCCGGCGGTCTCATCTTCCTCGTCGCCGGCTACTTCGCCCAGCTGCTCTTCCCCGACAACTCGCAGTTCAGCGTCGTCGACGATCCGCTGCCGGAGATCGGCATGCTCACCGGCGGTCACCTGTTCCAGCTGTTCTTCGTCGCGGCGGCCTTCGCCGCCACGGCCGCCTCGGGGCTGGCATCGCATGCCTCGGTCTCGCGCATGCTGCTGGTGATGGGACGCAACGGCGTGCTGCCGCGGAAGTCCTTCGGCTACATCAACCCGAAGACCCACACCCCCGTGTTCAACATCGTGCTGGTCGGCGCCGTGTGCCTGCTGGCGATGTCGTTCAGCCTCGAGTTCATCTCGGCACTGATCAACTTCGGCGCGCTCATCGCCTTCACCTTCGTCAACCTCACGGTCATCGCGCACTATGCGTTCCGGACCAGGCAGGTCGTCGACTTCAAGTCGGCGTTCAACTATGTGGTCATGCCCGCGATCGGGGCGATCCTCACCGGCGTCCTGTGGGCGAGCTTGCACGGCACCGCGCTCATCGGCGGCCTCATCTGGCTGGCCATCGGCGTCATCTACCTGGCCGTGCTCACCCGCGGCTTCAAGCGCACCGTGCGCAGCTTCGACGACCCCGAGGCCGATGCGAAGATGTCCGAGCCCGAGGTCGCCGCGGACTGAGGGCCGCGCGGCTTCACGGTCGGAAAGCCGGTTGCCCGTTGCCTGTTGCCTCCACCCTTCGCACGGCTCGGATTGGTCACAGAACCGTGGTCCGCTCGATCGGATCCTCGGTCCGGTGACCTTTTCGGCCGAGCCGATCGACGCGATGGACGTGAGCGGCGTGCCGGAAACCCATGTTTCGATCGTTGAGGGCTAATGGTCGGAATGTGTGGGTTATAGGCCAGATTGTGTGTACAGAATAGGCTCCCTTCCCCTCAGGCAGTAGGTCAGAACAGGGCTGAACATGCTCTGAAGGCACGTTCAGTGTCCGGCCTTCGAAATCACTCCTGCGGAGGTCTGGGGATTGTTCGGCTACCTCCGAGCAGTTTCGGCCCTGATTCTGCTCGGTGGTAGCCGCACAATGCCTACACAAAGGGGTCAGAAATAAGAAATGTCCCACGCCATCGAGTGAACAATGACGTGGGACATCACGACGCGGAAGCGGTGGGATTCGAACCCACGGTGCGGGGTTGCCGCACAACGGTTTTCAAGACCGTCTCCTTCGGCCGCTCGGACACGCTTCCAATGGTTCAACCGAGGAGTCTGACCCCTCGAATCGAACCCGGCCTGCCCGGCACTCGGCCGAGCCACCATAGTTTCTCACAGGTCGCTCGGCAACTGCCAATCAGCTGCAGCCGAGCGGTCCGGGGCACACTGCTCTGTGCTGGCGGGAACAGCTCGATGCTTCTGAGAACAGCTCAGTGCTTGTTGCGCTTCTTCGACTTGCCGGGATCCTTCGACTTGTCCGCGTTCTTCAGCTTGTCGGAGAACTCGCCGAACACCGACCCCGTGCTCGATTCTGCGGAGCTGTCCGACCCATGCTTTCCGAGGTTCGGCGCAGTGCTCGGCTTCGCCGGAGGCACATCGTGCCCGGTGGAGTCGGCGTCCTCCGAAGTCGCACCACGAGCGGCGAACGATGCCGGGACACGTCGGACGACAGGCTCCTCCTCGTCGGCGTCGGCGTCGATGTCCTCAAGACCAAGGTCGTCATCCGCATCGGCCGCAGCTTCGGTGGGGACCTCAGCATCAACGTCATCGGCGTCGTCCGGGCCGGCAACCAATACATCGCCGTCCCTATCGGCCGCTGCGACTGAGATCGTCGACTCCGCGTCCGAGCCCGATGCGCCAGGCTCGGCAGACTCGCTCGGTTCGCCAGGCTCGACCGGTTCGATGTTCCCGACCGTCTCCGTGGGCTCCACTGGTTCCTGGGTGACGCCGTCTACCAGGGTCTCGGTGGAGTGCGCCCCACCGCTGATCTTCACTTCCTCGGCGCGCTTCTCCCCATCACTCTTGCGAGCGCCGACAACCGAAGTACTGGCGTCAGTCGAGCCCGTCGCCTCGGCGGTCTCGGAGTTCTCCTCGGAAGCAGCATTCTCGTGGGCGTCGGTGTCGGCCGCATGGCGAGCCGGAGCCTCGACGTTCGGTTCGTCGAAGGCGGTGGTGTCCGCGGCGGCCTCGGACGCGGAGGTACTCGGCTCAACAGGTGTGACCGCTTCGGTCGAGACCCCATCGACGAGAGAATCGTGGTGCTCGACCCGGTGCGCGTAGGTGATATCAGCCGGGTCACCGGCTCGCGACTTGTCCACTTCGTCGGCGGTCGGGACGGTTGTCGGCTCCTCGCTCGACTCGGCCTCGGAACCGCCCGCCTGCACTGCATCGCCTGAGTCATCGGCAGAAGCACCGGCGGCAGCGACCCTGCCGATCGCGACGGCGCCGACGCCTGCGCCGATGCCTGCGGCACGCAGCTCCGCCTCGGCGCTGCCCACCTCAGAAGTGCCCGGCCCCACCTCGGAGGTGCCAGACTCTGCCGCAGAAGTACCAGAGGCCGCCTCGGCAGCACCCGTCTCCACCTCGGGGGCACTCAGCTCCACCTCGGTGGGCAGATCCCCGGACCGGGACGGCTTGCCCTTGAGCACCAGGGTCAGGGTCGCAAGCGGCACAGACAGCCAGTTCGGACGGTTGCGCAGCTCGGTGACCACCTCGACGAGGAGGCGGTCGATGAGCGCGGCGCGCAGCACCGGATCGCTCAGGCCGATGCTCTCACCGCGAGCGCGCGAATAGCCGCTGAGCAGGGAATTCTGGACCTGGGAGGCCCACAGATATTCGGGTGAGTCGAAGATCGCCCGCAATGCCGAGGGATCGTTGCCGAAGCCGTTGACGACGAGGCCGCCGTCCTCGGAATCGAGCTCCTCGGTCCGTTGCAGCCGCGCGAAGCCGGCCGCATAGTCGACGCTGCGCAGCAAGGCCACGAGGTCGAGGGCGACGGGCTTCGGATCGGAGTTCGTCGAGTCGGTGAACTTCACGACCGAGTAGCCGTCGCTGGGAGAGCTGACAACATGGTCGAGGGTGAGCTCGCCGTGGATCTTCTGCAGGGAGCCGATGGTCTCGAGCGACTGCAGCTTCTGCCGATGTCCGCGCAGTTCGGGCACGAGCGAGTCGAGTGCCAAGGGCGCACGGCCGAGTGCCCAGTCGATGCGCTCGATCCACTTCTTCACGAGCTGGACGGTCGGGGCTCCGGTGCCCTCGACGATGCCGAACTCGGCGGCCATGTCCGAGTGGAGCTCACCGATGCGCCGCCCCATCTCGGCGGCATGGGCGTTGTAGGCGCCGATCGAGCCGGAGTCGACGGCGCAGACGATGTCCACGGCCTCCCGCCAGGCCGGTTCGCCTTCGATGTCGACGTGGGAGAGCAGCGCCATCGGCGCTTCCATCTCCGTGACCTCGAACATGTCGTACCAGCGGCCAGAGCCCCAGCCGATGACCTCGGGCACGCTGCGGGAGCCCGCCTCGGTGAGCAGGACCGGGATCGTCAGCGAGGACGGCATGCCGTTCTCGAGGACCCGGAAGAACGACAGCTCCATCGGCTCGTACTCGTCGTGGATGATCACCGTGGACTTGTGCGGGCCGGAATCGGAGACCTCGATCGGGCGGATGTCCACGGGCATCTCCTCCCGAGCCTCGGCCCGGGCCTCGGTCAGCAGCGCCGCCTTCGATGGCTTCGGTGGGACCGCCTCGGCGCCGGTGTCAGTCGAACCGGCACTGTCGGTCGAACCCGCACCCGAACTGGTCACGGGGAACGGCATGCCCGACTGCGTGTCCCGAGAGCTCGCCCGGGACGCCGACTTCTCCTGGCTGTGGCGCAGCGATTCGGTGGACAGCTGACCGCCGTCGAAGACCTTGCGCTTGGTGATCGCATCGGCCATGAGGTTGACGAACACGGGATCGGCGGCGCCGTCGTAGACCCAGACCTGGCCGAGGGCGAGGTCATCGATCTGGCCGATGAGGGCGTGGCGGAGGTGAATGTCCTCGGTCCCGCGCAGGGACAGCGGGATGTTGAGGCGGCGCAGAGTGGGACCGTCCCCGACGGAGATCACGGTGACGAGGCCGACGAAGCCGCCGAGCTCCTCGGCCGTGTAGGTGAAGGCACGGGCCACCGACATGGGGGTGATATCGGGGTCGGTCCCGAAATCTGCGGCGAGCTTGGGGAACCACGGCTGCCGAGGTATCCAGCTGGCTAACAGTTGTTCGAGCTCACTGCTGATGGCCATGTCGTCTCCTAGAAGGGATTACGGGCATCTTCCATCCAATCATGATATGACTTCCGCGCCGCCCAGGGCGCACCCGAAATCCGGAAGTCAGCCCACAATAACCACAGAGTCCGGCGCCGAGGCGGTGCCCGGGAACCGTGGACGGAACCACCCTGCGGACACAGGTCACGTCCTCATTTCGGGACGAGTTGCCAAATGGCAAGACAGAAGGAGCACAATAGAGGGGTGTTGAAAGAAGACGTGACATCCCAGCAGCAAACACTCGCGCACGAGGTCGAAGCGGCCGCGTCGCGAATTGCCGATTCCGTCATCCTGTCTCCACTCCACATTTCCGAGCGGCTCTCGGCCGCCACCTCCGCGAACGTCTACCTCAAGCGTGAGGACCTGCAGATGGTGCGGTCCTACAAGATCCGCGGGGCCTTCAACTTCATGCTCCAGCTCGACGCGGCCGAGCGCGCCCGCGGAGTCGTCTGCGCCTCGGCGGGCAACCATGCGCAGGGCTTCGCCCGCGCCTGCAGCCAGCTGGGCATCCAGGGCACGATCTTCGTACCCAAGACCACACCGAGGCAGAAGATCGATCGCGTCCGCCACTTCGGCGGCGAATGGGTGAGCATCGAGATCGCCGGATCGACCTATGACGACGCCTCGGCGCTGGCGCACCGCTTCGCCGACCGCAACGACGCCCTCCTCGTCTCTGCCTTCGACGACCGTCGCACGATCGCCGGCCAGGGCACGGTCGCCGCGGAGATCCACGCTCAGCTCGAGACCGACCCCGACTACATCATCGTGCCCGTCGGCGGCGGCGGAGTCCTCGCCGGAATCGCCGCCTATGCGGCCGCGAACATGCCGAACACCCAGGTCATCGGGGCCGAACCCGCCGGGGCCGCCTCGATGATCGCCGCACTCAAGGCCGGACACCCGGTGACCCTGGAGAACATCGACCGCTTCGCCGACGGCACCGCCGTCAAACGCGCCGGAGCTCTGACCTATGAGATCGTCGCCGACCTCGGCCTCGACATCCGCCCCGTCGCCGAAGGCGCGGTGGCCACGGAGATGCTCAGCATGTATCAGGTCGAGGGCATCATCGCCGAGCCCTCCGGAGCGCTGGCCTCGGCGGGCATCGGCGCCGCCGGCACGGGCAAGCCGATCGTCGTCGAACCCGGGTCGACCGTGGTCTGCCTGGTCTCGGGCGGCAACAACGACATCTCCCGCTACCCGGAGATCCTCGAGCGCTCCCTCGTCCACGAAGGGCTCAAGCACTACTTCATCGTCGACTTCCCGCAGGAGCCCGGCGCCCTGCGCCGCTTCCTCAACGAGGTGCTCGGACCCGACGACGACATCGCCATGTTCGAGTACGTCAAACGCTCGGACCGGGAGACCGGTCCCGCGTTCGTCGGCATCGAGCTCGGCTATGCCGAGGATCTGCCGAACCTGCTCGAACGCATGGAGGCCTCGCAGCTCGAGATCGAACGCGTGCACCAGAACTCGCCGATGTTCCGCCTCTTCGCCTGATTCGCCTGGAGAGCCTGCCCCAGCTCGACTCCACGGACTAGAGTGGAAGCATGCGAGCAATCACGATCTCCACACCCGGTGGCCCCGAGGTTCTCCAGGTCACCGATGAACCAACCCCGGACATTGCGGCCGACGAGGTGCTCGTCCGCGTCCACGCGGCCGGCGTCAACCGCGCCGACCTGCTCCAGCGACAGGGCTTCTACGATCCCCCGAAAGGTGCGACGACGATTCCCGGGCTCGAGGTCTCCGGGACGATCGCACGGCTCGGCGCCGAGGTCACCGGCTGGTCCGTCGGCGACCGCGTGGCGGCTCTGCTCTCCGGCGGCGGCTACGCCGAAGAGGTCCCCGTTCCCGCAGGTCAGCTCCTTCCCATCCCCGATGGCTTCGACCTCACCGAGGCGGCGGCCCTGCCCGAGGTGCTCGCCACCGTGTGGTCGAACATCGTCGGCCGCGGTCAGCTCCAGGCCGGCGAATGGCTGCTCGTCCACGGCGGCGGCTCCGGGATCGGCACGGCCGCGATTCAGATCGCGCACCACCTCGGCGCGAAGATCGCCGTCACCGTCGGCTCCGAGCGGAAGGCCGAGTTCTGCCGCAGCCTCGGCGCCGACGCCGTCATCAACTACAAGGACGAGGACTTCGTCGCCCGCGCCCACGAGATCTGCGTCCGCGAGGACGAGTCGACCGGTGCCGATGTCATCCTCGACATCATCGGGGCGAAGTACCTCGAACGCAACATCAAGGCCCTCGGCACCGACGGCCGTCTCGTCATCATCGGCATGCAGGGCGGGACGAAGACCGAGATCAACCTCGGATGGCTGATGCAGCCGCGCAAGTCGGTGGCGGCCACGACCCTGCGGGCCCGCCCGAAGGAGCAGAAGATCGCCATCGTCGCCGAGGTGGCCGAGCACCTGTGGCCGGCCGTGACCTCGGGCGACATCCGTCCCATCGTCCATTCGACGGTGCCGTTGGCCGAGGCGCCGAGCGCTCATCAGACGCTCGAGGACGGGGCCAACATCGGCAAGGTCCTGCTCATCCTCGACGAGGACGGTGACCGAGAATGACCATCGATCCGAACGAGCCCGAGGCCGGCGGACAGAACAGCCATGCCGAGGTGGAGCAGCAGGAACAGGCGACCGAGGCCGATGTGTCCTCGCCGGCGAAGGTGATGCGCATCGGCACGATGGTCAAGCAGCTGCTCGACGAGGTGCGCAGCACCGATCTCGACGAGAAGGGACGCGAGAGGCTGGCGACGATCCACCGCCGGTCGATCGAAGAGCTCGAGGAAGGACTGTCCAAGGAGCTCATCGACGAACTCGAACGCCTCGATCTGCCCTTCGACACCAGCGACGGCCCGCCGACGATCTCCGAGCTGCGCATCGCCCAGGCCCAGCTCGTCGGCTGGCTCGAGGGACTCTTCCACGGCATCCAGACCGCGATCGCGGCCCAGCAGGCCATGGCCCGCCAGGAGCTCGCCGGTCGCGGCCAGTTGCCCCCGGGCATGGTCGCGCCCAATGCCGGGGCGGCCGGTCCAGGCGCCCATGCCGCTGCCGGCTCGGGATACGGCTCAGGATCCGGCTCGGGCGAGGGCGCGGACGACGAAGACGACAACCGCGGCACCGGCAACTATCTGTGAAGCGATTCCTCTCCGGACTGCGGAAGAAGGCCGGCCGCGCTGGACGCTCCGCGCGCCTCGGCGACGATGAGCGCTTCGGAACCGGACTGTGGCGGCACAACCGCGACCGCTTCATCCGCGCCGTCGACCGCTACTACACGACGGCCGTGTCCATCCACGAGGCCCGCACCGGGGCACCGGAACCAGAGACCACCTCGGCGGAGGCGCCCGAACCCGGGGCACCGGAATCCGTGGCAACCGAGGACGACCCTGCGAACACGATCGTCGACGGCACCCACCGACTCAACGCACTCGTGACCCTCGTCGATGCGATCACCGAACGCCTCCACGCCGACCATCCGGTGTCCGGACAGGTCGTTCCCGGACCCGCCCGCCGGGCCATCGGGGACACCCCGGAGCTGCTGACGAAGGCCTCATCCAAGGTCGCCGAGGCGGTCCTGGCCGCATCGATGGCCCGCACCGAGATCCTCGCGGGCAAGCCGATCGGCTCCGGTGCCCGGGCCACCGCCCGCTTCATCGACGATGCCGCCGAGCTGCTCGAGCGGGCGCAGGCGAACCTCGATAAGGTGGAGGAATCATGACCGCCAGCCTGCCTCCACACAACTTTGAGCTCGGCCTCGTTGCCAGCGACATCGACGGGACGCTGCTGGCCGAATGGCAGCCGATCTCGGCGGCGACGATCGACGCGATCCACCGCTGCCAGGACGCGGGCATCCCCTTCGTTCCGGTGACCGGTCGGCCGATCAGGTGGTTGGCCCCGATCGCCGAGCAGATTCCTGATCTCGGACGAGTCGTGTGCCTCAACGGCGCGGTCATCTATGACATCGCGGCGCAGAGCGTCGTCTCCGCCCACACCCTCGACCACCGCATCGTCGAAGAGATCGTCTCCTCCATCACCGCCGCCCACCCCCAGGCGCACTTCGCCTACGAGACGCTCACGGGCGGGCTCATCGATCGGGAGTTCGTCACCCGCCGGCCCCGGCAGGCCGAGGTCATCGACGATGTGGCCGAGCTCGCCGTCCACGACGTGGTCAAGGTCCTCGTGAGCATCGGGACCAAGGATTCGCAGTCGCTCCACGACCTCCTCGGGCCGCTCGTGGCCGAAACCTGCCATGCCTCCTTCTCCGATCCGGAGAACGGACTCGTCGAACTCGCTCCGGCCGGGATCACGAAGGCGCAGACGCTCGAGGGCCTGTGCGAGCACCTCGGCGTGCGCCGGTCACAGGTGATGGCCTTCGGGGACATGCCCAACGACATCGAGATGCTCAGTTGGGCCGGACACGGTGTGGCGATGGGCAATGCCCTGGGTTCGGTCAAGGAGATCGCGGCCGCCGTCACCGACTCCGTCGCCGATGACGGTGTCGCCCGCTACCTCAACGCCGTCCTCGATGCCCGGTGAGAGCCGACGCCCGCTGAGGGCAGCTGAGTTTCAGCGCCTCGTGAGTTTCAGCGGGTCGTGCTCGATCCCGAGGCCTCCAGCAGAGACGCATCGAGGTCGAAGTACTCGACCAGAGCCTCGGCCAGCCCGTCTTCGTCGATCGATCCGGTCACCACGCTGGCGAGCCGTTTGAGGTCGATCTTGGCCTGGCCCATGACGATCCCGTGTTCGACCCACTCGATCATCTCGATGTCGTTGAGCCCGTCACCGGCACCGACGCTGAGCTCATGCGGCACTCCGAGTTCGGCCTCGACGAGGGCGAGGCCGCTGGCCTTGGAGATCCCCTCGGGGGCGATGTCGAGCCAGTTGCTCCAGCCCACCGAATAGCTGACTTCGTGGAGTCCGAGACGATCGACTGCCTCGGCGAAGTCCTCCGCGGTGCCGTTGACCTCGCGCATGACGATGCGGGTCGCCCGCTTCGTCAGCAGCTCGTCGAAGTCGACGATGTCGAGGGTGTCGGCCTCGGCCAGCTCCCCCATCGGGAACGCGCCCGAGGCCCAGCGGTGCAGATCCGGGTCCTCGACGAGGAACAGAGCGGTGGGCAGGGCCTCGCGCATGCGTTCGAGCGCATCGCGCGGGTCGAAGGAGACCACATGGTGCATCTCCCAGCCCAGCGGCAGCTCGGGGTCGAGACGGACGACGACGGAGCCGTTCGAGCAGACGACGAAGCCGCGGGTGAGTCCGAGCGCGTGGACGACTTCGAGCGCACCCGGCAGGGCACGTCCGGTGGAGATCACGAGGTGATGACCCGCCTCGGCGAGGGCTCCGAGCACCTGCCTGACCGATTCCGACAGCGTTCCGTCATATCCGAGGATCGTGCCGTCGACGTCGAGTGCGATGAGGTGCTGCTGGGCCAATGTGTCGTCTCCTTGAATCAGAATCGTGCGGAGCCAGGAATCGTGAGGGTCAGTACCGTGGACCCTCGGGTCCCTGCGCCGTCATCCCGCCGAGGTAGGGCCGCAGTGCCGCGGGCACCGTGACCGATCCGTCGGCCTGCTGGTGGTTCTCGAGGATGGGCACGAGCCACCGGGTGTTCGCCATGGTCCCGTTGAGGGTGGCCACGGGGCGGGTGGCGCCGTCGTGCCGTTCGCGGACCTGCAGGCGGCGGGCCTGGAAGGTCGTGCAGTTCGAGGTCGAGGTCAGTTCGCGGTAGGTCTCCTGGGTCGGCACCCAGGCCTCGCAGTCGAACTTCCGGGCCGCGGAATCGCCGAGGTCGCCGGCCGCGGTGTCGATGACGCGGTAGGGCAGCTCGCAGAGTCCGAGCATCTTCTCCTGCAGGCTGAGCATCCGCTCGTGTTCGGTCGCGGCGTCCTCGATCGCGACGTAGGAGAACATCTCGACCTTCTGGAACTGGTGGACGCGGATGATGCCGCGGGTGTCCTTGCCGTAGGAGCCGGCCTCGCGGCGGTAGCAGGAGGAGATGCCGGCGTAGCGCAGGGGCCCGTCGCTCAGGTCGATGATCTCGCCCATGTGGTAGCCGGCCAGGGGCACCTCGGAGGTGCCGACGAGGAAGAGGTCGTCGGCTTCGAGGCGGTAGACCTCATCGGCGTGCTCGCCGAGGAAGCCGGTGCCGCGCATGACTTCGGGCTTGACCAGCGTCGGGGTGATGGTCGGAATGAACCCGGCTTCCTCCGCCACATCGCGGGCGAGGTTGAGCAGGGCCATCTCGAGCTTGGCGCCGAAGCCGGTGAGGTAGTGGAAGCGGGCACCGGCGACCTTGGTGCCGCGCTGGGTGTCGATGGCCTTGAGTCGTTCGCCGATCTCGAGGTGATCGGCCGGTTCGAAGCCGTCGACGCTGAAGTCGCGGGGCTGCCCGACGGTTTTGAGCGTGGCGAAGTTCTCCTCGCCGCCTGCGGGGATGCCTTCGATGATGAGGTTGGGCAGTTTGCCGGCGAGCTTCTCGAACGCGAAGCTGGCCTCTTCGGACTCGGCCTGGAGGGACTTGACCTGCGCGGACTTCTCCTTGCCCTCTGCGATGAGTGCCGGCTTGTCCTCTTTCGCCGCCTTCGCGATCTGGGAGGAGAACGACTTCTGATCGGCGCGGGCATCCTCGTAGGAGGTGATGGCTGCACGTCGCGCGGAATCGGCGGCGAGGACCTCGTCGACGAGGTCGACGGATGCCCCGCGGGCCTCCTGCGATGCCTTGAACAGGTCGGGGTTCTCTCTGAGAAGCGCTAGATCGATCACCCTCTCAGCTTAACGGGCGCCGTCGGATTTCGACATTCGACCCTCAGCTCGCACTCGAGTTCGCCCCTGTAGATTTGTGGGATGACCATCGAGCTTGATCCCGTGATGTCGTGGCTGGTCATCATCGGCCTCGTCATCGTCCTCGGCGCCGCGTTCCTCATCGGCCGCCGCACCGGCGTCCGCCGTGCACTCAAGACCGCACGGCGCTATGCCCACGCGACCAATCTTTCCGACGCCGAGGCGGATCCCGCCACGCGTTACCGTGCGGCCCTCATCGTCAATCCGACGAAGACCGACGTCCGACGCCTGTCCTCGACCGCCGAGGCGATCTGTCGCTTCGAGGGATGGAGCCCGCCGCTCGTGACCGAGACGACGCCCGAGGACACGGGAGAAGGAGCCGCGGTCCGCGCGCTCGACGAGGGTGTCGACGTCGTCATCGCCGCCGGCGGGGACGGGACCGTCCGCGCGGTCGCCTCGGCGCTGGCGGGCACCTCGACCCCGATGGGGATCGTCCCGCTGGGAACCGGCAACCTCCTGGCCCGCAATGTAGAGGTCGTCCTCGACAAGACCGAGTGGGCGCTGCGGATCGCGCTGTGGGGACGCAACCGTGAGATCGATGTGGGCACGGCCAAGATCGCCGAGGATGGGGACACCCACGTCTTCACCGTGATGACGGGACTGGGGTTCGATGCCGCGGTCATGGCCGACACCAATGCGGACCTCAAGAGCCGCCTCGGCTGGCTCGCCTATGTCGAGGCAGGGTCGCGGAAGCTTGCGGGCAAGCCGAGTCACGTCAAGGTCACCTTCGACGATGAGTACCGGATCTTGGCGCGGGTCCGGTCGGTCCTCGGCGGCAACTGCGGGAAGCTGCAGGGCGGGATCCAGCTGCTGCCGCAGGCGGTCATCGACGACGGCATGCTCGACGTGCTCATCGTCAGTCCGAAGAACCTCGGGCAGTGGGTGGGCGTGCTCGCCTCGGTGCTCGGGCGGAAGGCTTCGAATGGCCTGCACACGGACATCCGAAAGTGCCAGAAGGTCGTGATCGAGGCCCGGGATCAGCTCGACATCCAGCTCGACGGGGACCCGGTCGGGCGGTCTTCGTACCTTGAGATGGCGGTCATGCCCTCGGCGCTCACGATCCGTGTCCCGACCGTGGAGCAGCGCAAGCAGATCCGCGCGGAAGCCTGGCCGGTGTGACCGGGCGGGCGTGAACGGGCGGGTGTGAACGGGCGGGTGTGAACGGGCCGGCTTAACCGGGCGGGCGTGAACGCGGGCATTACCGTCACGTAAGGTCACGGTAACGTCTCGGACGACACCAGCAGTTCACCAAAGCGTTATGGCAATTCACCCGACCAAAACGTACAGAAATAGTCCGGCGCGGAACCTGAACCTAGGATGACAGTCAGATGTGCACCCCCTCACACTGACTAGATTGAAGGCATCCAATGAAGAAGCTCATCCTCGCGCCGGCCGTCGCCCTCGCGTTCACCGGTCTGGTGGCCGCTCCCGTCGCCGCCGCCGAGACTCCCTCCACCCAGTCGGACCAGACCAAGGCTGAGCAGGCGAAGGCCGAGAAGAAGGAAGCGGCCGAGAAGGCCGAAGCCAAGAAGAAGGCAGACGCAAAGAAGGCGGCGGCTGAGAAGGCGGCGGCTGAGAAGGCCGCCGACAAGAAGGCGGCCGATAAGAAAGCCGCGGACAATAAGGCCGCTGCGAAGAAGGCAGTCGACAAGAAGGCGGCAGATAAGAAGGCCGCCGACGACAAGGCCGCCAAGAACAAGAAGGACGGCAAGAAGGACGAGTCGAAGAAGACTCCTCCCCCGGCCGACAACACCAAGCCGACCACGCCGCCCAAGGACAACGACGACAAGGGTTCGGACTCCAAGGACGAGAACAAGGGCGATGAGGTCAAGGACATCAACGCCTCGCTCAAGGTCGCTGCCTCTTCAGTCGACGCCGAGCAGCTGGCCGACGAGGGCGTCAAAGTCACCGTCACCGGCCTCGAAAAGGGCGACAAGCTGACGACTTCCGGCCTCAGCGCCCCCGCCACCACGGCGTCCGGCTCAACCGCGACCCTCGTCGTCAAGTACGACGGAGAGGCCGAGAATCTCAAGGAAGGCAAGAAGGCCTTCAACGTCAAGGTTGCCCGCACCGGAGCCACGGCTAAAACGCTCCCCGG
The DNA here is from genome assembly GCF_047300845.1 of Brevibacterium sp. GP-SGM9. Taxonomy (NCBI): domain Bacteria; kingdom Bacillati; phylum Actinomycetota; class Actinomycetes; order Micrococcales; family Brevibacteriaceae; genus Brevibacterium; species Brevibacterium sp. GP-SGM9. The sequence goes on along the minus strand of NZ_CP178563.1, from coordinate 3,031,019 downwards.
CGGGTTCGACATCCAGGCTGCAGACGACGCCGTCGACCCCATCGACTCTGAGCTCTCGGTCGATCCCGAGACGATCACCGCCGAAGACCTAGCCAACAAAGACAAGGGCATCCAGGTCACGGCCACCAACCTGCAGGCCGGCGACGTGGTCACGGACTCCCTGACCGGCGAGGAGAAGACCATCGAAGAAGACGGCGCCTTCACCTTCGGCGTCTATTACAAAGGTAACCCCGAACAGCTCAAACTCGGCGAGCAGCAGCTGACCGTCACCGTCGATCGCGAGGGAACCACTTCCGCCGAGCTCACGGGCGAATTCACCATCGGCGACGCCTCCGACGAAGATCCCGTCATCGACCCCAAGGTGAAGCTCGGCACGGACGAGATCACAGTCGAGGAGTTCAAGAAGAACGGCCTCCCGTTCACCGGCACGGGCTTCAGCCCCGGAAGCACCGTCTCGGTCACAGGTAAGGCTGTCTCGGCCCAGGCTGCCAAGGCCCAGGCCGACGACGAGGTCGTCGCCGATGAAGACGGCAACGTCAGCGGTGTCGTGACAGCTCCGGCCTCGCTCGAGGCGGGCACCATCGAACTCATCTTCACCGACACCGATTCCACTCAGTCGGCTCCGGCAGTGACGATCACCGTCACCGAAGATGACGACGACGCCGTCGACCCGATCGATGCCTCGCTCAAGGTCGATCCCAAAGAGATCACCGCCGAGGACCTCGCCAACGAGGACAAGGGCGTGACCGTCACCGTCTCCGGCGTCAAGAAAGGTGACAAGGTCACTGATTCGCTGACCGGCAAGTCCGAAACCGCTGACGCCGACGGCGACTACAAGCTGCACCTCTGGTACGAAGGCAACCCGAAGAACCTCGAAGAGGGCAAGCTCCCCTTCACCGTCACCATCGACCGCGAGGGCACGGAGTCACAGACCCTCGACGGTGCCATCAACGTGGTCGCCGACGAGCCGGAAGCACCCGCCGAGGCGACCCTGAAGGTCTCGCCGAAGTCGATCGAGGCCGCGGACTTCGCCAACGACAAGAAGGGTGTCACGCTCTCGGTCGAGAACTGCGAGCCGGGTGCTGACGTGCACTTCGAGGTCAACCCGAAGGGCATCAACGTCACCGCCTACGAGAACACGGTCAAGGCCGATGACGAAGGCCGAGCCTCGGTCAATGTGTTCGGCACCTCCTCGAACGCCTCGGCGTATGTGGGCGCCTACACCGCGACCGCAACCTGCGGCGATGACACGATGAAGGACTCCTTCAAGGTCACCGAGGGTGCCAACGGCGGAGGCGACAACGGAAACGGCGGCGGCAGCGGAGACAACGGCAACGGCGGCAGCGAACTGCCCCGTACCGGTGCCGACCTCGGCGGCCTGGCCACCGGCGCTCTCCTGCTCCTCGTCGGCGGGGCCGCCATCGCAGTGACAGGACGTAAGAACAAGTTCGCTCGGACGCCCTTCAGCTTCTGAGTGAGCACCTCGGCCAGCCGCCTATGGTGGCAGCTGAACCGGTGAGCTGAACAGCTGCGGCCCCGACAGATGTCGGGGCCGCAGCTGTGTCCGCGTCCGGAAATCCGCCTCGAATTCCGCGCCGAGATACGCCTCGAACCGTGAACGCAGAATGAATAGTTCCCCGTTGACGACCACAGCCGTGAACTAAATGACCAGAACTATGCACGTTGTGAATGTTGCATTACCGTTACATTCGTAATACTTCAGACCCACCTGTGAAAACACGAAGGACATCTATGAAGAAGCTCGCCCTCGCACCCGCAGTGGCGCTGGCCATCACCGGCCTCGCCGCATCCCCCGTCATGGCCGCACCTTCGGCTGACGCATTCGGCCAGACCAACGTCCAGGCCAGCCAGTCCGAAAAGACTGAGGCCACCGAGGAAGGCGCTGAAGACGGCGCCGAGACTCAGGCCATCGAAGCCTCAGTGTCAGTGACGCCTGAGACGATTTCGCAGGCCGACCTCGTCGATCCAGGCGTCACCGTCAAGGTCACCGGGCTTGAAGCCGGAGATGTCGTATCAGACACTCTGACAAACGAGAAGGTCACCGCCAAGGGCGACTCTGTCGAGTTCAACATTCACAATGTGACCGGTGATCCGGCTGCTGTCGACCCGGGGACCCTTGACTTCAACGTCTCCGTCACCCGCGGAGAGGAGACCAAAGAATTCCCCGCGAGCGTCACTGTCACCGAAGGTGACGACGACGGCGACGATGACGCCCCCGCAGTTGATCCGAAGGTGTCGATCGACACCGAGGAGATCTCCGTCTCCGAGTTCGAGAAGAACGGCCTCAAGCTCACCGGTGAGGGCTTCACTCCCGGTGCCAAGGTCAACGTCTTCGGCAACGCCACCCAGTCACCGTTCTTCGACACCCAGGTCGAGGCCGACGAAGACGGCAAGATCAGCGCCACCGTCGAAGCGCCCAAGGACGGCCTCGAGCCCGACACCTACTCTGTCTCCGCGGTCGATGCGGAAACCGAGACCGTGTCGAACTACGTCAACTTCGAACTCACCGCAGACGAGACCGAAGATCCCACCATTCCAGCCGCCGAGGCGAAGCTGACCGTTTCGCCCGAGACCGTCTCCCCCGCCGATTTCGTCGAGAAGGACAAGGGCGTGACCCTGGCGGTGGAGAACTGCGAGCCGGGCGAGGACGTGCACTACGTCGTCAACCCCAAGGGCAACTCGAACGTCACCGCCTACGACAACACGGTCAAGGCCGACGATGAAGGCAAGGCCTCCGTCAACGTCTACGGCACCAGCGCTTCCGATGCTGACGCCTACATCGGCGACTACGAGGTCACTGTCACCTGCGGCGACGCAGAGCTGAACGGCGAGTTCTCGGTCAGCGATGATGCCAACGCCGGCGGCAGCGACGGAGACGAAGACGGCAATGAGGACGGCAACGGAGACGGCGGAAACGGTGGCAGCGACCTGCCCCGCACCGGTACCGAGTTGACCGGCCTCGTCGGCGGCGGAGCCCTGCTCCTCATCGGTGGCGCCGCGGTTGCCATGACCATGCGCCGCAAGAAGGTTACCCAGGATCCTTCGCAGATCTGATGACGGCCATGTGAGTTCTTCCGAACTCAGCGCACATTGAGAAGAGCGCGAACCCAAGTCCGGGTTCGCGCTCTTCTCATTCATCCACTACTGCTCTCCGACAACGCCCAACGCTGTTCTCACACAGCACCGAAACGACGCACGGTCGCAACGAAGCAGGCACTCAACCAGCGTCCGGCACCCTGTCATGCCGCCCACCTGCATCGGCACTCGGCACCTGGACCAACTTTTCAATCCAATCGAACACACTTGCATCGTTTCCCATGCATTCGATGCTGATTCGATTCTTTATCATACTGTGACATTCATTTCATTCATTCGGTAGTAGACTGGTCAAAAGCAACCACACCGAGGTGGAGAGCAGGTGAAACCGTTGAAGGATTCCAATGATCCCAGCACCAACGGACACGGATCTGCCCACGAGCCCGGCCACCCCGCAAGTTCCATTTCATCGACCGGCCTGATTCCGGACACTGGACAGGTCGGGAATGTGATTCGACCGCCCTCCGTCGGCCCCGATTCGCCTCGTCGACTGGACGTAGCGCCAGACTCTCTCATGGCAGTCCTCGCCGGCATGGTCTCCGTGACGACGATGACCCAGCTTGTCGAATACCAAGCCATCAGCAACGCTTTCATGGCCGAGACGATCGAACGCCTCAACTTCGCCGCAAACGGGGTCGACGGATGCTATCGCCACGCGACCTTCACCGAAACCGTTGAACGGTTTCTTGCTGCTGAAGAGGCCAAAGAGAACTCTCCTCACACATCCGCTGGCAACGATGACTCCACCGCGGCAGACGTCGAGGATGATTCTCAAGGCACTGTCGCAGTGGCTGAGGGTCCGGTGCTGCCGATCTTTCCCCGGTTCCGTCTCGAGAACACCTTCTCCGGATGGGTTCACAGCCTTGCAGAGACCGAAGACGTTTCCGAGTTCACCACCGTGCTTGGGACAACGAGCGACCTCACCTACTCCAAAATCACCACCGCCATGATGCTCGGCCACGGACTGCCCCGATTCACTGCCCGTGTCTTCGCCGGTGAGTTCACCATTGACCACGTCCATGCCGTGACCAGGTCCGCCAGAGACCTCGCCTTCGAACACTTCCCCGGTCTCGATACCTACCTGGCAGAGCGGCGAGCCGATGTCACCATCGAAACGTTCCGCAAGTCCGTCAACACGAAAGTCGCCACTCTCGAACCCGTCGAAGACCGTCTCGAGGAAGCATCAAAGAGACGTCGAGTCTCGATCACCACCTACCCGGATGGGACTGCGGCCGTGACTCTCTCGGGCCCGGCAGCGGATCTGAAGGCCTACATTCTGCGTTTGGAAGCTTTCGCCAGGGCAATCAAAGCCGGACAGATCAGCGAATTCACCAGCCATGACACAACCGGTATCAATGTGGTTGATGAACGCAGCCTCGATGCGCTCATGTTCGACATCTCCACTCGCACCCGCCCCCAGCTGACGATTGCGGTCACCACCCACGACACCACCACCGGGGACACGACCACGAACGACATCCCCCTCGATATTCCCGACGACAAGGCCACGACTGCGGTCGGGATTGTCGCCACAGCCAACAACGAAGTCGAAACGGTCCGCGCCGCCGCAGCGGCTGCGGCGACCGATGCGGGTGGCGTCGAAGTGACGACGAGTCTGAACCTGGTTCTGCCGACGCAGGGACAGTGGATGGCCGGACAGGGCAAGATGCTCGTCACAGTCCCCTTCCTCACCTTGGCCGGACAGTCCGAATTGCCGGGAGTATTCTCAGACGGCTCCCCTGTACCAGCAGACGAGGTGCGGGCCATTGCGGGACAGTGTTCGACGTGGACGAGGATCCTGACCGACCCTGCCACCGGCACACCGATCGACGCGAAAGCCACCACCTATGCGATTCCCACAGCAGTGCGACGGACGCTGGTGGCGAAGTGGCAGTCCTGCACCACCCCCGGATGCACGCGTCGGGCCGAGACCTCGGAAATCGATCACCTCATTCCGTACGACCACGAGAATCCCGGATCCGGTGGGCTGACCACCTTCAGGAACACACATCCACTGTGCAAGGCCCATCATCAGGCGAAGACCGATCGGAAGTACCGGGTGCGGATGACAGGGGACGGGTGTGTCGAGTACGTCTTCAAACACGGAGTGACCACGGATGTGCGGCCCGCAGATCAGCCGATCAATGTGGAACACGCACGACTGTTCGACCAGTGGATCCACCCGCCCGATCCGGACGGAGGTCCATCCGAGCCGGAAGGACGGCCATCCGATTCGGACGACGAGTCACCGGAGCCGGACGACCAGCCACCCGATCCTGATGGAGGCCCACCGGCTGGGCCACCATCATCACCAGGTTCCGGCCCACGGTCACCGGCCACGGATCCAGCACCACCGGCCGGGACAGGGATACCAGGTGGCACCGATCCACTCTTCGACGCTTCGGTCCGACCTCCTCGCCCTCCCGAACCGAAGGTCAGACCACCCAACCAGAGAGACCGGCAGGGTCGGCAAGGTAGGCAGGGCCGGCAGGTCGAGGACACATCAGCGAAGGCCAAGAAGAGCAGGAAGAGACGGGGTCGCAGAACAGCGAAGGGCTCGGCGAACTCGACGGACCCGTGGTCTACGGATACACGATCCTTCGACTCCTACTGGGACCGCCGTGATCCGCCACCGTTCTGATACATCGCAGTTCCGTTGAATCGCCGTTCTGATGAATTGCCCTTCTGATCTGCCACCGTGCTGAACCACTATCGTTCCGCTCCCGCCCGGGTCGGCGAATCAGCACACGCCACAGCCACCTCACCCAGCACATCCACCTCGGCGCCGGGTGCGAACATGACAAAGCCCGGAGGTCTACGCCTCCGGGCGAGAGTCCGTCGCAGATCTCCCTATCGCGCTATCGCGCTGTCGCGCTGTCGCGACGGGCACCAGCGAACCCTACCGCCGCAGGTACCTGTTGTAGAGCACCATCGCGCCCGGCTCGGGTTTGCCCTGCGGTCGCCGGCCACGCGAGATCGAGACGACGTCGCCGGCCATACCGGCGGCGAACACACGAGCCTCACGCTCCTTCGATGACATCCGCGACCTGACCTCGGACTCGAGCTCCTGGTTGCGGCTCTTCAGCGCATCCACCTGGTTCTGCAGATCGATGATCTTCTTGATCCCGACCAGGTTCACGCCCTCGTCCTGCGAGAGCTGCTGAATCATTCGCAGCTTGGCGATGTCCTTGCCGGAATACCGCCGGCCTCGACCCGCGGTCCGTTCAGGCGTGACCAAGCCGAGTCGGTCATACTGACGCAGAGTCTGCGGATGCATGCCGGCCAGATCGGCCGCCACCGAGATGACGTAGACCGCAGCATTCGACGAAATGTGCATCGTGTCTCACCACCTCAATTGGCCTTGGCCTTGTCCAGCAGACCGGCCCGTGGATCCTCGTCCGCGGTCGCTGCCTTGAACGACTCGACAGCTTCCTTGGCATCCTTGGACAGGTTCTGCGGCGCCACGATCTCAACCGTGACCAGCAGGTCGCCGGTGCCCTTCTTCGTCGTCACTCCCTTGCCGCGCACGCGCAGCGTCCGTCCCGAAGGAGTGCCGGGTGCGACCTTGACCTTGACGGGCATTCCGCCCAGGGTCGGGACCTTCACCTCGGCGCCCAGGGCCGCTTCGTCGAAGCTGACCGGCAGCTCCATCCGCAGATTGTCACCGTCCCTGGTGAACACGGGGTGCGGTTTGACGTTGACCGTGAGGATCACGTCACCGGCCTCCCCGCCGTTCGGGCTGGCCTTGCCCTTGCCCGCCAGCCGGATCTTCTGCCCGTCCTTGACCCCGATCGGGGTGCGCACGGTCAGCGGCTTGCCGCTGGGCATATTCAGCTTGACCGACGCTCCGTTGATCGCCTCGGTGAACGACAAGGTGGTCTTCGACTTGATGTCGCCGCCCTTGACCGGGGGCGAGTAGCCGCCGTATCCACCGGAGCCGTAACCGCCGCCGTAGCCGGGGCCACCGCCGAAGCCGTTGAGCAGGTCGGCCAGGTCAGGAGGCACGTCTCCCCCGCCACCGCCGCCGTAGGTCGTGCGGGTCCGCGTCCTGCCGCCTCCACCGAAGAGGTCGGAGAACACATCGTCGAATCCGCCTCCGCTGGCGCCGCCGGGCCCACCGGCACCGGCGCTGAAGCGGGCTCCGCCGCCCATGGCGCGAACCTGGTCGTACTGGGCGCGGGATTCCTTGTCGGACAGCACCTGGTGCGCCTGTCCGATCTCTTTGAATTTGTCCTCGGCTTTGGCATCACCGGGGTTGGCGTCCGGGTGATACTTCCGCGCGAGCTTGCGATAGGCCTTCTTGATCTCAGCGTCGGAAGCATCCTTGGAGACGCCGAGGGTTTTGTAGAAGTCCTTGTCGAACCAATCGTTCTGAGGCCCGGTATTCACCTGGCACCTCCTCTCTTCCTCTCAGATCCTGTCATCACTGTATTCACTTGTCTCCTCACAATCCGCACCTTCGGGATCGCGATCCCGAAGATCCGGACCGCCGCCGAGGTGGCCCCCCGGTCCCCGACGTCAGCTGACTGACGCTGGGGGTGGGGGCCGCCTCGGCGAGGTTGATCTCTCAGTCCTCCGGCTGCTGCACGCCGACGCGGGCCGCGCGGATGATGCGATCGCCGAGGCGGTAGCCCGGCTGCATGACCACGAAGACCGTCGGCGTCTCGACCTCGTCGGAGGGCTGCTGCATGAGCGCCTCGTGCAAGTGCGGATCGAACTCGTCGCCGACCTCACCGTACTGCTCGATGCCGACCTTGGTCAGCGAGTCGACCAGCTTCTTCACGTGGGTCTCGAACGGCCCACTGACATCGCCGTTCTCCTGGGCGAGCTTGACCTCGTCGAGCACGGGGATCAGGGCCTCGACGGTCTTGATCACACCGCCGGTGGCGGCACGTTCGCGTTCGCGATCGGCCCGCATCCGGTAGGCGGCGTACTCGGCGTTGACTCGCTTGAGATCGGCCAGGTGAGCCGCTGCCTCGGACCCCGGTTCGGGTTCGGGCTCGGCCCCGTCCTGCGCCGCCTCGGTGTCATTGAGCGTCGAGGCGTCGGCCGGGATGTCGACTCCGAGATCGCTGGCATCGGCCAGGTCCTCGTCCGCAGCACCGGCATTCTGCTCCCCGGCACCCGGAGCATCGGGGGCACCGGCGCTCTGGGCACCGGCCTCCGCCGAAGCCGACTGCGCGTCGGTCTCCGGGCGGAGCTCACCGGTGTCCGGATCCACCCGGCGCTTGTCATTGAAGGTGAAGCCTGGCTCCTCGGACGACTGATCGTTGCCCTCGGTAGTCATTACTTCTTCTCCTCGTCCTCATCATCGACAACCTCGGCGTCGACGACATCGTCATCGGCACCTGCATCGGCGGCGCCTTCTGCACCCTCAGCACCGGCAGCGCCTTCGGCACCACCCTGCTGGTTGTAGATGGCTTCGCCGATCTTCTGCTGGTTGGCGACGAGCTTGTCGTAGGCCGACTTCACTGCGTCGTCGTCTTCGCCCTTGAGAGCTTCCTTGACGCCGTCGACATCGCCCTGGATCTCGGTCTTGATCTCTTCGGGCAGCTTGTCGTCGTTGTCGGTCAGGAGCTTCTCGGTCTGGTAGGCGAGGTTCTCCGCGTTGTTGCGGACGTCGGCGGCCTCACGGCGCTTCTTGTCCTCTTCCGCGTGCTCCTCGGCCTCCTGGACCATGCGCTCGATGTCTTCCTTCGGCAGTGCGGAACCGCCGGTGATCGTCATCGACTGCTCGGTGCCGGTGCCCTTGTCGGTGGCCGACACGTGGACGATGCCGTTGGCGTCGATGTCGAAGGCGACCTCGATCTGCGGCACGCCGCGCGGAGCCGGAGCGATGCCGGTCAGCTCGAAGGTGCCGAGGTTCTTGTTGTCGCGAGTGAACTCGCGCTCACCCTGGAAGACCTGGATCGAGACCGAGGGCTGGTTGTCCTCTGCCGTGGTGAAGGTCTCCGACCGCTTGGTCGGGATCGGGGTGTTGCGCTCGATGAGCTTGGTCATCACGCCGCCCTTGGTCTCAAGTCCGAGCGAGAGCGGGGTGACGTCGATGAGCAGGACGTCCTTGCGCTCACCGGCGAGGACACCGGCCTGCACGGCCGCACCGATCGCAACGACCTCATCGGGGTTGACGCCCTTGTTGGGCTCCTTGCCTCCGGTGAGCTCGGTGACGACCTGGGTGACTCCGGGCATACGGGTCGAACCGCCGACGAGGACGACGTGGTCGATGTCCTTGACGGACACGCCCGCATCCTTCATCACAGCGTGGAACGGAGCCTTGGTGCGCTCGAGGAGATCCTTGGTCAGTTCCTCGAACTTCGCGCGGGTCAGGGTCTCATCCAGGTGGATGGGTCCGTTCTCGCTCATCGAGAGGTACTGCAGCGAGATGTTGGTGCTGGTGGCCGAGGACAGTTCCTTCTTGGCCTGCTCCGAAGCCTCCTTCAGACGCTGCAGGGCGGTCGAATCCTTGCTCAGGTCGACGCCGTATCCGTTCTTGATCTCACCGACCAGCCAGTCGACGATGCGCTGATCCCAGTCGTCACCGCCGAGGCGGTTGTCACCGGAGGTGGCGCGAACCTGAATGGTGGAGAAGTCGTCTTCATCCTTGCCGACTTCGAGCAGCGAGACGTCGAACGTACCGCCACCGAGGTCGAAGACGAGGATGAGTTCGTCTTCCTTGCCGCGCTCGAGGCCGTAGGCCAGAGCGGCGGCGGTGGGCTCGTTGATGATGCGCGAGACGTTGAGTCCGGCGATCTCACCGGCGTCCTTGGTTGCCTGACGCTCGGCATCGTTGAAGTATGCGGGAACGGTGATCACTGCATCGGTGACCTTCTCCTGCAGGTATTCCTCAGCGTCGTGCTTGAGCTTCTGCAGAATACGTGCCGAGACCTCGGGAGCCGACAGCGTCTTGCCGCCGATCTCCGTGGACCAGTCGGTGCCCATGTGACGCTTGACCGAGGCGATCGTGTTCTTCACGTTCGTCACTGCCTGGCGCTTGGCGATCTCACCGACGAGGGAGTCGCCGTTCTTGTTGACTGCGACAACCGACGGGGTCGTGCGTCCGCCTTCCGCGTTCGCGATGACCTTGGGGTCTCCGCCTTCGAGGACCGCGACGACGGAGTTCGTGGTTCCGAGGTCGATTCCGACTGCACGTGCCATAATTCTCTCTCCTTACAATTCGTGAGTGCCTGCGACTCGAATGTGTGCGATCGGGCGGCCCCACCACGCGAGGGCGTCCACGGCATTTCCTGCCGCGGGATCGGCGGTGGGCCCACTCGACCGCACACATTGAGCCAACTGGACTCAAGTATTCTCTTCGAGGTTCGAGCCGTCAAGCTCGGCCTCATAAAAGTTGCGTACACCAGACTCAACTTTGCGGATTGAGGGTTTATTCCCCGGTGCAGGAGAGATTTTCTCGGGGCTGTGATCGGCGCCCTCTCCGGCCGGGTCCGCTACTTCTGCAAATGATCACCGAGGTCGGCCAGGATCTGCTCGGCGCCGATCGGGCCCAGCCCGAGGAACCACACGTCGTCCTCGACTCGAATGGCCTTACCGTCCTTGACCGCGTCGAGCCCCTTCCACTGACTGCCGGTCAGGGCTTTGTCCTCGCCCGTGGCCTGCGGATCCCCGTAGCTCGTGTAGAAGATGAAGTCGCCGTCGGCCTGGTCGAGGTTCTCCGGCGAGATCTCGACGGCGAGCTCGTCGACATCCTGGTTCTCGGGACGAGCCAGCCCCGCATCACCCAAGATGACGCCGATGAGCGACTGGTTCGCGTACAGCCGCAGCTTGTCGGGCATGAAGCGCACGAGTGAGATCGTCGGATCACCGTCGACCGAGTCCTTGAGCTCAGCGGCCGTGCTCGCGTAGTCCTCGAGCCGCGCCGTAGTCTCCTCTTCCATCCCCAAGGCCTCCCCGACGAGCAGGAAGTTCTCCTTCCAGGGGAATCCGGGACGGATCGAGAACACGGTCGGGGCGATCGCATCGAGCTCGTCGTAGAGCTTGTCCGCGCGCAGCTGGCTGCCGAGGATGAGGTCCGGCTCGAGCGAGGCGATCTTCTCGAGGTCGAGCTCATTGATCGTGCCGACGGTGTCGACCCCCTCGACCCTGTCTTCGAGATAGGAGGGCACCGGATTCGCCCCCTCGGTCGTCACCATGCCCACGGGAGTGACCCCCAGGGAGAGGACATCGTCGAGCTCACCCGTGTCGAGAACGACGACCCGTTCGGGCTTCTCCTCGATCTCGACCTCGCCGTTGGCATGGGTGACCGTGCGCGGAAATGCTCCCGGCTCGGCGTCGCTGCCGAGCTTCGCGGTCTCCTCGTCCGCGGTGCCGAACGACTTACCGCCGGTGGCGACATCCTTGTTGCCCGAGCTCCCATCCCCGGAGTCATCGCCACCGGCACATCCGGACGCGAGGAGCGCAATGGTCAGAACGGTGGCGGCAAGGGCGCCTGTACGGCGCATCATCTGAGTCTTCACCAGGTTAGTCTAGCCTTACCATTCGCACAGACGCGCGCCCACCCCCTCACTTCCCTCCCCTCCGAGTCGTTCGCGCGGCGACTTCGCCCGCAGTGCGGAAAGCACAACACCTGTTCTCAGAATATGGAGAATCGACGCCGATCTGCACGATATTAGGTTAGGCTCACATTGCACCTGACTGGCAGGGCGAAGCGCGACCGCGACGGAAGCGGTGCCACCCGACAGTCGCCCGCAACAAGAAAGAGTCATATGAATCCCCTCACCTTGAACAAGCGGCGTTCCTTCGCCGCGATCGCCATCGCGGCCAGCGCCGTCATCGGACTCGCCGGATGCGGCGGCGGAGACACGTCCGGCGATGACTCGAGCGAGTCCGCGGCCGAGAGCGGCCAGTGGCCGAAGTCCTTCACCGACGACGACGGCAACGAGATCGAACTCGAGAAGCAGCCCGAGAACATCGTCTCCACCGCCGTCACTCTGACCGGCAGCCTGCTGGCCATCGACGCCCCGGTCACCGCCTCGGGCGCCACCGCCCCCAACTCCCCCGTCGCCGACGATCAGGGCTTCTTCACCCAGTGGAGCGACGTCGCCATGGAGAAGGACGTCAAAGAGCTCTACCAGGGCGACCCGAACGTGGAGAACATCCTCGCCGAAGAGCCCGACCTCATCGTCGTCTCGAAGACCGGCGCGGACTCCGCGAATGCCATGTACGACCAGCTCAGCGACATCGCACCGACCGTCGTCATCGACTACGGCAACAAAGACTGGCAGGAGGTCACCACCCAGCTCGGTGAGATCACCGGCCACGCGGACGAGGCGAAGAAGGTCAACGAGGAATTCGACCAGCGCGCCGAGGAGATCAAGGGCAGCATCGACGCCCCCGAACAGCCCGTGACCGGGCTCGTCTACAACTCGGAGGCGAAGGGCGGCGGCTCCGGATCCTCGGCCAACGTCTGGACTCCGGACTCGGCGCAGGCCAAACTCCTCGAAGAGGTCGGCTTCGAACTCGCCGAGGTGCCTGAGAATGCGATCAGCCAGGGTGACATGGGCAAACGCTCCGACATCTACGAGGTGACCGGAGAGAACCTGTCCAAGGCGATCACCGGCAAGTCGGTGTTCCTGTTCAACGCGAACGAGAAGACCGTTGAGGGCTACAAGAAGGACTCCCTGCTCAAGAGCACGCCGGCCGTGGAGAACGACGCGGTCTATGCGATGGGCCTCGACTCCTTCCGCCTCGACTACTACTCGGCATCGAACGTGCTCGACAAGATCGAGAAGGAATTCAGCAAGTGACTCTGAGGCATTGACACCCAGATCGGCCGCGGCCCGGACACAGTTCCGGAGACCGCGGCCGATCTGCATCGTGGAATAAACGCTTCGTGCCGGGCCGTTGTGAGAGGAGATCTCCAGCCCAGCAGTGAGGAACACCATCGCCTTGTCCATTCCCTTGAGCATTTTCGACCTCGTCTCCATCCCCGACGGCTCCACCGCGCGTGAGAGCATCGACGCCTCAATGCGGGCCGCCGCCCTGGCCGATCGACTCGGCTACGAACGACTGTGGTTCGCCGAACACCACAACACCACCGGACTGGCGGCTTCGGCCACGGCGCTGCTGATCTCGCAGGCCGCGGGCGCGACCGAGCGGATCCGGGTCGGCTCGGGCGGGGTGATGCTGCCCAATCACGCGCCGCTGATGGTCGCCGAGCAGTACGGAACGCTTGCGAACATGCACGAGAGTCGCATCGACCTCGGCCTCGGACGGGCACCGGGAACCGACCAGATGACCGCCCAGGCACTCGCCCGCTCCTCCGCCGACCCGCAGTCCTTCTCCCGGAACATCTACGACATGCAGGGATGGTTCGGTCCCGAGGGCCGCGCGCACAGCATCCCGATCCAGTCCGCGGTCTCCGCGGGCACCGAGGTGCCGATCTGGGTTCTCGGCTCGACCGTCAACGGCGCCTCGATCGCCGGACAGCTGGGCCTGCCGTTCTCACTGGCCTCCCACTTCGCTCCCGATCAGATCGACGAGGCCGTGCGCGTCTACCGGGAGTCGTTCACCACGGAGTCTCCCACCGCACAGATCAGCGAACCGTATGTGATGGCCGGCATCAATGTCATGGTCGCCGACACCGACGAGGAAGCCGAACGCCAATTCACCTCGGTGGAACAAATGTTCCTCGACATCGCACGCGGCGGCAGACGCAGACTGCAGCCTCCCGTCGACCCGACTACGCTTTCCGGACAGGGCGGCGGCAGCAACCCGATGCTGCGGATCAGCGCCGTCGGCTCGCCCGAGACAGCGAGCGATCAGCTCACCGAGTTCGCCGAACGCATCGATGCCGATGAGCTCATCACCGTCACCTACGCCTTCGATCCCGCGGTGCGCGAACGCTCGCTGTCCCTGCTCGCCGAGGCTTGGTTCTGAAGCCAATAGGCTCTGAGCCGAGCGACTCAGACCTCTTCGCGGTTGTCCTGCGCGATGGCCGCTCGCTCTTCACGACCGAGCTCGTGCAGCTGGGTCACATGGCTCGGGTTGAGTTCGGAGACGTCGGCGACCTGCAGCAGCTTCATGGTCCGTTCGACCTGATCACCGAGGATCTTGATCGTCCGGTCCACGCCTTCACGGCCACCGGCCATGAGACCGAACAGATAGGCGCGGCCGATGAGGGTGAAGTCGGCACCGAGCGCGAGTGAGGCGACGATGTCGGCGCCGTTGCGGATTCCGGTGTCGACGATGATCTCGACGTCCTTGCCCACCTCGCGAGCCACCTCGGGGAGCAGTTCGAAGGGCACGGGAGCCCGGTCGAGCTGACGCCCGCCGTGGTTGGAGAGCACGATCGAATCGACACCGAGGTCGGCGAGCTTCTTCGCGTCCTCGAGTGTCTGCACGCCCTTGACCGAGAACTTGCCCGGCCACATGGCGCGGATCTCCGCCAGATCGTCGAAGTCGATCGAGGGATCCATCGCCGAGTCGAGGAGTTCGCCGACGGTGCCGCCGGTCTCCGAGAGCGAGGCGAACTCGAGCTTCGGCGTGGTCAGGAAGTCCCACCACCACCAGGGCCGAGGGATCGCATTGAGGATCGTCTTGGGCGTGAGCTGCGGCGGGATCGAGAAGCCGTTGCGGGAGTCGCGCAGGCGGGCACCGGCCACCGGCGCATCCACGGTGAAGAAGAGGGTGTCGAAGCCCGCCTCCTTCGCCCGTTCGACGAGGCCGTAGGAGATTTCGCGCTGCTTCATCACGTAGAGCTGGAACCAATTCCGACCGTGCGGGTTCGCCTTCTTGACGTCCTCGATCGAGGTGGTGCCCAGGGTCGAGAGCGTGAATGGGATCCCTGCAGACCCGGCGGCCGAGGCCCCGGCGGTCTCACCCTCGGTCTGCATCAGGCGGGTGAAGCCCGTCGGGGCGATGCCGAAGGGCAGCGCCGAGCTTCCGCCCATGATCTGGGTCGAGGTGTCGACGTGCGAGACGTCCTTGAGGATCGAGGGGTGGAACTCGATGTCGCGGAACGCCTGGACCGAGCGCTCCATCGAGATCTCGCCCTCGGCGGCCCCGTCTGTGTAGTCGAAGGCAGCGGCGGGAGTGCGCCGCTTGGCGATGGCGCGCAGGTCCTCGATCGTCAGCGCCGACTCGAGCCGGCGCTTCTTCGGATCGAGTTCGAGCTTCTTGAACTTCATGAGGTCGAAGATCTCGGCGGGCTGGGGAATCTGTCGTTTGACCATGTGGGGTTCCTTCCAGTGGTGTTGGCGGGTGGTTGCGGGACGGTCAGGGTGGGCTGAAGGGCCGGGGTGGGCTGAAGAGTCGATCGGATCAGGCGCTGGGCACCATCCAGGACAGCACGGTGGACTGCAGGCCGACGAGCAGACACATGAGGACGAGCATGGCGAGTGACCACCAGATCACCTTGCGGAAGATCGCCGACTCCTGACCGAGCAGTCCGACGGCGGTCGCTGCGATCGTGAGATTCTGCGGGCTGACCATCTTGCCGACCACACCTCCGGAGCTGTTGGCTCCGACGAGCAGCAGCGGGTCGATGCCGGCGTTCTCGGCCGCCGTCTGCTGCAGCGTGGCGAACAGGGCGTTGGCGCTCGTGTCCGAGCCGGTCACCGCCGTTCCCAGCCACCCGAGGATAGGCGAGAGGAAGGCGAAGAGAGCACCCGTGCCGGCGATCCAGGTGCCGATCGTGATCGTCTGGCCCGAGAGGTTCATGACGTAGGCCAGGGCGAGGACGAAGCCGACCGTGAGGATCGCGAAGCGCATCTTCACGAGGTTGTCGATGTAGGCCTTGAAGCCGTCCTTGGGCGAGATCCCGAAGCTCAGCGCGACGATGATGCCGGAGATCAGCAGCAGCGTGCCCGGTGAGGACAGCCATTGGAAGTTGTAGACGGTGCTCGTCGACACCTCCCCCGAGGCTGTGAACACATTGCCGTCGAGGCCCGGCCACGCGATCTTGAGATCCGTGCCGGAGAGCCACTCGTTGAGGGCGGGCACGAGCTTGCAGACGGAGAAGATGACGACGATGAGCAGATAGGGAAACAGCGCGAAGAACACCCGGGCCCCGGTCAGGGGCGCGGTCTTCGCCTCCACGGCGGTGTCCACCGCTCCCGACGAGGTGCCCGCATCGGGGGCGGCGACGTTCTCCTGCTCGCGCTCGACGGCCATGGAGTCCAGAGCATCCTGTCCGCCCACCGGCTTCCAGAGCCGCAGCATGATGACCGCCGCCGCGAGCCCGGCCAGGGACGAGACGATGTCGGTGAGCTCGACCGAGAGCAGATTCGAGGACACCCATTGGGCGGCGGCGAAGACGATGCCGACGACGAGAGCCAGGGGCCACATCTGCTTCAGCCCGCGCTTGCCGTCGACGAGGAAGACGAGGAAGAGCGGGACGATGGCCGCCAGCAGCGGAGTCTGATGCCCGACCATGGCTCCGATGTCCTGATAGTCGATGCCGGTGAGTGTGCCGGCCGTGATGATCGGAGTGGCGATCGCACCGAAGGCCACCGGCGCGGTGTTCGCCACGAGGACGACGACGGCCGCGCGCATCGCGGTGAAGCCCACGGCCACGAGCATCACGCCCGTGATCGCGACGGGAGCACCGAACCCGGCGAGCGCCTCGAGCAGACCGCCGAAGCAGAAGGCGACGATGATCGCCTGGACGCGGGGGTCGCTGGAGATGACGTTGATGACGAGGCGGAGGTCCTCGAACCGACCGGAGCGCACCGTGAGCTCGTAGATCCAGATCGCGTTGACGACGATCCACATGATCGGGAACAGTCCGAAGGCGAAGCCCTGAGTCGCCGAGAGTCCGGCCAGCCCGGCGGGCATCCCGTAGGCGAAGATCGCCACGGCCAACGCGACGACCACGGAGGCCATTCCGGCCAGATAGGCCTTCCATTTCAGCGCGCCGAGGGTGATGAAGATGGTCAGCAGCGGCAGCAGCGCCAGCAGCGATGACCACAGCAGACTGTCGGTGACGGGAGCAAGGTCGGGCGTGTACATGGATTCTCCAACACGGCAGGTGCGTGCTCACGATGATGCGGTTCCACGGTGAACGCGCTGCGAACATTGTCTTCGGTCGGTATGCGGATGTGCGAATGTGCGGATGGCCTTTATGAGGTCAGACCATTAATCTGATCGTAGGGGCGACTAAGACCCACGTCAAGAGTTCGATGATGAAATGATGGGCCGATGCGAGGAGAAACGAACGATGGCCGCTGAAGCCGATTCAGCCGCACCTGGTGACGCTGCACCTGGTGACGCCGAGAGCAGGGGCGCCGCAACCGGGTGGCAGCCCGTGACCCGATCGAGCACGTACGAGCTCGTCATCGATGCCATCGAGGAGCGCATCATCTCCGGCGAGTTGGGGGTCGGGGACCTGCTGCCCGCAGAGCGAGATCTGGCCGCGAAGCTCGGAGTCAGCCGCGCCAGTGTGCGCGAGGCTCTGCGCGTCCTCGAGAGCCTCGGCGTGGTTCGCTCGAGCGGCGGTTCGGGCCGTGGAGCAGGCACCTTCATCGCCGCCATGCCGACCGCCGCGCTCACCCGGTTCCTCCGCCTGCACGTGGCCTTGGCGAACTTCAGCCTCTCCGACGTCATCGAGACCCGCATCCAGCTGGAACGCTCGAGCGCCGTTCTCGCCGCGACCCGCGCCGAGGAGGATGCCTTGGCCGAGGTCAACGCGCAGCTGGCGATCATGGACACCCCGGGGATCAGCCTCGAGGTGTTCAATGATGCGGACACGGCCCTGCACGTGGCCATCGCCCAGGCCGCCGGCAATCAGCTCTTCTCCGATCTCACCGGAGCGATCCGCACCTCGCTGCGCCGCCCGATCTTCTCATCCTTCCGGGAGCTGGCCGACCCGGGCGTCCTGATGGGCGAACTTCAGGCCCAGCACCGCGGAATCGTCGCGGCCATCGACTCCGGAGACGCCGCCCTGGCCGCGGAGCTGACGGAGCGCCATATCCGATTCTCCGCCGAGGCGCTCCCCGGACTCAAGGACGACTGAGCTTCACTCGCCCTCGGGACGGCGGGCCACCTCGGCGGTCTCCACATCGATCTGCTCCGCCGCGATCCGCTCCTCATCGGCCCGACGACGGGCCGCGCGCTTGGCCTCCTTGTGCGCCGCCCTGGTCTCCTTGCGCCGCTCGACGAGGAGGTAGAGGGCGGGGACGAGGATGAGCGTGAGCACGGTCGAGGAGGTCAGCCCGCCGATGACGACGATCGCCAGCGGCTGGGAGATGAAGACTCCCCCGCCGGTCAGCCCCAAGGACATCGGCACGAGCGCGAACACCGTGGCCGCGGCCGTCATCAGGATCGGTCGCAGGCGCAGACGGGTGCCGTGGACGATCGCGTCCATCAGGCCCATGCCGTGCTCGCGGAGTTTGTTGATGAGGTCGATGAGCACGATCGCGTTCGTCACCACGATGCCGATGAGCATGAGCAGACCGATGAGCGAGGGGATGCCCAGCGGAGTGTTCGTGGCCAGCAGCAACAGCACCGCGCCGGTCGCCGCGAAGGGAATCGACACGAGCAGGATGAGCGGTTGGACGAAGCTGCGGAAGGTCGCGATCATCACGAGGAAGACGAGCACGATCGCCACGGCCATCGCCGCGCCCAGCTGCCCGAAGGACTCCTCCTGCTCCTGGCTGGCGCCGCCGACGTCGAAGCTGACCCCATCGGGCAGATCCATGCTCGACTGCAGCTCCTGCGCGGCCTGGGTGACCGCGTTGAGCTGCCCGTCTGCCGGGGTGGCGAAGACCGTGACCTGACGGTCCCCGTCCTCACGGGCGATCGTCGCAGGCGTCTCGGTCTCTTCGACCTTCGCGATCTCGTCGACGGTGATCGGCTCGCCCTTGATATCGGGGATGGCCGCCTGCTCGTCGGCGAGGCTCTGCTCCTCCTCCTGGCTCTGCTCCTGTTCGCGCTGGCCGTCGACGATGTCGTCGATGGAGTCGTTGGCCTCCTCGAGGCCCTTCTCCGCCTGCTCGACGCCCTCGCGGGCCTGTTCGACCTGATCGGCCGCCATGTCGCCCGGGCTCGGGGCCGGCGGCGGATTCTCGGCATCGCGCAGGGCCTTGCGTGCCTCCTCGAGCTGATCGGCGGCGTTGTCGCGGGCCTCCCGAGCGGATTCGAGCTGCTCGTCGGCATCTTCGGCGGCCTTGCGTTTGGCCTCCTCTGCCCGGGCATCGGTCTTCTCCTCGACCCGGTCGGTGGCGTCCTCCTGCGCATTCTGGGTCTGCACCTCGGTGACGGGCAGCTCGAGGGCGCGGATCTCGTCGGGAGTGGCATCGGGGTGGGTCGGGGCGAGGAAGATATCGCGTTCCTTGCCCTTGAGGGTGACAGTCCCGGCTTCCGTCCCGTGCAGGGCGCCGGCGATGGCCTGGCCGACCTCGGCCTGGCTGTAGCCGTAGTCGGCGGCCTTCTCCCGGTCGACGTCGACGCGGATGACCGGCTGGTCGGCGGCGAGGTCGTTGCGGGCGTTCGAGACTCCGGCCTCATCGGCCATCGTCTTCGTCACCTCGTCGGCGGCATCCCCCAAGGCGCCGAGGTCGGAGCCCGAGAGTTTGATCTCGACGTCTTCGCTGGTGGTGCCGCTGGCATCCTGCAGATCGACCTCGCCGGCGTCCTTCCCGAGGTCTTCGAGCTGGGTGCGGATGCGGTTCGTCGCCACCTCGGTCTCGGAGTCCTCGGTCAGGGTGATGTTGAACTGGTTCTCCGTACCCGATTCGGGTCCGTTGACCGTCGAGGAATAGGTCTCGACGTCCGGATCGGAGCCGAGCACCTCCTCGACCTTCTTCGCCGCCTCGTCGCTGGCGGTCAGAGAGGCGCCGGCAGGCAGGGTCTGAGTGAGGTAGAGAGAGTTCTGTCCGGCCGATCCGAGCAGGTCGGTCCGCAGGAAGCTCGCACTCATCATGGTGATGATGAAGATCACCACGGAGAAGGCGATCGTCCGCCACGGGTGGTGGAGTGCGGAGAGGATGGCGGGCAGGCTGCGCTGCTGGAGCCGGTCGACCCGGTCCGAGGCCTCTCCGTTGCCGGGAGCCGGCGCGACCACGGGTTCGACGACCGCCGCGGGCAGGGGCTCCTGGCCCTTGGCCGCACGTTTGGCGTTCCTGCGGTCGATCGTCTTCTGCCTGCGCTCTGCTCTGCGCACGGAGCGCTCGTGCTGCTTGGCCGCCCAGCGTTCGTAGCTGGCATCGGTGGCGGCCTGCCGCTTGGGCAAGAGCGGTTTGGGGCTGCGGCGCAGCACCCAGTAGCTGAAGACCGGGACGATGGTCAGCGCCACAAGCAGGGAGGCGAGCAGGGCCAGGGACACGGTCACGGAGAAGGGGCGGAACAGCTGACCGGCGATGCCGTCGACGAAGGCGATCGGCAGGAACACGGCGACGGTGGTCAGGGTCGAGGCGGTGATCGCCCCGGCGACCTGCTTGACGCTGGCGACGATGTCGTCGATCGTCAGATCGCTTGTGCCCTGGCGTCTGCGGATGTTCTCGATGACGACGATCGAGTCATCGACGACGCGGCCGACGGCGATGGTCAGTGCTCCGAGGGTGAGGATGTTGAGCGTGTAGTCGCCGACCATCAGCCCGATCATCGCGATGAGCAGCGACATCGGGATCGAGATCGCGGCGACGATCGTCGACCGGAACGATCCGAGGAAGGCGAGGATGACGAAGATCGCGAAGATCAGACCGAGTCCGCCTTCGACGGAGAGGTCGTGGATCGACTTCTCGATCTCGGGCGCCTGGTCGAAGATCGTCGAGAACTGGGTGTCGTCGCCGAGCTGCGGGCCGACGCGGTCGAGGACGTCGCCGACTTTGTGGGAGACGTCGACGACATTGGCGTCCTGGTTCTTCGTCACCGCCACGGTGACCGAGTCCTTGCCGTCGGCGCGCGAGAGCGAGGTCTTCTCGATGGAGCCGAGTTCGACATCGGCGACGTCGCCGAGCAGCACGGTGCCGTCGGCGGTGCGCAGCGGGGTCTTCTCGATCTGTTCGACGGCGTCGACCTCGGTCCCGACTTCGACGGCCATCGACTCATCGCCTTCGGAGCTCTGACCCGCGGGGACGACGGTCCCGGCGGCGGTGAGCTCATCGGGGACGGAGCTTTCGACGACGTTCTTCTCGGCCACGTCCTCGGGTCGGAAGGTGATGTCGACCCGCTGCTCGGTCTGTCCGGTGACGTCGACGTTCGACACCCCGTCGACGGCCTGGAGTTCGGGGACGAGCTCGGACTCGAGGCGGTCCCCGAGGGTCTCGGGGTCGCCTCCGGAGACGGCGAACATCGTCACGGGGACGTCGTCCATCTGATAGGACAGCACCTCCACCTCGGCGTCCTCGGGGAGGTTCGCCTTGGCACCGTCGACGGCGGACCGGATGGTGTCGGTCATCTCCTCGGAGTCCTTGCCGAAGGGCCAGCTGACCTCGGCCGTCATCGTGCCCGCCGAGGTGGTCGTGGTCACCGTCTCGAGCTCGCCGATGCCTTCGAGTGCCGTCTCCAGCGGCTCGGTCACGGTCGCCTCGACGACTTCCGGTGAGGCCCCGGGCACGGTGGCCTGCACCGAGGTGCTCGGGAGGTCGACCGAAGGCATCGTCTCCTGGTTGAGCGAGGTGGTCGCGACGACGCCGAAGACGGCGATCACGAGGGTGAGCAGTCCGACGATGAGGCGGTTCTTGAGACTCATCCGGGTGATCAGGGACACGGGTTCCTCCGGTTTCCGGCGGCCATCGCCGGAGATCGTGGGGCGGGCTGGGCTGGTGGGGCCTGGTGGTGCTGTGGTGCTGTGGTGCTGGCACCCGGGGATTGCGGGCGGCTCACGGGAGATCGAGCCTGATCAGTCTTTCAAGT
The DNA here is from genome assembly GCF_047300845.1 of Brevibacterium sp. GP-SGM9. NCBI lineage: Bacteria > Bacillati > Actinomycetota > Actinomycetes > Micrococcales > Brevibacteriaceae > Brevibacterium > Brevibacterium sp. GP-SGM9. The sequence continues at coordinate 3,009,089 of NZ_CP178563.1, read as the reverse complement.
CACCCGTCTCTGCGCGTCCCCCGAAAGGTGTCATTCGCATCCCCCGAACGGGTGATATTTCGATCCTAGGATCGGTCTCCGGACCGCGGCGCGGGTGTTTTCCCCCGGCTGACCCTCAGGTAATACGGAGGAATTCCGGAGGGTTGTCTGCGGGGGATCACTTGTCGTCAGCTGTGCAGGCGCACCTGCCGGAGGAGGCGTTCGAGGCCGGCGCTGTTAGCGTCTTCGCTCAGCCCGGGCTCGAGGCGATCGCGCACCTCGGTCTCGTCGAATCCTTCGCCGATGACGACGAGGACGCTGTCGTGACCAGTGCCTGTACCAGTGCCGGTGCCAGTGCCGGGGCAGCGGCCGTTGTCGGAGACGTAGACGTTCGGGCCCACCGCCTGCACGCCGAAGTGCCGCGTCGCCGAGCGTTCGGCGACGCGGACCTGGCCCTTGACCCGGTAGACCCCCGCGGGCAGGTCTTCGAGGAAATCCATCACGCGATCCGGGTCCGCCCAGCCCGTCCCGGTCACCGTGATCGCCTGTGCATGCCGGTGACCGGCAGATTCATGACCACCGTCAGGTCCATGATCGGTTTCGGCTCCGCGTTCGATCTCGGCTTGCCGTTCGGCATAGGCGGCGCGGATGAGTTCGCGGATCGGCAGCTCCGGTTGGAGCGGAGCGTCCGTCGGCGAGGGCGCATCGCCTCGACGAAGCCCGGCCCCTCCGTGAGAATCTGCGCCTCGGCGATCAGCCAGACTCCCATGTTCCCCGGCCCCCGGGTCGAAGATGAGCGTGGGATCGAGCCTGCCGAAGCTCGTGCCGATGACGAGGACCCGGGGATTGCGGCGGTGCACTCGGCTGCGCACGGCTTCGACCGCCGCTTCCCGTTCCTCGGCCGGAACCTGATCGAGCTTGTTGACGAGGACGAGGGTCGTCGCCGCATAGCGCATCGGCGGCAGCGCCTCGGTGTCGACCGTGGATGAGTGCATGAGCGCATCGACGACGTCGATGACCCCGCCGAGGTGGAAGCGGTGACGGCCCATCCGGGTGACCATCCGCGCCAGAGTCAGCGGCTCGGCGAACCCGCTGGCCTCGACGATGATCGCATCCAGGCGCAGGCTCGGTTTCGCGAGTGCGACGAGGGCGTCCTCGAGCGAGCTGTCGTCATCGAGGCAGCAGATGCAGCCCCCGGAGATCGAGAACGGTTCGTCGACCTGGCCGACGACGAGGCCGGCATCGATATTGAGGTCGCCGAAATCATTGACGACGACCCCGATCCGAGCATCCGGATGGCGCAGCAGGTGGTTGAGCAGGCTCGTCTTTCCGGCGCCGAGGTAGCCGGTGAGCAGAATGACCGGAACCGCTTCGCTCATTCGTCGTCTGCTCACTCCGCCTCCTCGGTCGCCCCGACCTTGTTATTGGTAACGTTTTTCATTATTCTCGAAACATATGCACTTCGACGCATGCGACCGGCCCGGCAGGACGCCGCCGCATGATCGAGACCGCACGCACGATATCGGTTCACCGCAGTTGAGCCCGGAAGGCAGAGGGCAATGACAGACGGCCACAGCCCGAAGAAGACCCGCAGCACCGCACAGAAGGCACTCATCCGCTCTGCGCTCGAGTCCGAGACCCGGTTCGTCTCGGCCCAGCAGCTGCACCGCAGCCTCGAGGACCAGGGCGCATCGGTCGGCCTGGCGACCGTCTATCGGCAGCTCAATGCACTCAGCCAAGCCGGCCACGCGGATGCGATCACCATCGCTGAGAAGCAGCTCTTCCGCGCCTGCACGCACAGCGAACACCACCATCACCTCGTGTGCGAAAGCTGCGGGAAGGCGGTCGAGATCGAACCGCCCGGCGAGGATTGGATGCGCACGCTCGCCCGCTCACACGGCTTCGAGGCCACCCGCCACGTCTTCGAGATCTTCGGCCTCTGCGCAGACTGCCGGGCCGCGCAGGAGACGTGACCGTCACATTCGCGCGGTGTCCCACGCCGGGAAGTCGTCGGCGAATCGCGCCCAGGTCATCGGCCCGGCGGTCAGTTCGGCATCGGTCAGCGCCGCCAAGTCGAGGGCCTCTCGCAGCTTCGCCTCATCGAGGTCGATGCCGAAGAAGGCGAGATCCTGACCGAAGGCCAGGAGCTCCCCACCCTCGCCGAGGCGGTCATCGAGGGCCAGCGGAGACAGCGTGAAGATGGTTCCCACCTGATCCCATTGAGCGGTCAAATGCGGACGTGAGGCCAAGCGGGCGAATCCTGCCGAGCGGATGATTCGACCACAGTACCCCTGTGAGAGGCAGTCGGTCAGGGTCGCGTGCAGGCGACCGGGATGGAAGGCCCGACACTGCTCGTAGCGGCAGGCGCCGAGACCGGTCGCATAGGCCCTGGGCCAGAACTCCGCATTGAGGATCGCCGTCCATCCCGCGCTCGGCGGACGTGAGGCGAAGGGCCATCGGACCATGCCGTGCACGGAATTCTTCTCGGTGATCACGGCCGCATGGGCATCAGGGTTGAGGTGGCCGATGAGGGCGATCACGAGCTCGAACTCCTCGGCGGACAGCGCCTGCGCGTTCACGATCGCGGCGGTCGAGGCGAATTCGATCTGGCTGACGAGCAGTTCGGCCTTCGCCGCGACGATGCCGCCGGACCCGAGTTCGAGGAACTCCTCGGATCCGAGGTCATCGAGGAGGTGACCGACGTCGAGGACACTGACGAGATCGATGAGCTCCGTCCCGGCGCTCGGGGCGCTGAGCGCGCCGACGATCTCCATCACCGGGGTCTCGGTGGGATATTCGAGGACCACTCCGCGCGCGCCGAAGGCCGTGCGCACGAGCTCGATCATCCGGTCGACGGCGGCGATCCCCTGTCCGGTCTGCTCGGCGGGGACGAGGATGAAGCCGCGCGCCTTCGCCAGACGCATCGCATAGTCCCTTCTCTCCACGGCGCAGGCACCCGTGACGGCGATGGCCTCGACCGAGGCCGCAGTGTGCTCGGGCATTCGCATCCTTTCCTGGAACGATCTATGATTAAGCTTAATCATACTCATTCTCATTAAGGAGTCACGTCATGAAGGTCCGCCGCTCACTGCGCTCGCTCAAGAAGATGCCCGGATCGCAGGTGGTCCGCCGCCGCGGTCGCGTCTACGTCATCAACAAGAAGAACCCGCGGTTCAAGGCGCGTCAGGCCTGACCGACGCATCGGGCCCGACCGTGCCGGGAGCCTCACCGGACTCGAAGATCTGCGGGTTGCGCTCGACGAGTCGCCGGGTGTGGCGAATATGCAGGGCCAGCGTCGCCTCGGCGGCATCGACGTCTCGCTCCTCCACGGCACGCAGCAGCATCTGATGTTCGGTCAGGATGTCCTCCCGACGCCTGCTCACCGAGGGGCTGAGGAGCTGCCGGCGATAGAAATGCGTGAGGTTCCACAGATGGTCGACGGTCTCCCGCAGTCGCTTCGTCGCCGGTCCCGCCGTCAGGGCCCGATGGAAATCTCTGTCGCGCTCGACGAGCTCTCCCCTCGACGTCGATGCCGCGACCGCCTCGGCGAGCCGGGAGAATTCCACGAAGGATTCGGTCGTATGACCGGGCATGGCCAGCCGGAGCAGCAGCGGCTCAAGACGCTCGCGCATGAGGTAGATCTCGCGGCACTCCTCGAGGTCGAGCCTCGAGACCCAGGCCCCGGTCGAGGCGACGAGCGTGACGAGTCCCGATGACTCGAGGAAGCGCAGTGTTTCGCGGATCGGGAGTCGGCTGACCCCGAACTCCTCGGCGATCTCCTCCTGCCGAATCCGCGTGCCGGGCGGCAGACGCCCGTCGATGATGCGTCCGCGCAGCTCCGCAGCGATCGCAGCGCTGCGAGCCTGATCATGTGTCACCGCACCGTCACCTCCCTCATCGGACCCTGCCCAGAAGCTTAGACCGCTTCCATGGGCCGCCGGGGACATCCGGGACCCTCCGGCATCACGACTCGCCCGAACCGCAACCGAACTGCAACTCAAGCTCGCAGACGAGCCTGACACGCCGCCTCGGCGAATTCCCTTCCGCCAATTTCGGACGACATTGGATCCGATCGGTATTTGCCCTTGTCACGGAATCGCGATTATTCGCGACATTCTTTCTGTGTTCCGCTCAGCATTGGATCCAATCTGGTCCGCGCTTTCACATTCCCCGAATATCGGAACATTACCGCTGATCACAGGGTGTATTTAGGCACTCTGCCCAGGAGCCACAAAAGCCATAATCGTGATTGACATCACTTCTGCATAGGCGCAAACTTCAACAGTCGAAAGAACTATTCGCCACTGAAAGGGAAATGATGTCCACCATCAATCCCCCGACGCCCGGACATCCCACAAAGGTCGAAGTCCGGCACGACAAGGGACTCAAACGAGATATCGGCAAGATCGGTCTGCTCTTCACCGGGGTCGGTTCGATCATCGGTTCGGGGTGGCTCTTCGGAGCGTTCAACGCCTCGGTGATGGTCGGTCCGGCGTCGCTGATCTCCTGGGCGCTCGGCGCCGTGATGATGATCTTCGTGGCGCTCAACTACGCCGAGCTCGGCGTCATGTTCCCCGTCGCCGGCGGCGTCATCCGCTTCCCCCACTTCTCCTTCGGGTCCTTCGCGAGCTTCACCAGCGGCTGGATCACGTGGCTCTCGGTTGCGGCAACGGTGCCGATCGAGGTCATGGCCGCCGTCCAGTACGCCTCGAGCTATCTCCCCTGGCTCATGCACACCGTCGACGACGTGGCCGTCCTCACCGGCCCCGGCATCGCGGTCAGCATCGCACTGATGCTCGTCTTCAGCGTCATCAACATCTACGGCGTCTCGCTCTTCGCCCGCTTCAACAACATCCTCGTATGGTGGAAGCTCGCCGTCATCCTGCTCGTCATCGTCGTGTTCTTCGCCCTCTCGTTCAACCCCGGACACTTCACCTCCCAGCAGTTCGGCGGCTTCGCACCCAATGGCGTCGCCCCCATCCTCGCGGCACTGCCGGCCGCCGGAATCGTCTTCTCCTACCTCGGCTTCCGCCAGGGCGTCGAGTTCGCCGGCGAGACTACGAACCCGCAGAAGAACGTGCCCTTCGCCGTCATCGGCTCGATCCTCGTCACCGGCCTCATCTACGTCGGACTGCAGGCCGCCTTCATCGGAGCCCTGCCCACCGACCTGCTCACCGACGGCTGGTCGAACCTCGCATTCACCAATGACGCGGGACCGCTGGCCGAGATCTCACTGCTCCTGGGCGCCGTCTGGCTGGCCGTCATCCTCTACGGCGACGCCATCATCTCCCCTGCCGATACGGGCCTGATCTACACCGCGCTGGCTCCGCGCCTGTCCTACTCGCAGGCGAAGGTCGGCAATGCCCCGCGCGCCCTGGCCAAGCTGAACAAGAACGGGGTCCCCTGGGTCTCCCTGCTCGTCGTCTTCATCGTCTCGTGCATCATGTTCCTGCCGTTCCCGTCCTGGGCGAAGCTCGTCGGGTTCATCACCTCGGGCACGGTGCTCTCCTTTGCGACCGGCCCGATCGTCGTCGCCTCTCTGCGTCGTCAGCTGCCCGCCCAGGAGCGTCCGTTCAAGCTGCCCGGCGGTGACACGCTGCCGATCATCGGCTTCGTCTGCTCGAACCTCATCGTCTACTGGACGGGCTGGGAGACGAACTGGAAGCTGTTCCTCGCCGTGGCCATCGGCTACCTCGTGATGATCCTCCACCACATCTTCGCGAAAGATAAGAACCGTCTGCCCGCGCTGAAGATGCGCTCGGGCTGGTGGATGCTGCTGTGGATGGGCGGACTCGTCGTCCTCAGCCTGATCGGCCACTACGGCGGCGGCCTCGACCTGCTCGGCTTCATCGTCGGCGAGGTGGTCACCGTGATCTTCTCGATCGTCGTCTTCTACGTGGCCATCGCCTGCCGGCTGAGCCCGGAGGAGGCCGTCGAGGCGGTCGAGCAGACCCAGATCGAGGACTGAGGTTCGGCCGACTGTTCAGTTCGGTCGGACATCAGTGAGGCCGCCGAGGCGGTTCTGCCGGACCGCAGAAGCTGTTCAGTTCGGTCGATCCGGGTGGGCCAGGCTATTCCGAATCCTGGCGAGGTCTTCGGCGGTGTCGAAATCGGCCAGCTGATCCGGGTCGGCGTCGACGAGAGTCGGAGCGATTCCGGAGAAGAGGAGTTTGACCGGGCGATCGGCCACGGGCGCGACCGCGGCCAGACGCTGTCGCAGCAGCGCAGTCGGCCATGCGGTGCACAGGAACTGGGTCTTCCCACGCTCGTCGACGCTCGAGGCCGGCCGGGCCTCACGCCGACATGCGGCGAGCAGTGCGCGCAGAAGTTCGGCGGTGATGAGCGGCATGTCTCCGGCCAGGACGAGCGTGACATCGGGTTCGTCGGCCGCAGCATCGCTGGCGGCGGCGATTCCGGCCAGCGGCCCCGCGAAGCGCGGCTCCTCGACGACGGTGCGGACCTCAGCGGCCTCGGATTCGCTGAGTCCTTCGGCGGTGCCGGCGATCCACACCGTCCCCTCGGGCACGGCCACTCGCACAGCGGCGAGGATCCGTGAGAGCACCGAGCGGCCCTCCAGCTCGACGGCGGGTTTGTGAGAACCGCCGAAGCGGCTGGAACGACCGCCGCTGAGGATGATCACCGAAGTCGACATACTCCGATGGTACGCATTTCTTCGCCCCCGGATCGGGTCGGCCGACAACGGATTCCGCACCCCCACCTCGGCGGGGGTGGGTCATAATGGGGCCAGGAACCGTACGTCGCGCACGGAGGAGAGAAGAATGACGAAGTTCGATGTCGTCGAGGCATCCATCGCCGAGCTGCGGAGTGCCCTCGAGGAGGGAGCGACCACCTCGGTGGAGCTCGTCGAGGCCTACCAAGATCGCATCTCCGCCTACGACGGACCCGAGACCGCGACCGCGCTCAACTCCGTCATCGTCGCCAACCCCCAGGCCCTCGCCGAGGCGGCGGCGTCCGACGAACGGCGCGCGGCCGGCGCGACCCTCGGCCCTCTCGACGGGATCCCGTACACCGCGAAGGACAGCTACCTCGTCGCCGGGCTCACCGCGGCCGCGGGCTCCCCGGCCTTCGCCTCCCTCATCGCGCAGCACGACGCCTTCACGATCGAGCGGCTGCGGGCCGGCGGCGCGATCTGCCTGGGACTGACGAACATGCCGCCGATGGCCAACGGCGGCATGCAGCCCGGACTCTACGGCCGGGCCGAAAGCCCCTACAGCGCCGACTGGCTGACCAGCGCCTTCGCCTCCGGATCTTCTAACGGCTCGGGAACGGCGACGACCGCGAGCTTCGCCGCCTTCGGCCTCGGCGAGGAGACCTGGTCCTCCGGGCGGGCACCGGCCTCCCATAACGGACTCATCGCCTACACACCCTCTCGCGGGGTCATCTCCGTGCGCGGGAACTGGCCGCTCGTACCGACGATGGACGTCGTCGTCCCCCACACCAGGTCGATGGCCGATCTTGCGGAGGTCCTCGACGTCATCGTCGCCGACGACCCGGAGACCCGCGGAGACTTCTGGCGCGTCCAGCCCTGGGTCGACATCCCGCGGGCCGGTGCCGTGCGCCCCGAATCCTATGCCTCGCTGCTGCCTGCCGACGCCGACGCGGCCCGCAAGATGCTTGCCGGCAAGCGCCTCGGCGTGCCCCGGATGTACATCAACGCCGATGCCGAGGCCGGGACGAACCCGGACGGCGGCATCGGCGGGCCGACGGGGCAGCGGATCGAGACCCGCGCCTCGGTGATCGCGGCCTGGGAGGCCGTCCGGCGTGACCTCGAGGCGGCCGGCGCCGAGGTGGTCGAGACCGACTTCCGCGTCGTGAGCAACTACGAGGGCGATCGGCCCGGCGCCCCGACGATCGCCACCCGCGGACTGGTCACGCCCGCGTACCTCGACCGGGAGATCAACGACCTCTCGTCCTGGGCCTGGGACGACTTCCTCGCCGCCAACGGCGACCCGAAGCTCTCCACCCTGACCGAGGTCGACGGAGCCGCGATCTTCCCCCATCCCGCAGGAGCCCTGCCCGACCGCTACACGGGCTTCGACGATGACATCGCCACCTATCCCGAGCAGGTGCGCCGCAACGGATATGCCGCGATCACCGAGATCCCGCTGCTCGAATCCGGAGTCCGCGGCCTCGAGGAGACCCGCCGCCTTGACCTCGAGGAATGGATGGACGCCAACGAACTCGATGCCGTGATCCACCCGGCGATGGCCGATGTCGGGCCCGCCGATATGGACGTCGACGAAGCCTCGGCGGATCTGGGATGGCGCAACGGCACCTGGGTCGCCAACGGCAATCTCGTCCCCCGCCACCTCGGCATCCCGAGCGTGACCGTGCCGATGGGCACCATGGCCGACACCGGGATCCCGGTGGGTCTGACGATCTTGGGCCGCGGGTGGGACGATTCCGCGCTCATCGAGATCGCCGCGGCCGTCGAGGCCACGGGTGAGCGGCGGGAGGAGCCGCCGCGGACCCCGCGAATCTGAATTCTTCGGGTGAACCCCTCACGGCTCTGGCGTGTCGAGCTGCCGGGGTGGAACAGTATTGTCCATGACGGACTACACAGTGCTCGCCGAACGCGCCTCCACCCTTCTCGAGGGCCATCATCAGACCGAACCGCTCGTCCTGCCGACCGTCTGGGACGCCTGGTCGGCCCGCGCGATGGTCGACATCGGCTTCAATGCCCTGAGCATCGGATCCCACCCGTTGGCAGATTCCCTCGGCTACGCCGATGGTGAGGCGATGAGCCTCGACCAGGCACTCGAGGGGATCTCCCGGATCACCGCCTCGGTGGAGGTGCCGGTCACCGCGGACCTCGAATCCGGCTACGACACTCCTGCCCCGGAGCTCATCGCCGGTCTCCTCGAGGCCGGGGCCGTGGGCGTGAACATCGAGGACACCGTGCACAGCCAAGGACGGCTGCGCAGCCCCGAAGAACATGCCGAATACGTCTGGAGCCTGCGGCAGGCGGCCGAAGCCCAACGTGTCCACGTCGTCATCAACGCCCGCACCGACGTGTTCAAACACCGGGGAGAATTCGATGATCCCACCGCCGAGGTGATCCGCCGACTCCGCCTGTGCACCGAGGCGGGCGCGGATTCGGTCTACCCCGTCGCGATGCCGGACACCGAGACACTCAAGACCGTCCTCTCCGAAATCACCCTGCCCCTCAACGTCACCGCCCATCCGGTCAAGGGCGCGATTCCCGATGAGCTCGACCTCGCGCAGCTGGCCGAGCTCGGCGTCGGCCGCGTGACCTTCGGACCGCTGCTGCAGGCGGCCCTGCATGATCACTTCGCCGACTTCACCCGCAACTGGCAGTAACCGGACCGAACCGGACCGACAACGCAACGCCCACCGCAATGATGAGGAGACGCAATGCCTGAGAACCCCCGCGAGGGACAGCCCGTCTGGATCGACTATGTGTGTCAGGACTTCGACGCCATGACCACCTTCTACTCCGAGCTCTTCGGCTGGGAGTTCACCGACCAGGGACCGGAATTCGGCCACTACACCATGATCACGAAGGACGGTGCCGCCGTCGGCGGGGCCATGCGGGCGATGAACATGGATGGTTCCCCGAACCCGATGATGCCGACGATGTGGACGACCTATCTGCACACCGCGGACATCGCCGGTGCCTATGCCTCCGCACTGGCCGGCGGAGCGGCCCCCATCGCCGAGCCCATGGCGGTCGGTCCGCTGGGCCAGATGGCCGTCATCACCGATCCCACGGGCGCGGGCGTGGGAATGTGGCAGCCGGGCGAGTTCACCGGCTTCGACACTCCGCTCACCCCCGGCACACCCGTGTGGTTCGAGCTCATGACGGTCAACTACCCGGTCGCCACCGAGTTCTACCGCACCGCCTTCTCCTTCGACATCGTGCAGATGCCCGATTTCCCCTACTCCACCCACGGTGCGGACGAGAATGCCCTGGCCGGCATCTGCGACGCCAGCCAGTGGGCGCAGGTCTCGTACTGGCGCAACTACATCAATGTCGACGATGCCGATGCCGCCGCGGCGAAGGCGACCGAACTCGGCGGTACCGTGCTCGCCGGGCCCGAGGACTCACCGTACGGACGCATCGTCACGGTCAACGATCCGGAAGGTGCGACCTTCCAGCTGCAACAGAATCCGTGATCGCGACCCTCAGGCCCGCAGCGCCAGCGCGAAGGGCAGCACGGCACTCGCACCGGCCTGCCTGAGCAGCCGGGCGCAGATCGCCATCGTCCATCGGGAGACCACCTCGTCGTCGACGAGGAGCACGGACTTCCCGGCCACGGCCTCGGCGACCTCGGGTGGGACGACGAAGGCGTCGTGGAGGTCCTTGACCCGGAAGGCGCTGTTGACCTCGGGGGTGCCGTGGTCGTGGACTTGGACGAGCTGCCCGCCGTCGGCCAGGCGACCGGCCGCGGCGAGGTTCGCCGCCAGAGATCTGATCGTCACCGGCCGGCGGGCACTCGGGATCGAGACCACGACCTCGGGGCGATCATCCCAGTTCCACTGGCTGAGGACCTCGAGACACCACTTGCCGATCTGAGCGGGCACCTCCGCGTCGGGGGCATCGGGGGCGAGGAAGGACCGCAGCGTCTGTCCCTGACCCAGATCGCTCAGCCGGGCGATCGCGCGCCCTTCGGCGGAGAGCTCCTCGGCCGGGATCCGACCCTTGAGCGGGACGCCGATGTTGCCCATGCCGCTTGGCCAGGTGCTGCGCGGGTCGATGGGCAGGCCGATGCGATGCAGGGTCCCCGCGGTCGCCGCTCGCCGCTCATCGGAGATCTCGCTCGACCACCAGACGCCGGCGCAGTTGTCACAGCGTCCGCAGGGCTGGGGATCCGGATCGTCGAGCTGGCGGATGAGGAACTCCATCCGACACTTCCCGGTGGCCTCGTAGTCGAGCATCGCCCGGGCTTCATCGGCGCGGACGGCCGCGACCTTCTCGTAGCGCTCCCGGTCGTAGGTCCAGCCCTGACCGGTCGAGACGTATCCGCCCTTGACCTTCGACACGGCGTCCTCGACCTCGAGGGTCTTGAGCAGGAGGTTGAGCCGGGTGCGCTTCGTCCCGACGAGGGTCTCCAAGCGGGCCACGGACAGGGGGCCGTCCGCCTCGGCGAGCGCGGTGAGCACGGCATTCGCATCGGTCTGGCTGGGCATCGACGCGGTCGCGAAGTACTCCCAGATCTCCTCGTCCTCACGTCCGGGCAGGAGCAGGACGTCGGCGGAATCGGTGGCGCGACCGGCACGGCCGACCTGCTGGTAGTAGGCGACAGCTGAGGACGGGGCGCCGAGGTGGACGACGAAGCCGAGATCTGGTTTGTCGAAGCCCATGCCCAGCGCCGAGGTGGCCACGAGTGCCTTGAGCCTGTTGTCCTTGAGCATCTGCTCGAGTTCGGCCCGCTCCTCCGCGTCGGTCCGGCCCGTGTAGGCGCGCACCTCGTGGCCCTGGTCGCGCAGGATTCGGGTGATGTCCTCGGCCGCGCTGACGGTGAGCGTGTAGACGATTCCGGACCCGGTGAAATCGCCGAGGTGGGAGCCGAGCCAGGCGATGCGCTCGCTCGCGTCGAGGCCGGGCTGGACCCCGAGTCGCAGCGAGTCGCGGGCGAGTTCTCCGCGGACGACGGTGGTGTCGTCGCCGAGCTGTTCGGCGACGTCGTTCACGACCCGGGAGTTCGCGGTCGCGGTGGTCGCGAGCACCGGGGTGTCGTTCGGCAGCTCGGAGAGGATGCGGCCGATGCGCCGGTAGTCGGGGCGGAAGTCGTGGCCCCAGTCGGAGATGCAGTGGGCTTCGTCGACGACGATGAGGCCGAGGAAGGACAGCAGCTGCGGCAGCACCTCGTCGCGGAACTGGGGGTTGTTCAGCCGCTCGGGTGACACGAGGAGCACGTCGAGGCTGCCTGCACGCAGGTCCTCGAGCACGGCGTCCCATTCGGTGACGTTGGAGGAGTTGAGGCTGGCGGCGCGGACTCCGGCGCGCTGCGCCGCGGCGATCTGGTCGCGCATCAGGGCGAGCAGCGGGGAGATGATGAGGCTCGGGCCGGTTCCGGCGGCCCGCAGCATCCGGGTGGCCACGAAGTAGACAGCGGACTTGCCCCAGCCGGTGCGCTGGACGACGAGGACCCGCTTCTTGCCGACCACGAGATCGCGGATCGCCTCGCACTGGCCGTCGCGGAACTGCGCGTTCGGGTTCGCGGTGAGCTCGGCGAGGATGCGCTGGGCTTCGCGGCCGAAGTCATCGGCACCCGCCGCCTGCACGGTTGCGGTGCTTGCCGGTGCAGTGTCTGCTGGGGCTGTGTCTGCCGGTGCGGTGTCTGCTGGTGCCGTCGTCGGGGTGGAGTCCGTCATGGGGCCAGTCTAGGTGCGGGCACTGACACAGAAGCCTGGAGGGATGATGACCTGCGGGGATGCGAACCTGCGAGGCGAGCTCACCTCACCGCAGGGCAAGCCCGCCTCACCGGAGGGCGAGTTCGATGCCCAGGGTCGCGAGCACTCCGAAGAGCACTCCCCAGAGGATGATCGAGATGATCTGCCAGAAGGCGACGACATTGCGGTTCGCGCCGAAGCCGACCATCGCCGAGGAGGTGATCTGCGAGGGCAGAAGGGTCTGACCGAGCAGCGAGACCCCCGGCACCCCGAACTTGTCGAACATGCGTTTGAGTCGCTGGCGCTTCTGGGACGGCTCTTCGTCCTTGTTCTTCCGCGCTCGGTCCCGAATGGCTCCGGCCCCGTAGACGAAGGCGAGCATCGAGGCCACGTTGCCGATGATGGCCATGAGAATGGCGAGCACCGGGTGGAGTCCGATCGCGACGCCGATGACGGCACCGAAATAGGACTCGACGAAGGGGATGGCGGAGAGGAGCAGGATGCCTGCCCACTGCAGCCAGACGGGAATGGAATCGGCGAAGTTCTGCAGGCTCTCGATCATGTGCGGCTCCTGTTGTTCGGGGTCGGACTCATGGTCGCGGGAATCCATCGGTCGCCATCGTCGATCTAGTACGATGTGCCGGTACGCTGTACTATACAGGAATGGCGACACATCTGCACGGGCACCCGAGGACGGCTGCGAGGAGGACTCATGTCACGGCGCGATGACATCATCGCTGCGGCGATCCGCCTGACCGAGCGTTCGAATCCCGGAGAGGCGACGCTGAGCGTCCGCGCGGTCGCGCGGGAGGCCGGGGTCGGCGCCTCGACGCTGCGCCACTATTTCCCTACGCAGGCCGATCTCCACGAGGAGATCGCCCGCAGCGTCATGGACGTCTCCATCAAGGACTTCGCCATCACCGACTCCGCGCTCGACCCCGGGCAGCGCCTCTTCGAGTGCTGTGCCCAGTTGCTGCCGAATCACGAACACCGCGATCTGCAGCTCGAAACCTGGCTCACCATCCACCTCAATGCCCTCGGTCCGGAACGGCGGGAGGTCCCGGCCAGACTCCTCGATCACGCCCATGACGTCACCTATGACTGCCTGCGCCGCTGGCTGGACATTCTGGCATCCGAGGGACACCTCGATCCCGCCGAGGTGGGGCCCGCGTCCATCGCCCTGTTTACGATGCTCGACGGCCTCGCCCTCCATTCGATCATCACTCCCGATCGGATCACCATCGACGTCACCCATGAGCAGCTGCGCTGGATGATCGACAGGATCCTCCACCGCTGAGTTCGGCGCAGCCCGTCGACCCAGTCGCTCAGCGCATGCCCTCGGCCGCCCGACGAAGAGCTGCCGTCAGTCGCGCCAACTTGTCCGACGCCAGCTTCCAGTGATGCCAGTACAGGGGGACCTCGATGCTCGGATTCGCGGTGATCTCGACGAGGTCGGCGTCCATGTCCTCGAGCTGCATCACCGGGATCATCCCCCAGCCGAGACCGGCGGCGACCGCGGTCGCGAACTCGACCGAGCTGGGCACCACGGACATCGGCGGAACGGTCGTCACGCCCGCTCGGCGCAGGAACGCGAACTGCAGGTCATCGTCCCTGCCGAAGTTCACCATGGGCAGTCTCGCCAGGTCCACCTCGGCGCCGCCGCTCCGAGGGTCGAGCCGCCGGCTCCGACGGTCGAGCAGCTCCCTGTGCGCGACGGCGACGTAGCGCATGCTGCCGAGGCGTTCGACCCGGGTGCCGTAGCCACCGACCGCCGCCGAGGTGATGGTGCCGAGCACCTCGCCCGAGCCGAGCAGGGGCAGGGCCTTGTCCTGGTCGGCGAGCTCGATGCGGATGACGGCATCGTCCCAGCCGGCCGCCTCGGCGAAGATGGGACGGAACCATGTCGCCATCGAATCCGCGTTGACCCCGATCCGCAGGACCGTGGGACTGCGCCGCCGCGCGCCGGTCACCGAGTCGCCGTGGAGACCGGCGCCCTCGGGCGCATCGACGTCGATGCCGTGGAGTCGGTCCATGGTCTCGGACTCGAGGAGTTCGACCTCCCGCGCATATTTGAGTACCGCCTCCCCCGCCTCGGTGACGGTGACGGGGTTGGTGCGGCGGATGAGGACCTGCCCGAGGCGGGACTCGAGCGTGCGGATGCGTTGGCTCGCCGCCGAGGCGGTGATGCCGAGGACGAAGCCCGCGCCTTCCACGGTGCCTTCGTCGACGGCGGCCGCGAGGGCCCTGACGTGATCGATGTTCATGAAGCAATTGTGTAACAGATACAGATTCTGTTGTTTTTCTTATCACCGCACGGGATCTAGTGTTTCCACGTGCTCACTCATCTCATCTCCGGTCTCCTCGCAGGCTGGTCGCTCATCATCGCCGTCGGCCCTCAGAATGCGCTCGTGCTGCGGCAGGGGATCCGCCGCGAACACCTCGGCGTGGCCTTGGCGATCTGCATCGCGGCCGACGTCCTGCTCATCGGCGCGGGCAGCGTGGGCATCGGGGCGATCGTCCTGCTCGCGCCCTGGGCCCTGGAGATTCTGCGGTGGCTGGGTGTGGCCTATCTGCTCTGGTTTGCGTGGAACAGCCTGCGCTCGGCTCGGCGGGCATCGGGGCTCGAGGCGGATACGCAGCAGCGCAGCCTCAAGTCGATCGTGGTGACGACCCTGGCGCTGACGTTCCTCAACCCGGGGGTCTATCTCGACACTGTCGTCATGCTCGGCAATCTGGCGAATCAGCAGGAGCCGGGCGGCGTGCTGCCGTTCACGCTCGGGGCGATGCTCGGCTCGATCACCTGGTTCCTCGGCATCGGCTATGGGGCACGCGGGCTCTCCGGATATCTGGCCAGGCCGCGGGTGTGGCAGGTCCTCGATGTCCTCATCGCGATCGTGCTGGTGATCCTGGCCGCCCGGCTCGCATTCGGGTAGGGCGTTGCTGGTGTTCGGGTAAGGCGTTGCTGGTGTTTGGGGCGATCGCTGGTCAGCCGATGGCGTTGCGGATGTCTTCGCGCACGAGGAGATCGGCGCACCAGGCGAAGTGGCCGTCCCTGCCTTCAGGGTCGAAGTACGTGTTCGTGATCACCGCATAGGCTGCGCGGTAGAGGGCGTAGGCGGTCGCGTCGTGGTCGAACCGGGACAGAAAGGCTTCGGTCAGCAAGTTTTCCGAGCGTCGAGCATGCGTACCGTACATGTCGAAGCTGCTCGCCGTGATCGCAGCGTCGAACTGCGGGTCGCCGAGGGTGGTGAGGAATCCGAAATCCACCACTCCGGCGACTTCCCCGTCGACGATCATGACATTGGCGGGAATGAGGTCACCGTGGATGAGCGATCTCGGTTCCGGGCAGGGCAGGTCACGCAGGCCGCGCACGATGCCCACGACCGCCTCGTCGATCGTGCCGATGGTTCCGCGCAGGGGCTCCGGCCGAGCGTCGAAGCGCTTGAGCACGAGATCGGCCAGGGAGTCCGCAAACCCGCGACGGATGTCGAATGGCTGTTCGCCGGGCAGAATCGGCAGGGCATCCAGCCCAGTCGAATGGGCTCGACCGATCCCGGCCAGAGCATCACCCATGAGGCGAATCTCGTCAGCGGTCGCCAGCGGCGGATCAGGCTGTGCATCGAGCCGCAACGGAGTCCCTGAGACTTTCCGTTCGATGGTGATCGCCCGCTCGCCGTCACCGAGGATCTCAATCACACGGGAGCACTGGAATGGGATCGCGGAGCCTACCAGCGCGGCTCCGAAGAGACGCAGAGTTTCGAGATCACCGGGGCTTCGGTGATGCCAGATCTTGGCGACCGCGCCTTCGGAGAGATCGACGACCTCTCCTTCCATCCCGGCCCCGAGCACTCGGCCCGGCTCCCACCCGTACCTGCGGAGCAGTGAAGCTGCCCGTTCGTCCATGACGACAGTCTAAGTGCGGCCCGTTCCACTGCAGGAGGAGTGTCACGTCCGTGTCAGTGTCGGCAGGTACGGTCGCAGGCATGGATCCCCGCGTCGATCTGCCGCTGCGTTCGGTGGCGCGCCATGCCCATTCCCCTCCGGAGCTCAGCCCCTGGCTGCGTCGGATACCCGCCGTGAGGGAACTGCTGGACGGTTTCGAGTTCGCGTGGACCACCGTCTTCGTCGGGGAGAACGGGTCCGGGAAGTCGACGATCATCGAGGCCTTGGCGACCTCTCTCGACCTCCCGCACGGCGGCGGCACCGGCTGGGAGGTGCGTGAGCACGCCGAGGCGACTCCCGAACTGGCCGACCACCTCCAGATCGTGCGCGGGGCCGCCTCGAACCGGGGCGGATTCTTCCTCCGCGCCGAAACCATGCACGAGAGCATGGCCCACCTGATCGAGATCGGCCAGAGCCGCGGCCTGCGCCACTCGCAGCAATCTCACGGAGAGATGTTCATCGACATGCTCTCCGGGAAGTTCATGGACCTGGGACTGTGGATCCTCGACGAGCCCGAAAGCGCACTGTCCTTCACCTCCTCGCTGTCTCTGCTCCAGCTCATCCGAGAACGCGAACGGGCCGGACAGCAGACCGTCCTGGCCACGCACTCCCCCATCCTCGCCAGTGCCGAGGGCGCCGACCTCTTCGAAGTCGGAGAATGGGGGCTGCGCGAATCCACCTGGGACCGACTCGAGCTGGTCGACCACTGGCGCCGTTTCCTCACCGACCCACAGCGGTACACCCGCTACTTCGACGACTGAAGCACGACCGGGACCGGAACGGGCCCTGCCCGCAACCTACAAGGTCAGGCTCGGGTGGAGCTGGGTGAGCGAGACCATGCGCTTACGGCTGCACACGATCGTCGTCGCCGCCAGACAGATAAGCGTCATGAGCAGCAGCACCACCGCCGACTGCGCCGCGATGAACATGTCCCCGCCGGCGATCAAGGTCCGCAGCCCGTTGACCGCGTGGGTCATCGGCAGGAACGGAGAGATGACCTGGAAGATGCCCGGCGCGGTCTGCACCGGGTAGGTCCCGCCCGCCGAGGCGATCTGGACCATCAGCAGCACCAGTGCGATGAGCCTGCCGACCCCTCCGAGCGCCGCCACGCACAGTTGATGAACGGCGTGGAAGCTGCCGGCGACCAGGATCGAGAACAGCAGAGTTCCCACCCAGGCCCCGGCCGAGAAGTCGAGGGCGAAGGTGAGCACCCCATAGAGCACCGCCACCTGCGCCACTGCGAAGAGCAGTCCCGGAACATAGCCGGCCCAGGCGATCCGGGTCGACTTCGCCGACGAGGCCAGCGCACGATACGGAATGGCGTTGATGACCATGTAGGTGATCATGCCGCCGATCCACAATGCCAAGGACACGAAGAACGCGGCCAATCCCTCGCCGTAGGCGCTCACGGCATTGTCTTTGAGCTGCTCCGCATCCACGGGGACGGCGACCACATCGGAGCGGTTCTCCCTGTCGGACTTGTCGTAGGTCGGGATCTGCTTGAGTCCTTCTTCCAGGCCGTCCTTGAGTTCGCCCGAGCCGTCGACGAGCTTGCCCGCACCCGTGTCGAGCTTCGTCGACCCGTCGACGAGCTGCGAGGATCCGTCCTTGAGGTCGGCGACTCCGGATTTGGCCTTGGCCGTGCCGTCCTTGAGCTTGATGGCACCGTCGTTGAGGTCACCGGCTCCCTCGGCCAGTTTGCCCGCCCCGTCGTCGAGCTTGATCAGACCCGAGTGCAGATCATCGGCACCGGTCGACACCTGCTGAGCGCCGTCGTCGAGCTTCCCGATCTTCTTGTCAGCATCGTGGATCTTGTCCATGACATCGTCCACGGCGTCCCTGACCGGATTCTCGAGGTCCTTCGCCTTGTCCGTGGCATCCTTCGCCCGCGAGTGAGCGTCATCGAGATCCCCGCCGAGGCTGTCCATGTCGTCTGCGAGCTTAGCGACGTCCGGATCGTCCGGGTACTTCTCCTCCAACTTCTTGATCCTCTCGTCCACGTCGCCGTTGACCGATGTCCGGGCACTGTCGAAGTCGTCTTCGGCCTGCTGGAGCTTGGGGCGAGTCCCATCGACGAGGTCGTCGGCCTTCTTCTTCAGATCGTCCGCCTTGTCCGTGGCGTCATCGGCGACGCCACGCAGCTCGCCGGTTCCGTCGGCGACCTGCCCGGCGCCGTCGGCAAGCTTCTTCGAACCGTTCTTCGCCTCGGTGGTGCTCTTGGCCAAGGTGTCCGCGCCGGTCTTGAGGTCACCGCTGCCTGCGACGAGCTGCCCGGCGCCGTCGTCGAGATCGCCGATCCCGGTCTGCAGAGTGCCGACTCCCTTGTCGAGCTCGGTGGTTCCGTCGACGAGGTCTCCGGTTCCCTTGTGCAGGTCGACGGTACCGTCGTTGAGCTGGGTCGCCCCGTCGACGGCGTCCTCCGTCGAGGAATGGATGTCGTTGAAACCGACGTAGACCTCGGAGACGTATTCCGAGGTGGTGGTTTCATTCAGCCCCGATCTGATCTCGGTGAGCACGGTGTTCGCGAGCTGCCCGACGATGAAGTTGTGGGCGTCGTCGGTGCGCAGCTGGAGGCCGGCCTGCTCGGGGTCGTCTCCGCCGGTGGAGACGAGCCGTTCGGAGAAGTTCGAGGGGATCTCGAGGATCGCGAAGTACTCGCCGCTGGCCAGTCCCTCGTCGGCTTCCTGCTGGCTCGTCTCCTGCCAGTCGAAGCCGCCCTCTCCCTTTGGAGTGATCTTGTCGACGAGCTCGTCGCCGGCGTGGAGTGACTCGTCATCCGAATTCGGCTTGTTCGCCCCGGTGTCTTCATTGACCACGGCCGCCTTGAGCTGGTCGAGGTGGTCGGTGGGTGCCCAGTTCGAAGCCAGATAGAGGCCGCCGTAGATGGCCGGGATGATGGCGACGACGATGATCGCCAGGCGCGTGATGGTGTGCCGTCTGAAGCGAGTGAGTTCGAGCCAAGGAAGGGAGAACATCGAAGAATCACCTTAGGATCGGTTGAGATATCGGGTTGCTTGCTGAGGAGCTGCGCCTCGGTCGTGCGCCAGTTGTGTCTCAGTGCTGAGGGTGCTGCGTGTGCTGCGGCTGGGGAGGCTGCGGCGGAGAAGGCTGCGGCCGCGGTGCGAGGGAGATTTCACTCACCGAGGTGGGCGAGACCTCCGATTCCAAGGCTTCGAGCGCCGCATCGACCTCCGAGGCGTCCTCACAGGAGACGATGATCGTGAGCAGATCGTCCGGATCGCGCGTCTTCCGCAGCTCCTGGTAGATCAGAAGGCCGGCCCAGGCGCGGGCGCGGTCCGTGCGTTCGCGCAGGTAGTCGATGTTGTCGATGACGACGAGCGGAGGCCGGCTGAGTCCCGCCAGGCCGAACTCGAGGAAGAACTTCTGCAGCTCGCTGAGCTCAGAGACGAAGGTCTCGCCGGTGGGATCGATGAGGAAGTCGGCCTGTTCGGCGTCGGAGGTGGTGAAGATACCCTCGGGCAGTCGGTCGATGACCTCGGTGGCGGAGAGGAATGTCTTCCGGATGACATCGATGACCTCACGCAGCGAGGACTTCGAGACCCACGGCTTGTACCAGGGCTGGAGCATGATGAGACGTTCGGCGATGTGCTGGGCGACGGTGAAGTCCTTCTCGAGGTCGGTCAGTCCCTCGACATGGCCGACTGCGACGTGTTCGCGCACGGCTCGTGCCTGCTTCCGGATGTCCAGGTCCCCGACGGTGCCCTCTCCGGCGGACACGTGCATCCTCCCGGCGATCGAGAGGAGCAGGGAGGTCTTGCCGGTTCCCGCGGCTCCGCGAAAGATCGCGATCGCACCGCGGGGTACGTCGAGGTCGATGTCGGAGAATACCTCGCCCTGCTTTCCGGACAGCCCCCAGCCGCGCAGTCGAAGTGCACTGGTGTCGATCTCGGGTTCTTCGGCAAGCGTGTGCGATGTGCTCTCCATTGCCTGAGTTTCCAATCGTGTCGGCCTGAAATGATCGATGACGCCGGGCGCATGATCCGGACGGCCGGTCTGCGAGCAGACTACGCCACCCAGAGACCCGACCCGCTCCTCACACCGCCATCGATAAAGTTACTTATAAGTAACTATAATTCCGCGAACCCCCTGTTCGGAACCTCTGCCCGGCAAATGTTCGCAAACACACATTGCCGACGGCCTCCGGTCGCTTCCGGCAGGAGCGCACGACACCCCGGGTCTCTCTCAACCTGACGAACCTGCGGCGGGTTGGGTGAGACTCGGGGTGCAGTGGTGGTGCGGGAGCGGCGCGGGCTCAGGGCAGGAGACCGCAGTCGGCCGAGCGACTCAGACGTCGAAGCGCTGGCCCTCCGGCTTCGAGGGCAGAATCATGAGAACGAGAAGGATGATCGAACCGACGCCCGGAATGAAGGACAGGAAGAAGAACGGTCCTGCGAAGTTTCCGTCATGGAGCCGACGCCAGATGATCGCCAGATGCGGAATGATGGTGGCGAGACCGATGATAAGCATAAGGATCCCTCCGACCGCCGTGAGCGCGATCGCTCCGCCGGAGGGGGCAGCGGTCTGCATCCCGTAAGGGTCGGCCGATGCCATCGATGTCGTTGCCGCCATCATGCCGAGACCGATGGAATATAGGATCCCCGGGATGATCGTAAGCAGCAGCAAGAAAAGGTAGGCGAACCAGTATTCGCTGCGCGAGGCGCGGCCGGTGAACTTCGTGTAGTTCTTGAAGAAGCGCTTGACGGCCTGGCCGAAGGAGGCACCATAGAGCGGAAGGGACAGATCCTCGGGGCTGGAGGCACCGCGGGGAGCGGCACCGAATCCTTGCCCTCCGGGTCCAGCGGCACCGGGGCCTGTCGGGTAGGCGGAATTCGCGTCGTAGGACATAGTCAACCTTCGTTGTCAGGAGTATCGGAACCGCACTCCCACCGGCGATCGGCGTCGTCTGGGCCCCGGTCAGCGGGTAGTGCGATTTCTATTGTGCACTACTGCGTCTCTGTTTTCCGTAATATTGCCGTTCCAGATCCGCCACACCCCCAGGCAGCCGTCCGGACCTGCCAGAAAGAGGGAGCGGAAACGGCGTCCGAGGACGAGAAGTCCTCGGACGCCGTTGGTCTCCGCGCAAAAACGCCGCTCAGGCGTCGCCCCCGGTCAGGGCGTAGGCTTCATCGACGGCAGACTCTTCGAGGTGTCCGTCCACGCGGCGCAGCGCCTTCCAGCCGAAGCCGAGGACGACCACGGCCAGCAGCACCGCACCCGCGCCGAAGAGGTACGGCGACCCGGTGCTGATCGATTCGGACACCGAGCCCGCGACGATCGGCGCGATGGCGCCGCCGACGAAGCGCACTCCCGAATAAGTGCCCGAGGCGACCGGACGCGGCAGGTCGCTGGCTTCCATGGCCGACTCCGTGAACACGGTGTTGAGTACACCGAGGATGAGGCCGGCGACGATGACGCAGACGATGATCCCAACGAACGACTCGACAAGGAAGGACATCACGGTCAGCAGCACGGCCAGGGCGAGGAGCGCGACGATGAGGCTCGCGCGCCTCCCCATCCGCTTCGTCAGCAGAGGCGCGCCGAACACCGAGGTGATGGCCACGCAGATGCCCCAGCCGAAGAACACGTAGCCCAGACCCATGGCGCCGAAGTTCTCGATGCCCATCTTCGCGGCGGCCGCTTCGACCGGGAAGGGGCTGTAGGCGAGCAGGATGAAGAATCCGAAGTTGTAGAGCAGAGCCGCGATTCCGAGAACCAGGATGCCCGGGCGGGCGAGTGCCCGGAATGTGGCGCTGAGCTTGATCGGCTCGGGCGCCGTCTTGAGGCTGTTCTTCTCGTCCTTGCTCCCGGGCAGCAGGATGAGGATGGCGATGAAGCCGATGGCCATGAGGACCGCGGTGCCGAAGAAGGGCCCGCGCCAGGAGATCCCGCCGAGCAGCCCGCCGAGCAGCGGACCGGTCGCGATGCCGACGCCGAGCGCCGCCTCATAGAGGATGATCGCCTTCTCGGCACCGCCGGAAGCGGCACCGACGATGGTCGAGAGCGCCGTGGAGATGAAGAGCGCATTGCCCAGCCCCCAGCCCGCGCGGAAGCCGATGATCTGATCGACACTGCCGGAGAACCCGGCGAGCGCGGAGAACGCGACGATGAGGACGAGGCCGATGAGCAGCGTCGTCTTCGCGCCGATGCGCGAGGACACGAAGCTGGTGAAGAACATCATGCCGCCGGTGATGAACAGGTAGCTGGTGAACAGCAGCATCGACTGCGCCGGAGTCGCGTCGAGCTCGGCGGAGATCGCCGGCAGAATCGGGTCGACGAGTCCGATGCCCATGAACGCGATGACCGCAGCGAATGCGACCGCCCAGACGGCCCGCGGTTGCCGCAGAATGGACTCTCCTCCGCCGTCGCCTTCGGCGGACTGTGTTTCCTTGCCTGATGACACGCTCATGTCTTCCCTGCGTACCCTTTCGTGTGGTGCTGTTCGGTGCTCACCTGAGTTCCCATCCGCCCGTCGGGCGGATGCAGGGGCCTGGCGCCCCTCGGTCCGAGGCTCAGATCTCCTCGTCGCTGTCGACCGGATGCCGGTCCCGCAGGTATTCGGCCACGAGGCCGAGTGCCCGGTGCACGCTGACCCGGTCGTCCGGGCTCAGCGATTCGAAGTAGGGCTCCATCTGGTCGATCATGATGCTGCGGTTCTCGGCGAGCCTGGCTCGCCCGGCATCGGTCAGCGAGAACTGCGAGGCCCTCCTGTCGCTCGCACTGGCCTCACGCAGAACCAGGCCTTCGCCCTCCAAACGGGAGAGCAACTTGGTCGCCGCGGGCTGCGAGCTGAGATAGCCCTGCGCGAAGTGACCGACCCGCACGGGCTGGTACTGCTCGACGACGGCGAGCGCACGGAGGGTGACGAGTTCACTTTCATTGCCGATCACTCTCCTGAACGCCCTGGTCAGGCGCGAGGAGACAACGACAAGCCCCGAGACGATCTCGGCCGAATCCACATCATCCATAACCCAGTTATATACCTTGGTTATATAACTTCGCAAACTCTGACCCCTCCGCGCCCGTCGAACGCGCCTGCCGAACGCACCCCACGGCCGCGCCCTCTGCGCTCATATGACGGACGCCACCGCCACCTCGGCGGGGGTCGTGCTAGCCTGGTTCCAACATGTTCCGGGGACGGTGAAAGTCCGTACCGGCGGTGACAGTCCGCGAGCCGTCTGCATTCGTGCAGGCAGCTGACTCGGTGAAATTCCGAGACCGACAGTAAGAGTCTGGATGGGAGGAGCATGGCGACCGCGGTCGCCGTGGAATCGGTGCTATCCCAGCATCGGCCCAGCGGCCTCACGTCCTGATCGTTGCACCAGCAATATCCTCCCTCCCGGCATCGGCACGGGAGGTTTTTTCATGGGCGAACGGTCCGACGAGACGGAGTTCTCCGAGCTCGAATCCAGGGCGATGGCGGCTGCGCTGAGCGCCGCCCGCGAGGGATATCGCGGGGCGAATCCGCTGGTGGGAGCCGCGATCCTGACCCGCGACGGCCAGATCGTCGTGGGCCACCACGCCGGGGCCGGTTCACCCCACGCCGAGGTGGACGCCATCACCGCGGCCATCGACCACGACATCGACTTAAGCGCCTCCACCCTGTTCGTCACCTTGGAGCCCTGCTCCCATACCGGACGCACCGGACCATGCACGCAGGCCATCATCGATGCCGGCATCCCCGAGCTCGTCTTCGCCCTCCCCGATACCAATTCCCTGGCCGCGGGCGGCGGGCAGATCCTCGCCGAGGCGGGGCTGAGAGTCCGCTCGGGACTGGACAGTGCCGAATCGCTGGCCCTCAATGCCCGGTGGCGTCGTGCCGTTGCCGAGGATCGTCCGTTCATCACCGCGAAGATCGCGCAGAGCCTCGACGGCATGGTCGCCGCGGCCGACGGCACCAGCCGGTGGATCACCTCGGCGGACTCCCGCGCACACGCCCACGAGGTCCGAGCGAGAGTCGATGCGATCCTCGTCGGCACCGGAACCGCCCTGGCCGACGATCCCAGGCTCAACGCCCGAGGACCCGAGGGCGAGCCTTCGGCTTCCCAGCCGCTTCCCGTCGTGCTCGGCCGCAGCGATCTTCGGCCCGACTCCTTCCTCGCCCTCAACCCCGACACCGTCCATCTGCGCACCCACGACATCGAGGCGGCCCTGGACGAGCTGCATGATCGCGGGGTACGCCATCTGCTCGTCGAGGGCGGACCGCGCGTGCTCGGGGCGTTCCTCGCCGCCGGGCTCGTCGACGAAGTCCACTGCTATCAGGCGCCCCTGCTCGTCGGTCCCGGGACCGGCAGCACGGCGGGACTGTCCATGTCGACGCTGAGCGAGGCCATCGACTTGGTCCCCGATGAATCGGGAGATCCGGCGATGACGAGGCTTGGCCCGGACACCCTGCTCCATTTCGTCACTGCCGACAGTTCCTAGCGCTCACGCCCACCCGTCTTCGCACCGCACACAGCACCACAACCACACGACTCGGAGTATCAATGTTCACCGGAATCATCGAAGAGCTCGGCACCGTCCTGTCCGTCGAGGGCACGGACGATGCCGCGGTCATCACGATCGACGCCAAAGGCCTCGTCGCGAATCTCGAGCTGGGCGGCTCTCTGGCCGTCAACGGCATCTGCCTGACCTCGGTCCGGAAGGAAGCTGAGGCGGCAGTCACTCTCTTCACCGCCGAGGTGATGGGCGAGACCCTGCGGCTGACCGGACTCGGCGCCCTGCGCCCCGGCGATCGGGTCAATCTGGAGCGGTGTGTGTCCGCCTCGGCGCGCCTGGACGGACACGTCGTGCAGGGCCACGTCGACGGCTGCGGCGAGCTGCTCCGCCGTGTCGATCGGGCCGATTGGTCGACCCTGCGGATCGGCATCCCGAATGAGCTCGCCCCGTACACCGCGGTCAAGGGTTCGATCGCCCTCAACGGCGTGTCCCTGACCCTGACTGCGGTTTCGGACCCGGAGGAGGACACCGCCTGGGTCGAGGTCGGACTCATCCCCGCGACCCTGAGCAACACCACCTTCGGCGACATGACCCGCGGAGACCCCGTCAACGTCGAGGTCGACGTGCTCGCAAAGTACACCGCTCGGCTGCTCGCCTTCCGCGACGCCACCACCACCCGCACCACCCTGAACGAAGGAGCCGACAATGACTGACGCACGGGAATTCGCAACCACCTCGGCGACGGCAGCGACCGGCCTCGACACGATCGAGGAGGCCATCGCCGCCTTCGCCGTGGGACGTCCGATCGTCGTCGTCGACGACGAGGACCGCGAGAACGAGGGCGACCTCATCATGGCCGCCGAATTCGCCGGACCCGAGTCCATGGGCTTCTTCGTCCGCTACACCTCGGGCGTCATCTGCGCGCCGATGGAGGCCGAACGTGCCGCCGCACTCGAGCTGCCACCCATGGTCGCTGCCAACGAGGACCCCAAAGGCACTGCGTACACCGTCAGCTGCGACGCCGTCGGGGTGAGTACGGGAATCAGCGCCGCCGAACGCGCCATGACCGGCCGCCATCTGGCCGCGGCGGTCCCCGACCCTGCCTCGATCACCCGCCCGGGACATGTGTTCCCGCTCATCGCGAAGCCCGGCGGGGTCCGCGAGCGGCCCGGTCACACCGAGGCGGGCGTGGATTTCGCCCGTCTCGCCGGGGCCGTTCCGGTGGCGATGATCGGCGAGGTGGTCCACGACGACGGGTCGATGATGCGCTTCGACGCCCTGCGGGAATTTGCGAGCGCCCACGACCTGGTGATGGTCTCGATCGAACAGCTCATCGCCTACCTCGACGAGGGTGAAGTTACGGGTGCGCCGGTTGCTGCTGTGGCTGCGGTTGGGGCTGGATCGGGGGCCACTGGGTCGGGGGCGGTGGCGGCGGGGTCGGAGACCGTGCAGGCGACGACCGCCTCGGTGCCTCTGCCGACGAAGTTCGGGAGGTTCGCTGCCCGCGCATTCACGGTCGACGGGCACGACCACCTCGGCGTGTTCTCCGGCATCGACCTCGACGATCCTCCGCCCGCTCCCCTGGTCCGGGTGCATTCGGAGTGCCTGACCGGGGATGTCTTCGGCTCACACCGGTGCGACTGCGGAGAGCAGCTCGACCTGGCGCTGTCGCGGATCGCCGAGGAGGGCGGTGCCGTCATCTATCTCACCGGTCACGAGGGGCGTGGGATCGGGCTGAGCAACAAGCTGCGCGCCTACGCGCTGCAGGATCAGGGGCGGGACACGGTCGATGCGAACCGCGAACTCGGCTTCCACGACGATGCCCGCGACTACCGTGCGGCGGCGGAGATCCTGCGTTCCCTCGGTCTGACTCGGATCCGCCTGCTGACGAACAACCCCGAGAAGACCCGCGCCCTCGAATCGCTGGGAATCACGATCGAGGCCGTCGAGCCGCTGGAGATCCCGGCTCGGCCGGAGAACACGAACTACCTCAACACCAAGCGTGAGCGTATGCACCACACGCTGACGCTGCCGTCCGTCACCGGCACCCCGCTGGCCGGGGCACAGCACAGCTGACCACCGACGCCCCGGGAACCCGGGGCCTGCGAAAGGAACCACCATGGCACATTCCGGAGCACCCGAACTCGCCATCTCATCACCGGGCACCCGAGTCGCGGTCATCGCGGCCTCCTGGCACACACAGATCATGGACGGCCTGGTCGCCGGGGCCGAACGCGCCGCGACCGAAGCCGGAGCGCAGATCACGCTGATCCGCGTCCCGGGCAGCTTCGAACTGCCCGTCGCCGCGGCACGCGTAGCTCCGCACTTCGAGGCGATCGTCGCCCTCGGCGTCGTCATCCGCGGCGGCACCCCGCACTTCGACTACGTCTGCCAAGCGGCGACCGATGGGCTCAGTCGGGTCGCGATCGACTCGGGCAAGCCCGTCGGCTTCGGGGTGCTCACGTGCGACACCGAGCAGCAGGGCCTCGACCGTGCCGGGCTCGAGGGCTCGCAGGAGGACAAAGGCCACGAGGCGATGACCGCCGCCCTGGTCACCGCCTCGGCGCTCGCGGAGTATCCGCCGGCTTGAGCGCGGGCGCGTCCGGCAGCTGCCACCGGCCTGAGCGCGGATGCGCCGGCAGCTGCCACCGGCGGACGATCTGTGCTGAACGCGCTGCGAAAAGCGGACGATTTGTGCTGAAATCCTCGAGGGAAATCAGCACAGATCGTCCGCGCAACGCTCCATCACCGGGGCAGGCGGCCCGGAGCAGGCGCCCCCTCAGCGAAACTGGCTCAGAACAGCTGGCGGATGTTCGTCCGGGCCAGGTCCACGAGTTCGTCGCCCTTGCCGGAGAGCACCGTGCGGATCGCGTAGAGGGCGAAGCCCTTGGCCTGTTCGGCGGTGATCGACGGCGGCATCGACAGCTCCTGGCGCTCCGTGACCACGTCGAGGACGGCGGCCCCATCGTAGTCGAGGAACTCGCGCACGACCTTCGGCAGGTCCTTGGACTTCTCGACGCGGAACCCCTTGATTCCCACCGCCTCGGCGATGGTGGAGAAGTCGGGGTTCGACAGGTCGGTGCCGAAGGTGACGAAGCCGGCGGCTTTCATCTCCAACTCGACGAAGTTGAGGGACGAGTTGTTGTAGACGACGGTCTTGACCGGCAGCTTGTTCTGGGTGAGCGTGATGAGCTCACCGAGCAGCATCGCCAACCCGCCGTCCCCGGCCATGGCGATGGTCTGTCGTCCCTCGTGTGAGGCCTGCACGCCGACGCTCTGGGACAGTGCGTTGGCCATCGACCCGTGGCTGAAGGAGCCGATGAGGCGGCGGCTGCCATTCATCGTCAGGTACCGTGCGGCCCAGACGACCGGGGAACCGACGTCGGGGACGAAGACGGCGTCGTCATCGGCCATCTCGTCGATGAGGCGGGTCAGATACTGCGGGTGGATCGTCCGCTTCGACGGGGTGGCCAGCTCGTCGAGATCCTTCCGGGTCTTCGCATAGTGCTTGGTCATCGACTTCAGGTGCGTGCTGCTGCGGCTCGGCTTGATCAGCGGCAGCAGTGCATCGACGGTGTCGGCGACCGTGCCCACGAGCGGAATGTCGACCGACGTCCTGCGCCCGATCTGGGCTCCGCGGACATCGACCTGGATGACCGTGGCGTCATCGGGATAGAACTGCTGATAGGGCAGGTCGGTGCCGAGCATGAGCAGGGTGTCGCAGTCCTTGAGCGCCTGATAGCCCGAGGAGAAGCCGAGCAGTCCGGTCATGCCCACGTCGTAGGGGTTGTCGTATTCGACGAACTCCTTGCCGCGCAGGGAGTGGACGATCGGGGCCTGGAGCTTCTCGGCGATGGCGATGAGCTCATCGTGGGAGCCTTCGGTGCCGGCACCGGCGAGAATCGTGACCTTCTTGCCCTTGTTCAGCGCCTCCGCGGCGGCTCCCAGCTGGGACTCTGCGGGGGTCATGTGCGAGGGATGGGCCTTGATCACCTCGGCGGCGGCCTCGATCTCTGCCAGACCGACATCGCCGGGGATGACGAGGACCGCGACCCCGCGCTTCTCCACGGCCTCACGCATGGCGATGCGCAGGAGCCGGGGCATCTGTTCGGCAGTGGCGACGTGCTCGACGTAGACGCTGCATTCGCGGAAGAGCTCGGTCGGGTGAGTCTCCTGGAAGTAGTTCGAGCCGATCTCATCGCTGGGGATGTGAGCGGCGATCGCGAGCACGGGCACGCGGGAACGCTGGGCGTCGTAGAGGCCGTTGATGAGGTGGAGGTTGCCGGGTCCGCAGCTGCCGGCGCAGACGGCGAGCTCGCCGGTCAGGGCCGCTTCACCGCTGGCGGCGAAGGATGCCGCCTCTTCGTGGCGGACGTGGACCCATTCGAGCTCGGGGTTGACCCGCAGGGCGTCGGTGAAGCCGTTGAGGGAATCTCCGGGAATCCCGTAGACGCGCTTGACTCCGCTGGCCACGAGCGTTTCGACGATGTTTCTTGCGACGGTGGGCATTGAGTTCCTTCCGTTGAAACATGAGCACCGGGTCGGCTCGGAAGCGTGCCCCGGTGAGGAGTGTTGACCGCACTGTCAGTCTAGACCCGGGCGTTTCGGGTGAGCAGTGTGAAAGTGGCGACACGTGGGGAGTGCTGCGGTCGGATCGGGGTGCCCCGGATATGACAAACGATTTGGCACATCGGCAGAACGTGTAAAAAAATCGCCTCCTTTTTTACACGTTCTGCGACCTGCAGCCAACCCCCACCCTCAGCTCTTGGCCGCCAGGGCCGTCGCCGCCGTGAGCAGGCCAGCCATGACGATGGCCATCAGCGGATAGCCGCCGACGAGACCGGCCAGGGCCGGCCCGGCCGCGGGAGCCAGCGCCGTGCCGACGGTGATCGGGGCGACGAAGACACCGTTGATCGCCCCGAAGTTCTTCGTCCCCCACCGGTCGGACACGGCGGTGGCCTGCAGCAGGGTGATGCAGCCGCGCACTCCGCCGGCGAGCATGCCGATGCCGATGAGCAGCCAGATCGGCCCGGGCACGAGGGCGAGCAGCCAGAGCCCCACGGCGCCTGCGGCGAAGAGGATGACCGTGCGGGAGCGCGGGCTGCTGCGTCTCTCCAGCGCCGGGTAGAAGAACCGGCCGGTCACCTGGCCGAAGCCGACGAGCCCGAGCGCGATGGCCGCGATGCTGTAGTCGGCTCCGCGTTCGATGATGAGCGGGATGATGTTGATCGTCACCGCGAACAGGGTGAAGGTCGAAGCGGCGACCGCGATCTGCAGGACGACGAAGCGCGGATCGCGGGTGACCGTGCGGATCTGCGCCGGCGAGGGTTTCTCGGTCACGGTCGACGCCTCGTCGGTCCACCTCCGGTTGAGGAAGAACAGGTGCATGGGCAGCGCGGTGACCGCGAGGACCACCGCGAGCACGACATAGATGGGCCGCCAGCCGTAGGAATCGATGAGCCAGGCGATGATCGGAGCGAACACCGTCGAGGCAAGTCCTCCGACCAGCGTGATCGTCGTCAGCGGTTTGACCCGGTTCGCCCCGTACCAGCGGGTGACCACGGCGAAGGCCGGCGGGTAGAGCGTGGCAGCCTGGGCGAATCCCGCGAGCACCCACGCGAGGTAGAAGACGAGCAGATTGGGGGCAGCGGCGACGATGAGGAGAGCGAGGACGCCGATGACCGTGCCCAGACTCATGATCGACCGCGGCCCGTACGAGTCGAGCAGCTTGCCGACCCGGATCCCGGCAATCGCGGAGACCACGAGTCCCAGCGAGAGGGCGGCGGTGACGACCGTGTGACTCCACTCCATGTCCTGCGAGATCGGCTCGACCGCCACCGGCAGCGAATAGTAGAGCAGCCCCCAGCTCACGAGCTCGGCGATGCAGAGCGCGATCAGCCCACCCCGTGGACGGTCTGTCATGACCCGAGGTCCCCCGCCGAGGTGGCCGGTCGATCCAGCCCCGCCGAGGTGGACGGGTCGTCATCGTCGCCCGCCGAGGCGGCCAGTCGTTCCAGCGCCGCCGACCAGGGGATCCGCTCCTGTTCGAGGCGGACGTCGCCTTCGGCGCGGATCCGGGTCAGCGCCCGTCCCTCCGTGCCGGTCAGGGCGGAGAACGTTCCCGTGTGCGGTTTCGGTTCGGGCACCCATAGGTCCCGGTGCTCGAGCAGAGTCGCCTCGTCCATGAGCACCGACTCCACCTGCGGCAGGTGCCGACGCAGCCGGGAGAGGATCGCGAAACCGTGGGAGTCGAGATCGCCCCAGTAGAGGATGCGCGCCCCGCGCACCCAGCCCAGTCGCGCGACGGTGTCGACGGCGTAGCCCGAACCGTGGATGGCGACCGCCCCCGGCCAGTCCGGCATCGCGAGCACAGATTCGAGGTTCTCGAAGACGAAGACGATCCGTGCGGCGATCTTCATCGTGTTCAGTTCGACCACCTGTGCGCTGATGTCGCTCAGACCCGCGGGACGCAGTGAGGGATCGAGGAGGCGCAGTCGGATCCGCGGTTCGGCGTCGAGGACGTCGACCGCCTCGGCGTGTCCGGCCGCGGCAAGGAGGGCGGTGACGAGGGATCGGTGCGCCTCGAACCATTTCGAGTCGACCCCGCGGATGGGCATCTGCCGCGGCCGCAGGGAGCCGAGCGGATTGTCCCGCAACCACGTGACGACCTCGAGGACGGTGGCGAATTCCTCGTCGCTGAGCCCGATGATGCGCTTCGCGTGCGCCTTGATCGCCGAGGCGGTCGGGTCACCGTCCGCGGAGACGGTCGGGCCGTCTTCCGCCGAGACGGTCGGACTGTCTTCCGCCGAGGCGGTCGACGGCACGGCCCCGAATCGCGCCCTGATCGTCGCGGCCCGATCCCGCAGGCGCCGCCACTGCCGCGCCTCGTCCCCGCCGGCGAAGTCAGCGACCGCGTCCGGGGAGCGCAGGTGCAGCCGGAGCGGGATTTGCTGGCGCCCGACGCGGGCCCAGGATCGTTCACCCCAGTCGACGGTCGGGGCATCGAGAGCCCGGACGTGACGACCACGGTCAGCGTGACCCGGGGCGTCGATGGCCCGCCAACTCGTCGCCCAGTCCATCGCGGCGGCCTGATCGGCGAGGACCTGCCGCTCCGTGGGCGGGTGCAGGGTGATGTCCACGCTCACCTCAGCCTCGGCGAGTGCCGCCCACGTCGACATCGACGAGCGCAGGCGCTTACGGGCCCTCGCTCTCGCCTCGGCGACGGTGAGCATCGTCATGAGTCGGACGGCTCCGTCTCGCCCCACACCATCGTCGAGGCCAGGGTCTTCTGACGGCTCGGGTTCTCGATCGAGGTCGCCGCGCCCACGTAGGGCTCGATGGTCTGGAGCAGCTTCTGCGGGGTGGCCAGCACCATGTGGAAGCCGAACTCGATGAAGATGTCGAGCGCCATCCGGGTGTAGCGGGTGTCGGCCTTGTCGAATGCCTCGTCGAGGATGATCGTGCCGTAGCGCGAGATCGCCTCGTCGGGATCGGCGAGCTGGTAGCGCAGCGCGGCGGCGAGGCAGAAGATGACGAGCTTCTGCTGCTGACCGCCCGACATCGCGGCCCCGGAATCGTAGGTGGCGTGCGCGCGGCCGTGATCGTCGATCTCCTCGGCGAGGAATGACACATGCAGACGGGTGTCGAGGCACTGGTTCTTCCACACCTTGTCCACGTGCTCGCTCGAGGAGAATCGGCGCATCACCTCGGCGAGCGTCTCGTACTTCTCCTCCGCCGTGGCCATGTTCTCCTCGCCCCAGCTGCCGCCGGCGACCTTGCGCAGGTCGGCGATGAAGGCGTTGACGGTCTCGGAGCGGCGGGTCTTGACCTTGAGTCGCAGGTAGCGGTCCTGGTCGAATTGGGAGCGCAGGAGCGAGGAGTTGATCGGGGCGACCCGCTCCTCGATCTCGCGCGGGGCCGCGTGGATCTCATTGAGCAGTTCGCCGATGAGATCGCGGGAGCGCTGCCGCAGCAGGTCCCGGAACCGATTCTCGTGATCGGGCAGACCGTGGGCGAGGATCTCGTCGAGCATCGCCAGATATCCGTGCCGGTCGGCAACCTCGGCCGTCAGCTGCGAGGTCACCGAGGGCCAAGCGGCCTTGAACTCGGCCGCGAGTCTAGTCACGGACTGGCCGGCCTCGCTCGCCGTCTGCTGCGCGCGGTCCTTCTCCGCCTGCAGGGTCTGGGAGACCTGCTGGCCGATCTCGGCGAGGTTGTCCCGGCGGATGCTGCGTTGGATGCGGCGGAAGCGGGCATCGAGCTGTTCGCCGAGGTGGCCCTCGACGTCCGGGATGCGCCCGGCGTTGACGGCGTCCTCGAGGCGGGCGATGCCCTCCCGCAGGCCGGTGACCTCCTTGTTGGCATCGCGGAGGGCGTAGTCGGCTTCGGTGCGGGCGGTCTCTGCGGAGTCCTTGGCGGCCTTCGCCTCACGTTCGGCGCCGATTGCCTGCTGGAGATCACCGTCGGCGTCTTCGAGTTCGCGCAGCTGCCTCTCGAGTGCCTCGACCTTTTCCTGTGCTCCCGCTTGGTCGACATCGCGCCAGGCCTGTTCGCGGATGCCGGCGAGGATGCCGCGGCGGCGGTGGGCCTGGGCGGTCTCGGCATTCGCGGCATCGACGATCGCCTCGACCTCGGCCAGTTCGGTCTGGGCCTCCTTGAGGACCGAGATGAGGGCTTCGAGCTTCGACTCGCGGTCGCCGAGGACCCATTGGCTGCGGTCGTCGATGCGGCGCCGGTCGTCCTTCTCATATCTCGTGCGCGAGGTCTTGACCTGACCTTTGAGGGTCACGGCACGTGCATGGTCGTCGAGTTCGTCGGGGTGGTCGACGCAGGCGAAGTCGAAACGCTCCGACAGGGTCGACCGCACCCAGTCGCCGAACCCGGTCTCGGCGACGCGGACCTTGTTGACCAGGGACTTCTCACTGCCGACGGGGCGGGGTTTGGCCACCTGGGAGGGAATCTCTTCGAACACGAGACGACCGCGGATCCGGTGGCTGTCGACCCAGGAGCGGACGGTGGCGAGGTTCTCGCTGCGTACGAGCACGGTCAGTGCGACGGGCCGCAGCACGCGTTCGATCGCACCTGTCCACTTCGCTTCTGCAGGGTCGACCTCGATGAGCTCGGCGGCGAAGGGCAGGGCCTTCTCACTCAGGCCGGTGCCTTCGGCGAGTTCGGATCGGATGGCCAGCAGATTGTTCGGCACGGTCGAGCCGGAGCGGCGCAGGGAGTCGATCTCGGCCTCGAGCTCCCGGACCCTCGCACGTGCTCGGGAGAAGCGGTCGTGGTCGGCGTGGCTGGGTCCGGCGACCTGCGTCTCATCGTCGAGGGTGGTCGCGATCTGCGCCTGGAGTTCGACGAATTCGGCCTGCGTGGTCGGCACTGAGCCGATATCGGCCTGCTCGAGCTGGCGTTTGAGACTCTCCCAGCGGGCGGCGATGGAGCGACGCTCGGTCTCGGCGGTGTCGATGCGCTGCTGGAGGTGCTCGGCCTCGGCACCGCCGAGTTCGAGGGTGGCCCGGCGGGCGAGATCGAGTTCGTCGACGGCGGCGGCGAAGTCTCTCTTGGTCCGGTCGGCGGCGACTTCGAGTTCGACGAGCTGCCGGGTCAGCGTGGACAGGTCGGTGCGCAGGAGTTCGAGTTCGCGACGTTTCTGGAAGGGCAGCAGCGCCTCGTTGAGGGCGATCGACTTCGCCGCGGTGTCATTGGCGGTGTCGTATCCGGTGGAGGCCTCGCGCAGCCGGAGCAGATGGTCGCGTTGGCGGCGGAGTTCGACGACGTGGTCGTGAGCGTCCTTGAGGTCGCCGAATTGTCCGACGGCGGTCTCGGCGAGGTCGAAGGTGACCGGGGTTTCGAGCATGTGGTCGCGGAACAGTCGGTCGAGACTGTCGAGGCTCTTGGCCGACTGGGTCTTGTGCAGCAGCTGCAGTGCGGATTCGCTGGCCATGCCGAAGACCTTGCGCATTCGGGCGTAGAACTTCGCGTGGGCACCGTTCGAGGTGATGAGCGCCTCGGGGTGCTCGGCCTTGAGCTTGCGGGTCTCGAGTCCGGTGCGGGCGTACTGCTGCAGGTCGGCGAGGTCGAGGCCGGCTCTTTCGAGGATGCAGGCATCGGAGAGATCGGCGGTCTTCGTGCCCGAGCCCTTGATGAAGAAGAGCCGGGCCAGGCTCAGCGGCTTGTCGGTGCCGTTGTCGTAGCGGAGGATGATGCCGCTCCAGGTGGCGCGCGGACGCAGGTATTTGCTGACCACCCGGTCTTCGTCGGAGTCCGCGGTCCTCGTCCAGGCGCCGCGAACGTAGCTGACGAGGCTGCGCTGGTCGAGGCGGGCACCGGCGGTCTGCGCGGCGACGTTGAAGCGCAGCCACTTGTCGGGGGTGAGCACTGCGGCGATGCCGTCGAGCAGGGAGGACTTTCCCGATCCCGAGGGCCCGGTGATGAGGTGGCCTTTGTGCGAGACGGGAATGCGGTGGATGTCGGCGTCGAAGGTGCCCCAGTTCGCGATCTGGATCTCCGACAGCCGCCACTGGCTGCCGACATCGGGACGGTTCGCTCCGCGGGCGCGGGCCTGGTCGGCGACGAAGGCGGCATCGAGGGGGAACAGGGCCTCGGTCACGACTCGTCCTCCTCGGTGTCGGTATCGGTGGTGTCAGTGCCGGTGGCGTCGGTGTCGGCGGAATCCACCGCCTCGGTGGTGTCGGCTTCACCGGGCGAGACTTCACCGGGCGAGACCTCACCGGCGGCGGTGCGTTCGTAGACGTCGATGAGTTCGCGCACCCGGTCCTCGTCGACGAGGAACTTCACCATCGGGGAGATCTCGAACCGGTCCTCGCCGGCCTTGTGGAGGACGCGCAGGCGGTTGCTCATCCGGTTCCAGGAACCGTTGAGGTTGCGCTGGAACGTCGACTCGTCGCCGGTGCGGTAGATCGCAAGGCGTTCGTAGACCTCTTCGCGGTCGACGATGACTCGGCGTTCGCCGGGTGCGGCGAGGAGGAGCTGGCGGAGGACGAGCAGCATCGCGGTGTCGAGGAAGGTCAGGCGTTCGCTGCGCACGGCGGCGGGGGCGTCGATCTCTTCGGTGACGATCTTGCGGGTGAAGGCGAATTCGTCGATCGTGTCGATGACGAGTTCGAGGAACAGATCGTGCAGGCGCGAGCGCACGAGGTCGACGTCGGCGACGAGCGCGGCCCACAGCTGCGGACTCTGGGACCCGGAGACGTAGGGTCCCTTGAGGAGTTCGAGCAGCACCCGGCGGGTCCGTTCACCGAGGGTTCCGGTGTCACCGTTCCACAGGGCACTGGGGTTGGTCTCGGGGAATTCGCTCGCCGAGGTGGTCCCACCGGGGGCGGCGGAGACGTCGTCGGCGGGGCTGGTGGTCTCGCTCATAGGGTGATGCCTTCGGTGAAGTAGTGGCGGCGGATCAGGGCGGAGCGGCCGATGCCGTCGATGCCCGACCATTCGAGGAGCTCCCGCGATTCCGGATCGACGTTTCCATAGGTGCTGGCCAGGGACAGCAGGCCGACGACGCTCGCCAGACCCTGGGTGGCGGGGAAGCGGTCGAGCACCTCGGCGACGGAGGCCTCTGCGGTCTCGCCGACGACGGTGTTGATGTTCTCGCTCAGCTCGGCGAAGTCGATCTCCGATTCGCGGGCGACGGCGATGAGTTCGGCGAAGTCGACCTCGGACTCGGCGGCCTCACCCAGTTCTTCGCCGGCATCGAACTCTGCGGGGTCGTGGAGGACGACTTCGCCGACGCTGGCCAGGGCGACGCTGGAGAGTTCGAGGTCGATGCCGATGTCGTCGTAGGGTCTGCGGACCTTCGCCACGGGCGCGGCCGCGGCCAGGCCCTCCTGGATGAGGGTGCGCATGACGCGGTCGCGTTGGAATTCGTGGGAGTGGACGTAGCGGCGCAGGCCGCGGGCGAATTCGGAGAGGATGTCCGAGACCTCGCGGGAGCCGTCCTTCATGGCCCGCATCAGTGTGCGCAGGGCCCGCCGGGTCTCGAGTGAGAGTGTGGCGGAGAAGTCGCGGTCGAGGATGGCGGCGATGTCTTCGTCGAAGGCGGCGGCCTGTTCGGGATCCCGGACGAGCGCGGAGAAGGCCGAGAAGGTCCGCCCCTCATCGGAGGATTCGATGAGGTCGACGCCGCGGAACACCTCGTCGAGGACCTGGGACTGAGAGTCTTCGGCGGCGAGGATCGAGACCCGCAGCTCCTGATTGAGCTCCTCGAAGCGGGCGCGGACGCGGGCGAAGTCGGCCGGTAGTCCCTGAGCCTGTTGGAGGATGTCGCCGACGCGTTCGTTCGCACGTCTGCGGTCGAGGACGACCGAGCGCGGGTCGCCGCGCCGGACCCGGGCGATCTCGGCGTCGATGCGGTCGCGTTCGGCCGCGAGTGAGGCCAAGCGGCGTGAGCTGTCGGGGTCCGTGTCGATGGCCAGCTGTCGCACGGATTGGGCGAGGCTGACCAGGCGGGACTCCGTGGCGGTCTGCGGCGGGGTGCGCAGCTGCTCGAGGATCCTCACGGCGTCGAAGCCGGCGGCCGAGAGCTCATAGGTCTCGCCTCTGGCGGAAGTGGCCGGCCTGCGGACGAGGATCTCCGCGCGGCGCCAATCGTCGCAGTAGGCCTTCGCGGTCTTCAGCGACAGGTCGAAGTGGTCGCGCAGCTCTTCGAGGTCGGCGTCGATGCTCTCGTGGAGATCCTCGGTGTTCAGCCGGGTGCCGGGCCGACCGAGGTGGGCGTCGAGGGAGGCGGCCATGATCGCGATATTGTCGGCCCGGAGCATACGCAGGGTGGCATTCGACTCGAGCAGTCGCCGGTAGGCGAGTGCGGATGACAGGGCGGACATACGGACTATTCTCTGCGCCGAGGCGCCGGCTTGCCAATTCGGGAGTGTGCTCAGCCCGCGGCATCCCTCCCGCCGAAGGTCGTCGGGTCCACAGGCCGGTCCTTCTTCGGCACCTTCGCCACGACCAGGCAGTAGGACTCGAGGACGAGATCGTGGAGGAGTTCGGCGTCGAGTGCGTTGCCGCCGGCCGCAGATTCATCATCCCCGGCCCCGGCCACGGTGATCCAGTGCTTCTTGCTCATGTGATATCCCGGGGTGATCTCCGCGTAGGCGTCGCGGAGCACTTCGCCGTCGAGGGGATCGATCTTGAGATTCATGCTCGGCACGCCGTGAAGCTCGTACTGCATCATGAACATCTTGCCGCGCACCTTGTAGACGGTGTTCTCGGGCCCGAAAGGATGGTCGATGACGACCGAGGGGTACTGCATGGCCTGGTCATGGGCGAGCCGGAGCACGGTATCGGGATCCATGCGCCGAGGCTAGCAAACGGCACTGACAGATAGACTCATGAGCATGCCTGACACCGCTTCGTCCACCACTCCCCCGCACCTGCTCCTCGCCGCCCTCGGCGGAACCATCGCCTCGACGGCGAATCATTCAGGTGGGGTCGCACCCGCACTCAGCGGGGCCGAGATCGCCGCTGCCGCCGGTCTCGGCCGCATCTGGCCGGATCTGCAGGCCGATTTCACGCAGGTCTCGCAGGTCTCGAGCGCGAACGTCACCCTCGACATGCTCTTCGACGTCGTCGAGCTCGCCCGCACCACGGAGGCGCACGGGATCGTCCTCACCCAGGGCACCGACACCTTGGAGGAGTCCGCGTTCGGTCTCTGGCTGCTCAACGATTCGGGCACGCACATCGCCGCCACCGGCGCGATGCGCAATCCCACACTGCCCGGCGCCGACGGTCCGGCGAATGTGCGTGCCGCGGCACTGACAGCACTGTCGCCGCTGGTCAGGAACCTGCCGGCGAGTCTCGTCTTCGACGACGAGGTCCACGATCCGCGCTTCGTCCGCAAGTCACATGTGTCCTCGACAGCCGCGTTCTCCTCGGGTCCCGTCCTCGGCGCCATCGGGTGGCTGAGCGAGGATGCGCTCCGACTGCCCCACGCTCCCGCTCCGACCGCGCCGTCCCCCTTCGCCGGGCTGCCTCGCCCCGATTCCCTGGCGAAGGTCGCCCTCGCCGAGGTGGGGATGGGCGAACCGGAGGAGACCCTGGCCGGGATCCTCGAGTCCGGTTTCGCCGGTGCCGTGATCTCGGGTGTCGGAGGGGGCCACGTCCCCGAGCACCTGGTGCCCGCGGCGACCCGCCTCGGCGAGGCCATGCCCGTCGTGCTTGCTTCGCGAACCGGGTCGGGTGCGAGCCTGCGGAGCACCTACGGCTACCTCGGCGGTGAGATCGGACTGCTCGAGTCCGGGCTCATTCCGGCCGGGCTCCTCGATGCCCGCAAGGCCCGCATCGTCCTCACCCTGGCGCTCAGCTTCGGCCTCGACCCCGCCGAGGCATTCGCGCACTTCGGGTGAGCGTCAGACGGGTCTCGTCGACTCCCTGATCACAAGCTCAGGAGTGAACATCTGGTCGCAATGGGCAGTTGCCGAGGATTCGTTCTCGGCAAGCAGCGTCTCGACTGCGGTGCGCCCCAGGAGTCCGGCAGGCTGCCGCACCGAGGTCAGTGGAACGATCGTCGAGAGCGCATAGTCGATGTCGTCGTAGCCGATGATCGCAAGATCGTCGGGAATGCGCAGTTCGGTGAACATGATGACAGCCTGCATGACACCGACGGCAAGCAGATCGTTCGCGCAGAAGACTGCATCCGGTCGCTGCGCCTCCGGCAGGGAGACGATGCGCTCACCGACGTCACGCCCGGCCAGGATCGTCATCTCGCTCGACTCGAACAAGGGAAGCTCGATTCCGGCTTCGCGAGCCCGGTCCCGGGCTCCGGCATAGCGGTCCGCCACCTGAGGCAGCGACAACGGTCCGCCGACGAAAATCGGTGCCGACGATCCCCCGGCGATGAGATGGTCGAGCGCCATTCGACCACCGGCGACGTTGTCGACCGTCACTGATGACAGCGCGAAGTCGCCGGGTGCTCGGTCGACGAGCATGACCGGTGTGCCCTTCGACGCAATCGACTCGAGTTTGGACAGGTCAGCTCCCGAAGGAGTGACGAGAAGTCCGTTGACACGCTGTTCGGCGAAGAGATCGAGGTACTTCGATTCCCGCGCCTCGTCGGTTCCGGAGTCGCCGAGGAGGAGAGACAGCCCCGCGACATCGCAGGCCTCCAGCGCACCGTGGGCAACCGAGGCGAAGAATGGATTCGAGGCGTCGAGGACGACGAGTCCGAGACTGCTGCTCCGCCCGGATCTCAACTGTCTTGCCGCCGCGTTGCGCACGAATCCCAGCTCTTCGATCGCGTCGTTGACCTTGAGCATGGTGGCCTCAGAGACCTTCGACGAGCCGTTGACCACGTGTGACACCGTCCCGACCGAGACGCCGGCGCGGGATGCGACATCGCGCATACTCACTTTCGCCATGGTGGTCCTTCCAGGTCAGCGGTCACGGACAACTCTCATTCTGCCCGAATTCCTCCGCGCAGTCTTGATGTGACTCACACGACATGCTATCGTTCCAAACGTCAATATTGAAACGTTTCAATCGGAATGGCCCAGCGACTCGTTTCACACCAGCATCCGCGCCGCCGCGCTCGCGCATCTGCGCTGTCGGCACAGCTGCGACCGCCGCCCATGCGGTCGCTCGTCCATATCGGAGGAACGCATGACGGACACAACGACGTCGTCCAAATGGAAGGCCACCGTCGCGGTGGCCATGTCGAACTACATCGAAGCAGGATCGATCATCGCCATCGCCACCAGCATGAGTCTGTGGCAGGCGGAGTTCGGACTCGACAGTCTGGCCGTCGGTCTGCTCAGCGCTCTCAGTGCCAACGCCTTCGGAGCGGCAATCGGCGCGGCCATCGGAGGCCCGCTCTGTGACCGCTACGGACGCAAATTCATCTACACCTACGACCTGCTGCTCTACATGTTCGGCACTCTGTTCGCGATCTTCGCGATGAACTTCTCCATGCTGCTCATCGGTTTCGTCCTCACCGGCATCGCCGTGGGAGCGGGAGTCACAGCGGCATGGACCTACATCGCAGAGGAAGCTCCGGACGGTCGCCGCGCCGGTCACGTCGGCGTCGCACAGCTCGCCTGGTCGATCGGCCCCATGGTCGGATTCCTGCTTGCCGCACTGCTCGAACCGATGGGTCTGCTGGGCTCGCGATTCATCTTCGCCCACCTCTTCGTCATCGCCTTCATCACGTGGTGGGTGCGGCGCGGACTCAGCGAATCACGGCGCTGGACCGAGAAGAACTCCAACCCCGACACGGTCGGCACCTACCGAGGGTTCTTCCAGCTCTTCACGAACAGGAAGAACATCATCGCACTGCTGTTCCTCATCGGCGTCTACGGCCTGTGGAACACGGTGGCCGGACAGGCAGGCATCTTCCAGCCGCGGATCTACGAGGCCACCGGCCTCACGGACGCCCGATCGCAGTACCTGCTCCAGGTTCTCGTGTGGGGCCTCACCAGCGCCGCCACCTTCTGGGGCTTCATGCGCTACGGCGACAAGGTCTCTCGTCGGTGGCTCTACTGCCTCGGTGCCGGTCTCGGAATCATCGCCTGGGCGGTCCTCATCTATGGTCCGGCCGGCTGGTTCTCCCTGCTCGTCTTCGCCTTCGGCTGGGGCATCTCGTCGGGACTCGGGGCACAGGCGTTCTACGGACTGTGGGCCGCCGAACTCTTCGCAACCCGGTATCGTGCGTCTGCCCAGGGCTTCATGTTCATGATCGTTCGCGTCATGGTCGGAGTGCTCTCACTCTGGTTCCCGCTCATGCTAGAGAAGACCGGTCTCCACGGTGTCGGCGTCCTCATCCTCGGACTGCTCGTCGCGGCACTGCTCATCGGCACGATCTGGGCACCGAAGACGCAGAACAAGACGCTCGAAGAGATCGAGATCGAGCGCTACGGCCGACTCCTCGATGCCGACCATGCCACCGAGGTGGCCGTCGGGAACATCCGTCCCGACGGGACGCCCGCGGTGAGGGAGAACTGACGTGGAGCGCGTCTGCTTCAGGATGCAGGTCGACCCTGATCACCTCGACGAGTACATCGAGCGGCACAGAAGCGTGTGGCCGCAGATGCTCCGGGCCCTGCACGAGACAGGATGGCGCAACTACTCTCTCTTCGCCGATGCTGCGGGAATGGTCGTCGGCTACCTCGAGACAGAGGACTACGAAGCCGCGCAGCAGGGTACGGAACTGACCGAGATCAATACTGCCTGGCAGGATTCGATGTCGCCGCTGTTCGCGGCGGGCGGCTCCTTCGACTCCGGTCCCGAACGGCTGCAGGAGATCTTCAATCTCGACGATCAGCTCTCTCGCACGGATTGACCCAGCGACGACTCACGAAACGCGAATGCAAGAAACACGGCAACAGTTAGGAACATGCAGCTCCCATGAGCACTCACCCCACCTTCGCAGACATCACCGGCCAACTGGCCGAACAGTCGATCGAACTTCCCTCCTGGGCATTCGGCAATTCCGGGACGAGGTTCAAAGTCTTCGGCACCCCGGGCACTCCGCGCGATCCGTTCGAGAAGGTCGCCGATGCCGCCAAGGTGCACGAGCTCACCGGCCTCGCCCCGCAGGTTGCTCTCCACATCCCCTGGGACCTCTGTGACTTCGACGCTCTTGCCGATCATGCCGCCGAGGTGGGGGTGAAGCTGGGAACCATCAACTCGAACACCTTCCAAGACGATGACTACAAATTCGGCGCGCTGACCCATGAGGACGATCGGATCAGGACGAAGGCGATCGATCATCATCTCGAATGCATCGATGTCATGGATCGCACGGGTTCCCGCGACCTCAAGATCTGGCTGGCAGAAGGTTCGAACTATCCCGGACAGGCCGATCTGCGCGGCAGACAGGATCGGCTTCACGAATCGCTGAGCAGGATCTACGATCGCCTCGGCGAGGATCAGCGTCTGGTCCTCGAATACAAGTTCTTCGAACCCGCGTTCTACCACACCGATGTCCCCGACTGGGGAACGAGCTACGCCCAGGTCACCGCGCTCGGGGAGAAGGCTAAGGTCTGCCTCGACACGGGCCACCACGCTCCGGGAACCAACATCGAGTTCATCGTCATGCAGCTGCTCCGCCTGGGGAAGCTGGGGTCCTTCGACTTCAACTCCCGGTTCTATGCCGATGACGACCTCATCGTCGGTGCCGCTGATCCGTTCCAGCTCTTCCGGATCCTCTACGAGGTCGTTCGCGGCGGAGGACTGAACAACCCTGACGTCGCGTTCATGCTCGACCAGTGCCACAACGTGGAGAACAAGATCGAGGGACAGATCCGATCCGTGCTCAACGTGCAGGAGATGACCGCGCGTGTGCTGCTGCTCGACACCGACGCCCTCAGTGCCGCGCAGAAGTCCGGCGATGTCCTGGCCGCCAATGACGTCTTCATGGATGCCTTCCACACGGACGTCCGCCCGGCGCTCGCCGAATGGAGAAGCTCCCGCGGGCTTCCTGCTGATCCGCAGCGCGCCTTCCGCGAGTCCGGATACCAGGAGAAGATCGCGGCCGATCGCATCGGCGGCACCCAGGCCGGCTGGGGCGCCTGAGCCGGATCTGAATTCTTCCATCCCTGTCCCACCCCTCACTGACGACTCCTGAGGAGAAGCATGACCACGATCAATCCCACGGTGAATGAACTCATCCGCCGTTCGAACTCCCTGGGTTCGGATCGCCGCAATACGAACTTCGCCGGCGGCAACACCTCCGCCAAAGGCACCGATGTCGATCCCGTGAGCGGCGAGGAGGTCGAACTCCTCTGGGTCAAGGGCTCCGGCGGAGATCTCGGAACGCTCACTGAGGGAGGACTGGCCGTGCTCAGACTCGACCGCCTGCGGGCCATGGAGAGGACCTACCCCGGGGTCGATCGCGAGGATGAGATGGTCGCGGCCTTCGACTACACGCTGCATGGCAAGGGAGGGGCGGCTCCGTCGATCGACACCGCGATGCACGGGCTCGTCGATGCCGCCCATGTCGACCATCTCCACCCCGACTCCGGCATCTCCATTGCCACTGCCGCCGACGGTGAGGAGCTGACGAAGCAGATCTTCGGCGACAGAGTCGTCTGGGTTCCCTGGCGACGTCCCGGCTTCCAGCTCGGCCTCGACATCGCTGCGATCAAG
Organism: Brevibacterium sp. GP-SGM9; assembly: GCF_047300845.1. NCBI lineage: Bacteria > Bacillati > Actinomycetota > Actinomycetes > Micrococcales > Brevibacteriaceae > Brevibacterium > Brevibacterium sp. GP-SGM9. The sequence continues at coordinate 2,965,238 of NZ_CP178563.1, read as the reverse complement.
AAGGCCAATCCCAGCGCCATCGGCACCATCCTCGGTGGACACGGAATCACCGCTTGGGGAGACACCTCGGAGGAATCGGAGGCGAACTCCCGCTGGATCATCGACACCGCGGCCGCCTACATCGACGAGCACGGCAAGTCCGATCCCTTCGGTTCGGCCCGCCCGGATTTCGCGGCCCTGCCGGAAGCCGAACGGCACGCCAAAGCCGCTCTCCTGGCACCTCACCTGCGCGGCACCGCCTCGGCGGATCGGGCCATGGTCGGTCACTTCACCGATGACCCTGCCGTCCTCGAATTCCTCGCCGGCGAGAAGCTGAGCGCTCTGGCCGAACTCGGCACCAGCTGCCCGGACCATTTCCTGCGCACCAAGGTCAAGCCACTCGTCGTCGACCTCCCAGCCGACGCCTCGGTCGAGGACATCGTCGCCGCCCTGCCAGCCCTCCACGAGGCCTACCGGGCGGACTACCAGGCCTATTACGACCGCTACGCCGATGCGGACACCCCGGCCATCCGCGGGGCCGACCCCGCGATCATCCTCGTCCCCGGCGTCGGCATGTTCTCCTACGGCGCAGACAAGCAGACCGCCCGCGTGGCCGGGGAGTTCTACGTCAACGCCATCGACGTCATGCGCGGCGCGGAATCCCTGTCCACGTACAGTCCGATCTCCGAAGAGGAGAAGTTCCGCATCGAATACTGGGCTCTGGAAGAGGCGAAACTCAAGCGCAAGCCGGTGCCCAAGCCCATGGCCTCCCGCGTCGCCTTCGTCACCGGAGCAGCCAGCGGAATCGGCAAGGCCATCGCCGCCCGCTTGGCGTCCGAGGGCGCCTGCGTCGTCATCGCCGATCTCGACCTTGAGAAGGCCCAGGCCGCTGCCGCGGAGCTCGGCTCCCCGGACGTCGCCATCGGTGTCTCTGCCGACGTGTCCGACGAGGTGGGAGTCCAGGCGGCACTCGCCGAGGCGGTGCTCGCTTTCGGAGGCGTCGACCTCGTCGTCAACAACGCCGGGCTCTCGCTGTCGAAGTCCCTGTTCGAGACCACGGAGAAGGACTGGGACCTGCAGCACAATGTGATGGCCAAGGGCTCGTTCCTCGTGTCGAAGAACGCTGCGCAGATCCTCGTCGATCAGGGCATGGGCGGGGATATCGTCTACATCTCCTCGAAGAACTCCGTGTTCGCCGGTCCGAACAACATCGCGTATTCGGCGACCAAGGCGGATCAGGCCCACCAGGTGCGCCTGCTCGCCGCCGAACTCGGCGAGCACGGCATCCGCGTCAACGGCATCAACCCTGACGGGGTCGTCCGCGGCTCAGGAATCTTCGCCGGCGGCTGGGGCGCCCAGCGTGCCAAAACCTACGGCATCGAAGAGAAGGACCTCGGCAAGTTCTACGCCCAGCGGACCATCCTCGGCCGGGAGGTCGTGCCGGAGAATGTCGCGAACGCCGTGTTCGCCATGTGCACCGACGACTTCTCACACACCACCGGCCTGCACGTGCCCGTCGACGCGGGAGTCGCTGCGGCGTTCCTGCGGTGATTTCGACAGATACACAGATACTGAGACACGACTCCGAATGGACATGATGGAATCCCCCGCTCCGCTGACGCTCGCCGCCGTTGACCTCGGGGCGACGAGCGGCCGGGTGATCCTCGGCGGCATCGCCGAGGGGCGCCTGCACATGAAGCACATCGCTCGGTTCCCGAACTCACCGCTCCATCTCACCGAGACTGTCCCCGCGAAGGCGGACTCCGGACCTGGCAGCGCGGACCGCTCGGCGGCCGAGCACACCCCCGCCGAAGGCTTGTACTCGAACATCTCTTCTCTCTACGCTGCCCTCGAGGACGGGCTTCGCGAGGCGGTTCGCGCTGCGCCCGGGCTGCGCAGCATCGGCATCGACTCCTGGGCAGTCGACTACGGACTCCTCCGCCGCGGTCGGCTATTGGGGCTGCCCCATCACTACCGTGATACTCGCAGCTCCCACGGGGTGGACCTCGTCCACGCCCGCATCGATCCTGCCGACCTCTATGCCCGCAACGGCCTGCAGCACTTGGACTTCAACACCGTGTTCCAGCTCGCCGCCGAGGCAGAGACCGGGCTCTTGGATCTCGCGGATGCCATCGTCCTCATTCCCGATCTCATCGCCTATTGGCTCACCGGAACCATCCGCGCCGAACTCACCAATGCCTCGACCACGGGACTGCTCCGGGTCGAGGATACGATTTGGGACTCAGAGCTTGCGAACCTCGCCGGTGCAGACCCGGTGCTCCTGCCCGAGCTCATCGCCCCCGGTCAGCCCCTCGGCACCCTCACCGAGGCGGTCGCCGCCCGGCTGGGTGCAGGAAGCCTTACTTCCGCGACCTCGACCCCGGACCCCGGAATCACGGTCACGGCCGTCGGCAGCCACGACACCGCCTCGGCGGTCGTGGCCGTACCGTTCACCACGGAGAACTCGGCATTCATCTCCAGCGGGACCTGGTCGCTCGTCGGACTCGAGCTCGACCGGCCTGTCCTCTCCGAGGCGGCCCGGGATGCCAACTTCACGAACGAGGGCGGGGTCGATGGAACCATCCGGTTCCTCAAGAACGTCTCCGGACTGTGGCTGCTGAGCGAATCCATGCGCCATTGGCACCGCCACTCCACAGATGCCCAACGCAGCGCGGACCTGCAGACCCTTCTGAGCGAGGCCGAGCGGGTGACCGGCCAAGTCCCGATCTTCGACCCCTCAGACGATCGGTTCACCCCGCCGGGAGACATGCCGACGCGAATCGCCGATTGGTGTCGTGAACACGGGATTCGTCCTCCGGAAGGACCCGCGGAGATCATGCGCAGCATCCTCGAATCTCTCGCCGAGGCGTATCGAGAGACCATCGAGACCGCCGAGGAACTCACCGGCAGGCAGGTCGATGTCGTTCACATCGTCGGCGGGGGTTCGCAGAACACACTGCTGTGCCGACTCACGGCCGAACGAACGGGTCGCCCTGTCGTCGCCGGGCCTGTCGAGGCGACTGCGATCGGCAACCTTCTCGTTCAGGCACGGGCAATCGGCGAGGTGGAGCCGAACTCCGACCTCGCCGACCTGCGCCGGATCGTCCGGGACTCGTTCCCTGTCATCAGGTACGAACCCTAAGTGCCGGATCTCCTCAGCTCTCCGCACCCACGGCGACGACCATCTTGCCGAAGTTTCCGCCGGTGAGAAGGTCGTTGAAGTATTCGGGAGCGTTCTCGAGTCCCGGGCGGATGTCCTCGCGGTAGCGGATCTTGCCCTCGTTGATCCAGCCGCTCATGTCGGTGAGGAACTGGCCGGTCAGCCGTTCGGCGAACTCGGTCTGGATGAAGCCACGGACGTTGAGCGACTTCGTCAGGATCTGGCCCATGAGAGCACCCGAACGGTCGGGTCCCTCGGGCAGAGCGGTGAGGTTGTAATTGGCCACGAGTCCGCAGACAGGAACGCGACCGTAGGTGTTCAGGCGCGGCAGGACGGCGTTGAAGACTTCACCGCCGACGTTCTCGAAGTACACGTCGATTCCCTGCGGCACCGCCTCGGCGAGTTCGGACTTGAGGTTGCCCGAGCGGTGGTCGAGGGCCACGTCGAAGCCGAGCTCCTCCAGGTGGGCGACCTTCTCCGGGCCTCCGGCGATGCCGACGGACCGGGCGCCCTTGATCTTCGCGATCTGCCCGACGACCGAGCCGACCGGGCCGGTGGCCGCAGCGACGGCGACGGTCTCGCCCTCCTGCGGACGGCCGATCTCGAGCAGTCCCGCATAGGCGGTGAACCCGGGCATGCCGAGCACGCCGAGGTGGGTGCTGATCGGGGCGAGCTCCGGGTCGATGCGGCGCAGGTGACCGGTGTTCTCGACCGAGTACTCCTGCCATCCGCCGTAGCCGAGCACGATGTCGCCGACGGAGTAGTCGTCCGAGTTCGACTCGACGACCTCGGAGACCGTGGCACCGACCATGACGTCGCCGACCTCGACGGGCTTGGCGTAGGACTTCGCATCCGACATCCGACCGCGCATGTACGGGTCCAGGGAGAGATAGAGGGTGCGCAGCAGCACCTGTCCCTCACCGGGAGACTCGAGCGGAACCTCATCGATGAGGTAGTTCTCGGCCGTCGGCGCACCGACCGGGCGGGAGTTGAGGCGGACTCTGTGGTTGCTCGTCATGAGAGAGTGTTCCTTTCATCGCAATTCTGCCCGGGTGGGCATTCGGTGCAGGGTCCCGACCGGCGGGGCGCTGCTCGGGTGGAGATCAGATCCAGTCCTTGCCGTAGCAACCGTCGGAGACCCGTCGATGTTCCTGCTTCGGCTGAGAATGTTCCTGCGTGTGAGATGAATCCGAATCCGGTTGTCCCGCAGGACCCAGACGTCCCGTCTTCGCGGTCTCCCCGCTGGCCAGACGGCGGGCCAGGTCCTCCCACTTCGGGTCGAAGGCCCAGGTGAACTCGCCGAGGCGGTCGAGCAGTTCCGTCCCGTTGCCCCGTATGGTCTCGGACCATGCACGCGGCCAGGCCCCGTTCTCGGCGGCTGAGGCCAGTTCGTCTTCGTCCTTGAACTTCGCGCCGCCCGGGTCGAGACGACCGTCGGCGGCGTGCAGGGGCGCGGCTCCGTTGGGCGCGGCTTCGTTGGGAAAGATGATGTCGAGGATGTGATCGCTGGTCAACAGAGTGTCGTCGGTGCGGCGGTGAGTCGCCTCGAGATTGATGTACCAATCGGCGCGCACCTGCTCGCTCTCCCCCGGTTTGAGCAGCACCCAGACGGAGAACGGAACGTCCGGCGGGACGATCTTGAGGACTCCGAGACCGCGCCAGGTGCCGGGCACAGCGACTCGTCGGGGCGCCTCGGCGAGGGGACGGAACCGCACCTCGTGCGGAACGTCATGGGGATCGGTGTCCTCCCAGCCGATGATCCGGGCCTCCGCGGTCGGGGTGCCGCCGGGCATCCACAGAAGAGCACCGGCCGGCGAATCCTCGATCACCTGCATCGGGCGGACGACCTCGACGGGGTCGCGGTCGAAGTCGAAGCGTCGAAAGGTCCAGTTCACGGCCGTGCCCGGTGTCCAGAACGGTCCTTCGCCGATCGGGCGCGTGCCGGACGGGACCGTGACCTCGAACGGATCGGTGAACGTCATGCGGGAAGTCTATGACGGACGCTTGGGCGGCCGCTGAGGACGTGTTTCGCTACGATGCTCGGGCGGCCTTCGGCCTAGGCTGGGATCATGGATGACTTCGACGATGCAGTTCCCGGGCACTCTTCGACGAGCGCGCGATCAGACGCGCAGACGAGCGGGCGTGAGCACGAGCACACGGCCGCGCAGTCGCTCGCGGCGACGGTTCCGGCGACGATGACCGCGCCTCCGCGCAGCGATGCGGATATCCCCGCCTATCTCGAGGCGCTCGGACTGCCCGGACTCGCCGACATCCACGTGCACTTCCTGCCACAGCAGGTCCTCGACAAGGTGTGGGCCTACTTCGACGACGCCGAATCCAACTACGGCAGGGCCTGGCCGATCCACTACCGCTACGACACCGAGACGCGCCTGTCGATCGTCCGTGACCTGGGGATACGTGCGATTCCGGCGCTGACATACCCGCACAAGCCGGGCATGGCAGCCTGGCTCAATGAGTGGAATGCCGAATTCGCGGCCGCCCACGACGATGTCATCCACTGCGGCACCCTCTATGCCGAGCCGGAGTCCGCCGACTACGTTCCCGCCGCTCTGGCCGCGGGGGCGAAACTGTTCAAGATGCACGTCCAGGTCGGGAACTTCTCGCCCGACGACCGGGTCCTCGACCCGGCTTGGAAAGCACTCGCCGAGGCGCAGGTGCCCATCGTCATCCATGCCGGATCCGAGCCCCTGCCCGGCACCTACACCGGGCCGGGCGCGGTGGCGAATGTGCTCGAGCGCTTCCCCGCCCTCAACTTCGTCATCGCCCACATGGGCATGCCCGAATACGATGAATTCGCCGAACTCGCCGAGAACCACAGCGGGGTGTACCTCGACACAACCATGTACGTCTCCGGGTTCTTCTCCTCCCCCGCCGAGGTGGACCTCGCCTACCGCGAACGCCTGGCGGGACTGTCCGACAAGATCATCCTCGGCTCCGACTTCCCCAACATCCCCTACCAGTACGCCGATCAGATCGCCGGACTGGCCGGGCTGGGTCTGGGAGATGAGTGGATGCGCTCGGTGCTGTGGCGCAATGGCGCACGCCTGCTCGGATTGGAGAGCGCCGGCTGAACAACCTGCGGTGATCCCGCCGGAGCACTCTGCGAATTCGACCGGAGCCGCGGTCCTCAGACGATGTGGTTCTTCGCGGTCTCCGGCGCCCACAGCCATGTGAAGATCGCGCCGACGGCGAGGACAGCGGCGAGGACGTACATCGACACCGCGATCCCCCAGCCTTCGAGCATGATCGGAAGGATGAAGGTCCCCACCGCCGAGGCGATGCGGCTGAGTCCGTTGAGCAGGCCGACGCCGGAGGCACGCAGGCTCGTGGGGAACAGCTCGGGCGGGTAGACCTGGGTGAGGTTGGACGCCGCCGACATGACGAACGTGTAGATCGCAAAGGGAATCATCAGCAGGATGAGGTTCGCTCCTGAGAACACTCCGAGGAGAACGAGTGAGACTGTGAGGACGACGAAGGACCAGAACGTTGCGGGACGCCGGCGGAACTTCTGCACGAGCCACAGGCCGGCGATCCCGCCCGCGAGCAGGAACAGGTTGAGGATGAGGTACTGGAGGTCCTCGTCTTTGACCTCGAGGCTGGTGAAGATCGTCGGCACAAAGGTGTAGATCGCGAAGTACGGCAGCACGAGAGCGCTGTAGAAGATCACTCCGAACCAGGTGTATCTCCGCATCCGCGGGCCGAAGAGCTCCTTGAAATCGGTGGCGCTGATCTCCTCCGAGGATTCGGCGGGGAACTGATCCGGGGTGATGTCGATCCCGATGTACTTCTTGACGATCGTCTTCGCCTCGTCCACCCGGCCCTTACTGATGAGCCAAGCCGGGGATTCGGGGGCGCCGATGCGAACAATGAGCACGATGAGCGCGGGGATCGCACCCGAGGCGAGGAGCCAGCGCCAGGAATCGCCGTCCCCAACCAGGTAGACGCCGAGCACATTGGCGGCCACATAGCCGACCGTCCACATCACCGTCAGCGATGCGAGCATCATTCCGCGGTGCCGCCTCGGCGCGAATTCCGAGAGCAGAGTGGGACCGACGGCGTAGTCGGCTCCCAGCCCGAAGCCGATGAGCAGGCGAAGGACGAACAGGCTCCAGAACTCGGGTGCCCACAGTTGGAGCGCCGAAGCGACGGCAATGAGCAGGAAATTGAGAACGTAGACCTTCTGTCGGCCGATCCGGTCGCTCACCCGGCCGAGGATGACGCTGCCGAAGAAGAGTCCGATGAGCGCCGAAGCACCGAGCAGACCGGATTCGACGCCGCCCAGATCCCATTGCGTCCCGAGCACCGGGAGCAGTGCGCCGATGATTCCGAGCGCATAGCCGTCAGAGAAGTTGGCACCGAATGTCATGGCGGTGATGCGCGCGTGGAATCGGCCGAAGGGCACATCGTCGATGGCCTGTGGTTGAGGTGTGGTGGTCATCGGTTCATGTCCTTCAGTGGGAGGGCCCCGAGGTTCGTGTGGACGAACCGTTCGAGTGCAGCGATGTCGTCCGTCAGTGGTCGGTCGGCGCGGATGTGGTTCAGGGGCGCGGCGGCGATGTAGTCGAGATAGGGCGCCGAAGCTGTGCTGTCGTCCTCGGTTCCGATCATGTCGAGTCCGCGGGCGGCGCCGAGGAGTTCGACGGCGAGTATCCGTCTGGCCTGCTCGAGGCCTTTGAGCAGCTGCCGGGCGGCCTGGGCGGTGAACGGTGCGTGATCCTCGGTTCCGCGGGAGACGGTGACGTTCGCCAGCGAGGCGGGCTGTGCCTGGATGCGCAGTTCGTTCAGCGCCGAGGCGGTGACGTATTCGACCATCATGATTCCGCTGCTGCCCGGCTCGGAGTCGGAGAGGAAGGGATCGAGTCCGGTGATCTCGGGCTCGGACAGACGCATGGTCCGGTCGAAGGAGAGCTGCGCCGCGCCGAAGAGCGCGAGTCCGGCGGCCTCGAGATCCATCATCAGCTGCTGAGTGTGGAAGTTGCCGTTGTGATAGATCCACGCGGAGTCCACGTCGACGAGAGGGTTCTCCGGGCTCGCATTCATTTCGACCTCGATCGCCGCGGCCAAGCGGGATCGGGCCGTGAGCAGAGCCGCGAGCACCGGGGTGAGCGCGCGGAAACCGAAGGAATCCTGCAGTCGCTTGGCCTCCCACGAGCGGGGACCGATGGCGGCGAGGAGGCGAGCCGCAGCCTCGTGCCCTCCGGGTTCGGGTCGGGCGTTCTGCACCGCAGTCGCAAAGGGCTCGAGGTTCGCGCCGGTCACCCGCATCGACGCGACTGCGACTCTCACACTGTGGTCGAGGTAGTCGTCGATCTCGGCCACGGCACGGGCGGCTTTTGCCACGGTGAAGGCGCTGCTGGAGATGAACGGCAGGGCGTCCCCGCCGTGCGGTGTCCAGTAGGTTCGGGTTCCGCCGTCCTGTGTTGGGAGTTCCCCGATGAGGGTCAGAGCAAGCTCGGCCATCTGGGACAGGTCGCCGGTGCCCAATGAGCCCACCTCGTGGATGGCGGGTCGGGCGTTGTCGCTGAGGAGTTCGTCCAGGGCGGTGACGACGTCGGCCGAGATGCCCGCACCGCCGCGGGCCAACTGGTTCGCACGAATCACCAGCGCCGCACGCACCGTGTCGTCGTCGACCAATTCGCCGGCGCCGACCGCATGGCTGCGCAGCAGCCTCAGGTCCTGGTCGATCGAGTTGCTCTCGGCCAGTTCGATCGACTTGTTCGCGCCCACGCCTGTGGAGCGACCGTAGACGGGAAGCGTGGACACAGCGTCGACGGCGAAGTCGTGGGATTGTGTCATCGCTGTCGTGTCGGCGAGGACCGGATGGCCGCCGCCTCGGACGATATGCGCAAGAGCCTCAATTGTCAGGTGTGTGTTCGACGTCATCGTCTTCCTTCCGGATCGGTGCAGTCCCGGATGGGCAAGGGGCACTTGCTCATTCTGAGAAGACGCTAGTGGACGCGGTCAAGACGCGGACATCCGCCGGACGACAAATTCGTCCGACATGTCGGATTTTTCCGGGCAGCTGCGCGCACCGCCCGTCACCGGGTCCCGCCTTCACCCCTCCCGGGGCACGCGCTCGGCTCCGACGACCCCTGCCAGAAGCACGTCGTCGATCGGGGCTCCGCGGCGGATGACGCTGATCTGGCCGGTCGGTTCGAGGATCACACAGGCCACCTCGCCGAGGTGGCGGACCCCTGCGGTGCGCAGCTTGGTCAGTACCTCGTCGGGGTCGACGTGGGCATGGGCGAGGTTGTCGGCGAGCATCTCGGACCCGGCCATGAGAACGATGGCCGGGGAGTTGACGAGACCGCGGATCACGCCGAAGCGTCTGCCGAGTCCGGTCAGCGCCTGAAGCAGCAGCAGAGTCGCAAGCGCGAGGACTCCGGCGGCCAGGGTCGGGGTGTCGCCGAGGATCGAGCGACCGATGATCGCCCCGATCGCGAGGATGGCGGCGAGGTCGAAGCTCGAGAGACTGGCCAGGGTGCGCTGGCCGAGGACCCGCAGGAGAAGGATGATCCCGCCGTAGAAGATGATGCAGGACGCGACGATCCTGATCGCGTCGACGCCGTCAAGACCGAATTCCAGCCAGTTCCACTCCATGTGCACCTCCGGAATGGATGATACGCCCTGGCTGCTCAGCGCATCCGCAGCCATTCGTCGACGGTGATCTCCGACAACCTCGGCGATTCCGGGATGAGACCCTCACCGGACAGCGGCCCGGGCAGGGGAATGGGCACGATCGTCGTCGCCCCGGAGGACTGGGCAGAACGGGAGGACTGCGCAGAACGGGAGGACGCCGAGGCGGCGATCTTCTTCGCGATCGTCGGGAAGTCGCTGATCTCCGGACCGGCCGCCTCGATGGTGCCGCGCTCACCTGCGTCGATGGCCTCGGCCATCATGCGTGAGGCCTCCTCGGCGGCGAGCGCACGGACCCGCATCTTCGGCACCATGGCCACCGGACCGATCCGCGTGGTCATCGTCTCGACGAGTTCGAACCACTGCGCCGAGCGGAACATGAGGAGCTGATCGGACGGGACGAGCCGCTGATAGACCCGCTCCTGCATGGCTTTGCCCTGGTAGTACCCGAGGATGGAGGAGCGGGCGACCTCGGGCCTGAACGCGATCGACAGACATGCCACCGCCGCACCCGGGTTCTCGGCGGCGGCCATTGCGATCGACCGGGAGCTGCGGGAGAAGAAGTCGAGGGCTTTGTGCCGATTGTTCGTCATGTCATTGACGCAGTCGACGAGGACGTCGCTGCCTTCGGCCGCCTCGGTGACCCCCTCACCGCGATAGGTGTCGACGCCGACTCCGCGGTGGGAAGCGATGACCGAGTGCCCCTTGTCGCGCAGCTGTTCGGTGAGTCGTCGGCCGAAGGTGCCGGTGGCTCCGTACACGGTGATCTGCATATCTCGTCCCAACGATTCGACGGCGTGGCCGGGGCTCAGTTCTGGCCGATGGTGATCGCACCGGACTCGGCACTGACCGTGATCGGGATGCTCGTCTTCCCCTCGGCGTCCTTGTCGCCCTTGGAGGCATCATACTTCTCCAGCTCCGAGGACAGGTCCACCTCCCCCGCCGAGGAGTTCGCATTGATGCGATAGAAGAAGTCCTTGGCCGAATCGGATCCCTCGGCGGCCATGTTCTCCTGGGCCAGCTCCAAGCGGGGGATCTGCAGGTCGATGGTCCCTTCCTCGGTCTTGGCGACAATGCCCGATTCGGGGACCGCGTCATTGGAGAAGTCGAGATCGATCGTGCCCGTCGAGGTCACGGCGTCGACATGGTCGCTGACGCTGAGGTCCGTTCCGTCGAGTGTGCCGACACCGGTCTTCGCTTCGATGGTCCCGAAGGAACCCTGCAACGAGGTGGTGCCGTAGTCGGTGGAGGTCTGCAGGCGCTCGGCCGAGCCGTCGATGTCGACGGCGGCCCCGTCGGTCTTCGCAACGATCTCGCGGTAGTCGCCCGAGAGGTCGAACGTGCCGTAGCCGCCCTCGAGGTCGAGCTTCATCTCCTTCGCGGTCGCAGCCGGCAGGGTGACGACGAGCTTCGTGTTCTCGAACTTCTCCCCATCGGCGACGGAGACCACGGACGAATCTCGGTCGGTGCTGATGTCGAGAGCGGGTGACCGATCACGAGGACCGGTCGCGGTGAGCCTCACCGACGGGTCGGCGGTCTCAGAGGTCCGCACCTCGACGGAGGCACTGGTGTCGAGGGCGAGCTTGAGGTCCTTCAGCGAACTCGGCAGCGGTTCGCTCAGTTCGGTCTTGCCGTAGTTGAGGCGGGAGGCCCCATGGGCAACGCTGAATGCGATCGGGACGAGGAGGAGGACGGCGGCGGCGATGACGATGATCGTCCGGAGGCTGACGCGGGTGGATTCGCTGACGCGGACGGTGACAGGCATTCTATGCTCCGAGGAATGTGAGGACGGCGAGAACCCTGCGGTTCTCCGAGGTGTCGTGGGTGAGGCCGAACTTCGTGAAGACCGAGCTGATGTGCTTCTCCACGGCCCCGGCGCTGAGGTAGAGGGTGCCGGCGATCGCGGCGTTCGACTTGCCTTCGGCCATGAGCTGGAGGACCTCGAGTTCACGGGGGCTCAGGGTCGAGAGCCCGTCCTTCTTGCGGGTGCGGACGAGGATCTGGGAGACCACCTCGGGGTCGAGGACCGTACCGCCCGAGGCGACTTCGTCGACGGCGGCGAGGAAGTCCTCGACATCAGCGACGCGGTCCTTGAGCAGGTAGCCGAACCCGCCGGTGTTCTCCGCGATGAGTTCGGAGGCGTACTGCTCCTCGACGTACTGGCTGAACACGAGGACCTTGACGTCCGGGTTCTGCTTGCGGATGAGCACGGCGGCGCGAATGCCCTCATCGGTGAAAGTCGGCGGCATGCGCACGTCGATGACGGCGAGGTCCGGCGGGGTGGTGTTGACGGTGGCGAGCAGTTCGCTCGCATCCGGAACGGCGGCGATCACCTCGTGGCCGGCGTCGGCAAGGAGCCTTTCGAGTCCGGCCCGCAGAACGGCAGAGTCCTCAGCAATTACGATGCGCATGGCACCTCCACAACTACAGTAGTCGGCCCACCTGCGGGGCTGGTCAGATTCAGTGTCCCACGAGCGGCTTCGACCCGGTCGACCAGACCGGCGATGCCGGTGTGACGACCTGAGCGGTCGATGTGGGCCCCGCCGTGTCCGTTGTCGGTGATGACGATCTGCACACCGGAGTCGATCGGGGCGATGAAGACCCGGGCATGCGTGGCACCGGAGTGCTTGGTGATGTTCGTCAGGCATTCGGCGACGACGAAGTATGCGACGGCCTCGGCCTCCCGGGCGATTCTGCCTTCGAGCCGAACATCGACCTCGACGGGGATCGGGGACCGGCCGGCCAGGGCCGAGACCGCGGCGTCGAGGCCCCGGTCGGTGAGGACTGCGGGGTGGATGCCGCGCGCCAGCTGACGGAGTTCGTTGACGATGCCCTTCGCCTCGGCGTGGGCCTCGGAGACGAGCTCCTTGGCGCGCTCGGGGTCGTTGTCGATCTTCGACTTCGCCATGCCCAAGGTCATGGTCAGAGCGACGAGGCGGGGCTGGGCGCCGTCGTGGAGATCCCGTTCGATCCGCAGACGTTCCGCGCCGGCCGCCTCGATTCCCGCCATGCGGGCCCGATCGAGCTCGGTCACCTCGGCCTGCAGGGCCGCGGTGCGGGCCGGCGGGAGGAGGCTGCGGTCGAGTGCCCGGTCGAGGAACGGCGCGAACCACAGGATCGCCAGGGAGCTGGCCAGGACGATGAGCGAACCGATCGCGATGCCGATGCGCCCGACTCCCTGGGCGGGATCGCCGAGGAAGAAGGTGTTGATGCCCTGCGGGTTGATGGCCCCGAAGATGCCGAGGATCGCCCCGCAGATGCCGGCCAGGGTGCCGAAGACGACGATCGCTCCGAGGAGCATCTTGACGTAGTGGTGGGCGGTGGAGCGCCAGAAGGCCCCGGACTTCACGTGCAGCCAGCGGTTGTGGAGGAAGCGGCCGAAGCCGGCCGGGCGCATACTGCTCTCGATCTTCGGCACGGGGATCCGATCGCCGTAGATGAGTTCGGCGCGGTAACGCTCGAAGACGTTCGCGCCCTGCTGGACGATGACCCAGACGACGAGCGCGAGCACGCCGAGTCCGAGGGCGAAGATGCCGCCGATGCCGGTGAACAGCAGGCCCACCGGGATCCACGCCCAGATGACGGCCATGATCGCCGAGAGCACGAGGTTCGCGACCCCGATGATCCCGGTCGAGCGACGCGGCCATTCGATCGGTCCGTCCGCGGGGATCTCCGTGACGTCCTGGTCGCTCAGCGGCATGGCGCCGGTGACCGGACCGTAGCTGACGTTCTCAGGTTTCGGCTTCTTCCGCCGAGGTGGCCGCCCCGGTGCCATCGGCATTCCCGGGTTGGGTGCGGCGTAGGGCCCGGGACCCGCGAAGTTCGGGGGTGGTCCGGCGAAGTTCTGGGGCGGTCCGGCGAGGTTCGGGGTACCGGAGCCCGGCACGGGGTAGGTACGCGGGGGCTGCTGGGGCATCTGGGGTGCTTGAGGGTGCTGGAGCTGCTGAGGACGCTGGGGGTGTTGAGGGTGCTGAGCAGGGCCGCGGTGGGGACGAGCCGGCTGCGGGGCCGATTGCGGGGCGTGAGCTCCGGCGTTCTGCGGATACTGAGCATTCTGCGGGTACTGTCGGGTCGGCTGCTGGCCCGCCGGGACAGTCGGGGCCTCCGGAGGCCGACCCGGCTGAGTGCCGGTGCGAGGATACTCACGAGTGGGGTCGACTCCGCCGTTGCCGGAGAACGGGACTTCGAGGTCCATCGGCTTGGTGCGGAACTGGCCGGCTTCGGTCGCCGGTGCCGCCGAGCCCATCACTCGCTTGTCGTCGACTCGGGCCGGCGTGGTCTCTTCGGCTCCGACAGGCTCAGCTTGTTCGCCTGCGGTCGAAATCTCTTCGCCTGTGGCCGAAGTCTCTTTCCCTGTGGCCGGACCAGTTTCTTCGCCTGCGGCCGACTCAGTCTCATCGACCTTCACCGTCTCGTTGATCTCGGTGGTCGGCGGGGCGCTGACGATCGCCTCGGCGCTGATCGATTTCTCGCTCTGTTCGGGGACCGTTGTGTCAGCGAGTTCGGCGCTCTCGCCATGGGTCTGAAACTCCTGCGGACCGGTGCCCTGGGGCTCCTCATCCGGCGGGTTCTCGGGGGTGTTCTCACTCATAGCAGCTACGCTACGGGAGTCGCGGCGGCCCCAACAGCACGAAGACCTCCGACCCCGGCTCGGGTTTTCCCCACACCCGGTGAGCGCCCCCACACTCCCAACGGCGCACATCACTCGTGGCGCCGGCTGTGCATCGCGAGATCACGGATTGTGTGAACGCATCACGCATCGAGAGTGACACGTCCTACCGTTGCTCCCGTAGGTTGTGTCACTCTCGATGCGTGTGGGGGCCGATCAGACGGGAACGGCCGCGTGGGCGCCCGCGTCGGCGGCGTGCCTGGCAGCTGCGTCCGTGACGTCGCCGGCTTCGGCGGCATTAGCGCGGTCCGCGGTGGCGGAAGCGTCCGCGCGGTCACCAACGGCAGCAACCGCGCGGTCCGCGCCCTCGACGCTCGCTGTCGCGGCGAGCGCCTGGTCGAGGTCGGCGAGGATGTCGTCGATGTCCTCGATGCCGACCGACAGGCGGACGAAGGCACCGGAGACGCTGAGTTCGCAGTCCGCGACAGCCAGATGCGTCATCGTGGCTGGGTGGTCGATGAGCGATTCGACCCCGCCGAGTGATTCGGCGAGTGTGATGAGCTTCGTGTTCTGCACCAGCGCGAGCGCCCTGGCCTCGGTGTCGGTGCGCAGGGACACCACTCCCCCGAAGCCGCTCATCTGCCGCTTCGCCACCTCGTGGCCGGGGTGCGAGGGCAGTCCCGGGTAATGCACCTCGGCGATCTCTTCGCGGCCTTCGAGCCATTCGGCCACGGCCTGCGCGTTCTCGCAGTGCGCCTTCATGCGCACCGGCAGGGTCTTGATGCCGCGCCGGGTCAGCCAGGCGTCGAACGGGGAGATCCCCAGCCCGACGGAGGCGAGGTAGCTGTCGAGCCGTTCGACCGCCTCGGCGGCCTTGGCACAGCTCGTGCCGTCGCCTGCGAGCACGGCCCCGCCGATGACATCGGAGTGGCCGTTGATGAACTTCGTCGTCGAGTGGATGACCACGTCGGCGCCGAGGTCGATGGGCCGCTGCAGGCACGGGGTGCCGAAGGTGGAGTCGACGGCGAGGATCGCATTCGCCTGGTGGGCGAGCTTCGCGGTGGCTTCGATGTCGACGATGTCGAGGCCCGGGTTGCTCGGGGTCTCGACCCACACGATCGCGGTCTTGTCGTTGATCGCCGCCGCCAGCGCCTCGGTGTCGGTGAGGTCGACGGTGCGGACGGTCACTCCCCAGCGCACGTACTCGTTGACGAGCAGCCGATAAGTCCCGCCGTAGATGTCGCGGGGAATGATGATCTCGTCGCCGGGGCCGAGCAGGGCGGAGAACACACCGACTTCGGCCGAGGTGCCCGAGTTCACGGCAGCGGCGAAGGAGGCGTTCTCCAATTCGCAGAGCACATCTTCGAGGTCGCTGCGGTTCGGTGTGCCGGTGCGCGCGTAGTCGAAGCCCGCGCGAGTCTCTCCGGGGGTGTCCATCATGAAGGTCGAGGTCTGGAAGATCGGGGCGACGACCGAACCGGTGTGGGATTCGGGCATGGCTCCCGAATGCACCGATCGGGTCGAGATTCCGGCGGGGGCAGTGTGCGAGTCGGTGGCAGTCATCGACGGCACCCCCGCTCCCGGTTATGCGCGCGAGAGCTGATGTTCACGGCGGATCCTTCCTTCACTGGTGACCTCCGACCGGCCTGTGACGGTTCGTCACTGTGGCCGAAGTTCCACCAGTCTGATCTGCCTGCGCTCTCGCACCGCTCCCGGATGACCCCGAGTGTCACCGTCCGTCATGTTCGAGACATGAAACGTCATCTTTCGTCATCGGAAGCGGGTCACAGGGGCGATCATCCGGCGAGCAGCTGCTCCCGATCACGTGTGCCCGCCCCGGTTCTCGCCGCTGCAGCCAGGGAATCCAACAACGCCGAGGCGATCCTCTCGTTGTCCTTGAACACCGGAGCATCCGTGTGGGGACGGGTGAAGGCTTCGGCGGTCGCCCCGGATACGGCCGGCCCGAGGAGGAACAGATCCGGCTGCGCACGCCCCGCCTCGTCGAGGGCATGGCCGTGGGCATCGGTGCGCAGCTTCGCGTGCTTCGCAGCTTCGCTCGCACGGCTCCCGGTACCGCTCCCGGCGCCTTCGCCTGCGACCTCGCTGTCGCCTTCGCCTGCGCCTTCGAGCAGGATCGCTCCGGCGTGTGCGAGGGAGGCCAGGGCCGGATCCACCGCGCGTGCGGCACTCTGCTTGGCCAGGCGGGCCTCGACGAGGTAGGTGAAGATCCTCGAGTCCGGATGCGCGCTCGAGGTGGCCCGGAACCCCTGCTCAGTGGCGTCGACGCGCAGCCCGGGACCGAGGAACCGGACCAGTCCCGCCTCGTGCAGGGCGAGGATCTGGCGGACCCTGATCGGCGGCGGTCCGCTGCCGATGTAAGAGAACAACGAGTGGAAGCTGCCTTCGACGAACGCGGTCCGATCCTCCGGCCCGCCCCGTCCCGAACGTACGAGCAGTCGGATCGCCACATAGGTCTTGACGAGGGCTTCGAAGACCGCGAGATCCGCGGAATGGTCGATGTCCGCACTGCGTTCGAGATGGTCCTCGATGTAGCTGCGCACCGCGTCCTCACCCGCACCGAGGTGGTCACACCGAAGGTCGTCGAGTGGCCTGTCGATGGCGCCGAGATCGAAGAGGTCGGCCGGATCATCGAGGAGACCGGCCGCGGCGGCGGCGATCCGCACGCGACCGGCCTTCAACTGCCGATCACCCGAATCGGGGTCGGTGAGGATGCCGGCGGCCACCGCGTCGATCTGCTCGAGCACGGGATCACCTCCCCCGGACCCGCGCCCCTTGAGGTTTCGCTTCCACAGCACATGGTCGTAATGGGCGTAGGTGAGTTCGAGTTCGGCCAGAGGGCCGATGACCGTGCGGAAGTCGATCGTGCCGTCACCCGCGTGCACGGCACTCTCCTTCAGCTGCTCCGCGGCGAGGTATCTCAGTTCCACCCCGGGCGCCCCGGGCAGATCGGCTCGCGAATAGCCGAGCTTCGGACTGTACGAGACCCCGCGAGAGGACCCCACCCACAGCACGGGTTCGCGTCCCGAGGCGTGATAGCGCAGACGATCCTCGCATTCGAAGAACTCTCCCCCACGCCCCTGCGTGACCATCACCATGAGGTCGATGAAGGCGAGCCCGAACCCGCGGGTGAGGACATCGGCACCGGGCGGGATCGCGCTGAAGTCGAGGTCGGCGGTGAAGCCGGGACGCTGATAGTACAGTCCTGTGCTCGCCGCCCTCTCGAGGTCGAGGTCCGAGTCGAGGGGGTCCATGTCGAGATGCCCCTGAGCGGAGACCACGACCTCCGCCTCGATCGCCTCCCCTTCCGAAGTCACCACCCGGAAACCGCGCCCGGCGGGCAGACGAACGACCGCCTCGGCGAGGGTGCGGTGGATCCGGACATCGGCGGCGAGACGCTCGAGCGCGGTGTCGAAGGCCCACTCGAGGTAGTGGCCATGGACTCGGCGGGACGCGAAGGACTGGGAATCGAGACGTTCGGCCTCCTCCCCCAGTCCGGCTGCGTGGAGACGCTCGCGGCCCTCATCGTGGATCCACTCGTGCAGGGTCGGGCCGGTGATCGGAGAGCGGCCGAGGCTCGCATCGGCGTCGGGGAAGATCGTGATGTCCTCGGTGCGGGAGTTCATCCACAGGTGCGGCGACTGCGCGGTCCGCCAGATCCGTCCGGCACCGGCCGGGTAAGGGTCGATGAGGTGGATGCGCAGCCCGTCCCCGGCGCCTTCGGTGGCCGCGAGCGCGAGGAGGATCCCCGTGGCCTTCGGTCCGGCGCCGATGAACACGAGGTCGGCGTGGGTGGCGGGCGGCAGATCAGGCATGGGCGAAGAGGCTCCGGGCGACGGGCAGTCCCAGTCGTCCGCGCAGGTCGGTGGTCGAGTCGGTGCCCGAGGCGGCCGACTGGGTGCCCAGTCCGGCAGTCTGGGTGCGCAGTCCGGCCGAGATCAGCGCCGGCACGATCTCGCTGACGAGCCGGATCCCGAATTCGATCTGGCTCTCCGCCGGTGCCGCGAACAGGATCCCGGAGGCTCCCCGTGACTGCAGTTCGAGGGCGCGCGCCGTCGTGCCGGACACCTCGGTGTTGCCTTGGGGCGCGTCGAGTCGGGCGAGGATCGGAACCTCATCGCCGAGGCGGACCCGGAGGTCTTCGAGGCGCGGAGGCCGGCCGGACTTCGCCTGTCCCGCGTCGTCGACGAGCACGATATCGGCAGCCTCCACGGCCCCCGCATTGTCACCGTCCGCCCTCACCACGATCGGCGGATGGCCCTGCGGCGGCCGTGGAGTGATCGAGGGGCCGAGCACGGAGTAGTCCGTGCCGACCGAGTCCTGCAGCTGCGCGTCGACGGTGTGGAGACGATCCCGGTCGATGTAGCGGTCAGTCGCCTGATCGCGGATGATCGCATCATCGTCCCAGGAGTCCCAGAGCCGGCGAACGACGTCGATGACCTGCGCCGATTCCGTCCAGGCCGGGACTGCATCGGCGGCGGCACGGCGACCGAACAGGGCCGCCTCGGCGTCGGTGGTCGAAATCCCGATCGCCAGTCCCGCCCGGGTGCGGGCCGTGTAGTCGAGCGTCGCCGAGGCGGTGGCGATATGGAAAGGCTCGGCATGAGTGACCCTGACCTCGGGGATGAGGCCGAGCTCCTTCGTCAGCGGGCCGAGCCAGGATGAGAACTCGAGGGCGTCGATTCCGCGGAAATCATCGGGGACGAGCGCGAAGTCGATGTGACCGTCGACGGTCTTCGCGGTCGCCAGTCCGGTGCGCGGATCGGGGCTGATGGTGGTGCCGATGATGAAGCTCATGAAGCGTTCCTCTCGATCGCAGTGAAGCCGGCCTCGGCGTGGGAGCAGGAGCGCTCCTTGGCCTTCAGCTCCGAGTCGAACTGGTCGATCGCATCGACGACATCGCGTTCGACGGATTCATCGATGGCCGGCGGGGTCGCCTCGGTGGCGGGCAGGATGTGCTTGGAGATGACGAAGCGTCCGCGCCCGATGGAACTGGCGCCCAGCGTCGCGAGCAGCGGTTTGAGCCCGAAGTCGAGGGCGAGGACATGCGCCGGGGACCCGCCGGTGAGGACCGGGAGGACGGGCATGCCGCGCAGCACGTCCATCGGCAGCAGGTCGATGAAGACCTTGAGCAGCCCGGTGTAGCTGGCCTTGTACACGGGCGAACCGACGACCACGGCATCCGCGCCCTCCACTGTGGCCCGAGCGGCGCTGATGAGCTCGTTCGAGGTCTGGGCGCGCAGCAGAGCTTCGGCGGGGAGGTGTCGCAGCTTGAGGAACTCCGTGCGGTGGCCGTATTGGCCCAGCCGACGAGCGATGAACTCGAGCAGCGCTTCGGTCTTCGAGCCCTCGGTCGGGCTGGATGAGATGAGGACGACGCGGGACATATCAGCCCACCTCCTTGAGTTCGGTGATGCGGCGGTGGTCGGTGGTGGTGGCGGTCGCGGACTCGCTCGCCGAGGTGGTGCCGGGCTCGGTGCCGCGTGCGCGGTGGCGGGCGGCGGTCCAGTCGACGGCGGTTCTGGCGGCCGGCAGTCCGAGGTTCTCGCGCAGGTTCTCACCCGGGTATTCGGTGCGGTAGACGCCGAGCTCCTGGAGTTCGGGGACGACCTTGGCGACGAAGTCGTCGAGTCCGCCGGGGGTCAGGTGGGGGACGAGGATGTAGCCGTCGGCGGCCTTCGTCGCCACCGCATCGGCGAGGTCGTGGGCCACCTGGGTGGGGGTGCCCACGAAGGAGTGCCGGGCCGAGACCCGGACGACGAGTTCCCGAGCGGTGAGATTCTCGGCCTCGGCCAGGGCACGCCATTCGGCGATCGTGGCCTCGGCGTCCTTGACGTGTTTGACGCGGCCCTGGGAGATCGATTCCCCGGCCGGGGGCACATCGGGCAGCGGACCGTTCGGGTCGAAGCCCGAGAGGTCGCGATCCCAGACGCGTTCGAGGAACGCGATCGCTCCGGCCTCGCTGTTCTGCTGGAAAGCGACCTCGCGGGAGCGCTCCTCGGCCTCTGCCGGAGTGTCGCCGAGGATGACGGAGATGCCGGGGAAGATCTTGAGATCGTCCTCGGCCCGACCGTAGCGAGCCAGCCGGGACTTCACGTCGGCGTAGAACTTCCGACCCGACTCCGGGTCGGCGTGGCGGGTGAAGATGACATCGGCCGATCCGGTGGCGAAGTCGCGTCCCGAGTCGGAGTCACCGGCTTGGAAGATCACCGGGTGGCCGCTGGGCAGCTCGGGCAGATCGAAGCGGCCGGAGATGTCGAAGAAATCGCTGCGGTGGGACAACTGCCTGTCCCGGCCGGCTGAGTCCCAGAGTTCGCGGGCGACATCGATGAAGTCTTCGGCGCGGTGGTAGCGATCGGCGTAGTCGAGGAAGCCGCCGCGGCGGAAGTTCGCGCCGGTGAAGGCGTTCGAGGTCGTCACCACGTTCCAGGCGGCCCGACCCGAGGAGAGCAGATCGATCGAGGCGAGCCGGCGGGCGATGTCGAAGGGTTCGTTGAAGGTCGCACTCAGGGTCCCGGCCAGGCCGATGTGGTTCGTCACCGATGCCAGAGCGGAGAGCACGGCGGTGGTGTTGGGACGGCCGACGACGTCGAGGTCGAAGATCTGCCCCTGGTGTTCGCGCAGCCGCAGGCCTTCGGCGAGGAAGAAGAAGTCGAAGAGTCCGGCCTCGGCGGTCCGTGCCAGGTGGGCGAAGGAGTCGAATTCGATGTGGCTGCCCGAGGCGGGATCCGACCACACTGTCGTGTTGTTCACCCCCGGGAAGTGGGCGGCGAGGTGGACCTGGCGCAGCGGTGTTCCGCTGGGCAGCAGAGGCTGTTCAAGCATGATGAGCTCCAATCGGGGTGGCGGTAGATGTCTGGGTGCTCGTCTCGAAGCAGGGCACCGCGTCGAGCAGGGTCCGGGTGTAGGGGTGTCGGCTCTCGCGCAGCACCAGGGTGGTCGGCCCGGATTCGACGACGACGCCGTCCTTCATCACGAGGACCTCATCGGCGATCTGTTCGATGACGGCCAGATCGTGGGAGATGAAGAGGTAGCCGAGCCCATGTTCGGCCTGGAGGTCGACGAGCAGCTGGAGGATCTGGGCCTGGACCTGCACGTCGAGGGCGGAGACCGGTTCGTCGAGGATGAGGACTTCGGGTTCGACGGCGAGCGCCCGGGCGATCGCCAGCCTCTGCCGCTGGCCTCCGGAGAGCTCCCGCGGAGTCCGCCGCAGCAGGCTCTCATCGAGGGCGACGGAGTCGAGGAGTTCGCGGATCCGGGCGGGACGCTCGGCCTTGGTGCCGATCCGGTGCCCGCGCAGAGGTTCGGCGAGGATCCTCTCCACCGTGTACTTCGGATTGAGCGCGGCGGTCGAGTCCTGGTGGACGTAGCGGATCCGGCGTCCCAGTTCCTTGCGCCCGATGCTCTCGAGCGCCTGGCCACCGAGTTCGATGGTCCCGGAATCGGGGCGGTCGGCGCCGAGGAGGATCCTCGCGCTCGTCGTCTTCCCCGAACCGGATTCGCCGACGATGCCGACGGTCCGACCGGCCCGCAGTTGAACGTCGAGGTCGTTCACGGCCGGTCGTTCCCCGCCGAAATCTCGGACGATGCCTGCGGCCTGCAGCACCACCTCGGCGCCGGAGCTGTCGTCGTGCGCGCCGGAGTCGTTGGTGTCCGCGTCGGTGTCGGTGTCCGCACTGGCGTCGATGTCCGGACCTGTGTCGCCGTCCGCACCTGCGTCGCTGTCATGGCTCGGCTGCAGCCGTCCCCACCCCAGGTGCGGGGCGGCGGCGAGCAGGGCCTGCGTGTATGCGCGGTTCGGGGCGGCGAGGATCGCCTCGGTGCGGCCGGCTTCGACGATGCGTCCGCGCTGCATGACGATGAGGTCCGCGGCGCGTTCCTTCGCGACTCCCAAGTCGTGGGTGACGAGGATGAGGCCGGCCGAGGACTTCTCGACGAGCTCGCTGAGCACGTCGAGGACCTGCTTCTGCACGGTGGCGTCGAGCGCCGAGGTGGGTTCGTCGGCGATGATCAGCGCCGGATCCGCGGCGATCGCATTGGCGATGAGCACGCGCTGGCGCTGCCCGCCGGAGAGTTCATGCGGATAGCGGGAACCGTGCACTTCGGCGTCCAGGCCGACGGCGGAGAGCACCTCGGCGATCCTGCCCGGGATCTGCCCGCGAACGTAACCGTTGACCGTGAGCGTCTCGGCCAGGGACGAGGAGATGCGGCGCACTGGGTTGAGCCCGGCCCCTGCATCCTGCGGCACATAGGCGATGCCCGTGCCCAGGATCCGCTGCCAGGTGGCGGGTTTGGCGCCGAGGAGATCCTCGCCGAGGTGGCTGTGCGTGTCCGCGTGCACCGCGGATCCGGCAGGCAGGAGTCCGGTCAGGGCTGCGGCCGTCGTCGATTTGCCGGAACCGGATTCGCCGACGATCGCGACGGTCCCGCCGGGGGCCAGCGACAGGCTGACATCGGCGATCGCCGGACCGGGGGCTCCCGGGTAGGTCACGTGAAGCCCGGAGACCTCGAGGACCGGAGTGGGTGTGGGCGGGTCCGGTTCGGGTGGGGCAGTCTGAGCCTTCGACGATTCGGCCTGAGCCGCCTCGGCGTCCTGGAGATCTTCTGTGCCGGCGCCGGAGGCGGGCCAGGCGAGGAAATCGGTCAGCGTCATCGGAATTCCTTCTCTGAGTTGAGCACGTGGGCCAGGCGGTTGGCGGCGAGCACGACGGCGGCGACGACGAGTCCGGGGAAGGTCGTCATCCACCACGCGGCGGCGAGGAAGTCCCGTCCCTCGGAGACGAGGAGGCCCCATTCGGGCTGCGGCGGCGGGGCCCCGAAGCCGAGGAAGCTCAGCGCCGAGACCGAGAGCACGGCCGAGCCGAACTCGAGCGCCACGAGTGCTCCGATCGAGCCTCTGACCTGGGGCAGGATGTGACGGGCGAGCACGCTGGGGGTGCTCAGTCCATCGGCCCGAGCGGCCCGGACGAATTCGCTCGCGCGCCACCGGATCACCTCGGCACGGGTGAGTCGGGCGAAGGACGGGATCGCTGCGACACCGACGGCCAGGGCCACATTGAGGGTGCCGAAGCCGAGCGCGGTGATCACGGCCATGGACAGCAGCAGTCCAGGTACGGCCTGGAGGACGTCGATGATGCGCATGAAGATCGCATCGACGACGCCGGTGAAGAAACCGGAGATGAGACCGACGAGCACACCGGAGACAACGCCGATGAGCACGGCTGCCAGACTCGCCGAGAGTGTCTGCGCGGAGCCGTGGACGGTGCGGGCGTAGAGGTCACGGCCCAGGTGGTCGGTGCCGAAGATGTGCTCGAGGCTCGGTGGCAGGAGCCGGTTCGCCGGGTCGCCCGTGAGCGGGTCGACCCCGGTGAGCAGGCTCGGCCAGAAGGCCGCGAGGACCGCGAGCCCGAGGACGATCAGGGCGATGATCTCGACGATGCCGAGCCTGCCGATGCGCAGGCCACGGCGAACTCTCGGATTCGAGGGTGCGGCACCCGGTGTGCCCGGCGTCGCATCGGTGCTGGTGATCCCGCTGCCGTCGAGGTGTTCGTCCGCCGAGGCGGCGGTGAGCTCGGCCTGTGCGTGTGAGTTCTTCTGGAGTTCGAATGCGAGGCTCATGCGCGGCTGCCTTCCAGGTCGGTGCGGCCAGTGGCGGACGACTCGGTGCTGCCCGATCCGGTGGCGTCCGATCCAGGGGTGGCGTCAGCATCGGCAGGGGCGTTCCCCTCACCCTGGGCGTCCGCCTCGGCGAGGTTCGCACCATCGGTGCCCGCGCTCCTCCTGTTCGCGGCTCCCAGACGCGGATCGAGGATCGGGTAGATGAGGTCGGTGGCGAGGTTGACGAGGACGAACACGGCCGCGGCGAAGAGCACGATGCCCTGCACGAGCGGGATGTCCTGGCTGGTCACCGCGGTCTGTGCGAGGCGACCGAGTCCCTGTCGGGAGAACACGTTCTCGACGACGACGGACCCGGCCAGGGCTTGGCCGAAGAGGACTCCGCTCATCGTCAGCGCCGGCAGCACGGCCACCGGCAGAGCCTGGCGCAGCAGGAGGCGCAGCCGCGAATAACCGGAGGCCGTGTAGGTGGTGACGAAGGGCTGGACCCAGGCGTTCTGCAACGACCGGAAGAGGACCTGCGCGATGATCGCCGAGAGCGAGATCGCCAGCGTCACCGCCGGCAGCACGATCGCCGCGGGGGTGCCCGTGCCGACCGCGGGGAAGAGCGGGAACCGGAACGAGAAGACCTGCAGCAGCATCAGCCCGACCCAGAAGGTCGGCAGCGCCACGCCCAGTCCGGGCAGCGCGGCTAGGGTGTCACGCAGCCATGACCGACGGGTCAGGGTCGCGGTCACGGCGATGACCACGCCTGCCACCAGGGCGATTGCCAGGGCGAGGGCGGCCAGGGCGATCGTCGAGGGCAGGGAGGCGGCGATCGCCTCGGTGACGGGGGTCCCGGTCTGGATCGAGGTGCCGAAGTCGAGCCGGAGCAGCCCGAACAGGGCGTAGAGGTACTGGACGGCCAGGGGCTGGTCGAGGTGGAAGTCGGCGCGGAGGCGATCCACCTCGGCGGGGTCGATGTTCTGCAGCTCTCCCCCGGCACCGAGCATGGTCACGACCGGATCGCCGGGCAGCCAGTAGAGGAGGACGAAGCTGAGGGTGAACGCGATCCACAGGACGATGAGTCCCTGGCCGAGGCGGGAGACGAGGTAGCGCAGACTCATCGTCACTCACCGTCCAGCCAGGTGTCGTGGAGCTGGTAGCGCGAGGACGCCTCGTAGGCGAAGTCGCGGACGTTCTCGCCGGTGCCCACGACTCCGGAGAGTTCGACGATGGGGATCGAGTAGCCCTCGTCGATGATGAGCTTGACGGCCTCGGTGAAGTCCTTCGTGCGCTGATCGGCGTTCTGCTCCGACGTCGTCTTGGCCAAGGCCTCGTCGATCTTGCCGGGCTTGCGGGAGTTCGAATTCTGCTCCTCGGCGCCGAAGTAGTTGCGCACCACATCCGCGTCGGTCCTGGTCAGGTTGCCGAAGGTGAACTCCTCCTGGCCTTCGGCCTGCTTCGCGGTGACCTCGGCGAGGGTCTTCTTGTCCAGCTGCAGGTCGAAGCCGATCTCGCGCAGCTGCTGCTGGACGAGTTCGAGGAAGGGAGCATCCTGCCAGTAGGTCAGGGTGGTGCTCAGCTTGGTCCCGTCCTTCTCCCTGATCCCGTCGACGCCGGCTTTCCAGCCCGCGTCCTCGAGCAGCTTCTTCGCGCCGTCGGGATCGTAGGCGAGCAGATCGCTGAGGTCCTCGTACTGGGCGGTCGACTTCGCCAGCACCGAGGTGGCCGGGGCCTGATGGTCGGAGAGCACGCTTTGCAGCTGCGGTCGGTCGATGCCCTTGACCAGGGCCTGTCGCACGGCCTTGTCGGAGGCGATGTCGCCGGTCTCCTTGGGCACGAGGTTGTAGACGACGCCCGGATTGGGGCGCGAGACGATGCCGAGCCCCTGTGCGTCGAGGGTCTTCTCGTCCTGGGACTGCACCGAGGTGTCGACGTCGATCTGGCCGGAGATGAGCGAACCGTTGCGGACCGAGGCCTCAGGCACGATCGAGATGTCGATGCCGTCGAGGTAGGCCGCGCCGTCGTGCTTGGCCAGGGAGGAGGCCCAATCGTAGTCGTCGAAGCGGCTGAGCTTGATGCCCTTGTTGTGCTCGAAGGATTCGAGGCTGAAGGGTCCCGTGCCGACGATGTCACCGGTGCAGCGCTCTTCGGGGGTCTTCTGCAGGGTGTCCGAGGAGTAGAAGCCCAGGGTCATCGTCGAGGTGGCCTGGAGGAACTGGACGTTGGGATCTGCGAAGGTGAAGGTGACAGTGCGCTCGTCCGGGGTTGTGATGGATTCGAGTCCGTCGAGGTAGGTCTGGCCGAGCGAGGACTTCGCGCCCAGGTCCTCGATGGCTTCGAAGTTCTCTTTCACCGATTCGGAAGTGAAGTCGGAGCCGTCCTGGAAGGTCACTCCGTCGCGGAGGTGGAAGGTGAAGGTCTTCGAATCCTTGTCCACGTCCCAGGATTCGGCGAGCCAGGGGACGATCTCGCCGGTCTCGGGGTCCTGGTCGGTGAGTGAGTCGGTGATCTGCCGGGTGACGTTGAGGGTGACGTTCGTGCCCTGCTGCTGTCCGTCGATGCACTGCGGGTCGACGTCGTAGGCGACCTTGAGGGTGCCGCCGGACTGCGGCTTCGCGTCGGACTCGCCCTCGGCCTGCGCCGAACCCGCGCAGCCGGATAGCAGGAGTGAGCCGGCGGCGATCACGGACAGCAGGGTCGCGGTGGTGCTGCGGCGGGTATGGGAGGAGCCTGTGGCGAACGTGGGTGTGCTGAAAGGGGGCATGGTCGTCCTGTGGTGAGAAGTGAAGAAGGGTGTGTGGTGAACTGCTGTGGTGCGGCCGGTCTGCAATGATGTGGCCGGGCTGCGGTGGAGCGGGGCGCCTGCGATGAGCCGGCGCTACCGGAAATCCCTGTCGATTCCGGACCGAACGGAGCAGATTGCTCAACACATATGGTCGAAGCGAGTCACGCGTCGATCCTCGGCAATCAGTCCGAAGTCAGAGCCGGAGCGTGCCGCGCGGCGGAGATCAGGCGAAGCTCAATTGGCTTCCATGGGGCGGCTCATCGCCATACGCATAGAACAATCAAGGGCCTCGAAGCGTGAGGCCAGTGCCCAGGTCTGGGAGTTCTTATATGCGTTCATCGCGCCCTCTACTGTCGGGAACTCTGGATCATGCTGACGAGAATCACAGTACCAGCGAACCGTATTGCTCAACAATCTTCTCTTCGAATTATTGTCACCTGTTGTCATATTCGCGCCCCGGTGTAATACTTAGCTTTATGGTTAAGTATTCGGATCAGCTCGATGCCATGTTCACGGCTCTTGCGGACCCCACACGGCGAACGGTGGTCACCCGCTTGGGGCGAGGTCCGGCGAGCGTCGGCGAGCTGGCGCAGCCGCTTTCGATCTCGCTTCCTTCGTTTATGAAGCACGTCCGCACCTTGGAAGCGTGCGGCCTGATCCGGACGAGGAAGACCGGTCGGGTCCGCACCTGCGTGCTCAACCAGGATCGACTGCGACTGCTCGACGGTTGGCTTGAGGAGCAGAGACGCATCTGGGAAACCGGCACGGATCGCCTCGAACAGTTCGTCACCGGAGGACAGCAGCCGGTCGAAGACACCACAGACACCGACGGAGCCGTCGACCCGACCGGCTCCACACGCATCACTGACACAGAGGAAGAATCATGACCGCACATTCCGCACGCACCCGTCACATCGACCCGAACCTCGATCTCAGGATCGAGCGGGTGATCGCCGTCCCGAAGGAGGACATCTGGTCCGCCTGGACCGATCCGGACAAGCTCGTCCAGTGGTGGATTCCGGCACCGCTGACCCTGCGCGCCGAAGCTATTGAGCTCTCTCCCGGCGGTGCCTTCGTCACCCGGATGAGCGAAGACGGCGCGAACTACTCGCCCCATGTCGATGCCGTCTTCCTCGTCGTCGAGGAGAACAGTCGCCTCGTCTTCACGAATGCGGTCAGCAGCTCCTGGCATCCGTCCTTCCCCGATCCGGTGGCCATGACGACCGAGATCATCCTCGCCGACCACGAAGACGGAACCCACTACCAGGCGATCGTCCGACATGGCAGCCCCGAAGAGCGCGCCCGGCACGAAGAGCTCGGCTTCTTCGACGGCTGGGGCACCGTCACCGATCAGCTGGCTCGGCTCGTCGAGCGGGACTGAGCTGATCTGGGCTGAGTTGATCTGGGCTGAGTTGATCCGGGCTGAGCTGATCCGGGCTCAGCCGTGCTGAACTGAGCTGACCCGGGCTGGGCTGAGCGGGCTTCTCTTCAGTCCGGCCGCGAGCACCAGCGACGCCGCGAGCAATGCAACCGAGACGATGGTCCAGATCAGCGGGGCGATGCCGATGAGCAGGGCGATTGCGATTCCGGCCATCGCCAGTCCGACCGCGGCGGCAGCTCGGCGCGGGCCGGTGGCTGTGCCGGCATCGGCGTCGGCGAAAGCGTCGGTGCCGCCTCCGCTGCTGCCGTCCGCCTCGGCGACCGAACCGCGCAGATCCGCCTCGGCGTTGGTCCCGCGCATCCCGCGCACTTCCCGTTCGACCGCTGCGCCGAATCGCGCCAGCTTCTCTTCGCCGAGGAACGGGACCTTCGACATTCCCACCGCCAGCAGGGCAGAGAGAGCCATCACGACGATCAGCCACGGCAGGCGGGACGCCCACCACAGTGGCGATTCGATCGCGGGAAGCACCACATCACCGAGGTTCGCACCCTCCCAGAGGGGGACACCTGAGAGCAAGTTCGCGACAGAGCCGAGTCCGCCGATGAGAATGATGACGACCGGCATATGCCACAGATAGACGTGGATACCGTAGCTGTTGCCCCAGGAGATGACCCGGTCCCAGGCCCGCGCCCGCATTTCGATCGCACCGTCGGAACCTGACTCTCCGCCCTCGACCAGGCCGTTCAGCCAGGCATGCCCCAGCCGCAGCGCACTCATCTGCGCCAGCCCCAGCAGCACCAGGGCACCCGTAGGCGGGTTGAGGTTGACGAGCATGTTCGGACTGTAGGCCCCAAACGCCACCAGGCCGCCGAGTCCCAGCAGAGCGAACACCATCACCGTCCAGGCCGCACCCGTGCGCACTGGCCGGTTCACGGCATCGGCGAAGAAGAACCCGCACTGCTGGATCAACGGCCACACGAACAGGAAGTTGAGGTACCCGAACCCGCTCACCCCGGTCAGCGCAACCAGCCCATCGACGGCGATGACTGCACCGGCGAGAACGGCGATCGTCAACCTCGGCGCGCGTGCATGGAAGTGTGCGGCCAGCGGCACGAGGGAGGTCAGACCGACGTAGACGGCGAGGAACCACAGCGGCTGACCGATGCGCGTGCTCGCCTCGGCGAGGAGTTCGGGCGAGACGCCGAACTCGGAGGCCACGGACAGGCCGAGCCCGGCGAGCGCGATGAGCACGGTGACCGGGACGACGAGGCGGCGCAGGCGGGAACGCAGATAGTCCCTCCAGTCGCCTCCCTTGGCTTGGGTGCGACGCCACCCGTTGAGAGCGGCATAGCCGCCGATGAAGAAGAACAGGGGCATGACCTGGAAGAACCAAGAGGCGACGGTGAATCCGACCGTCCCTGACAGTGCCACGGTCGGCAGCACCGTACCTTCGGGTCCGAGCTGCGCTCCGCTCATCATCGAGTGGAGAACGACGACCACGACGAGGCAGCCGAACCGCACGAGATCGATCGCTCGGTCCCGGTGCGACCCGGGACGGGGCGTTGGGTCCGGCGCTGCGGCGGAGGTGGCGGCCCGAGGCGACTCTGCCGCGGGCGGGCTGCTGAGGGTGATGGACATGACGTCTCCTTGAAAGGTTCTGCGGTGTGCGACTCCCTGAAGTTAGGAGTCGGGTCCACGCCCGCACATCACCTTCCAGTCCCCACTTGCCCGCGCCCGACCGATACTTTCGGGTGACTCTGCCCTTCCCCGGCGACGTGCCGGACGCCTCATCGCGCCACCCGCTTCGAGTGCGACAATGGCGTCGAGAGCCCCGTTTCCACCGCCTTGAGCAAGGAGCACACACGGATGACGATCGCCTTCGAGAAGACCGCACTGCCCATCATCGGCGCGCCGATGGCCGGCGGCACCACGACTCCCGAGCTGACCGCGGCGGTCGCCCGCGCAGGAGGCTTCCCCTTCGTCGCCGGCGGCTACCTCAGCGCCGAAGCGCTTGCCCCGCAGGTCGAACGCATGCGGGAGACGGCGGGCAACTTCGGCGTCAACCTCTTCGCTCCGAATCCCGTGCCCGTCGACCGGGCCGCCTTCGACGCCTTCGTCGCCGCACTGACGCCGGCAGCCGCCGAACGCGGAGTCACCCTCAGCCCAGATCCGGTCGAGGACGATGACGACTATGAGGCGAAGGTCGACCACCTCGTCGCCCATCCCGTGCCCCTGGTCTCGATGACGTTCAACCTGCCCACCGCCGAGGTGGTCGACCGATTCCATGCGGTCGGCACTCAGGTGGTCGCCACGGTCACGACCGCCCCCGAGGCCCGCGCCGCTGACGAGCGCGGCGTCGACGGCCTCATCGCCCAGGGCCCGCGCGCCGGTGGCCACTCGGGTACGGCCGATCCGACCCGGTCGATCGACGATCGTGCCACGGTCGATCTCGTCCGTGAGATCCTCGCCGAGGTGGACCTGCCCGTGGCCGCCGGTGGTGGAGTCGACGGGGTGGAGGCGGTCGAGGAGCTGCTGGCTGCCGGGGCCGGCGCCGTCGTAGTCGGGACCCTGCTGCTGCTCAGCGATGAGGCGGGCACTGCGGAGACCCACCGTTCTGCACTGACCTCCCCCGAGTTCACAGAGACCCGGCTGACCAGGGCCTTCACCGGCCGCCCCGCTCGCGCGCTGGTCAATGACTTCGTCCGCGAATTCGACGGTCTCGCCGTGGATGCCTACCCGGCCGTCCACCACCTGACGAAGGAGTTCCGCGCCGAGGCGAAGAAGTCCGGCGACCCGCACGGCCTGCACCTGTGGGCCGGCACCGGGTATCGATCGGTAAAAACCGGCTCGGCGGAGACCATCGTCAAGGAGCTGGGAACCCGCTTTGCCCGCGGCTGAGTTCGACCGCAACTGAGTTCGCCCGCGGCTGAGGTCAATCCAGTGGACGATTCGTGCTGATTCCGTCCCGCGATTTCAGCACGGATCGACCTCTACTCGCTCGAGGGCCGAGGCAGCCGCGCCGGACTCAGCTGCCGGCGACGACGAGGCCCGATTCGTAGGCGGCGACGACGATCTGGGTGCGGTCCCGCAGACCCAGCTTCGACAGGATCCGGGAGACGTGGGTCTTCACGGTCTGTTCGGCGAGGAACAGATGTTCGGCCACCTCGGCGTTGGCATGACCTTTGGCCACCAGGGTCATGACGTCGATCTCCCGCTCGGTCAGCTGCCCGAGCACTGCGGTGTCCTTGGCGACAGTGGGGCCGGACACGTATTCGGAAATGAGACGGCGGGTCACCGAGGGCGCGAGCAGAGACTGACCGTCGGCGACCACCCGCACCGCGGTGATCATGTCTTCGGCGGTGGCGTCCTTGAGGAGGAATCCGCTCGCCCCGGCGCGCAGGGCGGCGAAGACGTACTCGTCGGCGTCGAAGGTGGTGAGCATGATGACGCGCGGGTGCTCACCGGGCATCGAGAACACCGCCCGGGTGGCGTCGAGGCCGTTGAGCTTGGGCATGCGGATATCCATGAGGATGACGTCGGGGTCGGTCCGGCGCACGAGGTCGACGACCTGCGAACCGTCCTCGGCGCTGCCGACGACCTGCATGTCCGACTGGGCATCGAGCAGCGCTCCGAAGCCCTGGCGGACCATGGCCTGGTCGTCGACGATGGCGACCCGGATGGTCTCGGCCGCGGGCGGCGGCACACCCTGCTCAGCAGCTGCGGAGCTCCCACCCGTCTGTCCTGATTCCGGCATGCTCTCACGCTACCCGAACCAGACGGCATTGCACCCGCGATCGAGGCACCACCTCGGCGATCTGGAGCCTTTCGGACACGATTTCCCTCTGAAGTAGCAGGAGATCATCCGCAGAATCACCCGTTCGTATGATGCGCCCGCGCACACCGGGTCCTTAGCGTGCACACCATGATCATCACAGCAGTCATCCTCGCCGTCGCGGCGGCCTTCTGCCTGGCGCTGGGCACCCACTTCCAGCAGTACGCCGTGGCCACGATGAGCCCCGGGGTCAGGCGCCGCACCATCTGGCTCACCGGCCTCGGCCTCATGGGGCTGGTCACCGTCCTCAACGTCGTCGCCCTCGGGCTCGGGCCGGTGGCCATCGTCCAGCCGATCGGCGCGATCTCCCTCGTCTTCGCCGCCCTCATCAGCCGCCGTTTCTTCGGTCTCCGGCTCGGGGCACCGCCGCTCATCAGCATCGGCCTCACGCTGTTCTCGATCTTCGCCTTCGTGGCCACCTCGGCGCGGTTCTCCCATGATCTGGTCGCCACCTCCGAGTCGATCACCTGGCTGCTCGCGGTGCTCGTGGCCCTCGCCGTCTTCGGGACGCTGTTCGCGTTCAGCCGCGCCGGACACATCCGAAGGATCATCATGACCGGCATCGTCTTCGGCACCGTCGCCGCAGCCACCCATTACCTCGCACGCACCGTCGTCGCCGACGGCCTGCCCGGCTTCGACCCCGTCGGCGCGCAGTGGTGGACGGTCCTCGCTGCGGTGGCGCTGGCCTCGGCAGTGGGATTCTGGCTGGTCCAGACGGCCTATGCCTGCGGACCGGCGGAGACCGTGCTGGCGGGTCTGACCGTCGTCGACCCGATCGTGGCCGTGATCATCGGCGCCGCCTTCTTCGGCGAATACACCGGACTGACACCCGCCGCGATCGGGGTGCTGCTGCTCGCCGGCGCCGGTGGGATCGGCGGGGTGTGGATGCTCTCCCGGTTCCACCCTCGCGCCCTCGAGGCACGGACGACCCGTCCGACGCCGACCTCAGCGCCCCGGCCGACGCCGACCCGGACCGACAGAGCGGACCTCACCCCCATCACCGCTGCGACCACTGAGACCAACTAAGGAGTTCGCTCATGAACCAGGCATTCGACACCACACCGTCAGTGTCCTCCCCCATCGATGCACCCCCACGTCCGAACACGTACCCTGAGAAAGTGCCCCGCACCCCCGAACAGCCGCCGAACGCTCCCGGCGCCCCGCCTCGGCGTCCGGACGACGAACCTGCCGAGACCGCCTGGCCGGAACGTCGGCCCGCCGGCTCGTGGTGGTCGCGGATGTGGCGCAACCTGGGCCGTGACACGGTCCTCATCATCCCGGGCCTGGTCATCTCGCTCATCGCGTTCCCGGTCCTCATCGCCCTGTTCTCGGTCTCGATCTCGACCGTCATCATCTGGATCGGCGTCCTGCTCCTGCCGCTGACGCTCTATGTCGCCACCGGATTCGCAAACCTCACCCGAGCCCGCGCACGACAGTGGGGCGCCCCCATCGCCGAGGTGGTCCGCCGACCCCGGAACCGCGGATTCCGGGCCTGGATCGGGGTCATGGCCGATGGTCGGCGCTGGCTCGACCTGCTCTTCGAGACCATCTTCGCCCTGCCCATCCACCTCTTCACCTTCGCCGTGTCCGTGTCCTGGTTCTTCGCCGGCCTCGGCGGGGTCACGTTCTTCTTCTGGGGCCGATTCCTGCCCCCGGATGACACCGATCTCATCGACTTCGTCTCCGCCTGGGTCACGAACTCCCCGCTGACCGACCTCGGCTTCGGCGCCGAGGCCACGTTCCAGTTCATCACCGGACTCGTCCTCCTGCTCACCTTCCCCTTCGTCCACCATGCGATGGCCAGGCTCGAGATCCTGGCGATCACGGCAGGACTGGCCCCCTTCGAGGGACCGGGCACCTCGGCGGGAAAAGCACGAGCCGGTGACGAGGCGGGCCGCGACCCGAGTGCGGCCGCGGCTGCCTCGGCGGGACTCTCGTCACCGGCTGCTGCGGGTTCCACGTCGGGGTCCGGCGCTGATTCCTCGTCGGGGTCCGGCACTGAATCCTCGGCCGGGTCCGGCTCATCTGCGGCCGCCTCGCTCCTGTCGCGGGCGGGCAGCGAGGGTTGGTTCTGGCTGCTGAGCATCTTCGTCGCCGTGGCGCTCGTGGCCATCTCCTGGCCGGTCACCGCCGTGGCCTATGGAGTCTGGACAGTGACGGCGATGCTCATCGCGATCGGGCAGAGCGCAGCCCTGGTACTGGCCGTGCGCATGCCCGCGGCCGCGATCGTCCTCGGCGTGATGTCCTCGGCGGTCGGCATCTATGCGACCTCCGATTCGACCGGGCTGGTCTGGCCGTGGGCGACGACGTCGATCCTCGCGCTGCTGTTCCTCCATCTCATCGTCGGGCTGCGCCACAGCTGGCTCCATCTCGTCATCCTGTGGGCGGCGAGCGCAGCCCTCGGCGTGCTCAGCCTCATCGCTCCGCACGCCGGAGAGCTCTCCGGGGCTCTGGCCAATGTCATCACGACCGTTTCGCTGACCGCGGGGATCTCGGCGGTCGCGGTCGTCGGCAATCTGTGGATCCGCAGCCGCGCCCGCTTGGAGTCCGAACGCAGGCTCAGCGCCGAAGAGCTGGCCAAACGACAGGAGCTCGAGGAGCGCAACCGGATCGCCCAGGAACTCCACGATGTCGTCGCGCACAGCATGTCCGTCATCAGCGTGCAGGCCACGACCGCGCGCTACCGCCTGCCCGATCTCGACGGACGCAGCCTCGAGGAGTTCGACTCGATCGCCGGTTCGGCCAGACAGGCGCTGACCGAGATGCGGGGCCTGCTGGCGATCCTGCGGGGCGGCCGCGATGCGGATCTGGCACCGCAGCCCGTGCTCGACGACATTCCCGCCCTCGTGGCCTCGACCCGCGGTTCGGGCGCCGAGGTGGAGCTCGAGTTCGCGGCGGAGTCCGCCGGAACCTCCGCGACGGTCGGCCTCACGGCGTTCCGCGTCGTGCAGGAAGGACTGTCGAATGCACTGCGGCATGCCCCCGGTGCGGCCGTGCAGGTGACGGTCCGCCCCGTCGACGAGCAGCTGTGGGTCGCCGTCGTCAACGGGGCCGCGAGCAACGGCGCCCACGGCGGCGGGAGGGAGACCGCCGGGCACGGGGGCGGGCCGGACCCCCTCGGCGGGGATCGGACGGGCACTCGCCACCTCGGCGGCGGATTCGGTCTCAAAGGTATGCGCGAACGCGTCGAAGCCCTCGACGGCACCCTCCGGGTCGGGCCGACTCCCGAGGGTGGCTTCGAAGTCGTCGCGACCCTGCCCACCACGACTCCCTGAGGTCGGGGAGTTCTGCGGGCGCCGTCTCGATCGTTCGAAATCGTGCAGAAGTTCCTCATACGCACTCTTG
This sequence comes from Brevibacterium sp. GP-SGM9, assembly GCF_047300845.1. NCBI lineage: Bacteria > Bacillati > Actinomycetota > Actinomycetes > Micrococcales > Brevibacteriaceae > Brevibacterium > Brevibacterium sp. GP-SGM9. The sequence goes on along the minus strand of NZ_CP178563.1, from coordinate 2,929,872 downwards.
AGTGAGAAACCGCGGTTCCGCGGCCGCGGTTGCCTATGCTCGTGGTGAGGTCAGCGACCCGCACAGGCACCACCTGATCGAGAACTGCCGCCACCTGCACGCGAGCAGCCGCCACCCCGAACGAGACGAAGGAGTCACCCGTGTTCCAGACACCCCAGCCCTGGATTCCCGCCGAGAGCCGCAAGCGCATCGAGACCATCGCGAACACCCACCTCGGCGGGGGCGGCAGCGCCGACTCAGGTGCGAGAGCCGGTGCCGATTCGGACGCGACCACCGCGGCGATGTCGCAGGTCACGGCCACGCTCGAGTCCCTCATCGCCGATTCCGACCGCCTTCACGACGAGACGGCCTTCAACCTCAATCCCGCCTCGAACGTGCTCAATCCGCGGGCGGCCGCGCTCCTGGCCAGTGGCTCGGGATCACGGACCTCGCTCGGCTATGCGGGGGCGAAATACGAGATGGGCCTCGAGCACATCGAACAGGTCGAAGTCATCACCGCCGAACTCGCGGCCCGCCTGTTCAATGCCGAATTCGCCGAGGTGCGCGTCCCATCTGGAGCGATGGCGAACCTCTACGCGTTCATGGCCACCTGCCGTCCGGGCGAGACCATCATCGCCTCCCCGACGACGATCGGCGGGCACGTCACCCACCATGCCGAAGGAGCCGCCGGACTCTACGGACTCACAACCGTCGACGCCCCGGTCGACCCGCACACCTTCAGCTATGACCTCGACGCCTTAGCCCGCCTGGCGCGGGAGGTCAGACCCTCGCTGATCACCATGGGCGGCTCGCTCAACCTGTTCGCCCACCCCGTTGCGCAGGTCCGTGAGATCGCCGACGAGGTCGGCGCCCGCCTCCTCTTCGACGCCGCCCACGTGTGCGGCATGATCGCCGGTCGGCAATGGGCCAACCCTCTCGACGAGGGCGCCCACATGATGTCGATGAGCACCTATAAAAGCCTCGGCGGACCCTCTCACGGGCTGCTGCTGAGCAACGATGCGGACCTGTCGCAGCGCATCGACGCCATCGCGTTTCCCGGCATGACCGCGAACTTCGATGCCTCCGCCGTGGCCGCCCTCGGGGTGACACTGGCCGATTGGATCGCCTGCGGGACCGACTACGCGACCGAGATGCGGGCGAGCGCATCCGCCCTGGCCGCGGAGCTCTCGGCACGCGGCGTCGCCCCCTTCGAATGTACTGCCGGCTTCACCGATTCGCACCAGTTCGGGCTGCTGGCCGCCCCGTTCGGCGGCGGCACCCGGGGCGCCCGGATCCTCGAGTCCGCCGGGTTCCTCACCTCGGGCATCGGCCTGCCCGTTCCCGAGGTTCCCGGAGACCAGAACGGCATCCGGGTGGGCACCCCGGAGATCGTCCGCCGCGGCATGAGCCGAAACGATATGCCGCGGCTGGCCGAGCTCATGACCCGTGCGCTCGAGATCGCTCGGGTTCCCGAGTGGCAGACTCCCGGCGGTGCTTCCCGGGATGATGGGGCCCGGCCCTCCACCCCCGCCGAGGCGGCTCTGCGTGAGATCGCCGCCGAGGCGGCCGCGTGGCGGAAGGACTTCACCGCGGTGAGGTTCACCGTCTGACGCTCATTCTCTGAACCCCTTGGGCAGGCGGGTGTCGACGAAGCCCGCGGCGAAGGCACCGATGATGAGAAGGACCAGCATGGCGATCATGCCCGCGAACTCCCTGAGCACGGGGGCGGTGAACCCGAAGATCTCGGGCCAGATGGCGTAGACCGCCACACAGCACAGGCCGAGCAGTCCGAAGATGTTGAGCGTGAACCTGCCCGGGGAGCGCTTCCGCTCTCCGCTGTAGCCGGCGGCCTTCTCCTCAGGTGTGCCGAATTCGGACTCGGGGCTCGTGCCCGCAGCCGTCGTCGTCTCCCTCACCTCGGTGAGGACGGCGAGTACCTGGTCCTCTTCGCAGCCGCGCCGGCGCAGATTCTGGGCGAGATCCTGGTAGTAGCTCATGCTCGCGTCGCCTCCGCATCGATCGCGGGGGCGGCGTCCCCGCGGGGACGCGGCGTTTCGGGCTCTCCGCGACCACCTCGGCGCCGGGCATCGAGGATGACGATCCCGGCGAAGACGATCGGGGCGGCGATCGACATGATGACCTCAACCGTCGGGGCACTCGTCGCGTTGAGGTCAGCCCCGGAGAGCACGCCGAGGACGAAGGCGAAGAGGTTGTTGACCACATGGAACGCGATCCCGGCCTCCAGCCCGCCGGTGATGATGGTCAGCGTGCCGACGATGACGGCGAAGACCCCGACATCGATGAGCCCGGGCAGATCGTAGACGTGGCCGAAGACGAAGAGCGGCACGGGGATGAGGACCGCCCAGGCCGGATGGCGCAGCCAACTGCCGATGACGTTCATCGCCAGTCCGCGGAAGGTGACCTCCTCGGCCGCGGCTTGGAACGGGACGAGGAGGAGCAGCGCGATGAGCATGCCGACGACGTGTCCGTTCCACACGACTCCCGAGGTCAGGCCGCCCATCGTCCCGTCGGTGAAGAGGACCATGACGAGCGCGCAGACCACCCACACGGGCACGCTGAACAGGAGATATCGGCCGAGTCGACCCCACCTGATGCCGCGGCCGATCGAGATCATCGAAGAGGACCACCGCCGGTAGACGCAGAGAGTCGCGAGCTCCACCGCCGGCCACATGAGGATGACGTTGACCAGGCCGAACACGACACCAGCAACGGAGTTGAAGTCGAAGAACCTGTCCGCCACGGCATTGAACTCCGCGCCGTCGACGGTGACGAGCGCCCAGATGAAGAAGCACGCGAATTGGACGAACACCGCCACTCCGTAGAACACCGCGGCCAGGACCACCGTGAGGATCGGGCTGAACCACCGGTGGTTCGGCTGCGAAGCGAACTGGCGATGATAGGCGGGGGACTCCCGCCGAGGTGGTCCGCCGTGGGCCGGCGGTGCGCCGTGGGCATCCGGTGCGCCGTGGGCGGGTGGCTGCTGGGCCGGTGGCTGTTGATTCGGGTAGGACTGATTTGAGTGGTGCTGAATTGACATGTCTCCACCCTTTCGCGGCATCGTCGCGCTGACCATCGGTCGACGGCATGATCCTTGTCATCCATCCGGGTGAAAGGCCACGTCTGCGAGATTGCCGGATTTCACCCTTTCGGACGACAGCGCCGTCGCCGCAGCCCGGGTAGTGTCGAAGTGTGACATCTCGCCCCAGCCGCCGCCCCCTCATGCATGGCCTCCTCTGGACTGGCATCTCAGCTCTCATCGGCGTGCTCGTGCTCATCATCGTCGTCGGGACCGAATGGCCGGAGGCCGAAAGCGCCGGTGCCGAAGCCGGTGCACTCAGCGCCGAACTCTTCCTACACATCGGCTTCGGTCTCATCGCCCTCGCCTGCCTGCCGATCGTCCTGATCTGCGACGGCCGCAGGGTCCCCCGCAGACAGCTGCGGCCGAAGGTCCTCGCCGCCGAGAAGCTCCGCGAGTTCCTCACCGCCGGCGGACACGGCGGGGAGGATTTCCTCGCCGCCGACGGTTCCGTCGAAGCCCTGCAGCGCCGACCCGGCGGCTGGGTTCCGGTCACCGTGGGGATCGCCGGGATCCTCATCGGCACCGTCAGCATCCTCGGCGCCTTCGCGGCCTCCCTCATCCTCATCTCGCTCTCGGCCCGGCGCAGCTGGTCCCTCGACTTCGTGTGCCTCGCCGCCGCCGTCGCCGCTCAGTCGACGACCTACGTCCTCACTCCGCAAGCCGTCGGCGCCTTCGAACTCCCGCTCTTCCTCGTCAACGGCACCGTGTTCGCCGTGCTCGTCGTCATCGGCGTCATCCGGGGCGCCCGCGAACAGGGCTTCATCGACTCCGCCGCCCAGACCCTGTTGCGCGAACGTTCCCGACAGGACCGCGCCATCGCCGAGGTGCGCCGCGGCATCGCCCGCGACATGCACGATTCGCTCTCCCACCACCTCTCCGTCATCGCCATGTACTCCGGCGCCCTGTCCGTTCGCCAGGACCTCGACCCGGAGGAGGTGCGGGAGAACGCGCGCCTCATCGCCCACAGCGCCCGCCGTTCGGGCATCGAACTCCGCGAGGTCCTCACCATGCTCCGCAGCGACGATCAGGGCACCGTCATCGATCCCGACATCGACCGCCTCGTCGCCCAGCGCGGGGACACCGTCGAGCTGCGCTACTTCGACCCGATCAGCGCCGAGGTGCTCCACCGCTGCGGGGCACTCGAGCGGACCACGATCTACCGCTTCGTCCAGGAGGCGATCACGAACGCGGTCAAGCACGCCCCGGGCCAGAAGGTCAGCATCCGGCTGGCCTTCGACGAGGAGGCGAGCGCCCTCGAGCTGATGGCGAGCAACCCGCACACGGGACTCGCCCCGGCCTTCCGCGCCGGGGCGCAGCAGCTCGTGACCGGCTCCGGCTTGGGCCTGCTCGGGCTGCGCGAGAGAATGGAGGCCATGGGCGGGGACCTGACGGTGACGACGACACCCGAGTTCACCCTGCGGGCCCGCATCCCCATCGATGCCTCCGTGCTGAGTACCGACGAGAACGAGGAATCACCATGACGATTCGGGTCATCATCGCCGACGACGAGTCGCTCATGCGCTCGGGACTGCGCCTCCTCCTCGGCGCCGCAGACGATATCGAGATCGTCGCCGAGGCGGTCAACGGCTCCGAGGCGATCGAGCTCGCCCACGAGCTGGCCCCGGATCTCATCCTCATGGACATCCGCATGCCCGTCATGGACGGGCTCGAGGCGACGCAGACGCTCATGGCCCGCGCCGATCACCCGCAGGTGCTCATCCTCACCGCCTTCGGCACCGACGAATTCGTCGATCGGGCCCTGCGCTCGGGTGCGGCCGGGTACATCCTCAAGGACACTCCGCCCGATGAGCTCATCAATGCCGTGCGGGCCGCTGCCGGCGGGACCCGCACCCTCTCCCCGAGCGCGGTGGAGTCCCTGCTGGGAAGGGGCACCGCCTCGGCGCTGGGGTCCGCGGAGGCGGGAGCGGAATCCGGGACCGGGCGAACGCTCGATTCGACCACCTCAGATCCTCACGCCCCCGACCCGCTGGCCGCGCTGACCTCACGGGAACGCGAGATCGCCGAGGCGGTCGCGCAGGGGATGACGAATGCGCAGGTGGCCCGCGCGCTGTTCGTCTCCACGGCGACCGTGAAGACGCATCTGGCGCGCATCTTCTTCAAGCTCGGCGTGAATACGCGGGTGCAGCTGGCGCTGCTCGTCAACGAACGGCGCTGAGCCCCGAGCCATCGGGCTGAGCGTACTGAGCTGCGAACCATCGGGCTCAACGCGCTGAGCTGCCGGCTTCAGCCGATCATTTCGGGGCCATGCGGATCGCGCCGTCGAGGCGGATCGTCTCCCCGTTGAGCATCGGGTTGGCCACGATCGATTCGACGAGCTGCGCGTACTCGGCCGGTTTGCCCAGCCGTGCCGGGTGGGGCACGGACTTGCCGAGTGACTCCTGCGCCTCGGCGGGCAGGCCTGCCATCATCGGGGTCTCGAAGATGCCCGGGGCGATGGTCACGACGCGGATGAGGGAAGCCGCGAGCTCACGCGCCATCGGCAGGGTCACCGCGGCCACGGCGCCCTTGGACGCGGAGTAGGCGATCTGGCCGATCTGGCCGTCGAAGGCGGCCACCGAGGCGGTGTTGATGATGACTCCGCGCTCTTCGCCCAGCGCCTCCTGGTTCTGCATCGCCGCTGCGGCGAGGCGGCAGACGTTGACGGTGCCGACGATGTTGATGTTGAGCACCTTGGTGAAGGCCTCGAGCGGCAGCGGGCCCTTGCGGGACACGAGCTTGCCGGGAGTGGCCACGCCCGCACAGTTGACGACGACGCGCAGGGCGCCGAGGCCGGTGGCGGTGTCGACGGCGGCCTGCACCTGCTCCTCGTTCGTGACGTCGGCGGTCACGAAGTGGGCGGCGTCCCCCAGTTCCGCGGCCACCTGCTGGCCCACCTCGGCGTTGAGGTCGACCATGACGACCTGGGCGCCGGCGGCCAGGAGCCGTTCGGTGGTGGCGCGGCCGAGTCCGGAGGCGCCGCCGGTGACGAGGGCGACCGAGTTGCTGAGATCCATGAGAGTCCTTCGCATCACTTAAGTGAACGTTCTGTTGATTCGACTCTAGCTGAACCCTGTGGGGCAGGTCACCTGAGGCCGGCGCTGGAGTTAGTCGGGCTGGGGCTGGTCGTGTTGGGGTTGGTCGTGCTGGGGTTGGTCTCTGGGTGCGGGGCCGGCAATGGATGACGTGCTCCGATCCGCGCACATTCCTCTGTGCGCATTCCGGAGCAGAGTGAGCCGATTCAGGTATGGCGAAGCCCGCCGATCGTGACGACCGGCGGGCTTCGAGCGCATCAGGCGGGCTGTGGGTTCAGCGCTACCTGCGGATTCAGTTGGCGCCTGTGGGTTCAGTGGGCTCAGGCGGCCTGTTCGTCGGCGGCGCCTTCGCGTACGGACTTCAGGGCCTCTCCCCAGCTCACGAGGTCATCGACCATCGAGGCGAAGGGTGCGGCCGAAACCTCGGTCGGGGCGAACTGACCTTCGGCGACATCGGTGAAGATCGAGAACGACGCCTGATCGCGGACGACGGCGAGCTTGTAGTTGGCGAGGATGTGGCGGAGGTGCTCGGCGGCACGCACGCCCTTGTCGGCACCATAGTTGATGATGCCGGCGACCTTGTGGTTGAACTCGGTGGCGACGAAGTCCAGCGCGTTCTTCAGCGAGCCGGAGATCGAGTGGTTGTACTCGGGAGTGACGAAGATGAAGGCATCGAACTCGTCGAGCTTCGCACCCCAGGCCTTGGTGTGATCGTTGGCGTACATCTTGGCGCCGGCGGGAACGACCTCGTCGAGCAGGGGCAGGTTGAAGTCGCCGAAATCGACGACCTCGGCGCGGACGTCATCGCGACCGGCCAGCTGGTCCTTGGCCCAGGCGACGATCTGCGGGTTGAGCGCCTGCGGGCGCGAGGTTCCGGGAATGATGGCGATGTTGAGCATAACGATCCTCAAAGTCGGTGTCAGTGTGGTTCGGGCACGAACCACTCAGAGCAAACCTGATTGAAGGGTCAATCATTCCGATTCCAGGACGTGATGCCGCTCACATGGCGGGCAGCGTGCCGCCCGCAGGCACGCCTCTCGCCTTTTCTCGGCGTTTCCGGCTCCCGCGCGGGCGCGGTCATGTAAGGTCGTTGGGCAAGTGAAAGACTGTTCGATAGACGACTGCCAAGGAGTTCGGTCACCGTGCGTTCAACCAACGGCCGCAACAACATCCTCCGCTCGGCCCGGGACACCTTCGCCAGCAAGGGCTTCGACGGCGCCTCGATCCGCGATATCGCGCAGGCCGCCGGGCTCAGCCTCTCGGCACTCTACTACTACTTCCCGTCCAAGCAGGAAGCCCTCTACGAGCTCGTCCACACCGCGTACATGTGGTACATCGACCACAGCCGCGCCGTCATCGCCGATGTCGCCGATGACCCCACGGAGCAGCTCGTGGTCGCTGTGCGCTATCTCGCCCGTTACCGGATGGAGAACGTGTCCGTCTCCACGGTGCTGCTGCGCGACACGGAACGGCTGACCGGCGACAACGCCGTGCGGGTCAAAGACGTCCAGCGCGAGGCTCGGGACATCATGGGCGAGATCGTCCAGTCGGGCATCGACTCCGGTGCCTTCACAGTCACCAGTGCGCAGCTGGCGACCCGCGCGATCCACTCCATCTGCAATTCGCTCTCGCTCTGGTACCGTCCCACGGGCGATCTGACCCCGGATGACATCGAGCGCGACTTCACGCAGTACTCGCTGCGCATCCTCGGCATCGACCCATCCAAGACGGAGCTCGACCGCCTGCTGGCCCTGCCCGTCAACCAGGCCGGAATGCTCGACTTCATCTCCGACACCGAAGCCTGAACCCCACCCCCAGAACTACCTGACGGGGGCCCAGCCACCTCGCGCTAGGTGGCTGGGCCCCCGTCAGGTAGTTCTGGGGCGGCGTGGTCCGCGCAGACTCAGCCGGCGGTGGGGCGGAGAGTCCGGGCGAGCTCGCGGCGCTTGGCCTGCTCGGCCGGATCGGGCACCGGCAGCGAGGCGATGAGCCGCTTCGTGTAGTCGTTGCTCGGCGCACCGAGCACCTTCTCCCCCGTTCCCTCCTCGAGCAGCTCGCCGTGGAAGAGCACGCCGATGCGGTCGGAGAGCATATCGACCACAGCGAGGTCGTGGCTGATGAACAGCGCCGCGAAGTCGAAGCGGTTCTGCAGCTCGACGAACAGCTCGAGCACCTTCGCCTGCACGGAGACATCGAGCGCCGAGGTCGGCTCATCGGCGATGAGCAGCTCCGGATCGAGCGCCAGACCCCGCGCCAGTGAAGCCCTCTGCCGCTGCCCGCCCGAGAGCTCATGCGGATACCGCGCCGCGTAGGCCCCGGGCAGCTGCACCGAGTCGAGGAGTTCGAGCACCCGCTTCGACCGATCCGCCGAACTGAGATCGCGCTTGTGCATCGCGAAGGGCTCCGCGATGCACTCCCCGATCGTCAGGTGCGGGTTGAACGAGGCGGCCGGGTCCTGGAAGACGAACCCGATCCGCCGCCGGATCTTGCCGAAGCTGCGCTCCTTGAACCCGACCATCTCATGGCCGAGCACCGTGAGGCTGCCGCCGCTGGCCCTGGTCAGACCCGCGATCGCACGCCCGATCGTGGTCTTCCCGGACCCGGACTCACCGACCAGGCCGTAGACCTCGCCGGCCCGAATGTCGAAGCTGACCTTCTTCACGGCATGGAAGTCCGGTCGCCCGATCCCACCCGGGTAGACGATGTCGAGATCCCGAGCGACGACGATCGACTCCCGCTCAGCCCGGTCGGCGACGCCAGCCCGGTCCACAACAGCGCCGGCCTCCCCCGCCGAGGCGGTCCCTGCCCGACCATCGGCCGTGCGGTCCGCAACAGCGCTGACCTCCCCCGCCGCGGCCGCCTTCCGGCTGCCGGCGACGGTCGAGCCCAGCCGGGGCACGGCCGCGAGCAGGTCACGGGTGTACTGCTCTTTCGGCTCGCTGAAGAGCTGCTCGACAGGCGAGACCTCGATGAGGTCCCCGCGGTACATCACGGCCACGCGGTCGGCGAGATCGGCGACGACGCCCATGTTGTGGGTGATGAGCACGATCGCCGTGCCCGTCTCGTCGCGCAGCTCACGGAGCAGGTCGAGGATCTCGGCCTGGACGGTGACGTCGAGGGCCGTGGTCGGCTCATCGGCGACGATGAGCTCGGCCCCGAGCGCGAGCGCCATGGCGATGACGATGCGCTGCTTCTGACCGCCGGAGAACTGGTGCGGATAGTAGTCGTAGCGGCTTTCGGCATCGGGGATCCCGACCTGCCGCATGGCCGCAACGACCTTGGCCTTGAGTTCGGCCTTGCTCGCCCGCCTGTGGTGGGCGCGCAGGCCCTCGGCGATCTGCCAGCCCACCGTGTAGACGGGGTTGAGCGCCGTCGAAGGCTCCTGGAAGACCATCGAGACATCGGATCCGCGCATCTTCCGCAGCTGATCGGCCGAGACGCTGAGCACGTCCTTGCCGGAGACGATGACCGCACCGGAACGCTGCGCGGTCTCCGGCAGCAGACCGAGGATGGACCGGGCGGTCACGGTCTTGCCCGAGCCCGATTCGCCGACGATCGCGAGCACCTCGCCGGGGGTGACCGAGAGGGACACGTCCTTGACCGCGTTGACGTCGCCGCCGTCGGTGGAGAAGGTAACGTCGAGTCCGTCGATGTCGAGGATGCTGCCGGCCGCCGAGGCGGTGGTGTGCTGTGTCTTCCTGCTCATGCCGTGGCCTCCGCCTTCGTCGCAGTCTTCGCTCCGGTACCGCCGGACTTCGTCTTCGCCTTCCGGCGCACCCGCAGGCGCGGGTCGTTGAGGTCGTTCATCGACTCGCCGACCAGGGTGATGCCGAGCACCGTGAGCACGATGGCCAGGCCCGGGAACACCGAGGTCCACCACACGCCGCTGGTCACATCGGGCAGCGCCTTGTTGAGGTCATAGCCCCATTCCGACGCCGAGGTGGGTTCGATTCCGAAGCCCAGGAACCCGAGCCCGGCCAAGGTCAGAATCGCCTCGGAGGAGTTGAGTGTGAAGATCAGCGGCAGGGTCCTCGTGGCGTTGCGGAAGATGTGCTTCGAGATGATCCGCGTCTTCGAGGCGCCGAGCACGATCGCCGATTCGACGAAGGGCTCGGCCTTGAGCCGCAGGGTCTCCGCGCGGACGACGCGGAAGTACTGCGGAATGAAGACCACGGTGATCGAGAAGGCCGCCGCGGCGATGCCGCCCCAGGCGCTCGACTGCCCGCCGGAGATCGCGATCGACATGACGAGCGCGAGCAGCAGGGTCGGGAAGGCGTAGACCGCATCGGCGATGACGACGAGGATCCGGTCGAGCCAACCGCCGAGGTAGCCCGAGACGAGTCCGAGGATGACTCCGGCGAAGATCGACATGATCACGGCCACGATGATCACGGCCACCGCGGTCTGCGCACCCCAGACCACGCGGGAGAAGACGTCGTACCCGCCGACGGTCGTGCCCCAGATATGGGAGCCGCCGGGCGGAAGCTTCGAGCCGAAGTTGCCCTCGGCCGTGCCCAGCTGGTTGTAGCCGTAGGGGGCGATGAGCGGGGCGAAGATCGCGCAGATGAGGACGATGCCGCAGAGCACCAGTCCGGTGATGAGCATGCCGCGCTGCAGTCCCACGGACTGGCGCAGGTGCGAGACGATCGGCAGTCGGGAGAACCAGGACTTCTTGGCCTTCTCATCGAAGGCGATGGCGGGGACACCGGAACCGGGGGCCGCCTCGGCGAAGTTCTCGTTCGCACCAGTCGAGGCTGCGATGTCCGGTGTGGACGGTGTGGACGGTGTGTTGTCGTCGGTGGGCATCAGTACCTCACTCGGGGGTCGATGAAGGCGGCGATGACGTCGACGAGGAAGTTCGTGAACGCCACGATGACGGCGAGGAACACGACGATTCCCTGAACCGCGACGAAGTCACGGGCGGTGAGGTATTCGGCGAGTTTGAAGCCGAGCCCCTTCCATTCGAACGTCGTCTCCGTGAGCACGGCACCGGCGAGCATGAGCGCGATCTGCATGCCCATCACCGTGATGATCGGGATCAGCGCGGGACGGTAGGCGTGCTTGGTGACCAGCCGGTACTCGGAGATTCCGCGCGAGCGCCCGGAGTCGATGTACTGCTGGCCGAGCGTGCCGATGAGATTCGTGCGCACGAGGCGGAGGAAGACTCCCGCTGTGAGCACTCCGAGGGCGATCGCCGGCAGCACCGCGTGGGCGAGCACATCACCCAGGACCTCGAAATTGCCGATCCGGATCGCGTCGATGATGTAGAACCGGGTCGGTGCGACCACTCCGGACATGATGTATTCCGTCTGGGTGGTGCCGCGTCCGGCAACCGGCAGGATCGGCAGGAAGACGCCGAAGATGAGCTTGAGGATCATGCCCGCGAAGAACACCGGGGTCGCGTAGCCGAGGATCGCGAGGATGCGCAGAGCGGCGTCGGGGGCCTTGTCACGGTGGTAGGCGGCGAGCATGCCCAGCGGAATGCCGAGGATGAACGCGACGATGAGGGCGTAGAAGACGAGCTCGATGGTCGCGGTTCCGTAGCTGAGCAGAATGGATGAGACCGGCTGTCCGTCGGAGACGGCCGTGCCGAAATCGCCCTTGAGCAGGTTGCCCATGTATTCGAAGTACTGGATGAGGATCGGCCGGTCGTAGCCGGCGGCGTGGATGCGCTCGGCCAGCTGGCTCTGGGTCAGACGTCCACCCAGGGCGGCGGTGATCGGATCACCGGTGATCCGCATGAGGAAGAAGACGAGTGTGGTGAGAATGAAGATGGTGGGAATGATGAGGAGGAACCGGATGAGGACGTAGCGTCCCAGTCCGCCTCCCGAGGGCTTCTTCACCGCGACCGAGGTCTCGGCGGCTTCTGCCCCTGGTTCGCTGATTGCTGCAGTCATGTGTTCCTTCGGTGGTTCTCGTTCAGTTCCGCGCGCCGAGGTGGTCCGACGTTGCGTGCGGACGCACCACGAGGTGCAGGTGGCCCTGGGGCTCACCTGCACCTCGTGTCGACGCTCAGACGTCGTGTGGTGCTCTCACTTGCTCAGCAGCGCCAGACGGAACTGGAACGCGGGGTCGAGGGTGTCATCGACGCCCTTGACATCCTTGCCGGACACGGCGATCTGGTTGCCCTGCAGCAGCGGCAGGGTCGGCAGCTCTTCGGAGAGCTGACCCTGGATCTTCTTCAGCGCCTCGGCCCGTTCGCCTTCGTCGGCGATGGAGGACTGAGCGTTGAGCTCCTTGTTCATCGTCTCGTCGCGATAGTGGTTGGCGAGGAACGACGGAGTCTCATCGGTGTCGTAGAAGAACGGCACCAGGTAGTTGTCAGCATCCGAGTAGTCCGGGAACCAGCCCAGCTGATACATCGGGTAGACGTCATCGGTGCGGTCCTTGCTGTACTGCACCCATTCGGTCGACTGGAGGTTGACCTTGAACAGTCCCGTCTTGTCCAGCTGATCCTTGACCAGGGCGTACTCGTCGCCCGAGGAGGGACCGTAGTGGTCGGGGTTGTACTGCAGGTTGAGTTCGACCGGAGTCTCGACGCCGGCGTCTTCGAGGGCCTTCTTGGCCTTGTCGACATCGGCACCGCCCTGCCCGTCGCCGTAGGCGGACTTGAGCGGTTCGTCGGCACCCGGCAGTCCGTCGGGCACGTGCGAGTACAGCGGGGTGAAGGTGTCCTTATAGACCTGTGAGGCGATCGCCTGACGATCGACCGAGTCCGCCATGGCTTGACGGACGGCGAGCGCCTTCTTCTCGTCGGCATCGTCGGTCTTCGCACCGAAGGGCATCGTGTCCATGTTGTAGACGATGTAGCGGATCTCTCCGCCGGGGCCTTTGTGGACCGTGAGGTCGTCGTTGCCGCCGAGGTCTTCGATGTCGGTGGCCGAGAGCGAACGCCAGGCCACGTCGATCGTGCCCTCTTGGACGTCGAGCTTCATGTTGTTCGCGTCCGAGTAGTACTTCATCTGCACCGTGTCGGTCTTCGCCGGCTCCAGGTAGCCCTGGTAGTCCGGGTTGGCCTTGTAGGTGAGCAGTTCGTTGAACTTGAAGCCGTCGATCGTGTAGGGACCGGCGAAGGCCTTGCCGTCGACGATGTCCTGGTCTTCGGTGACCTCGTCGGGTGAGAACACGTCCTCATCGACGATCGGGCCGGCCGCGCTGGCGAGGACTCCCGGCCAGGTCTGGTCGTTCTTGCGCTTGAGGTTGAAGATCACCGTCTGATCATCGGGGGTCTCCACCGAATCGAGCCCGCCGAGGAGGGACGAAGGCCCGTTGGGATCCTGGATCTTCAGCTGCCGGTCGAAGGTGAACTTCACGTCCGAGGAGGTGAGGTCGTTTCCGTTCGCGTACTTCAGGCCCTCTTTGAGTTTGACCTCGTATTTGGTCGGTTCGGAGAAGTCGGCCGATTCCGCGATGGAGGGATTGAGCTCGGCCGTGCCCGGCTTGTACGCCAGGATGTACGGGTAGACCTGCTGTTCGACGAGCGAGCTTCCGTTGTCGTAGGCCGCGGCCGGATCGAGTGCGACCACCTTGTCCGTGGTGCCCACGGTCAGGGAACCACCGCCCTCTTCGCCGTTCTCGCCTGTGGTCGAGGTCGAGCATGCCGAGAGAAGCAACGCGCCGGCGGCGGCGATTGCCACGGCCTTTGCACCAGTTCGACGTTTCATTGTGTTCCTGTCTTCCATTAGTGCTCTCCGTGTCGTCTTTGCCCGGAGAGATCCGCACCACATCTTACGGATTCTGTCCCAAATAGTGAACTGCACCATATGATCCACTTCACTTCGCAACCACATCGCAACCTGAAACGACGGCGATCGCGCTCGATTTGCGTCACAGATCACAATCGGTTTGACTTATGAGGTCAATCACAGAGAAATGCCAAGCATCTCTCGGATTTCAGAAGCTTCGCACCGCACGCTGACCCGCAGGAGTCGGGTCGCACCGAACGATTGGAGAATCGTGGCCGCATTCATCGACTGGCTCAATGGGGTGGTCTGGTCGTCCGCTCTCGTCTACCTGTGCCTCGGTGCAGGCGTCTATTTCACGATCCGCTCTCGGGCCGTGCAGATCCGTCAGGTCAAGGCGATCTTCACGCAGATGTTCAAGGGCAAGAGCTCGAATGAGGGCGTGTCCTCGTTCCAGGCACTGGCCATCTCCCTGGCCGGACGCGTCGGCGTGGGCAACATCGCCGGTGTCGCCACGGCCATCGGCTTCGGCGGACCGGGTGCCGTCGTGTGGATGTGGATCTCGGCCCTGCTGGGAGCCTCGACGTCCTATGTCGAGTCGACTCTCGGCCAGGTGTTCAAGGAGCACGACCCCCGCACCGGCGAATACCGCGGCGGTCCGGCCTTCTACATCGAGAAGGCCTACCGGCACACGAAGGCCAAAGGCCTGTTCAAGGTCTACGGCATGGTCTTCGCCGCCGTCACCGTCATCGCCATGAGCTTCATGCTTCCGGGCATTCAGGCCAATGCGATCTCCGGAGCCGTCGAGAATGCTTGGAACCTGCCGACCTGGGTCACCGCGATCGTTCTGGTCATCATCATGGGCTTCATCGTCATCGGCGGCATCAAGCGCATCGCGCACTTCGCCTCTCTGGCGGTGCCGTTCATGGCCGTCATCTACATCATCGCGGCCATCGCAGTCACCGTCGTCAACGCCGATCAGATCATCCCGGTCTTCGAGCTCGTGTTCAAGTCCGCCTTCGGCGTCGACGCCGGTCAGGACGCTGCCTTCGGCGGCATCATCGGCATGGCGGTCCAGTGGGGCGTCCAGCGCGGCATCTACTCCAATGAGGCCGGTCAGGGCACCGGACCGCATGCGGCCTCGGCCGCGGAGGTCTCCCACCCGTCCAAGCAGGGGCTCGTGCAGGCCGGTTCGGTCTACATCGACACTCTGTTCGTGTGCTCGGCGACCGCGTTCATGATCCTCTCGACCGGCATGTACAAGGTCTTCGACGCCGATGGTGAGACGATCATCGGCACCGGTCGCGGGCAGATGGCCGAGGCCATCGCGGCCACTCCGGGCGAGAAGTGGCCGCAGGCGGGCCTCGACTCGATGCTCTCCGGATTCGGCGGGTCGTTCATCGCGATCTCGATCTTCCTGTTCGCGCTGACGACGATGGTTGCCTACTACTACATGGCCGAGACGAACCTCGTCTACCTGCTGGGCAAGATCAGGAACACCATGGTGCTGGCCGTGGCGAAGCGGCTCCTGCAGCTCGTCATCGTCATCGCCGTGGCCGTCGGTGCGATGTCGACCGCCGGCAGCGCCTGGGCGCTCGGTGATATCGGCGTCGGTCTCATGGCCTGGCTGAACATCATCGCGATCCTCATCCTGCAGCAGCCGGCATTCAAGCTCCTGCGTGACTTCGAACGTCAGGTCAAGCACGGCCTCGATCCGGTGTTCGAACCCGAGAAGCTCGGCATCCGCAATGCCGACTTCTGGGATCAGCGGGTCGCACGGCTCAAGGCCGGCGAGGCGGTGCCGGAGGGCTGAGGCTCAGCCGCAGGTGAATGGACTGCGAGGCCCGGGACAATGGCGTCCCGGGCCTCGTGCCATTCACAGACCTTGGTGGTCAGAGACTCACAGACCTCTGTGGTCAGAATTTCACAGGCCTCTGTGGTCAGAGACCTGGGTGGTACTTCACTTCAGGCTGGTGCCGGCCGAGCCGAGGTTCTCGCAGGCTTCGATGACGCGCTGCGCCATGCCGGCCTCGGCCGCCTTGCCGAAGGCGCGCGGATCGTAGAGCTTCTTGTTCCCGACCTCGCCGTCGATCTTGAGCACCCCGTCGTAGTTTCGGAACATGTGCTCGACCACGGGACGGGTGAAGGCGTACTGGGTGTCGGTGTCGATGTTCATCTTCACGACTCCGTGCCGGACCGCCTCGGCGATCTCTTCCGCACTCGAACCCGAGCCGCCGTGGAAGACGAGGTCGAAGGGCTTGTCCTTGCCCACTTCCGCACCGACCTTCGCCTGGATCTCTCCGAGCAGCTCGGGGCGGAGCTTGACGTTGCCGGGCTTGTACACGCCGTGGACGTTTCCGAAGGTCAGAGCCGTGAGGTAACGGCCCTTCTCGCCGGAGCCCAGGGCCCTGACAGTGGCCAGGCCGTCGTCGACGGAGGTGTAGAGCTTCTCGTTGATCTCGTTCTCGACGCCGTCCTCCTCGCCGCCGACGACGCCGACCTCGATCTCGAGGATCGTGTGGGCGGCGGTCGAGAGCTCGAGCAGCTCCTCGGCCAGGGTGAGGTTCTCATCGAGCGGGACCGCCGATCCGTCCCACATGTGCGACTGGAAGTAGGGCTCACCACCGTTCTGCACCCGTTCGGTCGACGCGGCGAGCAGGGGCCTGACCCATTCCTCGACGGCGTCCTTGGGTGCGTGGTCGGTGTGGAGGGCGATGTTGACTTCGTAGCTCTTGGCCACCTCGGCGGCGAAGACGGAGAAGGCGATCGCACCGCGGACACGGTCCTTGATCGTCGGACCGGACATGTACTCGGCGCCGCCTGTCGAGATCTGCACGATGCCGTCGGAACCGGCTTCGGCGAATCCGCGGATGGCGGCGTTGATCGTCTGCGAGGAGGTGCAGTTGATCGCAGGGTAGGCGAAGCCCTGGGTTTTCGCCCGGTCGATCATCTCGGCGTATGCGTCGGGGCTGGCAATGGGCATAGGAACTCCTTGTTCACTCGGGATGGTGCACTTGCGGTTGCCCCCAGACTACTCGGTCGCCTGCGGGCAGATGAAGCACCGTCGGCGGTGCACACCGAATTCCCACGCCGAGGCGTTTGATCGGCAGAAACGAGCCGCCTCGGGGCGCTTTCGCGTTCCCCGAGGCGGCTCGGCGGGCCCGGTGTCGGCGAGCGTCGCCGACCGGCCCGGGGCTCGGCGAGGGCCGAACTCAGTCCTGGGAGCTCGGGCCGTCCTTGCCGCGGCCGGGCCGCTTCGCGCCCTGGCCGCTTTCCTCGCCCCTGGCCCCGGACTTCGCCTTCTGCCGTTCCGCCCATCCGCGGGTCCGGGAGAGCCGGTAGTCGATGCGCTCGTCGACCTTGTCGCCGAGGTACTCGTCGAAGTCATCGGCGAGATGCTCGCCGACCTGGCGGAACCGGGCGGCGCGCTCGATCGCCTCCGTGCGCTTGGCCTCCATGCCGAAGGCCTTGAGCGTGGACACGCAGATGAGGATGAGCACGATGCTGAACGGCAGCGCTGTCATCAGCGATCCCGCCTGCAGGGCCTCGAGACCCCCGGCCCAGAGCAGGGCGATCGCAATGGCCCCCTCGAGCAGGGCCCAGAGCACACGCGACCAGATCGGCGGGTTCGGGTGACCGCCGGAGGCGAGCATGTCGACGACGAGGGAACCAGAGTCCGAGGAGGTGATGAAGAAGATCGCCACGAGGATGATCGCCAGCACCGACAGGATCGATCCGAGCGGCAGCGCACCGAGGACATCGAAGAGAACGCGTTCGGCGACGACGCCTTCCTCCGGGTCGACGAGGTCGCCGGATCCGAAGAGCTGGCGATGGATGCCGGTTCCGCCGAGGACGGAGAACCAGAAGAAGCCGACCACCGAGGGGACGATGAGCACGCCAGCGATGAATTCGCGGACGGTGCGGCCCTTGGAGATGCGAGCGATGAAGACTCCGACGAAGGGGGCCCAGGAGATCCACCAGCCCCAGTAGAACAGAGTCCACGTCGAGTTCCATTCGGCGCCGTCCTCGCCGGAGTAGGCGCCGATGTCGAAGGTCATGTTGAGCACGTTGGCGAGGTAGACGCCGAGTGATTCGACGAAGTTCTGGAACAGGAAGAGCGTCGGCCCGAGCACGAGGACCGTGACGAGCAGGACTCCGGCCATCGTGAGGTTGATGTTCGAGAGCCACTTGATTCCCGCGCCCACACCGGAGACCACGGAGGCTGTGGCGAGGAAGGTGATGATGACGATGAGGATGATGAGGAAGCCGTTGTCGTAGTCGCCGACGACGCCGATGTGCTTGAGCCCGGCCGAGATCTGCTGGACTCCGAGGCCGAGGGACGTGGCGATGCCGAAGACGGTGCCGAAGATCGCGATGACGTCGATGGCGTCACCGGCCCACCCCTTGACCTTGTTGCCGAGGAGGGGTTCGAGCGCCCAGCGGATCGACAGAGGGCGCCCGCGGCGGTGGATCGCATAGGCCAGGGCCATGCCGAGCACGGCGTAGAGCGCCCAGGGGTGCAGACCCCAGTGGACGAACGTCTGGGCCATGCCCATCTGCGCGTTCTCGACTTCTCCACCGGCCCAGCCGGGCTTGGGCCCGGTTGTGGCATAGGTCAGCGGCTCGGCGACTCCGTAGAAGACGAGGCCGATGCCCATGCCGGCGGCGAAGAGCATCGCGAACCACGACAGGACTCCGAAATCCGGCCGGTCGTCGTCTTTGCCGAGTCGGATGCGTCCGTACTTCGAGAGACCGACGATGATCGCGAAGGCGACGAAGACGCCGACGACGAGCATGTAGTACCAGCCGAGGTCGCCGACGATCCAGGATTGGATGTTCGAGATGACCGTCCCGGTGCCCTCGGGGATCGTGACCGCGAGGATGACGACGCCGACGATGACGATGAGTGCCGGCCAGAACACTCGCGGGGCGATCATGCCGCGGCCGACCCGCACACCTTGGCGGCGCAGCTTCTCGGTGATCGCGTCGTCCGAATCGCCCTCGCCGATGTGCAGCGAGTCCGGCAGGTGGAGCTCTACCTGATCGGAGTCGCCGACGACGAGCTGCTCATGGTAGCTGGAGTCGGTGTCACCGGAGTCGGTGTCGTTGTCGGCTGTTGTTGTCGGGCCGGCGGAGGAGCCGGTATCGGCAGAGGCTGCCGATGGGTCGTCTGCTCGGGAGTCAGTCATGTCGCCCTTCTCATGGAGTGCAGGTTCTGTGACACAGTGGTCCGTCTGCACACTCTGCCGTATTCAGCAGACAGCTTCAAGCGTTCTCTCAGCTTTCACCTCGTCTCCGGCGGTGCTCGGGCCCGTACGAACCGGGTCCTCGATACAGTTGCGTCATGACTTCACCCACGCGGCCACGCCCAGGAGAGCGCCTTCGCATCTTCAATTGGGCGCTCTGGGACTGGGGATCGGCATCGTTCAACGCCGTCATCATCACCTTCGTCTTCGCCCCGTATCTGACGAAGGCGGTTGCCTCGTCCGAGGAGTCCGGGTCCTCGGCGCTGGGGTGGTCGACTGCCGCGGCCGGACTCGTCATCGCCCTCGTCGCTCCCGCCGCCGGCACCCGCGCCGATGCCGGCGGGCGGCACCGGCTCTGGCTCGGCGTCCACACCTCCATCGTCGTGCTCACCATCTTCGGGCTCTTCTTCGTCCGCGATTCCCCCGAGTACCTGTGGCTCGGCCTGCTCCTCATCGCCGTCGGCAGCGTCTTCTTCGAATTCGCCGAGGTGTCCTACAACGGCATCATGGTCCGCATCACGAATCCGGACAATGTCGGAAAGGTCTCCGGGTTCGGCTGGGGCATGGGCTACGCCGGAGGGCTCGTGCTCCTCGTCATCCTCCTCGTCCTCGTCATCCAGCCCGAGGTCGGCCTCTTCGGGGCCTCCGACGAAGGCGGCCTGCGCTTCCGCATCGTCGCGGTGCTCTCGGCCGTCTGGTTCGCGCTCTTCGCCGTTCCCGTACTCATCACGGCGCCCGCTGCCAAGGTCAAGGGCACCTCGGCGGGTCATCCGGTGAAGGCCTTCCTGGCTGACTATGCGGCCCTCATCCGTCGTCTCGTGCGGATGTGGAGGGAGGAGCACCAGACCCTGCGGTTCTTCATCGCCTCGGCCGTCTTCCGCGACGGCCTTGCCGCGATCTTCGCCTTCGCCGGGGTATTGGCGGCCGGAAGCTACGGGTTCTCCGCCTCGCAGATCATCGTCCTCGGGGTGGCCGCGAACGTCGCTGCGGGTGCCGGGGCGATGATCGCCGGCCTCTTCGACGACCGGTTCGGTCCGAAGCCGGTGATCATCGCGGGGCTGGTCATCATCATCCTCGGCGGCCTGCCGATCCTCTTCAGCGCCGATCCCGTGGTGTTCTGGGTCTGCGCACTGCTGCTGAGCTTCTGCGTCGGTCCGGTGCAGGCTTCGAGCCGGTCCTTCCTCGCTCGCATCACCCCGCCAGAACGTGCGGGCGAGAACTTCGGCCTCTACGCGACGACCGGCCGGGCCGTAAGCTTCCTCGGTCCGGCGATGTTCGCCCTGGCCATCACGATCTTCGGCTTCCAGCGGGCGGGCACCTTGGGCATCCTCATCGTCCTCGCCCTCGGGCTGATCCTCATCATCCCCGTCCGCTCTGCCGCCCCGGCCCGCGCGGTGCAGGGTCGCTGATCCTGCCTCGAGACGCAGTCGGAGCGTCAAGACCGCTGTGCGTGCGTGCACTCGGGTCTCGACGCTCCGCCTGTGTGTCGACGACTGCCGGGCCTCAGCCTCGGGCGAGCAGCTCGTCGACCTGGTTGATCGCTCCCGTCGAGCCTTCGATGACGCCCATCTCGAGGACGGTTTTGAGACCGTCCGCGGACTCGAAGATCGACTCGTAGGTGGCCCGCGTCCCAGTCTCGGTCGGGGCGAAGGTGTAGATGCAGGTGCTGCCGGGCATCGACTCGACGACCTGGAAGTTCTCATCGGCGAAGTAGTCGCGGAACTCGAGTCGTCGCGGCCGATCGGCGGAGACGACCTCCCACAGACCGCAGTACTTCTCTCCCTCCGGGCTGGTCATGAAGTAGGTGACCCTGCCGCCGGGGTCGAGGCTGTGGTCGACGACCGTGGCCGGATAGGTCGGCGGCCCCCAGATCGTCTCGAGCTGACGCGGGTCGGCGTAGACGTCCCACACCCTCTCGGGGTCCGCCGCGAATTCCGCGACGATGGTCAGGGTCAGTGTGGCTTCGTCATGGAAGGTCTCTGTGACTGGCATAGCTGCTCCTCATCGGTTGTCGTCGGCCGCTTCGCTGCGACCGAGCGTGGTGGGGCCCTCTCCGGCCAGCAATGCGTCGATCCTCCGGACCCTGGATCTCCAGAGTCCCTCGAGTTCGTCGAGCATGTCTCGCACGGAGCGGATGGAACTCACTTCGGCATGGGCCCTCTGCTCTCGACCGACCCGCTGCTTCGAAATCAGACCTGCGCGCTCGAGCACGGCGACGTGCTTCTGCACTGCGGCGAAGCTCATCTCGTATTCGGCGGCCAGCTCGGACACGGAAAGCGCTTCGACGAGCACCCGACGCACGATATCGCGCCGGGTTCGATCGGCCAATGCCTGGAACACCGCATCCGCCTGATCATCGAGAAGTACCTTCACGCGATCATCCTACAACCATCCGGTTGTATGTCAATGGGTGTGCAATGGCGGGGCGGGGATTCGGGTGCGCGGTGAAAGTCGGGGATTCGGGTGCGCGGTGAAGCGCCGCCGATTTGCGAAGTTTCCGATCGCAGGCATTGACGCCATCATTAAACGCGCGTTTAATATTAAACATGCGTTCAACCACTTCCGACTCCACCTCACGCCGTTCCCCCAACTCCTCCCCCGAGACGGCGCAGAAGATCCTGTCCGCAGCGGTCGGTGAGTTCGCCGAGCACGGGTTCACGAAGACCACGGTGCGGGGCATCGCCTCGGCGGCGGGAGTCTCCCCCGGTCTCGTCATCCACCACTTCGGTTCGAAGGAGGCCCTGCGCACTGCATGTGACGATCACGTCTTCGAGACCATCACGGAGTCGAAGGCGCAGAACGCCGGCTACGCCACGATGGCCGTGCAGATGATGTTCGACGACCCCGAGATGAGCACGGCCGTGGACTACCTCGTGAAGTCCCTGCTCGATCCCAGCGAGCACGGACAGCGCTACTTCGATCACTATGTCGACCTCGTCGAGGGCTATATCGTCGACGGCTTCGCCGGCTACACTTTCCGGCAGAGTGAGGACACCCGCGGACAGGCTGCGACGATCGCGGTCATGGCCTTGGCGCCTTCGATTCTCGATCACCGTCTCCGCAGCAACCTCGGCACCGCCGATGTCAGCGCCACGATGACCCGCCTCGCTCCGCATCTGCTCGATCTCTACCTGCATGGCGCGCTCGCTTCGGTACCAGAGCAGACCGCCGATTCCGACAGTGAGTCAGAGACCGAATCCGACCCTGAATCCACGACCGCAGCAGGAGCTGAGGAACCATGACCACACTGCCCAGAACCGATGCCGCGAAGGTCGCGGAGGACGCCGACACCGCGCACACCTCGACGTCGAGCGGCCCCCGTTCGACCGCCTCGGCGATCTCCATGCGCCAGGTCGGCAAGTCCTATGGGAAGGTCCGCGCTCTCGACGGCCTCGACCTCGAGGTCGCCCGCGGGGAGGTC
Organism: Brevibacterium sp. GP-SGM9; assembly: GCF_047300845.1. Classification (NCBI taxonomy): domain Bacteria; kingdom Bacillati; phylum Actinomycetota; class Actinomycetes; order Micrococcales; family Brevibacteriaceae; genus Brevibacterium; species Brevibacterium sp. GP-SGM9. The sequence continues at coordinate 2,907,412 of NZ_CP178563.1, read as the reverse complement.
CACGGCTTCCTCGGCCCCAACGGGGCGGGCAAGTCGACGACGATCCGGATCCTGCTGGGAATCCTGCGCCACGATGCGGGACGCATACGCCTCCTCGGCGAGGATCCCTGGGCCCGCGCCGTCGCCCTGCATCGGCGTCTGGCCTATGTGCCCGGCGATGTGGAGCTGTGGCCGGGACTGACCGGTGGCGAGGCGATCGACCTGTTCGCGAGGCTGCGCGGCGGGGTCGACACGGCCAAGCGGGACGAACTGCTCGAGCGCTTCGAGCTCGACCCGCGGAAGAAGGGGCGCACCTATTCGAAGGGCAACCGGCAGAAGGTGGCGCTGATCTCGGCGCTGGCCTCCGATATCGAACTGCTCCTCCTCGACGAGCCGACGGCCGGTCTCGATCCGCTCATGGACGCCGTGTTCCAGGAGTGCATCCGCGAAGCCAAGGCGGCCGGTCGCACGGTGCTGCTCTCCAGCCACGTCCTCGCCCAGGTCGAGGCTCTGGCGGACCGGGTTTCGATCATCCGGGCCGGGCGCATCGTCGAGTCCGGGACGCTCTCGGAGCTGCGGCATCTGTCGCGGACGACGATCACCGTGCAGATCGACCGGGACATTCCGGCGCTGACGACGATGCCCGGGGTCCACGATCTCGTGCGGGAGGGGCCGCAGCTGCACTTCAGCGCCGAGACCGCGCAGCTTCCTTCGATCATGCGGGCGCTCGGCGAGCATGACATCGAGTCGCTGACCGCCACTCCCCCGACGCTCGAGCAGATCCTGCTGCGCCACTACGGCAGCCGCCCTGAAACCGAGGCGGGGTCATGAATCTCCTGGCTCGAGCCGACAGCCCTTACTCCGGACGCAGCGCCGGGCAGGCGCCTGCCCGGCTGCCGGGGCACCGCGGCAAGCACAAACGCGAACCCCGGGGCCGCCTCGGCGTAGGGAGTCTGACGGGGCTGGGCACGATGCTGCGTTTCATGCTGCGTCGGGATCGCCTGTGGCTGCCGCTGTGGGTGCTCGGTCTGAGCGCTCTCAGCGCCTATTTCGCGAACGCGATCGCCGTGGTGATGGACTCCGAATCGCTGCAGGCGATGACGGTCTTCGCGAAGAATCCCATCATGGCGCTCATCACGGGGCCGGGGTACGGGATGGACGAGGTGACGATTCCGCGCTTCATCGTCGGCATGTACGGGGTCTTCCTCATGCTCGGCGCCGCACTGATGTCGATTCTCACGGTGTCGCGGCACACTCGCGCGGAGGAGCAGTCCGGGCGAGCCGAGCTCGTCCGCGCGAACGTCACCGGGCGGCATACCCAGCTCATCGCCGCGCTCATCCTGAGCGTGATCATGAATGCCCTGGTCAGCGGGTTCATGGCGGTGGCCTTCCAGCTGTCCGAGGCCGCCCCGGAACCGCTGTCCTCGACGCTGCTGTTCACGATCGGAATCGGGGTTCTCGGCTGCGTGTTCGCCGCCGTGACCGCGGTGGCCGTCCAGCTCAGCGCCTTCTCCAGGGCGGCTTCGGGAATGGCCGGGGCGGTGCTGGCGATCAGCTTCGTCGTCCGCGGAGTCGGCGATATGTCGGCCGTGGCGGGCGGGGGCTCCGTGGGTTCGGGAGGCTCCGTGGGTGGGGATCTCGATTGGCTGTCGTGGCTGTCGCCGCTGGGTTGGGCGCAGCAGACTGCACCATTCACCCTCGACCGCTGGTGGCCGCTGCTGTACTCGCTCGGGCTCTTCGTCCTCCTTGCCGGCCTCGCTCTCACGCTGCAGACGAAGCGGGACCTCGGCGCCGGGATCATGGCCGAGCGTCTCGGTCGTGCCCATGCCTCGCCGCTCCTGACCGGCCCGCTCGGGCTCGCGTTCCGACTGCAACGTTCGGGACTGCTGTGGTGGTCACTGGGTCTGTTCGTGATGGGCGGGATCTTCGGTTCGTTCACCGGTGCGATGGACGAGGGCGCAGCCGGGATGCCCAAGGAAATTCTCGTTCTCATGGGCGGGAGGTCAGGCATCGTCGACGGCTACCTCGGATACATGGCGCTCTATTTCGCCATCATCGTGGCCGTCTATACGGTCATCGCGGCCGGCGGCCTGCGCGCGGAAGAACAGAGCTTCCACACCGAGCCGGTGCTCGCCGCCTCGGTCTCGCGGCCGGGGTGGCTGGGTTCGTGGGCTGCGGTCACACTGCTCGGTTCAGCCTGGCTGATGTTCTTGGCCGGTCTGGGCGAGGGGTTGGGAGCGGCTTCGTCGATGGGTGACTGGGGACTGCTCGGCCCGACCGTGCTCGGACATCTCTCGCAGACCGCCTCGGTGTGGGCCCTGCTCGGCTTCACCTACCTGCTGTACGGATTCGCCCCACGACTGATGGGGCTGAGTTGGGTCGTCTTCGGCGCCTCGGCGGTGCTCGCGCTCTTCGGCGGGCTGATGCAGCTCGACGACGCGGTCCTCGATCTGTCCCTGTTCACCCATATCGGCCAATATCCGGCCCAGGATCTCTCCGCCGAGGCGGTGCTGTGGTTGGCAGGGATCGCTGTGGTCTTCGTCGGGGCTGGGATGGTGGGGTTCCGGAGGCGGGATCTCGTCACGGCGTGAAGGCGGGTGGCACACGGACCCAAGACACGGTCCGAGTCGTGGAAGCCGCACGTTTCTCGCGCTCAGGCGAGATACCCGAACGCTCGAGCCCGGCTGAGCACTTCGGCTCGACTCGACACCCCGAATTTGCGATAGAGCGCGGACAGCCGATTCTTCACTGTTCCGGTGACCTGATGCAGCTCATCTGCGATCTCGGCGACGGAGAGACCGCGGCCCAGAAGGTCGATGAGCTGAGCCTCGCCCGCACTGAGCTGCGGCATCGTGGCAACGTCCACGGAGACCTGACCGATGGCACGCAGTCGAGAGATGAGCTCCGCGCGCGAATCGAAGGAGCCGGAGAACTCGGCCGCAGCTTCGGCCCATGCGCGTGCGTCCGCGGTGAGATCGATGAGACGATTGCGATCAATCAGCGGCAAAAGTGCGAGCGGGAGCATTGAACTCACCCACGCCGACAGGCTCACTGCCGTGGAGAAGTCGCTGCGTGCCGCATCTTCATCTCCGCGGCGCAGCTTGGCCGCTGCTCTGATGGCAGCGAGCTCAGCCCGGCTGCGCGGACTCAATGAGTGGTGATAGAACCAGGTGTCCGCGCATGAGATCGCCTCGTCGTTTCGACCGGCGACGAGCTTCGAACGGACGTCGAGGACGATACGGCCGTCACAGGCCGGGGAGAGCCGTTCACGGTCGATCTCGGCCCACCGCAGCTGTCCCAGAGCGATGAAGACCGTGCTGCGTCCGAGTGCGATCAGGTCCTTCTCCGCTTCTGACAGGACACCGCTGTCGCGGAATCGCTCCGCATCATCGTTGACGAAGAGCAGACCGGATTCTGCGTCCACGGACAGGACTGCCGAGATACGGGCGATGAACGGCAGGTAGACCCACAGCGTCCGCATCTCAGGGTAGGCGGAGAGTGCGTCGAACTCGGCTTCGGCCCGATCAAGATCGAGTCGGTCCAGTGCCCGCAGCGCCGAGGCGATGCGCAGGGGCGGAGTCACCAGTTCATCGATGATGACAGTCGGCGGCGCATCCGAATGCGTGGCTGCCGGTTTCACTTCGGAACCTGCGCGGCTGAACCCCGACGGGGCATCGGACTCCGCCAGTTGCGCATCGGCCCTCTCATAGTCTCCACTGACCGCCGCGATGAGGGCGGTCCAAGCGATGATCGACGGCAGAAGAAAGTCGCCGTCTACGTGGCCGGCTCGGGCGGGGCCCTCGATCTCATTGAGCACGGACAGAGCACGCCGAGGTTGAGCTGCGTGGTGGAGGGCGATCGCGGTGAGGAGACGCACGACGGATCGTGCGCGTACGCTGCGTATCTTCGCTGCGGCGCGAATACCCATTTCCGCGGCTTCATCGTGACGTCCGGAATCGGCCAGCCCGATCAGCTGCCGGACAGTGCCGATGGCGTCGACCGTCGTCTCACCCGGACGCGCTTCCTCCTCTTCCACGTTCGGTTCCGAATCCCCGAGTTTCCCCGGCAGTCGTGACCTCAGCATTCCCGGGCCGGTATGTCTGATCACGGCGGCCCGAATCCGAGCCGGGGTGTCATCCGCGGCATCAGCCGTGATGTCGTCTGCGAGCGTCCCGAAGAACTCAAGGCCGGGCCGGCCGGTGCGCGCCTTGAGCGGCAGAACTCGAAGAACGGTGCAGGCGGTCCGCGGAGTGAGCAGGAACATCGGTATGCCCACCGCCTCGCACACCCGCAGGAGCTGGGACCAATGGCCGCCGTTCCTGGCCAGAAGCAGCACGTCGCCGAGGAGCTCCGGTTCGACCATGCCTGCGGATTCCATGTGCTCGATCAGCACCTCGAGAAGAGCGGCGACCACGGACGCTGCACCCACTTCGGCCCGGAGATCGAGTCGCAGCTTGGCCGCGATGAGAGTCGGGACCTGCAGCAGCGTCCCCCGCGCCGAATCCTCAGATCGAGTGAGGATGCCGCTGGAGCGAAGCCGGATCAGCACCCCTTCGGGATCGTGGATCCCGATCCCGCCGAGGAGGTCGTCAGCCACAGCGGTCAGCGCCCGAACAGCGGTCGTCTCTGACACAGCGCTGAGTTGAGCGAGCACCGAAGCCGCCGCTGTGTCACCGGAGCCCAGCGCAAGTGACAGCCGCGGACAGAGCTCGACGACCCAATCGGCGAAGACAGACGATTCGGGATCCACGGAGACCCCTGCGGCAGCAGCGGCGCGGAGGACCGCCTCGGCGAAACGAGCACGACCGGCACATTCAGTCCAGAGCCGGCGGCAGAGGTCGGTGTCGGCCGGGGCGGCCCCTGAGGCTTCGAGTTCGACGATGAAGTCGCCCAGGCTGAGGCGAGGATCCTGCGGCTCACCCCCAGCGGTCGAACTCATGGCCATCCATCCTTCCGCCTGGCGGATCAAGCCCGCTTCGTGTTCGTCGACGTACATCTCAACTCCCCCGCTCCTCCCCAACCTGACCCGACTGCTCCATCAGCCCATCGGCTGCGGTCCGTCTCGGACTTCCAATGTGCCCGCTCAGCAGACGATTGTGTGCCCCGCCACGCCTCTTCTGCGGTAGTCCGCCATGGGAATGCGGGTGCACGAACCGCTGGGGAGCATCCATCCTGGTACCGTCGAAATCAGCGGAGGCCGATCGTGGTCTGCTGCTTCACTATCGCTGTTCTCATGTCTGCCCAGGACCGTCTGCCCAGGTTCGTCTGCCCAGGACGCTGGCCTCTGTCGCGGAGATGACCACGCACATGCCGAGGTCGGTCCAATCCCCGACAGCAGCGATTGCGAGCCCTGAAGAATTGCCGAACGTCGGCAGCGAGGTGTGCCCATGTGGCTGCACCTGCTGCCCGGAGATGAGGAACAGAGAAGCATGGCTGATGCGCTGAAGCAACTGGTCCGACCAGATGAGCCGCCGACACCGTCGTATGTCCTCGACCTCCCGGTCCTTGAAGAGCAGGTCGCCGGTTTTCGCCGTGCGCTCGACCGTCACTGGCCGAACGCCATACTGTCGTACTCGTTCAAGACCAATTCCCTGCCCTGGCTGCTCTCGTTCATGCACAGACGTGGGGTCTGGGCCGAAGTGGTCTCGGACTCCGAGTACGAATTGGCGCTTGCAGTCGGTTTCTCACCTGACCGGATCGTCTTCAACGGTCCGGTCAAAGGCCGTGATCGTCTCCGGCAGGCACTGCTCCACGGGACCGTGATCAATCTGGATTCGAAGCGGGAGGTCCGCTGGGCGGCCGAACTGGCGGCGGAAGAGTCGGACCGTGTGCTGCGTGCAGGATTGCGAGTGAACTGGGATCTTGATGTCCGCTGCCCCGGAGAGAACACCGTGGCGGGGACCAGCAGCCGTTTCGGGTTCAATGCTGAGAACGGGGAGCTCGATCAGGCGATCACCACACTGGAGTCCGCTGGAGTGCACGTCACCGGCCTCCATATGCACAGGAACTCGCGCACGCAGAGCCTCGAGGTCTTCCGCGCCGCAGCGGCGGTGGCCGCAGAGGTCATCACCTCTCATCAGCTTCGCCTCGATTGGATCGATATCGGCGGTGGGTTCTTCAACAGTCCTGGAGGGAGCCCGACTTTCGGTCAGTATGTGTCTGCCATCCGGAAAGAACTCGATGGCACGATCGACGTCGAACAGACTCGACTGATCGTTGAGCCCGGAGGGTCGCTCATTGCCGTTCCCTTCGAATTCCACGCACAGGTGATCGATGTGAAGAAGATCGGAGGCCAACGCTTCGTCATCACCGATGCGAGCCGGACCGACATCGATCCGCAGTTCCGGCGCGAGAAGGAATTCGGACTCCGTCTTGAAACGGCATCGACGGAGTCCGCTCCTGAGCAGGTGGTCTGCGGATTCACCTGCATGGAGAATGACCGGCTGACCGTCCTCAAAGACGCCCCGCTGCTGGGCGAAGGCGATCGGATCGTCTTCGAGCGGGTGGGCGCCTACACCATGTCCTATCAGTCGTCATTCATCGAGTTTCCGCCCGCGGTCTTCGTCCGTCACGGTGAGTCCTTGGAACAGGTCAGGAGAAGGGGCACCGCAGAAGACTGCTTGAGAGGAAACATCTGGTCAGAATCGGCTTAGCCGAGCACCGCGAAGACTTCAGGCCCGGCCGAGCACCATGAAGTCGTCTCCTCGGGCCGAGGTGAGTCCGGGTTCACACCGCAGCAGGGACGGATCATCGTCCCACCCGACCAACGTTCTGACGATGTCAGCGGGGACATCGGCTCCGGCGAGATGACAGAACGGGTAGCCTCCTCCGAAACGCGGATTGACGTCGATGATGAGCGGCTCACCGTCGGCTGCCTCTTTGAAATCGACGTCGATGGGACCAACCGGTGTGAGGACTCTGCCGAGAGCAGCCAGGGAGGCCGCGAATCGTTCAGCGGGCACCGTTGTGGCGACGTCTGTGTCTCCGTTCCGCATGCGATCCTTGCGGCGTGCCAGCACTCCGCGCAGCTCTCCGGTCCCGTGCAGCGAAAAGATTCCGTCGACACCGTATTCGTTGCCCGGCAACTGTTCTTGGATGATCACTGCGTCGAGACCGGCCGAACTCGTTCTGCCATCCGGGTTCTTCGCGGATTGCGCCGACTCGTCGACAGCCGCGCGAAGAGTCTTCGCGGAGGCGAGTCCCAAACCTGCCGAACCACTGCCGAACCGATGCTTGACGACGAAGTCGCCGCTGGGGTTCGCGCTGATCGCCTGCTCGGCTTCGCTGCCCAGCCACGTCGTGGGAGTCGGGATGGCACAGTCATGGAGAGTCACAGCCATGAGGCGTTTGTCGAGGACGATCTTCTGGGCAGCCGAGCCGAGGGAGGCCACCGTGCATCCGAGTTCCCGGAGATCATCGGCAAGACCATCCGCAAGGATCTGCAGTTCATAGTCATTGAGCGAGATGAAGAGGTCAGGAGACTCGCTTCGGGCCCACTCCAGCACTGCACTCCGATACTCCGGTGAGTTGTATGCGGGCAGGATCACGCCGCAGTCTGCTGCTGCCAACGTCGGCGCCGATGACCGATACTCCAACGCGATCACCTCACCCCGAATGCCCTGCGAGGCCAGAGCATCCTTGAACCAGCTCACATAGTGCGCTCGATAGGCGGCGGAGGCGATGGCGATTGTGAGGGGCTCGGTGACAGTCATGGGCAGTCCTTCATTCGCTGTGGATCGAAGTTCGCGGGAGCGAACACCCTGGCGGAGTGCGCCGCCCCTGCGTTGCGAAGGACACGTAGGAGGGAAAGATCTGCGCCGGGGAATAGAACGTGACCGCCCAGAGCAGAAGCAGTGCTGCGATCCGGGCGTACATGCGCACGATCCAAGTGTGGAATCCTGCCCAGACGATGTCTCCGACACCGCCGAGCAGCGAGGCGAAGAACACGAAGTACAGCAGGTCGCGCGGACTCTGTGCCGCTCTCCGATAGCTGCGGACCGTCCACATATCGATGCGGTCAAGCATCAGAGCGAGCAGCGGGACCCCGATGACCAGTCCAAGTGCGCCGAAGTTCCACCACAGGTCGCCGTAGATGGAGGCGACAGTGGAGAACCCGGTCCCGTAGAGTTCCGGGTCGGTGAGTGCCGCGAGTTCATAGCCGATGGCTTCGGGGATCCAATGCGGGACCAGGTCGTCGGGCAGCGCGGATCGCAGCGGAGACAGAAGAGAGGCACCGAGGGTGGGCAGGCGTCCCAGTTCGGAGTCGTGGATCAACGAGCCGAAGTTGCCGATGGCCACGAACATGGATGACAGTCCGGTGTCGTTGCCGTAGTCCCCGCTCAATGACACCTCGTATTCTTTCCTCCAGGCCCCCAACCCCGCCAAGAGGATGGGCGCGAGGATGACACCCACGGTCTTCATCCAGCGCCGTCCGTAGCGGAGGAAGAAGACATAGGCGAGGGCCAAGATGAGAGCGATCGCTCGCAGTCTGCCCGTACCGGAGATGATCAGCGTCGGGTAGGTCACGAGTGCGCCGAGCACGAGGACGATGTTCCACACACTCTGCAGACCCTTCGGGCTCAGCAGCGTCGCGACACAGATGAGCAGGATGGCTGAGAACCCGACCCCGTCGAGCACGGGCTCGAGGCGGTCACCGAGGACCGCTGCGACTGTGAGTACGACGGCGCCGGTGCCCTGCGCCCACTGCACGGTTCGCAGCGGCAGCACCACCGGCTCTGGGCGTCCTGTCGAGTCTGATCGCAGGCACAGCGCTCCGATGCCGATCTGTGTGAGAGTGCTGGCGAACAGTGCCGCATTGAGGTAGACCTCGGGGCGGGCTCCTTCGATGAAGTAGGGGTCAGGGATGACGAGCAGTCCGCTGATCCCGACGATGGCGGCACTGGAGGCCATGAAGTAGCCGGGCATCGTGATGCGGTCACGACCGAGGAGCACGAACAGCGTCATTCCATGAACGAACGAGACGATCGACATCACCTCGCTGGAGACGTTCACGACGGAGGCGTCTGTCGAGAACCACAGACGAGCAACGATGACGACGAAGAGGCAGGCAGCCGTGAAGACGATGACGAAGAGCGGAGCATGGACGGGCGGATCCGAGTCAGCGGGGCGATCGGCTGACAGCTTCTTCTCCACCAGTGTCAGGGACACGACCATCCACCTCCTGCCACTCTCTCTGCTGTATGGACCACCAGGTGCTCAGTCATCGCCGGCAGCCCACAGCCCGTGCGATGCCGAATGTCGACTTCGGCTGCGTCCCGGCAGACTCTCCGTCAGTTCGTCCACAGCTGCGCGAACATCCGGTTCGACGGCTGAGACGTCTGCACGCTGTTCCGATGCGCGCGCTCGACGGCGCAGACGACGTCGTGGCGCTGCCGTTTCATCAGTCTGCGGGACCCGTGCGGCATAGGCGTCTCTGTAGATCTGCGAATAGGTGGTGCTGTCGGTCTTCGGCATTCCGTTGAGCACTACGCCGAGGAGGCGCCGATCGACGAGCTGGAGCTTCCGCAGTGCGTGCGACATCTGCGTCCGGCGGACGGTTCCGCTGCCGGCAACGAAGATCGTCCCGGATACCTTCCGGGCGAGCGCGGCAGCGTCTGTGGCCGCCAGTAGCGGAGCTGAGTCGACAATGACGACGTCATACCGAGCTGCGGCTTCATCGAGGAAGGCCGTCATCTGGTCGCTGTCGAGGAGTTCAGCGGGGTTGGGCGGAATCTGACCGCTGGCCAGGACAGTGAGGTTCGGCAGTTCCACGGGCTGAACCACATTGTCCAGATCGGAATCGCCGATGAGCACCGTTGACAGTCCTGCTCCTCCTTCGAGCCCCAGATAGTTGTGCAGTGAGGGATCCCGCAGGTCGGCATCGACGAGAAGGACATTGCAGCCGGCACGGGCGAGCGCGGCAGCGAGGTTGATGGACGTCACCGACTTCCCCTCTCCTTTCACCGATGAGGTCACGAGCAGTGAGCGACTCGTCTCGCCCAATTCGAGGAACCGCAGATTGGATCGCAGTTCCCGATAGGACTCGGACTGATCATCTTCAGTTCCGTACTGCGAAACGAGGGTGTGGTCGTCTCCTGCCGTCATCCGGGCCACGGTGCCGATGACCGCTGCATCGGTCAGAGCCTCGACATCGCTGCTCTTGCGGACTCTGTTGTCGAGGAGATCTCGCAGCACAGCAGCGAGGAGTCCGGCAAGCAGTGCGGCAAGCAGACCGAGGACGAAGTTCTGCACCAGGTTCGGTGACGCCGGACTGCTCGGAGCGGTGGCGGGGGTGACGACCGTGAGTTGGACGGTTGCGGGTCCACTCGCCGTTTCGAGCTCCGCCACCTGCGTCCGGAGACTCGCTGCAACTGCGTTCGCCAGGTCTGCCGAGGATCGGGCGTCGCCGGCCTGAGCCGTGATCGAGATGAGAAGGGTGTCTTCTGGAACCGTGGCTGAGACTCGTTGCGCGAGTTGTCCGGCATCGGTGGTCAGTCCAAGCGAGTCGATCGCCGGATCGAGGACGATCGGAGTGGTCACCAGGTCGGCATAGGTGGAGATCTGTTGGCGCGCATAGTCGGCGGCAGCGGAGCGGTCCGCAACAGAGCTTCCGGGGTCCGTGCGCACGAAGACGTTCGCCGATGCCGCGTAGGTCGGCGGCTGCAGTGCAGTCACCCCACCGACGGCGGCCAAAACTAGAAGAACCGTCGACAATGCGGCAACCCACCGCTCGCGGAGAATTGTGAGATAACGCTGAACGCTCATGATCGGCCTTTTCCATTGAAGGGATTCTGATGGTTGTCTGTTGGGCTCACGGCTCTGCTCCGGTGGAGCAGGCTGGGGTGTGCGAGTTCAGCTGGCATCGAGGACCACCTCACCCAGTCGTTCATAGGTCACGGCACGGTCGAACCGTTCTTCGGCCATGCGGCGGGATCCGCGTCCGCGTTCGGCCAGCTGCCTGTCGGTCGCCATCTCCACCAGGGCATGGGACATGGATTCGATGCTCGGATCACAGCTGATGCCGGCACCGTAGTCCTCGAGGAGGTCGCGGTATTCTTCGCATTCCTGAGAATTGACCACGGGCAGGCCTGCCGCCGCGTAGTCACCGATCTTGTTGGTAATGGACTGTGCGGCCCCGGCGACAATGGGATTCATCGCAATATCGCAGCCGCGCAGGCGGGCAACCATCTCCGGGAATTCGAGTCGTCCGTAGAAGATGACTTCGTCCGGCAGATCGGCCATTTCACGCCTCCATTGGCTTTCGAACGGCCCGGTGCCCATGACGTGCAGCCGCATGGGGATGCCATCGTGGTTCAGCCTGCGGACAGCACCGAAGACGGTGGGCAGATCATAGCTGTGGCCCAGGGTCCCGATATAGGCGAGTTCGACGTATCCGTCGTCGCTCGGTCGCTCTGTTGTGAATCGGTCGAAGCGGCTGAGATCCGTTCCCAGGTAGACGGTGCTCACTGCTGATTCGTCCCCGCGTGCATCGGCGACTCGGCTCGAATAGGTCTCGGAGACGGTGATCACTGCGTCGGCTGCCCGGTAGATCCGTTCGGCCGTTCGGCGCAGAGGCGCGAACAGAGGACGACCTGCCCACTGCGGTCTGAGCACCATTTCGAAGGCCTCTGGCCACAGGTCCTGGACATCGATGACGAATCGTACTCCGTGCCGTTCGGCAAACTCGGCGGCGACCTGCGCGACCTCGAGAGAGGGGACGGCACAGTAGACGACATCAGGGACTCTGCGCTGTTGCAGATACTCGCCGAGTCTCTTGGCCAGCACACGATGGCTGCGCAGACGTCCGATGGACACATTGCCGCGGTAGTCCGGTTCAGCCAGGTACGTCGTCAGATACTGCGGGTTCCGGATGAGAGTGAGGTCCCGCTGCGACTTCGACAGGTGATGGAAAGACGAAGTGACGAGTTCCACCTGCGCTCCACGCCGGGCGAGTATGCTCGCCAAGGCGTCGAAACGGTCATTGGGGTGGCGTCCACCGCCGGTGAAATGAGCGATCATCAGGATGTCCATGGGTTCATTTCCTCGTCTCGTCTGTGAATCGGTCGGTCGTCTCGGGGGCAGACTCCTCGGTCGCCGCCATCAGCGCGGGTGTCTCTGCGTCGCTTACCGCACCACCCGGCTCGCAGTCCGGTGGTTGTGCTCGCATCATTGACTCACGTCTGCTGCGTAACACTCTGGCAAGGGCGATCGCACCGGCCGCAGCGCAGACGCTGTAGCCGATGATCGATCCGTAGGCCGCGCCGAGCATCCCGAAGGGCGGAATCAGAGCGAGGTAGGCCAGCAGCGAGGCTGCGGTGCCGATGATCTCAACGATCGACACGGTTCCCGGCGCGTCCGCGGCGATGAGCAGTCCCTGTTGGACACGTGTGAGGCCGAATACGATGGCAGACACTGCGAGGGGAATGATCACAGTAGTCGCCGGAAGGTAGGACTCCGGGAGGACGAAGAGGATCATGGCCCAGGCTGCGGTCCCGAGCAGCCCGGCGAAGACGGCGAGCAGGAGGAGGCTTCCGCCGATGAGCCTGACGACGGGGAGCGGACGCGATGCGAACGACGTCGACCAGCTGCGCAGGGAGGCATCCACCCACTGCTGCACCGGCCAGGTGGCCATCTCCAGGACAGTGGCCACGGTGACGTAGAGGCCGAGCGCCGCCGAACTGCTCAGCATGGGCAGCAGCAGTCGATCCGAGCGAAGCATTGCAGTGTTGCTGAAATCCGAGGGCAGCAGGACCAGGCCGCGGCGGCGCAGTCCCCGACTCTCCGCCCGCGACGGGGCCGCGGGCTTCCACGACTTGGGCACGAGGAACAGCAGCGCCACGGCCGGCAGCGCCGAGGCGGCGTAGGCCCACATCCACAGCACCGGATCGTCCACTTTGAAGAGCACCAGCAACATGGCACCGATGACGATGATGACCTGAGTGGCGACCGCATTGACCGTGAACCATTTCCACTCACGGCTGCAGACATAGGCGACGCGCAGTGCCCGCACCAAGGAATTGAGTGCGACATAGCCGGCGATCGCAATGACGCCCAGCCACAGCCAGTCGGTGCTGAATGGCGAGAACATGGCGGCAAGGACCACGACCGGCAGGATGCAGAGAGTTCCCGGTGTCACCATTTTGGAGAAGACTCGGTACTCGGTGCCGAATCCCCCGGACCGTGCCGCGATGAAGGGGCGTTCGAGGCCCATGATCGCAAAGACCGAGAGAAAGTACGCAAGCTGCAGTGCGAATGCGAGATCACCGCGCCCGGCGGGGCTGAGCACGAAAGCGGCCAGCAGGTTCACTGCCACGGCGCCGCCGGCGGCCAACACCTGCGATGCGACCAGCACCGCGGCGGCGAGCTTGGCGCCGCTGAATCGGTCACGTACGTTCATCGCCGGGGTCCTTCTCTCCGGTGAACGTCGGCATCGTATCGAATCCGCCTTTGTTGATGCCCTGTCTGGCCAGCACGGTCTGCACCGTCTGCAGCAGAATGTGCAGGTCGAGACGCAGGCACCGGCGGTCGACGTACTCCACATCGAGGCGGAACTTGTCATCCCAGTCGAGCTCATTGCGGCCTCGCACCTGTGCCAGGCCGGTGATTCCCGGCAGAGTCTCGTGCCGTCGCGATTGCTCCGGCGTATAGCGCTCGAGATATTCGACCCGCAGCGGTCGCGGTCCGACGAGGCTCATATCGCCCCGGAGAACGTTCCACAGCGAGGGCAGCTCATCGAGACTCGAAGCCCGCAGAAACCGTCCGAGCCGGGTCAGGCGCTGGCCGTCGGTGACATGCTTGTCGTCCGGATGGAGCATGGTCCGGAACTTGAGGATCTCGAAGATCTCCTCCCCTCGCCCCGGACGAGGCTGGCGGAAGACCACCGGCCGACCGTGCACGGCGAGGACGACCACAGCGACCCCCGCTTGCACCGGTGCCGTCACAATGATGCCGAGCGCACTGGCACAGACATCGATCGTCCGCTTCACCGTGTCATACGGCCGCCTCCGGCATACCACGGTCGGGTGACCTCGCCGTCGGCTCGGCGTCGTCGGATCGATCTTGCCCATCATTCTCCCTCCCCGAGGTTGAGCGCCCTTTGGAACAGAGCCGCGACCCCTTCGACCGCGGGAGCGAGCTGGAGCGCCGATCGGGCGTAGGTGTCACGATCGCAGCCGTAGGGATCGATGACATCGTCAACCGTGACCTGTTTCGGTGACCGGCGCCGGCTGCGTCGCCTTGCGGCTGCTCCGACTGCGGCGCGCAGGCGCGCGGCCCTGTCTGCTGTTGGCCCGCCGCCTTCGCTGATGATGTCGGCGTCGCGAGTCACCGCTGCGAGGCTGGCGAGTTCACGGATCGTGAAGGTTCTGCGGATGATTCGCGGATTGAGTTCGACCATTTCCCGCCTATGATCCCGTGTCATTACGAGGACGAGGTCGGCATCGCCGAGAACCTGCTCGCTCACCTGCTTCGTGCGACGGGTACGGATCTCCTCGACGCCCATGTAACCGGCGATCTCTCGCACCTCCTCCGGAATCAGCCACCCCGAGGCGGCCCGTGTCCCGGCCGACCGCAGACGGATCTCGGAGACGTCGGCGAATCTCTTTGCGAGCACCAGCTCTGCGATGCGCGACCGACAGATGTTGCCGGTGCAGACAGCGAGCACATGGAACGTCTGAAGTGTCACTGCTCCTCCGTACTCTGCGTCGTCACCTTTGCGTCAGCAGCAACCGCCGACAGCGGATCCACTTCGAACTTGCCCATGAACCTGTCCTTTCACACTGCGGAACCATTGCGCGCAGGACTGCTGTCGATGATTGCGACCGACGACACCGGCGAGCTCTCAAAGACTCTTCTGCACCGTTCTGACCAGCTCGGAAAGCTCGGCATTTCGGGTTTCACGCTACCGGCACGGAAGGAGATCGGACCGGGGCTCCACATGAGCCTGCGGTGACCCGCAGTGACCCTGCGGTGACCCGCTTGAACGGGTCTGGAGCGGAGCGGATCCTGGTTCGTTGTCTCAGAGGCGGATAGGCTTCTGAGTACCAGGCCGACGACGGCCGTTCCAAGGTGCAGTTTTCTTCGCTCCGAGGAGACATACGCCCAGAGCTCGCACTGCGCTGAGCGATTGCAGGAGGACCACATGACGTCGATTCCAGCCACAGTCGTGATCGGCTCCGCCGGCCGCCGCCTGTATCTCATCGATTGGTTCCGGCAGGCCTTCGACACACTCGAGATCGACGGTCGAGTGGTCGTGACTGAGAACGACACAACGAGTTCGTCCGCGACTTACGGCGACATCGGCACAATCATGCCGAAGTACTCGGACCCTGCTTATGAGACCGCCCTGTTGGATCTCATCGCCGACCTCGAACCGCAGCTGTTCATCTCCGTCAACGACTATGAGCTCCTTCATCTCCACGTGAATACGGACCTCGCGGACCGAATGCGACAGTCAGGAGTGCTCGTCCCCGGTGTGTCCGCCGAATGGCAGCGCGGCTGCGTCGACAAGTTGCGGATGGCGCAGATGCTCACCGCGATCGGCGTGCGAACTGCCCCGACGGTCACCGGCGGAGACGGCCCAGGACTGTCGGCACTTGCATCGTGTACCGATGACGTCGTCGTCAAACACCGTTTCGGCAGCGGCTCGTCTGGTCTCGCAATCGTGCCCGCTGGTCGGGCAGAAGAAGCTGTGGCCGAATCGCTGCTCTCCGCACCTGCGAAATCGGGCGGTGAGCCGACTGCCGACGACGTCGTGGTCCAACCCAGGCTCTCCGGCACTGAACACGGTGTCGATATCGTCGGTGCGCTTCATGCCCCCGGTGGCCTCGCGGCTGTCCTTGCCCGACGCAAGCTGCGGATGAGAGCGGGCGAGACGGACAAAGCGGTGACGGTGGATCCTGCCCCGTTCGCCGCGAATTCGGCTCTCATCGCGGAAGCGGCTGGGCTCACCGGACTCATCGATGTCGACATGTTCCTCGACGAGGAGGGACGCAGCACTGTCATCGACATCAATCCGCGCTTCGGCGGAGGGTATCCGTTCGTGCATCTCGCCGGAGCCGATGTCCCGCTGTACTGTCTGGCCCAGGCCATGGGCAGAGACGTCGGGCTCGAGTGGAGTCGCTATGAGCCCGGCGTTGTCTCGGCGAAATACGAAAGCATTCGAGTCGCGGGAAGGGTTCCGGTGACTCCTACCAGTTCAGTTGAGTGATCGGGCCCTGAACAGACGCTCTGGATTGGGAATTTCGTTGACGAAGCTCTGACGCTTACCGGACCCGACGACGAGTTGCTGCGAATCATAGATGAAGTCACAGCGCACGATGTCTCCGACGCAGTCGTCGAGGATGCTGCGAAGACGGAACTCGAGGGTTGCGGATCGGGGCGCATTGAGCACCCAGGTAAACGTCCCGATATCGTTCTGACGAAGCTGGAACTGTCGGATCTCCTGGACCTGGTCAGCACGTTCCATCATTCCCATATGCAGGATCCTCTGAGGCGCCTCTGCGGTACCACCGATGCAGAAATCCCGATTGCGCCCACCGAGCTCCTGCAGTATGCCGGGAATCGTCGCACCGGCGTCATCGACACCGAACCGCCCGATGTCGCCTGTGTCATACCGGATATAGGGCGAAGCACGATTGAACAGGTCAGTGACCACAATTCGTCCGATTCCGCCCGGCGGTGCCGGGCGGTCCGAGTCCAGGTCCAGGATCTCGAAATGGAAGGTCGCAGTGTTGAGCCGATAACGGGTCAGCGCGCCGTCCGAGATTCCGAAGATCCCATTCTCGGTATTGGAGTACCTCATAGCGAGATCAACTCCTGCTTGGGTGCGGATGAGTTCGTTCACTGAGCTGGTAGCGGGCTCACCGATTCCGAGCACTGCGCCGATGACTCCTTCTGCGAACTCGATGTCGTACCTGCGAAAGCCCTCGAAGAGCGCATCCAGATAGGAGCACAGCGCAACGACGATGGTGCCGCGTCGGCGCTTCAGCCATCGAGCGATCCCCCGAATGCTCCGCTCATCGTGCTCTCCGCTGTACATCCGCTTGCCTTGTAGGAAATACACCAGCTTGGATGTGGCCGAAACGTCGAACCATGTCGTGCCGTGGAGGGTCGGAGCAAACGGGTCGGCGCCGAGGAATCGAAAAGCAGCCACCATTTCGGCTCTGTGATGAGAGATCCGGTCGGCATCGAAATAGGAATCGTAGAGTACACCAGAAGTCCCTGACGAATAACGGCTTGCTAGGTTGTCAGCACTCACCCTCTCATCGAAGAACTGAGAACGGTCCGCCACCATCATCGGTTTTGTGACCACCGGCAGCGACTCGAAACCCTCGCCCTTCACGTTCTGATAGAAGGGCACATGAGTGCGAGCATGGTGCGCGATCTGTTCCAATGCTTCAGAGGATGAACGGGATGCGGGATTGTTCAGAGTCGAATAGACCTCTTCGACGACTGACGGTGAGACTCCGTTCGGCAGCATCTGAGCCGCGAATCGGCGGGCTGTGGACAACATGAGGTTTCCCTTCTCCTCTTCCAGTATCTGTGTCAGGTTGCGTTGGCGCGTTGGGGAAGTCGAGTGTGGGACCGTCTGCCACGGAACTGGGTCACGGTGCAGCTCCATCGACGGCTGCGCCTCGAAGCTCGAAGTACGCAGTCACAATGGAAATGACACGATCGATGTCGGCATCGGTCATCGTCGATCCGCTCGGCAGGTTGAGGCCGGTGGAGAAGATGCGTTCGGAGATCTCTCCGCCGTACATCGGTGCCTCGGCGAAGACCGGCTGCAAGTGCATCGGCTTCCACAGCGGTCGGGTTTCGATATCGTGTTCGGCCAGCCAGGCTCCCAGCTCGGCTGCACTGAATCCGGTCCGACGCTCGTCCACGAGGATCGCCGTCAGCCAGGCATTGTCGCGGTGGTCGTTGTCGTTGCCGAACACAGAAACCCCCTGAACGGCAGCGATTGTGTCGCTGTAGCGTCGACGGATCTCTCGGCGACGATCGACCATTGCGTCGAGCCGGGTCAGCTGCGCCCGTCCGAGAGCGGCGAGCAGATTGCTCAGCCGATAGTTGAACCCGATCTCCCGGTGTTCGTAGTGGGCCACCGGCTCCCGGGCCTGGGTCGAGAGGAAGCGGGCGTATTCTGCCAAGCGGGAATCGTCGGTGAGCAGTGCTCCACCACCCGAGGTGGTCATGATCTTGTTGCCGTTGAATGACACGATCGCGGCGTCTCCGAAGCTGCCGCAGGTGGCAGCTCCATAGCGGGATCCCAGCGATTCTGCGGCGTCGACGAGGACGGGGACGTCGAATTCGGCCGCGATCGGCAGGATCCGGTCGTAGTCGGCAGGCCGTCCGAGCAGGTCGACCGGGACGATTGCCGCCGGCTTCCTCCTCCCTCGTATCGAGTTCTTCAAAGCCCGGTGCAGCTGTGCCGGATCCATGTTTCCGTCCGAGGAGCAGTCGACGAATACTGGTTCGGCTCCGCAATAGGTGATGGCGTTCGCCGTTGCGGCGAATGTCATCGTCGACGTGACCACCAGGTCTCCCGGTCGCACTCCGAGACCGAGAAGGCCGAGGTGGAGTGCCGCCGTGCCGGATGAGAGCCCAACCGCATAAGAGACTCCGACTCTTGCCGCAAGCTCGGTCTCGAACGCTTCGAGGTCCGGACCGACAGGTGCTATCCAGCCGCTGCGAAACGCGCGCAACAGGAATTCCTCTTCGAGGTCCCCGACGTCGGGGCCCGACAGCAGGATCCGGCTGGCAGCCGGAACAGGCTGAGGCTCCGGTGCGGTCTGCGGCGTCATCGGTGCTGCGTCTAAGATGGTCATGGCCTGACCTCGTCCGAAATCAATGTGGCCGGTTCCGGCAGGAGGGCGGACCCGCCGACGGGTTCTCTGCGGTCCACTTGATGACCGAGTTCCGGCTGACTGCGGCAGCTCCGATTGCAGAACTCGTCGATGACACTTCTCTCAGCCATGTCCACGGGCAGATCGGCAGGGGAGAGCTCCGGCGCTTCGACCCGGCTGATCTTGTCGTGGATGCGGATGACGGTGCCTTCGTAGTCTCCGAAGAGCTCCTCATCGAGCTTCTCGCCTTCGCGCAGCCCCGTATAGACGATCTCGGTATTCTGATTCGACATCGCGACCAGGCTGCGCGCGATGTCGACGATGCGCACCGGTTCGCCCATGTCGAGAACCATGACGTAGCCGTCTTCGCCGATCGTCGCCGCCTGCAGCACCAGCTGGCAGGCCTCCGGGATCGTCATGAAGAAGCGTCGGACCTCCGGATCGGTGACCGTGATCGGACCGCCCTGTCTGATCTGCTCCTGAAACGACAGGAGCACCGATCCGCGCGAACCGAGGACGTTGCCGAAGCGGACCGAGAGATATGTGCCCGGCGACTTCGCTGCGAATCCGCTGACCAGTCGTTCGGCGATCCGCTTGCTCCGGCCCAGTTCACTCGTCGGTGCGGCGGCTTTGTCCGTCGAGATGTTGACGAAGGTTTCGACTCCGACAGCATGCGCGGCTTCGAGGACGTTGAGAGTGCCATGGACATTCGTCTTCCAGGCCTCCTCAGGGAACCGCTGCAGCATCGGCAGATGCTTGAGTGCGGCCGCGTGGAAGACGATCTCCGGCTTCGCCTCGGCGAAGATATGGTCAAGTGCGCTCCGGTCGCGGATGTCGGCGAGCACGGTATTCGGCGACATCAGCAGCGCCGAACCATAGAGCGTGAGTTCGACTCCATGCAGCGCGGTCTCATCCCGATCGAGCATGACGAGACTCTCAGGGTGGAGAGCGAAGAGCTGCCGGCAGAGTTCGCTGCCGATCGATCCCCCTGCTCCGGTGACGAGCACACGCTTGCCGGCCACCTTCTCGGCGATCTCTGCCAGATCGGTGTGCACCGGGGCACGGCCGATGAGGTCTTCGACCTTGATATCGCGGATATCGCCGATCTCGACCTTTCGAGTGACCATCTCTGCCAGCGGAGGAATCGTTCTCAGCCATTTTCCTGTCGGCTGCAGTCGATCACGGCAGGTCTGCAGGAACTCCGCTTGGGAATCGGCGATCGCGACGATGACTCCGGCGACATTGAGCCATCTGGCCACCTCGGCGATGTCCTCACTCGTCCCACGGACACGAACCCCGTGGATACTCAAATGGCGTTTGTGCGGGTCATCATCGATGAGCCCGACAGGAAGATAGGCGCCATCAGGGCCGGAGAGCATCTGTCGAATGAGGGACTCGGCAGCGGCACCGGCACCGACGACGAGCACTCGCTCACCCTGCAGCGGGCGCGTTGCGATCTGGTGGGACCAGCGGACGAGGTAGCGGCTGCCGGTCATGAAGATGACGGCGGAGAACACGGTGAGCAGAACGAACGGAGAATCCCCCAAGGTGACAGCCATCAAACCGCACGCGATGATCAGAGCGATGATGGCGATGCCGCCGTATTCGGCGAAGCTGCCGTAGTGGTAGCGGCTGCGGTAGAGACCGATGAGCAGACCGAGGAGCAGCTGCAGAATCACTGCGACCGTGGCTGCGGAGGCGAATTCGACTGCGCCGACGGCACCTGTGCCCATGGCGGCCGAAGCGATTAATCCGGCAAGAGCCCATGTCGCGATGTCGAAGACCAGTTGGAATCTGGCCTTGCCCCTCCAGATCCGCGTTGCCAGCCGCGCCGCCCGTGTCGCGCCGGAGTTCACCGTGGCTGGCGGGGCCGCACCCACGGCGCCCGTGCGGGTGAGTGGATTCGGATGTTCTGACACAGTCATCGTGATCTCCCATGCTCGACTGATCCGGCCCAGTCGTTGTGGCTGCCGGGCATCGTCGGTGAGAGCCGACGATGCAGCGATTCCAACTGCGGAATGCGTCGACTTCACGTTATGGGGGTTTGGTGACTGCCCCGCCGCTTGCGGAGAAGGGACTGCGGTCATCCGCGACGGCCGTGCGGTATGCCGCTCAGAGAATTCCTCCTCCGCCGGTGCTCAGACGGCGGCGAGACGCGGGTTGCCCGCCAAACGGGACACGAGTTCGGTTCGCGAACCGACGTCGAGCTTGCGGTAGACAGCTGTGAGCCGGAGTTCGACGGTGCGCAGCGAGACGAAGATCCGTTCGGAGATCTCCCGGTTCTTCAGTCCGGCCCGGACCAGCTCGACGACCTTGAGCTCCTCATCGCTGAGTTCGCCGAGGCGTGGCAGCTCGGGCTTCGTCGGTGACTGAGGCTCTTCGACGATCTGCCCGGTGCGGAGATGTTCGGCGAGTCGACCGGCCCCGACTTCGCGAAGCAGTGCTGCAGCCGCGAGCCTCTGTTCGCGCGCTCTCAACTGCGAGCCGTTGTCGGTGAGCCTCGATGCGAAAGCAGCATGAGTGACTGCCTTCTCGAAAACGAATTCGGTGGAGCCGGCCTGCCGCAGTGCTCGCCCGAAGAGATCGGTGGCGGTATCACCGGCGGCCAGGAGTGCTTCGCTCCGGCCGACGACCAGTTCGGTCCACCGAGAAGGGCATGTCTTTGCGCGGTCGCGCAGCTTCTGCAGCAGAAGAGTCGCATGTTCCCGTCTGCCGACACTCACCAACGCCTCGATGAGGTCGCCGTCGACTCGACGCACGTTCGGATTGGTCACAACCGAGGAGAGCTGTTCGCAGCGCCGAAGGTGTCCGAGGGCTTCGGCCGGACAGTCGGTGCGCAACAGGTATCTGCCCTGAAGCGCATTGAGTTCGGCCAGCAGGCGGTGATTGGTCGTCGCCGAAGCCAGGGCCGCGGTCTGTTCTTCGATCGGTCCCGCTTCTCCGGCGCGCCCGGTCAGCAGCAGCTTCCAGGCGTGCAGCAGCAGAGTCCGGTCCCGACGGATGACGGCGAGCCCTCTGCTCTTGTCAGCGGTCGATTCCGCGATGATCCTGTCGACGATGTCGACGGCTTGGCTGACGCGGCCGAGGCGCACTTCCAGGTCTGCGCGGACGCAGTCCACCTGTCGCCTCCAGACTCGGTTCACAGCGCTCGTCTCACCGATATGGTCGAGTACAGCCGCAGCGGCCTCATAGTGTTCGGTGAGCATCAGCCCGGTGGCGACGGCGAGTCCGAAGCTCGGTCTGATCGAATCCTGGTGTCTCTGCAGGCTCGCGAATCCGGCGAGTGCCGATCCGTCTTGCCCGCTGTTGCTGTCGAGCAGGATGCGAACCGCCTGAGCAAGCTGCTGTTCCCCTGCGCGAAAGTGCTCGCCGGTGGCTTCGGCGAGCGCCAGGAGCTCCCGCGCTCGGGGGAATTCGCCTCGTTCACAGTGGCAGAGTGCGAGAGTCAGCTGCAGGCGCGCCACTTCGGCGGGCGCCTGCTCCGATTCGTCCCTGCTCCACGACATGAACAGCGAAGAAGGCAGTGTCTGCGTCTCCAGGAAGACGTTGCGGACTTCGAGGGCCCGAGCGCGGACGACGACCGCTGCCCGGTTCGATCGGGAGGCGATCCGCACATAGCGACGGGAGAAGGCGAACTGCCCGTGATCGGACAGTGTCTCGGCGATCTCGACCAGCTGACCGCGCAGCTCTTCGAGATCGTTGCAGACCCGGATGGCGCGTTCGGCGAATTCGACGCCGGCGGCGGTAAGTTCGCTTCGAACCAGCCCGAGAGCGTGCGCCGCCAGATGCTGCGCGGTCTCCTCACCCGGATCGACGAACGAGACGTGCCACGCCTCGACCTGCGGCCAGGTGTCGGCACAGTCCTCGACCAGTGCGAGATGGGTTCTGCGGCGCTCGCTCACCCCCATCGACTGCTGCACCATGGCGCGGACGAATCCGTGCGGTATCCGCAGAAAGGCTCCCCGGCGTTCGATCGTCCCGCGCGACTCCAACTCGTCGACAGCTTCCCAGAACCCGGGCATCCTCCTGGCCAGGGGCCGCAGAGGTGTCAGCGGGGACAGGGACAGGCATCTGAGCAGCGCATCGGCATCGGGCGTCAGCCCCTCGACGTAGTCGGCGATCATCGGACGGCTGGCCGGTCCCACTCGCACCGGGATCGTTAATGCGATCTCACCGCGCATCTCACTCGGCGCCATCTCCTCGAGGATGTGGCTGACTGCCAAGGGCCGGCCTGCCGCGGCGTGGGCGGCGATCTGGGCTGCTTCTTCGGCGATCTTCATGTGTCCGAAGCGGGCGAGCGCAAGGTCGCGGGCAAGCTCGATGAGTTCGGCGATGTTCAGCTCCCCGAGTGCGATCTCCGGCACCGAGGCGAACGGGCCGTCATCGTCGATCGACCGTGCAGTGATGACGATATGCAGGCGTCCGGTCTTCAGACGGCGGAGGACCTGCCCGAGCACCCGCTGCGAGTCCCTGTCCATCTCGTCGGCATTGGGTATGAGGATGAGCGTGTCCTCTGCTCCCAGGATCGAGCGGAGAGCCGCCATGATGCTCGGCACGATCTCATCGGCGGAGAGCTCCGCCGGATCCGAGAGTCCGTCGGCGGAGGCGCTGACGGCAGCGAGCAGACCGCCGATCCCGGAGAAGGGAGTCTCCTCGTCGAGCGGGCTCGTCGCGACCCGGATGGCCGTTCCCTCCCACTCCGATTCGAGCGCCCGCAGGAGGGAACGACGGCCGGTTCCGATTCCGCCGGTGAGTGCTGCGGTGCAGTGCCTGTCGAGGAGGGAGCGGAGGTCGCCGAGTTCCTTGCGACGGATCACCTGGCGCATGATCCACCTCCCGTCAGGGAGTCCGGGGAGATCATTCGGAGAATGATCCCCGGTCCGGGGACGGACGCTGCCGTGCGTGCAGCGCGGGGAATGGTTCGCAGAGGAGGCTGAAGGTTGATGTCCATACATCGATGGTGCTTGTCGGGAGCCGTCCGGAACCAGGTGGCCGACACGGGAGTCCCCTTGAGGTCACTACTCAGTCACCACTCGGTCACCACTGGAGCCGTGCAGTACGTACTCATCTGTGCACGAAACCCCGCAACTGCGGGTACTCGGTTCGGCCTCAGGCGCGCATTCGTCCTTCGGTGTCCCGCATCGCCGCGGCGACCTGTTCTCTGCGTTCGACGCCGAGCTTGCGGAACAGTCGGTAGGTATGGCCTTCGACCGTGCGTACCCGCAACCCCAGCTCCGACGCGATCTCCGCGTTCGATCGGCCCGCGACGATGAGCGCGCTGATCTGCTTCTCCCGTGCGGTCAGTCCTATGTTCTGCCTGCCCGGTCCGCTGCTGTGGCCGGCTCCGAATCGCGCGGCCAGAGCGATGCACTTACCCGCCAGGTCGGGCATCGACGCTCCGTATTCGCCCGCAAGAGACGTCAAGACTGCACGATCATGATCACGCAATGCAGCGCCGAGGCGGCCGACGATGTCGAACTCGCGACCGGTTCCGTGCGCGGCCGCTTCACACATCGCCTCAGGCGCGATCTCATCGAAGTGCAGAAAGAGGTGCAGTCGGATGAGCACGACGATCGCCGCTGCCCCATCGGCTTCGGCTTCTTTCAGCATCCGGCGCAGCTCGTGCTCGTACCGGGTCTCCCCTGTTCGTATCGCTCGTGCCGTGGTTCTCAGCACGAGGGCTCGACGATATTCGTGGTAGAGGGCTGTGACGGGTAGCTCGTCGAAGCGGGCGTGCAGCTCGTCGGCGTCAGCAGCGGATCCGACACGAGAGACCGCGTATTCGGCCTCCGCCAACGCGATGGCCAGCTGCGTGCCCAAGTTCCAATAGGTGAGCGATTCTATCGCGGCGCGAAGCGCCTTCATCGCCCCCGGCAGATTGCCCTCGAACAGGTGAGTCTGCGCCCACAGCAGGTCGATCGGCCCGGACCGGGCTGACAGGTACGCGATGTCATGCGTCGACAGTGCCGTCATCAGCTCTCTCGCCTCAGCGATTCGTCCCAGCTGCAGAAGTGTGCGCCCCTGCAGCATGGCCAGGTGAAGTGACCCTGTGCTTTCGTTGCTGAAATCGGCTTGAGCTGATTCGAGGAACGCGAGTGCTTCCAAGGTGCGTCCCGAATCGAGCATGTCGGTCGCGTGCAGCATCGTGTCGAGCAGATGGAAGCTGCCCGTGGCCCCGCTCTCGGGAGTGAGTCCGTCGAAGACGTCCACGGTGATCGGTCGTTCTTCGGCTACGACGACAGCGACTCGGTCGAGGAACTCGAGTCCGAACGCTGCGTCCACTCCCCCTCCGGGGTGTCCGTCACCTTCCTCGTGCAGGCGATTGAGAGCGGTGCGGAAGTCCGCAAGCCGCAGGGCCGGAGACATGGAGGCGGAAGCGCGGTTCATCCAGACCACGAGGGCATCGACGACCAGCGGAGCACAGCATGCGGTGCGAACCGCATGGGCCACGATGTCGAGTCCGAGGGGAATCTTATTGCAGCCGCAGTAGAGCAGAGCGACCGAGAGCAGCTCGTGCGGACTCATCTTCTCCGTCGGGATCTCCGCGATCAGCCGCATTGCCCGATGCCAGTCTCCGAGGCGAGCGGCGATCAGTGCGGCGTCGATGGTCCTCGACTCGCTGACTTCCGCTCCGCAGATCAGTCCCCACTCGGCCCTGACCACCTGCGACCACTCCGCAGGTGCATCTCCGCTGGAGTCGATGAAGTCGAACCACTCTCGACTCCGACCTGTCGGGGTCGTGTACCTGATTGTGTCCGAGGTGTGGTTCTCCACTGCCTCATAGATATGGGGTCTATGCGCGTCGATCTTCAGTTCACCGGCGGCCACGAGGGCATCCGCGGCTTCCCCGAGCCCCGCCTCGAGCAGTGTCGCCAGCTCCACCTCCCCCGCGAGGACGACCAACTCGAGGGCCTCCGTCTCCTGCGACGAGTGGTCGGCGAGACCGATCCGTGCGTAGTCGCGGGCACGCGCATCGTAGTCGGTGTCGTATCCGTCGAGGATCCACACTCCTCGGCGCATGAGGAAGCGCGATCGTCGTGCGGTGTATTCGAGGAGTTCGATGAGCTTTCCCGGATTGCGCTTCGAATGGAAGTCGACGATGTCGACCACGGCTTGAGACACGATGTGACCGAGGCGGTGTTCGATCATCGACCGATAGTCCTCACGCGGCAGAGGGCCGAGGACGAGATGCTGGAGCACACGGTCTTCGACCAGAGTCGAGAATGGCATGACCCCACTCTCGGGATTGGACCGCGACATCGCGACGAGCCTGATCGAGCCGACGCTGGCCAAGTCGGTCAGGACCTCCTGCGAACGGGAATCGAGCAGGTGGGCATCGTCGACGAAGACCGCCTGCGAGGTTCGAGTCGAGGTGAGCCGAGACACGATTCGTCCCAGCAGTGTGGACGGGGCACCGTCGAGGTCGATGAGCAGACCGAAGACGCCGAACTCGGTGTTCTGGTGCACGCGGTCCCCGCGGATCCAGATTCCGTCGCTTCCGTCCTCGAAGGCCGTTCTCGCCAGAAGGGTCTTGCCGACGCCGATCTCACCTTCGATGAGGATGCCGGAGCATTCCGAGCAGCGCAGAGATTCCCGGATCAGTCCGAGTTCCGCCATACGTCCGAAGATCGTCGTGCCGTCTCGGATGCTCTCGCCCGATGATGTGGTCAGATCTTCAGCCATTCCGTCACCACCTCTCGCAGCTCCTGCCGATTAGCCACATGCACACGACGGTAGAGGCGACCGAGGTGCCATTCGACGGTTCGGGTCGACAGGTGCAGCTCTTCTCCGATCTCTGCGCTCGTTCGGCCCTCGACGATGCCCGTGATGATCGACTGCTCGAGCTCGCCCAGATTCGCGTGGAACCGTTTCCCGTCGGCATCGAAGTCGAGCACGCGCCGGCTGCGGCCCAGCAGGATCCGGGCTTCCTTGGTGGCGGCAGCATCACCTGAAGCAACGGCGCGTTTTCGGGCCTCGCCGGACAGCTGGGCGCAGAGCACGACCGCGCCGAGGATCAGCGCCTCTCGGGCCGCGGTGATGAGCGCCTGCAGATCGTCAGCGCTGAAGGCATGTGCCACGGCGCGCAGCAGGCGACCGAGGGAGCCGTCGACCTTGCCGGCCGACGCGGACAATCTGCCGATGGCCTGTTCGTGCCCGAGTCGACCGGCCTCGAGCCAGGCCAGGCAGGCAAGGGTGTGCGCACCGTGGTCTTCTGCCCAGGCCCCGAGCTCATAGAGTTGCGGGGCTGCCGGCCCCGGCGACGTCTGCGCCAGTGCCTGCAGATCGAAGAGTCGGGCTTCGAAGGACGCCCACCACGAATGCCGACTGGCTTCGGCCTCCTCGTCGACAGCGATCGAGACGACCTCCGTCCGCTGGTCTGTCAGCACAGCGGAGAGAGACAGTGCCGACCTGGCCATTCCCACAATATCGACGATGTCGCAGGGGTCGGCACCGAGATTGAGTTCGCCGAGGATGCCGTGGGCTTTCGCCGCGTTTCCGGTGCGCAGGTCGATGAGCGCGTTCGTAAGCCTGGTCAGCCGCCGACTGGAGGTCAGTTCATCCATTGCCGTTCGCGCCTGGGCCCAGTTGCCGGCGATGAAATTCGCCACGAAGAACTGCGGGATGGCATCTTCCCGTTCGAACGATTCGGGCCCGGGAAGTCCGAACATCAGCCGGGCCTGCGCGATATAGCTCAGTCCCAGTTCGATCCGCCCGGACATCACTTCTGCCACGCCGAGGAACGCACATGCGCGCAGACGGTGGCGCACCGAGCTCGCATGGTTGAGATAGACGCTCTCCGCCAGCGCGCAGGCAGCGGCGATACGACCTCCTTTGAGGTCGAACCTGGCGCGCGTCGCATCGAGCCGACCGACGTCGATCGGCAGCGAAAGCGTGTCCCGGACCCAGTCCAGCCGCAGATCCTCGGGCTTCCTTGGGTCCATCAGCCTCAGTTCCATCGAGGCGAGACGGGACAGATACTCCTGTACTGAGGTGTCCGGATTCAGACACGCCTCGGAGACAAGCGGGTCGACGATCTCCCGGGCCTGCCTGAGACGGCCGGCTCCCCATTCGCTGCGAGCGTGCTCGAGGTCGAGTTCGGGACCGCGATAGCCGCTGGTGCGGATGATCTCTGCGGCTTCGCGGTATCTGCCCCGCGCGTTTGCCCAACCGGCGGCATCCAGAACCTGTTTGGGAGTCGGCACCCGGCCCAAGGAGATCGACCACGCGGCGTAGCCGAAGAGCGTCCTGCCGTGAAGTGCCGAAAGATCCGCTCCGGCATCAAACCGGGTGAGCAGCTCGAGGCTGCGAGAGGGAGGGACCATGGCTCGGACGTTCTCAGCCGTGACAGGTTCGTGCATGCTCACCGTTCCCCCTCGACCCTTCGAAATCGAGAGCAGACCGTCCTCCGCCAAGGAGTCGATCGTCTGCGGAGTGGTGAACCCGACGAGCACGTTATAGGGAACCGCTTCGATGAGAGCGACGGTTTCGATGACCTCGCGGCTGGACTGATCGACCCGGGCGATCGCGGTTTCGACCCCGCTGGTCCGGTTCCGCCCGAACAGCAGCCTCTCGAGCAGCCGAGGATTGCCGTGGGCGAGTGCAGTCAGCTCCGAGACCGATCTCGTCTCGGTCTCCGAGAGTCCGGTGCTGTTGATCATCGCAGCCGCATCCGCCTCGTCGATACCGTCCAGATCGATCCTGACAATGCTTCCCGACAGCCACAGTCCGGCGATGAGATCGACCGGCGGACGGGCGGATTCGGCGGCGGCGACGAGTTTGATCCTGCGTGCATCCGTCAGTTGGGCCAGCACTGCGAGGGAATGATCGTCGACGAGATCGGCTTTGTCAACGACGACCAGAGAGCGCCCGCTCGCTGCTCTGCGCTCGAACAGATCACCGATCACCGACAGCGCTCGACCGGGTGGAAGGTCTGTGTCGATGCCCTCCCGCGACAGCAGGATTTCGAAGATTCCGAGGTTCCGGACCCGCGCGTTCTCCGAGCCGCGCAGGCGGGTGACCGCAAGATCGGGGTCGAGACGAGAGAGCGAAGCATTCACCAGCGCGGTCTTCCCGATGCCCGCAGCGCCGATGAGGAGTGCACCCAGATACCTCTGCCCTGAGATCGCGTCGACGACCGTCGAGAGCTCGGACTCATAGCCGAAGAGCCGACGCGACGGTTCGACCGGGGGGATATGCGTGGTCCTGTCTGACACGTCACTCAGCTTTCCGTACCCCTGGGGATCTTCTGCAGCGGGGAATGCGGAGCCCAGCGGCGCGGGGTTCAATCCGGAGAAGCTCACATCTTGGAATCACCAATGGAATTCCTCGATCAGTATTACCACTCGAGATAGGTGCAGTAATACATCTCTGAAATAAAGTTAGGCGATTGTGACATCAACCTCCGATCCCACCGGAGGGCCGCCTCGGCGAGGAACTCCGCCGTTTTCCACTTGTGAGCCCGGACACCGCCACGTACCATTGAAAGAAAGTTACCGAACGATCTATAAGGAGTTCGCATGGACACCCTACTGAATGCGGAAGAGCGCGAGTTCGCGCAGCAGATGCGTCAGTTCTATCGCACTGAGATCCCCGAGGAACTCCGCTTCAAGGTCGCCACCGGCCAGGAACTGACCAAGGACGACATGGTCGCATCGCAGCGCGTCCTCAATCAGCACGGCTATGCGGTTCCCAACTGGCCCGTCGAGTGGGGCGGTCAGGACTGGACTCCCGTGCAGCGCCACATCTGGCTCGAAGAGATGCAGCTCGCCTGCGTGCCTCAGCCGCTGCCGTTCAACGTCTCGATGGTCGGCCCGGTCATCGCCACCTTCGGCTCACAGGAGATCAAGGAGCGCTTCCTGCCGGCCACCGCCAATATCGACATCTGGTGGTCGCAGGGCTTCTCCGAACCCAACGCAGGCTCGGACCTCGCCTCGCTCAAGACCACGGCCGTGCGTGACGGCGACAAATACATCGTCAACGGTCAGAAGACCTGGACGACCCTGGGACAGTACGGCGACTGGATCTTCAACCTCGTCCGCACCGACTCGACGGTGAAGAAGCAGGCCGGCATCTCGTTCCTGCTCATCGACATGAAGTCCCCCGGAGTCACCGTCCGCCCGATCCAGCTCATCGACGGTGGCCACGAAGTCAACGAGGTCTTCTTCGACAATGTCGAGGTCCCGGCCGAGAACCTCGTCGGCGAGGAGAACAAGGGCTGGACCTACGCGAAGTTCCTCCTCGGCAATGAGCGCACCGGCATTGCCCGCATCGGCTCCTCGAAGGTCAACCTGGCCCGGGCCAAGGCCTATGCGGCAGTCACGAAGACCGCCCGAGGCACCCTGCTCGACGATCCGCTCTTCTCTGCCCGCCTGACCAGGATCGAAGCCGAACTCACGGCGCTCGAGATGACCCAGCTGCGGATCCTCTCGACCCAGGCCGCAGGCTCCGACAAGCCGGATCCGCGTTCCTCGGTGCTCAAGCTCAAGGGCTCACAGCTGCAGGAGGACATCAGCGAACTCCTCGTCGACGTCCTCGGACCGCAGGGCCTCGACTTCGTGTCCGACCGCGTCCAGGGTGAGGGTCTGAGCGACCTTCCGCTCGGCGCCGTGGACGCACTCCCCGCCTATTTCAACACCCGCAAGGTCACCATCTACGGCGGTTCGTCCGAGGTGCAGCGCGGAATCATCTCGAAGGCACTGCTCGGCCTCTGAGGCTCCCCGAACTCAGGACACTCAAGAAGAGGACAACAATGGATCTTGAACTCAACGACATTCAGCAAGAACTCGCCAGCACACTGAGCAAGTACCTGCGCAGCGAATACGACACCGCCAAGCGCGAGGAGATCCTCCGCAGCGATGAGGGCATCTCCCGCGAGCACTGGCAGCAGTTCGCGGAAATGGGCCTGGTCGGGCTCGCCGTGCCGGAAAACTACGGCGGCGCCGGAATGACCTTCAACGAGGTGGCCGTCGTCGCCGAGGCATTCGGCCGCTCCCTCGTACTCGAACCCTTCCTCGCCACCGCGGTGCTCGGAGCGAACGCGATCGTGCTCGGCGGCAGTGAGGAGCAGAAGCAGGAGATCCTGCCCGGAGTCTGCGAAGGCCAGACCTTCCTCGCCCTCGCGGCCCTCGAACCGAACTCCCGCTACGCGCTCGAGTCCCCCGAGACGAGCGCCACCAGCGCAGCCGAGGGCTCCGTGACGATCACCGGCGAGAAGAACTCCGTGCTCGGCGGCGACGTCGCCGATCACTTCATCGTCACCGCCGTCGAGAACGGGGAACTCGGACTGTTCCTCGTCGCCGCCGATGCCACCGGCGTCATCCGGGCCGCGCACCGCCAGGCCGATGGCCTCGGCAGCGCAAGCGTGAAGTTCGACAATGCTCCCGCCCAGCGATTGGCCAGCGGTGATGCCAGTGAGGTCCTCGCCGAGGTGATCGACACCGGCAATGCCGCGATCATCGCCGAGGCGGTCGGAGCGATGGAGGCCTCACTGACGATGACGGCCGAGTACCTCAAGACCCGCGAGCAGTTCGGTGCCCCGATCGGCGCGAACCAGGCGCTGCAGCACCGCGCGTCCGACCTCTACGCGGAACTCGAGTACGCCCGAAGCATGGCCCTGTACTCACGTCTGGCTGTGACCTCGGAAGCGGCCGGAGCCGAGAAGGACCGCCACCGCGATGTCATCGCCTCGAAGATCGTCATCGACCAGTCGGCTCGCAACATCAGCCAGGAGTCGATCCAGATGCACGGCGGCATCGGTATGACCATGGAATATCCCATCGGCCACTATGCCAAGCGCCTGACCGTCATGACTCGCACCTTCGACGACGCAGATTCGCTGACCGCCGAGCTTGCCGAGATCGGCGGACTCATCGAACCCCAGGCCGCCGACCTCAGCTGAGGTCGAGTACCGCTGTCGGGGCCTGTCCCCGCCCGGTACACCCGGCCCCGCCCGGAACGCCTCACGAGAGGCGCCTCACACGGGCACGTGCCCCGATCCCCTGAAGTGGGAGTGCCGGGGCACACCACCGCCGAGGCGGCACGATCACCATCGTGCCGCCTCGGCGGTTATCTGTCTCAAGGGACCTGCACTGTCATCTCACGCGATCTGAACTGACCGGCTGCTTGCCGCGGGTGGACGTTCCAAGCCGAGCGTCCCTGAGCATCCGGCGGACGATCTGTGCCGATTTCCGGTGGCAGAATCAGCACGGATCGTCCGCCGGATCACGCGGGACAAAGCAGACCAGCGGAATGCGGGCGGGAGAGCGGTTGAGGCGCAACGCAGTCGGCTGAGGGGCAGTGGGCCGGCCGCTGCAACGTGCGGCAACGGCCGCATGGAACCAGAGTGTCAGCCGACGGGCTGGCCGTAGACGTGGCGGCGGACCCACGAGTGCATCGTGATCGCTGCAGCCGCCGCTGCGTTCATCGACCTGGTCGAACCGTATTGCGCGATCGACAGCACCGCGGTGCTCGCCTCGTGTGCCGCCTCGCTCAGTCCCGGGCCTTCCTGGCCGAACAGGAGAAGGCAGCTCTTCGGCAGGTCATAAGTCTCCAGCGGCACGGAATCCGGAAAGTTGTCGATGCCGATGAGCGGCACATCGTTCTCCGCGCACCACTGCAGCAGGTCGTCGACGCTCGGGTGGTGGATGATGTGCTGGTACTTGTCCGTGACCATCGCGCCGCGCCGGTTCCACCGACGCCGGCCGACGATGTGCACGGCGGCGGCGTTGAAGGCGTTCGCGGTGCGCACGACGGAGCCGATGTTGAGATCGTGCTGCCAGTTCTCGACCCCGACGTGGAAGTCATGCCGAGTCGTATCGAGATCGGCCACGATCGCATCGTGCTTCCAGTAGCGGTAGCGATCGACGACGTTGCGCCGATCGCCCTCGCGCAGCAGCTCGGGATCGAAGTGCTCACCGACAGGCCAGGGGCCGGTCCACGGACCGACCCCCACCTGCGGCTGCGCGCCGTCTGTCACGGCTTGTCGTCGGAATTGTCCGCCGACTCGTCGTCCTCAGTCGCCGCAGCGTCCTTGGACGCCGCAGCGTCCCTCTTCGGCTTCGCAGTCGACTTCGCCGAGGCGGCACTCGCGTCATCGTCCTTCGCGGCCTTCACCTCGGTGTCGGTGGCGTCGGTGTCGTCGTCATCCGCGTTGGTGTCCGCGGCCTCGGCATCGGCCGAGTCGGGCTTCTTCGCAGCTGCCGAACCGGCGGCGACCTTCTTCGCACGTTTGCTCATCTTCACCTTCTTGCCCTTGCGGCCTCCGCCGGTGAGCACCGAACGGACGTAGGCCCCTCCGGCCAGAGAGTGGAGGATGAAGGCGAGCACCGCGGCGATCGCGGCGGCGACGAGTCCCTCCCACCATTCGGCCTGACCGGCGAAGAAGCGACCGGCGATGCCCAGCGGCGAGGTGAACGGCACCCACGACAGGACTTTCGCGACCATGCCCGTGGCACCGACGAACATCGGCGCGAAGAGGCCGGCGACGGTGATCACGCCGATGATCGCGAGGAAGGTCGTGCGCGCCTTCGCCCCGACCACAGTCGACGCCCACACGAGGAGCGCGAAGACCGACCACGCCGTGAACAGCAGGGCGAGGGCGAACCAACCGAGCCCCGGCAGCATATCGAAGGCCAGCTCGGTCTTGCCCGAGAGCGAGAGTCCCAGCTCGGCGATGACGGCGGCCACGACGAGGTGGACGACGACGAGGGAGATGGTTCCCGTGATCCTGCCTGACGCCGAGGCGCGGGGCGGGATCGTGGCCGCGATGATCTCCGTGATCCGGTTGCGCTTCTCCAAGCGCAGGTTCTGATACAGCGCGGTGCCGAGAGTGGCGATGACCAGCAGGGAGAAGGCGACCATTCCCCACAGCACCGGCGTCGCGATGGTGTCCTCGACCGCGGGAGCATTGAGCAGGGTGGCCTTGGTCTCCGGAGCGAGCTTCTCCAGCAGCGCCTCGGGCTGCTTGTCCAAGGCGATGATCGTCGGCTGACCCTGACCGCTCGGATCCTGGATGAAGGCGGCGTCGACCTTGCCCTCGCGGACGAGCTTCTCCGCGGATTCGGCATCCTCGGCATCGGTGATCTTCACGCCGAGCTGCTGTTCGTACATCGCGGCCTGCTCGCCCACACCGACCATGGCCATGCTCGGTGTGCCCGAGGTCTTGTCGGAGGCCCCGACCAGACCGGCGATGATCGCGGCGAGGATGCCGAGGATGATCACGGCCCCGGTGACGAGGAAATAGGGACTGCGCAGCGCGGTCGAGCTCTCCCGGTTCGACACTAGCCACGAGGCCTGGCGCTTGCCGACGTCGACGAACTCCGAGACCAGACCGGTCTCCGGCAGCTCCTCCGGAGCAGGGGTGTCCTCAGCGAGTTCGGCGGGAACCTCGACGAAACCGAGGTCATCGCCCGAGTCCTCGCCCGCAGCCACCTCGGCGCCGGGATCGTTGACCTCCACGGCCGCAGCATCGTCGGCACCGGAGACTTCATCCGCCGAGGCGGTGCCGTCGTCCGCGGCGTCAGCGACGTCGGACTCGGCGTCCGCGCCGGACTTCGCGTCAACGCCTGACTTCGCATCCTCGGTGGGCTCGATCTCGTCATCGCTGGGGATGCCGAGGTCGTCGATGCCCTCGCCGGCGGTGCCCTTCGACACGACCGGTTCGGGGGTTTCGTCTTCCGAACCCTTGTCCTTGCGCGCCATTACAGGGCCTCCTTATACTGCTCGGCCAGTGTCGGACGGACACTCTCGAAGCTCTTCACACCGTCGAGTGTCGCGACGGTCGCCGCGGCGGACTTCGCGTCCTCGGCACGGAAGCTGATGACATTGTCCCGGCGATCGACGACGGAGACGTCGCTGACGTCTCGACGGGACTTCAGGGCCTGGGCGGCCGCCTCGGCGTTGTCGAGTTCGACCCGGTACTTCGCGGCACCGCGCAGCTTCTCGACGCTGCCCGCGGCCGCGACCTTGCCCTGGCTGATGAGAACGACGTCATCGGCATAGGCCTGCGCCGCCTCCCAGTCATCGGTGGCGATGACGACGGGCACGCCCGAGGACGCGTGAGCCCGCAGCAGCGACATCACGAGCCGTGTCGACTGGGCGTCGAGGCCGGAGAACGCATCGTCGATGACGACGACGTCGGGATCGGCAGCCAGAGTGGCGGCGATGTCGACGCGGGCGATCTCCGTGCCGGACAGGTTCTTCAGCGGGGCGTAGCCGCGATCGGCGAGCTCGAGGTGGGACAGCAGGGTGAGCGCATTGCGTTCGGCCGCGCCGAGGGTGATGCCGTGCAGGCGAGCGAGATAGACGATCTGGTCGATCACGCGCATGTTCGGGTACCCGCCGCGCTCGGCGGGCAGATAGCCGAAGTTCTGGCGGTCACCGAAGTCGAGTTCGAAGTCCTCGAGTTCGATGCTGCCCTCGTCGGCCGAGATCAGACCCATGATGACACGCACCAGCTCGGTCCGGCCCGCCGATCGGGTCCCGACGATCGCGGTGACCCGTCCTGCCTTCGCGGTGAAACTCACCTCGTCCAGATACGTCCGCTTCCCCTTGCGCAGGGAAATCTCTTTCAGTGTGAGCACGCGTCATCCTTATCCGTTACTTGGAGCAATACTGTGGGAGTGTCTCATCTATCGTGTTGAATGGACCAACCTGTTTCAAACCAGCGCCCGGATTTCGACAGAATTGCCAGTCGAGTCCCAGCTGATGATCGATGGGGCAGATCAGCGCTTCGGAGCACCGGGAATCGGGGCCTCGGCCGCAGGTGGGAGACGGTCATTCCAGTCCGAGGTCGCCCGTGGTCAGGGCGGTGAGGTACGGGATCCCCGTCGCCTCGACCTTCTCCTTCGCACCCGTGTTGCGATCCATGACCACGGCCACGGCGACCACCTCGGCGCCGGCCTCCTTGAGCGCCTCGACCGCGGTGAGCACGGAACCACCGGTCGTCGAGGTGTCCTCGACGGCGATGACGCGCCTGCCGCTGACATCGGGGCCTTCGACCCGGCGGGACATGCCGTGCTTCTTCGCCTCCTTGCGAACGACGAAGGAGTCCAAGGGCCGGTCGCGCAGGACCGAGCGGTGCATGACCGCCGTGCCGACGGGGTCGGCCCCCATCGTCAGTCCGCCGACGGCGTCGATCGAATCGAGCAGGCCTTCGGCCTCGAGGAGATCGAGGATCACATCGCCGACGAGCGGGGCCGAACGATGGTCGAGAGTGACCCGACGCAGATCCAGATAGTAATCGGCTTCCTTGCCCGATGAGAGGGTCACCTTGCCGCGAACCACGGCGAGTTCGTCGATGAGGTCGAGCAGTTGTCGGCGAGTGTCTGCGCTGTCGGTCATGGCCCCCAGTCTAAACTGCCGCACCCGCAGAGCCATCCAGCGGTGTCACAGGGTCACTGGCGAATCGGCTGCGTGAGGATTTCGCCCGCGGCTGCAGCCGCGGTGTGTCCGTGCTCACCGAACGACGGCGTGAGGATTCGCCCGCGGCTGCGTCCGTACCAATGTCATAAAGAATGAGAGTCGGACGTCTCGCAGTTCGAGAAACGGCTCTACCATTGGAAACAGAACCGACCGACAAGGCCGGTTACCGAACACTGAAGGGACGTGAGCACCATGGGTTTCATCGCATATCTGATCCTCGGACTCATCGCCGGAGCCATTGCCAAGGCCATCCTGCCCGGTAAGCAAGGCGGCGGCTGGATCGCCACACTCATCCTCGGCGTCATCGGCGCGATGGTCGGCGGGTGGATCGGCGGCGCCGTCTTCGGCGCGGAGATGGACAAGTTCTTCTCGCTCTCCACTTGGCTGTGCGCCATCGGCGGTTCGCTGATCGTCCTCGTCATCTGGGGACTCATCACCGGTCGATCGAAGAAGACCGCAGCCTGAGCCTCACCGCACACCGAAGCGGCCCTCTCCGAAGTTCGCGTCCTGCCTGACAGCGGGACCGCGAGCCGAGGAGGGGGCCGTTTCGCGTCGTGGCACCTCTTCAGCGGCGTTCGCGATGCAGCGTCCACGGCAGACGCGGCTCAGTGTCCGCGGCCGAGGCGGCTCAGTGTCCGCGGGTGACGACGCGGAGGTCGATCTCGAGTTCGCCGAGAGGCTCCTCGGTGCCGGCGACGAGATCGACCTCGATGACGGCGAAGATCTCATCGACGATCTCGGTGACGGGGCGGCTGTCATCGAGGTGGGCGTCGACACGCACCCGCACTCCCCCGGCCTTCCGGGAGACATCGACGCCGACCGGCACTCCACCGGATCGTCGCAGCACTCGCGCCGTCGCGGTGGCGACGATGTAGCGCAGGCTCGGAGCCAGGGCGGTGACTCCGTCGACTCCGGTCACGGAATCGGTCAGACGCTGGGAGATCGCCGTCTCGTCGAAGTCCCCATCGGCAGTCTGTTCAGTCAACATACACATCCTCGGCGACGATATCGATGGTGGTCGCTGGGATCCCCAGCTGGGAGACCAGCGCTTCGGCCACTTTGGTGCGGACCACCTCGGCGGTGGGAGTGAAAGATACGCCCGCACGCATGGCCACGGTCAGGGACACCTCCGCGGCAGAGCCCTGCGGCTCCCCCGCCGGTGTCACCTCGACGCTGCGGGCACGGATGCCGTCGACCGCGTCGACGGCGTCGCGGACGATCGAGCGCACCGAGGCGTCTGCGATCGCAAAGGGATTCCCGCGCTCGGTGGTCAGTCGGGTCGCGGGACCGCGGCGGATGTCCTCGCGCACGATCTTCAGGATCCGTTCGCGCACCCCAGCCGTGTCGTCCGGGCCGGGTTCGAAGCTGTCCATGTACTCATCGATGACGCCACGCAGATGGGAGTCGGAGTTCCATTCGAGCTCGACCTCCCCGGGATCCGGCAGATCACCGGAACCGTCGTTTGGGCCGCTCATATCCATCCTTCCATCCCCTCGGCAATGGCGACGCGGGCCCGGTGGATGCGGCCGCGCACGCTGCCCTCGCTGATTCCCAGGGTAGTGGCCACCTCGGAGTAGCTGAGTCCTTCCAACTGGTGGAGCACCCAGGTTACACGCTGCTCGGACGAAAGCGTCTGGATCACCTGCGAGAAATGCTGCAGCGCCGTGCGCGCCTCGACGGAGTTCTCCACCGAGGCGTTCCCATCGGCGTGATGGCCCATGTCCGCGGGATCCTGCGCCTCCGCCGGTCGGGCCATCCTGCGGCGCAGCACGTCCGTACACCGATTCGAGGCCATCCGGTAGATCCAGGTGCCGAAAGCGGCCGGTTCGGCCAGAGCAGTCAGCGATTTCCACGCCTGCACGAGCGTGTCCTGGACGACGTCCTCGGCATCCTGCTTGTCACCGAGCGTGCGCCAGGCGAACCGGAGCAGCTTCGTCTCGTAACGATCGACGAGCGCTTCGAAGGCCTCGATATCGCCTTCCCTGGCGCGCACGACGAGGGTGACGATGTCGAATCGATCATCTTCCCTTGCCATGATCACATCGTATGTCACCAGGAGAGATGTGAACAGACTCCAGACGAAGTGGATCGGGCGCGTCCGCCGAACCCCTCGTTCCGAAGTTCTCAGAAATATTCTGCGAAACCGCGTGAGGATTCCTCGGCACCTGCGTCTGTACCGATGTCAGCACCCCTCAAGCGAAAAGGAAGAACGATGCCTGAAGCTCAGCAGACCACCAAGAACCAGCCGACCACTGCCGATGACGTGCGCAGCCCGCTCGTGACCGATATGGGCAACACCACCATCGCCGAGAACGTCGTTGCCAAGCTCACCGGCATCGCCGCTCGCGAGGTCCCCGGCGTCTACGGAATGGGCAATGCCGCACGCCGCGCCTTCGATACCCTCACCGACCGCATCCCCGGCTCGCAGACCAACGTCTCCGGCGGAGTCTCCGTGGAGAAGGGCGAGAAGCAGACCGCGATCGACCTGACCATCGTCGTCGAGTACGGAACCTCGATCGTCGATGTCGCCGAGGCGATCCGCCGCAACGTCATCCGCGCCGTCGAGCAGGGCACCGGACTCCAGGTCGTCGAGGTCAACATCGACGTCACCGATGTCCACCTGCCCGAAGAGGACGACGATCAGCCTGCCTCGGACGCACCCGAACTCAACTGACCCACCATCCCATTGACCGCCTCGGCGGAAGGATTGTCATGTCGAAAACACTCATCGGTCTCCTCGTCGGACTGACGCTGGGAATCGTCGCGTACTTCGGAGGATTCCTCGCGTTCCTCGTCGTCGCGATCTGCGGCGGGCTCGGCCTGGTCGTCGGCCTCGTGCTCGACGGTCGCCTCGACCTCAACGCCCTCAGCTCCCGTTCGACCACTCGGAGGTAGGGCCGTGTCGTCACCTGGCACCCTGACGATCGCGGACAAGGTCGTCGAGAAGACCGCCTCGCAGATCCTCAAGGGCCTGCCCGGAGTCGGCGGCACGACGTCCGGATTCCTCGGCATCGGTGCGAACTCGAGCCTGGAGAATCGACCGTCCGTGGACGTGACTCTCTCCGGTCGCAGCTGCACCCTGGCTGTGCAGCTGGGCCTGAGC
The DNA here is from genome assembly GCF_047300845.1 of Brevibacterium sp. GP-SGM9. NCBI lineage: Bacteria > Bacillati > Actinomycetota > Actinomycetes > Micrococcales > Brevibacteriaceae > Brevibacterium > Brevibacterium sp. GP-SGM9. The sequence continues at coordinate 2,868,067 of NZ_CP178563.1, read as the reverse complement.
TATCCGTCCTCCATCACCGAGGCGACCGAGACCGTGCGCGAGCGGCTGAGCACCGAGGTCGAGCACCTCACCGGCGTCACCGTCCGTCAGGTCGATGTCGCCGTCCGGTGGCTCAAACCCGAGTCCGCTGCAGGCGGCCGCGGAGCAAGGAGTCTGGCATGAGCACACGTCTTCTGCGTACCCGACCGGCACGCGTGGTTCCGGCCGTCATCCTCGCGATCGTGCTGCTGCTTCTGGCAACAGCCCTCGGTTGGATCGGTGTCGCGGCGATCGTCGCCACCGGCACCATCGACTCCGCCATGAACGCAGGCTACCCCGGACTCGACGCGCTCGGCACCCTGAACTGGGGTGCGGCCGCGGTCATCGGCGTCGGCGTGGTCCTGGCAGTGCTCGGACTCGTGTTCGTCATCGCAGGCATCTCCCCCGGCGCCCGTCGCCTCAGCGACTATCGGGCGGAGCTTGCCGAACACATCGGGCGCTTCGAGGTGGCACTGCCCACCTCGGCGCTGTCGAACCTCGCGGCTGCCGCCGCGGATTCGGTCGACGGCGTGTCCAGTGTCCGCGCGGCATCGAATGCGAAGTCGACGATCGTCACGTTCTCGACCCCGGTCCGGGACAACGCCCCGATCCGTGACGAAGTCGAGGCCGCGGTCCGGGAGCGCTTCGAATCCATCTCCTTCGACCGCACCCCGACGGTCAAGGTCCACGCACTCAGGAGGCAGGCATGAGACGAATGGCAGCAGGTGCCAACCGCACCGGCCTGATCATCATCGGACTGCTGTTGACTCTCGGTGGGCTGGCCATCCTCGCGATCGGCTTCGGCCTCGCCGAGGCGGTCGTCCCCGGGCTCGGTGCGCAGTCCGACCTGCAGCCGGTGGCCGGAGTCTTCGCCCTCCCGTTCTCGGCGCTGCTTGCGCTGGTCGCGGCCATCATCCTCGCCGTCATCGGACTGCGCTGGCTGGCCGCCCAGATCCCACGCAAGGACGCCGCGAAACCGCTGCGACTCCAGCGCGATGCCCGCACCGGCGTGACCACGGTGACCGCGAACGTCATCGCCGAGGCGGTCGCCGAAGATCTCGAGGCCACCCCCGAGGTCGTCGACGCCGAGGCGATTCTGCGCGGCAGTGCGAAACAGCCCGAACTCGTCCTCCACGTCGATGTCGACGAACGCGCCGACATCGATGCGGTGGTCACCGACATCGCACAGCGCGTCACCCGCAACTGCGCCGAGGCGCTCGGCTCTCCGCTGGCCACCGTGGCCGTCGAGGTCGGGATCGCCCGCACGAAACAGCGCCGGCAGCGCAGCGTCTCCCTGTGAGCGCGAACTTCTGTGAATGACAAAGACCCCGGGGCGCGTAATCGCGACATCCCGGGGTCCTCGCAGCACTCCCCTCGAGTACCCGGACGCATCCCCATACGTCCGTTATGTTCACCCGATCCCCACCGGGCGAACACCACAATTTGACCACACTTCGAGGCCGCTTGTAAAGATTGACCAGATCACTTCTGCACACCGGTGAGTGCGATCCTGCACAGTTCGTGCGCAGATATGCGCTGGTCAGAGCCACTGCCGCAGGTGATTTACGCCTCAACTTCCCACGCCTGTCGTAATCCGGACCTCCGCTGACCTCAGTCTTCGCGCCGGCGCCCGAAGGCGAAGCCGGCCGAACCCCGACGGATCAGTCGGCGCGGAACGAAGGGCACCACCCGCGCGGCCAGAGAATACGTGATTCCGGGAACCGAGACGGTTCTGCCCCGACGGGCGTCGCGCAGCGACTCGGCGACGACCTGCCGGACGCTCAGCCAGATCCAGTCGGGACCGCTGCGCTCGACTCCGAGCCGCTGATGGAACTCCGTCTTGATGAATCCGGGCAGCACCGCGGTGACGGTCACGGGTGTGCCGCGCAGCTCGCCGGCGAGCGCCTCGGTGAAGACCAGTGTCGACATCTTCGCGGCCGCGTACAGACCCATCGTCGTCACGGCCGCCATCGAGGAGACATTGACGATGCCGCCGCGACCACGACCCCGCATCTGCTTCGCCGCCGCCAGGGACAGCTCCCTCACCGCACCGACCAAGACCGTGTCCTGGTCTCGCAGCTCCTCGGGCGCGGATTCGAGCAGCCCGTGTTTGAGCCCGTAGCCGGCGTTGTTGATGAGGACGTCGACCCGACTCTCTTCGATCACGGCGACGACCGCGTCGATTCCGGTGCGGGTCGAGAGGTCGGCCACGACCACTTCGGCGCGGATCCGATGCTCGGACTCGAGCCTCTCCGCGAGCTCTCGCAGACGCTCCTCGCTGCGGGCGACGAGGACGAGGTCATAGCCGTCGGCGGCGAGGTTGTGGGCGTACCCGCGTCCGAGACCGGAGGAGGCTCCGGTGATGAGAGCGCGCGGGCGCATCATTTCGCGCCTTGGCCCAGCCGTACCGTCAGCGACTGTGCGGCGGTCCCGATCGGACCGCTGACATCGCTGAGCACTGTCGTCGTCTCACCCAGGCCGGTCGGACCGAAGGCCACCTTCGTCTCGAAGCCGACCCATTCGGGTTCGGGCACGCGGGTGAAGTGGATCGTCAGGTCGACATTGGGGAAGAAGGTCGTCCGCGGATCCTCACGCACGGCCAGTCCGTTGGCGGCGTCGACGAGCTTGACGAAGGCGGCGGTCGGCGGATCGATCTCCCCGTCGACGAGCGGATAGGGGGAGCGGACCCAGGACCGGGCGTAGCCGGGCCGGGCGTCGGCGGCCTGGTGCCCCTCGAGAGAGCCGATGAACCCTCCGCCCCACCGCTGCTCCAGCGCCATCTCCGGGACTTCGGACACGGGCGGCAGCGTCGGCCATTCGTCTCCCTGCACCGTCGTGGTGTCTCCGGCCTGCAGCCTCCACACCCGGGCGCTGATGCTCACTCGGTCCCCGTGGCGCATCGTCGCCTCGATGAGTTCGATGGTCCGACCCGGTCGGATCACGTCGACGTCGATGGTGAATTCGCCGGAATGGATGACGCCGAGGATGTCGAAGCTGATCCGTGAGACCAGCTTGTCGCTGGGCAGTCGACGTTCGATCTCGGCGAGGACGAGACCGGAGGCCGGGGCCATGTGCTGCTCACCCGGCTGCCAGGCGCCCTGGCTGTGCAGGGTGGAGACCAGGCGGTCCTCCGCCAGTCGCACATAGTAGGAGTCCGGGACGGGTGCACCGTCGTGGCCGAGGTGATTGTTGGGTGCTTCAGGCATGTCTTCAGACTAACGGCCCTGGCCTGAGCGCAGCGCCTCGGGGAGGTCGTCCGCTTCTTCAGATGTGCCCGGGACGGAGCTTTTGCCCGGGGCTTCCACCGCTTAGGGTGGGAGGGTGAGAATCGCTACCTGGAATGTGAACTCGATCCGCGCCCGCCACGATCGCATCGGGGCCTGGCTGGATCGCACCGATGTCGACGTCCTGGCCATACAGGAACTCAAGTGCAAGGACGAGCAGTTCCCGGAGGACCTGTTCACCTCCCGCGGCTACGAGGTCAGCTTCCACGGCTTCAGCCAGTGGAACGGAGTGGCGATCGCCTCTCGGGTCGGCCTGGCGGACACGGAGATCGGCTTCGCCGACATCCCCTCCTTCGGCGAGGAGCCCGTGGTCGAGGCCCGCGCCCTGTCCGCCGACTGCGGGGGCGTGCGCGTGTACTCCCTCTACGTGCCCAACGGTCGCGAGCTCGACCACCCGCACTACGGCTATAAACTCGAGTGGTACAAGGCGCTGACCGCCGACATCTCGGCACAGCTGACCCAGGACCCCGAGCGGAAGCTCGTGCTCTGCGGCGATTTCAACGTCGCCCCCTTGGACGAGGACGTGTGGGACATGGCCGAATTCGAAGGTGCCACCCACGTCTCCGATGCCGAACGTCGGGCCTTCGAGGACCTCCTCGGCGCGGGACTGAGTGAGGTCTCCCGCCAATTCACACCCGGCCCCGGGGTCTACACCTTCTGGGACTACCAGAAGCTGCGCTTCCCGAAGAAACAGGGGATGCGCATCGACTTCCAGCTCGCCTCTCCGGCCCTGGCATCGACCGCGGCGGCGGGCTCGATCGACCGTGAGGAGCGTAAGGGCAAGGGCGCATCCGATCACGCACCCGTGATCATCGACTACGACCTGTAGTTACGACCTGCAGACACGACCGGCAGATACGACCTCCAGACCGCTCGCGGCTCGCCGCGCCGACACCGATCGGCGCTTCTGCGCCCTCCTCCCGACCACCATTCGGACCGAAAGCATGGACATCCCTCTCGTCTTCTGGTGAAGTTGAAGCAGATGCGAGGAAGGTGACGAGGATGTCAGCAACTGTCCGCGAACTGGTCGATGAGGCCTACGACCGGCGTGAGTCCACATGGCGGGCCGCCCTGGAGACGGTCAACGACTGGGTCGAGTCCGCCCGCTCCACCTCCCCGCTCCTCGCGGGCGACCGGGTTCGGCCGGGCGCCGGGCGGATCAAGGATCGACTCCGCACCGGGGAGAAGCTGCGACGCAAGCTCGCCGACGCCAATGACGAGATCCACGAAGCCGTCGAGGTGGAGAACCAGGTCATCGATGTCGTCGGGACTCGCGTGGTGTGCCGGACCGAACGTGAGCAGTCGGCCCTGTGGAACCTCCTCGTCGACCGCAACGACGATTCGAACGTCTCCGTCGCCGAGGTGCGCGACTATTCCGCCGGACCGAAGCCCTCCGGGTACCGCGGCCGGCACCTCATCATCGAAGTCCCCTTCGACGCCGAACCCTCGGTCCTCGTCGAACTCCAGCTGCGCACGATCATGCAGGACGCCTGGTGCGTGCTCGCCGAGGAGCACCTGTTCAAACCCGGTCAGGCGCTGAAGTCCGACGCCCAGCAGGAACGGCTCTCCCTCATCCTCTCCGGTCTGCTCGCCGAGGCGGACTCCGTCGCCGGCTTCATCGCCGACGACGTCGGCGCCTATCTGGGCATGGGCAACGCCTCACCGCCGCGGGACCTCGATGACCTCGAGGAGACTGCCGATCCGGCCATCGAAGTCACGATCCGCGAGCTCAACCATTCCTATGTCCTCGCCGCCGACGAGGTGGGGCGGCACGGGATCATCCGGCTGGAGAATCTCGGACTGACTCCGGACAATCCCGAGCACTCGGCTTTCCCGCATCCCGGGGACAAGCTGCAGGTGCGCATGGACGAGTCGAACACCACCCGCTATTTCATCCCCGTCGCCGACGAACGCTGAGGCGGATTCTCCGGCCGGGGGCCGACGGCGGATCCCACCGGGTCAGACGGTGCCGTCTTCGAGGCGCTTGAGTGTATCCAGCGACCACCGGAAGCTGTGCTCGAAGTCCCTGATGCCGATCACGAACTCTTCCGAGCCCAGATCCCAGCTGATGTCGAGCGAATGCTCGGCGACGTCCTCCGCGAGGTCCGAGGCCACCTCGTCGTGGAGCTTCTTGAGGTCGACCTTGCGCAGCTTCTCGGCGTCGGCGAATTTCGTTCCGCCCGCGTCGTCGTCATCGACCGCGGGAGCGCTGCCCTTCGCGAAGTTGACGACCTTCCCTGTGCCTTCCTTCGTCCGTCCGGTCACCGACAGCGTGTCCCCGGAGCCGCGGACCGCGGCGAATCGGGTGAGGCCGGCGTCGGCGGCGGCTCCGATCGCCGTGGGCATCGTATCCTTCTGCCACAGCCTCACCTCCACGAGGTCCGTGGGAACGGAGCCCTCGGGAGTCGGTTCCTGCGCCGGGTCCGTCGTCGACTCGGCGGATGACTCGGCCGATGAATCGGCGGCACCCGAGATGCCCGCGGACACGCGGTCGGTGACGAAATAGGACGCCGCACCGATGAGCACGACGCCTGCCGCGCCGGAGAGGAGCCGGCGACGACTCAGCCGCCTCTGCTCCTTCTCGAGTGTCTCGTCCTCCCAGTGGAAGGGGATGTCGGCAACGAGTCCGTCGAGGGTGTCGAAGCTCTCGGCACCCTCGGCGGCGGTGACGCGCTCGGCCTGCTCGGCGGTGTCGATCCGACCGTCGGCGAGGGCCTCGTTGATCGCCGTGATGTACGGTTCCCGTTCGTCGCGGGAGGGCCGCAGTGACTTCTTCCGATTCGCCATCTCAGTCCTCATCCTGCCGGGCGATGCTCAGAAGCTGGCTGCCGTCCTTCGTCCATTCGAGTGAGCCCGAACCGACGCCGTAGTCATCGCCTTCGACGTAGACCGAGATCGTCGGCTCGCCGTCGCCGGACGTCGTGATCTCGGCACGTGTGACGGTCTTGCCCCCGAGCTTGTCGAGGGCGCCGCGGCACATCGTGGGGATGAGGTCGAAGTCGATGCCCTCGAGTGTGAACAGGGTGTCGTTCCGGCCCAGGTGCGCGGAGGGCTGCACCTCGATCTCGTCGCCGGCGTAGCTCTGGATCGAATCGAGTCCGTTGCGGTTCTTCGGACTCCTCGCGCTCGCGGTGAAGTCACCCGAGGAGAAGCTCATGAACTGGAAGTCCCGGTATCCCTTCTTCTTCACCGCGGCGACGACGCCCTCGATCGCGGTCGCGTCCGTGGGATAGTCGGTCGTCTGCGACTGCGTGGATTCGGCTGCCGGCTCCTCCGAGTCGCCGCCCAGGCCGTCGCTGAACCCGCCGATGGCACCGAGGATCCCGGCACCGATGAAGAAGAGCGATCGGCGGCTGACCTTCGTCGACGTTCTGCCCCGCCGCTGGCGGTCGAGAGCCTCGGCACGAGTCACCGTCGTCGGGAACTCGGTCTCCGGCTGCGGCAGGTCCGCCAGCGCCTCACGGAGTTCATCGGCGCTGTCACCGGACTCGACGAGGGTGGAGCGCCGTTCGAACTCCGCATCGTCGATGCGTCCGTCCGCGTACGCCTGCGACAGTGCCGAACGGAAGGAATCGCGCTCAGCGAAAGAGGGCCGCAGGGAAGTCACCAGAAAATGATGCCACACGGTCTGCGGCGATGCACGATGCGCCCGCCGGGCGCGTACCGACTAGACTTGCATCCCATGGGAAAGAAGTCGAAGCGTTCCAAGGAAGATCTCATCGCCAAGCGTCTGGCCAGGGCCCAGGCCACGGCCTTCGTGGCGCGTCCGTTCGCGGACCTGCCGTTCGAGGCCGACCTCATCTGCCTGCGCGAGCTCGTGCCCGCCGCCACTGCGACGGCGAAGCTCAAGGAGGAGTTCGGCGGACACGAGGTCACCATCACCTCCCTGCTGCCCGCCGCCTGGCAGGCCTGGCACCGTGAGGACGGGCAGATCCTCGCCGGCATGCAGGTGCCCGTGTCCTCGACCGATCCCTCCCGTGACGTCGCCCGCGGAATCCTCACCGCCGCCAAGGCGGCACCCGGCTCGTCCGTGGAGTCGACGACCGAGCCCGGCGAGGGCCCCCGACTGCAGGACATCCTCGATGTCACCCACCCCTTCGATGTGCGCGTGCTCGAGACCTTCGACTACTGGAAGCTGCCCGAGGCCGAGACCGATTCAGATGTCGCCGCGGCCCTCGAGCAGGCCAACGAGTCGATCGCTCCGACGGAGAAGTTCGCCTCGGTGGATTCGGCCTACTGGACCGAGATGTCCGGGCGCACCTACGTCCGCTGGGCCCGCCCCGAGGGCGAGGATCGGATCGTCGATGCGCTGGCCCGCCTGCAGGCGGAGAAAGCCAACGACCTCGGCGGGCCGGGATCCTTCCTCGGCTACTTCCGTGCCCACGGCATCATCGTGCCCGTCTGGGAACTCGAATTCGGCACCCAGGTCGACGACGTCGAAGAGCCCATCGCCGAGTTCGGCAAGCGCCTCGACGAGGCCCTGAACACGAGCGAGCCGCTGAGCACCGAGGCGCGCCGGGTCCGCTCGGGAATCGTCGCCCGCCAGCTGACCATCCACTGAGGCGGCCATGCCTGAGAACTCCCACGCCCCCGCGGCGATCGCCGCGATCATCCCCGCGATGGACGAATCCGCGCGGATCGCTGCGACCGTGGCCTCGGCCAAGCAGATTCCCGGCGTCGACATCGTCATGGTCGTCGACGACGGCTCCTCCGATGACACCGGTCCCCTGGCCCGTCGGGCCGGCGCCGAGGTGGTCACCCACCGGAAGAACAAAGGCAAGGCCGCGGCCATGATGACCGGGGCCTTCGCGATCCGGAATCGGGAGATCTCCGATGCCGATCCCGGTCAGGAACCCGAGCACCGGGCCCTGCTGTTCATCGACGGCGACCTCGAGGACTCCGCCCTGAACACCGCGCCGCTGGCCGCTCCGGTGCTCGCCGGCGAGGCCGATATGACGATCGCGATCCTGCCGGCGCAGAAGCGCAAGGGCGGCGGCTTCGGCTTCGTCGTGGGACTGGCGAAGAAGGGCATCGCCGAACTCTCCGGCTTCGAAGCCACCCAGCCGCTCTCGGGCATGCGCTGCCTGTCCCGGGAGGCCTTCGACGCGGCCCTGCCCTTCGCCGCCGGCTGGGGCGTCGAAGCGGCCATGACCATCGACGTCGTGGGCGCCGGGCTGCGCGTGACCGAGGTCGAATGCGATCTCCACCACCGGGTCACCGGACGGGACCTCAAGGCGCAGCTGCACCGCGCCGCCCAGTACCGCGACGTCGCCCGCGCCATCCTCGTCCGCCGTCTGCGCGCGAAGCGAGGCGGGAAGTGAGCGCGAACCGCTTCGCCTTCCTCGGACCCGAAGCCACCTTCACCGAAGCGGCGCTGCTGAAGTACCTCGACGACACGGGCCTGGCCTCAACCGCGACGACCCAGCCGATGCGCAATGCCGCCGCGGCCCTCGCCGCCGTCCTCGAGGGCGACTGCGATGCCGCCGTGGTCCCGATCGAGAACTCCGTCGAAGGCGGCGTCCCGGCCACGATCGACGCCCTGACAGAGCACGGCCGACTCCAGATCATCGCCGAGGTGGTCGTGCCCGTCCGCTTCGTCCTCGCCGTGAAGCCGGGGACTCCGCGAGAGTCGCTGAGCTCCTTCGGATCCCACCCCCACGGGGAGGCCCAGGTGCGGACCTTCATGTCCGAGCACTTCCCCGATGCCGTCTATCTGCCGACCTCGTCCACGGCCGCAGCCGCGAGGGATCTGGCCAATGACGCCGGAGACCATGTGGCCGCGGTGTGTCCGGCACTAGCGGCCGAACGCTACGGACTCGAGGTCATCGCCGATGACATCGGCGACCGCCAGGACGCGGTCACCCGCTTCGTCGTCGTCTCCCGTCCGGGCCCGATCCCGGCGGCCACCGGCGCGGACAAGACCACCGTGGTCGCGGCCCTGCGCTCCGACCGCGCCGGCGCCCTGCTCGAACTCCTGGAACAGTTCTCCAGCCGCGGGATCAACATGTCGCGGATCGAATCCCGGCCGACCGGGGACGGGCTCGGCCTCTACCAGTTCTCGATCGACCTGCTCGGCCACATCCATGAGGCACGGATGGCCGAGGCCCTGCAGGGCGTCCACCGGGTGACCCTGAAGCTGTGGTTCCTCGGCAGCTACCCCAGTGCGGACGCCTCCGCGGTGCCGGTGGATCCGACGACCACCGACGAGTCCTTCGGATCCGCGGCGGCCTGGTTGGAGTCGACCCTGCGCGGCTGAGGTCGCCGAGGTGACGGTGGCGACCCGCGGTACTGCCCAGTAATCTGGGGGCAGAGGGATCGATCGATCCGACCGCCGACGAAGGAGTCGCCCACGATGAGCTCACCCACCACGCCCCCCGTGTCCACCGAGGTCGACGCCATCATCGTCGGGGCCGGCCTGGCCGGACTCGTCGCCGCCCACGAGCTCACCCAGGCCGGCAGACGAGTCCTCGTCCTCGATCAGGAGAACCGGGCCAACCTCGGCGGGCAGGCGTTCTGGTCCCTCGGCGGACTCTTCCTCATCGATTCCCCCGAGCAGCGCCGCCTCGGCGTCCATGACTCCCTCGAGCTGGCACGACGCGACTGGGCCACCTCGGCGGGATTCGATCGCGCGGAGGACCACTGGCCGCGGAAGTGGGCCGAGGCCTATCTCGAGTTCGCCGCCGGGCAGAAGCGCAGCTACCTGCGTGACCTGGGGCTGCGCCTGACCCCGATCGTCGGCTGGGCCGAACGCGGCGGTTCGGGGGCTTCCGAACACGGCAATTCCGTGCCGCGCTTCCACCTCACCTGGGGCACCGGCCCCGAGGTGGTCCGGGTCTTCCGCGAACCCGTCGAACGCGCCGAGGCGAACGGCCTCGTCGACTTCGCGTTCCGCCATCGCGTGGACGAACTCATCACCGAAGGCGGCGCCGTCGTCGGGGTGCGCGGACGCGTGCTGTCACCGAGCCACACCGCCCGCGGGGTGGCCTCGAACCGGGAGGAGCGCGAGGACTTCGTGCTCCGCGCTCCTGCCGTGATCGTCACCAGCGGCGGGATCGGGCACAACTTCGATCTCATGCGCAGGTACTGGCCGGTCGAGCGCCTCGGCGAGTTCCCGGACACGATGCTCGCCGGGGTTCCCGCCCATGTGGACGGGCGGATGCTCGCCATCTCCGAGGACGCCGGGGCGAGCCTGATCAACCGGGACCGGATCTGGGCGTACACGGAAGGCATCGAGAACTGGAATCCGATCTGGCCGAATCACGGCATCCGGATCATCCCGGGCCCGTCGTCGATGTGGTTCGATGCGGAGGGCCGACGGTTTCCGGCACCGAACTATCCCGGCTTCGACACCAACCGGACGATGCGCACGATCCTCGAGAGCGGGTACGACTACTCGTGGTTCGTGCTCAACGAGTCGATCATCCGCAAGGAGTTCGCCCTCTCGGGTTCGGAGCAGAACCCGGACATCACGAAGAAGGACCTGCGGGTCACGCTCGATCGGGTGCGCTCGAGCGATGCGCCGGCACCGGTCGAGGCGTTCAAACGCTACGGCTCGGACTTCGTCGTCGCCGAGACCACCGAGGAGCTCGTTGCGGGGATGAACGCCCGTTCGCGTGGGCCGCTCATCGACCACGACCGGCTCGTGGCCCAGATCGTCGAACGCGATGGGCAGATGGACAACGGGTTCTCCAAGGACGCGCAGGTCCAGGCGATCCACAATGCCCGGTCCTACCTCGGCGACAAGATCGTGCGGGCGGCCAAGCCGCACAAGATCCTCGATCCGGCTCACGGTCCGCTCATCGCGGTGCGGTTGAGCCTGCTCTCCCGCAAGACCCTCGGCGGGCTCGAGACGAACCTCGACGGGCAGGTCATCGGGAGCTCAGGTGCACCGATTCCCGGACTCTTCGCCGCCGGTGAGGTGTCCGGCTTCGGCGGGGGCGGCATGCACGGGTACAACGCGCTGGAGGGCACCTTCCTCGGCGGCTGCATCTTCTCGGGCCTGCGGGCCGGGCGCGGGGTGGCAGATGGCTCAAGTGAGGGGAACTGAGATGACGTCGAACAACCGCACCGCACTCGTCACCGGCGGCACCTCCGGCATCGGAGCGGCCGTGGTCCGGATGCTCGCCTCCCGCGGCACCCGGGTGCTCGCGACCAGCCGGAACCCCGAAGCGATCGCCGAATCCGCCCGGATCCCCGGCGTGGACTATCTGCCGCTCGACCTCTCCGAACCGAACAGCATCACGGCACTGGCCGGCCGTCTCGACGAGGTCGACATCCTCGTCAACAATGCCGGCGAGAGCCAGTCCGGACCGTTCGAGGAGCTGCCGGTCGCGGCGATCGAGCGGCTGTTCCGCACGAACGTCTTCGGCGCGGTGCAGCTGAGTCAGCTGGTGCTCCCGCATATGCGCGCCCGTGGGCACGGTCGCGTCATCATGGTCGGGTCGATGCTCGCGAGCTTCCCCTTGGCCCATCGCAGCTCCTACGTCGCCTCGAAGGCGGCGCTGCGCGGTTTCGCCACGGCCGCCAGACAGGAGCTCTCCCCATTCGGCGTGTGGGTCAGCGTCGTCGAACCCGGGTCGATCGCCACCGGGATCGGGCAGCGACGCACGAAGTACCTCGATGAGGGCTCCGTCTATGCCGAGGACGTGAGCACGATGCTTGAGCACCTCGATGCCAATGAGCGCGGTGGGATCTCCGCCGACACGGTCGCGGCGACCATCCTCAAGCCCATCGAGGCGCAGCGGCCCCGCGAGTTCTACTCGGTGGGCAGTCGCTCGCCGTTGCCGTTCCTGCTCAAGCGGGCACTCCGCCGAGGTGTGATGTCACGGATCGTCGCCCGCCAACACGGGCTGTCGGGGCGCTGAGGGCGGGCCCCTCCTCCTACTGGAACCGAGACGGGATGAGGTGCTGGGTCGTCGAGATCCCGAGCACCCGCTGCTGCCGCGAGAGGTTGTAGGTCCGGTCGTGCTGGAGGTACTCGACGAGGAAGAGCCTGGCCATATCCCCGCGCTTGAAGAAGGTCCGGATCTTCAGTCCCACCTTCGCCGAGACGAGCGCCTTGTCCTTGGCAACGCCTTCGATGACGACCGGCTCGTAGCCCATCCTCGCGAAGTGCGTGGCCACGGCGTCCTTGAGCCGGTACGGGGTGGGGTCGCCGATGTTGAACGGGCCCGACGCCGAGGGCACATCGAGACAGGCGAGCGCCGCCCGCACGACATTGTCGACATGGGTCAGGGTGATCTTCTGACGGCCGCCGCCCGGCAGCCGCAGCACTCCCCGCTTCGCACTGTCGCGGAGGAAGGGCATGAGCATCGTCTCGCCCGGACCGTAGACCGCTGCCGGCCGCAGGATCGCGGCATCGGGGCGGATCCGGGCCACGAGCTGTTCGGCAAGGGCATGGGTACGCGAGTAGGCATCGCCGAAGTCCTGGGGGTCCTTCGGTCCGGCCTCTTCCCACAGGTCGGAGTGGGGAGCGGTCGAGGAGTACACCGTCGTCGATGACAGGTGGACGATCCGAGCCTTCGGGAAGGCGTCGAGGACGTTCCTCGTCCCGGTCACCCGGACCGCATAGAGATCGTCGTCAGCGGCGCTGATCGAGGCGATGCCGGCACAGTGGAAGACGGCGGTGGCCTTCGCGGCCAGGGACTGCACGGGCGCCGGTGCGGGCTGCGTGATGTCCCAGTGCTGGTAGTTCACGCCGGGCAGTTCGGGGTCGCGTCGGCACAGTGCGTAGACCGTCTCACCGCGCTCGGCCAGCGCACGCGCGATGGCACCGCCGATGAAGCCGCTGGCTCCGGTCACAATCACCGCCACGTCGATTCCTCCCTCATCCGTCTGCTCCGAACCTCACCACGCTCATCAACCTCGGTGCTGCCAGTGCGGTTCCCGTTTGCCCAGGAACGCATCGATGCCCTCCTGCGCATCGGCGGCGATCGCGTTCTCCGCCATCACCTGAGACATCCGCTCATAGGCCTCGGCCAGGGGCAGCTCACGCTGTTCGTAGAACGCCGCCTTGCCTATGGCAACTGTAGCCGACGAGGCGGACGCGACCGTGCGCGCCAGCTCCAGGGTCGCGGACTCGAGCTCCTCGTCGGCCACGAGGTCGGAGATGAGACCGAAGCCGAGGGCATCCTCGGCGGAGAGGAACTCACCGGTCAGCAGCATCCGCATCGCCGTCTTCGCCGGCACCGCGCGGGAGAGGGCGACCATCGGCGTCGAGCAGAACAGGCCGATCTTCACCCCGGGAGTGGCGAACCGTGCCGAACGGGCCGCCACCGCGAGATCGCATCCGGCCACCAGCTGACAGCCCGCCGCCGTGGCCACCCCTTGAACCTCGGCGATGACCGGCTGCGGGATCGCCTGAATGGTCTGCATCAGCTCGGCACAGGCGGCGAACGTCGCCTGCTGGGCCTCGAGATCCGCACCGCGGATCTCCTTGAGGTCATGACCGGAACTGAACACGTGCCCCGCGGTCCGCAGGATCACTGCGCGCACATCGGTCCGCCGCCCCACCTCGGCGAGGGTGTCACTGAGCTCTGCCATCACGGACCGCGACAGCGCATTGCGGGTTTCGGGCTCGTTGATCGTCACGGACGCGACGCCGTCGTCGTCGAGGAGTGAGAATACAATTGAGTCGGACATAATCACATTCTGCCAAAGTTCGACTCGACCGATGCGGACGCTGTGCCCGAATCCCGCTGCTGCGAAGGCTGCGCAGGCAGTCTCGGTCAGGTGGGGCCGGAGGGCCAGACGCGAGGGAGAGACGCATGACCACGCTGCTCATGATCATCGGCTTCGGTGCCGCAACCTCGGTGGTGGTCGGACTCGGTCAGAAGCTCAAACTCCCCTGGCCGGCGCTCATGGTCCTCATCGGCATCGCCGGTGCCTTCATCCCCACCTTCGCCGAGATCACGATCGAGCCCGAGCTCATCCTCCCCCTCTTCCTGCCGCCGCTGCTCTTCGCGGCCGCGCAGAAGACATCGTGGGCGCTGTTCTCGATCCGCTGGCGCACGATCCTCGGCATGGCCGTGGCCTTGGTCGGCGTGACCGTGGCCGCCGTGGCCGGATCGGCCCTGTTCCTCATCCCGGGGATCTCGATCGCCGCGGCCATCGCGCTCGGGGCGATGCTCGCCCCGCCCGATCCCGTGGCCGTCGACGCGGTCGCCGGCACCGTCTCGATACCCCGCCGGATCATGTCGACGCTGCAGTCCGAGGGCCTGTTCAACGACGCCGCCTCCCTCGTCATCTTCCAGACCGCGATGGCAGCGGCGATGGCCGGCACCGAGGTGGACTTCGGTGAGCTCGCCGTGTCCTTCGTCATCTCCGCGGTGGTCGCGATCCTCATCGGGCTCGCCGTCGTCTTCGTCGTGTGGTGGGTGATGGAGAAGATCGACCACACCATAGCCCGCTCCTCGCTCATGCTCATGCTGCCCTTCGGGGTCTACCTCATCGCCGAGCACTTCCACGCCAGCGGCGTCATCGCCGTCGTCGTCGCCGCCCTCGAGGTCCGCCGCCGCGACGTCGAGGGCAACTCGGCCGAACGCGTCACGCAGGCCTCGACCTGGCAGGTCCTCGAGATGCTCATCACCGGGATCGCCTTCGGGCTCATCGGCCTCGACCTGCGCATGGTCGTCGAATCCGAGCACGCCGATCTCGGCCGAGCGGTGCTTGTGGGCCTGGCGATCGCGGCCGTGATCATCGCCGTGCGCTTCGGCTGGCTGCTGCTGGGCACTCTCATCGAACGCAGGCGCACGCACGAGGATCCCGATGCGGCGCCGCTCAACCTCCGCGATGCCACGCTGATGACCTGGGGCGGGATGCGGGGGCTGGCGACGATCGCCCTGGCGCTGTCGATTCCGGCGACCACCGACACCGGCGAGCCCTTCCCCGGCCGGTCCTACATCCTCGTCGCGGCCGCCGTGATCCTCCTCGTCACGCTCGTGCTTGCGGGGCTGACCTTCCCGGCCGTCGTCGACGGACTCGGCATCGACGACGAGGCGGAGAAGGAGCGGGCGGCGACGAAGGCGATCGCGATGCGCGCCTACAAGGCGGCCCTGCACCAGATCAAGACCGATGAGTCCCTCCCCGACGAGGTCGCCGAACCCCTGCGCGCGAGGTTCAAGATGCTCTACATCCAGCTGCTGGGCACCTCGGATGACCAGGCCAGCTCCGATCAGGCCGCTGCCTTCCGGGAGAACCGCGAACAGATGCTGCAGGTGCAGAAGCGGGCGATGCAGACGGCCCGCGCCGAGGTGCTCAGGGCCAGACGTGAGAGAGGAACCGACCCGGAGGTCGCTGACAAGGTGCTGCGCCGCTTCGACCTCCAGTCCGTGCTCGTGCTCTGAGGTTCAGGCGGCGGCCGCGGGCCGTTTCCTGACGCGCGACCGCGGCTGGGATTGCGGGCTGGGCCCGCGAGATTTTCCTTCCCTAAACAAAGTTGAGTGGAATAGACTCAACTCTGCAGATGTTGAACTCTTCGAGAGCTATTTCAGAACACTTTTGAAGGAGTTGCGTATGGACGCACAGATGACAACCAAGTCACGGGAGGCGCTGCAGACGGCGATCAACGACGTCGTCGCACGCCGGAACAATCAGATCGAACCGGCCCACCTCGTCGCGGCCCTGCTCCAGCAGCAGGATTCGCTGGCCGCGAGCCTGCTGACGAAGGTCGGTGCCGATCCGCGGGCCGTGCTGACCGCCCTCGAGGCCGTCATCGGCGGCCTGCCCACGGTCAGCGGTTCGACCGTGTCTCAGCCGAGCCTGTCCCGGGCCGGTCTCGAGATGATGAACCTCGCGCAGGAGGAGATGACCGCACTCGGCGATCAGTTCGTCTCCACCGAGCACCTGCTGCTCGCCGCGGCCGCCGGACAGGAGGGCGCCGGCAATGCTCTGCGCTCTGCCGGTGCCACCCGCGACGCCCTGCTTGCGGCCCTGCCGGATCTGCGCGGCGGCAAGAAGGTCACCTCGGAGAATCCCGAGGAGACGATGCAGTCGCTGGAGAAGTTCGGCATCGACCTCACCGCCACCGCCCGCGAGGGCAAGCTCGATCCGGTCATCGGCCGCGACAAGGAGGTGCGCCGGGTCGTCCAGGTGCTCTCCCGCCGGACGAAGAACAACCCCGTCCTCATCGGTGAGCCCGGCGTCGGCAAGACCGCCGTCGTCGAAGGCCTCGCCCAGCGGATCGTCGCCGGCGACGTGCCCGAGTCGCTGCGGGACAAGACCCTGATCAGCCTCGACCTCTCCGCGATGGTTGCGGGTGCGAAGTACCGGGGCGAATTCGAGGAGCGGCTCAAGGCCGTGCTCGAGGAGATCAAGAACGCCGACGGGCAGATCATCACCTTCATCGACGAGCTGCACACCATCGTCGGGGCGGGTGCCGGCGGCGATTCCTCGATGGATGCCGGAAACATGCTCAAGCCGATGCTCGCCCGCGGTGAGCTGCGGATGATCGGGGCGACGACCCTCGACGAGTACCGCGAGAACATCGAGAAGGACCCCGCCCTCGAACGCCGCTTCCAGCAGGTGTTCGTCGATGAGCCGAGCGTCGAGGACACGATCGCGATCCTCCGCGGACTCAAGGAGCGCTACGAGGCTCACCACAAGGTCTCGATCAACGACGGCGCTCTGGTCGCCGCGGCCACCATGTCCAATCGCTACATCACCGGACGGCAGCTGCCCGACAAGGCCATCGACCTCGTCGACGAGGCGGCCAGCCGGCTGCGGATGGAGATCGACTCGGCCCCGGTCGAGATCGACGAGCTCCGCCGTGCCGTCGACCGCCTGAAGATGGAGGACATGGCGCTGGCGAAGGAGACGGATTCGGCCTCGGTCGAGCGCCTCGGCGCCCTGCGTGCCGACCTGGCCGACAAGGAGGAGGAGCTGCGCGGGCTTGAGGCGACCTGGGAATCCCAGCGAGCCGGCCTCAACCGCGTCGGCGAGCTGAAGACGAAACTCGACGAGCTGCGCTCCCAGGCCGACCGGGCCCAGCGCGATACGGATCTCGAGACGGCCTCCCGGCTGCTTTACGGGGAGATCCCCGCCGTGCAGAAGGAGATCGCCGAGGCCGAAGCCGAGGAGGCTCAGGCCGAGGCCGGGCAGGCTGGCGATCCGATGGTCTCCGACAAGGTCTCGAGCAATGACATCGCCGAGGTGGTCTCCTCCTGGACGGGCATCCCCGCGGGTCGGCTCATGCAGGGTGAGATCGAGAAGCTCCTCGGGGCGGAGAACGTGCTCGGACAGCGGCTGATCGGTCAGAAGGACGCGGTCGCCGCGGTCTCCGATGCCATCCGCCGTTCGCGGGCCGGCGTCGCCGATCCGGATCGGCCGACCGGCTCGTTCCTCTTCCTCGGACCCACCGGCGTGGGCAAGACGGAGCTCGCGAAGTCACTCGCGGACTTTCTCTTCGACGATGAGAAGGCCCTGATCAGGATCGATATGAGCGAGTACGGCGACAAGCACACGGTCTCCCGTCTCGTCGGCGCTCCTCCCGGCTACGTCGGCTACGACGAAGGCGGACAGCTCACCGAGGCGGTGCGCCGCCGCCCCTACTCCGTGGTCCTGCTCGACGAGGTGGAGAAGGCCCATCCGTCCGTCTTCGACATCCTGCTGCAGGTCCTCGATGACGGTCGGCTCACCGACGGTCAGGGACGCACGGTCGACTTCAGGAACACCATCCTGATCCTGACCTCGAACCTCGGTTCGCAGTTCCTCGTCGACAGGTCGCTGTCGGAGACCGAGCGGCGGGAGAAGGTCATGGACGTCGTCCATTCGACCTTCAAGCCCGAGTTCCTCAACCGCCTCGACGACATCGTCCTCTTCGATGCGCTGAGCACCGAAGAGCTGTCATCGATCGTCGACCTCCAGATCCAGCGACTCTCGCAGCGGCTGGCCGAACGGCGGATCTCGATCGAGGTCACCGATGCGGCCGAGGACTGGCTGGCCCTCGAGGGCTACGATCCGGCCTACGGTGCCAGGCCGCTGCGCAGGCTGGTCCAGCGTCAGATCGGCGACAAGCTGGCCCGCGCTCTGCTGGCCGGTGATGTCGAGGACGGTGACACCGTCATCGTCGATCTCCCCGACGACCCCGAGGCGAGCGGCCTGGAGCTGCGCCCCAAGCGGTGATGCGGCGCCCCCGGCGGTGATGCCGCAAGAGCTCGGTCTGCGTGCACCAGATCTGTCTGCAGACAGGTCTCTGGTCCGCAGACCGAGCTCTTTGCATGCGCGCCGGCTCAGGTCTTCGCCGTGTCCTTCCGCGGCGTTGTCGTCGTCCACCAGCGGTGGAGGAACGCGCTGAGTTTGGCGAAGCTGCGGTCGCGGATGAAGATCGCATCGACGGCGATCATCGTCAGCGAGAACCACGGCAGCCCCATGAGCAGGGCGATGCCCAAGTGGAACGAGAGGATGCCGAGCAGCCCGATGATGCGCGTGTAGCGGTTGAAGAGCATGAACGGGAACGCACACTGGAAGAGCACCGATCCCCATGAGATCGCCACGACCGCCGGACCCCACGCGGTGACCAGGTCAGAGAGGACGGGCCAGGTCCCGAACTGCTGCGTGTGCAGGGGGTTGTAGACGGCGAAGCCGTGCTGCCAGGCACTGCCGCCGGCCTTGTAGAGACCGCCCGACATGTAGATCGCGCAGACCTGGAAGGCGAGCACCACGATCGCGAGGTTGTTGGCCATGATCAGCGCCCACCGCCACTGACCGCCGTCGGCGTCGGGGAAGTCGGCGTTGCGTCGGCGCCGGCGCGCATCGAGTGACCAGCGTCTGGTCGTGTCCGCGAAGAGCAGTGCGATCATGAACATCCGGTAGGCGTTGTCGCCCTGATCGCCGGCCCCGTCATTGAGCTCGATGAAGCTGACCCACAGAACCAGGTAGAACGGCAGGATGATGCGGGTGTGCCAGCCCAGCGTGATGACCACGGCGAGGACGGCCAGGGCGAGCATCATCACCGTGAACAGCGGCGGAGTCGTCACCACTCGGTGGAAGAGGGAGAAGAGCCAGATGTTCGGGAAGTCGCTCTGCGGCTCCGCGATCTCCCCGCTCCAGGCGTTGCCCACACCGAAGGTGTAATGCCTGGCGTTGAAGTTCGTGAGGATGAGGCCGAGTCCGGTGATGCCGATGAGGATCCGCGTCACCGCCAGGCCGTAGGTCGCGTGATAGCGGCCGGTGAGCATCTCCTCAAGCCAGTTCCAGCCGCGCGAGATGTTCGTGCGCACCTGGGTCGTGATCGGCAGCCGCTCCTCCGCCGAGGCGGCCGCGGACTCGCGCGTAGGTTCGGCGTTGCGCGGGCGCTCGGTGGTATCGCGCTGCGGTTCGCGGCTCTCGGTCCGCGTCGTCTCGTCACTGCTCACCGACGCACCTCACTTCATCCGAGGCGCAGAAGTACTTCGCGAATTCCTCATCCGACTGCTGGTCCTCTGTCACCAGTGCCCTCCACCCGACGGGAACCGGCTGGATCTTCGGTCGCTCGGCGGACTTGTCGTTGCGTTCGGAGAAGGGGACGACATTCTGCCGGGCCGCCTGATACTGCACGCGCTGCACGTCATCACCCCAGATCGCCTTGGCGACCTGGGTGGCATAGGCCGTGGCGGTGTGTTCGCTGTCCAGATAGGAGCTCACAGTGTTCTTCGGGTCCTCATACTCATCGAGCTTCGTCTTGAGCCGCTCGGCCGAATCGTCGCCCTTGAAGTAGTCGAGCTTGACGATCGCCTTCTGATCATCGGGCAGGTCCTCCCACTCCCCCTTCAGATCGGAGGCCACACCGACACCCAGACCCGCCGAACGGGGAGGGAAGAGCTTGTAGGTCGAGTGGTCGAGTTCGACATCGGTCGCCCGCACCCACTCGGTGATCTCCTCACCGTTGCCGGTCGAGATCACCGCACGGACATCGAAGTAGTAGTCGCCGTTGATCGGCTCGGGGGCGAAGACGCTCCAGGACTGACCCCACATCGGAATCATGTACTTCGAGAGCAGGTCGCCGGGAATCACCTCCCGCAGCGCCGAGGACGGGGCGATCCACAGAAAGCTCGCGAAGAGGTGGAAGCCCGTGATCGCCATGGCGATGACCATGAGCGTCCGCTTGATCACCGGCCGAGGCCGCGACTTCACCTCAGTCGTCTTGTTGTCCATCTCAGTTCCAGAATCCTATCGGCCGATACGACGGTCGCGCCCGCCTGACCGAGCAGAGGCTCAACATTCTCTCGGTAAGTCAGGCGATGACACTCAGACTCTAGGGTACTTCAGCTGAAGCAAGGACGCCCTCATCATCTGCTGATCGTCGCCGACACCGTCCACCGGGCCTCGGGCACCGCCCGCCGGGACGCACATCCCGGGCACCTGACCACAGGGCACGGGCCCCAACTCATTCCTCCCCGCGCAGCCACGCTTTGACCGTCTCGGTGCTCTCCCCCAGCGTCGGCGGGGCCAGGTCATAGCTGACCGGGGTCTCGGACAGGCCGATCGGGTTGGCCACCGTCGGGATCACCCGGCCCCCGGCCCCCGCCTCGGCGACGGGATCGAGACCCAAGGACGAGGCGAGGTCCACGCCCTGGGCGATCGTGTTGATCGGCGCGCAGGGCAGTCCCGCCTCGGTGAGGATGTCGAACCATTCCTGGTTCGTGCGCATACTCAGGGCGGCGATGAGCGCGGGCTCGAGCTCGGCACGGTTGACGTTGCGGTCGGCGAAGTTCGCGAAGCGCTCGTCGGCCGCCCATTCGGGATGACCGAGCACCTCGGCGAGCTTCTTGAACTGGTTGTCGTTGCCGACGGCGATGATGATCTGGCCCTGCGCGGTGGGCATCGGCTGGTACGGGTAGAGGCTCGGGTGGGCGTTGCCCATCGCCTGCGGCACGACCCCGCCGGCCACATAGGCCGAAGTCTGATTCGCCAGGCCGGAGAGCGCCGAGGACAGCAGATTCGTCTCCACGTGCTGGCCGATGCCGGTGTCCTTGCGGTGGGCGAGCGCGGCGAGGATGCCCACCGTCGTGTGCAGTCCGGTGAACACGTCGACAACAGCGACACCGGCCTTGACCGGGCCCGATTCCTCGGAACCGGTGACACTCATGAACCCCGAGAGCCCCTGGATGAGCAGGTCGTAACCGGGCTGCGGGTTGTTCGGGCCGAACCCGGTCACCGAGGCATAGACGATGCCCGGGTTGCCTGCCTTGACCGTGTCGTAGTCGAGGCCGTACTTCGCCAGTCCCCCGGCCTTGAAGTTCTCCACGAGGATGTCGGCCCGACGCGCGAGCTCCTGGGCGGCGGCGAGGTCGTCAGCGTCCTTGAAGTCGAGGACGACGGAGTGCTTGTTCCGGTTCGCCGTGAGGAAATAGGTCGCATCATCGTCTCGCCGAGGCGGGGCCCAGTGCCGCGTGTCATCGCCGGTGCGGCCCTCGACCTTGATCACCGTGGCGCCGAGGTCGGCGAGCATCATCGTCGCGTAGGGGCCGGCCAGCACTCGGGAGAAGTCGGCGACGACCACCCCCGCCAGAGGGCCGGTTCCCGCGCGCCCGAATGCGTCCTGCTGATCCTCATGCTCCACCTGCTGCCTCCTTCGGCGCCGTCGTCGACCGACCTGCGAAAAATCGGATCGTGCTCTCCGGCCAGACTATACGGTCACTCGAATCGGATTCTCACGGGATCGGTGGGTTGCCCGGTGCGGATACCGGCGAATCCTGCCGTCCGCCTCTCGCCCTCATGTCGTCCGGCTCTCGCCCTCCAGAACCGCGCGGTCGCCTGCGAAATCCGTCGTCCCGCGCGGCGCTGTGCTGGTTAGACTCGGAGGACAAACACCGTTCGAGGCCCGAGCGCAGCGAACCCGAACCGGAACGGTCGTGCCTGCCGATACCGGATGCGCCTCGGCGGGTGGGATTCGAACCCCGCCCGGGCCGAGCACCGACGACACACGAGAAGGAAGAACGATGACGTTTCACATGCCTGCGGAGACAGCCGCTCAGGACCGGATCTGGATGGCGTTCCCGTCCTCGGGCTATGCGCTCGGCGATACCGAAGCCGACGCCGAGGCGGCCCGCGCCACCTGGGCTGCCGTGGCCCGTTCCACCAGCGAGTTCACCCCGGTGACCGTCGTCGTCGCAAGCGAGCAGACCGAACACGCCCGGCGCCACCTCGGCGCGGGGATCACGCACCCGATCACGATCGTCAACGCCGAACTCGATGATGCGTGGATGCGCGATATCGGGCCGAGCTTCGTTTTCGACGATGGCGGTCAGCTGCGGGCGGTGGACTGGGTATTCAACGGCTGGGGCGCACAGGAGTGGGCGAAGTGGGACCATGATGAGCACATCGGCCGTTTCGTCGCCGAACTCGCCGAGGTGCCCGTCGTCGATTCCTCGCTGCGCAACGAAGGCGGCGGCTTCCACGTCGACGGCCGCGGAACGGTGCTCGCGACCCGCAGTGTGCAGCTCGACCAGGGCCGGAATCCGGAACTGACCGAGGCGGACGTCGAGGCCGAGTTCGCGCGCATGCTCGGTGCTCGGAAGGTCATCTGGCTCGACCGGGGTCTGCACCGGGACAACCAGACCTTCGGCACCCGCGGGCACGTCGACATCGTCGCCGCCATGCCGAGCCCCGGTGTCGTGCTCGTCCACGACCAGCGCAATCCCGAACACCCGGACTTCGAATTCAGCCGAGCGGTCAAGGACCAGTTCGCCAGCGAGACCACGGCCGATGGGCAGCTCTTCGAGGTCGTGCCGATTCCCGCCCCCGAGGCGCTCACCGACGAGGAGGGGTGGGTCGACTACTCCTACGTCAATCACCTGGTCACCAACGACGGGGTCATCGCCTGCACCTTCGACGATCCGGCCGACGCCGAGGCGATCGCGGTGCTCGAGAGCGTCTACCCGGGGCGGAAGGTCGTCGGGGTCGACGCGCGTGAGCTCTTCGCCCGCGGCGGAGGCATCCACTGCATCACTCAGCAGCAGCCGAGCCTCGGATGACCGCCGCGCCCTGAAGTTTCCTTTCACCGACACGGGATGCGCAGTATAAGCTGGTGAACCAGGACACTGTGCCGATGCGCTGATCAACTCGGTCACCGGATCGTGGCACGCATCCTTTTGGAAGCAGTCACGGCAAGCTGAGAAGGAGAGCAGAAAAATGAAGAAGAGATTGATTCTCCTGGCTGGTCTGGGAGTCGGATTCATCCTCGGATCACGCACAGGGCGCCAGAGCTACGAACGACTCAAGGCCCAGGCTCAGGATCTTTGGACCGACCCGCGCGTGCAGGACACCGTCGAGAAGGCCAACCAGTCGATCCGCGAAAAGTCCCCGGCCGTCGCCGATGCTGTCCAGGACACCGTTGAGAAGGTCAATGCCGCCGCCACCGGCGTCGATTCCTCGGTCTCGGAGTTCGACGGCGATGAGGACGACTCCGCAAGCACCTCCGACGGTTCCGGCTCCACATCGACGTCATCCTCGAACGCACCATCCACGGGCGCGGCATCGTCTGGCGCGAATGCCGCCTCGACCGGGGCAGGCGCGTCTGCACCGAGCACCGGCTCGGCGAAGTCGGGATCCGGTGCCGGCGCCGCGAAGTCGGGCTCAGGCTCGGCGAAATCGGCCTCGTCCTCGACCGGCTCGAACGCCGCGAAGTCGAGTTCGAGTAAGTCCTCGGTCCCCAAGCCCAGCGAGGTCAAGCACGACCCGCACGCGGCCGGGGCGGCCAAGTCCCAGGACACTCTCGCCGATCCCGAGCGCAGTCTCGACGATGAGGGACCTGCAGGAGTCCCCAGCGAAGACTGAACCCTCCGACGAGGGCTGAACACTCAGCGAGGGCCCAACTCTCCACAGTGGGCTGAGCACCAACCGCGATACTGAACACTCAGTCCCACCAGCGTGATGACGAGCGGCGGAACCGACTTTCGGTTCCGCCGCTCGCCTGTATCCGCCTGCAGCAGGGACATAAGCACACACGAGTGACACAACGCACCGGAGGAACGCTCTGTTATGTCACTCCCGGTGCGGGATGCGCAGGACCCGCCGACGCCTGACTAGAGCAGTGAGCTCGTCAGGCGGGCCACGTTCTCCACGTATTTGTGCAGCAGCGGCCTGTCGGCCCAGCGCTCACCGTCGAGTTCGACGGAATTCGGCGCATAGCGACGGGCCTCGAGGTCGTACATGCGCTGGGTGAACTCCTTGTCGACGATGAACATCGTGACCTCCATGTTCATCGCGAACGACCGTTCGTCCATGTTCGAAGAGCCGATGATCGAGACCTCATCGTCGATCATGAGGAACTTCGAGTGCAGCACCGTCGGCGCGTGGTACAGGAAGATCCGCACACCGGCCCGGACCAGTTCGTTGTAGTAGGACTGCTGTGCCCGCTGCGTCAGCCAGTGGTCGCTCGTCTCTCCGACGTAGAGGCGGACGTCGACGCCGGACCGGGCCTCCGTGGTCAGCGCGTGCAGCAGCGACTCATCGGGCACGAAGTACGGTGAGCACACGACCACGGTCCGGTTCGCGTTGTAGATCAGGTGATTGAACAGCCGCAGATTGTTCTCATCCTCGAACCCCGGCCCCGAGGGCACCACCTGCGCCTGGATGCCGCCCGATGAGGGAGCCTTGAGAGCGAGCTCGGAGGACTCATCGAGGAACTCGTTCGTCTCCGAGTACCAGTCGGTGACGAACACGGCATCGAGCTCCTCAACCACCGGTCCCGTGCACTCGAGGGAGAGATCCATCCATTGGAAGCCCTTCCGCAGGTTTCGGCGCTTGTTGTAGGAGCGGTCGATGATGTTCTGCGACCCGGTGAAAGCGACCGTGCCGTCGACGACGAGGATCTTGCGGTGGTTGCGCAGATCCGGTCGCTGGTACTCGCCCCGCCACGGTCGGATCGGCAGGGCCCGGCGCCAGGGCACACCGGAGGAGTCGAGGCGTTTGATCAGCTCGGAATATCCCGGATAGCCCAGTGATCCGACGTGGTCGATGAGGATCCGCACACTGACGCCGCGCGCGTGGGCGGCCAGCAGCGATTCGAGCAGCCGCCTCGTCGTGTCATCGATGGCGACGATGTAGAACTCGAAGTGCACGTACTTCTCGGCCCGATCGACGGCATCGGCCATCGCCTCCATGCACTCGTGGTTGTCCACATGCAGGTGGAGGTCATTGCCGTGCGTCATCGGCAGCGCACCGAGGTCGAAGTTGAGCTGGGCCGCCGTGCTCAGCGGCTCGGGCATATGGTCCGAGTCGCCGATGATCGCCCGGTCGTGGATCTGATCGCGGATGATGTCGTTGATCAGCGTCTGCTTCTCCCGCCGCCGCTTCGGCAGCTTCGACGAACCGAGCAGGATGAATGCGGCGACCCCGACATAGGGGATGAGGAAGATCGCGAGCAGCCAGCCGAGGGCGACCGAAGGCCTGCGGTTGTGGGGGATCCAGCCGAGCGCGACGATGCGGATGATCAGATCGAGGCCCACCAGTGTGACGATCAACCAGCTCGGCCACGCCTGATCGATCGTGAGGAAGGGGTAGATCTCCACGCCGCTCACTCTCGTCCGCTCTGTCTGTGTCGCATCTGTCTCGGGCCGGCTCCGACCGCTCCGGGCCGATCCCTCGGAACCAGGAACCGGGGCCGGTCGCTCCGTGCTCGCCCCCGGACGCTCGACCACCTCGGCGAGTGCCTGCTCCCCTGAGACGATCGGTCAGAATTTCACCTGCCCACCATCGTATCCTGCCCGCTCAGCCCGGGTGACGGCTCACCCCGGATCCCGCGCACGCCGCATAGGCCAGGCATACTGGAGGGTGACTTCAAGACGCAAGCGAAGGTGCTGATCGTGATTCGAGACATCTCCCCCGAGGGATCCGACCCGAGCGACCGCGCGGATGCTGCGGATCGCACGCAGGTGGCCGATCCGGCGGCCGTGCCGGTCCGCCCCGCCGTCAGCGTGCTCATGCTCCGCGACTCGACCGCCGGGATCGAGGTCTTCGTCCAGCACCGAGTGTCGACGATGGATTTCGCCGCCGGCGTGGTCGTCTTCCCCGGGGGCCGCGTCGATCCGATCGATGAGCGCACGGCGCCGGGGATCGAGGTCCCCGATCCCGCGGTGCACCGTGATGCGTGGGCGAAGTCGACCATCGCCGAGGTGGCCGAGGGTTGGCGGATCCTGCTGGCGACCGCGGTGCGCGAGGTCGAGGAGGAGACGGGTGCGGTCCTCGATCCGGCGGGGCTGAAGCCCTGGGCCAATTGGGTGACTCCGGTGGGCCGGCCGAAGCGCTTCGACACCTACTTCTACACGGTCTCGGCCGAGGCGGTGGAGTCTGCGCACCACCAGACGACCGAGGCGCACACGAGCGAATGGCGCTCGGTCCACGACATCCTCGCTGCCGAGTACGCCGGCGAACTCAAGCTGATGCGCCCGACCTTCGTGCTGCTTCGCGAGCTCGCCGGATTCGACTCCGTCGCCGAGGTCATCCGGGGCGATCGCGCGATCGATCCGACCCGGCCGGAATTCCCCTCGAATCGCGGAGCCTGACCGGGTCGCGGGGCCTGATTCCTCCGTCGCGGGGCCTGATTCCTCCGGAGGATCCGGAGAGCTCCACCCGAACGCGTTGTTCAGCCCCCGGGGCGCCGAGCTCAGCCCTTCGAGCGGGCACGCATGGCCGCCAGGCGCTCGGCGACCACGGCCTTCTGCTCTGCGGTGCCGAGCAGTGAGGCGAGCGCCTCCTGTTCGGCGCCGAGGCCGACGCTGAACTCGGCGTCATAGGACAGGTCGACGAGCCGCTTGGACCAGACGAGAGCTGAGCGCGAACGCCCGGCGATCTGCGCGGCGAGCTCAAGGGCGCGGGCCACCGGGTCCTCGGCGAGCTCTTCCACGAGGCCGATCCGCTCGGCGGTCGCGGCATCGACGGCGTCGCCGGTGACGATGAGCTTCTTCGCCATCGCCGGGCCGACGAGCCGCGGCAGCAGCTGGGTGCCGCACATATCGGGGATGATGCCCCATTTGATCTCCATCAGCGACAGCTGGGCGTCATGGCCGGCGATGCGCATATCGGCGCCCAGCGCGATCTGCATTCCTCCGCCCAGCGCGGCCCCGCGGATCGCAGCGATGACGGGCACCTCGACCAGCGACCAGACGTGCACGGCTTTCTGCGCAAGGGCGCGGGCCGACCCGAGCCGGGACCCGACATCGACGGCATTCTCCGAGGAACCGGTCGCGACCCCCGCCTCGGCGATCCTCGCCATCTCTGTGAAGTCGAGGCCGGCGCTGAACGCCCGACCGCGCCCGGACAGGACCACGGCCCTGACCTCGGTCGCGTCTTTCACCGCCAGCCCCGCCTCGACGAGGTCCTCGAAGACCTCCCGGGTCAGCGAGTTGAGCTTCTCCGCTCGGTCGATCTCGACGCGGGCGATGCCCGAGTCGATGGAGTAGACGACGGTCGAATGCGCGGCAGTGGGCATGAAGGCTCCTTCGTGGTCTGGATGCAGCCGCCGACAGCGACCGGATCACCCTCGGCGACTGAACGACTGATCAGTTGCGTTTTCTGAAGCCTAGCGGAGCACCGCTCAGGGTCAAGACCAGCACCGCGAACAGCGCGGTCGCGCACATGGCGACGACGCCGGGCCAGGCGAAGTCGGTGAACAGGACCGCCGAGAGCCAGGCGCCGAGGCTCGTGCCCAGATAGTAGACGGTGAGGTAGACGGCGGCCGAGCGCGTCGAGTCGACCCCGGGACGGGCGGCACTGGCCGCGGCGGAGGCTCCTGTGTGGCCGAGAAAGAAGCCGCCGGTCAGCAGCGCCATGCCGAGGATGATCACGACGAGGGAGTCGACGAGCGTCAGCCCGGCCCCGAGCAGCGCCGTGATCATGCCGATCAGCGTCAGGCGGGTGCGCGAGAACTTCGTGGCCAACCGCCCGTAATAGGTGGTGACGACGGTGCCGACGAGGTAGATGAGGAAGAACAGCGCGACCGCGCCCTCGCTGAGCTCCCAGGGTTCGTTCTGCAGGCGGGAGCCGAGCATCGTGAAGGATCCGCCGAAGACGATCATGCACAGGAAGCCGGTGAGGTAGATCCGCCACAGTCCCCCGCGCAACGGGATGATCGCCCGCCGAGGCGGCACCGCGGCGTCCGTGGGATCCGCGGCATGCAGGGCTCCGTCGTCGCTCGCGGAGTCTCGATCTGTCTCGTGCGCGGCCCTGCTCTTCGCTGTGGAGAACACATCGTGGCGGAGCAGCCAGACGACGATGAATCCGAAGAGCAGGGAGACGGCCCCGGTGACGGCGAGCCCGCCGTGCCAGCCGAGCAGCTCGGCGGCCAGCCCGGTGAGCAGTCGCGAGGCGAGTCCGCCGATGGTGTTTCCGGCGATGTAGACCCCGATCGCTCCGGGCAGCGCGGCCGAAGGCAGCCGCAGCGAGAGGTAGGCCATGGCCGTGGCCGGCACCGAGGCGATGGCTGCGCCCTGGAGGAAGCGGACGGTGATGAGCAGTTCGGGACTCGGCATAAAGGGCAGGATGAGCGCGAGGATCGCGGCGAGGATCACTCCTCCGGCGATCTGCCGGGCGTGGCCGATGCGGGAGGCGAGCATCGAGAAGGGGATGAGGAAGACGGCCATGGCCACGTTCGTCGCCGACACCGTCAGGCTCGCCGTCGGTGCATCGATGCCGTAGGCGTCCCGGATGGCCGGCAGGAGCCCCTGCGTCTCGTAGAGGACGAGGAAGACCGCGACTCCGGCGAGGAAGACTGCCGCGACGGTGCGCCGAGTGCTCGTCGGACTCGGCTCACCTGTGCTCATGAAGGCAACGCTATGCCCGCCGAGGTGATCGTCCCAAACCATTCCGCCCTGCGGATGCTGTGACAGTGCGCACAGCAGGACGGATGATGGGGAAAACCTCAATGCGCACGGCTTCAGCGGTTTCTTAGGCTGGACTCAGGTCCCCACCAGCCGTCCGTCCCCGGCTTCTCCTGATTCGAGACTCCGACGCACCGCAGGATTCGAATCACCGAGAGCAGCGATGATTGAAAGAGAACCGCCACGATGTCCGTGATCTCGCCTCCCGAGCTCTCCCCTCCCCCGCAGTGCCCGGACCCGGCCGCCGCAGCGCCGCGCAACCGTTCCTTCCTCCTTACCTGGATGCTCTCCCTGTTGGCAGGATTCCTCGGCGCCGACCGCTTCTTCACCGGCCGGTGGGTCACGGGCGTCCTCAAGCTGATCAGCCTCGGCGGGTTCGGGATCTGGTGGATCGCTGACCTCGTCATCGTTATGGCCGGCGGGCTCCGCGTCGGCCGGGCTCCCCTGCGCGGGTACGAGGCGGGCAAGGAGATCGCCTGGATCACGACCGGGTTCCTCATCATCATCGGCTACTCCCTGCAGATCGACGACCGCATCGTCGCCCTGCTCACACAGCTGTTCTGAGTCTCACTTCTCCTCCTGGCCTCGACCGCCACTCAGCTCGCCCCTCAGCCGAAGCCCCACCTCGGCGGGCCTGCCGTTTGCGGACTATTAGCCCGACCTTTCCTGAAATCCGCCGCGAGCAGGTCTAGGCTCACGAATAAGATGGTTCAAGGAGGCACGATGAAACGGCAATTCCCCATTGTCCGACTGGTCACCGGAGATTCTCCGGGCAAGCAGATCGCCCAGTTGGCGGCTACGGCATCGGCGCTCGGCCTCGGTGCGCTGGCCGCCTGGGACATGACTCAGAAGAAGCATTCGATCCTGCGCAACTACCCGATCGCCGGTCACGCCCGGTTCCTGCTCGAGTCGATCCGGCCGGAGATCCAGCAGTACTTCATCGAACGCAACTGGGACGGCCGCCCCTTCAGCCGCGACACCCGGACCACGATCTACGAGCGGGCCAAGGGAGTCCACTCCGAGCACGCCTTCGGCACCGAACACGACGTCGACCGCACCGGCTACGAGGCGCTCATGCATTCGGCGGTGCCCATCGCCAACGCCCCGACCCCGCCGCGGGTGCGCATCGGCGGCGAGGAATGCACCCAGCCCTATGACATCTCACTGCTCAATGTCTCCGCGATGAGCTTCGGATCGCTGAGCGACAACGCCATCCGCTCGCTCAACAAGGGCGCGGCGATGGGCGGCTTCGCCCACGACACCGGGGAGGGATCGATCTCGCCCTACCACCGCGAATTCGGCGGCGACCTCATCTGGGAGCTCGGCACCGGCTACTTCGGGGCGCGCACCCCCGAGGGCGACTTCGACCCCGACGTGTTCGCCGAGAAGGCCAAGGATCCGCAGGTCAAGATGGTCTCCCTCAAGCTCTCCCAGGGCGCTAAGCCCGGCATCGGCGGTGTCCTGCCCGGACCCAAGGTGACCGAGGAGATCGCCGAGATCCGCGGCATCCCCGTCGGCAAGACCTGCATCAGCCCACCCGGGCACAGTGTGTTCTCGACTCCGATCGAGCTGCTCGAGTTCATCCGCCGCATGCGCGAGCTCTCCGGAGGCAAGCCCGCCGGCTTCAAGCTCTGCCTGGGCTCACGCACGGAGTTCCTCTCGATCGTCAAGGCCATGGTCGAGACCGAGATCCTGCCCGACTTCATCATCGTCGACGGCTCCGAGGGCGGCACCGGCGCGGCTCCGCTCGAATTCGAGGACCATGTCGGCCTGCCGCTGACCCAGGGTCTGATGATCGTGCACAACGCGCTCGTCGGCGCGGGGTTGCGGAAGAAGATCAAGATCGGGGCCTCGGGCAAGATCGCCAGCGGCTCCGACATCGTCAAACGCCTCATCCAGGGCGCCGACTTCACGAACTCGGCGCGGGCGATGATGATGGCCGTCGGTTGCATCCAGGCCCAGGCCTGCCACACCGGCAAGTGCCCCGTGGGCGTGGCCACACAGAATCCCCGGCGAGCGCGCGCGGTCGACGTCCCCGACAAGTCCACCCGGGTGAAGAACTATCAGGAAGCTACCGTCGCCGAGGCGGTCCGGCTGATGGCCTCGATGGGTGCGGCTCACCCGGACGACCTCGAGCCGACGATGCTGCGGCGCAATGTCTCCGCATCGGAATCGTGGTCCTATGCCCGCCTCTACGAATGGCTGACGCCGGGTCAGCTGCTCAATGGCGCTCCCGATGATTGGGCGGCCGACTGGCAGACAGCCCGCGCCGACTCGTTCACGATCCCCCGCGGACACAGCCGCTGAGCGGCCGGCTCTGGGCGGCCGGCTCCGAGTGGCCGCGCGCCGGGACCGGAGTGGCTGCGCGCCGGGACCGGAGTGGCTGCGGCCCACCCGGGCCCGCTGAGCGCCACCCACCGAACCGATTCACACTGGAGGCATCACGACCACCCTCGTCTTGCTCCACTCCGCGCTCGGGCGCAATGCCGGCATCGACGCCCTCGCCGAGAAGTTCACGGCGGCCGGGCACACCGTCCACACTCCCGACTTCTACGAAGGCCGGACCTTCACTACCGCCGAGGCGGGTGTCGGTCACGCCGAGGAGATCGGGTTCTCGAGGCTCGTCGACCGGGTGGCCGCGGCATGCGCGGGGTTGCCCGGGGAGTTGGTCTTCGCAGGCCTCTCGCTGGGCGCCGGGATCGCGCAGCAGATGGGCAAGAACGACCCTCGGGCCCGCGGGGCGCTGCTGCTCCACGGCGGGGGATTCCCGAAGCCGACGCGCTGGCAGTCCCAGGTCCCGGTGCAGATCCACTTCGCCGTCGACGACGAGTGGCGCGATCACGGCACTGCGGAGTTCCTCTTGGAATCGGCCGCCCGGGCGGGCGCTCAGGCCGAGCATCTTCTCTACCCCGGCGCGACCCACCTGTTCAGCGACGAGACCTCCCCCGACCACGTCCCCGAGCACGCCGAGCTTCTCCTCGCCCGCGCCCTGGAGTTCCTCGACCGGGCATAAGAGCCGCATCGCGATGGTCAGTCGCAGTCCTTTCGCTGCGGGCCGCCCCACCAGACCGCGCATCGCCGAAAGCAGACCTCAGCGTCGAGAGCTGACTTCCTGAAGTCGACTTTCGACGCTGCGGTCTGCGCTCGGCGTTGCCGCCGGCGCTCGGTCATCGGTACTGCACCCACCACTCGGCGCTTTTGTCACTTCGGCACAGTCAACCTCTATTCTTTAAGCTCCTTTTATTAACTTTTGATTTCGTTTGCTTGCGTTAGATGCGTTTCAATGTAACTATATTCGAATGGCTCGTGTATATACGAAGCAGGAACTGATCCGACTAGGGTTGACGGAGAAAGATGTCCGCAACGCCCTTCGGTGTTGCCTTAGGCGAGTGCGCCGGGGATTCTTCGCCCCTGTCCGCCCATGCGACTCACCCGCCCACGCATCTCTTCATCCACACACCCCAACACAGCCTGCAGACTATCCACACACCTACGGGGACATCCGGGACCACAGCGAAAAGCTGAAACTGCTGATCAGATCCCGACTGCCCGATCTCCAGCCGACCGATGCGTTCTCCCACATCTCGGCCGCCCTGCTCCACGGCATTCAGCCTCCCTATCCTGCGACCGAACAGGTCGAGTTCACTCGAATTGGCTATCACGCGAACTTTCCCGAACTGCGCATCTATGACCGGGCACTCACGCGATCCGAGCGGGTGAGGGTCGGAGAGTTCCTCGTCACCGACCTCGCCCGCACGCTCGCCGATCTCGCGCATGACTATCCCCTAGAGATCTCGGTGCCGATGATCTCGGAGGCTCTGCACTGGAGAAGGGTCGGCAGATCGGAACTGGACGATCATCTGAGCAGCCGACGACGAGGCAGCCGAACGGCCAGATCAGCCTTCGACCTCGCAGATTCCCGTCATGAGTCACAGGGAGAATCGCTGTGTGCCGTCAAGTTCCACCGACTCGGCATCCGCGGAATGGTTCCACAGGTCGATGTCTACGATCGAGCGGGCTCCTTCATCGGCCGGGCCGACTTCCGGCATGAAGACCTGCCGCTGATCGCCGAATTCCATGGCCTGGGCAAGTACTATCTCAACGCCGATGGGCCGGATAGAGCCAGCAAAGACAATCACAAGCGTCACATGAAGCTGACCAACGCCGGCTACACCGTCTTCAATCTGGTGTGGGCCGATCTGTTTCGCGACGAGCTCTTCGTCGCAATCAAGCAGCGCATCGCCGAAAGCGGACCGCAGCATCGAGAGCGGGGTTCATGAAGCCTGCCCTCGACACCGCGGTCTGCTTTCGGCATCACGGCCATCGCCCCGGAGCTAAGGTTGCCGCCCGGGGCAATACTGGAAGCCGGTGCCGCCTCAGCCCATGACGAGGCCGTTGTCGACGACGAGGTTCTGGCCGGTGACGGCACGGGAGGCCGGGGAGGCGAAGAACACCACCGCCGAGGCGAACTCCTCCGGAGTGGTCACGCGCCCCAGCGCGCTCGCCTCGGCGATCTGGTCGAAGACCTCTTCGGGTGTCGCCGAGGAGGCATCCGTGGTCCGCAGCAATCCGCCCGAGACCATGTTCACCCGCACCCCGGCATGCCCGAGGTCCTTGGCGAAGGTCCTAGTCAGAGACAGCAGTGCCGCCTTGGCCGCGGTGTAGTCGTGGTAGGGCACGACCGGGTTCTGGACGAGGTTCGAGCCGATGTTGATCACCCGTCCGGAGCCGATCTCACGGAACCCGCTCATCGCCGCCTGCACCGTATTCAGCGCCGCACCCACAGCTCCCTGGAACTGATCGGCGAAGTCCGAGTAGTCGATCTCATCGGCCGGCTGCCGATCGCCGCCGTTGAAGGAGAAGTCGATCAGCGCGTTGTTGACCACGGTCGACACCGGTGCCCCGAACTCGGCGGCCGCGGTCTCGAACATCGTATCGACCGAGCGGGAGTCGGTGACATCGGCCTCAACGGCGAGGGCACGACCGCCGCGAGCGCGGACCGCCTCGGCGAGCTCCTCTGCAGAGTCGGCAGAGTACCGGTAATTGATAACGAGAGCGGAGCCCTCGTGGGCGAAGGCCTTGGCGATCGAGGAGCCCAGGCCGCGCCCGGCTCCGGTGACGAGGACGATCTGCTGGTCGAGGGGCATGGCGGCGGTCGTGAAGGCCTGGGCGTTGCTCATCGCGATTCTCCTTCGAATGCTCGGCGTCTCCTCACCCTACCCGCCACGGGCCGAGTGCGGCGTCGGCCGCAGCCCGAGTGCGCTCTCGGGCCGCGGAAAACGCACCGGCGAGGTGAATACCGGGCCGATCATCCATAGACTGAAGAGACGACCACTATTGTCCATCCCCAGAAAGTTCCCCCTATGAACGAGATCGGCGCAGCCATCTCCATCGGCGTACTCGCAGCAATCGTCGTCCTCGTCGTCTACCTCATCGGCGCGAAGATCGGTCGCTGGCAGCCGGCGCCCCGCTCACCCCAGGGCGGGCCCGGTCAGCAGGGACGCTATCCCCAGCAGCCCTACGGACAGGGCCAGCAGCACCCCCAAGGCCAGTACACCCAGGGTCAGTACACCCAGCCGACCCGGGCCTACGGCAACGAGGACGAAACCCGCGTCCTGCCCGCGAACGCGGGCTACGAGACTCGTCGCGGCGCCGCGGAGGGCTACGACGACGCCGAGCCCCGCGCCACGAAGGCGGAACTGGCCCGCAACATCGGCCACTCCGGCCAATTGGTCGAAGCGAACCGGAGGGCAGCCACGGCCTCGAACGGCGACACCCTCGCCGTCTTCACCTACATCTTCGGTGCCGCACTCATCGCGGTCATCGCGTTCGTCTTCTTCAACAATCTCATCCTGCCCGCGACGATCGGCGCACTCACCGGCGCGATCGTCTGTGTGGCCCTGGCCGCGACCTTCTCCCTGAAGGAACTCGACTTCTGGCCTGACAATGCCACGATCACGATCATCAACCTCCTCGTCGCCCTCGCGGCGTCGATCAGCATGTACATCGGCGCCGAGCGGACCGAACGCGACGGCTTCAGCCTCAACGGGATCACCGACTCCTTCGACCCGCTGCCCTTCAGCGAGGGATTCTCCGCCTTCGCCATGGCCATCGGCGATCGGGTCGTCGACTTCTTCAAGGACTACGGCTTCCTCGGCTTCGTCTTCCTGCTGCTCATGGGCGTCGGCTGCATCATCGTCTTCACCCTTGCCGCGAAGTCCCTCATCGACGTCATGGACTGGCGCATCTTCGCCCAGTTCGGCCACTGGGTCACCGACCGGCCGATGGCCCATTCGCGGGCCGTTCGCTACCAGTCCTCAAAGGTCTCGCACACGGTCACGTCGATCATCCTCGGCATCATCGCGATTCTCTGCTCCACCGGAATGCTCTACGATGCATTCACATGGTTCACCCGCTGATGACTCCTCGCTGAGAACCGACTCAGCAAGGGAGAGATAAGATAGTCTCCGGACTTCCCCCGTCGTGGCGCGCCCCGCGTGTGTCGCAGCGGCCCTGCAGACTTCGACGAACTACCCGAAAAGGGATGAGTACCTCAATTGGCGAATGGCAACGCAACATTTCGGCACTCGAACGTGGCGCTTCTCGGCCTGACCGAGATCGAAGCCCCGAACCGAGTGACCTCGCAGGAATTCGACGAACGCCTCGCCGATACCCTTTCATCCCTCCACCTGCCCCAAGGTCTGCTGCAGCGGGTGGCCGGAGTCGAAGCACGCCGCAACTGGGATCAGCCGAACCAATTCGTCGACGGTGCGATCGCTGCCGGCAAGCAGGCCCTCGCCGAGGCGGAGGTGTCCCCCGCCTCGATCGGACTGATGGTCAACACCTCGGTGACCCGTGAGCACCTGGAACCGTCCGTGGCCGTCGGCGTCCACGCCGGAATCGGACTCGGCCCGCAGGCGATGAACTTCGACATCGCCAACGCCTGCCTCGGCTTCGTCAACGGCATGACCCTGGCCGCGAACATGATCGACGCCGGACAGATCGACTACGCCCTCGTCGTCGCCGGTGAGGATGCCTCCCGAGTGCAGGAGGCGACCCTGCGTCGCCTCAACCGTCCGGAGATCACCCGCGAGGAATACCTCAACGAATTCGCCTCCCTGACCCTGGGCTCGGGAGCGGCCGCCGCGGTCCTCGGCCCGGCCGACAGACATCCCGAAGGCCACCGCATCCTCGGCGGCATCAACCGAGCGGCGACCGAGCACCATGCGCTGTGCGTCGGCGACCACAACGGCATGTTCACCGACGCCAAAGGCCTGCTCGCCGGCGGCATGGAACTCGTGGTCGCGGCCTGGGAGGAAGCCCACGCAACCGGCTGGGACTGGCGTGAGATGGACCGCTACGTCCTGCATCAGGTCTCCGATGTGCACACGAATTCGATCACGAAGGCCGCGAACCTCGATCCCGACCGGATCCCCGTGACCTACCCCGAGCTCGGCAATGTCGGACCCGCGTCCCTGCCGATCACCCTGTCCCGCGAGGCCGAATCCCTCAAGCCCGGCGACCGCATCCTGTGCATGGGCGTCGGCTCCGGCCTCAACACCGCCATGACCGAAATCGAGTGGTAGAAGAGTTCATGAGATATCCTGCACGGCCGGCCACGACTCCCCCGCAGCTGCCCGAGTGGGACCCCGCCTGGTCCCGGATCGTCGAAGCCGAGACCCCCGACGGACGGCATTCCTTCCACGTCCTCGACACGCTCTCCGTGCTCCGCGAGGCCGGCCTCGAGCCGGAGGGCACGATCCTCGCGCTCCACGGCAACCCCACCTGGTCCTATCTGTGGCGCAGGCTGGCCCGGGCCACCGTCGAGACCGCTCGCTCCGGCGGGCGCGTGTGGCGGCTCATCGCCCCCGATCAGCTCGACATGGGCTTCTCCGAACGCCTGCCGCACGATTCGGCCCCCACCCCGCAGTCCGGTGAGGTCCGTCGCATCGCCGATCGCATCGACGATTTCGATGCCGTGGTCACGACCCTGCTCGCCGAGGCGGCCGGCACTGCCGGTGCCGGATCCGGACGGACCGCCGGGACCGACGCCGAGGCGGCCGGCAGTGCCGTTGCCGAGCACCCGATCGTGACGATCGGTCACGACTGGGGCGGGGTGCTCTCCCTCGGCTGGGCGGCCAGGAACACCGATGTCGTCTCCGCGGCGATCAGCCTCAACACGGCCGTCCACCAACCCGAGGACGCTCCGATCCCCGCCCCGCTGCGGGCCACCCTGGCCGGCCCGATGCTGCCGACGGCCACAGTGCTCACCGACGGGTTCCTCGGGGTCACACTGCGCCTCGGCGATCTCTCACCCGAGACCAAGGACGCCTTCCGTGCCCCGTACCGTTCGGCGGCGCTGCGGCACGGGATCGGCGGCTTCGTCGCCGACATCCCGGTCGACGAGGCTCATCCCTCACACCCGGAGCTCCAGCGCATCGGAGCCGACATCGCCGCCTTCGAACACCCGGCCCTGCTGGTGTGGGGGCCGAGGGACCCGGTGTTCCTCGAGCGCTACCTCCGTGATCTGCGGCAGCGCCTGCCGCGGGCCGACGTCCATCGCTTCGAGACGGCCTCCCACCTGCTCAGCGAGGACCACGACGTGGCCGGCCTCGTCCTCGACTGGCTGAGCGATCGGTTCCCGGCAGCGCGCGAACGGCCGTCCGCGACAGAGCCGACCACCGCCTCGGCGCCGGCAGGATCGACCTCCACCGCAGCCGCGGATTCGTCCGCCACGTCTGCCGCGGCCCCGGCACCCCGGGCGGTCACCGCGATCCTCGATGCCCGTCGCGACGACGAATCGGTCGCCTCGGT
The DNA here is from genome assembly GCF_047300845.1 of Brevibacterium sp. GP-SGM9. Taxonomy (NCBI): domain Bacteria; kingdom Bacillati; phylum Actinomycetota; class Actinomycetes; order Micrococcales; family Brevibacteriaceae; genus Brevibacterium; species Brevibacterium sp. GP-SGM9. The sequence continues at coordinate 2,830,155 of NZ_CP178563.1, read as the reverse complement.
GGACTTCGCCCAGAACCCTGCACAGCAGATCACCTGGCGCCACCTGTGGCACGTGACGACGAGCATCGCCAGCGGCCTGCTCGAACTCGGCGTGCGCCCGGGCGATCGGGTCTCGATGCTCGTGCCCCCGGGCAACAATCTCACCGCCGCCCTCTACGCCTGCCTGAAGATCGGGGCGGTCGCCGTCGTCGCCGACGCCGGACTCGGCCCGCGGGGCATGACCCGGGCGACCACCTCGGCGGATCCGCAGTGGATCATCGGCGAGCTGCCCGGCCTGAGCCTGGCGCGGGCCTTCGACTGGCCCGGTCGACGGATCTCCGTCAAGCCCCTCAACCGGGTCCAGTCCACGCTCCTCAAGGTCGAGACCAGCCTCACCGCCCTCTCGCGCACCCCGCACCGCGTCGAGCTGCCGACCCCGCCCGCCGAGGCCGATGCCGCGATCCTCTTCACCTCCGGATCGACCGGGCCAGCCAAGGGCGTGCGCTACACCCATTCCGACATTTCGGCACTGGCAGCGGTGCTGACCAGGGTCTTCGATGTCAGGGAAGGCACCGGTCTGGTTGCCGGCTTCCCGCCCTTCGCGCTCCTGGGACCGGCCATCGGGGCCACCTCGGTGACTCCGGACATGTCCGTGACGAAGCCGAAGACGCTCACGGCGCAGGCGATCGCCGACGCGATCATCGCCGGGCACTCGACGATGGTCTTCGCCTCCCCGGCCGCCTACCGCAATGTCGCCGCCACCGCCGCTGACCTCGACGAGGATCAGCGCGCCGCATGCGCACGCATCGAGCTCGTGCTCTCGGCTGGGGCGCCCGTGCCCGGAGAGCTCATGGATGCCATCGCCGAGGTGTTCCCGAACGCGAGCATTCACTCGCCGTACGGGATGACCGAAGGCCTGCTGCTCACCGACATCGACCGCGCCGGAGTCGCCGAGGCTGCCGAGACCGGACACCTCGGCGTGTGCGTCGGTCGTCCCATCGACGGCGTCGAACTCGCGCTGGCCCCGATCGACGAGACCGGAGCCTCGGCCGACGACCTCCTCGTGGGCGCTGAAGCCCAGGACCGCCTCGGCGAGTTCGTCGTCAGCGCCGCCCACATCAAGTCCGGCTACGACAATCTCTGGCACACCACCGCGCTCTCGGCCCGGGACGACCTCGACGGCAGCACCTGGCATCGGACGAACGACATCGGGCGCATAGACTCCGCCGGTCGGGTATGGCTCGAAGGCCGCCTCCAGCACGTCGTGACCACCCCGCGCGGGCCCGTGGGTCCCGGCGGTCTCGAAGCGCTCATCGACAGCGACGAGGCGGTCAGCCGCAGCGCCGTCGTCGGCATCGGGCCCGCCGGTACACAGGCGCTGGTCGCCGTCATCGACGCCGAGGGTACCTCACTGTCCCCCGGCTTGGCGCCCTTGGATCTCGCGGCCAGGCTGCGCGCCCGAGTCGCCGAGGTCGACGGCAGCGACCTCTCGGCAGTCCTCGTCGCCCCCGAATTCCCGACCGACATCCGCCACAATTCGAAGATCGACCGCTCCCGACTGGCGGCCTGGGCCGAGAGCGTCCTCGCCGGCGGTCCGGTGCGCGGCCGGATCTGAGGAGCACTCATGAGAATCACCGTCACCGGGGCCTCCGGGCTCCTCGGCTCGTCCGTGGCTCGCGCCCTCATCGCCGCAGGGCATGAGGTCACCACCCTGCAGCGGCGGCCCTCCGGCGCGGAAGGCGCCCGCGACGTCATCGGGTCCGTGACCGATCCGTCCACCGTCACCGAGGCGCTGACCGGCGCCGAGGCGGTCGTGCACTTGGCGGCGAAGGTCTCGATGATGGGTGATCCCAAGGATTTCGAGGCCGTGAACATCGGCGGCACGCGCACCCTCGTCGAAGCGGCGCAGGCGGCGGGAGTCCCGCGCCTCGTCCACATCTCCTCGCCGTCGGTAGCGCACACCGGTGAGTCGATCATCGGAGAGGGAGCGGGACCGGCCTCGCCGGATCATGCTCGCGGGGAGTATGCCCGCACGAAGGCCGCCGGTGAGCTCATCGCGTTGGCAGCGGATTCTGCGGACTTCCGGGTGCTCGTGCTGCGGCCGCATCTGATGTGGGGGCCGGGGGATGCACAGCTGACCGAACGCGTCATCGATCGCGCCCGGTCAGGGCGGATGCCGGTGCTCGGATCGGGTGCGGCACTGGTCGACACTCTCTTCGTCGACAATGCGGTCGAGGCGATCGTCGCGGCGGTCGGCGCAGTCGATGCCACGCACGGGGAGGCCCTGGTGGTGACGAACGGCCAGCCGCGGCCGATCGGTGAGCTAATGTCGCGGATCGCCATCGCCGGCGGCGCGTCCGAGCCGAAGCTGCGGATTCCCGTGGCCCCGGCGCTGGCGGCCGGTTCAGTGGTCGAGAAGGTGTGGGATCTGGGTGAGCATGACGATGAGCCGCCGCTGACGCGTTTCCTCGCCGAGCAGCTCTCGACCGCGCACTGGTTCGATCAGCGCAGGACCCATGAGGTGCTGGGTTGGCGGCCGCGGGTCAGCGTCGAAGAGGGACTGGAGATCCTCGCCCGGCACTATTCGGCCTGAGCAGACATCCGCTCATCCGCTCAGAGGCGGTAGCTGTTCCGGTTCTCCGCCGAGTCGTCGGGGTCGTCTTGCTTACCGGCGTCGTCGCTGCGATCCGAGCTCTTGCCCGTCGAGTCGGCCGAGTCTGCGTCATCGTCGGGGGCCTTGAGTCCTTCGGCTTCGCCGGTCTCCGCGGCTTCGGAATCCTCGAGCGCATCCACCGAGACTCCGGGTTCTCCTGTCGGTGGGTTCTCAAGCGATGAACCTGTGGCGTCCTCGTCGAACTCGTCGGGGGCAAGAGTTTCGGGGCTGTTCGCCGGTGCGGGCGGTACAGGGGACTCCTCAGCACTCGACTGCGGCGGCACACTCGGGCGGATCGGCGGCGGAGCAGGCAGGTCCGTGTCTTCGCTCGGCCTCGCCTCGGGCACGGCGGCGTGGCGCCCGGTGGTCGGTGTCGGGTCAGCGCTGGGCGCGGGCTCGCTGTCACCGGAGCTCGTAGCTGCGTCGCCTTCGCTGCTACTGTCGCCGACCGCGGGGGCAGGATTCACGTTCGCCGGTTTCGGCTCGGGCTGCGCGGTCTTGACCGTCAGGGCCTCGGTGCCACGCTCGGAGGGCACCTCCGAATCGGGCGCGGCTGCGGATCCAGGCACCCCTGGTACGGCTGCCGTCTCAGTCTCAGTCTCGGTCTCGGTCACAGTCTGAGTCGTCGTCTCGGGCAGTGCCGACCTGCTCGGATCGGAGCTCGAGTGAGCACTAGAATCGAGGCTCGATTCCTCGGTTGGGCCGGCCGATTCCACCGAGGACCGCTCGCCGGATTCCGGGGATTCCGCAGATTCCGTGGCTTCCGGAGTTTCAGAGGTTTCCGGAGAATCCGCCTCGGCGGTGGCCTTCGGGTCGACATCGGACTCGGATGCCTCCGCGGCCTTCGGTGGGGGCACGGCACCCTCGATGTCGTCGAGACTCACACCCGCCTCGGCGGCCAGGCGTGAGCGGCGTTCGGCTCGGGCCTTCGCCCGCTCCTCCTCGCTGCGCTGCGGTTTCGCCTCCTCCGATTTGCTCTGAGTCGGCTTCAGGACTTCCCAGACCAGCAGGATGATGAGCATCGTCAGGCCGACTGTCAGGCCCATGAAGATCGAGCCCCACGGCCGTTCCATCGAGAAGAAGTCGACGAAGACGTTGAGCCCGAACAGAACGCCGAGTCCGAGGATCAGTGCAACCAGGAATCTCATAACCCCATTGTGCCCTGTTCCGGGGTTTCTGCCGGGATCCGGGGGTGGATTCGTGCTCGAAATCGTCGCACTCCGGCCTCGACGAAGGACGACGACTCCACCCCCGCCTCGGCGATCTGCTGTGCTATGGGTCACAATGAATGCATGGATACGAACTCGCAGAACACCGCACCCGGCTACGAGGATGTCGTCGCTCGCATCGCCGAGGACGCGAACGGATTCTGGCTCGAGCAGGCCACGAAGCACATCGACTGGGGCACCGAACCGACTCGGGCGGTCGACGATTCGACTGCTCCGATCTACCGCTGGTTTCCCGACGGCGAATTCAATGTCTGCTACAACGCGGTGGACCGCCACGTGGCGAACGGACTCGGCGACCGGGCGGCGATCATCTACGACTCCCCTGTCACCGACACCATCCGCACGATCACCTATGCGGAGCTGCAGGGCGAGGTCTCGCGCTTCGCCAGAGCCCTGTCCGACCGCGGCGTGACCAAGGGCGATCGCGTCGTCATCTACATGCCGATGGTGCCCGAAGCCGCGATCGCCATGCTCGCCTGCGCCCGGATCGGCGCGATCCACTCCGTAGTCTTCGGCGGCTTCGCCCCGAACGAGCTCGCCGTGCGCATCGACGACACGGCACCGAAGGCCGTCATCTCGACCTCGTGCGGCGTCGAGAAGAACCGCATCCTCGAGTACAAGCCGATGCTCGATGAGGCGATCGACATCGCCGAAAACAAACCCGAGTTCACCGTCATCGTCCAACGCGACGAGCACCGCTGCGAGTTGGGCGAACGCGACCTCGACTATGCCGAACTCCTCGCCGCGACGCCGGAGGGCATCGACCCGGTCACGGTCAAGGCCACCGATGAGCTCTACGTCCTCTACACCTCAGGCACGACCGGCAAACCGAAGGGCATCGTCCGCGATTCCGGCGGCTATGCGGTCGCCCTGGCCTACTCGATGCCGAACATCTTCGGTCTCAACCCGGGCGACACGATGTTCACCGCCTCGGACGTCGGCTGGGTCGTCGGCCACTCCTACATCGTCTACGGGCCGCTGCTGGCCGGGGTCACCTCGGTGCTCTTCGAGGGCAAGCCGATCGGCACCCCAGACGCCGGCACCTTCTTCCGGATCATCGAGGACCACGGCGTCAACGTCCACTTCACCGCGCCGACGGCCATGCGCGTGGTTCGCAAGGAGGATCCGGAGGGCGCGCTGATCAAGAAGTACGACCTGTCCAGCCTGCGGGCGTCGTTCCTCGCCGGCGAGCGCCTCGACCCGGATACCTATGAGTGGACGACGCAGATCCTCGCCGAGGCGACTGGACGTGAGATTCCCGTGGTCGACAATTGGTGGCAGACGGAGACCGGCTGGCCGATTGCGGCGAATCCGCTCGGTCTCACCCGCTTCCCGCTCAAGGCAGGATCACCGACCAAACCGGTTCCCGGCTATCAGGTGAAGGTCCTCGACCCCTCGGGGCAGCCCGTCCCGGCAGGTCAGGAGGGTCTGATCGTGATGAGACTGCCCCTGCCGCCGGGCACCATGGCCACCGTGTGGGGCGACGATTCGAGGTTCGTGTCCTCGTACCTGGCGGCCTTCGACGGCTACTATCTCACCGGCGATTCCGGCTACCTCGACGAGGACGGGTACGTCTTTGTCATGGGCCGGACCGATGACGTCATCAACGTCGCCGGCCACCGCCTGTCGACGGGCATCATCGAGGCTGTCATCGCCTCGCATCCGGCGGTCACGGAGACCGCCGTCATCGGCGTCCACGATGAGACCAAGGGGCAGAGTCCCCGTGCCCTCGTGGTTCTCGGGGATTCCGCCGAGGCGGTCGACCCTGCCGTCGTCACCGACGAACTCGTGGCGCTGGTGCGCAAGGAGATCGGCCCGGTGGCGGCCTTCCGGCAGGTCGATATCGTCTCTGCCCTGCCGAAGACCCGGTCGGGGAAGATCCTGCGCAAGACCATGCGCGAGATCGCCGACGGAGTCGAGTCCCCGGCCGTGCCTTCGACCATCGAGGACCGAGCAGTTCTCGATGCCCTGGAGTCGGTGCTCCGGAGGTAGGGGCCGGCTCTGTCCCAGCCAGGCCCGGAACGGCCGGTCTCCGCCGGCTGTTCCGGGCCTTGGGTCTCAGGACTCCCGGCCCTGAGCGAAGCCGGCGGCGAATCCGCGCTCATATGCGTCTTCGCGGTCGCGGTCCTTCGCCCCGTGCATCCACTGCGCGAAGAACTCGCGCGGATCGCAGTCGGCATCCCAACCGCCACGCGGGTCGAAGGCGCGTCGTGGGTCGAAGCCGCCGCGCGGGCCGAAGCCGCGACGGCCTCCCCTCCCGCCTCGGCGACGGTCGTCGGAGTTACGGCGACGGTCGTCGGAGCCGCGGCGAGGGTCGTCGTCGCGGCGGGGATCGTAGTCATCACGATCGGCACCGCGGGGACCGAAACCTCCACGTGCACCGAAGTCGCGGGGGCCGAATCCCCACGGCCGTGATCCTTCACGCTCGTCGTCGGAATCAGCGCGAGGGTCGAATCCGCGGCGAGGTCCGAAGCCATGTCGGTCGCCGCGACGTCCACGCCGACGGCCGCGACCGCGGGCGAACTCACGCATCCGCTCACGCAGAGCCTCGGCGTCTTCGTCGTCCGGTGCGAGGTCGGTGACGATCTTCTTCAGCGAGGAGGTGAGGTTCTCGAGCTCTTCGCTGTCGAGCACGTCTTCGATCCGCGAGCTCACCTGGTCGCGCAGTGCGTGGATCCGTTCGCGCAGATCATCTGCGGCGGCGAATCCGTCACGGCCCTCGTTCCAAGGTTCGTCACGCACAGCGCTGTCGTCGTCCACTGCGCCTTCGTCGAGCACTCCGCTGTCGTCGCGCGCTGTACCTTCGTCAAGCACCGCGCCTTCATCGACGACATCGGCGTCACGTCGGCGATGAGCCCTGCGGCGCATGTAGGCGAATTCGCGCGGATCGATGTCGGCGTCTTCCATCGCTGCGAAGAACTCTCTGCGCAGCGTCTGTCCTGCCTGGCGGATGAGGTCGGCCAGCTGGGGTGACCCTGCGCCGGCCTCATGGCCGGCTGACGCATGGCTGGCCGGCGCATCGTCGGCTGAGGCATTGCCGCTTTCCTCATGCGCGGCCGACTCATCGGTGGACGCCTGATGGGTAGTTGGGCGGTCATCCGCCTCGGGGACCGTGTTGTCGTTCTCGGTTTCGCCGAAGTTCTTGCCTTCGTCGAAGTTCTTGTCGTTGTCATTGTGTTCGTTGGTGGACATGTCATCTCCTTTACTTGTTATCTGACATGTATATGTATAGTGACATGCATTCACGAAGCATGTCAAGAGACATGTAAAATCGAAGCATGACAACAGACGATCCGACCGAGAAGATCTCCCAGGCCCTCACACGGCTCCAGTGGAGAAGAGGGTTCGGCGGCCCCGGAGGCAGGCGCGGCGGCCCGGGCCCCGAAGCCTTCGGTGACAACGGACCCTTCGGCAAGAACGGCCTCTTCGGAGAAGGCGGACCCTTTGCCAAGGGAGGGCCCTTCGGTCCTCACGGCGGAGGTCGGGGCAGACCGAGCGCGGGCGACGACGGCCACGGCAGGGAAGGTCGCGGATCCCACCCCAACCACGAGGATTGGCGCGAGTGGGGACGCCGACTCGGGGGCCACCTCGGCGGGAGAGCCCAGCTTCGTCTGCTCATCGCCCTCGCTCAGGTGGGGCATGCGATCGGAGTGAGCGCGCTCGGTGAGGCGATCGGCGTCGATCAGCCCCGAGCGTCACGACTCGTCTCCCAGGGCGTCGAACTCGACCTGCTGCGCAGGGAGGCCGACCCCGAGGATGCCCGGCGCACGCTCATCGCCCTCACGGAGAAGGGACGGGCGATCACGGACCGATTCCTCGGTGCGCAGCGGGCCAGCGTCGATGTCGCACTCGACTCATTCTCGGAGACGGAGCGCGCGCAGCTGGCCGAGCTCCTCACTCGCCTCGCCGAGGCGTGGCCGCGGTAGACGGACGGAGGCTCAGCCTTCGGCGAGCGCCTTGAGTCGCTTGAGAGAGGCGAGCAGACTCGCAGCCGTCGTCGACTGCGCGCGGGGCAGACGCTGCGGATCACGCAGCTCGGTCCAGTCATAGGTGTGACGGACCAGGCAGGAGCCCTCCCCCGTGGGTTCGAGCTCCCAGACCCACTTCTGACCGAAGGGTTCGCCACCGACCTCGGAGGGCTTCCAGGCGATGAGACTGCCCTCGGCGAAGTCGACGATGTGATTCTCACGGTCGACGCCCTTGGTCAGGGTGGTGATGAAGGAGCCGCCAACCTCGACCACCCGCTGTCCGGCGACGGCGGAGCCGAGGTTGTCGTTGCCGTCCCATTCGGGCTGTCGGGTGGGGTCGGCGATGAGTTCGAACACGGTCGCCGCGGGCGCATCGATGTCGAGCTCGACGCTGACGACCTTGAAGGCGGGGTCGATGCTGTCGAAGACGGATGCGTCATCGGACTGATCGGTCATGGGGTGCCACCTCTTCGCCTGGATGCGGCCCGAGTCGGACTCGGCATCGTCGATGCACTGTCACCGTCAGGATACACAGCACCGGCGCCTGGCCTCCGCGGCGTCAGTCTTCGAGGGCCCGATCCTGCCGCTCTGCCCGCAGTGCCGCGGTGCTGAAGCGGGTGAAGAGCCGTGAGGAATCGCTGGACAGCGACAGCAGCACGGCGACCTGCATGGCGATCGTGGTCAGCGCGTACATGTTCGTCGCCAGGTCGCGGTCACCGGTGAAGTAGTTCGTCATCGACACGATCACGGAGATCGTCGACAGCGTGAGGATCCACAGTCGCGCCCGGTTGCTGCCCCGGAACACCGAGGCGGAGGCGATCACCTGGAGGCAGCCGATGAGCAGGCTGAGTCCGATGAGGATTCCGGCGGCGATGCTCGTGGCCGTCTCGTCGCTGAGCGAGTCGATGTCCGAACTGTAGTCGGTGACCTCGGTGCGCAGACCATCCCAGTCCAGGACCGTGCTGAGAACATCCCACGCCTGGAAGAGGAGCAGAACCAACACGAGAGCGGCCCCGACGACCGTCTGCAGCGGCCGTTTGCGCCACAGGGTCTTCGTCACCTCGGAGACCGATCTCGACTCGGTGTAGATCTGAGTCGCGTCGAGGGCGAGCTCAAGACGGGCCGGGGAATCGGCTTCGTCGGCGACCACCTCGCCGACTTCGAGTATCGGCAGATCGCCGTCGGTGATGATCGCGTCCCCGCCGCCGTTGCGGGAGTGGTAGCCGGTTGAGAAGTCCTCGATGTGCTCGACCCGGATCGACCGATCCTGCCCGGTCACGGTGTCGACGATGTAGTCGCGTTCGACGTCGGTGTTCTCTTCGATCTTGTGAGTGAATTGGAGGGTGAAGAGCGAGATTCCGACGCTCTTGTCGTAGGTTCCGGCGGCCAGCCAGTCCGCCTGATGACCGCCGGGAAGCAGCCACCCGGTCGGACATTTCCAGAACCGGACGTGGTGACGCTGCCCGGGATCCCCGTCAACCTCCTGCTGGTAGGCGAAGTCCTGACGCCGACCGAAGAGCAACAGCGGGGACACCGGGGCCTGCGGGTAGCTGCGCCTGGTCACCGTCGAACGGATGATCTCCCAGGTCGACGCCGGAGTGATTCCATCGGCGAGGATCCACCCGGCGGCCTTCATGGCATGGTGGATCTGCGCCTCATCGCCCCGCCATGCCAGATTGACCGGATCCCCCAACAACCCATCCGAGGTCCGCGTCCGCCCGATGAAGTAGTTGGGCACGTAGATCTGCGACAGGATGCGGTGCAGCCTGGGCAGAGCGAGATAGGACACGACCACCCAGAAGGCGAGCAGAGTGAGCACCTGCCACCAGCCGAGGCTGAACCCCTTGAGCAGGATGAGCAGTGCCAGCCAGGTCGACGAGGCACCTCCGAAGAGGAAGAAGACATAGTCAAGGACTCCGGTGACCGTGAAACGGTGGCGCCGATAGACGAACGACTGCTTGTGTCGCCCTCGTCTGGCCGGGCCGCTGGGGCTCGGTTCCGGCGCCGTCGTTCCCGAAGTCATGAGGAACAGTTTAGTGAGCGTTCCTCGCCCCTCGGAATGAGGAGAACCCGAATCACACCGCCGAGGTGGTCGGGCGGCTCAATCGCCGAGGCGGTCGAGTGGCCGACTCACCTGGCGAGGTGGTCGGGTGGCTGACCCGTCGAATTCGGCGGCTGACTCACCCGTCGAAGTCGGGCGCCCGTCGGTCGCCTCGTCGTCGCTGCAGCGCCGCGGTCGCGGTCGCCGCCACTTCGCGGCTGCCGTCGGCGGCCAGTTCCGCGATGAAGTCGTCGACTTCGTCCCCCGGAATCTCCATGAGCACCTGGAGGACCCGAAAGCGTTCGACGGCATCGGGCGAGGAGGCGTGACGACGCAGTTCGGCCATGATCTGCCCCGGAATTTGCCGGCTCGAGCCCTGATCCTGTTCACCCAGGTCCTGGCCCTGCCCGGTGGCATCCGCACCGAGGATGACAAAGGCGGCGAGCGCCTCGGCGGCTTCGATGTCCTTGGGCCCGTCCATGGCCATGTCGAGCAGATCGGGCACCGCAGACGGGTCCCTCAGCTGGGCAAGAATGAGAGCCGAGGTGGTGCGCACCTCGAGGTCGGTGTCCCCCAGGCCTGAGCGGAGAGCTGTCATGATCGTCGCGCGGCTCGCATCGTCGAGCTCGTCCGAGGGCGTATTCCTGCGGATCTCGTCCAAGGCGCGAACGGCGTTGCGACGAACATCGACAGCGGTCGAGTCCATCCCCTTCGCCAGGTGACGAACAGCGTCTGAGCCCGACTGGGCGAGCGCCCAGCGCATCGCCCCGGCGGCATTGAGAACGGTCTCGCTGAGCACCGCAGCCGAGAGCGATTCGACGGGCACGCTGCCGTCGACCCCGCTGCCCAATGCGGCCTTGTGGCGTTGGATGACGTCACCGGATTCGAGGGACCGGAGAAGATCGATGGTGAGCAGCAGCGATTCTCCGTCGATACCTCCGAGTTCGTCGATCTGCTCAAGGCGGCGGAGCAGTGCGCGTTCGGCGGCGATGCGCTCTTCGGACTGTGCGACGAGATCGCCGATCAGCCGGCCGGCGTCGAACTGGGGATCGTCGAGCACGGTGCCGGCTTCGGCCAAGCTCATTCCGAGTTTGCGCAGACCTTCGATATGGAAGATCCGCCCGATGTCCTCGGCCGAATACTCTCGGTATCCGCTCACGGTGCGGTCACTGGGAGAGATGAGACCGAGCGACTCATAGTGACGCAGCATTCTCGCGCTCACTCCGGAGCGTCTGGCCACTTCGCCGATCAGCATTGCCAACTCTCTTCCCTGACTCTGTTGAGGGATCCGGGCCGCGGATGCACCCCTCTCGAGTATGCCGCACTCATCGACCGGAGGAAGGAGCCCGAGACTGCGGTCGCTCCCGCACCGGGCTTGCCCCACCCGGCGCCGGAGCGGATGATCGACCCTTCCCGAAGTCGATCTATGCCGTAGCCTCGGACCCCAGCGCGACCACCCGTTTGGCGTCGCTCAAGGCGTGAGCGAATCCGGCGTCGGGATCGTCGTACATATCCCGGGTCACCATGGCGTGTGCCCGCACTGTGTCGTCCTCTGCAGACAGACTCTCATCGAGCACTGACACGAGATCGTCACCGAGGATCACAAGCGCGCGACTGAGGCTCTTCTGCATCTCGATATCGCCGCGCCCCAGCTGTGTGACCAGGGCGGCTGCCAATCTTTCGCGCGCCTCCCCCGGCACCAGAGCGGCGGCGGTTCGCCAGGCGCTCCGGGCCACCTCGGCGTCGGAGTGGGCGATGAAGCGGGTGCCGCTGGCAGCCGGGTCGAGGACAGCCCAGGCTCGAGGGTCGCCGATCTTGGACAGCGTATGCAGGGCCTGGCTCTGCGCCTGGGGCACATCGGAGTCGAGTTCGGCGATGAGACGGGGCACGGTCGCTTCGGCGGGAAGTCGGGTAAGTGCCCAGGTCAGCATGTCGCGGACGAAGAAGTCGGGTTCGGTCCGGGATCGGCTGATCAGCTCCTCGAGGTCGCTGACCTCGACGCGGGTGCCGATCGCCATTGCGGCCTGCAGGCGCTGCTGCGGATTCGACCCGGCCAGGGCTCGGATCAGGGTCTGCTGCTGTGGATTGGTCATGGTCTCCACCTCCTTGATCATCAGTAAAGACCTTGACAGCGTGTCAAGGTCAAGCGCGGTGCGGCCGTCGAGCGTCCGCCCCGGTCTGTAGGCTCCGGATTATGGACAAGATCGATCCGAAGAAGTCGATGCTCGGCTATCGCGCCAAGCGCGGGGAATTCGAGACCCTCGAACTGCCCGCGCGGCAGTATCTGATGATCGACGGGCATGGTGATCCGAATTCCTCACCCGAGTTCACTTCGGCCGTCGAATCCCTCTATCCGCTGGCCTACGGTCTCAAATTCCTCAGCAAGCGCGAGCTCGAACGCGACTATGTCGTTCCCCCGCTCGAAGCGCTGTGGTGGGCAGACGACATGTCTGCCTTCACAACTGCCAGAGAAAAGTCGAGCTGGGACTACACGCTCATGCTCCTCGTTCCCGACTGGCTCAGCGGCGACGATGTCGATCGGGTCACCGACACACTGCGAGAGAAGAAGAGGGCACAGGCGCAGACAACGACGCCCCGCCTCGGCGAGATCCGCCTGGAACAGCTCCGGGAAGGCACCTGCATCCAGACCCTGCACATCGGACCCTTCGACGCCGAGGCGGAAGTCCTCGCCCGGCTGCACGACGAGGTCGTTCCCCAGAGCGGATTCGAGTTGGCCGGGAAACATCACGAGATCTATCTCAGCGATTTCCGACGGGTCGCCCCTGAGCGGCTGCGAACGATCCTGCGCCAACCGGTCGTCCGGGTCGAGGGCGGGTGATGCCGGTCGAGATCAGGTGAGGGGAATCAGCCTCCGCTCGACCAGCCGCCGGTCGTCGGAGCGGTCGTGCTCGAGGTGGGCTGGGGGTCGACGGCATCGGGATCACTCGAGCTCCGATCACCGACGACGAGCACCGCGACGATCGCGACCACGATGCCGGCCAGACCCAGCGCGAACATGATGACGGCGGCCAGCGCACAACCGACCAGAGGGCTGCGCTGAGGGCGACGTCGGGAGTAGAAAGGCATGGTTCGAGCTTATGAGAACTCGGCGGATCGCGACGTCGGCGGAGGGTGCAGGGTTGACACATCACGGAACTTCCGTGACCGTTCTGTGACAAAAGGCACGGCGTGGATACATTGAGCCTTAAGTTTGTTGCAGTATCGTTATATTCATGCCTCGACAGACACGACACCGCAAGGGCCGCCGGTCCATGCTCGTTGGTGCCCTGATCGGCCTCGGGGCAGCAGTGACGGCACTCGCCGTGGCGGCGGTCATCATTGTCAACTCACCGGTCTCATTCGGATCCACGAAGATCAGGCAGATGCAGATGGCCTCGGTCAACCAGCTCAATGAACAGCAGATCGACAACGCCCGACTCATCATCGGCGTCGGACGCGGCGGCGGGTTCGACGACGAGGCGATCAGGATCGCGCTGATGACTGCCCTGCAGGAATCGTCCCTGCGCAACCTCGACTCCGGTGACCGCGACTCGATCGGGCTGTTCCAGCAGCGCCCCTCCCAGGGTTGGGGCGAACCGCATCGGCTCAACGACCCGGTCTATGCCTCCAAGTCGTTCTACGGCATCAACCCGGATATCGAGAATCCCGGCCTTGAGCAGATCGACGGGTGGCACAGGATGAGCCCCACCGAGGCGGCCCAGGCCGTGCAGCGCTCGGCCCTGCCCGACGCCTACGCACAGTGGGAGACCCTGGCCGATGACCTCATCGGATCACAGAACGACGTCGAAGCGCTGAGCTGAGTGGTGACGACGAACCGACCGATCCTGCCCGCAAAGTCACGCGACCTGCCGGCAAAGGCACGCGTCCTGCCCGCAAAGGCATACGCGGCGACAGCGCTGGCGGTCGGCATCGGCCTGTCCATCAGCGGGTGCACTCTGCTTCCGGACAAGGCCGGGCACGCCGACGGCCCCTACCCGCAGACCATCGACTCGCCCTTCGGCACCACCACGATCGAGGACCAGCCGAAGACGGTCACCGTGACCAGTTCGACCGACCTCGACATCGCCCTGGCACTCGGCGCCGACCCGGTGATCGCACCCGCAGACACCGCCACGGCCACCGACGACTCCGAGACGGACACAGACTCCGACTCACAGCTGAGCCCCTGGGCGAGTCAGGCGATCGAGGACGAGGGCCTGGATGCCCCGCAGACCTATGACGGTGCGAAAGGCCCCGATCTCGAGGCCATCAAGTCAGCGAACCCCGACATCATCCTCGCCACCGGCCTCAGCGACGCAGAGAAGCACTTCGACGACCTCTCGGACATCGCCCCGGTCGTCGCCTCCGACGAGACCGACTCATGGACGGATCGCACGGCCGCCGTGGCCACCGCCCTCAACCGCGCGGATGAGGCCAAGAGCGCGGTCAGCAAGGTCACCGACCGGGCCGAGGACGTCGCCTCTCATCACCTCGAATTCGAAGACACGACCTATGCTCTGGCCGATGTCCGCAAGGACTCCATCGACTATCTCTCCTTCGAGGGCAGCGACACCAGCTTCTTCGACAGCCTCGGACTGTTCCCCGACTCGGCCGCACAGGAGTACTCGGCGAAGAAGCATTCGGTGACCAAGGACGAGGTCGACGATCTCGACGCCGACATCCTGCTCATCCACTTCCCCGACAGCGGGCAGGGACTGCTCGACGAGTCCGAGCTCGCCGACCCCTTCTACCGCGAGGTTCCGGTCATCCGCGGCAAGCACTACAACGTCCTCGACGACGATGCTTACACCGCGCTGACGAACCTGTCACCGCTGAGCTGCGACTGGCTGCTCGAGAACATCCCCGACGAACTGGGCAAGGCCGAACAGGGCACACCCTGACGAGTTCCCGCCCGGGCTCCAAGCAGCCGAGAGCCCGAGCATACGCTCACCTCAGTTGCTTCGCCGACACCGTTCTCCGGTAATCTCTGTTCATGGCCTCCACTGAAGATCCCGCTCCGGTCACCGCCGCAGTCGAACAGCTCCTGCGCAACCCCGAGGACAATCTTGAGGCCATCACCGAGACCGCCGACCTGTTCAAGGCACTCGCCACACCGTCGCGGCTGAAGATGCTGCTCGTCCTCGCCCACGGGGAAGCCACCGTCACACACATCGTCGAATCCACGGAGCTGTCCCAGCCCCTGGTGTCCCAGCACCTGAAGTTCCTCCGCGGCCTCCACCTCGTCGGGGTCAATCGAGTCGGGCGTGAGGCCTACTATTCGCTCAAGGACGATCACGTCGCCCACATCATCCTCGACGCCCTCGCTCACACCGTCGAAGGCCACGAGCACTGATCCTCACCGGCGCTTCCGCAGCGCCTCCGGCCCACCGCCGACGACCCACACGATAGCGGCGACGAGCACCGCCCCGATCCACTGCGCCGGCTGCAGCCTCTCACCGGCGATGAACGACCCCAGCACCACCGCCGACAAGGGCTGGAGCAGCATGAGCGCGGCGGTCCTGGGCACCGGAACCAAGGGACTCGACATGCTCAGCAGCACCCACGACAAGGCCTGACCGCAGACCGCGAGCGCAAGCATCCACGCCCAGCCGTCCCAGCCGAGGTCGAAGTCGAGACCGCCCAGTCCGATGCCCGCAATCGCAGTCATCACCCCGGCGGCGATCGTGCCGACCTCGACCGGAGCGATCACGAAGCGCGGTGCCAGGCGGCGACACTGATGGATGCCGAAGATGTAGACGCCGTAGAGGATCCCGGACAGGATCCCGAAGATCGCGCCCCTAGTCGGATTCGCAGCCGCGGCATCCGCACCGAAGACTCCCCCGGTCAGCAGCATGCCGACGATCATAATCGGGATGCAGCCGATGAACAGCCAGCCGGGTCGCGAACCCCCGAAGACCCAGACCAGCGCGGGAAACACGATGACCTGGACGCTGATGAGCACGGTTGAGACACCGAGACCGGCATCGAGGACGCTCTGTGCCCACAGCACGTAGTCGAGCCCGAGCGCGGCACCCGAGACGGCGGCGAGGAGCACCGCCTTCGCCGGGAGTCGGCCGAACCTCCGCAGCTCCCGGTAGGCCAACGGTGCGAGAACGAGGACCGCGATCCAGCAGCGCAGGAATGCTGCGGTCTGGGCGGTCGCCTCGGCGAGGATGACGAACAGACCGGCCGATCCCAGGAGCACCGCTGCGACGATGACGCCGAGCGTCGGCAGGGCCCCACCGTTCCCCGCATCCTCCGCGGATGGCGGTCGGTCGCCCGGACCGCTCATGCCATGAAGTCGAGGATGCGGTCGAGTGCCTCGGCGGTCCGGTCCGCACCGACGGCCAGGGACAGCCGCACCGACCGCGACCCGTTGACCGAATCGAAGTCATCGCCCGGAGCCAAAGCGACCCCGGTCGCGTCGAGCAGCGACTGACACCACTGCGCCGAGGTCTCGAATCCGCTTCGGCGCAGGATCTCGTCGATGCGCGCATACATGTAGAACGCCCCGTCGGGCGGGGCCATGTCCGTGAAGCCCAGGTCCTCGGTGGCATCGAGGACGTGCGCGCGGGCCCGGGCGAAGGACGCGACCGCCGCCTCGCATTCGGCGTAGGACTCCTCGGTGAATGCGGCGATGGCGGCATGCTGGGCCGGCACCGGGGCGCAGAGGGCGAAGTTGCTGGTCAGCCCGCTCGCGGCGGCGGCCAGTGAGGCGGGCAGGATCGCCCACCCGAGCCGCCACCCGGTCATCGCCCAGTACTTCGAGAACGAGGAGATGACGATCGCCTCGTCGTCGTGGGCCAGCGCGGTCTCGCCGGGGGTGCCGATGTAGCTGATGCCGTGATAGATCTCGTCGGAGATCACCTGCACCCCGTTGGCCCGGCACCAGGCGATGAGCTCGCCGAGGTGGTCCGCCCCGATCATCGTTCCAGTCGGATTCGCCGGGGAGGCGAGCATCAGGCCCTTGAGCGGGGCCTGGGCGTGGGCGGCGGCGAGGAGGTCGACGGTGGGTTGGAAGCCGTGTTCGGCACCGCAGTCGAGTTCGACGACCTCGCAGCCGAGGGCGGCGAGGATGTTCTTGTACGCACCGTATCCGGGCCGGGCCAGGGCCACCCGGTCACCGGCGTCGAAGCAGGAGAGGAACGCGGTCTGGAAGGCTCCGGAGGATCCGGTGGTCACCGCGATGCGCTCGATCGGAATGTCGACGCCGTACCAGTCGCGGTAGTGCCCGGCGATGGCCTCCCGCAGTTCAGGGATCCCGAAGACCGCGGAGTAGCCGAGGTTCGTGCCGTCGCTGAGCACCTCGGCGGCGCGCCGGCGCACAGGGGCGGGGGCGCCCTGGGTGGGTTCGCCCAGGCACATGGCGATGGTGTCGCGCCCGGCCCGCTGCATCTGCTGGACGGTGGCGACGATGTCCATTGCGGCGAAGGGGACGACGCGAGCGGCGCGAGCCGATCCGCGCAGCGCCGAGGCGGCGGTCGCGGAGGCGAGGGGATCGGCCGAGGCGGCGGTCGCCTCGGCGGGGGTGTGGGCGGTCATCGTCTCACTTCCTTTCCCTGGGGACGCGGCCCATCAGGTAGAACTCGGGATTGGGCATCATTGCGCCGATGTGGGCCATCCGGTTCGAGAGGCCGAAGAAGCCGGTGATCGCGGCAATGTCCCAGGCGTCTTCGTCGTCGAAGCCGTGCTCGGCCAAGGCGGCGAAGTCGGGGTCGCCGACGGTCCAGGGTTCCTGACAGACCTTCATCGCGAAGTCGAGCATGGCTCGCTGCCTGACGGTGATGTCGGCCTTGCGGTAGTCGATGGCGACCTGGTCGGCGATGTGGGGGTTCTTCTCGAAGATCCGCAGGACCGCGCCGTGTGCGACGACGCAGTAGAGGCAGTTGTTCACCGCCGAGGTGGCCGTGCCGATCATCTCCCGGTCCGCCTTGCTCAGATTCCCCGTCTCCTTCTCCATCAGCGCGTCGTAGTAGGCGAAGAAGGCGCGGAATTCGGCGGGCCGGCGGGCGAGTGAGAGGAAGACATTGGGCACGAAGCCGGACTTCTCGGACACGGCCAGAATCTGCTCGCGGATGTCGTCGTCGACCTCGTCGATGTCAGCATATGGGTATCGCATACGGCCCATGCTAGCTGTCGCAGCCCCCGTTCTGTGCCGGCGGTCACGGACGGGGCTGGACACCTCCGGCATCACCGCTAGTGTGAGTGAGAGACCATCGATGACGATCACGAGGAGTGGAATCATGAGCGACGAGAACACCGGTTCGACGGGTGAGGTCCAGCTCGACAACGGAGTCTTCCGCGTCACGCGCTGGACCATCGAGCCCGACGGTGTCATTCCGATGCACAGACACGAGCACGAGTACGTCGTCGTGCCCATGGTCACCGACACGATGCACGTGAGGAACTCCGACGGCACGGAGATCACCGCCGAACTCGAGGCAGGAGTGACCTATACGCGTCCGGCCGGGTCCGAACACGAGGTCTCGAATCCCGGCGGCAGCGCCGACGTCGTCTTCGTCGAGGTCGAACGCCTCTGAGGGCACCTATTCACTGCTCAGGCGCGGGGTGTGTCAGACGGGCACGTCCCAGGTGTGCACGGGTTCGCCGGACGCCTGGTTCTCCAGGTAGGCGTCCATCATCGCCTTCAGCCCGTCCCGGCGTTCCGGTGAGTCCGGTCGGCTGCCCGGCGCCAGATGATCGAGCATCCGCAGCTGCCACGTCGCACCGTTGGCCCGGCGCTCGGCCCGGCCTTCGATGATCGACATGTACTCCTCGATGACGTCCTTGTCGATGTTCAGTCGACTCAGGCCCCGCCTCGCCTGCGGGATGAGGACGTCGGTGACGAGGTCCGCGACGCCGATGTTGCCGATCTTCGGCCAGGTCACTCGCGCGTTGATGCCGTTCTTCGCGCAGGCGAAGAAGTTCTCCTCGGCCTCCTTGAAGGACATGCGAGACCAGACGGGCCGATTCTCGCCGACCAGGAATTCTGCGAGACCGTAGTAGAAGGCGGCGTCGGCGACCATGTCGACCGGGGTCGGGCCGGCAGGCAGCAGGCGGTTCTCGACCCGGATGTGGGCTCCGTTGTCTCCCGAGTTGTAGATCGGGCGGTTCCAGCGCCACACGGTGCCGTTGTGCAGGTTGAGCTCGAAGAGCTTCGGTGCGTCGGCCTCGCTGAACTCGACGAAGTCCTTGATCTCGGGCAGCAGCGGCGGGAAGTAGCGGACGTTCTCCTCGAACAGGTCGAAGACGCTGGTGATCCACCGTTCGCCGAACCACACGCGCGGGCGCACTCCCTGGTTGACCAGTTCCGGGGTGCGAGTGTCGATGGACTGGGTGAAGATCGGGATCCGCGACTCGTGCCAGAGCCGGCGGCCTACGAACAGCGGCGAGTTCGCGCTCATCGCCACCTGGGCCGAGGCGATCGCCTGGGAGGCGTTCCACGCATCGGCGAATTTGTTCGGCGCGACCTGCAGGTGCAGCTGCATCGAGGTGCACGAGGATTCGGGGGCGATATCGGCGAACTCGGCGCGGTAGTTCTCTTCCCGGCCGAGCTCGATCTGCACGTATTCGCCGCGGGCGTCGATGACCGAGTTGCTCAGCGCCTCGTAGCGGTTCTCCTCGGTCATCCACTTCTCGTCGGTGAGGAACTGGGTGCTCAGGGTGGGCAGGGTGCCGATCGATGCGACCTTGAGTCCTTCCGCCTCGGCGGCCTTCTGGGCCTTGCCCAAGCGGTGGGCGACCCCGGTTTCGAGCGTCTTCAGCCCCCGTCCAGCGACCTGGAGGACGGGATGGTTGAGTTCGAGATTGAAGCCGCCGATTTCGGACTGGTATTCGTCGTCGAGCCGGCTGAGCACCTTCGTGTTGTTCAGGCTCGGCTGATTGTCCGCATCGACGAGGTTGAGCTCGAGTTCCAGCCCGATCGTGCCTGCGGACTTGAATTCGGCATGCCGCAGGTAGGTGTCGAAGAGTTCGAGGTTCTCCGCGAGCTTCTCCCGATACAGCGTGCGTTCTTCCGGCGTGTACCGCTTGGAATTGACTGCCTCACCCATGGAACAAGCAAACCACAGACGGGCCCTTCCACGCCCCTCGGCGTCGAGTTTTCCTCGCTGTTCGCAGGATTCGGACACCCCGGCCGACACGTGACTTCCACCGTAGAATCGCAGACATGACTTCGATCTCCAGATCACTGCCGCTGTCCGCTGACCTCGTCGCCCAGGCCGAGAAGCGCCTGCCCGAGATCCTCGCCGACATCGAGCGGGTCATCACCCGCGAGACGCCGTCGTCGGACAAGGAAGCGGTCGCCGCAGGCGCCCAGGACTTCGTCGACCTGCTGCGTGAGCGCCTCGGCGCCGTGGCGGAGATCCTCACCGTCGAGGGAACCTCCCACGTGCGCCTGCGCTTCGGAGACGGCCCGGCCCGCGTCGTCCTCCTCAACCACCAGGACACCGTGTGGCCCCACGGCACACTCGAGCGTCTCCCCTTCTCCATCACCGACGGGATCCTCCGCGGTCCCGGCAGCTTCGACATGCTCACCGGGGCGATCATGAGCGTGCACGCGACCGCGATCCTGCGCGAGAACCTCGGCGAGGATGCCCTGAACGGCCTGTCGATCCTGGTCACCGGCGATGAGGAGATCGCCTCCCTGACCTCCTCCGATCTCATCCGCGCCGAGTCGGCCGAGGCGAAGGCCGTGTATGTGATGGAGGCGAGCGCGGGCGGTGCGCTCAAGCTCGAGCGCAAGGGCACGAGCAACTACGTCCTCGTCTTCCGGGGCAAGGCATCGCATGCCGGACTCGAACCAGAGAAGGGGATCAACGCCGGCATGGCCTTGGCGCTGACCCTGCCACTGGTGGCCGACCTCGCCGATTCTGATGCCGGGACCTCCGTGGTGCCGACCGTGATCAGCGCGGGCACCACCTCGAACACCGTGCCGGCCGAGGCGCGCGTCGATGTCGACGTCCGAGCCCGCACCGCCGTCGAGCTCGAACGCGTCGATGCGCAGATTCGCGAGCTCGCGCAAAATCCGCAGCTCGAGGGCTCGACGACCGAGGTGCTCGGCGACATCAACCGCCCGCCGTTCGAGAAGGTGCAGTCCTCTGCCCTGTTCGAGCGAGCCACCGCACTGTCAGCGCAACTCGGCCTGCCAGCACCGGAGGGCGTCTCCGTCGGCGGGGCCTCGGACGGGAACTTCACCGCCGGTGACGGCATTCCCACCCTCGATGGCCTCGGCGCCGTCGGCGATGGGGCCCATGCCGAGCACGAGCACGCCGTGGTCGCCGAGATCGCACCCCGCACCGCCCTGCTCGCGGCCCTCATCGCCGACCAGCTGCAGGGCTGAGCCCGCGGACGATGTGGATCGGCGGGCCGCTTCAGTCGATTGTTCGGCTGCGTCCGAGCAGTTTCGGGCCTGATTCTGCTCGGGATCGTCCGATCAATCCACCTCGGCGTCCCGGGACACCCGGCAGTCAGTCGATCGGGTAGCCGGCGGCATGGAGAACGTCGGGATTCTTCGTCGTGAACAGCCAGTCGCGGAAATGCGGGTCCGGCACGATCTCGTCGTACGCGGTCAGACGGTCACGGCCGACGAGGTAGTAGTGGTATCCGAATTGACCCAGCACGCTCATGAGCTCATCCGGCTTCGCTCGATCGTCGAGGACTTCGCAGAGGATGTCGGGCCGGAGCGCGTCGAGGAATTCCTGTCCGTGTGAGAGGACATCGTTCTCCGCGCCTTCGACATCGATCTTCACCGTCACCTTCGGGCCGGCTCCGGAGGGTTCGACAGCGGTCGTCGGCAGGTCGAGGAGGAGTTCGTCGAGCGAGGTGAAGCGCACCTCGGCGCCGGATTCGAAGTCCATGGATGCGGAGTAGAAGGACGGCAGCGCCGATCCCCCGTCGCCGGTGGGCACCTGCATGGTCTCCCCAGGACGGCCTACCCCGGTGGGGTGGACGGTGACTCGCTCGCCGAGGTGGTTGCGGGCGACGTTCTTCTCCAGCCCCGCGACGACGGCGGGGATGATCTCGAAGCTGTGGGCGATCACGTTCGGGTTCGCCGCGAGGACGGCCATCGTGAAAACGCCGGTGTAGGCGCCGACGTCGAGGAACACCTCGGCGTCGCGGCTGAGATCGACCATGAGGTCGAGGGCGAAAGCGTCCTCTTCTTCGGTGCGGCGGCCCTGGCCCCAGTAGAACTCTTTGGCGATCTCGCACCGGAACGGATCGACGAGATAGAAGTCGCCGCCGCCGGCGCGGCCGCGCACCTCGGTCAGCCCGATCGGGGCGGGAAGCCTGCCCACCTTGATGCCGTTGATGCGGGGAGCCACCGCACGCAGAACTGGGTGGAAGATGGGCTGCGCGAGGGCAGCCTTGACCGGGAGCTTGAGCCCGAACCAAGTCTGCTTCCGGGCCTTGAGCGAACTGAGATAGTCGTTCATGTGGCTCTCCATCTTTGCGCGAACCCTTCGCTCAACCGTATCAATGACTGAGGTGGGGCTCCACTGCTCCGCTCCGCGATCCCGGTGGTGGAGATAGGCTGGGTGACAAGATCATCAGCCCACGTTGCGAAGCAGGAGCAAGGCATATGAAGCTCACCTCGGTCACCCTCCATCAGGTGTCGATCCCCCTCGTCACCCCGTTCGAGACCTCGTTCATGCGAGAGACCGAGAAGGACTGCTACCTCGTCGAGGCGAAGTTCGACACCCCGAAGGGCGAGATCACCGGGTGGGGTGAGTCGGTGGCGATGATCGCCCCGCTCTATTCCTCCGAGTACGTGGCCTCGGGCATCGATGTCACAAAGCGCTGGCTCGCCCCGATCCTCTTCGACGTCGACGACCTCACGGCCGAAACCGTGTCCTGGCACCTGCGCCACGTCATCGACCATCCGATGGCGAAGTCCGCCCTGGAGATGGCCGTCATCGAGGCCCAGCTCAAACTCCACGGTCAGTCATTCAAGGAGTACCTCGGCGGGGTCGTCGACTCGGTGCCCTCCGGTGTTTCGGTGGGCATCCAGGACTCCGTCGAGGAGACCGTCCGCGTCATCGGTGACTACCTCGACGAGGGGTACGCGCGGATCAAGCTCAAGATCAAACCGGGCAAGGACATCGCGCCCGTGGCCGCCGTGCGCAAGGCCTTCGGCGATGACTTCGGCTTCCAGGTCGACGCCAATGCCGCCTACACCCTCGTCGATGCCTCCCACCTGCGCCGCCTCGATGACTATGGACTGCTGCTCATCGAACAGCCCTTGGGTGAGGCCGATATCCGGCAGCACGCGGAACTCGCGAAGCTGATGGAGACTCCCATGTGCCTCGACGAGTCGATCGTCTCCGCCGAGGCGGCTGCCGACGCGATCTCGCTCGGGGCTGCCGCCGTCATCAACATCAAGCCCGGCCGCGTCGGCGGCTTCATCGAAGCGAAGAAGATCCATGACCTCGCCGCCGCCCACGGAGTCGCCGTCTGGCACGGCGGAATGGTCGAAACGGGCCTGGGCCGCGCGGCGAATGCGGCCCTGGCCTCACTGCCGGGCTTCACCCTGCCCGGTGACATCTCCGGGTCGAATCGCTTCTTCCACGAGGACATCACCGAGGAGATCGTCATGCACGACGGCAAGGTCGACGTCCCCACCGGGGTCGGCTTCGGCGTCTCGATCGACCCGGAGAAGCTGGAACGCTTCCGCACCGAGTCGATCGAGATCCTGCCCGAAAGCTGAAGCTTCGCAGGCAAGCCACGGCCGCTCGGCCTGAGCCTGCCCATCCCTCACCCGTGGGTATGGGTCTCCTGCGCGGCATCCTTCGCCCGGTCGAACTGGAAAGTCGAATGCTCGATGGCGACCTGGAAGTGCTCGGCCAGGCACTCCTGCAGTGAAGTGAGGATCCTGGGTGCATGACCGTCATAGAAGCACTCGTCGGCAAGGACGACGTGGGCGGTGAGCACGGGCAGGTTCGAGTCGATGCGGGTCACGTGCAGATCGTGGACCTCCTGCACATGCTCGACTCCCTCGATGTGTTCCTTGACTTTGTCGAGGTCGAGTTCCTTCGGTGCGACTTCAAGCAGGATCGACCCGGTCTCGCGCAGGATCGAGAACGCTCGCGGCACGATGAGCGCGGCGATGAACAGTGCGGCCACCGCGTCCGCACGTGTCCAGTCGAAGAACCAGATGGAGACCGCTGCGACGATGACGGCCACCGAGCCGAGGGCGTCGGCGATGACCTCGAGGAAGGCTGCCTTGAGGTTGAGCGACTCGTTCTTCGATGAGCTGAGGATGATGATCGAGACGATGTTGCCCGCCAGACCGATCGCACCGAAGATCAGCAGCTCCGGTCCGGGCACCTCGGGCGGCGCGAAGAAGCGGCGAATGCCCTCGACGAGGCTGTAGACGCCGAGTCCGAGCAGCAGGGTCGCCTGCGCCCCGGCGGCGAGCACCTCGGCGCGACGGAATCCCCAGGTCTTCTGCCCCTTCGCCGGCCTGCGCACCAAGGTCGCCGCAAAGAGGGCGATTCCGATGCCGATGAGGTCGACCGCGTTGTGCCCGGTATCGATGAGCAGCGCGAGGCTGCCGGTGACGATCGAGCCGATGGCCTGGAAGACGAAGATCCCCAGGACGATGGAGAACACGATCGCGAGCTGTCGACGCGATCCCGTACCGTGCGAATGATCATGTGCCATGGAAACCTCCTCGGAAGCTTCACATTAACATATGCTTATGTTTTTATGAAAGAGACCCGAGTCACATCAATCGGCCGAATCGAAGGCGCTCTCGCCGCCCGAGAACGCGTGAAAAGGTCACAGAACCGAGGCGGAGAGCGTCTCCGCCTCGGTTCTGTGACCTATCGGTCGCCTGAGTCCTAACGGTCCCCTGAGTCCGAGTCCTAACGGTCGTCGGAGCCCGAGCCGCCGTCCGGACCCGAGTCCGGGCCGCCGTCGCCGTCGCGTCCGTCGCGGCGGCGGAGCGCCTCGGAGATGTATCCCTGCACGTCGATCCCGGTCGCCTTCTTCACATCGTCGCCGATGTGCGTGAGGTCGAGCTCACCGTTCTCGTCGAGGTAGTCCTTCGGGTCGAAGTTCTTCCGCCCCCAGCCGGAGGGATCCAGTCCTTCTGCGAGGGATCCTTCGACGACTCGGCCGTCACCGGAATCATCTCCCGCCGAGGCGGTGCCGCCCGAGTCTGGCTCGTTCGTCTCGGTTCCGCCGGAGGTCCCGCCCGATCCCGATCCGGGACCGTCCGAACCGGGTCCGCCGGTTCCCGAACCTCCCGCAGACCCGGCACCGCCGGAGCCGGGGCCCTTGGCTCCGCCCTGGTTCTGCGCCTTCGTGACGAGATCGGACAGGTCGATGCCCGTCGTCCCGCGCACGACCTCGAGGACCTGCGCGAGGTTGTTCGACACCGAGTTCGCGAGCTTCGACTCCCCGTCGGTCGACACGATCGAGAGATCCTTGATGTTGGCATAGGGGGCGACGAGCTCACCGGCGATGTTCGGCAGCACCTCGAGGACCTTCGAGAGCACGGCAGCGTCGTTGAACTTCTTGTACGCCTCGGCCTGCGCCTGCAGGGCTTCGGCCTCGGCCTCACCGCGGGCACGGATCGCATCCGCTTGGGCCTCACCTTCGAGGCGGATCGCTTCGGCGTCCTTGGACCGACGGTGCAGTTCGGCCGCGGCCTCGGCCCGACCCTGCGCCTCGATCTCATAGGCCCTGGCGTCGGCCTCTGCCTGCTGCCGGTAGCGTTCGGCATCGGCCGGCCGACGCACCTCGGCGTCGAGCTGTTCGGCGCGCAGCTCGGCGGCTTCCTTCGCGACGATGCGGTCCTTCTCGAGCAGCTTCTGCTTCTCGGCCGCCGCCGCCAGCGGTCCGGAGTTATCGGCCGTGGCCTGCCTCTGATCGGCCTCTTCCTTCAGAGCCGCGCGGCGCAGGGCCAGCTGCTGCTGTTGTTCGGCGATGGCCTGATCGGTCAGCGCCTGCTGCTTCTGGGTCTCCTCATTCTGCTGCGCTTCCTCGACAGCCGAGGCTCGGGAGGCATTCGCCTCGGCGATGGCGGCGTTCTTGGCCACTTCGGCGGCCTGCGGACGACCCCAGTCGCGCAGGTAGCTGCCCTCGTCCTCGACGGCGGAGATCTGGAAGGTGTCGATGACCAGACCCTGGTTGTTCATCGAGTGCGCGGACTCCTCCTGCACCTGGGCGGCGAAGGAGGCTCGGTCCTGGATGATCTGCTCGACGGTGAGCGTGCCGACGACGGCGCGCAGAGTACCGGAGAGGATCTCCTTCGAGTAGTGGTCGATCTGGTCCTGCTGGTCGAGGAAACGCTGCGCGGCCTTGCGGACATCGTCCTCTGTGCCGCCGACCTTGACCTGCGCGACGCCGCGCAGACGCAGAGCGATGCCGTTCTTCGAGATGCCGTCGATCTCGACGGAGATCTGCCGCGAGGACAAGGAGAGGATGAACGCCTTCTGGACGATCGGATAGACCACCGAACGTCCGCCGATGACGATCCGCCCCGAGCCTGAGGCTCCGCTGGCATTGCGCCCGGTGATGATGAGCGCTTCCGAGGGGGAGGCGATCTTGTAGGACCGCAGCACGACGACGAGCGCGATCAGAATGACAATGACGATGACGCCGACGAGTCCGGCGCCGAAGAGCAGGTCCATAAGTGGGCCTTCCATCGCTTGAGGATGAGCATGTGCGACCGATGGCTGCCCAACGGCCCTGTCCGTTCATCCTATGCGAGGTCAGGAACCTTGCCCAGGGAGGTTTCCCGCCGAGGCAGCCGGTCAGCCGGCACCCGCGGAACCTGGCGATGACACCCCGGCAGAACCTCGCCGAGGCGGTCCCCGCCGGGTCATCGGCAAATCAGGATCCGGGTGGGCCCACGGTGAGGAGGACCACGAAGACGATGACGACGATGATCAGACCGATGCCGAGCGCGAGCCACGGCGAGCGCAGCGCCCAGGCGACGAGCTTCTCGAGCGGTCCGCGCGGATCGCGTCCAGCGGTGCCGAGGCCCCAAACTCCGTCGAGTGCGCCGGCCCGGGCGGAGACGATCTCGAAGGGCACGGTGGCGAACGGAATGATCGCGGCGACGAGGCCCATGAGCACCCGCTTCCATCCCCACTTCTGGGAGATGCCGACGAGGAACACTGCGAAGACGAAGCAGAGGAAGACGAATCCGTGGACGCTACCGCCGATCCGCACCCCCACTTCGGTGGTCTTGGTCACGTATTTGAGGAACATGCCGATGAGCAGCATCGCCCAGGTGATGGCCTCGGCCACGGCGAAGAAGTTGAAGAATCTCTTGGGAGTCACAGGAGACCATTCTGCCCGGTCGAGGTGAGTGGCCGCTGAACGCCTCCACCGACTGAGCGAGCCAGTCTCACCCCCGGCCGCAGACATGGGCACGCGGGCCGGTGAACTTATACAGTCACCGGCCCGCGTGGCTCGGGGGTATCGGCTCAGCCATCACGGCTGCGCCGGGGCGTCGGCTCGACCTGTGCGGCCGAGCCGACCGAGTTCAGCCTCTGCGGCGGCGTGCACCCATGGTCATCGCGACACCGAGGGCGATGAGCGCTCCGGCCGAGATCACCAGCGGCAGTGCCTCGCTGCCGGTGCGGGGGAGGTCTCCGCCTCCACCGCCTCCGCCACCGCCGGTACCGGGTCCGTCACCTGCGGCGACGACCTCGAAGGAACCGCCCAGCGGATCTCCGCCTTCACAGTCGACGCTGACTTCATAGGCACCGATGTAGGTCTCCGCCTTGGACTCGTCGAGTCCGCGGACTCCGAACTTCGCGACCATGTCCTCGCCGACCTCGGCGGTCTGCTCGAAGGTCTCGATATTGCCGTTCTGCGGCTCGACCGTCATCGTCGCGGTGGTGTCGGCGGTGCAGCCGCTGGCAGCGACCTGGACTCCCCGCTCGCCGACGAACTCATCGGCCTCGATGGTCTTCGGATCGATGCTCAGCGCACGCTCGTCAGGGGACTCGGTGGGAGTCTCCGTCGGAGGGTCCGTGGGATCGGTCGGCGGATCGGTCGGATCCGTCGGCGGGTCGGTCGGAGCATCGGTGAGCTCGTAGGCGAGCACATGCACCGCATAGGCGATGGCCGGAGCGAATATGTCCACGGACTCCTTGCTCACATTCTCGATCGTGTCAGTCGCCTGATGGTAGTTCGTGTCGTGCTTCTCACCGACGGTGCCGCCGAACATCTCGGCCTCCTCGGCCGTCTTCGTGCCGTCGGCACCGGAGAACAGACCGCTGGCCGGAACGCCGTTGTCGATGAACGCCTGATAGTCCGAGCGTCCGGAGAAGTCCGTGCCGACGTTCGGCTGATCGACGTCCGCGAAGTAGTCGGTGAAGACCTCTTCGAGCTCGGCGGAGCCCTCGGGCACATTGACGCCATCGGGAATCGGCACATCCGAGCCGTCGGAGTCCAGCGTGCCGACGATGTAGTTGTCCGAGCCGATCATGTCGAAGTTCATGTACGCCTTGACCTTCGAGAGCTCAGCATCACTCAGGCTCTCGACATAGCGCGTCGAGCCGACGAGCCCGACCTCCTCGGCGCCCCACCAGCCGAAGCGGATCGCATTGTCGACCTCGGTCGACTGCTCAGCCAATGCCTCGGCGCTGGCCAGCAATGCGGCACTGCCGGAGCCGTTGTCGTTGACACCCGGTCCTTCGCGCACACCATCGAGGTGGGCACCGAACATCTGCACGTTGTCGTGGTCGCCGGCCTTGGTTTCGGCGATGACGTTCCAGGTCGTCGAGGTGGTGAACTCCGTCTCGAGCGTGAAGTCGGCCAGCAGCGGCGTCTCCTCATCGGCGCCCTGCACCGCGGTGAGCAGGTCGTTGCCAATGGTGTAGCTGACGCCGACCGTGGGTGCGCCGTTCTCGATCCGCTCGCCGAGGGTGGCGTTGAGTTCCTCATCGGGAGCGGAGGTGTCGTTGTTGTAGAGGATGACCGCCGCGGCGCCGGCGTCGGTGGCCGCCTGGGTCTTCTCACCGAAGGAGCAGACTCCGCGGGCGACGAGGACGAGTGCGCCCTCGGCGGACTCGTCGTAGTCGGAGGCCGCGCAGCCGAGCTGTCCGCCGTCGAGGTCGCTGTAGTCCTCATCGACCGGCAACACCACCGGCAGGTCTGTCAGGGGGTCGCTCGTGCCCTCGGTGTAGCTGGCCGGAGTGACCTCGATGGCCTCCCCGTCGACCGTGACCTCGACGGTGTCGAAGGTCTGATCATCGACCTCGAAGGCCTGCCGTTCGACGTCGAAGGCTCCGGTCGCCTCGAGGGTGTCCTCGACGTATTCCACGGCCTCTTCGTAGCCGGGGGTGCCCAAGGCACGGAACCCTTCCTCGGAGTGCGAGGTGGAGATGTCGGAGATCTTCTGCAGGTGGTCCATCACGGCGTCGCCGGTGACGCCCATATCGGTGTGCTCGCTCGGGCCTGCGGTGCCCGTCGCCATCGCCGGGCTCACCCCGCCCATCACTAATCCGGCCGCGGCGGTGACCGCCAGCCAACTCTTCGTGCGCAACTTCATGGAGTTCCTTTCGCTCCTTCATGTGCTCACAGAATCGGAGAGTTCGCACGACGAAATGGACCGGATCCGCAGTGCGGCGCCGGCGCATTCTCTCGTGCTGCAGGGGAAGATCGATTCTCGCGTTTCGCCATGCTGTCGTCATTGGTAACGAAACACATACTTCTATAACGAAACGGTGACACAACTCACATTGGGCTTTAATCTAGCTCAGATCCTGAGAGTTTCATGTAACGAATCGATAACAACCGCAAAAGCCCCATGTGCGCCGCCGGTCCCGCACCGCACACCGCGGCAGAGACCGCACCGACTAGACTCGACACGGTGATGACCAACGACACCACCCGCCCGAGCCAGGAGCCCCCGGCGCCGGATCGGCGGACGATACGCCGCTGGCAGCGCTATCTCGCGAACGAACGCCTCGAGGAACGGGTCTACCGCGACCTCGCCGAGCGCCGTACCGGCGAGGACCGTGACATCCTCCTCTCCCTGGCGACCGCGGAAGCACGGCATCAGCAGCATTGGACCGACCTCCTCGGCGAGCATGCGCAGAAGCGCCGCGCACCCGACCTCGTGACCTACGCTCTCGCGTTCTTCGGTCGGATCTTCGGTTCGGTCTTCATCCTCGCCCTGGCCCAGCAGTCGGAGACGAGCTCTCCCTACGAGGACGACGAGGCGGCCTCGGCGGAGATGGCCGCCGATGAGCGGATCCACGCCGAGGTGGTCCGTGCCCTGGCCGCCCGGTCCAGAGCTCGCCTGTCCGGCAACTTCCGCGCCGCCGTCTTCGGCGCCAACGACGGACTGGTCTCGAACCTCGCCCTCGTCCTCGGCGTCGGCGCCGCCGGAGTCTCGAACACCATCATCCTGCTCACCGGCGTCTCCGGGCTGCTCGCCGGCGCCCTGTCGATGGGGGCCGGCGAGTACATCTCGGTGCGCTCCCAGCGCGAACTCCTCGATGCCTCGACTCCGGACCCGGAGTCCCGGCACGCCCTGGCCGATCTCAACATCGACGCGAACGAACTCGCCCTCGTCTACCGGGCCCGTGGAATGGACGCCGACGAGGCCGAGGTGCAGGCGCATCGGACGATCGCGGCGGCGAAGAACCGGAAGGCCCCGCAGCTGCCCAGCCTCGACGCCGGGGTCGACCGCGATGAGCTGGGCACCGGGCTCGGCGCCGCCCTGTCGAGCTTCTGCTTCTTCTCCTCCGGCGCCCTGATCCCGATCCTGCCCTATATCTTCGGGATGACGGGACTGCCTGCCGTGATCCTCGCCGCCGGCCTCGTCGGCATCGCACTCCTGTTCACCGGCGGAACGGTCGGCCTGCTTTCGGGCACCGCTCCGGGGCCGAGGGCGCTGCGCCAACTGGCAGTGGGCTTCGGCGCCGCGGCCGTCACCTACGGACTCGGACTCCTCTTTGGCATCAGCACGGCCTGAGGTTTCAGGTCGGCCCTGATTCCGCCCTGATTCCGCCCGGCCCGAGGCGAACCTGGGCGGAGTCCGGCAGGGCAGCATTCGGACGGTGCCGACCGTGATCGACCTCGGATCCTAGACTGGCGCCATGACCGATGCCCTCGTCCTCATCGACCCCACCGCCTCGACCATCGAGCCCGCCGATCTGGCCGCCGCGCAGCTGCCCGTCACGGATCTCTCCGCCCACCGCGGCGACGGCATCTTCGAGACCGTGCTGGTCACCGCCTCGGCGAGCACACGGACCGTTGTGTCACGGGAACGCCACTTCGCGCGATTCTGCGCATCCGCCTCGGCGCTGGAGCTTCCCGAACCCGACCCCGATCTGTGGGATCGTGCGGTGGAGGCCGTGATCGCCGAGGTGGTCGCCGCCGATCCGTCGATCGTCGAGTTCGGTGTCCGCTATGCCATGTCCCGCGGCGGGCAGCCCGCCCAGGGACGATCGCCAGGCGTGGACTCGGAAGGCGTGAACTCGACCGGTGCGAACTCGAATAACGGGGGGCCGCAGCCGCGCGGGTGGGCATTCTCGGTGCCCGTGGACGAGACCATCAAACGGGCACGCGCCGAGGGAGTGTCCGCGGTCAGCCTCGATCGCGGGTACGACGCCTATATCGGCAGCAAGGCGCCGTGGCTGCTGATCGGCGCGAAGACCCTGTCCTATGCCGTCAATCAGGCGGCCAACCGCTATGCGAAGCAACGCGGGGCCGAGGAGGCGCTGTTCGTCTCCCACGACGGCATCGTCCTCGAAGGGCCGACCGCGAACATCGTCATCCGCCGAGGTGACCGCCTGCTCACACCGAGTCCGGAGGCCGGCCTGCTCTCGGGGACGACTCAGAGGCTGCTGTTCGATCATGCCTCGGCCCTGGGTCTGCAGGCGGAATACGCCGATCTTCGACTCGAGGACGTGAAGTCAGGGGACGGGGCATGGTTCGTCTCGTCGATGCGCACTGCCGCGGCGCTGATCGAACTCGACGGGAACCCGGTCGCCAACGACGAGGAGCTGACCGCGGCGTTCCAAAGCGTGATCAAGGCCGGGTGACCGGTCTGTCCGCGGTGGTCGTGCCCTCGTCTTTCGCCGAGGGCACGACCACCGCGAGGATCAGCCCGAGGATGCAGGCTCCGCATCCGAAGATCCACACGAACCAGAAGATGTCCGTGAGGACGGGGATGAATCCGAGGATGAAGCCGAGCGCGCCGAAGACGAAGAGACCGGTGACGACCGGGACCTTCCACTTCTTCAACATGCTGCGACTCTCTTCGGAGGGGTGTGCTGTTGTTCAAAACTATCCGGCAGACGGCGGACGCACATCCCACGAAAGTATGAAATCCTCACACTTTCTTCAGCGCGAGCGATCGAGCATCTCCTGCGTTAGTGTGGTCTCGTACGAACCACACCCGGGCGGCAGACGTCGCGCGGACGCAGTCTGAGGAAAGGACACGAGCATGGGAAAGCTCGCTTGGCAGATCATCGGCGTCGGAGCGCCAATCATTGCGGCCTTCGCGGCTCGTAAGACCCTCACCTTCGCTTGGGAGAAGTCGACCAAGCGCCCTGCCCCGTCGAACCCCGTCGATGACGATATCTCGATGTCCGAGGCACTGGCCTGGACGATCGTCTCGGGCGTCGGCGTCGCCGTCGCCCAGCTCGTCGTCCAGCGCATCGCCGCCAACACCGTGCGCAACAGCTTCGGCGACGAGGCCCTGCCGAAGAAGTTCCGCAAGCAGATCGAAGAGGGCGTCGACTGATCATTCAGTCGCAGCGGCAGTTCTTTCAGCCGTAGAGGCGGTCAAAGACGGCCGACAGATCAGCCACGTCGATCTGTCCCGGCGCGGAGGCCTCACCGAGCTGCGCGAACGTTGCGCAGCCGCCGAAGTCTCCGCCCATGATCCGACTCGTGCGTCCCAGTTCGCCCATCGCGATCCCGAGCACGGGGCACTCGAGCGCCGCATCGGCCTCGGCGGTGGCACGAAGCACGTCGGCAACCTCGGCGAGCGAGGTCGGCATCATCGCGATCTTCGCGACGTCGGCACCTGCGGCCGCCATCTCCGCGAACTTCGCCAACAGGGTCTCGACGGGATCGGTGCCGGCGAAGTTGTGGTGAGAGGCGACCACGGGCACGCCGTTCTCGTGTGCGACCACGATGATCTCTGAAGCGCCGAGGCGGTCGATCTCGACATCGACGGCGACCGCCGCGGGCAGCTTCGTCAGCAGGGTCCGCAGAACCTCGGCGTAGACGTCCTCACCGATCGGCCCGGCTCCCCCTTCGAACCCCGAGCGGAGAGTGACCAGAACCGGCAGCCCTGCCGCGGTCGCCGACGGCGCCGAGGACAGGACTGCCTCGGCGAGGTCGGCAGCGCCCGCGGCTGCAGCCTCCTCCCGACCCGATGTCTCCTCCCGATCCGCCGCTTCTTTCCGTCCCGAAGCCGCGGCGCCGATATGCGCGAGCAGCGGATCGATCCGCCATTCGATGACTTCGGCGAACCCCGTGGCGGCGATCGCACGGCACCGCTGTTCCAGCTCGCCGAGCTCGATCGCCTGGACGGGAACGATGATGGCCGGACGGGTGCGTCCGACCTCGGTCGTCGCGGACGCCTCGGCGCGGGTTCGGTCGCCTGCGACATGATTGAGGAACGGCAATTGCTTCATGATCCTAGGGTAGGGGCCGATGACGAATACGAGCGAAGGGGAACAGCAGGTGGAATCCGGAGAATCTTCGACGATCACCGCGCGGGACGGATTTGAGCTGGCGATACAGGTCGGCGGGCCGGCCGAGGCTCCCGCTCTGCTCCTGCTTCCCGGTCAGGCGAACTCGCACAAGTGGTGGGACGGACTGCGCGAGGACTTCGAACCGGAGTTTCGCACCGTGACCTTCGACTACCGCGGCACCGGCGGGAGTCGCGGTGAGTTGGGTGAGCTGTCGACCGCCAGCTTTGCCGCAGACGCCGCCGAGGTGCTCGACCACCTGGGCATCGCGAGCGCGGCCGTCTACGGCACCTCGATGGGCGGTCGGGTCGCACAGATGCTCGCCCTCGACTTCCCTGATCGCGTCAGCGCCCTGGTGCTCGCGTGCACGACTCCGGGCGGTCCGCATTCGGTCAAACGCCCCCGCAGGGTCGGCCAGTCCCTCGCCAGACTGCAGGGCAAGGAGCACACCCGGTTCCTCTACGGCCTCTTCTACACTCCCGACTGGTCGGTCGCACCGCGGTACAGCAAGCTCCTCGGCGATGACACCATGTCGACTCAGGAGTCGGCCGCCCATCTGCGCATCAGCGCCAACCACAACGCCTGGGACCGGCTGTCGGAGATCAACGCACCGACCCTGATCATCCACGGCGATGAGGATCGGATGAATCCGGTGGACAACGCAGCGCTCCTGCACAAACGCATCCCCGGTTCCCAGGTCCGCATCTTCCCCGGTGGGCGACACGGATTCTTCGAGGAATTCGCCGAGGAGGTCACCCCCGAGATCCTCGCGTTCCTCGCGGCCGCGTCCTGAGGTTCGTTCCCGTTCCACACGGACGTTCATCTCAGCGCGCTCCACTAGCCTCCGACAAATGTGATCACATATAGTTGTGCCGTCCATCACATTCACCGACGCAGCGCTGCGTCGACGAGAACCGAACGGAGAACGCGGACAGAGATTCCCGCGGGCAGGCGCGCCGATTTCACCCACGAGCGCGGAAGACAAGAGACGTTTCCGGATCATTCGAAATCACTGGGTAACAAAATGGATAAGGGAACATCTACCTGCCCCAACTACTGTTTATAACAATCAAGTAACGTACAGACTCGCATCGTCGCAGGTCAGAGGCATCGTCAAGCTCGCCACTCCGCATTATCGGCACAAAATTCCGATCGAAAACCCTGAATAAAACTACAATGGGGGATGAGATATCCGTGTGCGGTGAGGCGAGTGAACGATCGAACCATTCGGATTGACCGCCGCCGTATCGCAAAGCGGGGGTGAAGCCTCTCGTTCTTGCGGAGAGTCAAGAATGCAAGGAGGAAACACGTGAGCGTTGTCAAAGCATCAAACGTTTACAAGGTCTTCGGCAAGCGTCAGAACGAGGTCGTCAAACGACTCGAGGCCGGCGAAGACCGAGACGATCTGACCAAGCTCGGCACAGCCGCGGTCATCGACGCGAGTTTCGAAGTCGAAGCCGGAGAGATCTTCGTGGTCATGGGCCTGTCCGGGTCGGGAAAGTCCACACTCATCCGCACGCTCAACGGCCTCTGGACGACGACATCCGGGTCCGTCGAGGTGTTGGGCACCGATATCGCCAAGATCGACGCAGCCGCCCTCCGCAAGGTGCGGAGCGAACACATCTCGATGGTCTTCCAGCACTTCGCCCTCCTCCCCCACCGCACCGTCCGCGACAACGCGGCGTATGCCCTGGAGATCCGCGGAACCGCGAAAGCCGAACGGGACAAGTCCGCCGATCGTTGGCTCAAGGCCGTCGGCCTGGACGGCTGGGGAGACAAGTATCCCGGACAGCTCTCCGGCGGCATGCAGCAGCGCGTGGGTCTCGCCCGCGCTCTCGCCGCAGAGACCGACATCCTCCTCATGGACGAAGCGTTCTCCGCGCTCGACCCGCTGATCCGACGCGAGATGCAGGAACAGCTCGTCGAGCTGCAGTCGGAGCTGCAGAAGACCATCATCTTCATCACTCACGATCTCAATGAGGCCATGTTCCTCGGCGACCGCATCGCAGTCATGCGCAATGGCCGCATCGTCCAGGTCGGCACCCCCGAGGAGATCCTCACCGATCCGGCCAACGACTATGTGGCGCAGTTCGTCCACGACGTCGACCGTGCCCGCGTGCTCACCGCGAGCAATGTGATGGAGAAGGCCAGGCAGGTCGTGACCACACAGAATGGTCCCCGCGTCGCCCTACGCAGCATGCGCGAAAGCAATTCCTCAGCGGTCTACGTTACCGACCGGAACCGGAAGTTCCTCGGAGTCGTCAACGACCGCGACTGCATAGATCACCTCCGCAAGGGCGCGACCACCCTGGACGAGATCATCACAGAAGTGGGACAGCCGGCATCACCGGAGGATCTGCTCATCGAACTGTTCCTGCCCACCTCGGAGTCGCCTCTGCCTGTGCCGGTGACGAACGAGGAGGGCCAGCTCGTCGGAGTCGTTCCGCGCGCAACACTGCTGGCGGCCCTGGGCAACCAGAACGGGAATGAGGATCAGGACAGGGAACAGACCACCCAGGACTGGCCGGAGCCGGTCGGCTCGGGAGTCATCGATCAGGTTCTTGCCGAAACAGATGATGCCGCCGGGGTCGAAGCCGCGGGCGGAAGGGGTGAGCGCTGATGGAGAACATCAGAATTCCCGTCGGAGCATGGGTCGACACTCTCTTCGACTGGCTCAAGGACAACATCTCCTGGTTCTTCGACTTCATCACACTGCTCTTCAACTTCCTCATCGACACCCTCACCGAGGTCCTCGTCGATCTTCACCCGCTGGTCATCATGATCATCCTGGCGCTGCTCGGCTGGGTCTTCCGCTCATGGCAGATGGCCATCGGCACCCTGGTCACCCTGTTCTTCATTCTGACGATGGATCAATGGGTGGCCTCGATGCAGACCCTGGCACTGATCATCATCGCCGCGGTCATCGCGATCATCATCGCGATCCCCGTCGGCATCCTGGCCGCCAGAAACGACACGGCCTCGACCATCATCAAACCCATCCTCGACTTCATGCAGACGATGCC
The DNA here is from genome assembly GCF_047300845.1 of Brevibacterium sp. GP-SGM9. Taxonomy (NCBI): domain Bacteria; kingdom Bacillati; phylum Actinomycetota; class Actinomycetes; order Micrococcales; family Brevibacteriaceae; genus Brevibacterium; species Brevibacterium sp. GP-SGM9. The sequence goes on along the minus strand of NZ_CP178563.1, from coordinate 2,793,584 downwards.
GGCGTTCGTCTACCTCATCCCTGCCGTGACCTTCTTCAGCATCGGCGTGGTGCCCGGTCTCGTCTCGACCGTCATCTTCGCCCTGCCGCCGGGAGTGCGATTCACCGAGCTCGGCATCCGCGGAGTCGACGCTGAGACGGTTGAAGCCGGACAGTCATTCGGTGCCACACCGGGCCAGATCCTGCGGGGAGTCCAGCTGCCGCTGGCCACGCCGACGATCATGGCCGGCATCAACCAGGTCATCATGCTCGCTCTGGCCATGGCCGTCATCGCCGGCATCGTCGGCGCCGACGGACTGGGCAAGAACGTCGTCGAGGCCGTCGCCACCCAGAATCTGCCGCTCGGCGTCGAGGCCGGCCTCGGCGTCGTCATCATCGCCGTCTACCTCGATCGCGTGACCGCGGCCCTGGGCAACGCCAAGGACTATCCGCACTCACTGGTCGCCAAGATGCGCACTCGCAGCGCCAAGGCCAAGGCGGCTTCCGCTGCCGCGGCCACGGACGCGGCCGGAGCCTCGGACGCGAACGCGGACGCCTGAGAGTCCAGAGCCCCACAGACAGAAGCTGTCGAATACAACAGAAAAGGAACACACAATGAAGAAAAGATTCCTCACCCCGATCGTCGCTGCTGCGGCGGCTCTTGGCCTCGCCCTGACCGGTTGTTCGCAAGAAGCCTCCAGCGATGAGGGCAGCGGCGGAGACAAGGGCGACATCACGCTCGGCTACGTCACCGGCTGGACCGATGGGCAGAGCATCTCGCTGCTGCTCGAGGATCAGCTCGGCAAGATGGGCTACAACGTCGAGACCAAGACGTTCAGCGAGGCCGCCGTCCTCTACGCCGGCGTCGCCAACGGTGACGTCGACATGTACCCCTCGTCGTGGCCGGAGGTCACGCACAAGCAGTACATCGACGAGTACGGCGACGACCTCGAAGACCTCGGGGCCTACTACGACAACGCCGTGCTCACCATCGCCGTGCCGAAGTACATGGACGAGGTCAACTCCATCGAAGACCTCAAGGGCAAGGGCGGTGACTTCGACGGCAAGATCATCGGCATCGAGCCGGGCGCCGGTCTGACCAAGGCCACCAAGGAGATGATTCCGGAATACGGTCTCGACGGGGAGTATGAACTCGTCACGTCGTCGACCGCCGCCATGCTCACCGAGCTCGGCAACGCCACCGACGCCGAGAAGGACATCGTCGTCACCCTGTGGCGTCCGTTCTGGGCGAACAACTCCTATCCCGTCAAGGACCTGGAGGACCCGAAGGGTGCGATGGGCGATCCCGAGAAGCTTCACTTCACGGCCACCAAGGGCTTCGGTGAAGAGTTCTCGGAAGCTGCCGACTATGTCAGCAAGATCAAACTCGATGATGCTCAGTACGGTGACCTCGAGGACCTCGTCGTTAATAAGCACAAGGACGACGGAGAGGCCGCCATCGCCGAATGGCTCAAGGCCAATCCCGATGCCTACGACGGTGAACTCGCCGACGAGGACAAGTGATTCGAGCTCTCTGAGCTCGACACTCATTCTCTGACGCACCTGCAGTCCCTCCACCCCGCAGCCGCGCGGGTGGAGGGACTGCCGCATTCACGCCCGAGCTCACTCCTCGACTCGGGCGACTTCGGCAAGGTCTCCGAGGTGGCCCGTACCGTGCTGACGACGCTCGCAGACTCCGTCGCCCACGGAGAGACCCTCACCTACGGTCAGCTCGCCGACCGCAGCGGCACCGGAATTCCCGCCCGTGCCGTGGGCGGCATCATGGGTCTCAACCCGATCCCGATCATCGTGCCCTGCCACCGCGTGGTCGCAGGAGACGGGCTCGGCGGTTATTCGGGCGGTCGACCGGGTCACGGCCTCGCAACCAAACGCTGGTTGCTCGAATGGGAAGACGCACTGCCCCAGCCATTGTTCTGAGCCCGGTTCTGAACCCAGCTCCAGGCTTCACACCCATCTTTGCCCGAATCACTGGAACTCGCGGGAGGACTGTGGTTATATGGCTGTACAAGAATTTGTGATCACAAACGTGATCGCCGTTTCGGAACTCCTCCGGGAGCTCGAGTCAGGACCAACGATGGCCCGATTCGATCGAGCGGCCAGTTATACCAAAGAGGAATGAACAATGAAGTCACGTACTCTCGCCACGATGATCGCCGCCTGTGCTGCTCTCGGCCTGGCACTGTCCGGCTGCTCACAGGAGGCCAGCAAGGACTCGGGCTCCGACAGTGAGAAGGGAACGATCACCATCGGCTACATCTCCTCGTGGTCGGACAGCCTGAGCACCGCCTTCCTGCTCGAGGACCAGTTCGAGAAGCAGGGATACGGCGTTGAAATGGAGGCGATGTCCGAAGCCGCGATCCTCTACGCCGGTGTCGCGAACGGAGATGTCGACATCTATCCCTCGGCATGGCCGGAGCGCACCCACAAGCAGTACATGGATGAGTACGGCGACGACATCGAGGACATCAGCACCTACTTCGACCAAGCGAGGAACACCATCGTCGTGCCCTCCTACGTCGACATCGACTCGATGGACGAACTGACCGACAACGCTGCGAAGTTCGACGGCAAGATCATCGGCATCGAACCCGGCGCCGGACTGACCAAGGTGACGAAGGATTCGATGATGCCGGCCTACGGCCTGGACAAGGACTTCGAACTCGTCACCTCCTCGACTCCTGCGATGCTCACCGAACTGAGCAATGCGATCGATGCGAAGGAAGACATCGTCGTCGCCCTGTGGCGACCGTTCTGGGCGAACAACACCTACGACGTCAAAGATCTCGAGGACCCGAAGAACGCGATGGGCGACCCGGAGGGCATGCACTTCCTCGGCACAAAGGGCTTCGGCGAAGAGTTCCCCGAGGCCACCGAGCTGATCAAGGGGATCAAGCTCGATGACAAGCAGTACGGCGACCTCGAGAACCTCATCGTCAACGAATACGAAGAAGGCCAGGAAGGCGATGCGGTCGATCAGTGGCTCAAGGACAACCCCGAGGCCTTCGGCACCGAACTCACGGACTGACCAGACCCGGCACGCTCATCCTTCGAACAGGCTCTGACCGATGTATTCGCCTTCCTCGATGCCCGGTGGGATCGCCCACACCGTCGACCCGATCGGCGTCGTCCAGGTGTTGAGCAGGTCCACCTCGGCGAGGCGGCGCTGGATCGGCAGGAACTGCCGATCGATGTCGGCCTGGAAGGACGCGAACAGCAGCCCGGACTCCTCCCCCGCCCCCGTCTCGTAGTTGAAGGTCCGCCGGTGGATCTGCACCTCTGGACCCAAACCGTCACGAGCGCGGGCCACGTGCGAGGCCGCGGAGATCTTCGTCAGCCCGCGTTTGTCCACGGCCGAGAAGTCCGGCGGATCGAACTCGTCCCCGCCCGAGAGCGGAGCTCCCGTGTCGAGCGTTCGGCCGACCGAGAACTCCCGCCCCGGGCGGTCCGCCTCATCCCAGGTCTCGAGGTTCATTGCGATGTCCCGGAGCACCAGGGTGGTGCCTCCGCGCATCCACTCGGGCAGATGCGCGCCGAGGTCGGCCGGAGGTTCGCCGCGTGCGGAGAACCGCGCATCGGCCCGCCCGGTTCCCTGCCCCCAGATGATGCGGGCGAAGTCCTCGGACCCGGGGCCCGGATTCGCGGTCCCGTCTAGCTGGCCGAACAGGTTCCGCTGCGTCTGCCCTTCCCCCTCACTGCCGTAGGATCGACGGAACCCGTCTCGCTGCCAGGCCACCTCGGCGAATGCCCGTGAGTCCTTGAACAGCATCCTGCGGGCATGGGCCAAGGTCAGCGGGTCGTCCCCGCAGATCTGCAGGAGCAGGTCCCCTTCGCACAGCTTGGTCTCGAGATCGTCGATGCGGAATTTCTCGAGCGGACCCAACCAGTCGGGCACTCGGTCCTTGCCCGCGAGGGCGACGAGCCTGCGACCGAAGCCGAAGGTGACCGTCAGCCGCGCCGGATCTCGGGCGAGCTCGGGTTCGGAGTCGGCCAGCGGTGCGGTCCCCTGAGTCAGCGCCGCGGCATCCGCGGTGAGCAGACGCAGCCAGCGGACCGCCTCGGCGGCCTTGGTTCCGGGTCTGAGGCGCAGCGCGAAGAAGTGCGCATAGGCCTGGGCCGGGGTTTCCACCCCGGCCTGGTGAGTGCCGTAGAAGGGTTCGAGAACGGGCCCGTTGGCCCCGGTGAGATCCCGCCGAGGCGGTGCCGGGGCTTCTGCGGCACGACCTCGGCCGATCCCGAAGCCGGCCACCGCTCCGATGACACCGGTGCCCCCGGCCGCAGCCGCCGAGGCGATGAGCCGCCGGCGGCTGAAGCCGAAGGGGCACCCGGCCGCAGATCCTTCATCGGCAGCCGGGTCCTGCCCCTCCTCGTGCGGATCAGTGGTCACCGTGATCCATGTCCTCGTGGCCCATGTCTGCGTGGTCCATGTCGTCGTGGTCCATGTCGTCGTGGCTCATGTCGCCTTCGTCTTCGCTCTCGTCATCGGCGTTCCCCTCCGCCTCGTCCGGGGCGTAGTTCTCTTTGGCTCCGGAGTACTCCTTCGCGACAGCGGTGACGTCGACGCTCTGATCATCGGCGGTGACGAGTTCGACGGAGATCTCCTCGCCGGCCTTGATCGGCTTCTTCAACCTCATGAGCATGATGTGGTCGCCGCCCGGTTCGAAGGTCACGCTCTGGCCGGCGGGGATGGCCACACCGCCCTTCTTCTCCCGCATCGTCGTCGCTCCCGAATCGTCCTCGACGGTTTCGTGGAGCTGGACCATATCGGCGTCAGGGTACTTCGCCTCGACGAGCGTGATGTCTTTGTCCGTGTTGTTCTTCAGCGTCCCGAAGACCGAGGTCATGCCGTCGTCGGCGGCCTTGACCCACGCGTCGTCGAGGCTGAGGGCGGCGGCGTCGACCTCGGAGTTCGCCTCGGCGGCGGATTCGGTGGTGGCGGATTCTTGGGCTTGGCTCTGGCTCTGCCCACAGCCGACGAGGCCGATGAGCACGGCCAGGGGCACGGCGGTGGCGAGGGTGATGTTCTTTCGCATTGTCGTCTGCACTTTCGGTTCTCGGTGCAGTCGAGCAGGGCTCAGGGCAACGGGCCCGCAGCGACGCAATGTCGCGACACGGTCGGTGGCCCGGGCACGGCTCCATGCGGCTGCCCACGGGCAGCCGGGATGCGCTCGACTGTCACCAGATGATTGGTGGTCCGGCGGGGTTCGCCGCCGGTGATGGAGGTGTGTCAGACGAGCGCGGGCGGGCCGCGACGATAGTTCGGGCCGGTGACGGCGGAGGTGATCGCCTGCGGCAGCCGGAACTCACCGCGTGCGGCACGGGCCGGGAACTCGGCCAGGGTGCCGGCCGCCTCGGCGAGGGCCTGGATTGCGGTCGCCACGGGACCGAGCGCGAGCTGCAGGATGGTGAGGACGATGTCCTCACCACGCTTGAGGATGACCGCGGTGACGAGGACGGCGGCGATGTGGGCCAGCAGCATGCCGAGGTCTGCACCTGCGCCTCCGGACATGGAAGCTCCGGCTCCGTGGGCCCCGTGCGAATGTGCCATCGTGCCCGCGTGGCTGAGATCGAGCGTTCCCGCCTCGTGGCCGAGGTGCTGATGAGCATGGGACTGTGCAAGCGCGGATCCGGACGACGGCTGGCCGGAACCGTTCGCCGAGGCTGACTGTGCGGTGCCCATGGCACCGAACCAGCCCATGGACAGGTGCATGAGCGCCTGGCCGAGGCCGAGGATGACCACCAGCGAGAGATAGCCGAGGCGACGGCCGGCGAAGATCATCGCGGCCCAGAGGACGAGGATGAAGACGAGGGCCACACCGGTCGGGGCGACGACTCCGCCCGCCCCGAGGTGCATGAGCACAGCCAGAAGAGTCGTGATGAGCGCGGCGAAGAGCGCCCGCACGGACTTGTTCCACCCGGTCATCGGCCCTCCTTCCGGCTCAGCTCCCAGCTCTCACTCACATTCTACTCATCGTAGAACCAGTTGGGCACCCAACTCAGGTCAGGCGCCGCGGCTCACATTCGCAGCCAGGTGTCGGCGGTCTTCTTGACCATCGCACCGGCGTCCTCGGCGGCACCCATCCAGTCGACCGGTTCGCCCTCGGGGTCGGTGACCGAATCGGAGAGGACGATGACGTCGAAGTTGCACACGATGGCGGCCATCGCCGAGGCGTAGACGGCCCCGGGCGCATCATCGGCACCGGCGAAGACGATGCGGTCGACGGCCATATCATGCAGACCGGCGGCCAGGTCGCCGACGCCTTCGAAGATGTCGGGGTTGTCCGAGCGGAGCACGAGGTCTTCCTCGTCGGGGACGAAGATGCTCAGCTCCTCGTCCTCGGTCTCGGCGAGGTCCTCCTTCGTCGAGACGAAGATCAGCACCCCTCCGACCGCGCGGGTGCGAGTGACGATGTCGCCGAGGATCTCCATGGCGTCATCGCTGGGATAGCTGGCGTCGTCGGTGTCGATGAGGAGCAGGGCATCCATGGTCCTATCGTGCCACGTTCGGCACCAGAGCGCGCAAATCGCACAGTGCTCAGCCGGGGATCCACGATTCGCGGATGCTCAGGTCTGTCTCGAGGAGCAGGAACTCGGCCGGCATTCCCACTGCCAGGAGTTCATCGTCGTCCTCGGCGGCGAGTCCGAGCGACCGCAGCGGAGTCAGGCTCGCGGCCCGCACGGCGTCGAACGGGCTGAGCCCCACCTCGATGACGGCACGCCTCACGGCATCGTCCATGGTCAGAGTGGATCCGGCGATCGATCCGACGGTGCCATCAGCGGCGACGAGCCGGGCCACGGAGTCCTCGACCTGGACAGGCAGGGAACCGAGCATATAGCGCCCGTCGTCCATCCCGGTCGCGGCCATCGCATCGGTGATGAGCGCGATCCGACCCGGCGCAAGATTCGCGAGCATGCGCGCGGCCGGGGTCGCGACGTGCACCCCGTCGTTGATGAGTTCGAGGGTTACCTGGCCTGCGTCGATTGCCGCGAGGACCGGTCCCGGAGCGCGGTGGTGGATGCCGGGCATCGCGTTGAACGCGTGCGTGAGGATGGTCGCTCCCGCGTCGAAGGCTTCCGCGGCCTGCGCGTAGTCCGCCGCCGTGTGCCCGATGGCCACCCGCACTCCCGCCGAGGTGAACCGGCCGATCGTCTCGATCGCTCCGGGGAGTTCGGGGGCGAGGGTGACCTGCACGAGCGTTCCGTCCGCAGCAGAGAGGATCCGTTCGACCGCCTCCGGGGTGGGGGCGGTGAGGACTTCGGGGGCGTGAGCGCCCTTGAAATCCGGGGACAGGAACGGGCCTTCGGCGTGGAGGCCGAGGATCCCCGGGGCAGATCGCGCGGCTTCGGCTCCTGCTGACAGAGAGAGGCAGAGTCCGTCGATCGTGTCCGAGACGAAGGAGAGGGCGAGCGCCCGGGTGCCGTGCGCCCGGTGAACGGCGAGGATCTCGGCGAGGCCCGGAGCATCGGCGGTGGACGCGGCATCGGCGGTGCCTGCCATGAGGTCTTCAGCGCTCACGCCGCCGGCACCGTGGCAGTGGAGATCGACATAGGCCGGGGCGAGGTATCCGCCGTTGCCGTCGACGATCTGCACAGTCGCCGAGGTGCTCAGCTGCTTCCAACCGGGACCGCGCCCGCGGGCGACGACGACTCCCCCGGCCGCGGCGATCCATCCCTCGCCCGAGTCGGCGTCCGCGACCGACGCTGAGGCGCGCTCCGTCGGTGCTGTGGCGCGCTCTGTCGGTGCTGAGGCGCGCTCTGTCGGGGCCGTGGCGTCCGCTGTTGCCGGAGCGGCCGACGCGCTGTCGAGGATGACCACGTCGTGGACGATCACCTCGGCGGGGGTCTGCCGGTCCATCACCTCGGCGGGGGGCTTCGCGTCCGTCATTGCCCGCTCCCGGTCTGGGCGAGCTCCAAGTCGAAGCCCGCTTCGGTCAGCTCCCTGCGGGCATCCTCGCCGAGGTTGTCGTCGGTGATGATCGCCTCGAACACCTCGGTGCCGCCGACGGAGGCGAAGGAGCGGTGACCGTACTTCGAGGAGTCGGCGACGACGATGGCGTGCTCGGCGCGTTCGGCCATGAGCCGATTGACGAAGGCCTCGTCCTCGTTCGCGGTCATGCAGCCGGCGGTCGCGGAGATCGCGTGCACACCGACGAAGGCGAGGTCGAGCCAGATGCTGCGCAGCACCGCGTCGACGAAGGCGCCGACGAGTTCGAAGCTCGAGGCGTTGATCACCCCACCGCAGACGATGACCTTGAGACCGGGGTGGATGGCGAGTTTGTTCGCGATGTCCACGGCATTGGTGACGATCGTGAGGTCGGCGAGCAGGTCATCACGTTGGCTGAGGGCGTCGGCGACCATGAATGTCGTGGTTCCCCCGGAGAGGCCGATGACCGATCCGGGGGTGATCCGGTCGACGGCGGCGCGGGCGATCGCCGCCTTGGCCTCGGTTGCAGCCGCCTCCTTGTAGCGCAGCGAGAGATCGTAGTCGACGGCCCGCCGGGTGGCGCCGCCGTGGGTGCGTTCGACGAGGCGGCGCTGTTCGAGCAGATCGAGGTCGCGGCGGATCGTCGCCACGGACACCTCGAGTTCCCGGCTGAGCGCATCCACCCCGACCGAACCGGTCCGGTCGAGGCGCGACAGGATCGCATCGAGGCGGTCTTCACGCATGTTCATAAGCCAACTTTCAGTCCTCGTCGTCCGCTTTGGCAAACCCGTCTCCCGACAGCATGGTCAGTCTCCCGACAGCACGGTCAGCAGGCGGGCGACCTCGGCGGCGAAGGCGTCCCGCGCCGGCCCCAGGTATCTCCGGGAGTCGACGAGCTCGGGTCGGGCGTCAAGGCTCGCCCGCACCGAGGCGGTGAAGACCTTGTTGAGATGGGTGGAGATGTTGATCTTGGCCATTCCCGCTTCGACCGCACGGGCGATCTCTGCATCCGCAACCCCGGAGGATCCGTGGAGCACGAGGGGTATAGCGAGAGCGTCGGCCAGTAGTTCGATGAGGGCGAGGTCGAGTCGGCTGGTGCGTTCGACCATGGCGTGGGAGCTGCCCACGGCGACAGCGAGGGCATCGATTCCGGTGCGCTCGACGAAACGTCGCGCCTCATCCGGGTCGGTGCGCACCCCCGGGGCATGGGCACCGTCCTTGCCGCCGATCTCTCCGAGTTCGGCCTCGACGCCGATGCCGCAGGCATGGGCACGGCGGACCACCTCGGCGGTGGTGGCGCAGTTGGCGTCGAAGTCGAGGTGGGCACCGTCATACATGACCGAGTCGAAGCCGAGTTCGATGGCCTCGTCGACGAGTTCGGTATCGGTGGCGTGGTCGAGGTGGACGGCGATCGGGACGTTCGCGGAGCCGGCGATGGCCTGGGTGGCCCGGGCGATGGGGGCCAACCGGCCGTGATAGCGCACGCAGTTCTCGGAGATCTGCATGATCGCGGGCAGGCCCGCCTGTTCCGCACCGGCCGCGATGGCCTCGGCGGATTCGAGATGGATGACGTTGAAGGCGCCGACCGCGGCGGGCCCGGTGTGTGCGGTGTGCTTGGTGTGCGCAGTGGACATGGTGTGTGCGGTGTGCATGGTGTCGCGCAGCAGGTCGATCGTCGTCGCTCGGGTCATGCTCGGCCCTTCAGTGTGTTGTGGGAGTCGGTGTTCGCCGAGGAGGTGATGTCGGTTGGGGCGATGGGGCTTGCCTGGAAGCTGAGGACGACGTCATCACGCAGTCGGCCCCAGCTCGGGTGGATCTGCCCGGCCTGCGGCATGAGGACCGCCGCCGCCGAGATCGCCACCGAATCGGTGAGGAGAGCTTCGATCTCGTCCTCGCGAAGTCGCTCCGTGACTGCTGGGCGTCGCGAGCCTGAGAACCGACCAGCTTCTGCGGGTCCTCCGGAGCTCGGCCGGTCGGCCAACCACCGGGCCAATGCTGCGACGGCGGCATCTCCGGCTCCGGTGGGGTTGCCGCGCAGGGCTCGGCCCAGACGTGCCCACAGCCGAACCCCCAAGTCGTCGACGAAGACCATGCCTTCGCTGCCGAAGGAGACGAGGGCTGTGCCGGCTCCGGCCCGGATCAGTTCGTCGGCTCCAGCACTGATCAGCTCGTTGGCCCCGGCCTGGATCAGCTTGTCGGCCCCAGCGATCTCGGCGAGTTCCTCACTGTTCGGCTTCACCCAGTCCGATCCCGCCCGGGCCGCCAGATGCAGTCCCGGCCCGGAGGTGTCGACGATGACGGTGGCGCCTTGCTCATGGGCCGCGGCGATGACTCGGTCGTGGAAACCGGCGGGCAGATCCGCCGGGGTGGATCCGGAGATGACAAGCACTTTCACCGCGGGCTCGCTCATCCGCCGGAGGATGCCCGCTTCGAGCTCGGCCCAGACCTCGGCGGGATGCGCGTGGGCGTGCTCGTTGAGCACGGTCGCTCGTCCCGAGTCCTCGACGATGGCGTAGCTGCGGCGCAGCGGGGACTCGGTGTCCGTGAGGTCCCAGAGCAGACCACCGTGATCGGTCCGCTCGGTCGACGCCGTATTGCCGGCGGGCGAATCTGCGGCGGGCGAATCGGCGGCATGCCTGTCCGCACTCTTGGGCCAGTGCTCGCGAGCAACCGGCCCTTGGACGTAGACACCGCAGCCCAGTTCGGCGAGGACTCGGGCGACGTTGATGCCTTTGCCCCCGAGGCGCGCGTTCGCGGCCGCGATCCTCTGCGAGGAGCCGAGCTCAAGCTGCCCGGTGGCCAGGGTGAGATCGAGTGCCGGGCTGAGCGTGACGGACACGATCCGGGGCGGTTCGCCACTGGCCACCGGCTCGCTGCCGGCCGCCGCATCGTTGCCGGCCGCTTCCTGCCCCGCGCTCATAACGAATCCCGGGTCAGCAGCCCCGCGCCGATGAGTCCGGCGGCGGAGCCGAGTCGGGCACGACGGATCCTCGGCACCCGGTGGAATCCCAGCCGGGAGCGCATCGCGGTCTCGACGCCGTCGAGGAGTCCGGCGGCACCGCTCAGGCCTCCGCCGAAGACGATGGCCTGCGGGGCGATGACCGCGACGATCTGGGCACACATCGCACCGAGGGCCTCGACCGCCTCGGCGAGTACCGCCTGTGCGATCGGATCGCCTGCCTGCGCGGCCTCGAGAACCGCGAGGGAACCGGTGACGTCTCTTCCCGACCGCTCGGCGTAGCGACGCGAGATCGCGGCGGCCGAGGCGATGTGCTCGGCCGGACCGCGAAAGAGCCCGTCGGCGGTCTCGACGGCAACCTCGGTGAAGCCGACCTCGCCGGCATAGCCCCCGGCGGAGACGATCCTGCCGTCGATGCGGACGGCCGCGGCGATCCCCGTGCCCAGGGTGAGTATCACGGCATCAGGTGGCATCGCCTCGGCGAGGTCGAACTCCGCCCGCCCGGCCGCACGCACATCGTGGCCCACGGTGACTTCGATGCTCAGGCGCTCGGTGAGCAGGGCACGCAGCGGCGCATCCTGCCACCCGAGGTTCGCCGAGTGGATTCCGGTCCCCGTGGCCTCATCGACGATGCCGGGGACGACCACGGCCGCCGAGGTGACGGCGGTGTGGGCGAAGGCGTCCCGCAGTCGGGCGACGGCGTCGATGACCTCAGCGCCGTCGGTTCCGGCGCAGGTGGGGGTCGGTGCGGTGCGGGCATCGGCGATCCTGCCGCTCGAGTCGATGAGGGCCGCCTTGAGTCCGGTGCCGCCCACGTCCACGGCGAGCGCGACAGGTCCCGGGCCGAGGTCCACTCCCTCGGCCACGGCGAGGATCTCGTCCCGTGTGGTCATCCCCCGAGGACGACCGACCGGGTCAGCGAGCGCGGATTGTCCGGATCGACGCCGAGGCGGCGGGCCCGGATGAGGGCGAGCGCGTGGAGACGGACGAGCTCGGCCAGAGGGTCACGGTCCGCGTGTTCGAAGCGGGCACCGGTGGCCTCGACCTGCTCCTGCAGTCCGGCCGGCGCTTCCCCGAACTGCCAGCTCACGCGGCCGGGTGCGGCGATGGCGATGGGGCCGTGACGGTACTCCATCGAGGAATACGATTCGGTCCAGGCCTGCGCGGATTCGCGCATCTTCAGCGCCGCTTCGTTGGCCAGCCCCCAGGTCCAGCCACGGCCGAGGAAGCTGAACTGCTCGGCGGTGAGCAGCTCCTCATCGAGGATGGACTCATCGGCCGCGGTGAAGTCCTCGGCGATGCCGGCGAGCACCTGACCGGCGTCGGCGATGGCCTCGGTGAGCTGCTCGCCCAGGCCCAGCCAGGAGCGCATCGCGACGATCACAGAGGTGGAGAAACGGGTCTGGACGACCGATTGCTCGTCAGCGAAGTCGAGTTCGACGACATGGGTCGAGCGCTGCCCGATCGGGGTGTCGGCCACCCCGAGGATGGAGGTCACCGGGACCTTCGCGCCGGCAGGATCGGACGACCCGGCAGAGCCCGCGGCGCCGGCTCCGGACTTCTGCGAACGCAGTCGGTCGAGCGCCTCGGCGACCTCCGTGGTGGTGCCGGAGCGGGAGATCGTGACGATCCGGTCGTAGCTGCGTGCGGCGGGGAATTCGCTGGCGGTGAAGGCGTCGGTCTCGCCCTGGCCGAGCGTCTCGCGCAGGGAGGCGAAGACCTGCGCACCGAACCAGGAGGACCCGCAGCCGATGACGGCGATGCGTTCGCCGTTCTGAGGCAGCGCCGAGACGGGAACCGCGACCTCGAGGGTCCGCTCCCAGGTCTCGGGCTGACTGCGCAGCTCTTCTTCCATGAATCGGCCGAGCGTCATGACCAATCATTCTCCTGATCGAATTTGAGAGTATTCAATCATCATAATGACACATTTTCGCGCGGACGGACAGAGGAGATGCCCGGTTGTCGCCCGCAAACCACTTCGTCTCGGAGTCCGCGAGCCGTCCGACCACGGGCACCCCGCCGCTCACCCCAGGGTGCGCGGACGTTCCGCGTCGATCCCGAGCACATGAGTGTCGAGGAAGGCCAGCACCGTGCGATACCAGACCTCGGCGTTGCCGCGCCCGAGCACCCAGTGCCCCTCGTCGGGATAGTAGAGGAAGCGGTGCTGAGTGTGTCCGTCCTGATCCAGCGGCGTCCGCGACTTCGTGAGCAGATCGAACCAGAGTTCCTGCCCCTGCCCGATCGGGACCCGGTAGTCCTTGTCACCGTGGATGACGAGCATCGGCACCTCGATGTCGGAGGCGAAGAGGTGCGGGGAGTACGTGTCCGCCTGCTCCCGCATCGCTTCATCCCACGAGGCGTTGTCCGTGGTCCGGCCCATCGAGGTCGTGTTCCACAGGGAGGCGTGGCTGACGATGCACCTGAAGCGATCCCCGGTGTGCCCGGCGACCCAGTTGGCCATGTATCCGCCGTAGGATCCGCCGGCCAGGGCGGTCCGCTCGGCATCGATGTCTGCCCGGGCGCAGGCCTCATCGGTCAGTGCCATGACGTCGGTGAACGGCACGCCGCCGAGCTGCTGCTGGCCGCGGTCGATCATCGCTCGCCCGTAGCCCGTCGAGATCGCGGGGTCCGGCAGCAGCACCGCGTACCCGGCGGCGACGAACGGGCCCGGATTCCACCGGTAGGTCCACGCGTTCCACGACCCCCAGGGGCCTCCGTGGGCGAAGACCACGAGCGGGTGCGGGCCTTCCGAGTCGGGCAGCGCCAGCCAGGCGCGAACCGCGGTGCCGTCCTCGGCCCGGGCCTCCACCTCGGCGAGGGTGCCCTCCTCATCGATCGTGCTCGCCGGATTCGCGAGTTCGCTGACCTCCCCGCTGGCCAGGTCGATGGCGATCGGCAGAGGGGCGACGTCGATCGCCGAGGCGGTCGCGACGACCGATTCTCCGGAGAGTCGCAGTCCCGAGAACGAGTACTTCTTCCCCGGTCCCCCGGCCAGGCGCCGAGGCTGCGGGTCGTCGACATCGCCGATGAAGACGCTGCCCCGGCCGTGATCGTCGGCGGTGGCCACGATCGTCTGATCATCGACCCACAGCGGGGAGAACCAGAAGTCGGCATCGGGCCAGACCGGGCGGGTTGCTCCGGTCTCGAGATCGAGGACCATGAGCGTCATGGACAGGTTCGTCTTCGGAGTCCAGAACTGCTCCCGGGTGACCAGCGCACGGGTTCCGTCGGGGCTGATGGCCGCGATGCCGAAGCTGTGGTCAGCGGCGGGTTCGGCGAGGCGGCGGGGCGGGCGACCGCCTCTCAGGTCGATCCGCCAGAGTTCGCCGGCTTCGAGGCGGCCGTCGATGGGCTTCTCGAGCTCGACGAGTGCGAATCGGGCGTTGTCGTCGACGGCCCAGTCGACGAGGCGGCCGGGAGGCAGCGAAAGATGGTGGAAGTCGATGGCCGAGGGAGTTCGGGCTGGTGTGCCCTCTTCATCGTCGCCGGCCTGGCCGAGTTCGCTCGGGACGTCGGGGAACTCATCGGCGAGGGTGGACAGGTCCGCCACCGCGAGCGTCTGCACACCGGGGCCGAGGTCGTGATCCCAGCGCCTGACGGGGAAGCCCGTGTGGAGGATTCCGCTGACCTTCGCCTCGCTGCGTTCCCTGCTGTATTCCTGGTGCTGCGTCTCCGTCCCGGCCCAGGTGTGGACAGGGAATTCGACGATGAGGGTCTCACCCTTGGCGTCGATGCGGGTGAAGCCGCCGTCGTGCTCGGCGAGCCTGCGGGCCTCACCGTTAGGCGGCAGTGCCCACAGACTGGGGCTCTCGGCGTCCTTGCCGTCCTCGCCGGGTCGCTTCGCGGCGAAGCAGATCGTTCCGTTCTCACTCAGCGCCGCCGCCGCGATGGACTGCTGTCCGCGGGTGATTCTGCGCGGCGTCTCACCCCCGATGTCGGCGAGGTGGCTGAGTGAGGAGCTGCCCGCGGAGTCGGGGAAGGAGTACTGGGCGAGGACGCGCCCGCTGTAATTCGTCAGGATGCCCTGCAGTCGGCGGGCATCGAGGAGTCTGGTCACTGCGTCGTGAGTCGTCATGTCCCCATCCTAGATTCCCCGGGGCGATGCGCACCTGACTCTATTTGAACTGCGGGGTCGGGACCCGTTCCCCCTCGACCTCGAGAGTCGGCAGCATCTGCTTGAACTCCTCGGTCGCCTTCGTGTTCGTCTCCAGCGCCCGCATCTCGATGGAGATGTTGACGAGGCGGCCGTTGACCTTGTAGCCGAGCTGGGTTCCGTACATGGCCGTGGGCCTCTGGTTGATGGAGAGGATCTCGGTCGGCCCGAGCACGCCCTGGTAGCTCCAGAAGGTTCCCGCCGTGATCGTGCCCATCCGTTCGGCCTGGACCTGCGAGTCCTTCTCGGAGAACGCGTAGTTCTTCTTCCCGTCGACGACGGCCTGGGCACTGTCGTCATAGGCTTCGTTGCAGCTGATGATGATCATGTCGCTCTCGGTCACCGAGGTCCCCCGTGAGTACACGTGGAACTGTTCGCTGCTGGACCCGGCCGTCCAGTCTCCGCCCAGGGCGAATCCGATCTCGACTGGGCAGGCGGCGCCGAGGTTGATCGTCTCCATAGTCATCCCCTCGGGGACCCCGCCCTTGGTGGGTTCGGCCGTCGGCTCGCTCCCGGGCTGATCCTGGACGGCGACCCTGACCGGAGCCGCATCCTTCTCAGCGGTGTGGATCTGCAGGGCCGAGCAGCCGCTCAACCCGAAGCCGAGGACGATCGTTCCTGCCGCCAGGGCACGGAGGGAGCGAGCACCGGTCACTGGGAGTCGTCCCTCGACCGCAGGTCACGGCGCCTCGGGTACTGCGGCTCGGACTCAGGAGCGGCAGGCGGACCGGACTGCGGCGGAGGCGGCCACTGCTGCGGTTGAGGCGGCTGCGGGCCGGACTGGGGCTGCCCGGATTGGTGCGGCGCAGATTGGGGCTGGCCAGCCTGGGTCTGGCCGGATTGAGGATGGCCGGATTGGTATTGACCAGCCTGAGGCTGGCTGGGCTCGGGCGGAGCCGAATTCTGCTGGTACGGCTGCTGCGGAGCCGCATGGCTCGGCTGCTGCCCGTTCGGCTGTTGTCCGCCGGTGTGCGGACCGTTCGGCTGCTGGCCACCGGTCTGCGGACCCGACGGACCCTGCCCACCCGACTGCGGGCCGTTCGGCTGCTGCCCGCCGGTGTTGGGTCCGTTCGGCTGACCGCCGGGGTATCCGTTGCCGCGCGGCACGCCGGGGCCCGGTTTGAACTGCGAATGCTGACCGGAATCGGGTGGGAACCCGCCGGAGACCGATTCTCCGGTCGAGCGGTGGACGAGGTTGCCGTCGACGCGTTCGAGCCGGCGCTTCGAGGTCCGCCTCGGCGTGCCGAGGATCCGGCCCTGGAGTTCGTCTTCGCTCGGCTGCCTCGGCGGGAGGAATCCCGGGGACTGCCGCGAATCGGGCAGCTGCACCGGCTGCACGGGATGCGAGCCGGCCGCCACCCGGTCCATGTGCTCGCCCATCTGCGGCACGGTGACCTGTGCGGCATCGCCGAGCACGGGCAGGACCATGCGCACCGAGGTGCCCACACCCTCTTGGCTGAACAGCTGCACCGAACCGCCGTGGCGGGTGACGATGGCGCGGACGAGGGACAGGCCCATGCCGGACCCGGCGACCGCACGCACGCGGGAGCCGCGGGAGAGTTCGTCCCACACACCTTCCTGCTCGGCCAGCGGGATGCCGCTGCCGGTGTCGGCGACCTCGACGACGACCCAACGGTGGCCGTCGATGATCTGCTCGTTGGCGCGCAGCTCGACGACCTCGGCCTGCGAGGAGTACTTCAGGGCGTTGCCGAGGAGGTTGAGGATCGCGGTCAGCAGCAGATCTTCCTCACCGGCGACATCGGGCAGACGCCAGGGTGCGCGGGCGACGGTGGCCACGATCATCCGATCCTCGGCACCGGGTGCGGTCGAGGCGTCCTCGACGGCCTGATGGATGAGCGCGTCGAGGTCGACGCGGGCATATTCGATGATGCGGGTCTCGACATCGGCGAGCTTGCGCAGATCTGCCAGCAGGCGGGCCACCCGCCGGGAGGAGACGTCGACCTGTTTGGCGGAGGGCTCCACCTCGGTGATGGTGCCCCCGTCGCGGACGACCTCGCGGATGCTCGCCGCGGAGGTGCGCAACGCGGTGAGGGGATTCTTCAGCTCGTGGTCGAGGCGGATGAGCATCCGGTTGCGTTTGGCCAGCGAGTCCTCGGCGGCCGCGGACTCGATCGACTCACGCTGCCGGGCCTCGCGCTTCTTCAGATATCGCCAGCCGAACCAGGCGGCCACGGCCAACCCCGCCAAGACAAGGAACAGGAGCAGGAGGAACAGCCAGATCTGGACCTCGATGACCAGGAAGTTCGTCATAGGCTCCGCTGCCGATCCTCGCCGCGGACCTCACCGACGAATCGGTAGCCGCGGCCCTGCACGGTGGCGATCCACCGAGGTTCGGCGGCGTCCTCGCCGAGGACCCGGCGCAGTTCGGCAACGCGGGAGTCGACGGCGCGGGTGCCCACGGCCTCTTCGAATCCCCACAGCACCTCGAGCAGGCGGGAGCGTTCGATGAGTTCGTCCTTGTGCACCATGAGGTACTCCAGCAGGGTGAAGCCCTTGGGAGTGACGACGAGTTCGCGCTGGCCCAGCCAGGCGCGACGGCCCACTCGGTCCAAGCGCAGGCCGAAGCTGGAGACGAGCACGGGAGCCGTGGCCAGGGGCGGACCGTCATTGCGGGTCCGGCGCAGCACCGCTCGGATGCGGGCGACCAGCTCATGCGGGTCGAAGGGCTTGTTGAGATAGTCATCGGCGCCCTCTTCGAGCGCCATGGCCCGTTCGACACCCTCGCCGACCTGAGTCAGCAGGAGGACGGGAACCCAGTTCTCCTCCTGCCGCAGACGCCTGAGCACCTGCCGACCGTCGGCACCGGGCATGAGCACGTCGAGGACGCAGACATCGGGTTTGTGCCGGTGGATCTCGTCGAGTGCGAGCAGCCCGTCGCTGGCGGCCAGCACCCGGAATCCGGATCTCTCGAGGAAGGGAACCACCGCGCCGAGCACATCGGGTTCGTCATCGGCGACCAGGACCAGGGGTTGGGGATCGTTCTGATTCTCAGCCGTCATGGTGGTCCGTTCCGGTTCCTCTCTGTCGCTCCCAGGCGAGCTCCCTGGCCTCGGCTCGGTCGACCGCCTCGGCGAGTTCATCTCGATACAGCATAGAACGACGCAGGTGCTTGGTGCGATATCCGGCACGACCGACCATGTGCGTGGCCACCGGAATCGTCACCAGCTGGAAGGAGATGACGATGGCCAGCGTGGTCACCGTGGCCCAGGTCGGGAATTGGATCGCAATCGCGAGCGCGACCATCAGCAGCCCCAGGACCTGGGGCTTCGCACTCGCGTGCATGCGTGAGAGCAGGTCCCCGAAGCGCAGCAGACCGAGTGCGGCGGCCAGGGACAGGACCCCGCCGAGGAGGATCAGCACTGCTGAGATGATGTCGAGGATCATGGTGCTCCCCTTCCCTCGTCCGAGTCGCCCGGGCCGTCGTCGGCGTCGGCGGGTCCCGGGTCGGGACCGGTGCCCAGCCCCTCTCCGTCGACGTCGGCGTGTTCGTCGAAGGGCTCTTCCTCACGCTTCGGCGCGGAATCCTCCCCCGCCGGATGTGCGGCCACCGCCTCGGATTCGGTGCCGAGCTCCGCTTCGTCCGCGTCCGCCGGTTCCGCTTCGTGTGCGTCGGCCGGCTCCGGATCGGATCCGCTGTCGAGCCCGACCACGGGCTCCTCATCGCGCACGGTCACCGCCTCGGGACCGTCGGCGACATTCGCGATGCCCCGGGCCACGTCATCGGGCCAGGCATCGGAATCGGTCGCGGCACCCGAGCTCGCCGACGACCCAGCGCCCGCCCCGGACCCCGACCCCGCCTCGTCGGAGGACTTGGGCATATGCCAGTCCGAGGCGGAGAAGTCGCTCAGCGCGCCCGCCTCGGCGCCGGGGGTCATGGAATCGGACTTGGACACGTACCGGGACACGCTCACGGAGCCGACGAAGCCGAGCATCGCGAGCACGATGAGCACCGGGAGCAGATCCGTGCGGCCGGACAGGGCCATGTACCCGCCGAGGCCGCACATGATCGAGGCGAGCACGACGTCGGTGGCGATCATGCGGTCGAGGATCGAGGGTCCTCGGACGATGCGGTAGAGGGCCATGACCGCCGAGGCGGCCAGCAGCACCGAGGCAGCGACGATGAGGACGTCGAGGACGATCTGGCTCATCAACCCTCACCTCCGTTCTGGTGCATCGGGTCGGGGATCGCCCGCAGCGCCGCAAGGTCGCGGTGGGAGCCCAGCGCCCTGATCAGCAGCTCCTCGATGTGGTAGACCTGAGCCTTCGCGGTGCGGATCTTCTCCTCCGAGTCGCAGTCGAGGACGTGGAGGTAGAGGATGCCCAGCGCCCGGTCGCTGTCGATGATGATCGAACCGGGGATGAGGCTGGCGGTGTCGGCGACCAGGGTCATCAGCAGATCGGAGCTCGTGCGCAGGTCGCAGGCGATGACCGACCCGGCTCCGACGGCGCGGCGTCGGAACGCGAACCAGGCCACCTCCACCGAGGCGTGGACGAGCGAGTAGACGAACCACAGTCCGAAGACGGCGGCATGCATGATGTTGAACCGGCCGGAGAGCACGACCGGGGGAAGGTAGAAGACGCGGGTGACGACGAGGGCGAGGATGACTCCGGTGAGGATCGAGAGCAGGGACACGGAATCCCAGAGCATCACCCACAGCAGCACGAGGAAGAAGACCAGCACGAGCTGCTGGACGAAGCTTCTGCCCTTGGTCATCCGCGGTCGGTTCGGGCTCATGAGTCATCACCGCCGAGGACCGTCGAGACATAGTTGATCGGCGTCTGCAGATTGTCCGCCGCCCGGTTCGACAGGTCCCACAGGGGTGCGGCGCCGATCGTGAGGATGATCGAGGCGAGCACCACCGCCGAGGTGGCGGCGACCATCGGACCGGGCACGCCGATCTGCGACTTCCAGGTCTTGCCCGCCAGCAGCGTCTTCTTGCGTTCGCTGAACTCGCTGACGAGCCCCTCATTGGGCTCCTCGGCGTCGGCGGGGTCCCGCCAGAACGCGAGGTTGAATGTGCGGCCGATGACGTAGAGCGTGAGCAGGCTGGTCAGGGTGCCGGCGACGATGAGCGAGATCGCCAGCCAGTCGTGATCGGAGAAGCCGGCGGCGAAGAGCGCGACCTTGCCGATGAACCCGGAGAAGGGCGGAATGCCCGAGAGGTTGAGGGCAGGGATGAAGAAGATGATCGACAGCGCCGGCGAGAGCACCATGAGCCCGCCGAGGGATCTCGTCGACGTCGAGCCGCCGCGCATTTCGACCATGCCGATGGCCAGGAACAGTGCGGTCTGGACGATGATGTGGTGGACCGTGTAGTAGATCGCCGCGGACAGGCCGACACTCGTCCCCAAGGCCACGCCGAAGAGCATGTAGCCGATATGGGAGACGAGGGTGAACGAGACGATCCTCTTGATCTCCGACTGCGCGATCGCGCCGAGGATGCCGATGAGCATCGTCAGCGCCGCCGCTATCAGCAGCGGAACCCGCAGAGAGGATTCGGCGAACAGCAGGGTCTCGGTGCGGATGATCGCATAGATGCCGACCTTCGTCAGCAGCCCCGCGAAGACCGCGGTCACCGGGGCCGGTGCGGTCGGGTAGGAGTCGGGCAGCCAGAAGGACAGCGGGAAGATCGCGGCCTTGATGCCGAAGCCGAGCAGGAGCAGGACGTGGAGGATCATCTGGACGTCCGCGGGCAGGTCACCGATCCGCTCGGACAGCTGGGCCATGTTCACGGTCCCGGTCGCGGCGTAGATGATGCCGATCGCGGTGAGGAAGATGACCGAGGACACGAGCGAGATGACGACGTAGGTCACGCCCGCGCGGATCCGCTCGGCGGTCGCACCCAGTGTGAGCAGCACGTAGGAGGCGAGGAGGAACATCTCGAAGCCCACGTAGAGATTGAACAGGTCACCGGCGAGGAAGGCGTTGGCGACACCCGCACACAGCACCAAGTAGCTGGGGTTGAACACGGAGATCGGGGTCTCGTTCGAGTCGTCGTTCGCGTCCTGGCTCAGGGCGTAGACGAGCACGCACAGGGTGACCAGGGAGGACACGACGAGCATGAGAGCGGAGAGTCGGTCGGCGACGAGCACGATGCCCACCGGCGGCTGCCACCCGCCGATCGCCACGACCTGCGGGCCGTTGCTGTCGACGCCGAAGAGGAGGATGAAGGCGATGATCATCACCGCGGACAGGGTCAGGATCGATACGAGGTTCTGCGCCCGCGAATGCTTCGAGAGCACGAGGGCCAGGCCCGCGCCGATGAGCGGCAGCAGCACCGGCAGCGGCACGAGGGTGGGGAGGATGTCGATCATCGCTTCTCCTCCGTCTCGGTCGTGCCGTCCTCGTCATCGTCTGCATCCCCCGCCGAGGCGGTGCTCCGGGGCCCGCCCCCCGGATCGCTGCGCTCCCGGTCGTGGGCATGGTCCGCCGGTGGGTCGTCGACCTCGGCGTCGCGTTCCTTCGGGGTGCCGTCGTCGTCGAGGTCGACGGCGCCGGTGATCGGGCTCTCCGCTTCGTCACCGAACTCGGTGTCGTCGTAGTCCGTGCTCGCCTCGGCCTCGGAATCGATTATCTTCGTGATCGCGACCTGGAGGTCGGCGGCATCGTCCTGCAGGGAGTCGGCGCGTACCAGGCGCCAGGACCGGTAGATCATGGCGAGCAGGAATGCGGTCACTGCGAAGGTGATGACGATAGCGGTGAGGATGAGCGCCTGCGGCAGCGGATCGGACATGCCGGCCGTCGAGAGGTGCTTGCCGTCGGTCAGCGGCGATGAGCCTTTGCCGGCGGTGAGGATGAGGAGGAGGTTGGCCCCGTTGCCGAGCAGGATGAATCCGAGCAGCACGCGGGTCAGGGACCGCTCGAGCATGAGGTAGATGCCGGAGGCGAAGAGGACGCCCATCGCGAGCACCATGATGAAGGGCATGCTCATAGGCGGCCTCCTTCCGCACCGTTGTCGACGTCGAGGTTGTTGACTCGATCGAGGATCTCGGAGACGGCCTCGTGTTCGGCGTCGGCGCTGAAGTTCTCGGAGAGGTTGTAGGACTCGTTGAGCCGGGAGGTCAGCATCATCTCGTCGCGCTCCTGGTGCAGATCCACCTCGGCGCCCAGGGAGCGGAGGATGTCGAGCATGAGGCCGACGACGATGAGGAAGACGCCGATGTCGAAGAAGGTCGAGGTGCCGAACGACAGGTGCCCGAGCAGCGGAACATCGCCCTCGAGGTAGACGGACTTGAACACGGTGTCGCCCCAGAACCAGCCGCCCACGGCCGTGAGCACGGCCATGATCAGCCCGGTGCCCAGCAGACCCGAGGGGGTGAAGTTGGCCGCCTCGGCGAGTTCGTACTTGCCGCCGGCCAGATACCGCACGACCAGCGCCAGACCGGCCACGAGTCCACCGGCGAAGCCGCCGCCGGGCTCATTGTGGCCGGCGAAGAGGAGGTAGACCGCGAAGATGAGCACCGCGTGGAAGACCAGTCGGGCGGTGACCTCGAGGATGATCGAGCGGTTGCGGGGGGCCAGGGTGCGGCCGGCGATGAGCCAGGACACGCGGCGCTGGGAGAGATCCTCACGTTCGGGCCCGTGGAAGTAGCCGACGTCCTCGGGGACCGGCTGGAAGCGGACCCGCCCCTGCGTCTCGGAGCCGTCGCGTTTGTTCAGGTAGCGGTGGAGGTGGCCTTCGCGACCGCGGACGAAGATGAGGCCGGCGATGCCTGTGCCCGCGGCCACGAGCACGGAGATCTCGCCGAGGGTGTCCCAGGCGCGCATGTCGACGAGGGTGACGTTGACGATGTTCTTGCCGTGGCCGAGTTCGTAGGCCAGCTGTCCGAAGTCCACGGAGACCGGTTCGGCCACCCGGACACCGGCGGCGATGAGGACGACGAGCATCATCGTCACACCGACGGCGCCGCCGATGATGGCACGCCAGGCAGGGGTGAAGCGGCCGGTGCTCTGTCCGATGCGGGCCGGGAGTCTGCGGAGGACGAGGACGAAGACGACGATCGTGATGGTCTCGACGAGGACCTGCGTGAGCGCGAGGTCGGGGGCACCGGCGAAGGCGAAGTAGGCGACCATCGCGTAGCCGGAGATGCCGGTGACGACGACGGCGGTGAAGCGCTTCTTCGCGCGGGTCGCCGAGATCGCGACGATGATGAGCACGATCGCGACGATGAAGTCGAGCGGGGTGTCCGAGAGGTGGAAGCGGATGTTCCACGAGTCGTTGACGATGACGGCCAGACCGACTCCGCCGACGAGGACGAGGTAGATCACGCTCTGGTAGAAGGGCAGCGAACCGCGCTGGGTGCGCGAGGTGACCCACAGGGCCAGGGCCTCGGTCCACCCGATGAGCCTGCGGTAGAGGTTGTGGAAGTCGATCCCCGACGGCAGGGTGGACTGGACCCGCGCGAACGGGGCGCGCAGCACGAAGAGCCCGATGCCGACGGCGATCGTGACCGCCGAGAGCGCGAGTGCGGGTTCGAGTCCGTGCCAGATCGCCAGGTAGTAGTGGCCGTCGGCGGGGTCGATGATCGGCAGGGTCGAGGTCCAGGCCTCGAAGTAGCCGTCGACGAGGCGGGCTCCGGGTCCGAGGACGAGGGTGAGCGCGGTCAGGGCGATCGGCGAGACGACGAGGATGAGCTTCTCGTCGCGACGGGCGATGTCGTCGACTCCGGGCTTCGAGGAGAACGCGCCCCACACGAACCGGGCCGAGTAGGCGACGGTGAGCATCGAGCCGATCATGATTCCGATGAGCGCGATGATCGAGGTCTTGTCCGCGGATTCGAGCAGCGTCGAGTAGACGGCTTCCTTGGCGACGAAGCCGAAGGTCGGCGGCAGTCCTGCCATCGAGGCGGCGGCGACGGTCGCGCACACGGCGACGACGGGGAAGGCCCGCCAACCGCCGGAGAGCTTCGTCAGGTCACGGGTGCCGGCACGGTGGTCGATGATGCCCACGCACAGGAACAGGCAGGCCTTGAACAGGGCGTGGGCGATGAGCATCGCCAGAGCGGCCTTCGTGATGTCGGGGGTGCCGAAGGAGGCCATCGTCGTGAGGAAGCCGAGCTGGGAGACCGTGCCGAAGGCCAGCAGCAGCTTGAGGTCGGTCTGCTTGAGTGCCTGCCACCCGCCGATGAACATGGTGACAAGGCCCAGGGTGAGCAGGACCTCTGTCCAGCCGGGCAAGTTGTGATACCCGGGTGCCAGTCGCAGCACGAGGTAGATTCCGGCCTTGACCATGGCGGCCGCGTGCAGATACGCGCTGACCGGGGTCGGTGCGGCCATGGCGCCGGGCAACCAGAAGTGGAAGGGCAGCAGGGCGGACTTCGAGATCGCACCGACGAGGATGAGGATCACCGCGGTGATGATCACCGGCCCGGTGTCCATGCCCAGCTGGGCGCGTTCGACCAGCGCCGAGATCCGGCCGGTGCCGGTGACCGAGATGAGCAGGATCATGCCCACAAGCATCGCGAGCCCGCCGGCGGTGGTGACGATGAGCGCCTGCAGCGCCGCCTGGCGGGAGCGGCGTCGGGACTGGCTGTGCCCGATGAGCAGGTAGGAGAAGACGGTTGTGCCTTCCCAGAACAGGTAGAGCATGAGGAGCTCGTCGGCGACGACGAGTCCGTACATCATTCCCGCGAAGGCCATGAAGATGCCCGCGAAGCGGGCGAGGCCGGGTTCGTCGGCCGGGAAGTAGCGGGCGCAGTAGACGAAGACGAGTGCACCGACGCCGGTGACGAGCAGCGACATGATCCAGGAGAGCACGTCGAGTCGGAAGGTCCCCTCGAGTCCGAGGGCCGGCAGCCAGTTAAGACTTTCGGTCCAGACCGTCGGGTTCGCATCGAAGAGACCGGGGACGGCGGAGAGGCTGAGCAGGAGCCCGGCGAAGGGGACGAGAGCCAGCAGGAGGAAGGCGCTGCGTCCGAAGAGTCTGACCAACGGGTACCCAATGACAGCAACCCCGAAAAAGGCTCCTGTCATCGCTATCACCGGCGGACACCTCCGTCTTTTATGAGAGTTGCGTGATTGTACTCAGTACGGGTATTTTCTCACGACTGCCCACCGATCTCCCAATCAACGGAGCGGAACTTCGCAGTCGGATTGCCCACATCCGCGCCGACCACAGACGTGTCGCCGAGGTCGCGGTGCTCGGGTGAACCGCCTCGGCGGGGAAGCCCTGCTCAGTCGCGCAGCTGGGCGCTCGTGACGAGGAATCCCGACTCGTCGAGTCCGACCCCGTCGCTGCCGACGAGGAGTTCGGCGCCGATGGCGTCGACGAGACGAGCCACCTCGATGCGCATCCGCCGGAACCGTCGGTTGGGATAGGGCTGATACCGCCTGGACTCGGCGTCCATCCAGTGCACGTGGTATTCGATCTGCGGCATGCCGGTGTGGGCGGCCACGATGGGCGGAACCCACTCGGCTTCCATCACGCGGATCTCGATGTCACCGGCCGCCTCGTCGATCTCTCCGAGCGGGATGAACAGGGAGAATCCGTCGAGGATCACCGGGGCCGAGGGATCGAAGAGCGGATCGTCGATGCTCGCCTGCGCCAGGACGTCCTCGTCGGGAGTGGGCAGTGACTGCTGGAAGGCGTGCGGCGCATGCCTGCGCACGAGCGACAGGGCGACATCGGGCTCGAGCCAGTAGGGCGAGTAGAGGTAGAGGTCGACTTTCGCCTCGGGGTCGGGGACGATCACCCGGGTCGGCAGCTCGGGTTCGTCGGCGAGTCTGACGGCGGTGTGCAGGCGGGAGGCGATGGCGAGGATGAGAGTGAGCATCCGCTCCTCCTCCCGGTCGGGCAGACCGGCCGGGAACGCCTCGTGGAGTCCGTCGGCATCGGCGAACCAATCCGGCGGCGGGACGGGCTGGCGATCGCGCGGGCAGTCGATGACCACGGCATGATGGGCCCATTCCGGGACCTCGAGGGCGGCGATCGTGGCGGCGTCGAGATCCGCCCCGGCCCTCAGTCGTGAGTGCCGGGTGAGCCTGAGCTGGCCGTTCTCATCGAGGCGCGGGCTGATGTCGGGCAGCCGGTTGTGGATGAGGGCGAGGACATCGGAGACCTCGACCTCGGCGTCGAGGAGGAGCAGGTGGAATCCACGCAGCTCCGCCGAGGCTGTGGTGTCCGGGGCGGCGCCCGAGCTCGGAGCGCGCGGGGCAACGTGGGCCCCGGCGACACGGTCGGAGTCGGCCGCCGGGTCGGTTTCGAGTGCACGGTCGGTGTCGGCGGCACCTTCGACGGAGCCTGCAAGGGCACCGTCGGCACCCGCGGGGCTGACCGCACCGTCGCAGCCCGCGGGGCCGACCGCGCGTTCGGCGGCTTCGCGTTCGGCGGCTTCGCGCTGGAGCCGCAGTTCGCGGCGAGTGATCACATGGCCCTCCGGTAGAAGTTGAGGTGCGAGCGGGAGGCGGTCGGGCCGCGCTGACCCTGGTAGCGGTTGCCCGTGGCCTGCGAACCGTAGGGGTTGAGCGCCGCGGAGCTGAGGCGGAAGAAGCAGAGCTGTCCGATCTTCATGCCCGGCCACAGGGTGATCGGCAGGGTGGCGACATTGGAGAGCTCAAGGGTCACATGCCCGTTGAAGCCCGGGTCGATGAACCCTGCGGTCGAATGGGTGAGGAGGCCGAGGCGGCCGAGTGAGGACTTGCCCTCGAGTCGGGCCGCGACGTCGTCGGGCAGAGTCACCAGCTCATGAGTGGAGGCGAGGACGAACTCTCCCGGGTGGAGCACGAAGGGCTCCTCGGGGGCGACCTCGACGAAGCGGGTGAGCTCCGGCTGCTCGAGGCTGGGATCGATGACCGGATACTTGTGGTTGTCGAAGAGGCGGAAGTAGCGGTCGAGGCACACATCGACGCTGGCCGGCTGGATCAGCGAAGGGTCATAGGGCTCGAGGACGATGCGCTCGGAGTCGAGCTCGGCGCGGATGTCGCGATCGGAGAGGAGAGTCACGTATCCGATGGTAGTCGGTACCTCGACGTGCTCGCGACACGCCGGTTATATATAACGAACCGATAACAATATCGACGAATTAAGCTGTAATTCCCCAGTGTGTCTCCCCACTGCCAGCGGTGAATGCCTTAGAGTAATGAGCTGTACGGACCCGCGCACGATGGTGCCTTCCCCTTCTTAAGCCAAGGAATGCCGGGAGTCCCATCGCCTTTCGTGGGTAGACAACAATCGAAAGGCATTACTGTGAAGACCTCGCGTCTTGTGCTTGCCCCCGCAGTAGCCGTTGCATTGACAGGTCTTGCTGGCGCCCCGGCGTTCGCAGCGACAGAGTCCGCTCCGGCCCCGGCAGGCCCTCTCTGTGCGTATGACAACGCACAGCAATCTGACGACTCCGAATCCGATTCCAAGGTTCCGGATGAGTCGGACCCTCAGGCGACCCTCGCGAAGGCGCAGGTCACCAGGGACGACATCGCCGACCGCAAGAAGGGCATCGGATTCTCCGGAACCGGATTCTCTCCCGACGAGAAGGCGACCGTGACGGTCGTCGGCACCGACGGAACGAAGTACTCCCCGGAGACCAAGCTCACCGTGGACGAGAAGGGCAAGGTGTCCGGCACCTACTTCTTCTCCGCCAGCGAGGGAGCCAAGGTCCCGGTCGGTGAGTACTCGCTCTACCTCAGCGACCTGAAGTCCGAGAAGGACTCCTCCAAGGTCACCTTCGAGGTCGTCGCCGACGAGTCCGATCTCGACGATTCCGGCAAGGGTTCAGATTGCAACCCGGCCAAGCCGCCGAAGGAGACCGACGAGCCCAGCGAGACTCCGTCCGAGTCCCCCTCGAAGTCCGAGGAGCCGAGCGAAACTCCGTCGGAATCTCCGTCGAAGACCGAGGAGCCGAGCAAGACTCCGTCCGAATCTCCGTCTGAGACCAAGGAACCGAGCAAGAGCGCCTCCCCGACCCCGTCGGAGACCAAGGAACCGAGCAAGACTCCATCCGAGTCCCCCTCGAAGACCGACGAGCCGAAGGAAACCGAGGAACCGAAAAAGACTGAGGATCCGAAGGAGTCCGACCCCAAGGAGTCCGAGACGGACGAGCCCGCGGCCAAGCCGTCGCCCTCCGAGACCGATGACTCCGACGCCTCGGATTCCGATGCGAAGGATCCCTCCGCGTCGTCCAGCCCGGGCAGCGAAGACGAGGACAAGAAGGCCGCACCCGCTGCGACCCAGGCTCTCGTCATCGAGCCGACCGAGATCAGCTCCGAGAACTTCCTGGACAAGGGCATCAAGCTCGGCGTGACCGGAGCGAAGCCCGGCGAGAAGATCACCATCACCGTCGAGCACGCCCAGGGCAAGGTCGACCGGTACACGATGACCAAGGAAGCCGATGACGAAGGCAAGGCGACCTTCGGAGTCCAGGCTAAGGTCAAGGCCGTGCTGGGCACCTACAATGTCCGTGCCCAGGCTGAGAGCTTCGACGAGCCCCAGGGCGGCAGCTTCACCGTCGTCACCAACGGCACCGACGTCGACGAAAGCGGCAACGGGGGCAACGGCTCCGGTTCTGGTTCCGACAACAACGGCAGCGGAAGCGGCAGCAGCAGCGATCTGCCGCGCACCGGTGCCGAGATGACCGGCATGGCACTCGGCGTAGGCCTCCTCGTCGTCGGTGCGGCCGCCGTCATCATCACTCGTCGGCGGATGACCGCCTCCGACGATCCTGCGGAGTTCTAAGATCCGTTGAACGATGAATTGTCCCTTGCGGGGCTGCAGCTCGACGGGCGCGAGATCGATCTCGGCCGCCTGCGAGCAGGGACAATGCTCGGACTCATGGGCACCCCGGACGACACCGCCTCGGTGGTGGCGTCCGTGGGTGCCCTGTCTGAGGTCGCACCTCCGCCGCAGCTCCCGACCGACCCACGGTCGGGTCGTCTGCGCGTGCGCAGCTGGATCAGGAGCTATCTTCGCGACGCCGATGCCGGAACTGGGGAGGCGGCATCGGTCAGAGCACTGAGTGACTTCGGACTCAGACCCGAGATTCTGCATCGCCGCCTCGCCTCACTCGAACCCATCGAGCGGACCAGACTGTGTCTGGCCGCAGCATGGGCGAGCGAGGCGAGGTGGCTGACGTTCATCGATCCCTTCGCCGCGGTGCCCGGACATCTGCGCACCGGAGTGCGTGCTCGCTTCGCCGAACTCGCGGCCAGAGGCGGGCGCGGGATCGTCTTCAGCTCCAATTCGCTCACCGACCACACCATCGCCGAGGCGGGTGTGGCCGACATCGAGAAGGGCCAACTCGTGGCGCTGGGTCCGCTCGAACAGATCGTCACCGAGCCGCGCGGCTCTCTGCCCGCCGAGCTCAGCGGGGTCAATGTGTACTCCGGGCTCGCGCGGAAGGGCTGGCTGTCGATCGGCCATTCGGCGGTCAAGGCCCGCACCGAGCTCGACGGCAAGGTCTATGTCACCCTCGGGTGGCGTGCCGCCCTGCTCTCACTGGACGAACACGACGAGGCGTTCACCTCGGCGACGGTGTTCGAGGCCATCGTCACGGGACTGCGCGATCGCGGCTCCTGCCTGCAGGCGAAGCTGTCCCCGGTCGACACGGAGATGGGCCTGGCCCTCGACGTCGACCTCGCGGACCTCGCCGGGATACCCGCCCCGGCACCCAGCGTGCCGAACACCGTACCCACCGGGCCCGACACGGCACCTGAGGTGCCGGACGCGGCAGAACCGAGCACCACCTCGGCGCATGCGGCCGCCCGCAGGGGCGCAGGCTTCGGGATCCTCCATCCCGGACTGGGCGGATCCATCACCGAACTCCGGGCCAATGTCCGGGTCGGCACCCACGTCTTCGTCGAGGTCGACACTGCGTGCCTGCATGCCTATTCGGTCGAGTGAATCGCGGCGGATAGACTGAAATCCCCGACTCTCAATCCCCGACCGAATCAGGAGAGGCCATGCGAACCTACCGCAATCTTCTGATCTCGGCACTCATCGTCGTCGTGCTCACGGTTGCGGCGGTCCCTCTGCTCAATCTCACCGCCTACACCCCTGCCCGCGCGGCCGAGGCCTACATCGCGGCGATCGAGAAGGGCGATGCCGAACGCGCCTTCTCCTACCTCTCCGGACCGACGCCCTCGTCGACGCTGGCGCTCAACCGGGAGGTTCTCTCCGCGGCGCCCGATCTGCCCCGGGACGCGCAGGCCGAGACGATCTCGACCGACGGCGACCATGCCACGGTCAAGCTCTCCTACGGCCTGTCCTCGCAGACTCAGTCGATCGAACTCTCGATGGTCAAGCTGCCGCCGAGCGCAGGCCTGTTCGACCGGTGGGCGATCGAGCAGGAGAAATGGCCGACGCTCAACCTCGAGGTCTCCGGATCTTCCACGGCTACGGTCAACGGCTACAGCGTGGCCGCCGGTGAGGTGCCCGTGCTGTTCCCCGCCACCTACCTCGTCGGCTTCGACGCGACGTACCTGAAGTCGAAATCCGAACGCGCCGAGGTGACCGCTCCCGGGGATGCTCCCAAGATCGAGCTCTCGCCCGAGCCGACGGCAAAGCTCGAGGAGGCCGTGAGTGAGCAGGTCACCGAGCACCTGCAGAACTGTGTGAAGGCGACGACGCTCTACCCCGCCGGCTGCGTGTTCGGCTATGACACGGACAATGAGATCCTCGACGACGTGTCGTGGTCGCTCACGCGTGAGCCGCAGATCAGCCTCACCGCCTCGGGCAATGATCTCGAGCTCACCCCGAGCACCGTCGAGGTGCGCATCAAGGGCCGCTATCGCGACATCGTCACCGCCGCCGAACACGACTTCGACGAGACTCTGTCGTTCGTCCTCGGCGGTTCGGTCGTGGTCAGGGCGTCGCAGGTGAGCTTCGAACCGCGTCGCCTCGGCGATGTGTCCGTGAAGTAGCGGGGCAGATCAGGCGCCGTCCCGGACGGCACCGCGGTACGTACCAGGTCAGTGACGTCCCGCTCAGAGACGTTCCGGCTCAGGCGCCGCGGAGGTCGAGGCTGAGTTCGTTCGGCGCCGAATCCACGAGATCGACGGGAATGCCCCAGTCCTGCTGGTAGAGGTGGCAGGCCGCGTGCAGCGGGATCTCTCCCCCGGGCTCGCCATCGCAGGCGGCGGCCCGCGCGGTGACGTGGAGGACGCCGGAGGTGAACTCGGGATCGATGACGATATCGCGGCTCAGCCCCTCGGCACCGCCGCCGCCGGAGACGATGAGTTCCGGAGGCGTGGAGGACACCTGCAGGTAGGTGGGGTCGCCCCAGCGGTCATCGAGCTTCTGACCGGCGGGAACGGTGAAGCTCACGCTCACCGACACGGGCCCGGAGGCGAGTTCGGTCGACGGCCGCTTGCTCGTCAGGGCTCCCTCGTCGACGCGCTGGGCGTCCTTGGGGAGTCTGACGCGGGTGAGCGCATGGGCGGCGGATTCGACGACGAGGAGTTCGGCATCGGCGGCATCGGCATCTCCCCCGCCGTCCGCGCCGGTGCCGGCATCCTCTGCTCCCCCGCCGTCGATGACGAGGATGTCCGAGGGTTCGCGCAGGCCGCGGGCCAGTGTGGAGACCTCGTTCGTGGTGAAGTCGTAGCGGCGGATCGCCCCGTTGTAGGTGTCGGCGATCGCGATCGACCCGTCGGGCAGGGTCGCCACACCCAAGGGGTGCTGGAGCCGGGCATCGGTGGCGGGTCCGTCGCGGAAGCCGAAGTCGAAGAGGCCGACGCCGACGAGCGTCGTCACCTCACCGGTGCCGGGGTCGAGGCGGCGGATGGCTGAGGTCTCGGAGTCGGCGATGAGCACTTCGCCCTCGGAGCCGAGGTCGAGACCCGAGGACTGGGCGAACCAGGAGGTCTCCCCGTCGCCGTCGGTCAGGCCCTCGTTCATCGTGCCCGAGAGCAGGCGGATCGATCCCGCCGCGGGGTCGAAGGACCAGATGGTGTGGTTGCCCGCCATCGCCACGATCACCTCGCCGGTGGCCGGAGCGAAGAGGACGTCCCACGGCGAGGACAGCTTCACGTCGAGGGCCGGGCCGTCGTATCGTCCCAGCTCACCGTGTGTGCCGAGGACATTGTCGATGGCCCCGACCATGTGCTGCTCGCCGGTTCCGGCGATCGTCGTCACGGTCTCGTTCTCGAGATCGATCCCGCGCAGGGTGTGGTTGACGGTGTCGGCGACGACGAGGTGGTAGCCGACTTCGGCGGCGAGATCGGCGGGCAGCACCGTGATGCCACCGGGTTCGCTGAAGCTCGCGGTGGCGAAGTCGCCGTCGTTCGTTCCGCGCTCACCGGTGCCGATTCGGCGGATGATGTCCTGGCCGGCAGCATCGTATTCGACGAGGCTGTGGTGACCGGAGTCGGCGACGAGGAGGTTGCCCGAGGGCAGCTCGGTGACCTTGCCCGGGTAGAACAGCTCGGTCTCCGGGGCCGGCGGCGGCACGTACGGTCCGTCCCCCGAGTGCAGCGTGCCCTTGGCCGAGTGCTCGGCGATGAGACCTTCGATGATCTCGCCGAGTCCGGCGGCATGGCCTTCCCCGGAGAGGGTGGCGACGAGGTAGCCCTCGGGGTCGATGACGGCCAGGGTCGGCCAGGCACGGGCGGTGTAGGCCTGCCAGGTCACGAGATCGGGGTCGTCGAGGACGAGGTGTTCGACCTGGTAGCGTTCGACGGCCTGGTTGACGGCCTCGACGGTGCGTTCGAACTCGAACTTCGGCGAGTGGACGCCGATGATGACGAGTTCCTGTCCGTACTTCTCCTCGAGCGGTCGCAGCTCGTCGAGGACGTGGAGGCAGTTGATACAACAGAAGGTCCAGAAGTCGAGCAAGACGACCTTGCCGCGCAGGTCGGCGAGACTGAGCTCCTTGCCGCCGGAGTTCATCCACCGACGGCCGATGAGTTCGGGGGCGCGGACCTTGACCTGGCGCGGATCGGCGGTGGCCGTCGCGGCTGAGTTCACCGGAGCCGACTGGGCTTCCGATGCTGCTTCGTGCGGACTGGAGTTCATGGCTCTATGGTCTCAGATCCGGCGCCGAGGCGGCAGTCCGGGCGTCATGATGTGACCCGTCAGACGGGCACGAGGATCGGTGTGTCGATGCCGGCGGCTTCGAGCCTGCGCACACGCTGCCCGTAGACCTCTTCGACGAGCTCCTCGCTCAGCGCCTGCCGCGGCGGCCCATCGGCGACGAGGCGGCCGTTGCCGAAGACGAGCACCCGGTCGGCATAGCGCAGGGCGAGATTGAGGTCGTGGAGGACGACGATGACCGCGGCTGCATCCGTCGCGGCCTCACCCCGCGCATGTCGGCAAGGCTCACCTAAACGAGTAGACTATCGAAGTCGTCAGCCGCCTTGTCGGCATGGCGCCTACGAACCATCGTCAGCGAGGCGAACCGCGTGCGCTTCACCGAGATCCAGGCGGAGTTCTCCCGCCTCGAAGACTCCTCTGATGCCGCGTCACCGCAGGTCGAGGCCCGTGCCACCGCGGATGGCGGGGCCCGTGCCGTCGCGGATGGCGGGTCGCCGCGGCCGCAGTCGGTGGACCAGGCGGCCGAAGGGATCCACGACCGCGAAGAGCGCTTCTGGGACGAAGTCGCCGGTCACGGGACTCCCCTCATCGACCCATGCAGGGACGATGAGACTATGCGTGAAGTCACATTCCTCTACGGGGCCGACTCGCCGGATGTTCGCAGTGTGAGACTGGTGGCCAACCGGGTCACCGACAAGGACCGGGCGGCCGAGGGCATCATGGGCCACGTGCCCGGCACCGGGATCTGGGGAGTCACCCTGACCCTGCCGGCCGATCTGCGCTGCTCCTACGGCTTCAGCCCGTCGGCCTCGGAGACCCCCGAGCCGCTCGGAACCCCACGACAGCCGGGACCGCCGGTGCTCGTCGACCCATTCAATGCTGACCCGCCTCTGCGCCGGCCTGTCACAGGGAAGGATTCACCTGGGGCGAGCTCGGGGCAGACCGTGGGCACGTCCGTGTTCTCCGGCCCCCTTGCTCCCGACCACAGCGCGTGGACCGTCGGGCAGGGTGCGGGCGCGGCTGGGGCGGGCACGACGGGCGGCAACGGGCACGGACTCGCCGGGCCCGTTGCCGTGGCTGACCGGGAGATCCTCGGCGCCCCGTACCCGGTTTATGTCTCCACCCCCGAAACACAGCAGCCGACGGGTCTGCTCGTCCTCTTCGATGGACACGAATGGTTCGATGCGCTGAACGTGGCCGGGGCCCTCGAGGCTTCCGGACTCCCGCCGTTGGTGATCATCGGCATCGGCACCCGCAGCATCCCCGAACGGGTCGCGACCCTGCGTGGGAACCGGGACTTCCTGCGGGCCGTGGCCGAGGAGCTTGTGCCGCAGATCGAATCCGAGCTGTCCGAACAGGGTGTCGTTCTGCCCGACCGCTCCCGTCGAGTGGTCAGCGGCCAGAGCCTCGGCGGACTGTCCTCGCTGCTCATGGCCCTCGATTCGCCCGAGGCCTTCGGAACGGCCCTCCCCCACTCCCCTTCGCTGTGGTGGCAGCCCGGCGGAACGGCGACCCCGGCAGATCTGGCCACCGCCGAAGGCGATGACTGGACGACGAATCTGTTCCTCGCCGCAGAGCGCCGCGATATGGCCTTCCACCTGGCTGTCGGCAGTCGGGAAGGGCTCATGGTCGATCGCGCCCGACGCCTCGCCGAGGTCCTCGACGAGAAGGGATGCACCACCTCTGTGTCGGTCTATCAGGGAGGCCACGACTACGCTTGCTGGCGCGGGGCGCTCATTGACGGTCTCCGCCGGGTGTTCGGCTAGAGCCGGTTCAGCTGGACCCGGTTCGACTCACTCAGGAATAGTCGCGGGCGCCGAACACACTCGAGCCGACGCGAACCATCGTCGCTCCTTCGGCGATCGCGAGCTCGAAGTCATTGCTCATCCCCATCGACAGTTCGTTCGCCTCCGCCGGCATCACACCTGCTCCGATGAGTCGGTCGCGGAGTTCACGCAGATCGGAGTAGCTGGGGCGGATCTCCTCAGGTGTGCGGCCGGGCAGTCCGATCGTCATGAGTCCGCGCAGCCGCATCCTGGTCAAGCCCCGCAGTTCGGTGATGAGCGCCTCGGCGTCCTCGCGCGCGATGCCGGATTTCGAGTCCTCGCGGGAGGTGTTGACCTGTACGAAGATGTCGATGGTCTCATCGAGCACCTCGAGGCGATTGCCGATCTTCGTCGCGAGTTCGAGATTGTCCACCGACTGGATGCAATGAGCATGGCGCAGGGTGTGATTGACCTTGTTCTTCTGCAGCGGGCCGATGAGATGGGCTTCGTGGTCGAGATCGGCGAGTTCCTCGGCCTTGCCGACGAGTTCCTGCACCTTGTTCTCCCCGATGAGGGTGAACCCGTATTCGAGCGCGATGCGGATCTTCTCCGCCGGCTGCGTCTTCGTCGCCAGCAGCACCTGCACATCATCGCCCGAGCGACCGCTCGCCCCGGCAGCGGCGCGGACACGGTCGGCCACCTCGTCGAGGTTGCCGGTGATGGACGCGATCTCAGTGTCGGACAGAGTGCTCTCGGCAGGCTGGGAGGTGCTCATGCCTCCAGTCTTCCACGTCCTTGCGGAAGTTTCAGGTCGGGTGGAACTGGCGCAGAGACGAGTTGCGGACGATCCGTGTCGAGATCATCTCGATTTCTCGATATGGATCGTCCGCAACTCGGTGCCCGATTCGGTCGGCGCCGCCCGACGACCGACGACCGGCGGCGGGCGGCGGGCGGCGGGCGTGGAGCTTACTCGGGCAGGCCTTTGGCTTTCGGGTCGATGTTCTTGATCAGCGCCGAGGTGTCGAGACCTTCGAGGCCGGCATCGACGAGCTTCTGCAGCTGCTCGTGGACGAGCTTCGCGGCCGGCAGGTCGATGCCCGCGGTCTCGGCACCGGCGAGGGCGAGTCCGACGTCCTTGTGCATGAGCGCCGTGGCGAATCCGGGCTTGAAGGCGTTGTTTGCCGCAGAGGTCTCGGTCACGCCGGGCACCGGGTACCAGGTGCGCAGCGGCCAGGAGTCACCCGACGAGACCTTCGCGATGTCGTAGATGGTGGTCGCGTCCAGGCCGAGGCGCTCGGCGAGCACTGCGCCCTCGACGACACCCTGCAGGCTGATCGAGAGCATCATATTGTTGACGATCTTAGCGGCCTGACCTGCGGCTTCGCCGCCGGCGTGGAAGATGTTGCCGGCCATCGGCTCGATGAAGGTCTTCGCTTCGGCAACGTCTGCCTCGGTGCCGCCGAGCATGAAGGTCAGGGTGCCGGCTTCGGCGCCGCTGATGCCTCCGGAGACCGGTCCGTCGACGAAGCGGAACCCGGCCTTGGCCGCCTCGGCGTGGAGGGCGCGGGCGGAGTCGAAGTCGATTGTCGAGGAGTCGACGAGCAGCGTCGTCTTATCGGCGTTGGCCAGCACTCCGTCGGCTTCGAGGTAGACGGCTCGGGCGTGCTCGCCCTTGGGCAGCATCGTGAAGACGATGTCCGCACCGGAAACCGCCTCGGCGATGGAATTCACGGGGGTGACGCCGTGTTCGGCGGCTTCCTTGACGGCGATCTCCACGAGATCGAATCCATTGACGGTGTGACCGGCCTTGACCAGGTTCGCAGTCATCGGGCGGCCCATGTTTCCCAGGCCGATCCATCCAATCGTCGACATAATATGCCTCCTCGCATCATGTTCAGACTTAGTCGTCGTGTTCAGACTTGTCATCGTGTTCCCTCTCACATTACGCCAGTCCCTGCGCCGAGGCGGTGGCCCGGAATCACCTATTCCGCACCGGATATGTGCGCGCACGCAGATAGGATGGGGAGACTATGACCTCTCATGCACTCGGCGGCTCCGGCGCGCAGATCTCTCCCGAGGATCTGCTGACTCTGCTCGCCGTCGCCAGACTGGGCAAGTTCACAGCCGCTGCCCACAGCCTCGGGCTCAATCACACCACCGTGTCCAGGCGCATCGCCGCACTGGAGAAGGCCTATGGGGAACGGGTGCTCGTGGCCTCTCCGGACGGCTGGGAGCTCAACGCGGCCGGCCGTCAGCTGCTGCCGATCGCCGAGGACATCGAGTCCGCGCTCGGGCGCATCGACGGCCCTTCGGCCTCGTCCCTGTCGGGCACGATCCGGCTGGCCTGCCCGCAGGCCTTCGCTCTCGAGTGGGCGGTGCCCGCGCTGACCGGGCTGCAGCAGGACCATCCGGGGCTGCAGATCGAGCTGATCACGGCCACTCAGCGCGCCAGGCAGTATCGTTCGGGGGTCGACATCGAGGTCGTCGTCGGCCGTCCCGACGCTCCGCGCAGCATCGCCAAGCACATCCGCGACTACCGTCTCCAGCTCTATGCCTCACAGGACTACGTCGCCGCGCACACGATGCCGACGACGATCGACGAGCTGGCCGAGCACCGGCTGATCTACTACATCGAGAACTCGCTGCAGGTCGATGACCTCGACGAGGCGGCCTCCGCTCTGCCAAGCGGGCGAGGATTCTTCCGCTCCACCTCGGTGCATGCCCATCTGCTGGCGACCTCGAACGGTGCGGGAATCGGGATCCTGCCCGATTTCGTCGCCCGCGGCAACAGCCGACTCGTGCAGGTGCTGCCCGAGCAGTTCTCGAAGCAGGTCTCCTACTGGGCCTCGGTGCGCCACGAATCCCTGCGCAACGCCGGCGTCCGCCGCGTCCTCGACGTCCTCTGACCCCCTCCCCCAACTACCTGACGGGGGCCCAGCAACTTGGCGCGAGGTGTCTGGGTCCCCGTCAGGTAGTTGGGGGAGGGGCGGTGGGCCTCAGGCGGCGGACCAGCCTCCGTCGATGCTGTGGGCGCTGCCCGTGATCACGGAGGCGGCATCGCCGGCCAGGAACAGGGCGAGCTCGGCGATGTCCTCGGGTTCGGCGAGCTTGGGAACCGCGGAGTGGCCGAGGAAGACCTGTTCGAGCACCTCGTCCTCGCTGATGCCGTTCGTCTTCGCCTGATCGGCGATCTGTCCCTTGACCAGAGGCGTGAGCACATAGCCGGGGTTGATCGCATTGCACGTCACCCCGTGCTCTCCGGCCTCGAGCGCAGTGGTCTTCGTCAGCCCCATCAGCCCGTGCTTGGCCGCGACATAGGCCGACTTGTTCGCCGAGGCGCGCAGGCCGTGGACCGAGGAGAGGTTGATGATCCGTCCCCAGCCGCGTTCGTACATCTTCGGCAGCACGGCCTTCGTGAGCACGAACGGCGCCTCGAGCATGAGGGTGTTGATCAGCCTCCACTCCTCGAGCGGGAACTCCGTGATCGGGTGGATCCGCTGGATGCCGGCGTTGTTGACGAGGATGTCGACATCGAGATCGATCCCCTCCAGCGCCGAGGTGTCCGCGAGGTTCGCGACCCAGGCCTCACCGCCGATGCCGGCGGCCACGGCTTCCGCAGTCTCCGCGTTGACGTCGGCGACGATGACATGGGCGCCCGCGGCGGCGAAGGCCTCGCTGATCGCCCTCCCGAGCCCAGAGGCTCCTCCGGTGACGAGTGCGCGTCGGTTGGTGAGTTCTCCCATGAAGATGTCCTTTTCGTCGTTCTTCTCCGAGTTCGTTCTGTTCCATCATGCGCCTCGGCAGATGGCAGGAGCGGTGCCGGTCCTCGCCGGCACCGTCCCCGTACCTTTGCCAACGATTCTGCGAGCTGGTTCAGCCGCCGGCTGCGTTCAGTCGTCAACCGCTGTCAGTTGGCCGTGGCGACTCCACGGCGCACCTTGTCCGCGTGGTCCAACGAACGTAGGTCGATGCCCTTCGTCTCACGGACGAACATCAGGGCGATGAACGAGACGACGGCCGCGACGAGAAGATACACAGCGATCGGGATCGACGAACCGGTCGCATTGAGCAGCGCGGTGGCGATGATCGGAGCGAAGGATCCGGCAACGATGGCGGTCACCTGGTAACCGGTCGATACACCGGAGTTGCGCATCCGGGTCGGGAACATCTCAGACATGATCGCCGGCTGGCCGGCGTACATGAGCGCGTGGAAGACGAGTCCGATGAGCAGACCGAGGAAGATCATGACGCCGCTGCCGGTGTCGTACATCGGGAAGGCGAAGAAGCCCCAGGTGGCGGTGAGCACGATGCCCACGCCGTAGGGAAGCTTGCGTCCGATCCGGTCGGTGGCCGCACCGACGACGGGCACGAGCACCGCGTGGATCGCGTGTGCGCCGAGGAGCAGACCGAGGATCTCCGCCGATTCGATTCCCACTTGAACAGACAGATACGTGATCGAGAAGGTCACCACGAGGTAGTAGTGGATGTTCTCGACGAAACGCAGACCCATGGCCGCGAAGACCTCGCGCGGGTAACGCTTGAACACCGCCTTGACGCCGTAGTCAACGCCCTCTTCGATCTCTTGGGACTGAACCTCATCGAAGATCGGTGCGTCGGAGACACGGGTGCGGATGTAGTAGCCGATGAGGACGATGACGGCCGAGAGCCAGAACGACACCCTCCAGCCCCACGACAGGAAGTGCTCCTCGGTCAGTGTTGCAGTGAGGATAAACAGCACCGCGGTGGCCAGGAGGTTGCCCAGAGGCACACCGGACTGGGGGAATGAGGACCAGAATCCGCGTTCCTTGTTCGGTGCGTGTTCGGCCACGAGGAGGACGGCACCGCCCCATTCGCCGCCGACTGCGAATCCCTGGACGACGCGTAGCAGCACGAGCAGGATGGGCGCCAGGTATCCGATCTGGTCGAAGGTCGGCAGGCAGCCCATCAGGAAGGTCGCCGCGCCGACGAGGACGATCGAGAGCTGGAGCAGCTTCTTGCGGCCGTATTTGTCACCGAAGTGGCCGAAGACTATGCCGCCGACGGGTCGGGCGATGAACCCGACCGCGTAGGTCGCGAAGCCCGCGAGGATCGGGGTCAGCGGGTTGTCCGACGGCGGAAACAGGATGTGGTTGAACACCAGGGTGGCGGCCGAACCGTAGAGGAAGAATTCATACCACTCGACGACCGTTCCGGCCATCGAGGCGGCGACGACCTTACGCAGCTGCGCGCGGACCGACTTCCTCTCGGCATTGTTCTGGGAACTCATGTGACTCCTTCGATTCCACGATCCGCGTCACCGTTGAATGCGCGGATCGACTGGCTGTGGCGTCGCAGACGGGTGAGAACGGTGATCCCGGACAGCTTCGATGCGGCCTCGGATCAGCGGAGCCCAGGGGCGTCGGCGACGTCCGGATAAATATGATCCATGCAACAGTCTGCGCCATGGTCGCTGGTTTTTCGCGCCGAAAGGGGAAGAATCCGAGAATTTCCTGTGCATATTCCCGCACATCCGATGTGCACGCCGGGCACTTTACAACTCTGAGAACGGCCTCGGCGACATCGGTCAGGTTCACCCCTCGTGCCCGGAGAGGTTAACGACCGGGGAGGTCAACGATCAGTGAGGTCAACGACCGCGAAAGTCAGCGACCGCGGTTTTGGCCGGACTTCGCGTCGCGGCCTGCCATCGAGGCGAGCATATCGTTGTAGGCGCGCAGCTCGGCGTCGTCGCTCCGAGCTTCCCGGCGATCGATTCGCTTGGCCTCACGATCGGAGGACTTCGACCACTGCACGGCGACCATGATCGCGATGAAGAGGGTCGGGATCTCACCGATTCCCCACGCGACGCCTCCCCCGAGCTGCTGGTCCTCGATCGCGGTGTAGCCCCAGTCGGCGCCGATGTTGCCGAACCAGTCGCCTTCGATGAGGACGTTCGAGCTCATGATCGAGATTCCGAAGAAGGCGTGGAATGCCATGGTGATGAGCAGCATGAGCAGCCGCATCGGATAGGCCGGTCGTTTGACCCCGGGGTCGATGCCGATGAGCGCCTGTCCGAACAGATATCCGGCGCCGAGGAAGTGCATGATCATCAGCTCGTGGCCGATGTGCGTCTCGAGCGCGTACTGCATGATGCCCGAGTAGTAGAAGATGATGAGCGAACCGGCGAAGTTCACGCTGGCGACGATCGGGTTCGCGAAGAACCGCAGATAGGGGGTGTGGACGAGCCACAGCACCCATTCGCGGATGCCCCTCGACCCGTCCGTGCGCGCCGCGGTTCCGCGCATGAGCATCGTGATCGGTGCGCCGAGGACCATCGGCAGGGGCACGACCATGACCAGGAGCATGTGCTGGATCATGTGTCCGGAGAACTGCACCTCCCCGTACACTCGCACCCCGCCCGAGGTCACGTAGACGAGCAAGATCATGCCGACCAGCCAGCTGATCAGGCGCAGCACCGGCCAGGAATCGCCTCGGCGGCGAAGCTGGACGAAGGCGTAGATGTAGGCGATGGAGGCACCGGCGGCGACCGCAATCCACAGGGGATCGATCGACCACTCGGTGAAGTATCGAGCGAAGTTGGGCGCCGGGGGCAGCGGGTCTCCGGTGAGGATCTCGGCGGGAGTGGGATCTCCGACCGGTTCCTGTGACACCGGTGGCTGGGAGCGGGCCAGAGCGACGGCCAGCCCCATGGTCGCACCGAAGATGACGAATTCGACGAGGATGAGCCGCCAGAATTCCCGGGCGGCCGAGGCGGCTTCGCCCAGACGTCGGATGACGAACTGCCGATGCCAGAAGCCGATGAGGCCGAGCAGAACGGTCGCGAAGGCCTTGGCGATGATGACCTGTCCGTAGGAGGTCATCCAGTCGTCGAGGCTGTGCACGCGCAGCAGCGAGTTGACGACGCCGGAGAAGGCGACGAGC
Organism: Brevibacterium sp. GP-SGM9; assembly: GCF_047300845.1. Taxonomy (NCBI): domain Bacteria; kingdom Bacillati; phylum Actinomycetota; class Actinomycetes; order Micrococcales; family Brevibacteriaceae; genus Brevibacterium; species Brevibacterium sp. GP-SGM9. The sequence goes on along the minus strand of NZ_CP178563.1, from coordinate 2,751,887 downwards.
CCGAAGGAGACGAGGGCGAAGGTCGAGTAGCGTTCGACCACCGTCCGCAGGTGGGACGAACGCGCGAGCCGGGTGCCGAGCAGGGCGATGACGAAGAGGCCGCCGAGCCAGATGGTCACGCCGAGGAGGTGGAGGCCGAGGCTGTTGACGGCCTGAGTGTGCCCCGAGGCTTCGGCCGAGTGGCCCATCAGCGCCAGCGGGATCATCACGCCGACGCCGAGTACACCGGCCGCGGCGATGCCGAGGAAGGACCGCGTCCCGAAGCACAGGGTCGAAGCCACGGCGATGAGGACGACGATGAGCACCCACAGCTGTCCGTAGGCGATCTGAGTGAGGAACACGCCCAGCTGGTTGGAGAAGTCGAGATAGGCCTGGGCGCCGACGGTGTCGACGAAGGAGAAGACGAGCACGGCCACCGCGGAGATCGTCCACACGACCGAGGACACCTCGGCGATCTTCAGAGACTTCTCCCACAGCGGCTCAAGGGGCGGTTCCGATGCCCCGCCCGTGGGCTTGCGCCGACCGCCGCGACCCTGGGTACGGGGCAGGATAAGGAGTGCGAACATCAGGGCGCCGAGAGTCAGCGACATCGCGAGGTTGAAGATGAACTTCGCGGCCGGCAGGCCGAACTTCACGAGCGGGCCGGGGTCGTTGAGCAGCGTCGCCTCGGCGGCACCGGTGAAGAACAGAGCAGCCAACCCGACGATGAGTCCGAGGATGACGACGATCGGCACGGCGGCGCGGGCCGCGAACCGTGTGACCGGCTCGAAGATTGGAGAGCTCACTGACCGCCTACCGCACCTTCATTCATGGTTCAAGAGTATCGCCCGGTCCTGAGGCTCAGCCAACCGGAGGCCCGGGACGTGGCCGAGATCTCGACGGACCGCCTCGGCGGGGACAGCAAATGGCCCGGACCAAACGGTCCGGGCCATTCGACGCTGATGCGCGAAGATCACTTCGGGCTGCCTGCGGCACCCTTCAGCTTCGAACCAGCGGACAGCTTCACGGAGTAGCCGGCCTTGATCTGGATCTCTTCACCGGTCTGCGGGTTGCGACCCTTGCGAGCGGCACGCTCGGTGCGCTCAACGGAGAGCCAGCCGGGGATGGTGAGCTTTTCGCCCTTGGCGACGACGTCGGAGAAGACATCGAAGACACCATCGAGAACATCCGAGACCTGCTTCTGGGTCAGGCCGGACTTCTCAGCAACTTCTACAACGAGCTCACTGCGGTTCTTAGCCATAAAAGTGTCCTCCTTAGGACAAGTCGGTCGGTTACCGGTCCGTTTTTCCGATAACGAACTTCCTCGAGATTACCAGCTTGACTTCGTGATTCCTGGCAACTCGCCGTTGTGCGCCATTTCGCGGAAGCGAACTCGGGAGAGTCCGAACTTCCGGAGATAGCCGCGCGGGCGGCCGTCGACCTGGTCGCGGTTGCGCAGGCGAACAGGCGAAGCATCGCGAGGAAGCTTCTGCAGTCCGAGGCGAGCCTCTTCACGCTGCTCGTCGGTGCTGTCAGGGTGGGTGAGCTGACGCTTCAGAGTCGCGCGGCGCTCTGCATAGCGTTCAACAATGACGCGACGCTGCTTGTCGCGGGCGATCTTTGACTTCTTAGCCATGTGCGCTCAGCGCTCCTCTCGGAAATCGACGTGCTTGCGGACTACGGGATCGTACTTCTTGAGCACGATGCGGTCCGGGTTGTTGCGGCGGTTCTTGCGGGTCACGTAGGTGTACCCGGTGCCGGCGGTCGATTTGAGCTTGATGATGGGACGAACATCCTGGGCCTTAGCCATCAGAGCTTCACTCCCTTAGCGATCAGTTCGGTGACCACGGCGTCGATACCGCGCACGTCGATGACCTTGATGCCCTTGGCGGACACGGTCAGCGTGACGTTGCGACGCAGAGACGGAACGTAGTAGCGCTTTTTCTGAATATTCGGGTTGAAGCGACGCTTGGTGCGGCGCTTCGAGTGGGACACATTGTGTCCGAAACCGGGGACTGCCCCGGTGACCTGGCAGGTTGCTGCCATGACTCTCCTCCAGTTCACAAGTTACCGACTCTCGAAACAAGCTCGTGCGCAGGGACCTGACGTGCATGTCCCTCGCCCGCTTGCGCCGATGTCGGAAGACATCAACAAATTTTCGCGATTGCTGCCCGGTCGGACCGCGGTGTGCTGTCCGGCCGATGTCGGACTGCCGTCCGACTCGCCCCGAGCGGATGCTCGGCACGCGGCGTTCGCAATGAAAATTGTGTACGCCAAAACAGGTTTGCCCGTTTGGGCGAGATGTCTCACCAGCGCTGAAGCCGTAGCCTGTGAGAGATTGGCCGAAGCTGGAGTGCAGCGGTGGGTGAGCACCATGTCGGTCGCGGCAGATCGATCGAGGATCTCTTTGTCACGACACAACAGACACCAATCTTAGAGAGAAACCCGGGTTCAGAGCAAATTCACCCGGGTCCGCAACAGTAGGTTCTTCGTCACGGTTCTCCATCCCGGGCCGGCTTCGTTCTCGGGGTCTGCTTCCGCGCGGATTCGGGGACGAGGCACTTTCACAGCATGGTCGGAGCCGACTGTGCGGATGACGCAGTAGGATTTCGTCGGCAACGTCTCCTGCCGGCGGTCGTGTTGATCGCCCGCCGATCTCGTGCCAAGGTAAGAAGATGATTGCCACCACATCTGGCACTCAGGAGGACCGATGAGCGACGTTCCACCGAGGCCGCGAATTCGTCCGGCGACAAGTGATGACTGGCAGAAGGATCATAGCGATCGTGCTGGTCAGGCCCAGTCCGAACGGGCCGCCCAGGCTCCGTCGCAGGGACAGGATGCGGGTTCGAACGCACCCGATTTCGATCGGTCCACCTACTACGAGTACATCGAACGCCACACCGGCGAGCAGTCCGTGTCGAAGGCACGTTCGGGAAATGTCTTCGCTCCCGCCGGGAGTTCTCCCTTCCCTGACCGCTACGCGGCCCAGGGCGGCTCCGACCATGGCGCTGGTGCTCTTCAGCGGGACCGGACTGGAGCCTCGAGAGCAGCCGACGGCTCGGCCCCCTATGCTCCACAGGTCGACTTCGGACCGGAAGGTCCGGTATCCCGGTCCGGTCAGTTCCCTCAGGTCGCTTCGGCCGATGGTCCGTCGAAGAGGGGCAACGGCCTCACGATCGCGGTCGTCGTCATTGCGATGATCATGATCCTGGCGCTCGTAGCCTTCTTCGGGATCCGTTGGCTGGCTCCTTCCTCGGGCACCGTGCCGGTCGATGTCGGCGAGGAGTCGAACTCCGCGTCGTCGCCGTCACCGTCCGATACTCTTGTCCAGCCCTCGGCCAGCCCCGAGGACAGACTCGATGAGTACACGGAGGCCGGTACCGAGAAGGCCGCCGACCTCGAAGGACAATGGGTCACGCAGGTCAGTGCCAAGGATGTCGGCCTGGAGGCCGACGGCAAGACCTGGTCCGCTCAGGACATCCTCGACGAGTTCGAGGCCAACCGCGTGAAGTATCCCGGCTCGATCCTCATTCGCAGCGGCGACTGGGGCTCCTACAAAGACGGCGACTACGTGGTCACCATCATCGACACCCCCTACAGCGAGCCCGAACCCGCCCTCGACCAGTGCCGGTCCTGGGGTCTCGACCGCGACCACTGCCTGGCCAAGCGACTGGTCAAGGACGGCAGCCCGAAGGACAACAGCGCCTACCTCGACGAGTAGGGCCTCGACGAGGTAGGCGCTGCGCGACCTCAGGCCAGCAGCAGCGTGGGGTCCGCGAGGCCGCGGCCGACGTCGGCGAGGAACTTCGAGATGATCTCGCCATCGACGACGCGGTGATCGGCGCTGACGGACAGCGTCGTGATCTCGCGCGGGACGATCTCATCATCGACGACCCAGGGCTTCTTCCGCACCTGACCGAAGGCGAGGATCGCGGCCTCACCCGGGTTGATGATCGGAGTGCCCGCATCGACGCCGAAGACGCCGACGTTCGTGATCGTGATCGTTCCGCCGGCTTGGTCGGCCGGCGGCGTCTTCCCGGAGCGCGCCAGGGCGGTCAGCTCCTGGATGCCCTGGGCCAGTTCGGTCAGCCCCATCGTGTGGGCGTTCTTGATGTTCGGCACGATCAGCCCGCGCGGGGTGGCCGCCGCGATGCCGAGGTTGACGTACTTCTTGACCAGAATGTCATCGCCGTCGAGGCACGAGTTGATCCGCGGATTGCGGGCAACGGCCCAGGCCACAGCCTTGGCGACGATGAGAAGCGGGGACACCTTGATGTCCTCGCCGAGGAACTTCGTGGCCTTCAGTCGGCGTACGAAGGCCATCGTCTCGGTGACGTCGACATCGACGAACTCGGTGACGTGGGGCATCGTGAACGCGGAGTCGACCATGGCCTTGGCCATCATCTTCGTCACGCCCTTGAACGGGATCCGCTCTTCGAGCTCGCCCGCAGTCAGCCCCGCCGAGGCGGTCGCCGGTGCCGCTGCTCCGGCAGGTGCCGCGGTGGTCTCTGCGGCCCCGGTTCCCTCGGCCGCCGCCTGGACATCGGCGCGGGTGACTTCGCCGCGCGCACCGGTGGGTGCGATGGAGCCGAGGTCGAGGCCGAGGTCCTTGGCGAGCTTGCGCACGGGCGGCTTCGCCAGGGGTTTGCCCGCCGAGGCGGACGATCCGGCCGACGCCGAGGCGGCGGGCTGTGCGTTCGGTTCTGCGACAGCGGCAGCCGGTGCCGCAGTCTGCGGGGCAGGAGCCGCGGGTGCGGGAACACCCGCGCCCTTGCGGGGACGCCGCTTCGAGGACGTGGCCCTGGCCCCATAGCCGACAAGGGTGGCGCCGCCGTCGGCATCATCCGTCGCCGGAGCCGAGACATCGGCAGCCGAGCCGCTTGCGGACCCGGACGCATCGGCGGCACTGTCGGCCGCCTCCGCGCCGGGACCGGCGGACTCACCGGCATCATCGGCACCGCCGAAGCGGATGATCGGGGTGCCCACCTCGACGGTCTGCCCTTCTTCAACGAGGAGCGCACCGACGGTGCCCGCCTGCGGGCTGGGCAGTTCGACGAGTGACTTCGCGGTCTCGATCTCGACGAGGATCTGGTTGACGGTCACGGTGTCGCCGGCGGCGACCTTCCAGGACACGATATCGGCTTCGGTCAGGCCCTCGCCGACGTCAGGAAGCGGAAATTCGAATGACAAGTCTGCTCTCCTCGAGTCAGTAGGCCAGGGCTCGGTCGACACCGTCGAAGATGCGATCGAGATCGGGCAGGTAGTGTTCTTCCATCCTCGAGCCCGGGTAGGGCGTGTGATAGCCGCCGACCCGAATGACGGGGGCCTCGAGGTTGAAGAAGCAGCGTTCGGAGATGCGGGCGGCGATCTCGGAGCCCAGACCGAGGAAGGTCGGGGCCTCGTGGGTGACCACGAGCCGACCGGTCTTCTTCACGGACTTCTCGATCGTCGCGAAGTCGATCGGGTTGAGGCTGCGGAGGTCGATGAGTTCGACGCTCTTGCCCTCGTCGGCGGCCGCGGCCACGACGTCAGTGGCCGTCGGCATGAGCGGGCCGTAGGCCACGAGTGTGACGTCGGTGCCTTCCGAGACGACTCGGGCATCGTGCATGCCCAGTCCGCCGCGGTCGCTCGTGTCGACGTCACCGCGTTGCCAGTAGCGGCGCTTGGGTTCGAAGAACATCACCGGGTCGTCGCTCTTGATCGCATCCTGGATCATCCAGTACGCGTCATGGGCGTTCGACGGGGAGATCAGGCGCAGGCCCGCATGGTGGGCGAACACGGTCTCGGGGCTCTCCGAGTGGTGTTCGGGTGAGCCGATGCCGCCGCCGTAGGGCACGCGGATGACCATCGGGATGCGTTCCTTGCCCAGGGTGCGGTTGTACAGCTTCGAGACCTGGGTGACGATCTGGTCGTAGGCCGGGAAGATGAAGGCGTCGAACTGGATCTCGATGACCGGGCGGTAGCCGCGGATGGCCATGCCGATCGAGGTGCCGACGATGCCGGATTCGGCCAGCGGCGAGTCGATGACCCGCTGCGGTCCGAAGTCCTTCTGCAGGCCTTCGGTGACGCGGAAGACGCCGCCGAGCTTGCCGATGTCCTCACCGATGAGGACGACCTTCGGGTCGTCCTCCATGGCTTTGCGCATTCCGGCGGTGATCGCCTTCGAGAGGGGAAGTTTCTCCATCAGGCCTCACCTGCATCGGCGAACGAGGCGCGGTACGCGAGGAATTCCGCACGTTCCTCATCGACGAGCGGGTGGGGCTCGGAGGTGACATGAGCGAACATCTCGATCGCGTCGGGGTCCTCCATGGTCATGCAGTTGTGGCGGATGCGGGCGGCCAGGGTATCGGCCTCGGCGTCCACCTCGGCGAAGAACTCTTCGCTGGTTTCGGTGTGCTTGTCGAGGTAGGCCTTGAGGCGGGTGATCGGGTCGCGATCCTCCCAGATCTCCTCCTCGGCCTTGTCCCGGTACTTCGTCGGGTCATCGGCGGTGGTGTGGGCGCCGCGACGGTATGTGAAGGCTTCGATGAGCATCGGCCCGTTGCCGGCGCGCACGGAGTCGAGGCTGGCCCGGGCCACGGAGTACATCGCGATGATGTCGTTGCCGTCGACGCGGATGCCGGGCACGCCGAATCCCTCGCCGCGCTTGCACAGCGGGGCCGCGGTCTGGACGTGGGTGGGTTCGGAGATCGCCCACTGGTTGTTCTGGCAGAAGAACAGGACGGGAGCGTGGAAGGCTCCGGCGAAGGTCAGGGCCTCGGACACATCACCCTGCGAGCTGGCGCCGTCGCCGAAGCAGGCGATCGCCACGGTGTCGCGTTCGATGTCACCGGTGCCGACGTCGCCGTCCATGCTCACACCCATGGCGTAGCCGGTGGCGTGCAGGGTCTGCGAGCCGATGACGATGGTGTAGGTGTGGAAGCGGTGCTCCTGTGGATCCCAGCCGCCGTGGTTCTGGCCCCGGAAGATGCTCAGCAGAGTCTCGGGTTCGACGCCGCGGGTGTAGGCGAGGCCGTGTTCGCGGTAGGTGGGGAAGACGAAGTCTTGGGTTCGGGCCGCGCGTCCCATGCCGATCTGGGCCGCTTCCTGGCCGAACATCGGTGCCCACAGGCCGAGCTGTCCCTGTCGCTGCAGGGCCGCTCCCTCGGCATCGATGCGGCGCACCAGAACCATGTCGCGGTAGAAGCCGCGCAGATCCTCATCGGTGAGTTCTGCGGCGAAGGCGTCGTACTCGCCGGATTCGACGCGGTTGCCGTCTTCCGTGAGCATCTGGATCATCCGGGGCTCCGAGGACTGACTGTGGGCAGTACCGGTTCCCACTGAAATGTTGGAGGTCATTTCAGTTCTCCTTTGTTCGAGGTCCGTTCGCACTGGAGGTGACCAGTGGGTGGACTATGTAGGTCGGACGGGCCCTCTGATGGGAGAACTCGCCCTCGAGTGATGTGATTCACAGGTAATACCACGATACCGAATCCACTCACTGCATGCCACATCGACTATGCGGTTCGAGCGCCAATTGTGCTGGTCAGGATCACTCTATGGGTCGCCGCCGCCAGCTGTGCCACTGTTCCAAAGGCCTGAGCTGGGAATTGTCGATTCCGGCAGAGTTCCTCCATCGTCCGACCAATGCACGTCCGAGGACTTCTCCCCCACCGGCACCGAGGCAGTCACCGGGTCCGATCCGCATCCGGCGCCGAGGTTGTCGACCGGTCCGAATCCCCTGCCCCCGCGCGCCGAGGCGGCGGCGAGATCCGCGCGGCCGCCTCGGCGGGGTGACGCGATCAGCTGTGCTTGCGTCTGCCCTGGTAGTCCCGTGTCTCCTTGATATCGCCGGAGAAGAACCCCGAATTGTTCGCGGTGAAGCGGTTGAAGGCGGGTTGCCCGGCGCGGAGCAGGAGTCCGATCGACGCGGCGTAGGCCGATGAGGAATGGGCGGCACCGGCCGAGGAGAACATCTCGTCGAGCTCCGCGTCGGTCTTGTCCGCCAGGTTCGGGGCGTCACGGAGCTGATCGGGGTCGTAGTCGACGGTGACGGTCGACCAGTGGTCGGCATCGGGGTTCTCCCCGCCGTCGAGATCGGGCACGAGGTCCTGTTCGTGTTCGATGGACAGGACGTCGATGCCTTCGTCGACGGGGAAATCGGAGATCGGTGCGCCCACGGTCATCAGCGCGGTGACGTTGACCTCGGCGAGGAAGGCCGAGTCGGCGGCCAGGGAGCCGGCGGTGATGCCGCCCTGCGAATAGCCGACGAGCATGACCTCGTCACCGTCGCCGATCCCGGCGTCGGCGATGGCCTGCCGGACCATCTCGCGCATCACCGTGTCGTTGCCGGCCATGCCCTGGACGTTCGTCGTCAGGTCGGTGGTGTTCTTGCCCGACTCCGGGGACCAGTCGGTGGTTGCAGGGACGTAGACGATGTAGCGGGTGGTGCCATCGGTGTCGACGATCTCCTCGATGCGCACCTGACCGGAGTCGGCGCCCCGGTGGCAGTTCGCCTCACGGATGTAGAGATCCTCGATGTCCTGCGGCGCCTTCTCATGGGCATCGGTCAGCCCTTTGGCCCTCCACACCTCTACGTCGGAGGGCAGGAGGAGTCCGAACATGTTCGCACCCGCCAGCACCCATGTCGTCATCGACCCGGAGTCGTGGGGCCAATAGGCGTGATCGGCATCCGTGTCGAGCAGCGTCGGCGGGAGTCCGACGAAGCCGATCACGATGCCCGGCAGCACGTGTTCGATGACGGCCCCGCTGACATCGGAGTTCTCGAACACGAGGGCGATGAACGCCTCCTTGAGACCGTCCTTGGCCTGGGAGAGGTCGATACCGAGATGTTTGGCGATGACATCGTCCAATCCGGTGGCATCGAGGACCTTCGCGCCGACGACGAGTGGGACGCCGATGCCGATCGCGACCGGGACGATGACGGGCAGGCTGATGGCGATGATTCGTCCGGTGGCGTAGCCGAGTGCGTCGAGCAGCCCGCCGAAGGTCTCGCTGATGCCCGCCTCGGCCTGCCGGTAGGCCAGAGCCGCGGCCCGGATCCCGAGCACGGTGGCCTCGAGCTCGACGAACACGAGCGCCGACTGATGCTGGAACAGGACCAGGCAGGCGTCGAGGTTGATCGCCGTGACCGGGGACGGAACCTGAGTGATCAGGGTGGCGAGGTCGAAGCCGGACAGGGACGCCTCTGTGGTCAGATCGCCGATGTCGACGACGATCGACTGGAGGGCGTCGCCGCTGCCCTCGGCCCTCTCATCGATCCTGATCCGCGGGCCGCCGTGCGTGCGGGAGTCGATCATCCCGGACCTCCGAGCGATGAGGTCCAGAGGCGGGCGAGGGTGGCCGTGAGCAGGGTCCGCACCGCGGCCTCTCCCGCGTCGGCCTCCGCTCCGACGGTGATCGTCTCTCCGCTGCGTTCGAGCACGGGCCTGCGCCAGGAACCGTCGACCCGGTGGAGGAACTCCATCCCCGCCTCCCGCGAATGACCGATATAGCTGAGGGTGAGCACGCAGTCGGCGTCGACGAGATCGGTGAGGTCGTCGACGACCTGCGTGATCTCTGCCGGGCCGATGCGTCGCAGCAGCTGATAGCCCGCGAATTCGACGAGGCCGTCGCCGCCCAGGGTGAGGACCGCCCGGCAGGAGTCGGCGCCGAGGCAGAGCGCGAGCTGAACGGTCTCCGTACCCGAGGTGACAACGATGGTGATGCGCGAGTGCGTGAGATTGAGGTCGGCCGCGAAGCCTGCCAACCAGGCGGAAAGGACGTCGAGACCGCGCGCCGACTGCTCCGGCGGCAGATCGAGGACCACTGTTTCGGTGCCGCCCGGCGCAGAGCGGCCCACGGGTTCGGTGCCGCCCGGCACGGAGCGGCCCGCGGGTTCGGGGACGCTATCGGGCAGGAATTCCGGCGGCCACAGGCAGCGGAGTCGTTCGGGCAGGCGCATCACCCGTCCGACATCGACGACGATCCAGTTCTCGGACGGTTGGCGGGTCATATCTGGATCCGTCCGCCCACGGAGACGACCTGCAGGTGGAGATCGTAGGCCTCGCCGACCTTGGCGGCCTTGTCCGAGAGAACGTCGATCGCCGAGGCACAGGAGACCAGCCGGTCGGCCACCACCGTGCCGGTCGGGGAATTCCAGACTTCGATCTGACGGCACGCCTGCGCGATCGCGCTCAGCAGTTCGGCCCGATGCCTCCATTCGTCTCGGTTGCGCGCCAGCTCATCGGTGATCACGTCATGCTCCTGCTCCTCGTCCGGTCACGGTCGGGTCGGTCCGACAATGCCTCCGCCTCCATGGCACCGGCCAGACCGATTCATTCGGCTCATTCGATCCAGTCGGTTCAGAGTAGAGAGGAGCGCGAGGCACAAGGAAGACCGGAGAATCGGGCTGTGGAAACCGGTCGAGCGTCCACAGGCTCCGAGCGGGAGAGTCGACTCATCGTCCACAGGTCAACGCCCGCAAGTCGACAGCACCTCCCCGAGGCGAGCGCAGACGCCAGACGGACGTGTTCCGCACCGGGTGCCGGCTCATGAGAAAATAGGGGCATGCCGACTGTTTCCCTTGCCGATATCACGCCCGCGATCGCCCTCGGACCTCTCGACGGCCGCTACCGCAAAGACGCTGCTGACCTGGTCGATCACCTCTCCGAAGCGGCTCTCAACCGGAACCGGATCCATGTCGAAGTCGAATGGTTCATCCACCTCGCGCAGAACTCCGTGATCGAGGGTGCGCGTCGTCTCAGCGATGACGAGGTCGAGGGACTGCGGTCCTTCGCCGCCGGCTTCGACGAGACCACCATCGCCACGCTCGCCGCTCACGAAGCCGTGACCGTGCACGACGTCAAGGCCGTCGAATACACAGTCAAAGAGGCCCTAGTCGAGATCGGCGCCGATGATCTCAGTGAGCTCGTCCACTTCTGCTGCACCTCCGAGGACATCAACAATCTCTCCTGGGCCCTCGGCATCAGGGGTGCCACGCTCGAGGTCTGGCTGCCTCGGGCGAAGGCGCTCATCGATGTGCTCGCCGAAACCGCCTCGGAACTGGCCGAGGTTCCCATGCTCGCTCACACCCACGGTCAGCCGGCGACGCCGACGACGATGGGCAAGGAGCTCGCCGTCTTCGTCCACCGCCTGCGCCGCCAATACGAGCGGATCGCCGGAGCCGAATTCCTGGGCAAGATCAACGGTGCCACCGGCACCTACTCCGCCCACCTGGCCGCGGTGCCCGGTGCCGATTGGCCGCGGATCGCGAAGACCTTCGTCGAGGACAGCCTCGGCCTGAGCTTCAATCCGCTGACCACGCAGATCGAAGCGCATGACTGGGATGCCGAACTGTTCGCCGACATCGCCCGGTTCAACCGCATCGCCCACAATCTGGCCACCGACATGTGGACCTACATCTCGATGAACTACTTCAAGCAGATCCCCGTCGCCGGAGCCACAGGCTCATCGACGATGCCGCACAAGGTCAATCCGATCCGCTTCGAGAACGCCGAGGCGAACCTCGAGCTCTCGTGCGCCCTGCTCGACTCGCTGGCTTCGACCCTGGTGACCTCGCGGATGCAGCGCGACCTCACCGACTCGACCTCGCAGCGCAACATCGGAGTCGCCTTCGGCCACTCCGTGCTGGCGCTGATTAACCTGGTCAAGGGCCTCAAGGCACTCGCCATCAATGAGGAGGCCCTGGCTGCCGATCTCGACGGGAACTGGGAAGTCCTCGGCGAGGCGATCCAGTCGGTCATGCGCGCCGCCGGCCTGCAGGGCGTGCCGGGCATGGAGAACCCCTACGAGAAGCTCAAGGAACTCACGCGCGGAAAGCGCATCGACCAGGCCGATCTGCGCAGCTTCGTCGCCGGTCTCGGCCTGCCGGAGACCGAGACCGAACTGCTGTCCGCCCTCACTCCGGCCAGCTACGTCGGCATCGCCGCCCAGCTGGCCGAGACCGAGGTCGCCGATTGGCGGGCCTACTCGGCCGACTGAGCCGACAGGTCAGGCCTGCCGAACGGACAAATCTGACTGGCCGGCTGCGCTCAGCGCCGATGGTCGACTGGCCCGTCGACGATCGACTCGCCGAAGGTCAGACCGGCTCAGGCCGGCACGAGGTGTTCGTCGCGGTCGCATTCGGCCAGGGTCTTGCTGCCCATGCTCCGGGCGAGGAACAGCGTGGGCACACCGGCGACGACGACGATGACGGTGGCGTAGATCGCCGGCGCCAGGGTGATGCCCGTGGAGCTCATCAGGGCCGTCGCAATGAGCGGTGAGAGCCCGCCGAAGAGCACGGTGGCGACGTTGTAGCCGATCGCCATTCCGGAGAAGCGGCTGGTGCCGGTGAACTGCTCGGGCACCATCGCCGCGGCCACGGCGCTCCACCCCGCGGCGGGGATTGCCAGGAACGCGCAGCCGGCGACGGCGACGGCCGCCGAGGTGTTGCTCAGCAGCACATAGGCCGGGATGGTGGTGAAGACGAAGACGACCATGAGCGCGGCCAGGGAGACCTTCCGCCCGAACCGGTCCGAGGCCAGTCCGAAGAACGGGGTGACGACGATCGCGACGACCGCGGCCACGGTGCCCAGGGCCAAGGTTCCGGAGTTCGGCACCTTCGCCACCTCTTCGATGTAGGTCGGCACGTAGGTGATGTTGAGGAAGTAGCTGACCGAACCGATCGAGGAGATGAGGAAGGCGACGAGGATCGCCCGGGGCTGCTCGAGGAAGGCGATGATCAGCGGCGAGCGCTGCAGGGCAGGGTCCTTCTTCTGCTCCGCCTGCTGCAGGCGTTTGAAGGTGTCGGTCTCCTCCATCATTCGGCGCAGCGGCACCATGAGGGCGGCGAGCACCGCTCCGAGGACGAAGAGCAGCCTCCATCCCCAGGAGTTCATCGCCTCGTCGGAGAGGGTATTGGCCAGCAGCGCTCCGGAGCCCACGGCCAGGAGCGCTCCGACCTCGCTGTTCGCGGCGGCCCAGCTGGCGGCCGCGCCGCGCTTGCCCGGCTTCGCAGATTCCATCAGGAAGACCATGATGCCCGTGTACTCTGCCCCCACGGAGAATCCGGACAGGCACCGGAAGAAGACCATGCCGACTCCGGCCCAGATGCCGATCGTTTCATAGGTTGGCATGAGCGCGATGCCGAGCATCGAGATCGCCATGAGCACCGCGGAGACGACAAGGGCCTGCTTGCGACCCACTCGATCGCCGAGGTGGCCGAAGACCATCGCGCCCAAGGGACGGAATAAGAATCCCGCCGCCCCAACACCGAGCGTGAGCAACAGCGAATCCGCCTGGTCGCCGAAGAATTGGGCCGTCAGGATCGTGGCCACATAGAAGTAGATCGAGAAGTCGTACCATTCGACGACCGTGCCGAAGGCGGCGACGAGCATCGAACGGCGGCGTCCCCGCTCCCGTTCGGGACTCAACGCGACTGGCTCACTCGAGGGATCGTGCGTGGACATCGGCACCTCCGATTCCGGGCGAAGGCTTCGCCCACTGCGCCGAGCGTACCAGCAGCCCAGGACACATTGCCGGAACTGGGTCGAAAGCACAGTGAGGACAGAGAGTTGCACAGCAGAGACAATTTTCATTACTGACCGGTAGCTCATGGGGCGTGTGATGGCTATGCTGACGAGCATGGAATCCGCGCCCGAGCCGCAGCCCCTGCACATCCCCCTCGACACCGGCGTCGCGCAGAGCCCCGGCACCCCCGAGAGACTCCACGCCTCCCCCGGCCGCCGCGCCGACTCTCAGATCGAAGGACACCTGCGGCTGCCAGAGAGCCCTCGGGTCGTGCTCACCATCCACCCGGCCACCGCCACGCCCGAGCGCTTCTACTCAGGCTTCGCCGACTTCGCGGCCTCCCGCGGTCTCGCCGTGGTCACCTACGGATATCGCGGGGTGGGCAGCTCCGCGTCTGCTCGCGCCAATCGTGACGTGCGGATGAGCGATTGGATGAGCGAGGACGTCGACGCCGTGGCCGAGTGGACGGCGCGGCGCTTCCCCGTACTGCCGCAGGTCGCCCTCGGGCACAGCCTCGGCGGACATGCCCTGGTCCTCGGTCACGGCACCGCCCGACTGAGCGGCATCGTCACCATCGCCTCGCATCGGGCAGCGACCCGTGACATCTCCCCGATGAGCGAACGACTCCGGGTGCATGCCATCCTGTCGTTGTTCGGCCCTGGCTTGAGCAGTCTGGTCGGCTTCGCTCCCGGCCGGAGGCTCGGTCTGGGCGAGAACATCCCGACTGCGGCGATGCGCCAATGGTCGCGGTGGTCCCGCATGCCCGACTACTTCTTCGACGAGAAGAGCCTGGGCGCCGCGGCCAGGATGGCGCGCATGCCCGTCCCGGTCCTCGCCGCCGGCGTCACCGACGACCCGTGGGCCTCGGTCGAGCAGATCGATGCCCTCGTCGAACGCCTCCTCAGCGCCGAGGTGACCCGTCGGACCTTCACCCCTGCCGATCTCGGCATGGCGAAGGTCGGCCACCATGGCCTCATGCGGCGCCGCGTCGGCGAAGCCGCCTGGCCCGAGATCGTCGACTGGCTTCTGAGGGTCAGCGCACAAGCTCGTGAAGGTCAGCACACGAGCCAGTGAGGATCAGCGCTCGTCCCTCTGACGGTCAGCGAAGGAGCCAGTGAAGGTCAGCGCACGTCGAACAGCGAATCGGTGAACCTGTTGCCGAACATCGCGGTCGGATCCGCCTCCGCCCGCAGGGCGCAGAAGTCGTCGAACCTGGGATAGAGTCCGCGCAGCTCGGCCGCCCCGAGCGTGTGGATCTTGCCCCAGTGCGGGCGGCCCCCGTGGGCTCGGAAGATGTCCTCGATGACGCGGAAGTATTCGGCGAAGTCGTCTTTGACGAAGCGGTGGACGGCGATGTACATCGTGTCTCGGCCGCTGGCCGTGGACAGCGGAACATCGTCGGCGGCGGCCGCGCGGACCTCGATCGGGAAGGAGATCGTCCACCCCTTCTCCTCGATGATCTCTCGGATCGCACGGATCACCTCGGCGCCGGAGGCGAAGGGCAGGGCGTACTCCATCTCATTGAACCGCACCCGCCGAGGCGTGACGAAGACATCATGGCCCGGTGCCCGATACGTCCTGTCCGAAACCGCGGACTGGGCGATCCTGTTGATGTGCGGGACGAGCCGGGGCAGCGCGGAGCCGAGCTCGACCGCGAGCCGCAGGGCCCCGTTCTCCACGATCTCCTTGTCGACGAAGTTGAGCACGGGGCTGCGGACCCCCGCCTCGGCGAGGTGGCCCGGGCCGATCTCACCGGGACCGACCCGGGTGTTCGTCTTGGTCAGCACGGTGTCGGTGTGAGGGAACCAGTAGAACTCGAAGTGATCGGCGCCGCGCATGCGCTTCTCGAGGCTCGCGAGCAGCTCGTCGAAGCCCCACACGCGCTCCTCGGCGATGAGGTCGAAGGCGGGCACGCACTGCAGCTCGATCTCCGTGATCACCCCGAGCACGCCGAGGCTGACCCGTGTCAGGTCGAAGACCTCGGGTTCGCGGGTCGCCGAGAGCTCCCGGACGCTGCCGTCGGGTCCCATCAGACTCAGCCCGGTGACGGTGCCGGCGAAACCGGTGAAGTCGAGTCCCGTGCCGTGGGTGCTCGTCGAGATCGCCCCGGCGAGCGCCTGCGGGTTGACGTCGCCCTGATTGGCCAGGGCGAGTCCGTAGGGGGCCAGCAGTCGGGGGATGTCACGCAGCCGGGTGCCGGCGTGGAAGCGCACCCGGCGGTTCGTCTCATCGACGGCGATGATCCCGTTCAGCCGGTCGAGGCTGACCATGACGTTCTCACCTGCGGCGACAGGGGTGAAGGAGTGTCCGGCTCCGAGCACGCGGACACGGTCTCCGGAGTCATTGGCGGCCCGGATGAGATCGGCCAGCTCCTGCGCCGAGGCGGGGGTGGCCATCGTGTGCGGGTGGGCATGGACATGACCCGACCAGTTCCGGAACCGGTGCCTGCGGCCGGCCCGCCTCGGATTCCCCTCGTTCACAGCACCAGCCCCTCTCCGCGGTAGGTCGACCAGGTCTCGACGATTCGCGAGCCCGAGACGACGATCAGATCATTGAAGTGTTCGGCCAGCTCTCCGGCCTTCGCATGGCGGAACCACACGAGATCCCCGATGCGAAGGTCCTCGGCACCCGCTCCGTGCAGGGGCGTCTGGACCTCCCCCGGGCCTTCGAGTCCGGAGTAGGCGAGGTCGGGCGGCCAGGCGATCGTCGGCAGGCGGTCGACGCCGGGGACTCCGGAGGCGATGAACCCACCCTTGAAGACCGTGACCCAGCCGGGTCCCGGCCGGCGCACGACGGGGGTGACGAAGTAGGCCGCGGGCTCGTGTCGGAAGCGGGTGTAGCCGTCGAAGAGGCCGGGTGAGAACAGGCCTGAGCCGGCGGCGAGTTCGCTCAGCGTGCCCTCGGCCGCACTGGATTCGAACGACCCGGTGCCGCCGCCGTTGACGAATTCGAGTTCGCCGAGGTCGCGGACCGCTGCGACGACGGCAGTGCGGCGCTTGGCGAGTTCGGCGATCGATCGCCTCTGCATCGCCCTGATCGCGGTCTGTCTGGGCGAGCGTCCCGCGTCGGCGGTGCCGGCGATCTGCCCTTCGTAGAACATCAGTCCGACGAGTTCGGCACCGGGGCGGGCATGCACCTGTTCGGCGAGCAGGGCGGCCGCCTCGGCGTCGCGAATCGGCGAGCGCCTGGCCCCGATGTGGACCCGATCCCCCAGCAGCCCCTCGCCGAGGCGGTAGGAGGAGTCGACGTCGATGCAGATGCGCACGCTCGCTCCCGCACCGCTGTCGGCTTCCCGGTCGGGAGCCTCCGCGGCGGCGAGCTCGGTTCTCACCTCGTCGATGATGTCGAGATGGGCGGTGCAGTCGATCATCAGGGTGATGTTCGCCGTCGCTCCCGCCTCGGCGAGCAGTGCCCGAATGCTCGCTCGGTCCACGCTCGGGTAGCCGAGGAGGATGTCCCGGATCCCCCGCGCGTGCAGGTTCAGGGCCTCCGGCAGGGAGTAGGTGAGTACGCCGGAATAGCCGGGCTGGGATAGGGCGCGCTCGATCGCGGCCGGGGTCCGCAGGGACTTCGTGGCGACCCTGATCGGCAGGCCGCGAGCGCGCAGCCGCAGGGTGTCGAGATTGGCGTCGAAGGCGTCTCGATCGAGTACGGCGGCGGGTGCGGCGAGACCTCTCAGCGCGTGACGCAGTTCACGTGACACCATGAGGGTAGTCTATCCGCAAATGTCTCTGCCCCGACCTCGGGAGGTCCGATGAGCACCGCCACCGATTCCCCGCACACCACCCCCGCCGAGGCGGTTTCCTCGACCGCGGGCGCCTCGGCTCACCTCACGGATCGTCTGCGGGACTTCCTCGACACCGATCCCTATCGGGAGGCCTCGGGTTCGGGTGAGACCGTGCGCAGCGCCGAACCCTTCACCGGAGACGAGTTCCCCCGTTTCGCGAACAACACGGCTGCCGATGTCGAGGCCGCGTTCGCCACCGCCCGGATCGCCGCCCGCAGCTGGGCGAGTCGCTCGGTCGAGCATCGGGCGAAGGTGCTGCTGCGCCTGCATTCCTCGCTGCGTCGCCACGAGGATCTCCTCCTCGACATCATCCAGTTCGAGACCGGCAAGGCCCGCATCCACGCCTACGACGAGATCCTCGATACCTACAATGTGCTCCGCCACTACGGTGTCACTGCCGCAAGCCGCCTCAAGCCCGAACGCCGCCGCGGTGCCGTGCCCGGCCTGACCCGCACCGAGGTCACCCGCACCCCTTTGGGCGTCGTCGGCTTCATCACCCCGTGGAACTACCCGCTGACGCTGGGCGCCACGGACCTCTTCGCCGCGCTCACGGCCGGCAATGCGGTCGTCCACAAGCCCGATTCCCAGACCACCCTGACAGCGGTCGTGATGCGCCGGCTCGCGATCGCCGCCGGTCTGCCCGCCGAGCTGTGGCAGATCGTTCCCGGCACCGTCGAGGAGGTCGGACCTGCGCTCATGGCCGGCGCCGATGGTCTCTCCTTCACCGGTTCGACCGCGGCGGGTCGGTCCATCGCCGCCGAGGCGGCAGGTCGGCTGCTGCCCACCGCGCTCGAGCTCGGCGGGAAGAATCCGCTCCTCGTCCTCGCCGATGCCGACCTCCCAACCGCCGTGGACGGCGCGATCCGCGGCGCCTTCTCCTCGGCCGGCCAGCTGTGTATGTCGATCGAGCGCATCTACGTCCACGAGGACCTCTACCCCGAGTTCTGCGCTCATTTCGCCGAGGCGGCCCGCGCCCTCACACTCAGCGCCGACTACGATTTCGGACCCGGAATGGGAACCCTGGCCGGACCGAAGCAGCTCGCACGCGTCTCCGCAAAGGTCGACCAGGCTCGTGAGTCCGGGGCGAAGGTCATCGCCGGCGGTCACCCGGTACCCGAGCTCGGTCCCTTCTTCTATGCTCCGACCGTGCTCACCGATGTCAGCGACGCCGCCGACCTGCACACGGAGGAGACCTTCGGGCCTGTCGTGGCCGTGTATTCGGTGGCTTCGGATGAGGAAGCGACCACGCGGGCCAACGACTCCGACTACGGTCTCAGCGCCAGCGTCTACTCCCGCCGCCGCGGACTCGAGGCGGCGCGGCGGATCGAGTCCGGAATGGTCAACGTCAATGAGGCCTACGCGGTGGCCTGGGGCTCGATCGATGCTCCTGCGGGCGGGGTCAAGGCCTCCGGGCTGGGCCACCGGCACGGCGTCGAGGGACTCCACCAGTTCACCCACACGCACACGATCGCCGAGCAGCGCCTCGTCCCCGTCGCCCCGATCGGTCCGCTCGATCAGCGTGGCTTCGCCCGCACCCTGACCACGGCGTTCGAGGTGATGCGTGCCCTGCGGATGAAGTGAACCGGGCGGCGAGGACGGGTCCGGCCGGGGACGGGTACGGCCATGCCGATTCTTCTCAGTTGATGGCCGAGAAGAACTCCTCTGCCACCGGCACGGCCGCCTCGGCGCCGAAGCCGCCGTCCTCAACGAGCACGGCCACGGCCACGTCCTCCTGATAGCCGGCGAACCACGAGTGGGTCCGCGGTGGGGTCTCGTCACCGTACTCCGCGGTCCCGGTCTTGCCGTGGACGGGTGCGCCGGGAACGTTACGGACGCCGCTCGCGGTGCCGTGCCGGACGGCCTCACGCATCATCGTCGCCAGTGCCTGCGCGTCCGCGTCAGCGAGCTCCTCGGCCCTGGCGTCCGCGCCCGAGCCGGTTCCGCTGCCATCGTCGTCGGCCGTGGCTTCGTCCTCGAGCACGAGGCGCGGGGTCACCGCGGCCCCCATGTCCGCCGAGGCGATCATCGTCGCCACGGCCAGCGGGCTGGCCTGCACCTTTCCCTGACCGATCATCTGAGCCGCATGGGTGACCGGGTCGTCGTCGACGGGGACGCTGGCCATCTTCGCCCCGATCCCGAGATCGGTGGTCGCACCGTCCTGACCGGAGCCGTTCGAACCGTCGTTCGAACCGGAGCCGCCCCCGGTGCCTGCGGTCATCCCCAGCTGGGCCGCGGCACGGGCGACATCGGCACTCGAGACCGTCTCGGCGGCGTTGACGAAGGCGGTGTTGCAGGATTCGGCGAAGTTCTCCTCGAAGCTCACCTCGCCGAGCACATGGTCTTCGGCGTTCTTGAACTCCTTGCCATCGACCGTCGTCGTCTTCGGGCAGTCGAGCTTCGTGCCGACGTTTAACCCGGACTCGAGCAGAGCGAGGCTCGAGGCGACCTTGAACACCGAGCCCGGTGAATACTGGCCGGTCAGCGCCCGGTCCCAGGGCGAGCCTTCGGGATCGTGATTGGCCACGGCGAGGATGTGTCCGTCGCTGGGGCGGATCGCCACGATCGCGGTCGGCTTCTTCCCGGTCGCAGCCGCTGCGTCGGCGGCATCTTGGATCCGCACGTCGAGAGTGGTCTCGAGGTCCTCGCCGTCCTTCTTCTCGAAGGCGCGGAGACTTGACAGCTTCGCCTCGCCTGCGGCGAAGACCTCCTCGCTGCCGGGACCGCGCAGCGCCTCGTCGAAGGTCTTCTGCAGTCCGGAGCGTCCGACGATCTCGCCTGAGATGATCTCGCCGCCGGAGTTCTCGATGTCCTCGGCACTGGCCGGTCCCGCCGATCCCAGGGTCGCCTGGGCGAAGCCCTTCGACCGGGTCAGCGTCTGGCTCGCCTCGGTGAAGAGGACTCCGGGCAGATCGTGGATCTGCTTCTTGACCGCGGTGTAGTCGTCCTTGCGCAGGGTGACGACGGGAACCTGCTGGTCGGCGTCCGCGGCGTCGACCTTCTTCTCGAGGGCGTCGGCGTCGAGGTCGAGCGAGTCGATGCCCTCGTTGAGCGCGTCGACCAAGGTGCTCAGGGTGTCCGGTTCGAGGCGGGCAGGGTGGACTCCGATGCTGATGACCTCGCCCTCCTCGGTCAGGGTCTTCCCGTCCGTGCCGAGGATCTTCCCGCGCTCTCCGGGGTTCGCGCGGAGTTCGAAGCGTCCGCCTTTGCCGAGTTCGGGGTGGATCGCCCGCTCGGTGAGATCGGCCCACCAGAACAGACCGTTCTTCTGCAGCGGCAGTTCGGAGGTGTACGTCCAGGCCTCGTCGTCGTGGTTCGCCCAGGTCCAGCGGAGCTCGGCGACCGTGTCGCCTTCGCGTTCGCGGATCTCGTCGACGGCGACAGAGCGCAGCGCGATGCGGGTGCCCAGAGCCTTCGTGACCCGGTCGAAGAGACTCTGCGCGAGGTCCTCGTTGTGCCAGGTCTCCGAGCTCAGGCTCCCGTCGGCGAGGTCGGCGGCGGCCGCCTCGGCCGCCACGGACTTCTGCATCGGCAGTCGGAGGAACGCGAACGCTCCCGCCCCGATGATCAGGATGAGAACAAGGACGATCGCCAACCAGACCCGAGACCTCTTCGACATGGTTCAATCTTCGGTGAGACAATGGGGGTTGTCCACTGTCGGGACCGTTCACCTGCGGAACCGACCGCTCTCCGGGCCAGCGGCTCCTGAACGCGGCTGCCGGCCGACCGCCTCGGCGAGCTGCTCAGGCGCTGTCGGCGAGCCGCTCAGGCGTCGTCGGAGACGACCATGTATTCGAGCACCGGACGGCCGGCGGCGCCGTAGCGCGGACGACGGTCGAGAATCCCGGCGTCGGCCATGGCCTCGAGGTAGCGGCGAGCGGTGACGCGGGAGACACCGAGACCTTCGGCCACCTCGGCGGCGGATTGGCCGGGGTTGCCGCCGAGGATCGAGCGGACCTCGTCCTGCACGGCATCGGGGACGCCTTTGGGGGTCGCGGTCACGGTGTGCGTGCGCAGGGCGGCGATCGCGGTGTCGACTTCGTTCTGCGTGACCTCGCCCTCTCCGCCGTCGGCACCGGCGCCGAGGCTGTCGCGGAAGGACGAGTACGCTTCGAGCTTCGATTTGAAGACGGGGAAGGTGAAGGGCTTGATGATGTACTGGGCGACCCCGTAGGACAGAGCCTGCTGGACGATCTGCATGTCGCGGGCGGCGGTGACGGCGATGATGTCGACGTCGACGCGCTGGCCGCGGATGGCTCGGCAGACCTGGATGCCGTGACCGTCGGGCAGGTTCATATCGAGGAGGACGAGGTGGATGCCGTCGGGGTCGAGTCCGTAGATCTTGCCGGTCAGCGCGGCCATCGCCTGGGTGGCGTTCTTGGCCACTCCGGCGATGTGGTATCCGTCGATGCGTTCGATGTACTTCGAGTGAGCACGGGCGGCAACGGCCTCGTCCTCGACGACGAGCACACCGATGCTCGATTCGGGCGTCCGGGTTTCTGACATGCCGCCAGTCTAGCTTTGATGCATTCAGGCAACCCTTAGCTCGTGTTCCAGCTCGGTTACATCACTGACACACGCCGGGAACAGGATCGGCCGAGCCCCGGGAGCCGGGCTCCGGACCCGGGTCCCGGGCACGGTGTCGGCTTGGGCCCAGGGCGCGAGAGCCGGACCACGGCCGCGGTGTCTGCTGGGGCCGACCGGGCCGGGAGGCGTCCCCGCGGGGACGTCGACTCGAAGGCATCCCCGCGGGGACGCCTCGTGGCTCAGGCGCGTTCGAAGATCGCGGCGATGCCCTGACCGCCGCCGATGCACATGGTCTCGAGACCGTACCGGGCACCTCGGCGATCCATCTCACGCAGCATCGTCGCCAGGATCCGTCCGCCGGTGGCACCGACCGGGTGACCCAGCGAGATTCCGGAGCCGTTGACGTTGAGGCGGGCGAAGTCGTCCTTGCCCAGTCCCCATTCACGGGTGACGGCCAGGGCCTGGGCGCCGAAGGCCTCATTGAGTTCGATGAGATCGATGTCGGACAGGTTCAGCCCAGCCTTCTCGAGTGCCTTCGCGGTCGCCGGCACAGGCCCGATGCCCATGGTCTCGGGCGGAACCCCGGCCACTGCCCAACTGACGAGCCGGCCGAGTGGCTTGAGCCCCTGAGCTTCGGCGGCGGCGCGGGTGGTGACCAATGCCGCTGCGGCGCCGTCGTTCTGACCGGAGGCGTTGCCGGCGGTGACGGTGGCCTCAGGGTCGTTCTTGCCGAGGATGGGCCGCAGCTTCGCGAGCTTCTCGAGGTTCGTGTCGGGGCGGATGTGCTCGTCCGTGTCGATCTGGTGCTCGGCGACCTTGCGGCTCGCGGGGATCGTGATCGGCACGATCTCCTCGGCGAAGCGTCCCTCTGCGGCGGCCGCGGCGGCGCGCTGGTGGGAGTTGAAGGCGAGTTCGTCCTGCTCCTCGCGAGCGATCGAGTATTCGCGGCGGAGGTTCTCAGCGGTTTCGAGCATGCCGCCCTCGACGGGGTGGAACTTCCCGCCCGGGGTGGTCCGCCCGCGGCCGAGGGAGTCGGTGAACTCGGCGTTGCCGCCGCGCACGCCCCAGCGGATGGCGTCGTTGTAGAAGGGGGCGTGGGACATCGATTCGACTCCGCCGGCGATGACGAAGTCGCCGTTTCCGGAACCGACGATGAGGGCCGCGTCGACGATCGCCTGCAACCCGGAGCCGCAGCGCCGGTCGACCTGCTTGCCGGGAACGGTCACGGGCAGTCCCGCATCGAGTGCGGTGACGCGGCCGATGCAGGGAGCCTCGGAGGTGGCGTAGCTCTGACCGAGGATGACATCGGCGACCAGCTCGGGATCGAGTCCGGTCCGCGCGAGGAGCTCACGGACGACGGCGGCGGAGAGCTCCTGCGCGTGAATGTCACGGAACTGACCTCCGAACGCCCCAATCGGGGTCCGCAGCGGTTCGCAAACGACGATGTCCTGATCCATTGTTCCTCCACTCGGTGACGTCCGGCTGGCGTCGGGCCTGTCAGTGGCAGTCTAGATCGCGGAGGCGTGGGCCCGGCGAATCGTTCCATTGATTGGGAACGCCGCCCGAACGAGAAGCGCCTCGCCGAGGTGGCCCGGCTGGTCCCGTTCGACGGGCCGATCCTGCCGTCCGGCTCAGTCCCGATCGTCTCTGACGATGTCGACCGGACCGGTGGGCGGGTTGCCGACCTGGCGGTGCGGCTCGGGCCTGTGTCCGGAGGTGCCGCCGCGCACGACAGAGGATCCGCGGGCCTCCTGGCCGCGCGCGGCCGATGCCCCGTGACCGCCGGGCTCGGCCGGAATAGCTCGCGGGTCGACGTGATCGGGATCGGGCAGCCACACGGTGAGCACCGCTCCCTTGAATTCGTCGCACTCCTCACCCCGGCCCTGCACATCGACGGCCCCGCCGAGGCGGCGGATCGCCTGCACGACCAGGGACAGTCCGACTCCGCGGGTGCCGGTCTCCTGTCGGCCGAGTCCCTGATCGATCTCGACGCCGTCGTGCTTGGTCGACCAGCCACGTTCGAAGATCGCGTCGAGATACTCTTCGTCGATGCCGGGACCGTCGTCGCTGACCTCGATCGTGAACCCTCCGGCACCGCCGGCACCGCTGATGTGGACATGCACCCGCTTGTCATCGGAGAGCACGTCATGCCTGCTCAGCGCGTCGAAGGCGTTGTCGATGAGGTTGCCGAGGATCGTGGCGAGATCACGATCATCCCCGCCGAGGCGGCCCGTCAGTCCCGCGGTGTCGACCGTCATGTCGATGCCCACCTCGGCGGCCTGGGCGATCTTCGACAGGAGCAGGGCCGAGAGCACGGGATGGTCGAAGGTCATCGAACCGTCGCCGTTGACACGGCCCAGGTCGTCGAGGTCTTTGGCCGCGAAGTCGATCGCCTCGTCGACGTGGCCGGTCTCGAGCAGGGACACGACCATGTGCAGGCGGTTGGCGTATTCGTGGGTCTGGGCGCGCAGGGAGTCGGAGAAGGAACGCACGGAGACGAGTTCGCCGGAGAGTTCGGCGAGTTCGGTGTGGTCGCGCATCGTCACGACCCAGGTGTTGCTGGCCTCGTCGGTGGGCTGCTGGTTGACGACGAGGACGCGCGCATCGGTGTAGTGGATCTCGTCGCGGGCCCAACGGCCCGAGGACAGCAGGTCGAGCAGCGCATCGGGCAGATCGAGTCGACTCAGTGCGATGCCGCCGACCGGCGAGGTGGCGCGGACGGGATCATCGGAATCCTCGGTGAGGTCGGTGTTCGGATCCTCCACCGCAGTGGGCAGCCCGAGGAGTTCGCGCGCCTCGGCGTTGATGAGCACGATCCCGATCGTCCGGTCCACGAGCAGCAGACCCTCGGAGACCGCCTTGAGCACGGAGGAGTAGAACTCGAGCATGCTGCGCAGCTCGGTCGCCCCGTAGTCGCCGGTCACCCGCCGCAGGCCGCGGGAGGTCACCCAGGACGAGCCGATGCCGAGGACCAGGGTGGCGATGGCGATGCCGATGAGCCACTTGCTCTGCGGCATGAAGCCCTCGCGGACCGTGTCGGCGGAGTTGCCGATCACGACCGCGCCGACGACGGAGTCGGGTTCGACGTCATCGGCGCCGAGGTGCTCGGCGAAGACCGGGGTGACGACGTACATCGTTCCGCCCTCGGGTCCGCCGTCCTCGAGGAAGCGCACGACCGTGTGCCCCTCTTTCACTCGGGAGCCGTCGATGCGACCGGCGAGCTGATCGATCGAGTCCTCGGGGATGCGACCGGCGTTCGCGGACACGATCTTCTCTTCGTTGCGCTGCTGCCGATCGGGTGAGCCCAAGGTGGGCGGGGTGAGCAGATAGTCGATGGGCACGACCGCGGCGATGTCGAAGTCGTATTGGTCGATGGCGTTGTCGAGCATCGTCTCGACATCGTCCTGCGATTCCGCGTCGATGAAGTTGTCGCGGCCCGGCTCCCCCGAGCCGACGAGGCTGAGCGAGAGCGACATGTTGTCGGCGGCCGAGCGCAGCAGGTCCTGCTCGCGCTTCGTGTTCAGCTGGGAGAGTTGGATGTAGAGGAGGCTGGTGGTGAGCACCATGATGCCCACGAGCATGAGCGAGTTCGCGAACATGATCCGCCCGGCTACGCCGAAGCGCACCCGCCTGCTCAGACGTGCCACCGGACCCGTCGGCGGTCCTGGCCTGACGGCACGCTGTTCCTTGGGCATGGAATCCATTGTGCCACCCGCGCCGAGGCGGTCAGCCGTTCCCGTTCCCACCGGGAACGGCCGTGGCCTCAGAGCGCGAGGCTGATCGGCCCGGCCGGGACCGCCGAGCACACGAGCACCTCGTCGTCGGCGATCCGGGCGGCCGGTTCGATCGGGTAGAGGACGGAGCCGGCCGCCAAGGATACGGCGCAGGTTCCGCAGGAGCCGCCTCGGCAGGAGCTCTCGGCACGGAATCCGCGCGCCTCGAGGGCGTCGAGGAGGGTGCCCTGCTTCGGTTCCCAGAGGAAGCTCGCGCCCGAGTGCTCGAGGGTGACCTCGGCGGGGGCGCATTTGGAGATGGCCTCGCTCATGCCCGTGTTCGGGGAGGCGAAGGTCTCCTGGTGCA
The DNA here is from genome assembly GCF_047300845.1 of Brevibacterium sp. GP-SGM9. Classification (NCBI taxonomy): domain Bacteria; kingdom Bacillati; phylum Actinomycetota; class Actinomycetes; order Micrococcales; family Brevibacteriaceae; genus Brevibacterium; species Brevibacterium sp. GP-SGM9. The sequence continues at coordinate 2,726,008 of NZ_CP178563.1, read as the reverse complement.
CGGTCGGGACTCCGGCGTCCTCGGCAGCGGCGATGACGGCGCGGGTGAATTCGGTGGGACCGCAGACCATGACGTTGTCGCAGCCGGCGAGCCAGTCGACGAGTTCGCCGTGATTCGGTCGCCCCTGCACCGCAGTGTCGCGGTGGTGGGTTGTGACGTCGATGCCGGAGTCGCGGGCGCGGTCCTGCAGCCGGTTCCACAGGCAGGCGGTGCGGTGGTCGCGGTCGAGGTGGAAGAGCTTGATCCTCTCGGTGTCCGCCGACCGGTTCCCGCGCAGCAGCCCGAGGCTGGGGGTGATGCCGATACCGGCGGTGACCAGGGCTGTCGTCCCTCCGAAGACGCGATCGGCGGTCATGGTTCCGTGCGGGCCGGAGGCGAGGATGCGCTGGCCGGCTTCGAGTGAGGCGACCGCCCGCGAGCCCTTGCCCTGGGTGCGCACGGCGATCGAGACGATGTCGTCGGCGACATCGGTGATCGTGTAGGTGCGCCAGAAGGGTTCGCCGAGTTCGAGGTGGACGCGCAGATTCGTGCCGGGTTCGTCGAATGCGCGGATCCAACCGAGGTCGTCGCGCAGGGAGACCTCGACGATGTCGTTGCAGATCTGGCGTCGGCCGATCACGGTCATGAACCTCGGGGTCCGCGCAGTCTTGACCAGTTCGCGCGGGGCTTCGCCGTCGACCTCGAGCGTGTCACCGGTCGTGATCTGCCCGGATTCGAGGATCTCACCGTAGATGCCGCAGTGCATGTGTCCGCAGGCGGCGACGAGGACGCGGGGCACGTTGACATCGACCTCATGGGTGACGGGATTGACCGTCGTGGCCGGGCAGCGTTCGATCGAAGCGCGGATCGCCAGTCGGACCCCGCCGAGGCGGACGACCTTTCCGATGAGCCCGAACTCCTCGAACGGGCCGAGGCCTTCGAGGAGGACGTTGCCGCGGAAGCGCAGCGGATCGAGGCTCGGCTGGTTGCCTCCTTCGGCACCCGGTTCCACAGCGTCGATTCCGAGTGCGGCCCGGCCTTCGGCGGTCTGCGCGATCGCCTCGACGGTGGCCGGGTTGATGATCGAGATCCCCGAGCGCTGCGAGTCGAACATGCCCTGGTTCGCCACCGCGAGCGCCCGCGGGAAGTCACCCTGTGGGGGTATCCGTTCGGCCAGGAACTCCGCCGAGGCGGCCCTGCCCTCCGGATCGTCTGTGCTGAACGTCGTCGACCCGCCGTTCGGCGCGGTCAATGTCACGGTGGCGACCGCCTCGGCGAGCTCGCATCCGACCTTCCATCTCTGCAGCTCGGTGTCGTTCTTGAGCACGGTGAACGCGGAGTATCGGTGCCAGCTGTCGTCCGGGACCTCGAGGCTGCCGTTGGTGAAGGCGGCGACGCGGTCGCCGAGGATTCCGCGGTCCCGCAGCACGGTCGCCTCGGCGATCTCCTCGGCGGGGAACCCCTTGACGGGGAAACGGAACAGTCGGGCAACGCGCATAGTCCGATTGTAGGAGCGCAGCGCGCCCGGGGACCGATGATGAGACCAACCGCACACCTCTCCCGGTTCGCCGAGGCATTGCCCTATACCCCTTAGGGGTATACAGTATCTGCATGACTGAGCATCATGGATATACCCCGCAGAAGGACGCTCTTGCCCGGAGGATGAAGCGGATCGAAGGACAGGTCCGCGGAATCGGGAAGATGATCGATGACGACAAGTACTGCATCGACATCCTCACCCAGGTCTCCGCCGCAACAGCCGCGCTGCACGCGGTCTCCATCAGCCTCCTCGAGGAGCACATCGCTCACTGCGTGGTCGACGCCGCCTCATCCGGCGACGACGAAGCCGCGCGGAAGAAGATCGAGGAGGCGTCAGCCGCAATCGCTCGGCTCATCAAGAGCTGAGCACGGCACAACGCCGGCGCGACACCCCACTGAATGGAGCAGACACAATGACTTCCACCACGATCACCGTCACGGGCATGACCTGCGGACACTGCGAGGCAGCCGTGAAGGAGGAGCTCGGCGGACTGCCGGGAGTCTCCGACGTCGCCGTCGAACTCAACCCCGGCGGAGACTCGCCCGTGACGATCACCTCGGCGGACGAACTCGATGGCGCGGCGATCCGCGCCGCGGTCGACGAGGCCGGCTACGAAGTGTCATCACACGAGGTGAAGTGATGTCCCGCGAGGTAGATCTCGACATCACGGGAATGACCTGCGCGTCCTGCTCGGCCCGGATCGAGAAGAAGCTGACCCGGCTCGATGGGGTCAGCGCGGAGGTCAACCTCCCGCTCGAGACCGCGCACGTGCTCGTCGAATCCGAGATCACGGACGAGGATCTCACCACCGCCGTCGAAAGAGCCGGGTACGGTGCCACGGTGAGGACCGGCTCGATCGATACCTCAGACGAAGGCCCGGAGATCGTCGACTACGACCCCCGCCATCTGCGGCCGCGATTCATCGGCTCACTCATCCTGGCGGTGCCGATCGTGGCCGTCTCGATGGTCATGGGCTGGCACTTCGCCGGGTGGCAATGGATCGTCGCGATCCTCGCCCTGCCCGTGGTCACCTGGGGCGCCTGGCCCTTCCACTCGGCGGCTCTCAAGGCCGCCCGCGGCGGGTCGACGACGATGGACACCCTGGTCAGCGTCGGCATCATCATCGCCGGCGGATACTCCTACATCACGCTCGCTCGAGCGGTGCTCGACGGCTACGGCTGGCAGATCCCGGGCGACTATCACGTCTGGTTCGAGGCGGCCGCCGCGATCACGGTCTTCCTGCTCATCGGCAAGCTCACCGAGGACCGAGCCAAGTACCGCGCAACCGCGGCGCTCAAGGCGCTGCTCGACCTCGGCGCGAAGACCGCGACCGTGCTGACCGACCCGCAGTCGGCCCCGGACCGAGCTGCCGATTCCGGCGCCGGCTCCTCTGCCGACTCCGCAACCCGAGCCTCCACTGGCTCCGCGGCCCACTCGTCTGCCGAACCACGTGTCGAGATCCAGGTCCCGATCGAGGATCTCGCCGTCGGCGATGTCTTCCTCGTCCGACCCGGCGAGAAGATCGCCACCGACGGCGAAGTGCTCACCGGGCATTCCGCGATCGACGAATCGATGCTCACCGGAGAATCCGTGCCCGTCGAGATCGCGCCGGGCGATGCAGTCACCGGTGCCACGATCAACACCTCCGGGGTCCTCGAGGTCCGCGCAACTCGGGTCGGGGCCGACACGACCCTGGCTGCGATGGCCGATCTCGTCAGCCGCGCGCAGACCGGCAAACCGGCCGTGCAGCGTCTGGCCGATCGCATCTCCGGGGTGTTCGTGCCGATCGTCTTCGTCATCAGCGTCCTCACGCTGCTGACCTGGGGTTTGGCCACCGGCGATTGGGCGATGGGGCTGCATGCGGCGCTCACAGTCCTCATCATCGCCTGCCCCTGTGCGCTCGGCCTGGCCACTCCGACAGCTTTGGCTGTCTCCTCCGGCCGCGGCTCTCAGCTGGGCATCCTCGTCTCCGGGCCCGAAGCGCTCGAGTCCACACGCTCGATCGACACGGTCATCCTCGACAAGACCGGCACTCTGACCACCGGAGTGATGAGTCTGCTCGGCACCGAGCTCGGCGCCGCGGACTTCACCACTCTGGCCCGTCTGGAATCACGCAGCGAGCATCCCGTGGCCCGCGCGATCGTCGACGCCCACACATCGCTGGCCGGTCCGTCAGGGGCATCGCGGACGGGTGATGCGTCGGCAGCGACCGACCCCGGAGTCTCTGCGACCGACTCCGGAGTCTCTGCGAACGACGCCGGGATCACCGATTTCGCCGCCATCCCCGGCGGCGGACTGCAGGCCAGAATCGACGGCGCCGAGGTGCTCGCCGGTCGCCCCGATCTGCTCCGCGAACGCGGCGTGGCCGTGGACTTCTCCGCCGAGTCTGTGCCAGCGGGCGCGACGATCATCGCCGTGTCCGTCGACTCCGAGTTCCGCGGCCTGAGCTTCGTCACAGACGAAGTTCGCCCCGGGGCGACCGAGGCGATTGCCGAGCTGCACTCGCTCGGACTCCAAACCGTGCTTCTGACCGGGGACAATGCTCAAGCCGCCGAGGTGGTTGCGGGCAAGCTCGGCATCACCGAGGTCCGCGCCGATGTGCGACCCGAAGGCAAGATCTCCGTGGTCTCCGAACTCCAGGAGCAGGGCAGGGCCGTGGCGATGGTCGGCGACGGGATCAACGACGCGGCCGCCTTGGCCGGCGCCGACCTGGGCATCGCCATGGGTTCGGGCACCGATGCGGCGATGGCGGCCTCGGACATCACCATGGTCCGCTCCGACCCGCGTCAGATCCCGCAGTCGATCCGGCTCTCACGCCGCACGCTGGGGCTGATCAAGGGCAACCTGTTCTGGGCCTTCGCCTACAACACGGCGGCGATTCCGATCGCGGCCCTCGGCCTGCTCAACCCGATGGTCGCCGGAGCGGCCATGGCGCTCTCTTCGGTGTTCGTCGTGCTCAACAGCCTCCGGCTACTCCGCTTCAAGTAGCCGTCGAGCAGTCACCGGCCATGCGCAGTGCAGTCGCCGGCCGCGACGCTGCGATTGTTCGGCCACCTCCGAGCAGATTCGGCCCTGATTCTGCTCGGAGGCAGCCGAACAATCCACGTCAGGGGGAAAGAGAGCGGCTGCGGAGAGGCTCGGGTCGGCCTGAGACTTGAGGCCCGAGAGCTGAGAGCTGGATCCTACTTGAGGATCGGGTAGGACTGGTCCTTGTTCTGGGTGTCCTTGCGCATCACCCAGTTGAGGATGCTCGCGAAGACGGACACCACCACAAACGCGACAGCGGCGAAGACGAAGGCGTATCCGAAGGCGCGAGGGTCCTGCCACGCGCGGGTCACGATGACCGCGAGAACCAGGGTCACGATGCCGCAGACGAATCCCACCTTGATCGCGTCCTTGTAGGACACGGTGCTCGTGGATTTGCCGCCGGCGGCCTTCTTCGGAGAATCGGATGGTGCCATGCCCACCAGTTTAGCTACCCAGGCTGAGAATCGATCATTCGGTGATCACCTCGCCGAGGTTGCCCCAAGGCACCTTGATCACAGCCGCAAGAGCGCTTCCGCCCCGTCCAGCGCTCTTCCCAGCGCCCCTGCCCGCGCCCCACCACGTCATCCTCCTCATCCTCGCCCCGTCCTCCTCGTGGACGCGCCTGTGGGGAACAGAGAGTGGACTCACCGCGGAATACAGGCAAAAATGACTGTGTGTCCATCCCCACCCGACACGCCTCCGACGAGGCGTCGCGTCCCCTGCGTCCGAGCCGGCTCATGCCCGGTCTCGGCCTCGGCGATGCCCGCACGTCACGATTGCGCGCCTGCGCGGCAATCATCCTCGCCGTCGTCACTCTCTTCACCGCCACCGCATGCGGTCCCGATCGGGGCCTGCGGGTCGAATCCGAGGCCAATCCCTCGCCCACACTCTTCGAGACACCCAACGCCGACGCCGGCCCACCGAACAAGCCCTTCTCGCTCAAACAGATCCGCAAGGCCATCGAAGACGCCTCGGGGGTCGCGGTCACCGGCAAGGCCACCGAGACGGCGAAGGTCCTCGCCGACTGCGAGGACTGCCTGAAGTTCTCCAAGCCCTTCACCAGCAGCGACAGGCACACCGACGGGAAGAAGAAGTTCCAGGTCGTCGCCGTGGCCAATCCGAAGCAGAAGAGCGAGATCGTGGCCGGAGCGGTCATCAGCGAGAAGGACGCCAAGCCCAGACTCGAGCTCATCGCCACCGGCAACCAGCTCACACTGAACCCTGGCAAGAATGGCACACTGGTGATCCAGGAGGCGATGTTCGTCGACGGGGATGATCCCCGCAGCCCCTCGGGCTGGTCGGTGCAGGTTTTCCGCCTGCATGAAGGTAGGTTTGAACCGGGTCAACGCTTCACGCGGCTTAATGGAGAAACGTAATGCATATTGTGCTGGTTGAGGACGACGAGGTCATCCGAGAGACAACCCAGATCGGCCTCGAACGGTTCGATTACACGGTCTCGGCCTTCGCCGACGGCCGCGAGGGATACGACTTCGTCGCCGCCCACGGTGCCGACGTCCTCCTTCTCGACCTCATGCTGCCGACGATGAACGGCGCCTCCATCTGCCGCGCGGTGCGCGAACGCTCGACGATCCCGATCATCATCATCTCCGCCCGCTCAGACGCCATCGACATCGTCCAGGCTCTCGAGGCCGGAGCCGATGACTACCTGACCAAGCCCTTCGACATGCAGGTCCTCAACGCCCGCATCCGCGCCGTAGTCCGCCGCTTCATCACCACCGGCACGGACAAGCTCGGCTACTCACCGACCACCGAACCCGAGGACGAACACGAGACCGTGATCGGTCCCGGCGGCATGATCACCGGCGACGGCATCCCCGAGGTGCTCGGGGCCAGCCCGGGGATGGACACGCGGGATCGCCTGCGGGCCCAACTCGAGTCCGACGATACGTACCTGGGTGCGGGCGGGAAATTCACCTCGGCGCCGGAAGGCTCCGAGGAGGAGGCCGCGATCGGCGGGGACGGCGGAACTCCGCCCCGCCCCGAAGCCGCACCCTCCGTGCCTGCCAACGCCGCGGGCGGGGCCCAGCCGGCAGGGACAGGGCAGGCACCCGCCTCGACGCAGGGATCGTCCGGACAGGGCGGCGGACTCGGGCCCTTCCGCACCCGCCTGGGCTCGCTCGTCCTCGACACCGGACGGCTGACCGTCGAGATCGACGGCGAGGAAGTCCATCTGACCCCGACCGAGCTGCGCGTCCTGCTCCTGCTCACCGAGCAGCCCGAGCACGTGTACTCGCGCGAGAAGATCGCGTTCACCGTCTGGGGCTACGAATGGGCCGGCGACTCCCGCGTCGTCGACGTCCACATCCAGCGCCTGCGGAAGAAGATCGGGGCGAACATGATCGAGACAGTACGCGGATTCGGATACCGCTTCGCAGGCTGATCGAATGTCGCTGCGCTGGAAGATCTCGCTCCTCATCGTCGCCTCTGTGATCATCGCCGTGCTGTCCTGCTCCATCGTGCTGCGCCAATCCGCGGCACGAGCCGAGGACGACCGGATGCGCGCGACGGTGACCGATCAGCTCGCGAACGCCACCAACATCTTCTCCGAGACCGGGGTGCTCACCCTCAACGCCCGCTTCGACGATCCCGAGCTGCCTGCCGACGCGCGCTCCTCGGCACTCAAGGGCCAGAGCGTGACCATGCGCTCCGAGGTCGACGGTGAGGAGATCGTGTGGGCTGCTGCCCCGATCGAGGTCGGTGACTACACCGAGGTGATCTCCGTGCGCGCCTCGACTGCCGACAGTCAGGAGCTCATCGGCCGCATCGATCAGGCGCTGCTCGTGGGCATGATCGGATCCGCCCTCGTCGTCGGCGGCATCGGCTCCATCGTCGCCGGTCGGATCTCGCGGAGGCTGACCCAGGGTGCCCAGGCAGCGCGGAAGATCGCCGCCGGGGACACCTCGACGCGCATCGCCGACGTCGTCGACGAAGCCGACCAGGAGGTGTGGGCCTTCGCGACCGCGGTGGACACGGCCGTGGCCAGGCTGACCGAACGCATCGACTCCGAGCAGCGCTTCACCGCCGACCTCGCCCACGAGATGCGCACACCCCTGACAGGGCTGGTCAACGCGGCGAACCTGCTCCAAGAGGACTCCCGACCCGCCGAGCTCGTCAAGGATCGGGTCCAGCGCATGCAGGTCCTCGTCGAGGATCTGCTCGAGGTCTCCCGCCTCGACGCCGGACGCGCGAACCCCGAATTCACCCGCGTCGACATCGACCAGGCCATCCGCTCACTGCTCGGGACGATGGCCGCCTCCGGAGCTCTCGCCGGGCACGAGATCGAGACACAGTTCGCCGCACTCAATCAGAGCCTGGTCACCGATGTCCGCCGCTTCGAGCGCATCATCTCGAACCTGCTGGTCAACGCCATCAAGCACGGCGCCGACCCGATCCGCCTGGAGACGAGCACCCGCAGCATCGTCATCGCCGACTCGGGATCCGGCTATCCGCCCGACATCGTCAACACCGGACCGACCCGCTTCGTCTCCGCGGGCGGCGGCGGAATGGGGCTCGGCCTCGTCATCGCCCAAGGGCAGGCCCGCCTGCTGGGAATCCAGCTCATCTTCAGCAACGATCCCGTCACCGGCGGTGCCCGCACCGAGGTGGTCTTCCCCGAGCAGGAAGCCCAGGAGTTGGCCTTGCGGCAGTACCTCGAGGACAGCAGCAGCTGAAGTCCCCTCGCCGAGGTGGCCCCACGGGACCGTGAGGCGCTCCTCTTTCCGCAGATCCGCCGAATATGACAATCTGTATATATTGGCGTTATGATTCTGTGACATAAGATTTCAGGCGTCGGCTTCGTCCGGCGCTTTCGCACGAACCAGCACGTCCAGCACGGAGAGTCATGTCTGAGAATCCCTCGACCGCAGAAGCACCGGTGCGTCGGCGGGACCTCCATCGACGGCGCTCCCGTTTCTCGATCGGCACCAAGAGCCCCGAGAGCTCGCGGCACCTCTCCCGATTCCAGGAGCCCTTCGCCCCGGCCCCCGCGCAGGTCGGCCCGACAGCTCCAGCGTACGCCGAGCAGTTGACTTACACGCAGCCCGAGCCGCCGGCAGGAAACACGAATCGTGCGACATCCGGCGATTCCGAGCTCTCTCCGCGCCGCGCCGCCATGGCCGCCGAGGCGCGCACAGATGGCCGCTCGCCTCGTCGAGACGCGATGGCCCGAGAATCCCTCTCTGATCCGCAGAACGGCCGTGGTTCGGTGCGTGCTCTCGCCGCGGGCCGACGCGGCTCGGACGGAACCCTCCTGCGGTCGGTGCGCAAGCAGCGCGCCACGACGATCTCGACGCTGACCGCCGTCTCTCTCGCCGGCGCGGCCACCGCTGCTGTGATGCTCGCCAACCTCGGCGGCAGCTCCGAGGTCAAGGTCGACTCCACCGCGGCCAGTGAGCCGGGAGCCATCAGCCCCGAGACCGTCGAAGCTCACACTTCCTATCCCGACGGCAAGACCTCCATCGAGGTCGGAGCCCCGAGCGCCAAACAGCAGAACGCCGAGGCGGCCGGCCGCTCGATCAGCAAGAGCGTCCTGCCCGGCTGCGATCCGAAGCAGGACTTCGACAAGCAGGCCAGCAATGGAGAGCTGCCCGAGGAGTGGCTCTGCGAGTTGGGCATCGAGGACCACCAGCTCCGCGCGGACGCCGCCGTGTCCTTCGCCAAGATGAATGCCGCGTACAAGAAGGACACCGGCAAGGAGTTCGAGATCACCGACTCCTACCGCAATCTCGAGGGACAGGTCTCCGTCGCCGGGCGCAAGCCGGGACTCGCGGCGAAGGCCGGCACCTCGCTGCACGGCTGGGGAATCGCCCTCGACCTCGGCGGAGGTACTGAGAGCAAGTCCGGACCGTGGAAGTGGCTGGTCGAGCACGGCGAGGAATACGGCTGGGAGAACCCGGACTGGGCGAAGTCGAGCAAGTACGAACCCTGGCACTGGGAGTACGTCCCCGCCCGGAAGCAGATCAAAGGCCACTGAGTCCGGGCACCGCAAGACGAGTCGACGGCCGTCGCTCCAGCGAGGCCAGCGGGGCCAGCGAGCGCAGCGGCGCCGGTCAGCGCAGGGCGCGGGCGTAGCGTCGGCGGTAGATGATCTGGGCGATGCGGACGAACGGCTCGCCGAGGCGCCAGATTCCGAATCCGGCCCGAGAGACCGAGCGCAGCACGAGGAAGACCCGCCCGTCGACATTGTGGACGAGGATGAAGGACTCTTCTCCCGTGATCGGATGCCCGGGCTTCGTCCCATAGGTGAAGCCCCGCCGGTCAGCGGTGTCGATGACCTCGATGACTCTGGCCGGTTCGGGCAGCCGAAAGGGTCCGAGCCGAACGAAGATCGTCGGTTCCTGCCCGGCTGCGACGCGACCTGCTCCCCCATCGACTGCGATGTCGAACCCGCTGCGGATCTTGACCTCCCAGTGCAGCAGCTCCTCGGCGCAGCGTTCGAAAGTCTCGCGTCCGCGGCCGACGAAGAACGCGGATTCGAAGTCTCGGTAGCCTGCGGGACGGTCGACCCACCTCGGCGAAAGGGGTTGGGTCAGAGTCTCTGACCCGAGGGACTCGGGCCGTGTGCGGGGCTGGACCATGTCTTCCACGCTAACCGATATCCGGACAGCCCGTCGCGCGGTCGCATCCGAGTCGGTAAGGTGCGAGAGGACGGCATTCTCCATCGAATGTCCGTTCAGAGAACCCAGGATCGAAGGAGAACCGGCATGCGCACACTCAATGGCATCGACGAGATCGAATCGCTCATCGGCGAGGAGCTCGGCTCCTCCGACTGGACAACGATCGACCAGGATGCGATCAACACCTTCGCCGATGTCACCGACGACCACCAGTGGATCCACGTCGACGAGCAGCGCGCCGCCGACGGCCCCTACGGGTCGACCATCGTCCACGGCTTCTTCACCCTTTCGCTGATCCCGAAGTTCTCCTCCGAGATCTTCACGATCGAAGGCGTGTCCATCCGCGTCAACTACGGCCTCAACAAGGTCCGCTTCGCCCAGCCCGTCACCGTCGACTCCCGCCTGCGCGGCACCGTGAGCGTCAAGGAGGTCACCCGGGGCGACAAGGGCACCCAGGTCGTCCTCAAGCACGTGATCGAGATCGAGGGCCAAGAGCGCCCAGCCTGCATCGCCGAGGTGGTCACCCTCCTCGTCGAGTGAGCCGAGCCCCGCCCGAGCCCGGACCTCAGCTCGGGCGGAACTCGTCGAGCAGCTGCGCGACCCGGATGTAGCCGAGGTGCGAGTACGCCTGGGGATGGTTGCCCAGGTGCATCTCGGCGACCGGGTCGTATTCCTCGGCGAGCAGTCCCGTGGGGCCGAGCAGATTGTCCATCTGCCGGAACAGATCCCACGCGTCATCGACGCGGCCGACCTTGATGAACGCCTCGATCAGCCAGGTCGTGCAGATGTGGAATCCGCCTTCGAGTCCGGGCAGCCCGTCCTCGTACCGGTAGCGGAAGACGGTCGGGCCGACCCGCAGCTCCCGTTCGATCGCATCGACGGTGGCCACGAAGCGCGGATCGTCGGCCGGCAGCAGCCCGCTCAGTCCCACGAACAGCGCCGCGGCGTCGAGGTCGGGCTCACCATAGGCCACGGTGAACGCGCCGACGGACTCGTTGAAGCCGTGCGTGAGCACGTCCTGGGCGATCTGCTCACGCAGCTGCCGCCAGGCACCGGGGATCTCCCGCTCGAAGCGTTCGGCGATCCGCAGGGCACGATCGACCGTGACCCAGCACATCACCCGCGTGTAGACGTTGTGCTTCGGCGCCCGCCTGGCCTCCCAGATCCCGTGATCGGCCTCGAACCACCGCTTGCCCACGGCCTCGACCATCTGACAGGTCAGGGTCCAATAGGCCTCCGGCAGGTCGCCGAGGTGCTCGCTGAGTTCGTCGAGGAGTTCCGTGACCGGCCCGAACACGTCGAGTTGGACCTGGTGTTCGGCGGCATTGCCCACCCGCACCGGCCGGGATCCGGCGTATCCGGGCAGATGCGCGAGCACCGCCTCGGTGGTCAGGGCCGAGCCGTCGACGGCGTAGAGCGGATGCAGCTGTTCGGGTGAGACCGTGCGGGACATGATCCCGGACAGCCAGGACAGGAAGCCCTCGGCCTCACCGGTCGAACCGAGCGAGAGCAGCGCGCGCACGGTCATCGAGCCGTCGCGCAGCCAGGTGTAGCGGTAGTCCCAGTTGCGGACGCCGCCGATACCCTCCGGCAGAGAGGTCGTCGGGGCTGCGAGCACCCCGCCGGTCGGTTCGTGGCACAGGGCCCGCAGGGTGATCGCCGAGCGGATCACCTCTTCGCGGTGGTGCCCCGGGATGGAGAGGGTGTCGACCCAGTTCGTCCAGAAGTTCAGCGCCCGCTCCCGCACATGATGCTCACCGCCCGAGGCCATGTATCTGGCATCGCCCGTGCCGGTGCCGCAGGCGAGGATGAGCACCACGGAGCCCCCGGGCATCTCGGAGGGCACGACGAGGGCTTCGGCGGTGTGGGACTGCCCGGTCTCGACGATCTCGAAGTCGACGCCAGGGGCGATGAGGCTGATCGGCTCGGCGGTCCCGAGCACTCGCACCCCATCGGCGGTCGCAACCATCCGGGTCGGCACCGTCGCATAGTCAAGACGCGGGGCGAAGCGGATCCGGGTGGGAACGTCGCCGGTGAGCACGCGGACGACGATGGTGTCGTCGCTGTTCGCATCGACCGGAGCCAGGTAGTCGAGGCAGTTCAGCCCCGGCCAACGGGTCTCGAGCAGCGTCGAGTGCGTGACGTAGCGCTGGGTCAGCGGGGCCGTGCCGGGCTCGGGCGCGACCGCGAAGAATCCGGCCGCCTCGGTGCCGAGGATCTCCGAGAACATCGACGCCGAGTGCGGCAGCGGGTGCGGCATCCAGCAGATGCTGCCGAACGGGTCGACCAGTGCCGTGGACTGCCCGTTGCCGAGCAGACTGTGACGGTGGATCGGCGTCGCGCGACGCCCGAACAGCCAGGATTTGCGCAGCTCATAGACCGCGGCGAGGGCGACGGAGACCTCGTCCGGGGAGCCGAGGCGGAAGTCCGCGTGGGTCTCGGCCGGTTCGTGTCCGACCTTGAGACCGAGGTCGGACTCTCCGAGGGTTTCGAGGGCGAACTCGTCGGCGGTGTCGTCGCCGATGAATACGACAACCTCAGAGCCGGTCTGGGCGCGCAGTCGGGTGAGCGCATCGGCCTTCGAGGAGGGCACGACGGCGAGGTCGACGACCTGCTTGCCGCGGGTCGGGAAGATCGCGTGGGTGTTGACCAGTTCGTCGATGACGGCTTCGACGCTGCGGCGCTGTGCCTCGTCGAGTCCGCGCAGGTGAACGGCGGCGCCGGTGGTCTTGTGCTCGATGATCTCGGTCGGAAGATCGCGGAAGATGTCGCGGCGCAGCCCGGTCAGCGCCGTGCGCTGCGCCTCGTCGAGGGCATCGACGGCGACCGTGTCCGTCTCTCCGCCGTGGGAGCCGAAGAGGTGGACCTCGCGGGGCAGCCGCGACATCGCCGCGAGGTCGCGCAGGCTGCGTCCGGAGATCACCCCCGCCGAGGTGGACGGCAGCAGGGCGAGCGCGCGCAGCGAGTCGACCGAGCTCTCCAGCGGGAAGGCCTGACTGGGCACCTCGACGATGGGGGCGATGGTCCCGTCATAGTCGGTGGCGATGAGCAGGGACGGTGAGCGAGAGACCTCGAAGAGGCGGCGGAAGAGTTCGGGGTCGAGTTTGCGGCTCGCCTCCGCAAGGTCGCCGAGCAGCCCCGAGGAGCTGACCGAGGCGGCGATCGGAGTCAGTGGTGACACATTCTCGTAGTCATGGTCGACGGTGCTCATCTCACCTCGGGCTTCTCGAGTGGGATCGGTGCGGATCTGGTGGAGTCGGGGGGCGCGGTTCGGTGGGTGTGGATCCGGCGGTGGTCACCGGACTGGGTCGTGGATGAGGCGGGTGCAGCGTTCTGCGTTCAGGACGCGTTCTCGGGCGAAGTGGGCTCGTCGTCGGGTCCGGACTCGTGGTCGGTCGAGGACCCGGTCGCGGGGCCGTCTGCGGAAGTCTGCGCGGCACCGGCGGCCGCCACCAGCTTGGCCCTGCTCAGACGGGAGTAGCCGCCGATGATGAAGATGACGCCGGCGATGAGGGCGGCGACTCCGGTGAAGCCGAGGATCCACAGGGCGTCGAAGTCGGCGCCGAAGATGAGGATGACTCCGAGCAGCACATGGCAGCCGGCGGAGATGAGGAAGTCCGAGGGCATCGGGTGGGACTTGAGCTGACGGTAGTTCCAGAGCTCGATGAGCCCGTGCAGCAGCGCCCAGATGCTGATGGCCGCGCGCACCTCGGCGGGTTCGTCGGCGAGGAGGAGGAAGACGATCGCCGGGATCGTGATGACGGCCTGCCCGTAGACGGCGGTGCGCACGCTCAAAGGCGAGCGCAGCCCCTGAAAGACCAGAGTCAGCGCGAACAGCACGAGGTAGGCGATGGCGAGATAGTCGACGACGTCGGTGCCCAGGGACAGGAATCGGGGGTCGTGGGAGTCACGGGGCCAGAAGACCGTGGCGAGCCCGAAGATGACGCCGAGAATGCCGCGGACGATCATCGGCACGCCGAGGACCTTCGCTTCGTGGATGGTCTGGGGCAGTGCATCGGCACGCGATGGCGTGGGCTCGGTGCGCGGTTCGTCGGTACTCATCACAGCACCATTTTAGGTGTCTTGTCCGCGTCTGTCCGATCCGGCTCAATTCGACAATTTACGTAATTACGTAATCTGTGTATTATGTGGCTATGAACTCATCGCAATCAGGAAGCGGTCTACAGGATCGGCTGGCCGAGCTCGAGCGCAAGGTCGCCGCTCTGGAGTCCGCGTCGACGTCGGGCACGATGTCAGGCACGACGCCGGCGGATCCCGAAGCTCCGGCAGTGAACGGCAGCGCTTCCGGCAGCCCGACCGCCGGCGATGACACCTTCTGGGCGCTCAACGGCCTCATCGACCACCTCGGCGAGGAGGGAGGGGTCACCTACACCGGACACACGACTCCCCCGGGCGCCGATGCCCCGGTCTCCTGGCAGGTCGGTCTGGACTCGGCGTCGCTCGGCGACCTCAGCTTCGCCGAGGCGGCCCCGACCCTGGCCGCGCTCGGCAATCCCGTCCGTCTCGAACTCCTGCAGGCGATCTACGAGGGCGCCTCCACGGTCGCCGAACTCGGTCGGGACGAGCGCTTCGGAACCACCGGGCAGATCTACCACCACGTCAACGCCTTGGCCGGGGCCGGGTGGCTCGAGAACTCGCGGCGCGGGCATTGGCGCGTGCCCGCCCAGAAGATCATCCCACTGCTCACCCTCGTCCTCATCGGCACCCGCTGACTGATCCCACACCCGCCCAGCGATCCGGCACCCCTCACACCTGGAGGACCCATGAACGTCGCCACCGCACCAACGCAGCATCACAGGCATTCCCCGGCCCCGCCTCGGCGCCGGCTGACCGCGATCCTCACGGCCGCGATCGTGGCCGTGCTGCTCCTGCTCATCACTCCTCTGCCCCGCGGATTCCAGGGCGAACCGACCGGAGACCCGACGCTGTTGGGTGAGCTCGAGGGGGCGCTCGGTAGCGCGCACTGGCAGCACATCGCCGCTGCGAAGGTCGACGGCGATCAGGTCACCGTGGCCGGAGCCGGGGCCGATGAGCACACGAAGTTCGAGATCGGATCGATCACGAAGACCTTCACCGCCGCCCTCTACGCCGATGCGGTCGAGCGCGGCGAACTGAGCGAGGACACGCGCCTCGGCGAGATCTGGCCGAGTCTGCACGGTGACGTCGCCGAGGTGACGCTGTCCTCGATCGCGATGCAGCGTTCGGGCCTGCCCGCCCAGGAGCCGGCGCTGAGCTTCGGCGACGGCGTGGCGAGCATCATGGCGAACTATCTCCACACCGACCCCTACCAAGGGGATGCGAATGACCTGGTCAGCAGCCTGAAAGGCGTCGATGTGGGCGAGCAGAAACCGGAGTACTCGAACTTCGGGTTCGCGGTCCTCGGGCAGGCCGTCGCCGAGGCGGCGGGCATGGACTACGGCGAGCTCGTCCGGCAGCGGATCACCGAACCGCTGGGGATGACCGACACCTCTGTGCCTTCGTCACCGGAGGGTCTGTCCCACGGATACACCGCCTCCGGCCTGCCTGCGGGGCCCTGGACGTTGGGCGGTTCGGCACCGGCCGGCGCGATCCGTTCGACCGCGCATGATCTGAGTCTCTGGCTGCGGGCGACGATGAATGGCACGGCCCCCGGCGCCGAGGCGGTCGAACCTCGCGAGGAATTCGACGAATCCGACCGGATCGGCTGGGCGTGGATGACCACGACGAACCGAACCCCGGATCTCACCTGGCACAACGGCGGCACCGGCGGATACGCCTCCTACCTCGGCTTCGACCCGAAGTCCGAGCAGGGCATCATCGTGCTCTCGGACTCGGCGAACTGGGTCGACGGAGCCGCGGATCTCATCTCGACGGATGACGCCTCGCAGTCGTATGCACAGCCTTCCGAACAGTCGTCCGAACAGGCAGGAGCCCGACCATGAATCCCGAACTCGTCCAAACCATCGTCGCCGCCGCCCTGGTCGCCTGGGGAGCCTATACCGCACTGCGATCGACCTGGGCGCGGACCCGCATGGGCATGCTCGGCGGGCTCGCCACCGCGCTGCTGATGATCCTCCTCGTCCGCCTCATCGCGACCTTCGGGGGTTGGACCGATTGGTTCATCTACATCTGGTTCGCAGTGATCGCCGTCTGCGTGTTCACCACGTACAGGGCGGTCACGGTGTGGCCAGACCTGCCGTGGCGCGCCGAGGATGCGAAGGCCCGACGGTCCGAGGCCTCGGGGCTCGGGTTCTCGGCCGTGCTGGCGCTCGTCGTGGCCGGAGCGCTCGTGCTGCCGGGACTGCTGCTCGGGTGAGGCGAGGCCCCGCAGCGCAAACCGACAGACCCCTCACGATCCTGAGATCGTCAGCGTACCGTCCGCTTCTGACACGGAGTACTCGGCCAGCGGGTCGGTCGCCGGTCCGGCGAGCACCTCGCCAGTGGTCGTCGAGAACTGCGAGGAGTGACACGGGCAGGTGATCTTGTCCTCGGTGACCGTGCGGACCTGGCATCCCTGGTGGGTGCAGACCGAGGAGAAGGCGTGGAATTCGCCTTCCTGCGGCTGGGTGACGACGTAGGTCTCGTCGATGACGGTCCCCGAACCGACGGGCACATCGCCGCTGGGTACGCTCGCATCTGCGGACGGCGCCCCGCCGCCGTTCCCGCCGCTCTCGCCTCCACCACCGTCGGATCCGCACGCCGAGGTGAGCGCCGCCGAGGAGCCGATGACCGCGACGGTTCCGGCCACGCCCGCCGATCTGATGACGGCGCGCCTGGACCGAGGCTCGGACGAATGTGATTCTCGACCGGCGTTCTGATGGTCGCAGGGGTTCTCGTGATCGGTCGCTGGTCTCATGAGGTTCGTCCCTTTCTCGGCATTCGCCGGATCCGCTCGCTCATGCTGACTCAAGCGTACAATCACTGCCGTTCCCCCAGCCCACCGATGAGAGACGGAGAGTCCATGCCCGAGCGCAAGGCCACCGAGGCGTCAGGGACCAATGAGGCACCCGGAACCGACGGGGCGCCCCGAATCGACCAAGCGCCAGCAGCCGAGAGCACCGCGCGGACCCCGGGGACGGGACTGAGCCTGGCCGCCTCGGCGTATGTCTTCGCCGTGGTCATGATGGGCACGACCCTGCCGACCCCGCTCTACCCGCAGTACGAGGTCGAGTTCGGGTTCGGCAACACGCAGACGACGGTGCTCTTCGCGATCTATGCCGGCGGCGTCATCGCCTCCCTCGTGCTCTTCGGTAGTTTCTCCGAGGCCCTCGGCCGTCGCCCCATGCTCGCAGCCGGCGTGATCCTCTCGATCGCCTCGGCGGTGATGTTCATGGTCGGCACGAACATGGGGCTGCTCTATGCGGGACGCATCCTCTCGGGCCTGGCGGCCGGAATCTTCACCGCCACGGGCACGGTGTCGGTGATGGAGAACGCGCCGCCGGGGCGCAACCGCCTGGCCGCATCGGTCGCCACCGCGGCGAACATGGGAGGACTCGGACTCGGCATCCTCATGTCCGGTCTGGTGGCACATTTCCTGCCCGGCCCACTGTTCACACCGTTCCTCGTCAACGCGATCATGCTCGTCATCGCCGGATTCGCGCTGCTCATCGTCCGCGATCGCGTCCGCCCGAACTCGGGACTCCTGCGCCTCCAGCTTCCGGGAGTCCCACCGACGTCGCGGCGGATCTTCCTGGCCGCAGCTCCGGGTGCCATCACCGGCTTCACCGTGTGCGGACTGTATTCGGCGATCGCCCCGAACTTCATGGGCCAGACCCTCCACATCGAGTCCCCTGCGGTCATCGGCACCGTGGTCTTCCTGCTCTTCGGCTCCTCCGCGGCGGGCCAGATGATCTGCCGCAACCTCGCCGATCGCGCTCTCATCCTCTTCGGGTCGATCGCGATCATCGTGAGCATGGCCGCGCTGATCCTCGCACTCGAGGTGAGCTCCCTGGGCATCCTCATCGCCTCCTCGGTGCTCGCCGGTCTCGCTCAGGGACTGCTGTTCATGACCGGGATGCGGGCGATCGCCGCTGCCACCGAGCCGCAGCGGCGCACCGAGGCGACCACCTCGTACTTCGTCGTCGCCTACTTCGCCATGTCCCTGCCGGCGATCGGTGCGGGTCTGCTCGCCGCCTCGGCGGGCTTGGCCGGATCGACGACGATCTTCGCCATCGGGGTCGCGGCGGTGTCCGCCTTGGGACTGCTCGGGCTCCGCAGGTTCGGCGCGCGGGCTTAGGCGCTGCCCAAGCAAGAGGTCCGGTCGAGGCTGCCGGCCCGGCGCCGTCGATCCGCCCGGCGCCGTCGATCCCCCGGCGCCGTCGATCCGCCCGGGCCGACATTCACGTCATGGGCGTCCATTAGGCTGGGGATCATGACCTCCGCCGCCACGACCTCGCCGCTCGACGTCCTCCACGATGTCTTCGGCTATGAGGAGTTCCGGGGCACGCAGGCCGCGGTCGTCGATCAGGTCGTCGGCGGCGGCGATGCGGTCGTGCTCATGCCCACCGGCGGCGGAAAATCCCTGTGCTATCAGATCCCGAGCCTCGTGCGAGCGGGCACCGGCATCGTCATCTCTCCGCTCATCGCACTCATGGCCGATCAGGTCGCAGCTTTGGACAACCTCGGCGTGCGGGCCGCCTATCTCAACTCCTCCCTCGACTTCGAGGAGGCGCAGAACGTCGAGAACGCCCTGCTTGCCGGTGAACTCGACCTGCTCTATCTCGCGCCCGAGCGCCTCGTCCTGCCGCGGACCATGCAGCTGCTCGAACGGGCGCAGGTCGCCCTGTTCGCCATCGATGAGGCCCATTGTGTGTCCCAGTGGGGGCATGATTTCCGCAGCGACTACCTCGGTCTCGGGGTGCTGGCCGAGCGCTTCCCGACCGTCCCCCGCATCGCCCTGACCGCCACGGCCACCCCGGCCACCCACGCGGAGCTGACCGAACGTCTCCACCTGGAGAACGCCGAGCACTTCGTCGCGAGCTTCGACCGTCCCAATATCACCTACCGGATCGAACCGAAGGCCTCTGCCCGCTCCCAGCTGATGAGCTTCATCAGCACCGAACATCCCGGCGACTCGGGCATCGTGTACTGCCTGTCCCGCCGCGGGGTCGACCAGCTCGCCGAGGCGCTCGCGGCCAGAGGCGTCACCGCCCTGCCCTACCATGCGGGCCTGCCTTCCGAAGTGCGCGCCGAGAACCAGGCGAGATTCCTCCGCGAGGACGGCATCGTCATGGTCGCGACCATCGCCTTCGGCATGGGCATCGACAAACCCGACGTCCGCTTCGTCGCCCACCTCGACCTGCCGCGGTCCGTCGAAGGCTACTACCAGGAGACCGGTCGCGCCGGCCGTGACGGTCTGCCCGCGGACGCGTGGATGGTCTACGGCCTCGGCGATGTCGTCTCCCAACGTCGCCTCATCGAATCCGGAGAGGGCGATCTGGCCTTTCGCCGCCGGGCGATGAGCCACCTCGATTCGATGCTCGCATTGTGCGAGACCGTCGACTGCCGACGCGTCCAGCTGCTGCGCTACTTCGACGAGGAATCCGAACCCTGCGGCAACTGCGACACCTGCATCACACCACCTGTGACCTGGGACGCGACCGTGGCCGTGCAGAAGCTGCTGTCGGCCGTCATCCGACTCGACCGGGAACGCGGACAGCGCTTCGGCTCCGGTCAGGTCATCGATGTGCTGCGCGGCAACGACAATGATCGCTCCCGGTCCGCCGACCATGCGAGCCTGAGCGTCTGGGGCGTGGGATCCGACCTGTCCGAGGCCGAGTGGAAGACCGTCATCCGCCAGGTCCTCGCCCGCGGACTGCTCGAATCCCACGGTGACTACGGAGTCCTCGTCGTCGGCGAGGAGGCCGGGCCGGTGTTGCGCGGCGAGACCGAGATCTCGCTGCGCGTGGATCCGAAGAGAACCGGGGGCAAGAAGACCGGAGCCAAGCGCCGAGGTGGCCCCGAGGTCGCGCTCGACCCTGCCGAGGCGTCCCTGTTCGAGGCCCTGCGGGCCTGGCGCGGCGAGCAGGCGAAGGAGCAGGGAGTCCCCGCCTATGTGGTCTTCCCCGATGCCACCCTGTACGGAATCGTCGAGGCCAAGCCGTCGACGATCGACGAGCTCGGTCAGATCAGCGGGGTGGGCCTGAAGAAGCTCGACCGCTACGGTCCGGCCGTCCTCGAGGTCATCGGCGCCGAGGCGGGCTGATGGCCCGGCCGCTCGTCGGGCGCACCTATCCGCTGCCGCCCGATGCCGACGGCGCCTTCCGCATCATCTCCGAAACCCACTTCGTCCCGGAGCCGACACGGTGGAAGCCCCACCGGCATCCCGCTCACGAACTCGTCTGGGTCCGCAGGGGCACGATGACCGCGCGGATCGACGATCGCGTGTTCACGATCACCGAAGGCTACGGTTTGTGGGTGCCCGCGGGAGTCTCCCATTCGGGCAGACTGACGGCGGGGATCGAACTCTACAACGCCTTCTTCTCGACCGAGAATGCTCCGGAGACCTTCGACTCCTCGACCTTTGCCTCGGCGACCGCGGTCGCCATGGTGCCGATGCTCCAGGCCCTGCTCGTCCACCTCAGCCGTGAGGACCTCGGCGCCGAGCAACGGACCCGCGCCGAGGCGGTGGTCTTCGACGTCCTCGAACCCACCGAGCAGCAGCTGGCCGTGCGACTGCCCGAGACCGGGCACGTGAGGACGATCGCCCAGACCCTCCTCGACGATCCCGGCGACGAACGGTCGATCGAGGATTGGGCTCGTCAGCTGGGCGTGAGCGTGCGGACTGTCAGCAGGGCCTTCCGGGCCGCCACAGGACTGTCGTTCCAGCAGTGGCGAGCGCAGGTGAGGATCCATCACGCCCTCGAGCTGTTGGGCGCGGGATGCAGCGTCAACGAGATCTCAGAACGCCTCGGCTATGCCCGCCCGAGCTCGTTCATCGACGTCTTCAAACGCGTCATGGGGTCGACACCGGGGACCTTCATAGGATCGACGACGCAGGCGCCCCCAAGGGTAGCTGCCGGGAGCAGTCACGGGCCCTGATCGGGACGCTCCCTCCGCCCCGAAGGACCTGCTCTCGCCTGTCCGATTTCGCGTATTAATGGTCCATTTCTCCTCATTGCAGACAGTTCGAACTGAGCTTAGACTCACCTAATGTCATCGCCGGGCATTCGGCCGGGCAGCATCGAAATGAGGACTGAACTTGAGACATCTGCGTCGGCTCACGGGACTGGGAATCGGCACCCTCGCACTGGCACTCACCGCCGGCTGCGGCACCACCTCGGTGGGTGAGGCCGACAGCGTCGACTCCGCACCGGCGTCCGAGAGCTGTGCCGAGGACACCACGGAGACCTCGACCGGTCCCGTCGAGCTCGAGGACGGGGTCGGCCGCACCGTCAAGCTCGACAAACCTGCAGAACGCGTCGCCATTCTCGAATGGCAGGAGGTCGAAGACGCCCTGTCGCTGTGCGTGACCCCGGTGGCCGTGGCCGATCCGGAAGGCTATTCGACCTGGGTGTCGGCGGAGAAGCTGCCGGAAGGCGTGGCCGATATCGGCACCCGCGAGGAACCCGACCTCGACGCCCTCTATGCCGAAGACCCCGATCTCATCATCATCGAGGGCTTCAGCAAGGACGAGGAGATCCTCGACCAGCTCGAGAAGCAGGGCGTGCCCGTCGTCATCGCCCGCGGCAACGACCCCGAGGATCCCATCGGCAACGTCAAGAGCGTGTTCTCACTCGTCGCCGAGGCGACCGGCCGCACCGCACGCGCCGATCAGGTGCTCACCGAATTCGACGAGCACCTCACCGAGCGGAAGGCCGATGTCGCGAAGGTCGATATGCCCACCAAGGACTTCGTGTTCTTCGACGGCTGGGTCGAGGGAGGCAACCTCACCCTGCGCCCCTACACCGAAGGCGCCCTGTTCACCCAGCTCGGCGAAGAGCTGGGAATGACTCCGGCATGGGACGAGAAGGTCAACAAGTCTCACGGCACCGGCGGCCTCGACGCCGACTACGGACTCGCACAGACCGATGTCGAAGGGCTGACCGGGGTCGGCGACGCGAACCTCTTCTACGCCAACGGCTCGGAATCCGGGTACGGCGAGGAGCTGGAGAAGAGCGGCATCTGGAAGAACCTGCCTGCGGTCAAGGACGGACGCGCCTACGAGTTCCCGGTCGTCTGGGGCGCCGGCGGTCCGCGCTCGACCCAGCAGGCCGTCGACGCCTACGCTGATCTCCTGACAGGAGAGTGAGACAAACACCGAGCAGGCAGGCCCCGGCCGCGATGACCGCCGCGGATCCCGTCGACGGAGGTGCGGCTGGTCCCGCTGATGCGCCCGGCCCTGCCGATACGGCCGGTCCCGCCGCACCGTCGAAGGCCGCGGGCATCGCAGCCGCCGGCGCGGTCCTCGTCGCCGCGGTCCTCGCCCTCGTCGCCGCCGGGCTCTGGCATCTGACCCAGGGAACCTCGGGACTGAGCGTCGGCGGACTGGTCTCCGGCCTCCTCGGCGAGGATTCGCACATCGGCGGCGTGCCGGTGTCCGAGATCTTCGCGGGATCCCGACTGCCGCGTCTGGCCGCCGGGATCCTCGTCGGAGCGGCGCTGGGAATCGCCGGGGCGCTGCTGCAGTCGGTGACCCGCAATCTGCTCGCCTCACCGGACACCTTGGCCGTGGCTGCCGGGTCGCATTTCGCCCTCACCCTGCTCGCGGCCCTCGGGCTGACCCTGCCGCTGTGGGCTTCGAGTGCGAGTGCCGCGCTCGGCGGGCTGATCGCCGCCGGCGCGGTGCTCGGCCTGGCCGGGCGGGCCGTGAGCACGGAGACCACCCGCATCATCCTCGCGGGGTCGGCGATCGCCATGGCCCTCGACGCCGGGACCGGGCTGCTGCTCATCCTGTTCAAGGAGAACACCGTCGGCCTCTACGCCTGGGGCAACGGGTCGCTCGCCCAGCTGAGCATCGACGCCTCCCTGCGTGCGGCACCGGTCATCGCCGTCACCCTCGGCGTCTCACTGCTGCTGACCCGACGCCTCGACGTGCTCGCCCTCGGCGATGATGCCGCCTCCTCGCTGGGGATCTCGGTGCGGACCACGCGGTTCGCAGCGATCCTCTGCGGCGTGATCCTCACGGCCACCTCGGTGACCCTGGCCGGGCCGATCGCCTTCGTCGGACTCGGTGCACCCGTGCTCGCCCACCTCATCGCCTCCCGGGTCAGAGTCCTCGGCAGGCATATTCTGCTGCTGCCGGTCTCCGGGCTGCTGGGAGCGCTGCTCATCGTCCTCGCCGATGCGATCATCCGCGCGATGCTCGGGGCTCAGGGCGCCGCGTCGATTCCCACCGGGACCCCCACCGCGATGCTCGGCGGACTGCTCATCATCGTCCTCGCGATGCGGCTGCGCGATGCGGGCTCGGCACGAGGCGGGGGCGTCGGAGGCAGCGGCCTGCGCACTCCCCTGCGGACCCGCCGCCGATTCGGTCTCATCCTGACCATCGGCATCCTCACGGTGCTCGGGATGCTCGTGCTCGGTCTGCTCGCAGGCAGCATGTGGCTGCGCCTCGGCGATATTCAGCTCTGGCTGGGCGACCAGGCGCCGGCGCTCGTCGACCGGGCCTTCAACGAACGGCTGCCGCGGACCATCGCCGCCTGCCTCGCCGGTGCCGCCCTCGGCCTGGCCGGGTGCCTCGTCCAGTCGACGGTCCGCAATCCTCTGGCCGAGCCCGGGGTGCTCGGCATCACCGCTGGAGCCGGTCTCGGTGCGGTCATCGTCGTCACCGGCTTCGGCGGTGCGCGGCCGCTGCTCATCACCGGGGCGCTTATCGCATCCGTGCTCACCTTCGGCCTCGTCGCCGCCCTGTCGTGGAAGGACGGATTCCTGCCGGAGCGGTTCGTGCTCATCGGGATCGGAATCGGCTACACCATCACCGCGATGACGACGTTTCTGCTGCTGCGCGTCGACCCGTGGGAGACCCCACGGCTGTTCACATGGCTCTCGGGCACCACCTATGGGCGGACCCTGCCCGACGTCGTCCCGGTGACGATCGCCCTGGTCATCGCGGTGCCGGCGATGCTGCTGTGTGCGCGACGGCTCGACATCCTCGCCCTCGACGAGGACACCCCACGGCTGCTCGGCATTAGGACCGCGCCGACCCGCCTCGGCGTGCTGTTGGTGGCGGCCGTGCTGGCGGCGGTCAGCGTGGTCGCGATCGGCGTCGTCGGGTTCGCGGGACTCATCGCCCCGCATCTCGCACGTTTCCTCGTCGGCTCACATCATCGCCGGGTGATCCCGGTTTCGCTGCTCATCGGGGCGGCCCTCGTCTGCCTCGCCGACACGATCGGGCGCACAGTCGTCGCTCCTGCTCAGGTGCCCGCGGGGCTGATGATCGCCCTGATCGGCGCACCCTATTTCGTGTGGCTGCTCAAACGGTCACGGGCGTGAGGAAGACCGGGCCGGGTCGGGTCAGTTCGCCTTCACGGGTGTGAGGAAGCCCGGGCAGGGTCGGCTCGGTTCGCCGGCGTCACATGTAGCCTGAGGTACGAACACTCGATCAGCTTCTCTCCACTCCGGAAGGTCAACCGTGACGACCACCGACCGCCGTTCCTGCGAACTCCGTGACTCCGACGATGCCCTCCGCGGCTTCCGCGAGGAGTTCCTCCTCCCGCCCGAGACGATCTACCTCGACGGCAATTCGCTGGGCCCGCGCACCAAGGGTGCGACGGAACGCGCCCGCGAGGTGATCGAGGACGAATGGGGCACGGGCCTCATCGGCTCGTGGAACACCGCCGGCTGGTGGGACCTGCCGGCGAAGCTCGGCGACAAGGTGGCGGGGCTGATCGGCGGCGGAGCCGGCAGCGCGGTGGTCACCGACACCACCTCGATCAACCTCTTCAAGGCGGCGTCGGCCGCACTGAAGATGCAGGCCGTCGACGCCCCCGAGCGTCGCGTCATCCTCACCCAGCGCGAGAACTTCCCCTCCGACATCTACATGCTCCAAGGACTGGCCGAGCAGCTCGGCGACGGCTACGAGGTTCGGCTCGTCGACGACGCAGAGGTCACGGCGGGCTTTCCCACGACGATGACCGCCGAGGTGGCCCTCGTCGTCCTCACCCACGTGAACTACCGCACCGGCCGCCTCTTCGACATGGAATCGACCACCTCGGCGATCCATGCCGGTGGGGCGCTGGTGGTCTGGGATCTGTGCCATTCGGCCGGAGCGCTGGAGATCGACCTGGCCGGATCGGGTGCGGACATGGCCATCGGCTGCACCTACAAATTCCTCAACGGCGGGCCCGGATCGCCCGCTTTCATCTGGGTCGCCGAGGCTCTGGCGAACCGATTCACCCAACCGCTCTCGGGCTGGTGGGGCCACGACCGTCCCTTCGAGATGTCGCCGGACTACGCGCCGGCCGAGGGCATCCGCCGCTACCTCACCGGGACGCAGGGGATCGTGTCGATGTCGGTGGCCGAACTCGGGCTCGACATCTACTCCCACGTGGACATGGCGGCGGTGCGGGCGAAATCCCTCGAACTCTCCGACCTGTTCATCGAGCTCGTGGATTCGCGCTTGTCCGCGCATCCGATCGAGATCGTCACCCCACGCGAGCACGCCCACCGAGGATCTCAGGTCTCGATCACACACCCGCAAGGTTTCGCGATCATGAGTGCGCTCATCGCCCGCGGC
Organism: Brevibacterium sp. GP-SGM9; assembly: GCF_047300845.1. Taxonomy (NCBI): domain Bacteria; kingdom Bacillati; phylum Actinomycetota; class Actinomycetes; order Micrococcales; family Brevibacteriaceae; genus Brevibacterium; species Brevibacterium sp. GP-SGM9. Next base: position 2,700,150 of record NZ_CP178563.1, on the reverse strand, counting down.
ATCATCGGCGACTACCGGGAGCCCGAGGTTCTGCGCTTCGGTCTCACGCCCCTCTATATCGGCTTCACCGAGGTCTGGGACACGGTCGAAGCGCTGCGCGACATCCTCGACAATCGCCTGTGGGATGCCCCAGAGCACAAGGTCCGCGGCGCCGTCACCTGATCACCCGTCATCTGACCCTCCACAACTACCCGACGGCGGCCCAGCTACCTCGCGCCAGGTTGCTGGGCACCCGTCACCTGCGTGTGGGCGAGGTGGCTATCACCACCTCGGCGTTGACTCCGAACAGGGGTTCGCCCGCCTCGTTCTTCGGCCGATAGCCGGCCAGGGTCTTGAGCAGCCGAGGGCCGCGCTCACCCGTGACCGGATGCAGATCCATGACCGCGCACCGCGGGATGGCTGCGCCGATGCGCACCCGCAGCGCCGTGACACCGGAGTTCGCGAAGCACGATCCGGTGAGGATCTTCTCCTGGCCCTGCCAGGTCTCCTCGACGTAGGGCTGATCGGTGTCGACGACGACGGTCGCACGGAACCGGGCCGCCTCGGCGAGGAGGTCGGGATGATCGATGCGCGCAGCCAGGTCACGCAGGGACGCGGTGGTGACGATGGAGATCGGGGATCCGAACACGATGTCCCCGCGGGGTGCTCGAGCCAGTCGGACGGGCCGGCCGAGCCAGTCCGAGGCCAGGGCTGCGTGCGGACCCTCGGTCACGGTCAGTTCGACCTTCCGCTTCCAATAGTCGCAGGTCAGCGTCTCACCGGTGGGTGCGGGAACCGCACTGGCCGACCTCCCGTCGGGCAGTCGCAGCTCGAGTTCCTGACCGTCATCACCGCCGTCCCCACGGACGGAGGCGAGGATTCCGATGAGCGAGGGATTCTGCACGGTCTTGAGCACCTGCCGGCGGTCGACGTCGATGAGGCAGTAGCGCCGGTCGTCGACGGGCCCGTGGGCGTCGATGACCGCATCCGGTCGAACGATGTGCCGAGTCCCCTTGACCGGTGCATAGCCGAACGACACCCCGGTCAGTTCCTCACCAGACTCCGCTCGCGCCTCGCAAGACTCCGGCCGCGGCGGCCCAGCCACCTGGCGCCAGGTGGCTGGGCCGCCGTCGGGTAGCTGGGGAGGACGGGGCGGAGGCGGGCCGAGGGTCACGTCCGCCTCCGCCCGGCGACGGCGAAGAGGCCGATGCCGACGGCCCCGATGGCCAGCACGGTCCCGCCGATCATCACGGCCTCCGGGATCGTGGCGATCGTGCCCAGCACGCCGACCGTGACCCCGGAGAAGGTCTGCATGCCGGGGCCGAAGGTCGCATAGGACCCGATCACCCGTCCGCGGATGTGGGTCGGCGCCTCGAGCTGGATGATCGCCATCTCCGTGGATTCGGCGGTGATCTTGCAGACCCCGGCCAAGAGCAGCATGATCACGGCCAGCCACAGATGCGAGGTGAAGGCGAAGACGATCGCCGAGGCGCCCAGTCCAGCAGCGGCGACCGCCGCGGCCGCAGGTGTCGGTCGCACCCATCCGGTGGCCTCGAGCAGGAACCCGCCGAGCACTCCCCCGGCGCCCATGGCCAAGAGCAGCACTCCGTAGGTGAAGTCGCTGTCGCCTCCGGGCCCGGTGAGCAGGCCGCCGAAGACGGGCATGGACGTCTGCAGCACGGCGCCGATGGTGATCGAGGCGAGTGCCGCGAGCAGCAGCATGCCGATGATCGAACGGTTGTGGCGGACCTCGACGAGGACCCGCAGCGACTGCATGAGCGTCGTCCTCGCCGTCCGCACTCCGCCGCTGCGGATATGGCCGGTGAAGGGGGTGCGGAAGAGGAAGATCGTCAGCGGCAGGTAGAAGACGATGTTGATGAAGATGCCCCAGGTCGGCCCGAAGAAGAGCAGCAGCGCCGAACCGACGACGGGGCCGAAGAGGATGCCGAGGCTGCGGAAGGTCGCGTTCATCCGCACCGCGCTCGGCAGTTCGGACCGGTCGACGAAGTCGTGGAGCATCATCTGCTCCGCCGGCCCCCACAGGCAGCCGGCCAACCCGTGGATGACGAGGAGGACGCAGGCCTGCCACAGCTGCAGGGAGTCGGTGAGGAAGAGGATCCCCCAGCACAGCGACACCAGCATGAACAGGCCCTGCCCGATCTGGATCAGGCGTCGACAATCGAAGCGTTCGGCCAAGGAGCCGGCGTAGACGGAGAGCAGGAGGAACGGCAGCCAATGGCTGATGAGCTGGAAGCCGACGAGCGCCGGCGATTCGAACTTCTGCCACAGCACCCAGTAGGTGATGACATGCTCGATGTTGTCGCCCATCATCGCCATCCCGGACCCGACAAGGTACGGTGCCGTCTTGCAGCTGCGCAGCACCCCGAATCGGCGCGGACCCGGATCCTGGGCCGAATCGTCTCGATTATCGCTCACCTGGCCATTCTGGCACTCCGCCGAGGCGGCCCGATGTGAGGTTCCGCACCATGGAACCGAACTTTGCGGACCCACCGATAGAATCGGAGCAGGCCCGTGCACAGTGTCGCGGCGGGCAGCACACCCACACTCGTATAAGGAACGCACTCATGGCGAAGACCACCATCGGCCTGTCCATCATCCTCATCCTGATGGGAGTCATCGGCTGGCTCGTCACCGGGATGGCCAGCTGGACCGCCCTGATTCCCTCGATCCTCGGCGTCGTGCTCCTGATCTGCGGAATCATCGGCCTCTCACGTCCGAAGATCGGCATCCACATCGCCCTCGTCGTCGCACTGCTGGGCATCATCGGCACCTTCATGAACGTGCTCAAGCTCGGCGATCTGTTCGCCGGCACCGCCGAACGCCCCGCCGCCGTCATCGTCTCGACGATCACGTTCGTCCTGCTCATCGTCTACATCGTCGCCGGTGTGCGTTCGTTCATCGCCGCTCGCCGCGGCAAGAGCGCGCCCGCCCGCGATCTCGCCTGAGCACACCCGAACGGCGAAGGCCGTTCCCCGCGCCGAGGCGGTCCTGCCCTGACCGGGCACGCTCACTGACCGCGCAAGCACCCTTGATCGTGCCGTCGTCCGGGTGGATGATGGAGCTGATCAAGGAGGATCCTCATGTCCGCAACCGCGACCCCACCGCAGTCCACCTCGACTCCTGCATCCGAACGTCCGAACTCCGCCCTCATCGTCGTCGACGTCCAGACCGGAGTCATGGACGCCTCGTGGAACGCCGAGTCGGTGATCTCCACGATCTCCGACCTCGTCGATCGCGCCCGCAACGCGGACACGGAGGTCATCTGGGTCCGGCATACCTCGGGCGAACTGCCCACCGATTCGCCGCAGTGGCAGATCGTCGACGCACTCTCACCCGAACCGGGTGAGGCGATCGTCGAGAAGACCCACGGCAACACTTTCGAGGACACCGACTTCGAGGAGGTCCTCTCCGCCAAGGACATCGGACACCTCGTCGTCACCGGGGCACAGTCCGATGCGTGCATCCGCTCGACCATCCACGGCGGCTTTGCCCGCGGCTACGATGTCACGCTCGTCTCCGATGCGCACACCACCGAAGATCTCAGCGAATGGGGTGCGCCCGAACCGGAGAAGGTCGTCTCTCATACGAATCTCTACTGGGGCTTCGAATCGGGTCCGGGCCGCACCGCGAAGGTCGAAGCCGCGCAGGAGATCGACTTCGATGCCGGTTGATGCGACCCGGCTGAGGCGGCCCGGCGGTGCACGCCCCGAAGCGAATCGGCCGCGGTGCGCCCCGCGCAGCCAAACAGCCGTGGCGTTTGGAAGGGCCTGCCCTGCGTGAGCGCTGAAACACCACGTGCGACAGGATCCATGGATCTGCTCTCCCGCGCCCGCTCCGCGATCGATCGGGTGAGTCCTGTCCAAGCTCTGAAAGAACAGCGCCGAGGCGCGATCATCGTCGATGTCCGCACGGACGTCCACCGCGACGCCGCTCCGTCGATTCCGGGGTCTCTGGCCATCGACTTGACCGTTCTGCCCTGGCGGCTCGATCCCGACTTCGACTGGCGCATTCCGGAGGCCGACAGTCTCGACCGGCGGTGGATCCTCATCTGTCGGCACGGCTACTCGTCGTCGGTGGCGGCCTGGAATCTGCGGCAGATGGGACTGACGAACACCGCCGATGTCATCGGCGGCTTCGAGGCTTGGCAAGCGGCGAACCTGCCGACCACCGAGGAAGCTCCCGACCGCAGGCCGTGATGGCGAGGCGTGGATCTGGCATCATGGCCTCATGAGTGAGGACAAGCGCAGCATCGAACTGACCAGGATCGCCGAGAACCACTACCGGGCCACCGCACCGAGCGGAGCCAGCGTCGAATTCGGACGCGGTGAGGGCCTGATGACACCCGTCGAGCTGCTGCTCGCGGCGGTCGCGGGCTGCTCCTCGATCGACGTCGACACCGTGACCAGCCGGCACACCGAACCGACCCGCTTCGACGTGCACGCCGATGCCGACAAACTCGACGAGGACGGTGCCTCCCGACTCGAGAACGTCCACCTCGACTTCGATCTGGCCTTCCCCGATGACGAGGAGGGACGCAAGGCCGATGCGCGCATCGAGAAGCTCGTCGGCCTCTCCCACGACAAGTACTGCACGGTCTCCCGGACCGTCGAACATCCGACGACGGTCGACTTCAGCATCCGCCGCGACTGATCGACCCGGCGGCTGCTCGACCCGGCGGCTGCTTGGTCTGGTGACTGAGCATCCCAGCGCCGAGGCGGTGCCTCAGCTCTCGGCCAACCTCTCCCGCTCGACGCTGACGTCGTAGTCGGCGGCCGGCCACTGCGGGTCGATCTCCCGCAGGGCGCCGAGCAGCAGGCGTTGGACCGCGAGTCGGGCATACCATTTGCGGTCGGCGGGGATGACGTACCACGGGGCCGCCTCGGTGGAGGTGCGTTCGAAGGCGGTCTGATACGCCTGCATGTAGTCCGGCCACAGGAGGCGTTCGTCCACGTCGCCGGGGTTGTACTTCCAGTGCTTGTCGGGGCGATCGAGGCGCTCCATGAGCCGGTCCTTCTGCTCGTCCGGGGAGATGTGGAGCATGACCTTGATGATCCGCACCCCCGCCTCGGCGAGTTCGGCTTCGAAGGCGTTGATGGCCTCGTAGCGGCGCTCGATCTCGGCCTCGTCGGCGAGTTCGCGGACCTTCCCGATGAGCACGTCCTCGTAATGGGAGCGGTCGAAGACGCCGATCATGCCGGGCCCGGGGACACGCGGACGGATGCGCCACAGGAAGTCGTGCGCGAGTTCCTCCTTGCTGGGCTTCTTGAAGGCCGCGAGTTCGATGCCCTGCGGATCGACCGAGCCGACGACGTGGCGGACGATTCCGCCCTTGCCCGCCGTGTCCATCGCCTGGAGGACGAGGAGGACAGCCGGGCCGGACTCCTCGTCATGGTGGGCGGCGAAGAGTCGCTCCTGGAGGTCGTCGAGCTCACCGGTGCAGTATTGGAGGTCCCTGCGGCCGGACTTCTTGTTTCCCTCATAGCCGGGAGTCGAATGCGGATCGACCTCGTCGAGGCGGAAGCCGTCGTCGACTCGCAGCAGCGGTGCGGGATCCTCCGACCAGCCGAGGTCCGTCTTCTCACTCATGACTTCATCTCCGTGCTCATGCCTTCATCTTTGCAGGCAGGGGGCCGAGCGTCCACACAATCCTGGGGTCCTGCCCTCGGCTCCACTAAACTGGAGGAGGAGAGCGGAAGGCATCGCGATGAACGAAGACCTGCTCATTGTCGAAGACCTCATGCTGCTGCTCCTGTCCGAGGACGGAAATTCGGTCGCCGGAGCGGCAGTTCTCGACTATGCCCTGGCAGGAGCCGTGCTCGTCGAACTCGCACATCTCGAGCACCTCGAGGTCCATTCCCATCACAGGACGAAGGGCACGCTCATCCGTGCGCAGCGCGATGCGACTGCGATCGATCCTCTGCTCGCCCTGGCGCTCGAGTCGTTCGGTCGGAAGGAGTATTCGGCCCGGACCCTCATCCCCACTCTCATCGATTCGCTCGAAACCGGGCTGAAGGAGCTCGTGCTCGAGCGGCTCTCGCACAGAGAGATCGTCGACCGACAGACGAAGAGACGGCTCGGCCTCATCCCGGCGACGAGGTGGCCGCTGCGACAACCCCACCTGCGGGTCCGGCTCGGCTCTCGCATCAGTGACATCGTCACCGCCGAGGGCCACGTGCTCACCGGCGACGGGCGACCAGATCTGCGCGGTGCCGCGCTCATCGGTCTGCTCTCGGCCTGCCGCGTCTATTCGCTCCTCGCTCCGGACCTGCCGTGGAATCCGCAGGTCGCCAAGCGAATCAGGGCGATCGAGAAGGGCACGGTGAGCGCACCGGGCACCGCCTCGGCGATCAAGGAGATCTCGGACGAACTCGCCCGGGCTGTCTCCTCACTGACCGGAGCGAGGTCCTCGGCGCCGATTCTCTGAACGGCATGCCGAGCCTCGGCTCCAATCACGAGGCTTCAGCCGCGGAGCTTCAGCCGCGCGGCCCGCGAGGCGGCTGTTGCGGCTGAGGCCCCCGAGGCGGCTGTGACGGTCGAGGCGGCAATTGCGACGGAGTCGGCTGGGGCGACGGAGTCGGCTGGGGCGGCTGGTGGGAATCGATTCCCGGCAGCCGCATCCCGTCTCCATGTCCGTATCGGTTGCGCTCTTCCCAATAGAGGCTCGTGAACTCGGCTCGTTCGGCTTCGGTCGCCTGTTGTGGCGGCCGGTCGATGACATTGCGCAGGGCACCGAAGACCCCCAGCACCACGAGACCGACGAGGGCGAGCGCGCCCCAGAGGAGAATGCCGGTGGTGCTCGGCGGGTTCTCGAATATGTTGATGCCGGCGAATTCGATGAGGAAGACCATGCCGAGGAAGGGCAGAATCAGGACGAGCGCGCCCTTCCAGCCGAAGATGATCATGTTCATCACGAGGCAGGTGTTCCACGCCGTCGCAGCGAGGAGGAAGAGGAGAACGAGAAAGATGCCGGCCGGGTCCGTGGTCAGCTCGGCGGCCACGGTGCCGGGCATCGCACGATCTCCGAGGATGAATGGCCAGGTCATCATCGCCAGCACCCCGATCACCGAGACGGTGAGGATTCCGAGGAGCAGCAGAGGCACGAGCCCGGAGCGCCGAAATCCCGAGTCTCTGCGGGCCTGTTCGAAGAACAGGAAGGGAAACAGCAGCACGAGCAGTCCCGCACAGATTCCCGCCCACAGCCCATCGCCTGCCACGGGGTCGGTGGCAATGTTCTTCCGCAGAAGACCGGTCCCGGCGAGTCCGATGAGCAGAGTCAGGAAGAGCACGGCGAACACGGAGATGCCGATGACGCGCAGATAGTCGCGCGCCCAGGTCGGCACGGGCTCTTCGGGAGGTGGGGCGGGGAGGGAATCACTCATGGACTCATCTTCTCAGTAGGCAGGGTCCCCTGTGGTGCAGAGAATGTGGCAGATCTGTGTCAGGGATCGGCCCGACCCGGTCGAGCCTCCGACCGCCGCACCTCAGTCCGGTTTCCGGAACACCGAAGGCAGCTTCTTCATCCGCTTTCCGGTCTCACGGTAGGACCACGAGCGCATCGGCTGCGGCACCCTCCACTGCAGCCTCCAGGCGAGCATCCGGAAGGCGAAGGCGGCAGCCGCGATGAGCAGGGAGGTGATCCCGTTCAGCAGTCCGGTCACCTCGGCGAGGATGGTCAGGCCGGATCCGAACAGGGCCGGGATGAGGTAGAGGTCGGTGCCGCGGAAGATCGCGGGGTCCTCGCTGGCCACCGCATCGCGCATGAGCCCACCGCCGCACGCGGTCAGCGCGCCCATGAGCAGCGCGGCCGGATAGTTCGCGCCGACGCTGAGCGCGATCGTCGTCCCCGTGACGCTGAAGAGCCCGAGACCCATCGCGTCGAAGGCGACAATCCAGATCCGGGCGCGCGAGACGTACTGGCCGATGATGTAGACGAGCAGGGTCGCGATGAGCGGTGGGGCGAGGTAGATCGGCTGGCCGAGGGCGTTCGGCACCCGGTCCAGGAGGACATCGCGGATCATGCCCCCGCCGATGCCCGTCATCGTGCCGAGCACCAGACCGCCGGTGATGTCGAAGCCCCGCCGGGCCGCCAACAGCACACCGGAGACCGCGAAGACGAAGGTGCCTGTGAGGTCGAGTGCGAGGAAGATGATCTCCTGCATGTTCAGTTCCACAACGGCTCCCGGGTTCGGCTGGCTCAGGGTCCGCCCGGCTCCGCGGGCGGCGCTGCCTCCACTGTAGTGTCCCGGCCCGTCACCCGGTTCGTGATGCATTCCACCTCGCCGGGGACGACGAAGGCACGCAGACCTGGGTCCACGTGCCTCGGCGATATCCGGCTGAGCCGCTCAGCTGAGCTGGAAGTTGTCCGGGTTCTTGTAGGTCTCGATCTCCACGCTCGGGCTGCCCTTGCCCATCAGCAGCTTCGAGATCGGGCAGCGGGCGTGGGCCCTGGCCGCGTACTTCTCGGCGTCTTCGTCCGAGACTCCCTCGATGGAGATGAACGCACGCGGCGCGAAGTAGAAGCCGTTGCCCGAGGCCTCTTTGTGCAGGTCGACCTCGACACGCACGCGGGAGAGGGCATCGAGTTCGTTGACGGCGAGCACGACCTTGAGGGTCTCGCCGAGGCAGGTGGACCAGGCCATCGCGAGGAACTGCTCCGGGTTGCTGCCCTGATCGAGGTGCGAGGTCGGGGCGGTGGCCAGAGTCAGCCCGTCTTCGACGCGCACCTCACCCGAGGTCCCACCGAGGTTCTCGACCTTGGCGGTGTAGAGGGGGGCGCTGGCGCTCTTCGGCTCATCCGAGTCGCCGCTCGGAGCCTGCGGCTGTGCGTATCCAGGATTCTCAGTCATTGCTTCATTTTACGACAGCTTGGCAACAAGGTCACTGAGCCTTTTGTGAACGCGACGTGACTCGGCGGCTCTGAAGGGCGTTCACAGGACTCTCGGAATTCCCACAGTCATCCGTTTCGGCCTTCGCTCCGAATGATTCGCATGAACCGAAAACATCGTGTGCTCCGCCGCATCCGCGGTGCGGTCGCCGGCATGGCCTCCACGCTCGTCCTGTTCGGGCTCGCCGATCTCATCGCGCGCGCCTTCAGCCCGAGCGCGGCCCCGCTGCTCACCTTGGGCCAGGCGATCATCCCCCTGGCTCCCCCGGCGGCCATCAAACCCGTCATCGCCCTGTTCGGGGAGAACGACAAGCTCGTCCTCGTCCTGTCCACGGGACTCGGTGCGCTGGTCCTCGGCGGGCTCATCGGGGCCCTGGCCGTGTCTCGCCGGCGGCTGGCTCTCCTGTTGTTGATCGTCGCCGGGCTCGTGCCTGCCGTCGTCATCGCCCTCCGCCCCGAGGCCGGAATCCTCGACCTCGTCCCCACGCTCATCGGTCTTGCCGCCGGCATCGCGACCTTCATCGTGCTCTTCCGGTTCGGTGGGTTCACCGTCCCCGCCGAGGCGAGCGAGTTCGTCGTCCCCGCCGAGGCGGCCCGCCGTTCCGACCACGACCAGTCCGGTCCCGACGGCTCCACCTCCCCCGACCCGCTGAGCCGCCGACGCTTCTTCACCCTCGCCGGCACCCTCGGTGCGATCGGCGCCGCGAGCATCGCCGCCGGTCAGACCGTCGTCTCCCTCGCCCAGGACGCAGGAGCGGCAGTGGCCAAACTCGTCCTGCCCGACCCTGCGAAGAAGGCTTCCCCGATCCCCGCCTCGGCAAGCGCCGATGTCGAAGGCACCGTTCCCTTCGTCACCGAGGCGAAGGACTTCTACCGCATCGACACGGTGCTTGCTCCCCCGGTCATCGACCCCGAGGAATGGTCGCTGCGCATTCACGGCATGGTCGAGAACGAGGTCACCCTGACGATGGACGAACTCCTCGACCTTCCCCTCGAGGAGCATCACATCACTCTCACCTGCGTCTCCAACCCTGTCGGAGGTGAGCTCGTCGGGAATGCGACCTGGCTCGGCTTCCCCGTCCGTGAACTCCTCGCCCGGGCCCGGCCCCACCAGGATGCCGATATGGTGCTGTCCCATTCCTTCGACGGCTTCACCGCCTCGACGCCGATCGAAGCGCTGCGCGATGATCGTGAGTCCCTGCTGGCCGTGGGGATGAATGGGCAGCCGCTTGTGCCCGAACACGGGTTCCCGGCCAGGCTCGTCGTGCCCGGGCTCTACGGATTCGTGTCCGCGACCAAATGGGTGACCGAGCTCGAGGTCACCCGCTTCGACGAAAAGACCGCCTACTGGACCGACCGCGGGTGGGACGCCAAGGCGCCCATCCTCGTCGCCTCCCGCATCGAGGTGCCCAAACCCCTGGCCAAGGTCGCCGCGGGCGACATCCGGGTCGGCGGCACCGCATGGGCACAGCGGTCCGGGATCGAGACCGTCGAAGTCAGACTCGACGACGGCGACTGGACGAAGACCGAGCTCGCCGAGGAGGTCTCCATCGACACCTGGCGGCAGTGGCGGGCCGAATTCGCCGAGGTGGAGCCGGGCTCCCACACCCTGACCGTGCGCGCCACGGACAAGGACGGCACCGTGCAGACCGCGAAGCGCCGGGATTCGATCCCGAACTCGGCCACCGGACACCATCACATCCAGTTCCGTGTTGAGTGAAGGGGAATGCCCCGTCCTGCGCGTCCGTCGGGAAGGGCGGAACCGTCTCGGCGAAGAATTTCTCAACTTTCTCACCGATCCACCCATCCAGGACCGCACCCGCTGCGAATACCCAGTACACAGCAGGCAATGGAGACTACTTCACAGCTGTGCGCCGATACGCACCACTGTTGACAAGGAGAAGAACAATGAAAACAATGCTTCGCACACGTACCGCAACCATCCTCTCAGCCGGCGCAATCGGACTCCTGGCCCTCTCCGGCTGCGGAGGCATGGACTCCGGCAGCGAGGACTCCGGTTCCGAATCCTCCAGCACCGAATCCCAGGCCGCTGAGTCCCAGATGCCCGAGGAATCCGGTGACGCTTCGATGGCCGGTGGCGACCTCGTCGGCTCCGGCTGCTCGACCTACGCCGAGGAAAACCCCGACGGTGGGGGCTCGGTCGAAGGAATGGCCCAGGACCCGGTCGCGACCGCGGCATCGAACAACCCGATGCTCACCACCCTGACGAAGGCCGTCTCGGGTGAACTCAACCCGGATGTCGATCTCGTCGATACCCTCAATGGTGACGAGTTCACTGTCATCGCCCCGGTCGATGACGCGTTCGCCGCCGTACCCAAGGACGACCTCGATGCCCTGGCCAAGGACTCGGACATGCTCACAAAGGTCCTGACCTACCACGTCATCCCCGGACAGCTGAGCCCCGACGAGATCGCCGGTGAGCACGAGACCGTCGAAGGCTCGAAGGTCACTGTTTCCGGTGAGGGCGAGGACATGAAGTTCGACGATGCCGGTCTGGTCTGCGGCGGAGTCAAGACCGCCAACGCCACCGTGTACATGGTCGACAGTGTCATGATGCCCAAGGACTGACATCCCAGACCCCTCGCAGTACCGGCCAGGGACCGATCACTGATACCCCGATCGGTCCCTGGCCACCCCTCTTTCCTCCCTCACCCACCGACGAGCGTGTCAGTCATCGGTCGGGGGATGAGAAGATTGGTCCATGAGTTCACACGATCCGACGGCGTTTCGACCAGGACCCCCAGGGTCTGCACCAGAATCCCGACACCCGGCCCCCACGCCACCGGTGGAGTCCGGGTCGGCAGGGTCCGGGTCGGCAGACTCCGGGTCTGCAGGGTCTGGGTCGGCAGGATCCGCACCGGCGGAGCCCACCGGTGACCTGCTGGTGAGGATCGCTGCGGGCGAGACGGCGGCGTTCGAGGAACTCTTCACGGACCAGTCGAGGATCCTCATGGCCGTGATCGTGAGGATCGTCAAGAGCCGGTCACTGGCCGAGGAGGTGTTGCAGGAATGCTTCACCGAGGTATGGACACGATGCTCGGGTTTCGACCCGGCGAGGGGAACGGGCCGGGCATGGCTGATCACCTTGTGTCGCAGGCGAGCCATCGACTGCGTGCGCAGCGTCCAGTCCCAACAGGACCGGGACCTCGCCGATGGACTCCGGTCCACCGCCGCCACCGGTGACGATGTCGAGCAGACAGTGATCGACCGGGCAGAATCGGATCGGACGGTCTCAGCATTGAAGGGACTGCCGGAGGATCAGAGCAGACCGATCGTGATGGCGTTCTACCAGGGTCTGACACATGCTCAGATCTCTCAGACCCTCAAGGTCCCGTTGGGGACCATCAAGTCACGGATCAGAGACGGAATGAAGAAGCTGCGAGAGGAATTGGAGGCGAGTCGATGAGCACCGATCGTGATTATCTGGCCGCCGGCCTGGCGCTCGGGGGACTCAGCGAGACCGAACTGGTCGAGGCACAGGCCCTCGCCGAGACTGATGCCGACTTCCGTGCCGAGGTCGCCTCCTACGAAGACACGATGTCGCTGGTCGCCGAATCCGATGAACCCGTCGAGGTCAGTGCCGAAACCCGCGCAGCGATCCTCTCCATCCCCGCAACCCATCCCCAGGAGGGTTCCGCGGACGAACCGCAGGAAGGTTTGCGGGAGCGCCCGGCGAATGCGCAAGCGAACGCGCACGAGCGCCCTGTGGACGTGCCGCCAAACCCGGCGACGCATGCGCAGGAAACTCCGACCGCGCCTGACCCGGTCGACCCCACGCCCCATGCGCAGCAGAACTCGACAGCTGCGAACCCGGGCGACCCCACACCCCCGGCCTCCCTGGCCGACCACCGCGAACGGAGCAGCGGCCGCGGTCCGAACCGCCGAGCCCGAGCCGGGCGTCGCAGTTCGTGGCTTCCCTATGCGGCCGCGGCGGCCGCCCTCATCGTCGTCGCCGGATTCGGCGTCACGATCTGGCAGCAGACGCAGCGTCAGAACCAGCTCGAGGAGGACCTCGCGTCCACCCAGCAGCAGCTCGACGAGTCTACGCGTCTGATGGAGGCCGACGACCTGCACACAAGCACGGCCGAACTGCCCGAAGGCGGAACGGTCACGGTGCTGTCCTCCGAGTCCGAGCAGCTCATCCGCTTCAGCCCGCGCGATGTCGGACAGGCTCCGGCCGGGAAGTCGATGCAGATGTGGGTGATCGGCGATGACGGTCCGGCGAGCGCTGGGCTGATGACCGGTGAGCCGGTGACGATCGCCGGCCACGAGTTCGCCACCGGCAGCGTCTTCGGCATCACCGTCGAACCCGAGGGCGGCTCCGAGCAGCCGACCACGGACCCGGTCGTCGCGATCAACCTGTAGGCCGCGCCGCACGGAGCAGCGTGGTCGCGGGCCACGGGCCACGAGCCACCGGCCAAGAGCTGCACGCTTTAAGGCAGAGAGCACTGGTTGCAACCAGTGCTCTCTGACTTAACCGGAGTAGGATCGCGCTCACCGTCCGCGAAGGAGCCGACATGACCGAGTTCGAGTGGGATCCCGCAAGCTATCTGGCCCTCATGGCCGAAGAGATCCCTGACTACACACGCCTGCAAGCCGAGCTCGCCGAGGCCGCCACAGCACCGACCGCGCCGGAGTCGGCCACCGACCACGCCGTCCACCCGAGCACCATCCTCGACCTCGGCGTCGGCAGCGGCCTGGCCGCGACCAAGGTCCTCGATACCCTCCCCGAGGCGAAGCTCCTCGGGATCGACGCCAGTGCGCAGATGCTCGCCGCCGCCCGCACGACTCTCGATCCTCAGCGCACCGAGCTGCGGGAGGGCCGGCTCGAGGACCCGCTGCCGCCCGGACCGTTCGACCTCGTCATGTCGACGCTCGCGGTCCACCACCTCGGCGCAGAAGGCAAGGCGGATCTCTTCGCTCGCATCGCCGAGGTGCTCAGACCCGACGGTCGCTTCGTGCTCGCCGATCTTGTGGTCCCCGATGACCCCGCCGAGGTGGTCACCCCGATCGATTGGATCGAGGACACTCCCAGCTCACTCGAGGAGCAGTCGGGCTGGCTCGCCGAGGCGGGCCTGAACACACGAGTCCACTGGAAACACAAGGATCTCGCGGTCGTCGTCGGGGAGAAATCCGCTCAGGACTGATCCCGCATCGACGACCGCGCCTCAGCCTGCAGGTGGAGTCCTGCGGCGCGAAATCCCCACCTCGGCGGATTCCGCCCGACAGCGCCACTGTCTAAGCTGGGAGGATGGCAGAGAATGAGACATCGCTGAGCCCGACCAAGGGAGATGTGTATCTGACCATCATCTTGGCCGTGGCTTCGATGGTCTTCTCAGTGCTCTACACGGCGACTGGCAATTGGCCTTTCGAAGCACCACTGTGGGTGCTGTGGCTGAGCTCGGCGGCCGTCTCCCTGCCGCTGATCTGGCGCCGGCGCTATCCGAGTCAGGTTGCCTGGACCCAAGCGGTTGTCTTTGTCACGGCACAGGTCTTCAGCGCGATCGAGCCCGGGGTCACCCAGATCATCCTGTTCATGGGTCTCTATTCGGTGGGAGCCTGGCAGAGCAACCGCCGGGCCGCTTTCATCTCCCGGACCCTCTACTGCTTGGGCATCTTCCTCTACCTCAACCTGGCCCTCTCCTTCCAAATCAACGATCTCTCGGGGATGACGGCCCTGCAGATCGCCGCAGGCTTCGGCATCAATGTGCTCGTCAACGTCGCGTACTTCGGCGGTGCCTGGCTGTTCGGCAATCGTGCCTGGAACCAAAGACTGCTGTTGGCCGAACTCCGAGCCGCCAATGAGGAGGTCCGGCGGCAGGGAGAACGCCTGGCCGAGCAGGCCCTCGATCTCGAGCGGGTGCGCATCGCCCGCGAACTCCATGACGGGGTCGCCCACCATATCGCCGGGGTGGGGATCCACGCCGCGGCCGCGCGCCGCAGCCTGACGAAGAACCCCGACAGAGCAGCCGAGTCACTGAAGACCATCGAAACCTCGACCAGAGAGACCGTCGAGGAACTCCGCGCCCTCGTCTACACCCTGCGCGACACCGACGAGGCCCGGACCGAGCCGACGACGAAGGGCAACCCCAGCCTCGGCGATCTGCCCGAACTCATCGAATCGGCCCGCGGCAACGGCCAGAGAATCGAGTTCACGACGATCGGCGAAACCCGTCCGCTCACACCGATCACGGAGCTGTCGATCTACCGCGTGATCCAGGAATCCCTGACCAACTGCAGCCGCTACGCCGGTCCCGGCGCCGAGGTGGAGGTGCGACTGCGCTACGGCGGTGCCGATCTCGAGGTCGAAGTCAGCGACTCGCGTTCAGCCGGCTCCGAGCTCGCAGCCGAACGTCCCGACGCTTCGGTGCGCCCCGAGGACTCAGTGCACCCCGAGGACCCAGCAGGCCCCGAACCGCAGCAGGCCGGCCTCGGCCTGGGCATCGTCGGCATGCGGGAGCGGATGAATGCCCTCGGCGGCAGCCTCGAAGCGGGGCCGAAATCCCGCGGAGGTTGGCTCGTCCGCGCCCGCATCCCCTATCCGCACACGAACGAAGATGTGGCTGTTTCGGCGTCGCCCGCTGCCGCCTCGGCGACTCCCGATGCCGAAGCAGCAGCCAACGACGCCGCAACCGTCGACGTCGAGGACACGGGCACGGCCACCGAGAGCGCGGACCCCACCGCCGAACCATCCGCCCACCCCACCGACACCCGAGCAAAGGCTTGAACCCGTGATCCGAGTCCTCCTCGTCGACGATCAGTCGATGGTCCGCACTGGCTTCCGCACCATCCTCGAGTCCGAAGACGGCATCACCGTCGTCGGCGAAGCGGAGAACGGGCAGATCGCCATCGACCGCGCCCTGGAGCTGTCGCCGGACGTCATCTGCATGGATGTTCAGATGCCCGTCATGGACGGCCTCGAATCCACCGCGGAGATCGTCCGCAGAGGTGCGGCCGGTGCGGTGCTCATGCTCACCACCTTCGACCGTGACGACTTCCTGTTCCAGGCCTTGGCGGCTGGTGCCAGCGGGTTCCTGCTCAAGACCGCCGAGGCGGAGCAGCTCATCGATGCCGTCACCGCCCTGGCGAACGGGGACGGGCTCCTCTCCCCCGAGGTGACCCGACGTGTCATCGAGCGCTCGGTGAACAGCCCCGAGCCGACGACTCCCGCTCCGCCCGTGCTCGATCAGCTCACCGAACGCGAGTTCGAGGTCCTCCATCTGGTTGCGTCAGGACTGAGCAACTCCGAGATCGCGGCAAAGCTGTTCGTCGGCGAGGCCACGGTGAAGACTCATGTGTCGAATCTGCTGACGAAGCTCGATATCCGCGACCGCATCCATGCCGTGATCTGGGCATATGAGAACGGGATCGTCGGTACCGGAGCGCGGAGCGGCGACTCGGGGTCGACAGACCGAACCTGACAGTTCGGACCAAGATCCGGGACGACCTGGCGAACTCGATGACGCCGAGTGTAGTCTGTCTTACGGCCGAATGACCCGATCGTGACCGGCCCATTCCCCGCCCCACAGCCCCACCACCTGCACTCAAGGTCCACCCCAACGATCCCCGAAACAGTCTTGATGGTTTCGAACTTCGGCGACCGGAAAGGCACCATGCGCATGCGCAGCACGGACACCGCTGCTCCATTCGACCCCACCTACGACCGCCTTGTTCACCAGGCACCGACGCGCAGCCGAGAGTCGACGCAGATCCTCGACTATCTCCGCGCCGACCGCTCGGTCGTGGTGGTCTGCCTCACCGGCGACGGAGCGCTTGACTTCGCCCGGTCCTTGGCCTCCACGCTCGGTCAGCCCGAAGCTTCCCTCCTGCGAGTGACCACGCACACGAGCGCCGAGGAGGTCCAGGAGTTCACCGATCCCGCACGTCTCAGCGGTGGCCCCCGAATCATCTGCGGCGCCCACCTGCTCACTGCCGAGGCAGAATCGGTCATCGACCGCGCACTCCATCAGTCGAAAGTACCCATCGCCTACCTTGTCGACGGCGACCGTCTGCGCGCCGTGCATCGGGACAGCAATGGACCTCTCTCCCAGATCGCGGCCGGGTGGAGTTCCGGGCAGCTCGAGCGGATCGACCTGGCCCGACTGACCAGCAGCGAGTCTCTCGCACTCGTTACCGGACTCTCCGCAACCGCGCCGCTCGATGACCTTCAGCTTCGCACCCTCGCGGCACTGTCCGCCGGCAGGCCGCTGGTCGCCGCCGATCTCGTCGCATGGGCCGAGGAGGATCCGCACAGAGTTCCGCAGCGCTACCCCCATGCCAGCGTCGATACCCCACCTTTCGGCAACCGCTCACTGCTGCGGTTGTCAGCACAGTATCCGCTCCTGCGCAGAGACACGCTGGTCACCGCCCGTCGCCTCGGCGACATCGGACCCATGCCGATCAGCACGGCCAAGCAGCTCTTCGGCAATACGACCATCGCTCGCCTGATCGACCTGCGGTTGGCCCGCGAACTCGAGGTCACCGGCCAACCCTCCGTTGCGGTCTCGCCACTCCACGTCTCGGCCATGGACAGCGCACACGTCGGTGAGACCAGCGCCGAGGAGGACGAGGGATTCCGCCGCCGACTCGAGACGATGTGGCGAGCGGGCTATCCCGTCGGCGAGGTGGCCGAGATCAGCTTGGCACGTGACCTCGTCAACGACGCTGCCGAACTCGACCGTTCCCGGGCTCGGCTGATGCTCAGAGCGGCGCGTTCCCTCAACCGCCTCGGCGATCCGATGGAAGCCACTGTCATGCTCCTCACGGTCGAAGACACGATCAGGGACGACCCGCCTCTGCTACTCGAATGGGAGCTGCAGTCGATCATGGCACGGCTGACCAACGGTGATCGCGCGGGCGCCGTCAATCTGATCCGGTCTGCTGTCGAGCGCGGGGCCATGGGGCACGAACACGAGCCTGTGTGCCTCGAACTTCTCTTCGTAGCGGGTGCAGCTCTCGCCTCCGAAGCTGAACTCCCCCAGTGGTGGACGGACTTCCTCACGGGCACGGTCGACGCCCTGATTCCCGGGACGGCGAACCTCGTCTCCTCATTCACCGGCAGCGTGATGACTCGAATCGAGGACCTCCGATCGGTCCTCGACTCCCCCCGCACGCCGCCGGGCCTGCGTCTGGCCGCTCTCGCCACCCTCTGCCAGTACAACCTCAAGATTGACAACGCCGCGGGTCTGATCGCTGCGGCAGAGACGGGGCTCGACCTCATCGCCGACCTCACCACGGTCCAATCACGAACGCTCGACGATTTCACCTTCACCATGCTCTGGTACTTCTCCGCCGGAGCCACCGTCAACTGTCTCCTCGCCGGCATCGAACATGAACGCTCCGAACTCACCGCACGCACTCTGCTGACGACCGCGTGCGGTGCGTCGGCCCACAGCGGCTGGCAACTGACGGCCACCGCGGCGTGGTCCACCGGAATTCTGCGCCTGCTCGAAGGGAAGGTCGACAGCGCGGCACGCGACTTCGAGGCCTTTGCGGCATCGGTCAACCCGGCGCTGCTTGCCGTCGGATGGGGATTGCGGGACACCATCGGTCGCTGGCAGCGCAGTCGCGCCCCCTACTATCGGACGACCGCCGACGCCGAGGCGGGTTCGACGCAGGGGTACCGACTCCATGATGGTTTGGCCGCGTTTCTCCTCGGCCCGGGATCGCCGAATGCCGAAGAGCTGCCGCCATGGCTGCGCACGGTCTTCGTCCATGCTCGCCTCCTCGACGGCACGGTCGCTGCGACCGAAGCCGATGCGTCCCTGGCCGGAGACCCGGATCTCGATCTGCCCGGCCCTCGCACCGCCCGCAGGCACATCGCGGCGGCAGCCGCCGAGGATGCCGATGCCCTCATGGTCGTCGGGCGCGAACTGCAGCAGGTCGGCTACCGTGGTGCCGCCCGTCTCGCCTTCACCCAGGCGCGCGCGCTGTTCCTCGGCCAACGCATGAGTGCCCGTGCACGGTCGGCCGGGAACGCCCTCGATGCGCTGCACCTGCGAGCTTCGACGGCACCCGAGGACCCATCGCCCACGGCTGAGTCGCCGAGACCGCCGACCGATGCCTCGCCCGCCGTGACGCTGACGGACCGCGAGCTCGAGATCTGCCGGCTGATCGCCGAGGGGCTGACGAATGTCCAGATCAGTCAGCGTCTCGTGCTGTCGGTGCGCACAGTCGAATCGCATGTGCTCCAGGCTCGGGCCAAGCTCGGAGCCAGCCGGCGTCGAGACATCCCGATGATCATGCTCAAGCTCCGCGATGCCGGTCGGCTCAATGCCGCGCAGCGGGGGCGGGCTTGACGCGAACCGGTCGTCCCGTCCACCACACATAGACTCCGGCCGCCACGATGCCGGCGCCCATGATGACGATCCACCAGGGGAAACCGGGAATGTCCGGAGGTGCGGTTCCGGCCTCGAGATCGGCTGCCGGAGTCGGATAGACGCGTTCGGCGGTGACGAGGATCCGTTGGGAATTGATGCCCAGCGGCGTGCAGGTGACCAGGGTGACGAGGTCGCGGTCGGACACCGTCTGCAGTGATTCGGTCTCATCGGGTTCGACGACCTGTGTGCGCACGATCTGGTAGCTGAGCACCTCGCCGAAGGTCGTCAGGGTGAACCTGTCGCCCTCGCCGACCTTGTCGAGGTTCGTGAACATCGTCGCCTCGGCCAAGCCACGATGACCGGTGATGACCGAATGCGTGTTCCGGCCTCCGACGGGCAGGCTGGTTCCTTCGAGGTGTCCGAGCCCTTTGAGCAGGGTGGCATCGCTGGTGCCGTGGTAGATCGGCAGGTCGAGATCGATCGAGGGGATGCGCAGTCGGGTCATCACGCCCGGCCCACCATCGTCGAGCACGTCCTCGTAGGCCGGGGACCCGTTGCTCGAGGTGCCGCTGCCCGAGGGCAGTCGGTGGTCCGACTCGAGCTGCGCGCCCGATTGCAGGGCGGCGTTGTACTCGTGGGCGAGCTTGAGCTGGCGGGAGTTCTTCGCACGGTCGCCCTCGGAGGTCGTTGCCGAATTTCCGATGATCTTCGACTGATCGAGCTGGGAGAACCAGGCCGCGGCGCTCGGGTAGGTCCAGATTCCCAAGCCGCTCAGCGCGACCAGGGCGATGACCAGAGCGAACACGGGCACGCGCCACCGGCGCCCGTCCGATGACGGGCGCCGAGTTGACTTGCGCGGCCGCCGAGTCCGATTCGGCGCGGGCACCGAACCGGACTCCTGGGCCTCGGGTGAGTGGGTCACACCTGGTTCTTGCGGCGGTTGGCCACGACGATGCCTGCACCACCGGCGATGAGCATGAGGCCGATACCGGCGATCATCGCGAGCATCTTGCCATCAGCACCGGTCAGCGGCAGGTTCGGGTGCCCCTGCTGGGTGTTGGGGAACTCGTACCTGAGTGGTGCCGAGGTCTCGCCGGCTGTAACGGTGACCTCTTTGACGGTACCGTCGAGGACGTAGCCGGCAGGCGCCTTGGTCTCCTTGACCCAGTACTGCTTCGAGGTGGCGTCGTTGTTGCCGACCCACAGGGTGATCGAGACGGTGCCATCGGCCGTGGTCTTCACCGAGGCCACGCGGTTCTTTGCTCCGGCATCGGAGAAGATGTCGAACTCGGCTCCGGCGAGGGTGTGGGACTTGTCGCCTGCGACGTGCTTGATGACCTTCAGCGAACCCCAGTTGGTGCTCACCTGGTTGGTCTTCTTCTCGGTGCCGTTGGTGTTGACCAGCGCCGAGTTCTCGATGGTTCCGTCGCCCTGCTCGATCACCTTCGTCGTGATCGTGGCGACGATATCGCTGCCGGCCTTGAGCTTCTTCAACCCCGCATCGGTGAAGGTGATCGTCACGGTGCCGCCGTTGACGGTAAGCGTGTAATCGGTGCCCTCGGAGTAACCGGCGACCTTGGTCGTGACGTGCTCAAGACGGGAGTCGAGCTTGTCGGTGATGACGAACTTCTTGTATCCGTTGTTCGCGGCCGGAACCGGGGCAGAGATCGTCCAGTCGACGTTCGAGCCGAGCACGGGAGCGGTCGGGTTCGAGACTTCCTTGGTCGGCTGGGTCTTGTTGATCGAGTTCTTCGGGTAGACGTTGACGTCGTAGAGCCATTTGCCGCCCGACTGCGACAGAGGAAGGGTGACGAGGAACGGATCCGTCGTCGAGGTGGCGTCGGCCGGGGTCCCGGTCTCGGTGACGAGGTAGAGGCCCAAGGGCAGTCCGCTGAAGGTGGCGAGCCCGTCACCGGTGGTGGTCTTCTCGCCCTTCTTCTCCTTGGTGAAGCCGCCGGCTGCGACCTGGGAGGCCTGCAGACCGCTGATCGCATCCCAACCTTCGGGAGTGGTGAGATCGATGCTCTGACCGCCCTTGGCCGTCACCTGCTCGACCGTGAAGGTGGCACCTCCGAGAGGATTGCCGAGCTTCGAGGTGTCAGAGAGGGCGGAACCGTTGCCGCCGTCGCTGCCGTAGCTGCCGTCGTACTTGTGGACGATGATCGACCCGGTCTTGCTCGTGTCGATGTTGCCCACATTGTCGGCCGCCTGCGCGGTACCGGCCATGCCGAGCACGCTCAGCGCCGCTGCTGCGGTGATCGCGGTCAGACGCCGCCACAGACCCAGTTTCCTGTTTTTCATTGTTTCCCTTTCAGTGCTTCCGGTTCCTGCGGCGCAGGCCCTTGAGAAGTGCGATGGCACCGGCGGCGGCGAGCAGAGCTGCTCCGCCGATGAGGTAGATCTGGCTTCCAGTTCCGCCGGTCAGCGGCAATGCCACCGGTGGTTTCTGGACGTTTTCGAATGTTCCGAGTGACTGTTTGAGTCCCTTGTCGGATCCGTTCACGGTGAACGTGTGTGGGGTCTGGTCGAGGACGAATCCGGACGGTGCCGATTTCTCGATGAGTGTGTAGTCGCCCCATTTGAGACCGTCGACCGAGAACTTGCCCGCGGCCGGGTCCTTGTCCAGGCCGGTGCATCTGTCCGCCGAGGCGGCCGTGCAGTCCTCGACGATGACCTCGGAACCGTTGGGCCCCCGCAAGGTCCAGACCGAGCCCTTGAGCGCGGTCCCGGACTCGTCAGTCTTGTCCCAAGTCACGACACCGGTCTTCGCGGTGTTCGTGATCGTGCATGTGACCGCGTCGCCGGTCTTCAGAGTGACCGAGCTCTTGTCGGAGGTGACAGTGCCAGAGCCGGAAGTCGGCTTGCACACCCAGTCCGAGGCTTCGTAGCCCTTCTGGTCACCGGCCTCTGATAGGGCGTACTTGCCCGCTTTGAGCTTGGCCTTGGTGACATCCTTCGAACCGGTCTTGCCCTCGATCGTCTTGTTTCCCGAAGCCGCGTCACCGACAGCCTTGAGCGTCCAGTCGGTGTCTTTGGCCGTGCCGGTAGCAGCCTTGTTGTCGACCTCCTTCACCAGAGTCAGAGCAGTGTCCTTGACCTTGTTGAGGTAGGAGCACTTGACGTCGTCGCCGGGCTTGATCCCGGTGAGGTTGGTGGCGGATTCGCTCGTCAGCTTCTTCTCGGCCTTCGTACCGTCGAGACCGGTGATCGTGCAGCTCGCGCTTTTGAACTCGAAGCCTTCCTGCTGGGTCTCAGAAATCGCGACGGTGGCCCGGCCGGTGGTCTTTGTGAATTTCAGCCCCCACTTGGCGTCGCCGTCGTTGTTGGTCTTCTGCGTGGCAGTCGTCGGCGTCGCAGTGACACCGTCGGTCGTCGCAGTGGCTTTTGCGCCGAGCGTCCAGTCCCTGCCCGGTTTGACGTTCTCACCGTTCTCGTCGGCAACGTCCTTGTGGATTGAGACATTCGCCGTCAGCGGAGAGTTCGTGATCGTGCAGACTACGGCGTCGCCAGAGTCTGGGATGGTGATCGCACCGGAGCTTCCGGTACCGGACGCACCGCTCATCAGCTTGTTGTCGACCGTGCACGAGTAGGCACTGGCGTAGTCACCGAGATCGGCCCCGCCGGCAGCCTTCTCAGAGAAACTGATCATCGCCCCCCGCTTAGCTGGTTGTGGCCCGACAATCTCATCCTGGATGCCGGTGGCGTTGCCGGTCGTAGTCGTGCTGCCGAGATCGGTGCTGCCTTGCTTGAGCGAAAGAGTGAACTGGTCGTCAGCCTTCGCACGTCCACGCTGCACATCTTTCTGGAGAGTGAAGGTGGCAGGCGAAGAGCACGAGGCGAGGTCGGAACTGGACCAGCTGCCACTGGCGAAGTCGGCCCCGTTCGACCAGTCGGGCATGTCATAGCGCCGCACCGTGTCGGCGGTACCTAAGAAGGATCGGCCATCGGAGTCGAATGCCACGCCGTTGACATTGGAGTTGGTCGCATAGGTTCCCGACACGGAGGCAGGAATGGTTCCTCCGTTACCCGCACCAAGATTCGCCTTCGTCACCGAGTAAACGGTTGTATTTCCGCCAGAACCGCGAACGACGAAAAGATTGCCGTTGGAGTCGAATGCCATGTCACCGTTTGCATTCGAAGCAGTACCGCTCGTCGTGTTGATCGTTCCGACGACGCGTATCGATCCCCCGTTGGGAGAGTATCGGAAGATCTTGAATGAATTGCCTCCCTCGGTGAAGCCGCCGAAGTAGTAGTTTCCGGTAGCCAAATCGACAGCACCGGCGATGAGGTTGGTTCCAGTGCTTTGTACCGACCCACCTGTCGAGGCCCAGGTTCCGTTGGACGAATCGAACCGGTGGACGGTGGCTCCGATGTTGTAGCCGCTGCTTGTAGAGCGTTCGATGGCGTAAATGGGCGACCCGCTTTCGCCGATCCCCAACCCGTTGAAGTTGCTGACGTTCTTCGCAGGCGACCCCGCGTTGACCCCACTGGATCCTTGAGTGAGCTTGCGCATCTGCCCGGAACTCGATATCGAATACACAGTCCCCGGGGTGCAGCTGATCGAGACTGCGGCCGCGGCCGCAGGCGCTGGCGAAAGCAGGACGATGCCGGCCCCGGCGAAGAGCATCACCAGCGTGGTCAGTGCGGCCCACACGGTGCGCATACGCAATCCGAGCAGCGTCATAGAATCCTCATTCCGATTACAAACGATCTCGCCCGAACCGGACTCATGCTCCGTCTGCGCACACGTCTAGGTGGACTGGTCAGACAGCGGGAATATGAGGGGTGGGGCTTGGCGAACATCTTCAGCCTAGAAAGCGGATCACCCGAATGCGTTGCTCGGAGCGGGTACTTCAGCAATAGATGCGTAGTCCGCAGTCGCCTCCCACCGAACCTCCCGAAACTACTTAGTAGTTCGACATTCAACTATCCATCCGGCCCGTTGAAACGCCCCACTGGGGGCCTCTCCCCCTTCCGTCGGAGGCGCAAATAGCCCTCGAGGCTGAGCCGGATCGTGCCCCGGCCACATACGGTTGAGACATGATCACCCTGGAGAACATCAACCGCAGCTTCGGCGGCAAACAGGTCCTGCACGACCTGAGCTTCAGCATCGGCGATGGCCGGATGACCGGCTTCGTCGGCTCGAACGGCTCGGGGAAGACGACGACCATGCGGATCCTGCTCGGTGTCCTCGCCGCCGATTCCGGCCACATCACCGTCGACGGCTCCCCGATCACACCGACCCATCGCAGCGCGATCGGCTACATGCCCGAAGAGCGCGGCCTCTACCCGAAGATGCCGATCATCGATCAGCTCATCTACCTCGCCCGCTTCCATGGTCTGAGCAGGCAGGCGGCCAAACGCCGGGGCCTCGAACTCCTCGAACTCCTCGACCTGAACGGCGAACCCACCGACACCCTGGAATCGGTCAGCCTCGGCAATCAGCAGAAGGTGCAGATCGCCGCCGCCCTCATCCACGAACCTCAGGCGCTCGTCCTCGACGAGCCCTTCTCCGGCCTCGATCCGGTCGCCGTCGAGCGCACCCTGAATGTGCTCAAGTCCTTCGCCGACACGGGCGCTCCCGTGCTCTTCTCCAGCCACCAGCTCGACCTGGTCGAGCGCCTCGTCGACGATCTCGTCATCATCAATCAGGGACGCCTGGTGGCGAACGGCACCGCCGAACAGCTCCGTCGCCAACGCAGCCGCCCCGAATGGACCCTGCAGACCGAGTCCGACATGGGCTGGGTCCGCGAACTCCCCGACATCACCGTCGTCGAGCTCGACGGGACCTGGGTACGCTTCTCCGCCGACAACGCCGACGCCGCCGAGGCGGTCATGCGCCGGGCGCTGTCCGCCGGCTCCGTGAGGTCCTTCGCCCCGCACACCGTCGCCCTCAACCGTCTCTTCCAGGAGGTCACACAGCCATGAGCCGCGCCAGCTTCACTTCCGCCATCGGACTGGTCATCGAACGCGAGATCATGGTTCGCGTGAAGTCCCGGGCCTTCATGACTTCGACGATCATCTCCATCGTCCTCTTCGGCGCCCTCGTCGCAGTCTCGGGAGCGCTTCCCACGCTGTTCTCCTCCACCGACAAGGTGGCGGTCACCTCGGCGGGAGCCGAGGCAATGGAGGGATCGGACGATGTAGACCTCGTCACTGTCGAAAGCGCCGACGAGGCGAAGGACCTCATCCGATCGGGCGAGGTCACGGCGGCCGTCGTCGAATCCGATGACTCCCCCGTCGGCTATTCCGTCATCGCCGAACGCTCGGCACCGGAATCGCTGACCGGGGCCCTCAGCGAAGTTCCGACCGTGCAGCTCCTCGACCCCGATGCCCCCGATCCGGTGCTGACGAACTTCATCGGCCTCGGCCTCGGGATCGTCTTCTTCATGGCCGCGATGACGTTCGGCAACACCATCGCCTCGTCCGTGGTCGAGGAGAAGCAGTCACGGATCGTCGAGATCCTGCTCGCCTCCACCTCGGCGCGGGTGCTCATGTTCGGCAAGATCATCGCGTGCACGATCCTCGCCTTCGCCCAGATCGGGCTGACCGCACTGTCGGTGCTCATCGGGGCCGCCATCAGCGGAAACGACCTGGTCCTCGGCAAGGTCGCGGAGCCGATCGCCTGGTTCATCCCGCTCTTCATCGTCGGCTTCGTCATGGTCGCCGCCCTCTACGCGGCCGCGGCCTCGATGGTCTCACGCACCGAGGACCTGGCCTCGACGAGCTCGCCGATCATGATGCTCATCTTCCTGCCCTACATGGCCGTGATCGTCTTCTCGTCCAACGAATCGGTCATGGCGGTGCTCTCCTACATCCCGTTCGCGGCCGCGGTGGCGGTGCCCATGCGGGTCTTCCTCGGCACGATCGAATGGTGGGAGCCGTTGGTATCGCTGGTCATCCTCGCGGGCACGACCCTGCTGGCACTGCTGCTGGCGACCCGGATCTTCGAACGCTCGATCCTCCGCTCGGGCCCGAAGCTGTCGTGGAAGCAGGCACTGACCCGGTCCTGAAGGCGGGCTTCTCACCGCAGGCGCCGAGGCGGCTCACAGCCAGCCGTTGTCACGGGCGATCCGCACCGCGTCGGCGCGATTGCGGGCCGCGGTCTTCCCGATCGCCGATGACAGGCGGTTGCGCACGGTGCCGGCCGAGATGAACAGCGCCGAGGCGAGCTCATCGACACTGCCTCCGTCGGCGGCCGCCCGGAGGACGTCCGTCTCCCGCTCGGTCAGCGGCGAGTCGCCGTGCATCGAGGATTCGACGACGAGTTCGGGGTCGATGACCCGCAGACCCGACATCACCCGGCGGATCCCCTCGGCGAGACGCTCGACCGGGGCGTCCTTGACCATGAACCCGCCGACTCCGGCATCGAGGGCACGCTTGACCCAGCCAGGGCGCCCGTAGGTCGTGACGATGATCGTCTTCACCTCGGGAAATTCCTCCCGCAGCGAGGCGGCCACCGTGAGACCGTCCGGTCCGGGCATGTCGACGTCGAGCAACGCAATATCGGGGCGAGCCCGTCGCACCGCCGGCAGAACCTCGTCCCCGTTGGCGCACTGGGCGATGACCTCGAAGTCGGATTCCATGCCCAGCAACGCGGCGAGCGCCTCGCGGACCATGGTCTGATCGTCGGCGATGAGCAGCGTCGTCATGATTCGGTTCGCTCTCCGCGTGCGACGACGAGGACGAAACCGTCGTCGGTCTTCCGGGTCCGCACCGAGGCGCCCACCGACCGGGCCCGCTCCCTCAGGCCACGCAGACCGCTGCCCGCACCCACCTCGGCGAGGTCGGATCTGCGCCCCGAGCTGTCGTTGCGCATCTCGAGACGCTCCGTGGACACGGTGATCGTGCAGTGCCGGGCGCGAGCATGGCGCAGGATGTTCGTGCTGCCTTCCCGAACACTCCAGGCGAAGAGTTCACGCAGCTCTGGATCCACGGCATCGACAGAAGAGGGCGCCTCGATCTCGATGTCCGCGGCGCGCAGGGCGCGGGTCGCGGCGACGAGCTCCTGTGCCAGCGAGATCGTCCGCGTGCCCTGGACGGTGGTGCGGACGTCGGCGAGCGCGCTGCGTGCGAGGCTCTCGATCTCACCGATGTGCTTCGCCGTCTCGGGAGCACCGGCGGCCTGCAGCTTCGCCGCCAACTGGGCTTTGAGAGCGATCACGGTCAGCGAATGGCCGAGCACATCGTGGACGTCCTGGGACAGGCGGAGGCGCTCGGCCTCCTGTTCGAGGCGACGGTTCTCCTCCTCGGCGGCCCGCGCCGCCCGGGCCCGGTCACCGGCGACGAGAGCCATGACCATGGCGAACCCGGAGATCGAGATCCCGAAGGTGGTGGCCCAGTCGTGGGTCCAGCCGGGTACGGAACGTTGCGCCACCTCGGCGACGATCATCGTCGAGGCCGCGGCGATGACTCCGGGGATCACGCGGCGAACGGAGATGACGATGAGGACGGAGATATAGGCGAGGAAGGCCAGGCCCTCCTCCCCGACGACGGGCACGGCGGTGAGGGTGATCGCCACCATAATCACGATCGCAAGATTGACGACGATCTTCGCCCTGCGGGTCGGCTTCGAACGTGCATCACGGACGGAGCGGGAGAACGCGCCGAGGCCGACCCCGCCGACGACCATCGCCGCGTAGAACACGGCGGCGAAGACGATGGTCAGCGTCAGCCCCCAGACGCGTCCTGCCCCCTCGAGGCGCCAGGCGGCGGCGAGGGGATAGAAAAGGAAGACGAGCCAGAAGAAGGGGAAGAACCAGCTCAGGAAGTTCACCGGTCGCGATCCTTCGGCCTCCAGCTTGCGCGTTCTGTCCATCCTCACCTCCCTCGATTCCTTCGGCTCACGTCACCTGCATGCGGTGATCGCGGACGAGGAAATCGTCCGCGATCACCGGGCTGCGAAGCAGCCGCTCACGCTCACACCCGAGCGGTGTCCCTGTCTCACACCCGTGCGGTGTCCCGGCGCAGCGCCCATGCCGACCCCGCGACGAAGATCGCGAGCCAGACGATGATATTGACCACTGCCCATTGATCGTATCCCCCGCCCAGCGGTGCGCGGGCGATTTCCCCGGCCCCGTAGGCGGGAGTGAAGTGGGCGATCGTCTGCAGGGTCTTCGGCCAGATCTCGAGGGGCACGAAGAGACCGCCGATGAGGGAGAGGATGCCGAGGACCATGCTCGAGACCTGGATGGCGTTCTCGGTGGGAAGCAGGTAGCCGAGCATCACACCGAAGGCCGCGAAGACCGAGGAGGTGAGGACGACGAGGGCACCGGCGGCCAGCAGGGTGCCCAGTGGGGCATGGACTCCGGTGAAGGCGGCGAGGACGAAGACGACGATGACCGAGACCGCTCCGAGGACCATCGACACGAGGACCTTGGTGAGGATGAAGGCCGCCGGGTGCAAGGGGGTCAGGGCCAGCTGTCGGCTCCAGCCCAGTGCCCGTTCGACCGCGACCTGGGCGCCGCCGGTGGTCGTGGCCACCATCGCCCCGTACGTCGCCAGTGACACTGAGATGTAGAGGGCGGCGTCGGTGTCGCCGAGCGTCTGGCCCTTATTCGTCACCCCGAAGATGAGGTAGAAGACCGCGGGCATGATCATCGTGAAGATCAGGGTCCGCCGGTTGCGCAGCTTGCGCAGGAGTTCGAGCCGCAGCAGGGTCATCGAGAATCCGCCCAGCTTCGGTGGTCGGCGCTGGTCCAGGGTGTCGAGGAAGCGAGTCGAGTTCGCCGAGGTGGCGCCCGGGTTCTCTGCCGGTGCTGCTGTGGGTGATGCCGGTGGGTTCGCGGTCGGATGAGTGCTCATGTCATGCACCTTTCGAGGTGGAGTAGTTCGAGGTCAGGCTGATGAACGCGTCTTCGAGTGAGTGGGAGGTGATCTCGAGGTCGGTGCAGGCGCTGTCGAACAGGGTCTTCGCGGCCGCATCCGAGTCCGTGGTGCGCATCTTCAGGCGCCTGCCTTGGACGTCCACGGATTCGACTCCGGCCAGTCCGCCGAGGTGGTCGAGCAGGCGGTTCTCAGCGTCCGCCTCGGTGGGCGAAGCCGCGTCGATGCGCGGCAGCGTGGCACTGACGGTCTTCGCTGCGGCCATCGCGCGGATCTCATGCGAGGGTCCATCGGCGACGATCTGTCCGTTCGCAACGAGGACGACGCGGTCGGCGAATTCGTCGGCCTCCTCGAGGTAGTGGGTGGCGAAGAGGATCGTCTTGCCGTGCAGGGCGTCGGCGCGCATCTCGTGCCAGAAGTCGCGCCGCCCGGTGACGTCCATGCCGGTGGTCGGTTCGTCGAGGACGATGAGTGCCGGATCAGGCAGCAGCGCCATCGCGAAGCGCAACCGCTGCTTCTGCCCGCCCGAACATTTCTTGACCATGGAGTCCGCGATGCCGGAGATGCCGGCGCGCTCGAGGACGAGGTCGACGTCGAGGCTCGAGGCGAAGACCGCCGAGGTGTATTCGACGGTTTCGCGGACGGTGAGGTCATCGAGGAGACCCCCGGTCTGCATCACGGAGCTGACGAGTCCGCGGGAGACCGCCCGCCGAGGCGGCTGTCCGAAGATCTCGACCGTGCCCTCATCGGGTCGGCTGAGTCCGAGCAGCATGTCGATCGTCGTGGTCTTGCCGGCACCGTTGGGGCCGAGGAAGGCAACGACCTCGCCGGGTCGGATGCTCAGGTCGAGGTCGTCGACGGCTTTGAGGCTGCCGAAGGACTTCGAGAGATGCTGGAGGTGGACCGCGGGCGGAATCGTCGCCGCGGTCGAGGTTGATTTCTGGATCGATGCTGTCTGCGCTGATCGCGTTGTGTCTGTGCTCATGTCCTCAGACTAGGAACACGGAGGTCTGGTCGGTGATGCCATTTGTCACGACTCTCGAGGTGCCATATGTCACGGGGACACTGCCACCTCTCTCCGCTGCACCGAACCGTCG
The DNA here is from genome assembly GCF_047300845.1 of Brevibacterium sp. GP-SGM9. Classification (NCBI taxonomy): domain Bacteria; kingdom Bacillati; phylum Actinomycetota; class Actinomycetes; order Micrococcales; family Brevibacteriaceae; genus Brevibacterium; species Brevibacterium sp. GP-SGM9. The sequence goes on along the minus strand of NZ_CP178563.1, from coordinate 2,670,004 downwards.
CGGCCCGGCCTCGTGTTCACTTTCCCTTCACGTTTGCTCAACCTGCGTTGCGAGTTTCCTGAGTACGTTGAGATGGTCTGCCCGCGCGCAGCCGCCGGGTTCACGAATCTCAACGGAAGAAGGACAGCAATGGCCACGAGAACGATGCGACTCGCTGCGGCGACCGGGGCTCTGGGCCTCGCTCTCTTCGGCTTCGCCGCCCCCGCACAGGCGGCAGGTGTCGACGAACCGGGCGGCGCCCGTCAGCTCGACGGCGACAACACGGACGCCATCCGCGATGCGGTCGAGGATGCGGGAGCGAAGAACGTCATCCTCCTCATCGGCGACGGCATGGGCGATTCGGAGATCACCATCGCCCGCAACTACGCCAAGGGCGCCCACGGTCGCTTCGACGGCCTCGACGAACTGCCGATGACCGGCCAGTACACGACCTACGCGGTCAACAAGGACACCGGCAAGCCGGACTACGTCACCGACTCGGCAGCCAGCGCCACCGGCTGGTCCTCGGGCACGAAGACCTACAACGGCGCACTCGGCGTCGACCGCAAGGGCAACCCCCACAAGACCCTGCTCGAAATGGCTCGTGCCAAGGGCCTGAAGACCGGCAACGTCTCCACCGCAGAGATCCAGGATGCCACCCCGGCCGCCCAGGCCGCGCACATCAGCCTCCGCGGCTGCTACGGCCCCGAAGAGACGAGCAAGGACTGCTCCGACGAGGCGCTGGAGAACGGCGGACTCGGATCGATCAGCGAACAGATACTGAACACCCGCGCCGATGTCACCCTCGGCGGCGGTTCGGCCTCCTTCGACCAGAAGGCCGTGGCCGGTGATTGGAAGGACAAGACCCTGCGGGAGCAGGCCGAGGAGCGCGGCTACCAGCTGGCCAGCGACGCCGATTCGCTCGACTCCATCACCGAAGCCAATCAGAACAAGCCCGTGCTCGGACTCTTCCACGAGGGCAACTTCCCGGTCCGCTGGCAGGGCCCGAAGGCCACCCACAACGGTGCCAGCGAACCGGCCGTGAAGTGCGAGAACAACCCCGAACGCACCTCCTCGGCGCCCAAGCTCGACGACTTGACGAGCAAGGCCGTGGATCTGCTCGACAACGACAAGGGCTTCTTCCTCCAGGTCGAAGGCGCGAGCATCGACAAGCAGGACCACGAGGCCAACCCGTGCGGTCAGATCGGTGAGACCGTCGACCTCGACGAGGCGGTCAAGTCCGCCCTCGACTTCGCGAAGAAGGACGGCGAAACCCTCGTCATCACCACCGCCGACCACGCTCACACGAGCCAGATCACCACGGCCGGCACCACCACGCCCGGTCTGACCCGGACGCTGACCACGGCCGACGGCACCGACATGACCGTCAACTACGCCACCGCAGACGAAGGCGCATCGCAGGGCCACACCGGCACGCAGATCCGCATCGCCGCCTACGGTCCGGGTGCTGCCAATGTCGTGGGACTGACCGACCAGACCGATATGCACTACACGATCGCCGACGGGCTCGGACTCGACCGTGACGCCGAGATCCCCGGCGACCCGGGCGATGACGCGAACGGCAACGACGATTCGACCGGTTCGGATGATGCGAACGGCGCCGATGACTCGAACGGCGGCGCCAACGCCGGCGGTTCGGACGACTCGACCGGCGGCGACGATGCAAACGGCAACGATGACTCCGGTTCCTCGAGCGACGCCGATGCCTCGGCAGGTGCCGGCTCGAACGGCTCCGGCGGGAATGCCGATGGCGGAGAGGGCAATGCCTCCGGCGGCGGGAACGAAGGACCCGGGCTGGCCGGCGGCGGTGGCGGGATGCTCCCGCGCACCGGCGTCGAGATCGGTGCCGCGATCTTCTTCGGTGTCGCCGCGATCATCGGCGGCTCCGCCCTGGTCCGCGTGGCCCAGCGCCGCAACCTCATCAACATCTGAGGAGCTGAATAGCCGGGTTCGGGCGGGCTTTCGCCGCCGACCCGATCCTGGCGACCACAGCCCAGCCGATGCCGGACGCTCCCAGCGAGCGTTCGGCATCGGCTGTTCTCATCCCCAACTCCACGTGATTGAGTAGTCCCATGGAACCCCTCACCCTGCCGCTGAGAACCGACCGTCTCGTGCTCCGTCCCTACCGGGAGAACGACGCCGAGGCGCACCTGCCCATCTATTCCCGCGAGGATGTCTCCCGGTTCCTCCTCCAAGACCCCTGGACCGCCGAGGTGGCCGAGACCGAGATCGCCAAAAGGATCCCTCGCACCGGGCTGGAGACCGAATCCCGTGCCCTGGCGCTCGTCATCGAAACCGCCGACGGCCTCGATTCGCTCGAGGGCTCACGGGTGATCGGCGATATCGCGATCTGGCTCGAGGACGGCAGCGAGTCGAAGGCCGAGATCGGGTGGATCCTCGACCCGGCGGCAGGCGGTCACGGCTTCGCCACCGAGGCAGCCATCGCCATGCTGGGCGTCGCCTTTGAGCATTACGGTCTCCATCGGGTCTTCGCGCAGATGGATCCGCGCAACACCGCCTCGGCGAACTTGGCCCAGCGGATCGGAATGCGTCAGGAGGCCCACCTGCGCCAGGACTGGTGGTCGAAGGGCGAATGGACCGACACCCTCATCTTCGGCATGCTCAACTCCGACCGACAGCAGGCCTGAGCGCTCCGACTCAGATTTCTGAGACCTCGGACTCTTTCTTCCGACATCCGCACTCTGCTGCCCCAGCGGTGTGAGAATCTGATGTGGCCCTGGGGCCGGTCAGACGATCATGTCGGCACGGTGGCCTCGGGCAGTCGAGAGAAGAGGACAGAGAACACCGATGGTTCCAGCCGACAAGGACCGCAATGACGCGCTCCCCAGCGACGACAGCGCTGACGGACACGAGCAGAACGCAGGCCTGAAGAGAGGCCTGAGCGCCCGCCATATCCGTTTCATGGCTCTCGGCTCGGCCATCGGCACCGGTCTCTTCATGGGCTCCTCCGAGTCGATCCAGGCCGCCGGTCCTGCGGTGCTGCTTGCCTACATCATCGGCGGCGCCGCCGTCTTCATGGTGATGCGCGCGCTCGGCGAGCTGGTCGTCCGCCACCCGGTCTCGGGCTCCTTCGGCCAGTACGCCTCCCGTTACATCCACCCCTTCGCCGGTTTCCTCGTCGGTTGGACCTTCGCCTTCGAGATGGTCCTCGTCGCCGTCTTCGATGCCACCGCGATCGGCGTGTACATGGGATTCTGGTTCCCGGGTGTTCCGCGCTGGATCTGGGTGCTCGCGGTCGTCTTCTTCATCGCCGCCATCAACATGATCGGCGTCAAAGTCTTCGGTGAGCTGGAGTTCTGGTTCGCGCTGATCAAGATCGTCGCGATCATCGCCCTCATCGCCGCCGGCGTGGCCATCATCATCTTCGGCTTCGGCATCGCCGACCATGATCAGATGGGTCCGCAGGCGCTGGTCGACAACGGCGGCTTCCTCCCCAACGGGTTCTGGGGTCTGCTCTCATCGTTCACCATCGTGATGTTCGCCTTCGGCGGCATCGAGATCATCGGCGTCACCGCGGGTGAGGCCCAGAACCCGAAGCAGGTGCTGCCGAAAGCCATCAACTCGGTGCCGGTGCGCATCCTCCTCTTCTACGTCCTCACCCTCGGCGTGATCATGTGCATTCTGCCCTGGAACCGGATCACCTCCGAGGTCAGTCCCTTCGTCGCGATCTTCGACTCCATCGGTTTCTCCGCGGCAGCTGCCATTCTTCAGGTCGTCCTCATCACGGCGGCGCTCTCGGCCATCAACGCCGACATCTTCGGCGCGGGTCGCATGCTCCACGGTCTGGCCGAACAGGGTCAGGCCCCACGCTCCTTCGCCCGCACCTCCCGCAGCGGCGTGCCCGTGATGACGGTGTTCACGATGATCGTCGCGCTGCTGGCGGGGGTGGTCCTCAACTACCTCTACCCCGATCAGGCCCTGTTCCTGCTCGGAGCTTTGGCGACCTTCGCCACGGTGCTGGTGTGGCTGATCATCCTCGCGTCCCATATCCGGATGAAACGAGTGATCGCCGAGGAGGCTCGTCTTCCCAGCGAATTCCCCATGCCGCTGTGGCCGGTGGGTTCCTGGATCACCGTGGCGTTCATCGTCTTCGTGGTCGTCATGGTCGGCATCGTCCCCGACTCACGGCCGGCACTGTGGGTCGGTCTGCTGTGGGTGGTCGCGCTGTGGCTGTGCTACCTCGCGTTCGTCCGCGGTCGGGGCCGCAGACCCTACAGTCTCACCGACCGTACCGAGCCCACGCACGGGCACACGGCCCGGCGCTCGCAGCAGACCCGCTGACGCCGGCTCCAGAACGTTCGGTGCGGCACCGACTCACGGCGTCCGGCGGCGCAGGGTGAGTGATCCGACGATGACGGCGCCGACGATCCAGCAGCCGATGAAGAGGATCCGCAGCCAGATGTAAGCCGCGTCCTCCGCCCCCGTGGACACGGCGTTCAATGCGTCGATCGCATGCGACAGCGGCAGCCAGTCGCCGATGACCTCGAGCACCTCGGGCAGTTGCTCTCGAGGCAGGAAGATTCCGCCGAGGAGGATCTGCGGAAAGATGAGCACCGGCATGAACTGAACGACTTGGAACTCGGTGCGGGCGAAGGCACTGGCGAGCAGACCCAAGGCCGTGCCGAGCAGCGCATCGGCGATCGCGACAGCGAAGAGCAGCCACAGGGACTCCTCGATCTCGATCCCGCACACCCAGGTCGCGAAGCCGACGGCGATCGCCGTCTGCACTATGGCGAGCAGTCCGAAGGCGAGCGCATAGCCGAGGATGAAGTCCCCGCGTCCCAGCGGCATCGACAGCAGACGCTCCAGCGTGCCGCTGCGGCGTTCGCGCAGGGTGGAGATGCTTGTGACGAGGAACATGACGATGAACGGGAAGAGCGCGAGGATCGCCGGGCCGATCGTGGCGAAGACGTTCGTCTCATCGAAGATCCAGGCCACGAGTCCGATGAGGAGGCTGGGCACCACGAGCAGCAGAGCGATGGTGCGCGGGTCATTGCGGATCTGCAGCAGGACGCGGCCCGCGGTGGCGAAGGTACGAGTCGGAGTCATCGCGCACCCGACTTCCGCGTCCGCTCGGCTCGACCGCCTCGGCGGGTCTGTTGACTTCCGCCTGCGAGAAGATGCGTTCGCGAGTGCGCGGGACGGGCTTCCTCGGACTCGATGATGGCGAGGAAGGCGTCCTCGGCGGTGTCCGCCCCGGTGGTCTCGAGCAGCGCATGCGGGCTGGTGTCTGCGATGAGCTCGCCCTCGCGCATGAGCAGCAGCCGGTCGCAGCGGGTGGCTTCGTCCATCACGTGGCTCGAGACGAGCAGGGTGGTGCCGTCGTCGGCGAGTCCGCGGATCCTGACTCGACCATGCCACTCAGCATAGACAATGTCGGGCACGGCCGTCGCGGGTCGATGATCTGTCCAGCCGCCCAGAGTGACCCGAACCGCGAAAGGTTTGCACATCGATCCGAAATTCCGGGCAAAGGTTTCCGAAACGGGCCTCTGAATGGTCGGAACCACCTCGGCGGGGGTCATACGGTGGATGGAGACCATCCCCGCACCGAAAGGATCCTCGATTCCCCATGTACAGGCAGTCGTCCAAACTGGCCAACGTTCTCTACGACATCCGGGGCCCGGTCCTCGAAGAGGCCGAGGCCATGGAGGCCGCGGGGCACACGATCCTCAAACTCAACATCGGCAACCCGGCCCCGTTCGGATTCGAAGCCCCCGAGACGATCGTCCGGGACATGGTCAACCAGCTTCCCGTGGCGCAGGGGTATTCCGACTCCCGCGGAATCCTCTCCGGCCGCCGGGCCGTGGTGCAGTACTACGAGACGCGCGGTATCCACAATCTCGACACCCCCGAGGTGTTCCTCGGCAACGGCGTCAGTGAACTCATCACCCTCTCCCTGCAGGCACTGTGCAACCCCGGCGACGAGATCCTCGTGCCCAGCCCCGACTACCCGCTGTGGACGGCGTCGGTCGCCCTGTCCGGGGGAACGCCGAAGCACTACCTGTGCGACGAAGCCACCGCGTGGCAGCCCGACCTCGAGGACCTCGAGTCCAAGATCACCGAGAACACCCGCGGCATCGTCGTCATCAACCCGAACAACCCCACCGGCGCGGTCTACTCGAAAGAGACGCTGAAGAAGATCGTCGACATCGCCCGCCGCCACGACCTCATCATCTTCGCCGACGAGATCTACGAGAAGATCACCTACGACGGCGTCGAACTGGTCAATATGGCCACTCTCACGGGCGACGACGTGCTGTGCCTGACCTACTCCGGCCTGTCCAAGGCCTACCGCATCGCCGGGTACCGCGCGGGCTGGCTGGCCATCACCGGTCCGCTGGCCGAGGCGAAGAGCTACCTCGAGGGCATCAAGTTGCTGGCGAATATGCGCATGTGTGCGAACGTCCCCGCCCAGCACGCGATCCAGGCGGCATTGGGCGGAAAGCAGTCGATCGAGGATCTCGTCCTGCCGCAGGGTCGACTCGGCGCACAGATGAATCTCGCACACGAGGGACTGAACTCCATCGACGGCGTCTCCGCCCACCGAGCCAGCGGAGCCCTGTACATGTTCGCGAAGCTCGACGTCGAGAAGTTCGGCATCACCGATGACGAGCAGTTCGCCCTCGACCTGCTCCGCGAGCAGAAGATCCTCGTCTCCCATGGCACCGCCTTCAATTGGTCGCGGCCCGACCACTTCCGACTCGTCACCCTGCCCTCGGTCGAGGTGCTCGACGAATCGATCAACCGCCTCGGCGAATTCCTCTCCGGGTATCAGCAGGTCGCGAGCACCACCTGCGAGCTGCCGATCGTGCGGGAGAATGCCGCCGCTGCCGGCGCCAGCAGCGCCGCCGCCACCGCCTCGGAGGTCAACACCGGTTCCGCCGCCGCGGGGTGATTCGCCACTGCGACAATGGGACCATGGCAGATGTCGGAGGAGGTCAGGCGAAGGATCGCCCGCGGTCGCGTCTGCGCATGAGTCTTTCGGCCATCGCCATCGTGCTCGTCGCGGCTCTCATCCTCGGCTGCGTGTGCTGGTTCGCAATCGTGCCCGTCCATCGTCCGACTCTGGACCGGGGCGCGGGTGAGGTTCATGCGATCGATGTGTCGAACCATCAGGGGGTCATCGACTGGAACTCCGTGGCAGACGATGGAATCGGCGCCGCGATGATCAAAGCCACCGAAGGCGACGACTACGTCGATCCTCGATTCGGTGAGAACTGGAAGCAGGTCTCAGCCACCTCCATCCGCCGAGGCGCCTACCATTTCTTCACCCTGTGCTCGTCGGGAGCCGATCAGGCCGCGAACTTTCTGCGCGCAGCTCCTCCCGACCAGCGAGCATTGGCACCGGCCGTCGACCTCGAACTCATCGGTGCCTGCACTCGTCGTCCCCCGCAGTCCGAAGTCGATGAAGAGCTCGGCGACTTTCGGCGCATCGTCGAGGCCGCCTGGGGTCGGCCGCTGCTCGTCTACGCACGCGGCTCATTCACCTCGAAGTATTCGATCGGTTCACTGGCCGACCGTCCGCAATGGGTCACACATTTCTTCCTCAGACCGCCCACTGACGAATGGACGATGTGGCAGATCCACTATTTCGCCAAGGTCGACGGCATCGACGGAAAGGTCGACCTCGACGTCCTCAGGCTCGGCTGAGGAATCGCTCGCGGCCGTATCAGGGTTCAGCAACTCTGCTTAACTGCGCCGCGCGCGTTGCGGCAGAACAATCGACGCGAGTATCCCCGCAAGCGGCATCGGCACGATCGTGTCCGACACGGCTTGCCGTGGGAACGGCAACTCACACGGCACCCCATCCACATACACCTGACGTGAGAACGATGATTTGGTGGCAGTCGAACCATCTCTCAGGCACATCAGCGCGTCGTTTCCCGTGGTGATCTCACTGTCATCAACACTCAGGCTCACCCAGTCATCGACTCCGGGCTGATCGACCTCAAAGGTTATGATGTTCCGGACCGTGCCGTCAAGGGCAGCGGGAATCAGCGTGCGCTGCCACGATACGGCCACCCCGAGGACGATGAGAACAGCGCCGACCAGCCCCAGCACTGTCAGGCTCAGCATTCGCATGCGCCGCTTCTTAGCTTCGCTCTCAGATGATTCCGACAAGAGCTGCTCCTATCACGATCATCACCAGGCCCAGCCCAGCCGTGATCCCTTCGCTGACCAAGGCAGCGGCCCACGATCTGCGACTGCCGGCCAGGAGCACGCAGGCCATGCCGACAACGATCGCCCCGAGCGACTGGTGCACGATGTCGACGATGTCAGCGACCGGTGCTGCGAAGACCGTGAACTCGGCAACCAGGCCGAAACCGATAGAGATGAGGGTGGCGGCCGCGATGGCCGGTGCGGCGTCGGCAAATGCTGACGGCCACCGGCTGCTCAGCAATGACCAGAGTGCATTCGTCGCAACGATGAGGATCAGTGTGCCACCGGCCCCAGCGAGGAAGTGCGCGGCGTAGTCGAAGCGGCCGGACCCGATGAGATACGCCACTGCCCCCACTCCTGCAAGTACGCTGACGGCCACAAGGCGGCGGATTGCCAGGAACTCATACATTGCGGATCGCGATGGGGACCGATCGCCACCACCAACCGGTTGTCGTCTCATACTTCCCATTCGTCTTCAGATAGTTTTCGACATCCTCGCGGGTGCCATGGTCGGCAACCTGTATTTCAATGATCGCGCCATCACATCGATCAACCAGAATCGGGTCTGCATCGCCGATTTCAGGGAAGTCGCCGATGACTCGCTCTACGGTCTCAGTTGACGGGACGTCCGCACAGGATGCTCTCGACGGAACGTTGTCGTAGACAGCATCCTGGACGAATAATGAGGGAGGGGAAACAAGCAGCGCGACTGCTATCACGGCGAGAGCGGCACACGCTGCTCCCGCCGCGATAATGACACGAAGGCTGAGGCGACAACTTGTACCGAGCTTCACAAGAATCTCCCTCGCCTCTCGCCTGCAGTGATTTCAGTGCCTGTCATGCCACCACTTCACATAGGTTCCCCAAGACAGGTACGGCCACGAATACTTGTGAAACTCACGGCTCGATTCACCGTACTGAATCCACTGGCAACTGTTCACGCTGAGCATATGTATGCCGACCGGCCGGGCACATCACATGAAAGTATGAAATCGACAGTTAATTTTTTGTCCAGCGGGTATCCCCGCTCACCGAATCTGTCTACCGATTGGGTTCGGTTGCGAACGAAACTGTCGAAGATCTGACCACGCTGACACTCGAAGGCCCCAGGCTCTGTATCTGCAGCGTGTCTCCTTCATTGGCTATGCCAATGAAGGGACACGCTCTAATTCTCCCTAGTTTGCGGTTCCCCTAGTCGAATGCGCCGTATCACGGTGGAGAGAAGTACCCCCACCAACAGGCCAATTGCGATCCCGGCCCACCCGATGAGTACGGTTGCGGAATTGAACTGCGCCCGACCCAACGGAATCACCACGAACTGCACGACTTCGACGATCACTGACACTAGAATCGCAAACGCGCCAAACTGCAAGACGTATCGTCGGTACGTGAACAAGCCGCTTGCGAAACCGAGCGGTACGAAGAGCAGCAGATTCATCGATTGCCAGTTCACCGTCGTCAATGCGTCAGGAGACGGCAGAGACCAGGTCCACACGCGCGTCGTCTGCAATCCCACGTCTAGCCCGATTGCATGGCTCGAGGGAGTGAGCGTCGCGGAAAGGACTAGCGCCAGACTTGCCAGCCATAAGACGACAAGTACGGGACGCTCATGGATTCGCCGAGCGATGTGTTTCGCGACAAGCGCGGAAACAATAATCCCGGCTGCGAGGGCGGGTACTGCGAACGGTAGCGCGGTGAAGTATCTGATGAGCATTTACAATCCGGTGCAGAACGTTGTTTTCGTGTAGTAGATCGTGCCCGAAATGGTATCTTTCATCAGGCCTCGGGCGCATGGGCGCTTCTTGCTCAATGGTGCTGATCCCGAAAACGTCGCGGTCTTCTATTGCTTGGACTTCATTTTGTAGGTTCCGGACCAGGATATGGGCCCCTGAGCTCCGCCGCCCTTGTTGACCGCTTGGAAGCCGAACTTGACCCTCAGATGCCCTGTTTGGACAGACCCTCGGCTACGTGCGCGTCAGCAGCGCCGATCAGAACCCTGGCCGGCGGTACGAGATCATCGGTTGGTGCGATAAGACGTTCGAGGACAAGGTCAGCGGGAAATCCCGCGCCAACCGCGCGGGCCTGAACAAGCTCATCGACTACGCGCGCGAGGGCGGCCATATCCGAGTGGCCTCGTTAGATCGCCTCGGCCGAGACACCCGAGACCTCTACTCTCTCGTCGACACACTGACCGGGAAGGGATGCACGGTCACCTTCGTCTCGGAAAACATCACCGTCTCCAAAGATGGCATCTCCCCGATGCAGGAACTCTTTCTCACGTTCCTGTCGGGCATGGCCCAGTTCGAGCGCGCACGGATCCTCGAACGGCAGCGGGAAGGGATCGAGCTGGCGAAGGTTCAGGGCGTCTATCAGCGCAAGCTCACGGACGAGGATGTGCAGGCCTGCCGGGCGATGGTCGATATGGGGATCTCCGTGGCCGAAGTCGCCCGGCGTTACGAGGTCTCTCGGCAGACTCTCTACAACGCGCTCAAAGGAGCAGGGCCCTATTCTCCCGATTCCTGAGGAGCTAAGCGTCTCAATTCTTTGACAGCGAACGAGATGCCGGCAGTCGATTTTATGCGAAGCGTTTTTTGACAAGATCGCTGACGCGGACCCGGTTGATGATCAACACCCCGGACAGCGAAGCTGCTGCCGTGAGCACGGTTGTGCTGATGAATGGGACTGCAAGAACTCGCACCGCGATTGCGATGTCCATTCCAGATATCCATGGCAGCACTGCGATGCACAATAATGCGGCTGCGCCAGTGCTGAGCACCCCTCTCAGACCTAACCGTGACCACCATGCTCGAATGAGGGAGTAGCCGTGCAATCGTTGCACCCCCAGCGCCGCAGCGTCGCGAGCTAGCGCACCGATCGTAGCCACAATGACCAGCGCGACGAGGGTGCCAGAAAGCGCTAGAAGGGGCGTTGTAGACAACGGTTCGGCATCCACTGCATCGTCAGTGTCTTCAACGAACGCGGCAGAGGTGGTCAATGCTGCATCTGGATCTGTTTCGAGGATCTCTTCATTCACCTGCCGGCTGATCGATTCAAGGAAGCCCTCGAAATCTCTGCGATTATCGGTTTCGGCTTTGTAGACACCAATCGCTGGGAGGTTCGCGAACATGTCTTCTAACGGGCGGAATGTGAGGTCGTAGCTATTCGCGAGGCTCTGCAGAGTCTCCTTCGTAGCGCCGGGTTTCGTCGACAACACTGTCCCTGTCGCCTGCGTTTCGGAGTTGGTCAGCGTGTTTCCGCCTGTGAGGCGTGCGCGGTCAAAGATCTTCGTTGGGTGGTTGAGTCGAATGTAGTAGGTGAGGTCGAGGCCGTTTCCGTCTGACTGGCGAACGGTTCTTCTTACGAGATTGACATTGTTCTCATCCGCCGCGGTAGTGAGAATTCGTTCTGTCGCCGAGGGATCCTGGACGGGTACATCGCGGGGCCACATGAAGACCGCCATGTCCTGGGTGAGACCCTCAGTGGCGGTTTCCTGCGCACGCTTGATTTCGGTGGTCAGTCCAAGAGCTGCTGTGATGATGAAGGTGAGGAAGAGGGTGATCGCGACGAAGTTTCTCACGAAGGTGCGTCCTCGCGGCCTGCGTCTTGGTTTGATGTTCGTTTGGGTTTACTCAGGGAGGCGACTTCTACGGTTCTAGTACAGACTTCAGCTACCCGATGGTCATGCGTTGCGAGGAGGATGGTCCGTCCGTCGGCGCTCATTTCCCTCAGGAGTTTGACGATTTCATCGCGGTTGTTTTCATCGAGTGATCCGGTGGGTTCGTCGGCGAGGACGAGTTCGCATGGTTTCAGCCAAAGGCGCGCGATGGCCACTCTCTGCTGTTCTCCTCCGGAGAGAGAGTAGACGCGGCGATCTTCGTACCCAGGCAAACCCACGCGCTCGAGAATGCGGGCGATCTGCTTTGTGTGATCGCTGCGGTCGGAAGAGTAGGTCAAAGCGACTTTCAGGTTTTCGCGCACCGTCGCGGAGTCAATGAGAGCGAAGTTTTGGAACAGGTACCCGAGGCGATGGCGCAAGAACAGAGTGGCATCTCGCGAGCGGGGCCGTGGTGCTGTGGTGCCGAAAAGTCGAACTTCGCCCGCATCGGGAGAATCGAGGAGTCCAGCGAGATTGAGGATTGTCGACTTCCCAGACCCGCTGGGCCCAGTGAATGCGACCATATCCCCGGGGCTGACAGAAAAACTAGCGTGACTGAGTACAGTCCGCCCGGTGTAGGTCTTTTCGACGTTATCGAAAACGACAGGGTCTACTTCTTGACGGCTGGGCATATCAGATTTCCTTGAGGCGGAGAGCGGGATGGCGGCGATCGAAGACCATGACAACAGCGATGGCTATGACTGCTTCCACGAGCACAACGGAGCCGGTGACAGCAAGCAGAGTCGGCCATTCATCGAGAAGCACCAGAGGATGGAAATACTCTGGGATTGCCACATGGCCTCCGAGAACATAGAAAGTGGTGGCTGCCACCATGGCGGCAGGGATGAGGAGCAACCAGGACATTGCTAATCCTGCGAAGACCTCCCCGAAGCTTTTGAGCCTGGAGTAGCCGTGGAGCCTGCGGATAGCTGAGTACACACGCCATCGTTCATAGGCGACCACAACAGCCACGATGCTCAAGACCACGGTCAGGACTCCTGCCACAACTGCAGCAGTGATCAACCAACGTGCATCCTCAGATGAGAGGGAGAACTGCTCGTTGATTGCATCGGCAGGGTAAACGAGGGAAGTGAAGTTGTCATCGAGCTCGTACTTCTCGAACAGGAGCAACAGCTCTTGGTAGACCTTCTCAGGGTCTCCATCGACTCTCACCTTCATTGGAGTGTCGATTTCACCGGTGATCGTGTTCTCCCAATCGCTGGCGATGGTGTTCGAACGTGTCATCACCGTGACGATGGGATCAGGCAACGTGTTGCCATCCTCCGGTCGTATTTGGGTGTTAAACGTGAACAGATCCTGGCCGGTCTGTGTCCAGATGATGCGCACTTTCTGTTTGCGAACTGCATCACTGACTTCGTAGCCATTTGCTTCTGAGTATTCGACGTCGCTGTCGGATGGGCCATTGCGGGATTCCTGGACATAGTCCCGGATCAGATCCTCACGATCCTTGAGAGACTCAGGAACAGCGATCACCCAGTCCATTTCTTCATTTGAAACCACGATGGGTTTTCCCGAGCTATCGAGAATCGGATACTTCTCAAGATAGTTGGTGTTCACGCTCATCTGAACATAGGGCAGCACAGGGTCGTCTCCGACAACATCCATGTCAGCTGCCTCGACGTAGATCCCTCCGCGATCGTCAAGCTCGGGGTAGATGTGCTCGGCCACGGTTTTGGAGATCCCGTCAGTGCCGTCCTTGATGGCTTGGAGGTCGTCGCCATTGCTTCGGGGGAAGTAGACGGCATAGTCTGTGCTTTCACTCCAGTCATTGAGTGCCGAAGCATCGTCTGAAACGAGGGTGAAGGCGCTGAAGAGGCCGACAGCCACGGCAATGAGCACCCCCGCGGCACACGACTTTATCCCGAATGCCACCAAAGTCTTGATGCCACCCTTGGAGGGTATCCGCATAGGTTTCCTATCGTTAGCAGAAGATCACCCGAGCTGGGGTGGGCCGACTCTTCAGCTCACCCCAGCTCGGATGAGAATACTCGAACGGTTTTGATTACGCGTTCGCGCTCCACTTCGTCTTGCAGGTCTGTGACCTCTTGCCATAGGCGTTTGCGTTGGCCCACTTGCCCTTGCTGGCGGTCTTCGTCACATTGACAGAGCCGATGATTGCAGTGCCAGAGTGGCGCTTCGTTCGGTGGAAGTAGTGCGAGTAGCACTTCTTCTGCTTTCCGGCCTTCGTCGTCACTTTCTCGCTACCGTAGTTCCATGTTCCGCCACCCGGGCTCTTCTTCGCCTGGGCAGTGAAGCCTCCCCCGGTTGCCTCATCTTGCACAATAGCTTCACCTGAGGTCGCTTGTTCGCTTGAGGCGCTGACATTGCTGGAGGCGGTGTCACTCGCCATTGCTCCAGTCGCACCAGTTGCCGACAGGGCAAGCGCGAGAACAACCGTCGCTATCGTCTTTGAAGCCTTCACTTCACTCTCCTGTTTCTATCAATCATTCTTCAGTGAACGGTCAGGATTGACCTTTGAGCCACGCTAACGGGGAGTCTCGTAAAGCACATCGCATGAAAGTATGAAGTTTCGATCTTTTTACTCAGCAGCCGCAGTGGTCTAAATCACTTTTCTGGTGACGTCTGAATTGCTGACAGGGATCCTCGAGTGTCAGCGTGAAGGAATTGAGCTGCCAAATGCTCAGGGCGTCTATCAGCGCGAGCTCACCGATGAGGACGTGCAAGCTCGCCGGACGATGGTCGACACGGGGATTTCGGTAGCCTCGCTACCACGCATTCAAGGGAGCCGGGGCCTACCCCCTGCGGAGTAGCCGAATGGCCGATATTCGCCCACAATCGAATGTAAGTCCTATAATCTGGTTCATTTCAGCGGCGGCGTGCCTCGGTACCAGGACGTACTGAACGGGCATGAAGCGCGCCGGCGGCCGGACCGCCGCAAGGTCCCCGCCCTGGCCCGCATTGTGTGGGAGACGAACGGCGAGCAGTGGCACCACGGGTACGCGGCGCGCCTTGATCCCGGCATTGCCATCTTCGTCGAGTTCAGTGATTCCCGATGCCGGTTCACCGGCGTAAGGCGAGGACGACTCGGGACTTGCGATCGAATCGACACAGAGCTCTGCCCACAAGCATGCCCGCGCCTTCGCACCGCCCCGTCCTGAGACAATGAGCCCATGGACGAGGTCGACAACGACGAGGCTACGGTGCCGGCGGATACGATAACCGCAGCCATCAGAGGGCTGTCCCAGGGGAATCCGCTGGACCGCAGGAGTCTCGAAACCGCGCTGGGCAGCCGCCCGACGCTCATCGACTCCCTCGTCGACCTGTCGGGGACCATGACCCGGTGGAAGCAGAAGGATCTGGAGCGCTCCGCCCTGCTCGAAAGCGCCTCCGAACTCATCCGGGTCAGAGACACCGACCGCCTCCTGCAGAAGCTCGTCGACCGGGCGCGCTCCCTCATCGGCTGCGACATCGCCTACCTCTCCCAGTACTATCTCGAGACCGACGAGCTGCGCGTCCAAGCCAGCCGCGGAGCGATCTCCGTCCAGCTCAAGGAACTCCGCGTCCCGCCGGGGATCGGGCTGGCCGGCCGCGTCGTCCGCGACCGCACCGCCCACTGGACCTCCGACTACGACCTCACCCAGCTGCCCCACGAACGACAGGTCGACTCCGCCGTGAGGGCCGAACGCATGGAATCGCTCCTCGGCGTGCCGATGGTCGTCGACGGCGAGGTCCTCGGCGCCCTCTTCGCCGCCGACCGCTACTCCCACGAATTCACCTCGGAGGAGATCGCCCTGCTCTCGGCCCTGGCCGATCACGCCTCCGTCGTGCTCAAGACCGCCCGACTCATGGGAGAGCTCGCCGAGGCGGCCCGGACCTCGGCCGCGTCCGAGGAGTTGGCGGCGGCCAAAGCTGACACTCTGCAGCGCCTCGTCGAGGTCGAGGAGCAGCTGACCCGGATGGTGCTGCGCGGCGGAGGAAGCACCGACGTCGGAGACCTCATCGCGGCCACTCTCGACGCCGAGGTGCGCATCGTCGACCACGAGCGTCTCGAATCCTCCGAGGACGACTTCGTCACGGACACCGAGGCGGCCCGAAGCGATTTCCTCGCCGCGCTCGAGACCAGCCGGGAGACCGGTCGCTGTGCCCCGGTTCCGCGGGCACAGAACCTGTTCGCCGCCTCGGTGGCCTCCCAGAGACGAAGGCACAGCGGGCTGTTCGTGAAGTTCCGTACGGAACCGGCCGACGGCGACCTCAGCATCGTCGCCCAGGCCGCCCAGTCGCTCGCCCTCATCCGCATGAACGAACAGGCCAGAGCCGATGCCGAGAACCGCGTGCGCGGCGAACTCGCCGTCGACCTCATCGCCGGGACCCGCCCCCTCGACGAACTCAAGGCCCGGGCCCGCACCAGCGAATTCAGCCTCGACGGTCCCTGGCGGATCATCGCCGTGGAGACCGGACCCGATGACTACGACCGCATCGGCGCCCTGCTGACGAGGATCGAACCCCGCATGCTCCTGACCCAGCGCTCCCCCGGACTCACCGTCCTCATCCCGAGCTCGGTGCACCGGTCGAGACCCTCCCTGGTCGACACTCTCACCCGTTCCGAGAGCCTCGCCGACCACCTCATCCTCGTCTCCGAGACCGACCACGACCGCGCCCAGCTGCGCACGGCGGAGGACGAGCTGTGGGCCTGCGTCCGCATCTTGGGTGCCCTCGGAATCGAGCGCGGTGTCCACCCGGCCGAGGACTTCGCCCCCTACACCGCGATGTTCGGCACCGCCCCCGAGCAGGTGGGCAGATTCCTCGATCGCATGCTCGGCCGACTGCGCAACTGGGACCGCTCGCACTCGAGCGATCTGACGGGCACCGTGCGCGCCTACTTCGACAACGGCGGCAGTCTCACTCGGACCGCGACCGCTCTCTCCGTCCACCTCAACACCGTCAAACAGCGGTTGGAGCGGGTCGACCGCGTCCTCGGAACCGGTTGGCGGGAGCCCGAGCAGTCGTTCCGCCTGCAGGTCGCGCTCCGATTGGCCGGGTTGGCGACGCTTCCCGACTGACCTCGCCGAGGTTGTCCCACCGGAGGCGGCTCACCGTGGCGGTCGGGCCATCTGGTCGGACGATTCAGCTGTCCCAGCGGGCCACCCCACCGGAGGTGGTCCTCCGCCCGGTTGCACCTCCACCGCTTCACTATGTCCGAATCGGCTATAGTCACGCCCGAATCCGGTCCGGATCGGCCATTTCCGCCTCGTCGTTCCGGTGATTGACTGGGCCTCGCACAGCATTCCAGACCGTCACCCACGGTCGGTCGATGAGGACTCACCAGGAGAGACACAGATGGCCCAGACCAGTCGCATCGCAGGTTTCCGCAGCATGTCGGTCGCCGAACGCCGCCACGCCGTCGCGAACCAGACCGCGCTCGAGGACGAAGTCTTCGACCAGGTCGATGCGGACGCCTTCGGTCCCGAGCAGGCTGCGAATCTCAGTGAGAACGTCTTCGGCGTCTTCTCCCTGCCTTTGGGCACGGCCACGAACTTCACGATCAACGGCACCGACGTGCTCGTGCCCATGGCCACCGAGGAAGCCTCGGTCATCGCCGCGGCGAGCAATGCCGCCCGCATCGCCCGCCCCGCAGGCGGCTTCCACACGAGCTCGACCGCTCCCATCATGCAGGCCCAGGTCCAACTCCTCGGCGTCGCCGATCCGCATGCCGCCCGCTCTCGCCTCCTCGAACGCCAGGACGAGATCATCGACCTGGCCAATGCGCAGGATCCCAAGCTCGTCGAGGTCGGCGGCGGGGTCAAGGGACTGCAGGTCCGCATCGTCGAGGCGAAGTCCGAGACCTACGTGCTCGTCCACCTTCTCGTCGATGTCCGCGACGCGATGGGTGCGAACGCCGTGAACACCATGGCCGAAGCCGCCTCCGACACGATCGCGGCCATCGCCGAAGGCCGCGCCCTGCTTCGCATCCTCACGAACAAGGCCGATCTGCGACTCTCCCGGGCCCGCGCGGTCTTCGACAAGGAGCTGCTCGGCGGCGGGGAGGTCATCGACAACATCCTCCATGCCTATGAGCTCGCGGCCGCGGATCCCTACCGGGCCGCCACCCACAACAAAGGCATCATGAACGGGATCTCCGCGGTCGTGCTCGCCACCGGCAATGACACCCGCGCCGTCGAGGCCGGGGCCCACTCCCACGCGGTCGTCGACGGCCGCTACACCTCGCTGTCGACCTTCGAGAAGAATGCCGCCGGCGACCTCGTCGGCACCCTCGAGATGCCCATGCCGGTCGGCCTCGTCGGCGGTGCCACCAAGGTGCACCCTGCCGCCCGAGCGGCACTGCAGATCGCCGAGGTGAAGAGTGCTGCGGACCTGGCCGAACTCATCGTCGCCGCCGGTCTGGCGCAGAATCTCGCGGCCCTGCGCGTCCTCGCCACCGAAGGTGTGCAGCGCGGCCACATGTCCCTGCATGCGAAGAACCTCGCCGTCTCCGCCGGAGCCACGGACGAGGAAGCAGCCGTCATCGTCGACCGGCTCATTGCGGAGAAGGCCTTCCGCTTCGACCGAGTCCAGGCGATCCTGACCGAACTGCGCACTGGAGTCCGCTGATGGCGACCCTCCTGCCGCAGAGATTCGGGATGGACTCCCTTCCCGACACCGTCCGCATCTGCGAGGTCAGCCCACGGGACGGCCTGCAGGCCGAGGCGCTCACTCTCTCCCCTGAGCTGCGCGCGCAGCTGATCACGCGACTCGCCGCGACCGGACTCACCCAGATCGAGGCGGGCAGCTTCGTCTCTCCGAGGGCCGTGCCGCAGATGTCGGGCACCGCAGAGGTCCTCGCCGCCCTCGATCTCGATGCGCACGTGTCCTATCCGGTCCTCGTGCCCAACCACCGCGGACTCGAGGACGCACGGGCCGCCGGCGCCCAGGACGTGGCCGTCTTCATCAGTGTCACGGACGCGTTCTCCCGGGCCAACCTCGGCGACGGTCTCGAAGTGACGACGGCGCGGGCACACGAGGTCGCACGCTCCGCGGTCGCCTCGGGAATGCGGGTCCGGGGCTACCTGTCGATGGTCTTCGGGGATCCCTGGGAGGGGTCGGTGGATCCGCAGCGGGTCGTCACCGCGGCTCTCGGGCTCCTCGAGGCCGGGTGTGCGAGCCTGTCGCTGGGCGACACGATCGGTACGGCCACTCCCGGGCACGTCAGCGCCGTGATCGAGGCGCTCCTCGCGGCCGGAGTTCCGGTCGAGGCCATCGCCCTGCACACCCACAACACCTACGGCCAGGCCCTGGCGAATGTCTACGCGGCCCTGCAGCTCGGGGTCAGCGAGTTCGATTCCGCGGCCGGCGGACTCGGTGGCTGCCCGTTCGCCGGGAGCGCCACCGGCAACCTCGCCACCGAAGACCTGCTGTGGATGCTTCAGGGTCTCGGCATCGACACCGGAATCGACATGCGCGCCCTCGCCGAGACCAGCCACTGGCTGGCCGCACAGCTGGACAGGCGACTGCCCTCGGCGACGTCTTCGGCTATCGTCCACCAGTAGAGTCCACCGTCCATCGGCCCGCCCTCTCCCGAGGGACCGCGGTCCGGCGACTTCCTCGGTGAAGTCGACCATCAGTTCTGTAAAGGGAGGCAATGATGCCCCACATGCTCGAAGTGTGGAACGACACCGTCGATGGCAGGCACCTCATCGGCTCGATCGCCATCGGCGTCGGAATCGCCGTTCCGGCCTATCTCATCGCCGATCGCATCTTCGCCGGTGCCGGAGACGATGGGTCGCTGGGCCATTCCTATGCCCTGCTCGTCGGCATTCTCGGCTGCATCGTCGGTGCCGTCATCTCCGGCCTCCTGTTCAAACCCAAACGGGTGATCACCGAATCGGCGACCGACACCCGCAACCGGCAAGAGGTCATCGACGAGGTCGTCGAGGAGTACGGCGGACTCGGCGATCCCCGCGAGCTCGGATCCGCCGCACAGGCGGAGGTCCGTGCCCTCGGGCTCTTCGATGCCCTCCTGGAGAACCATGAGAAGCGTGCCCGAGATGCCGAAGCCGCCGTGCAGAGCCCCGGAGGCTCTGCACATGGTGGTGGGGACTCTGTGCAGGGCCACGGGGACCGAGCGAAGGGCACCGAGCTGTGAGCGCCGAACTCATCGAGCCCATCCTGTGGGCGATCGGCATGGCCCTACTCGCCGCGGTGGTCTTCACCGGAATCGGTCTGATCTCCGGCACCGACGAGACCGCGATCGTTGCGCCCTTGGCTCTGCTCGTCATCCTCATCGGGGTGCCGCCGGCCGGAGTCATCGCCTTCTTCCTCTCGGCCATCATCGCCAAGCACATCTCCCATGCCGTGCCGACGACTCTGCTCGGCATACCCGGTGACACCACGGCGGTGCCGATGCTGCGCGAGGCGCAGCTGCTGCGCTCCCTCGGCGTCCCGCACCTCGCCCTGCAGAAGGCGATCTCCGGTGGCGTCGTCTCCGTGATCATCGCGATTCCCCTGTCGATCCTCTTCGCGTTGATCCTCACTCCCTTCGCCGAGGCGATCGGCGCTGCCGCTCCCTGGATCTTCATCGCCGCGGCCGTCCTCGTCGCCTACACCTCGAAGGGCAAGCTGGCCGCGGTGGTCGGGCTGATCCCGTTCGTGCTCGTCATCGTCGGACTCCAGGCCTTCATCCTCGAGCAGAAGGAGACGACGTTCACGACCTCGTTCTTCCTCGGCATCGCCACGGGCCCACTCATCTTCGACCTGTTCTCCGCGCTCTCGCCCGTCGGCAGGCGTTCGATGCGGCAGTCGGGCAAGCGGGAATTCAACCTCGCCCCCGATGTGCGACCGGCCGGCGGGGCGAAGCTGCCGAATCCGTTCCGCGTCCTCGACCGCTCGCAACTGGCCTATACGAGCGGCTCCGCGGCGATCACGAGTGCGACCTTCGTCTTCTCGCCGGTGGCGATGGCTGTGCTCATGGGTGAGATCGCGGGCAGCCGGATCAAGAACGGCTATCACCGCCTGACCACTGTCATCACCGTGCGCAACGGCACTACCGAGTCGACCTATCTGGCCGAGACGCTCATTCCGCTCATCGCGATCGGACTGCCGCTCTCGCCGATGGCCGCAGGACCGGCCGCTCCGCTGTTCAACGCACCCCCGGTCTACACCCTCGATGCCGAGGCGGGGACGACGAACAACCTCCACGATCTGCTCTCGACCGGGGAGTTCGCCCTCTTCGCGGTCATCGCCGCGGTCATCGCCATCGCCGTCGCCTACCCCTTCGTCATGCGCAACGCCCACCGGGCGGCGTCCTGGGTGATGCGATCGGTCTCCCATGAGGCGATCATCGCCGGCTTCGCGGCACTCATCTGCGTCATCTGCCTCTACGAAGGCGGCCTGCTGGCTCTCGGGGTGACGCTCACCGTCGGCCTCGTCGGAGGACTGTTCAACCGCATGATCGGCATGCACGCGGGAGTCCAGTTCATGGGCTACTACGTCGCGGTCCTCACGGTGCCGGCGCTGCTGGCTCTGTAACCTGGGCCATCGTCACCCCGGCCGGCCCTTTCACCAGCTCCGCCACCGGCGTCACCGCTCACGCATCGAAGCTTGCCCGCCGCTGCAGATGTCACAGAGAGTCATAGTGTAGTTTTCGACTCGACTTAGTAGGTATTGTTGGCCGCGAAGGAATTGCTCAACAATTTTCGGCATGCGGAAAGGCAACCACCATGCGGCAGCTCATCGTCCTCGGCTTCGTCGGACTCATCGCCCAGCTCATCGACGGATCCCTCGGAATGGCCTACGGAGTGACCTCGACGACCCTGTTGCTCGCGGCCGGAGTCGCCCCGGCAGCAGCCTCGGCGGCGGTGCACTTCTCCGAGATCGGAACCTCCCTGGTCTCCGGGATCTCGCACCACAAGTTCGGCAATGTCGACTGGAAGACTGTGTCGATCCTCGCCGTGCCCGGCTTCATCGGCGCCTTCGTCGGCGCCACCTTCCTCTCCGGACTCAACGGCGACTCGGCCACCCCGTGGATCTCGGGCATCCTGCTCGCCCTCGGCGTCTACGTGATCTGGCGCTTCCTCGCGCTCGGCGGCCGTCGCCCCGAGTTCAAGGGCCGCCCGGGGGTCAAGCTGCTGCTCCCGGTCGGACTCCTCGGCGGTGCGCTCGACTCCATCGGCGGCGGCGGTTGGGGTCCGGTCGGAACCACGACGCTGCTCTCATCCGGGCGGCTCGAACCGCGCAAGGTGGTCGGTTCGATCGACACCAGCGAATTCGTCGTCGCCGTCGGCGGCTCGCTCGGCTTCCTCTTCGCCCTCGGGCATTCCGGCATCGACTGGAAGATCGTCGCGGCCCTGCTGGTGGGCGGGGTCATCGCCGCCCCGTTCGCGGCCTGGCTGGTCAGGGTGCTCCCGGCCCGCATCCTCGCGGTCGCCGCCGGCGGGATCATCATCCTCACCAACGTCCGCACCATCACCCTCGCACTCGGCGCCTCCACCGCGCTGCTGACGACCGTCCTCATCGCCCTGGCCGTGGTCTGGGTCGGCCTGATCGTCCATGTGGTCCGGGTCGAACGCAAGGTGCGCAAGACCGAAGCCGCCGAGGCGGCCGTGGCCGAGCCCGTCGCCTGAGCGTGAGACTGTGGTCCGGCACTTCCCCGTGCCCGGCTCGGGCGCGGCCGCGGATCAGCGCTGGTCAGCCACCTGTGACGGTGGGTCCACTGCTACGATGACGGCATGCGGGTCACCACCAAGTCCGACTATGCACTGCGCGCTCTCATCGAGATCGCCCGCGTCGACGACGGTGAACCCATCAGTGCCGATGAGCTCGGCAGGCGGCAGGACATCCCGAAGGGCTTCCTCCAGGCGATCCTCGCCGATCTGCGTCGTGTCGGGATCCTCACTTCCATCCGCGGCAAGTCCGGGGGCTGGAAGCTGACGAAGCCGGCAGAGGAGATCTCGGTCGCCGATGTCATCCGCGCCGTCGATGGTCCGCTCGTCTCGATCTACGGCCAGCGCCCCGAGGCGGTCAGCTATGACTCGACCGCGGAGTCCCTGCAGCAGGTGTGGATCGCCGCGAGGTATTCGCTGCGTGACGTCCTCGAACATGTAAGCATCGCACAGCTGGCGGCGAAGTCGCTGCCGGAGGCGGTCACCGACAAGGTCGCCGTCGAGGACGCCTGGAACCCGCACTGAACCAGGCCTGCGGGGTTTCCCGGTGCGGGTCTCTGGCCGCAGGTATTCCCGTTAGGAACCTCCGACCGCAGGCGAAAGCGGTCCGCGGTTTCAGCTCATCAACTTCTGCAGGTCGTCGAGGACTCGATTCGCCGCCACCACCGAGGCGTTGAGGAACCACGGATCGACATCGACGGGCAGCGCCCGATCCGCCTTGACCACCGACAGCTTCTTCCACACCTCGGACTCGGTCGGGCTGGCCTTGCCGTCGGGGAAGGCGTGGAAGAGCCAGTCCGCGTCGAGCTCCTCGGCTTTCTCCAGCGAGAGTTCGTGGCTGGCCTTGTCATCGAACTGCTGAGACTTCGGCCGGACCAGACCCGAATCCTCGGCGACGATGCTCGCGATTGCGAGACGCCCGAAGTAGAGGTACTGCTCGCCCTTGGAGCGCACCAGTGAGATGCTGTCGGAATTGCCTCGGGACTCGCCCCATTCCTTGGCCCGCTTCTCGTAGGCGGCGAGCAGCTCATCGGCCTTGTCCCGCTGGTCGAGGGCATCGGCCACAATCCCGAGGTCGGCCTTGAAGTTCTCGGATCCGCCGTTCGTTTTGACCACCTCGGCGATCCCGTTCAGCTCCGTCTCGAGCTTCGTCTCGCCGCGCTTGTTCGAGAGGATGAGGTCGGGTTCGAGGGAGGCGATCTTCTCGAGGTCGGGGCTCATCCGCTCCCCCACGATCTCGATCTTGTCGAGATCGAAGTCGGCGCCGAAGGCATCGGCGATGTAGTCGGGGATGCCGCTGCTGTCGGTGGCCTCGGAGACGGCGACGGCCAGACCGACGGGCATGGTCCCCAGTGCCAGGCAGTGGTCGAGGTGTCCGGTGGACAGGGCCACGATGCGCTCGGGCCGAGCACTCGAGGTCGATTCGGAGGAGGGCTCGGATCCGCTGCAGGCGGCCAGGAAGAGGCTCGCTCCCAGTCCGGTGACACCTCCGAGGACGGATCGTCGGCTGGGCAGGGAGAGCTTGGTGGGCCGGGCGACGGCCGGAGAAGTGTCTTTCACATTTGGGTAGCCTACCCTCACTTCATGTGGAAGATCGCAACGCCGGTTACATCACCCTTGCTCCTCGACCGATCCCGGCGTCAACGCCACTGCGCGGTGACCGTGCGGACGTCGGCGACCACCTCGGCGATGGCGGCGGCGTGGGCCGCGGCGATCGCGTCGTGCCGCCCGGTGCGGGCATTCGTCGCCACGGAACGTGCACGCGAAACGAGGAGGACGTCGCGGCGGCAGGCGCTCAACGGCATCGGAATCACCTCGATGTGAGGGTCGGTCGGCAGTGAGGACTCGGGGATCATCGCGACCGCGAGGTCGGCGGCGATCATACGGATGATCGCCGCGTAGTCGTCCATGCGCATCCCCACCCGGGGCTCGAACCCGGCGGCGACGCAGAAGGAGCGGACCACCTCGTCGATCGCATCGCCGGGGTCGATGCTGAAGGCCCAAGTCTGCGAGACCAGAGCGGTGAGATCAGGAAGCCCCTGGGCGTCGAGTGCGATCGGTCCGACGGACTTCGGCACGCACAGATAGAGCTGCTCCGAGTACAGCGGCTCCGCGTTCAGCGTCACCGGGATCCAGGTCTTGTCGATGTCGGTCGAGACCAGCAGCGCGAGGTCGAGGTCACCGGCCTCGAGCCTGGCCACGAGCTTCGCATGCTCGTCCATCGTCACATCGAGCGCCGCGGCGGGGCCTTCGGCACTTCGCGTCGCCGCCTCTTTGCCGCCACGGGCCACGGGGGCCTCGCCGGTCCGCCACCGCGGGCGCTCCTGCAGCTGCCGGTGCAGTCGCGGGATCACCCGCGCCCCCACGGTCGGCACGGCGCCGATCCTCACCGGCACCGCTTGGGTCTCCCGCCACATCGCGACCTCCTCGCCGAGGCGCTCGCACAGTCCCAGGATCTCGATCGCCCGCGAGACGACGAGTCCGCCGACGACCGTCGGCTGCGAACCGCGTGGGCCGCGGGCGATGAGGGTCGCACCGAGGGCCCGTTCGAGGTTGCCCAGATGGTGATTGACTGTCGGCTGGCTCCACCCCAGGGATGCCGCGGCAGCGGCGACCGACCCGGCCTCAGCGACCGCACGCAGCGCCGTCAGTCCACGAGTATCAAGAGTCTCCATAGTTCTTCAGCCTCCAGTTCAATACTGTCTATAGAGTACTGGAGAAAAGTTGATATTCCGCGGCAAGGACGCATTGCCTAATCTGAGTACATGACCGTGCACCAGGATTCCCACATGCCCTCGACCCCGGACTCATT
Organism: Brevibacterium sp. GP-SGM9; assembly: GCF_047300845.1. Lineage (NCBI taxonomy): Bacteria > Bacillati > Actinomycetota > Actinomycetes > Micrococcales > Brevibacteriaceae > Brevibacterium > Brevibacterium sp. GP-SGM9. The sequence goes on along the minus strand of NZ_CP178563.1, from coordinate 2,644,719 downwards.
CGCCTCCCCGGGCGGATCGCAGACCCCGAGCGAGGCGCAGTCCCGCGCACCCTACGCCGAGGCGCTGGCCCGTTCCGCGAACCGCGATTCGCTGTTCCTCTCAACTCCGGGCCACGGCGGCAACGGGCAGGGCATCTCCGCAGGTCAGGCCGAATACTTTGGCGAGCACACCCTGTCCCTGGACATCCCCCCACTCTTCGACGGCATCGACCTCGGCGTCGACACCCCGAAGGACGAAGCGCTGGATCTGGCCGCAGAGGCCTGGGGCGCTCGACGCACCTGGTTCCTGACCAACGGATCCTCGCAGGGCAACCGCATGGCCGCCCTGGCCATCGGCACCCTCGGCCGCAACGTCGTCGTGCAGCGCAGCGCGCATTCGAGCTTCATCGACGGCATCGTGCTGGCCGGCCTCAACCCGAACTTCGTCTACCCCAGCGTCGATGACGTCAACGGCATCGCCCACGGCGTCACCCCCGACTCGCTGCGCGCCGCGATCGCCGCCCATCCGGAGCCCGTCACCGCCGTCTATCTCGTCACCCCCAGCTACTTCGGTGCCGTGGCCGATGTCAGGGCGCTGGCCGAGGTGGCCCACGAGTCGGGTGCCTTCCTCATCGTCGATGCCGCCTGGGGCGCCCACTTCGGGTTCCACCCGGATCTCCCCGCCTCCCCGGTCACGCTCGGTGCCGACATCGTCATCATGAGCACCCACAAGCTCGCCGGTTCGTTCACGCAGTCGGCGCTGCTCCACCTCGGCGACACCGAATTCGCCGAGGCGCTCGAGCCGGCCCTCGCCCGTGCCTTCATGATGACGGCCTCGACCAGCGAGAACGCCCACCTGATGGCCTCGATCGACATCGCCAGGCGGGAGCTGATGAGCTCCCGGGAGGCGATCACCGACTCGCTGTCGAACATCCGCCACGTGCGCGCGCAGATCGAAGGCTCCGGTCACTACCGTCTGCTCTCGGCCGACTTCCTGGGTCATTCCGATGTCGTCGACATCGACCCCTTCCGCCTGCCCATCGACATCACCGCGACCGGGCTGACCGGGCACACCGTGCGCAAGCGCCTGACCGAGGAATTCGCGATCTTCGTCGAGATGGCCACGGCCACGACGATCGTTGCCCTCATCGGCCTCGGCAAGTCCCCCGACATCGCCCGTCTGCTCGAGGCGCTGGAGACCATGCGCCGCGAAACTACAGAGAATCTCGTCTCGGACGGGCAGGATCCGGCCTCGAGCGCGCAGGATCCGGCCTCCGGTGAAGAGCCCGAGATCCCACCTCTGCCGACGGCGGGCGCACTGGCGATGCTGCCCCGGGAGGCGTTCTTCGCCGACTCCGAGGTGGTTCCCGCCGCCGAGGCGGTCGGTCGGATCAGCGTGAGCTCTCTGGCCGCCTACCCGCCCGGAATCCCCAATGTCCTTCCCGGTGAGGAGATCACCGCGGAGACCATTGATTTCCTCCAGGCCGTCGCCGCGAGCCCCTCGGGCCACGTCCGCGGCAGCGTCGATCCCGAACTGGGTCATTTCCGTGTGACTAAAAAAGTGAGATAGCCGACGTGGGGCGGTGTCCGATTTATGCGGATACGGCACTCAGATTCCACACAGGCACCGATCGCCGGGGGCCGTTGTCTTCACTGGGGACAACGGCCCTTTCCACGCCCGAAGATTCGGCATTCTTCCCGCCACTGAGCCGAAGTTCTGTCATAATCGAGACTGTGATCCAGCTCACGAAATTTGTTGACATGCCCTGCGAATCGCGTAAGGATGATTCGCGTTGTTCGAAAACGAACGCTTAGTCGCCGGGCCCGTCTCGGCGGCCACGACTCTGTCGAAATGAGGAACCACTCATGACAACTGAACATGCTGAATCCGCCGCGGGGGGCCGAAAACCCTCCCGCAGAGAGCGGAAGGCGATGAGGAAGCGGCTGGAAGCCGAGCACTGCATCGTCGTCGAGACCAAGTCGATCCGGACCGCCATCGGCGGCACCACCGTCGGCAACTTCATGGAATGGTTCGATTTCGGCGTCTACGGCTATCTCGCCGTGACCATGACGGCCGTGTTCACCGAAGGCATGGACAAGCAGATGGGTCTGCTGGTCACCCTGCTCGGATTCGCGGTCTCCTTCCTCGTCCGCCCTCTCGGCGGAATGGTCCTCGGCCCACTCGGTGACAAGATCGGTCGCCAGAAGGTCCTGTTCTTCACCATGGCCACAATGGCCACCGCCACCGCGCTCATCGGCGTGCTGCCGACGGCGGCGCAGGTCGGACTGTGGGTCATCATCCCGCTCTACCTGCTCAAGATGATCCAGGGCTTCTCCACCGGCGGCGAGTACGCCGGTGCGACCACCTACGTCTCGGAGTTCGCTCCCGACAAGTCCCGCGGCTATTGGGCCTCCTGGCTCGACGTCGGCTCCTACCTCGGCTTCGCCGCCGGTGCCGGCACTGTCGCCATCACCAGCGTGATCAGCATCAGCATCGCGGGCGAGAACGCCATGGTCGACGGCGGTTGGAGGATTCCGTTCCTCATCGCCATCCCCCTGGGTGCAGTCGCCATCTGGTTCCGTCTGAAGATCCCCGAGACTCCGAGCTTCGAAGCGAACGAGGATGCGGGCCTCATCGTCAAGGACAAGGACGATCAGTACGCCCGCCACGGTCTCATCGGCGTGGTCCGTCACTTCTGGAAGGAGATCCTCCTCGGGATCGCCATCGTCGCCGGTTCGCAGACGGTGGGCTATGCGCTCACGAGCTTCATGCCCACCTATCTCGAGGAGACGGTCAAGGTCTCGAACATCCAGGCCGCCGTCGTCACCATCCCGGTCCTCGTCATCATGTCCGTCTGTCTGCCGCTGATCGGACGGCTTTCGGACAAGATGGGCCGGAAGTTCGTCTTCATGGTCGCTGCGGGTGCCACGATCGTCCTCATCATCCCGGCCTTCGCGGTCATGCAGATCGGCGAGATGTGGGCGGTCACCATTGCACTGTTCATGGTCGCGGTCCCGGCGGGCTTCTACATCGCCTGCCTGGCATCGACGCTGCCGGCCCTGTTCCCCACGGCTTCGCGCTACGGGGCCATGGGCCTGACGTTCAACCTCGGCGTCTCCCTGTTCGGCGGCACCACCCCGCTGTTCAGCCAGGCGCTGATCGACCTCACCGGAAACTCGTACATGCCGGCGTTCTACATCATGTTCTTCTCGGTGATCGCGTTCATCGCTGTCTGCTTCATCAAGGAGTCCGCACGACGTCCGCTGCTCGGGTCCTTCCCGACCGTGACCTCACGCGAGGAAGCGGTCGAGCTGGTGGCCGGTCAGGACGACAACCCCGACCTCGACCCGGACACCATGCCGATCCCAGTCATCCACGAGGCCGCGAAGTGATGATCGACTGAGTTCTGTCGCCTCCTGATCCCAGCGCTCAGCCGGGAACAGCGATCGCCAGACTCATACCGATTGAGAAGGGTCGGCGTCCCCGCGGGGACGCCGACCCTTCTCTTCATTCACCGAAGTTCTCCTCAATCACCGGATCGTCTCTTCAACCACCGAACGACTCCTCAATCACCGAGTCGACTCTTCACCGTAGGATGCGCCCGTTTTGCGGCCTCGCTTGAAGAAGTAGAGATTGCCGGTGACGAGCTCGGCCACCTCGTCGGCCCTGCCCGCTTCGATGAGGTCGACGATGACGGGCAGCTCCTTGGCCGAGTCCACGGCGATGTCGTCGATCTCGCTGCGCACGTTGAACAGCCTGGACTGATCCCGCAGGCGCAGGCTGATCTCAGCCGCGCGTCGGCCGAGCCCGAATTCGAGCAGCGCCTCGTGGAAACGTCGGTCATGGGTGTAGAACTCGACGACATCGCCGGTTTCGGCCGCGGCGACCGTCGTAGCGGCATGGTCGCGGAGGAGATCGAGAACCGCGCCGACATCGATGCCGGTGCCCTCAGCGTCATGGCCGCCACGGTCACCGCCCTTAACGTTGCGGCCTTTGCCATCGTCACCGTCAGTGTCACGGGCGCCCCCGCTGTCGCCCGCCTCGGCGACGGCCGCGCATAGGCGACGAACCGCCGGGACCGCGAGGAGGACCCGGATGCGGATGATCTCCTCGAGGTCATCCGCGGTGATCGGGACGAGTCGGAACCCGCGGTTCGGCACGGCTTCGACGGTGCCTTCGGTCACGAGCGCCATCATCGCCTCGCGGACGGGGCTGAGCGACATGCCGAGCTGCTTGGCCAGACCCGCCGCCGAATAGATTCGATCCTCGGCGAGCTCCCCGGCGATGATCGCATCACGGATGATCGCCAGGGCGTGCTCCCGCAGGGAAACCGCCTGCGGCCTGGAGTGATCCACGGCGTTCCTCCTCCACTTCGCCCACGCTTACGGGCTGACTCAACGCATACGGGCTGACTCATGACGTACGGACGACTCAACGTTCACCGGCTGATTCAACTCATACGGACTATTGACAGCATAACCGCGAAGACGCACGATGGAGGTGGGTAATCGGTAATCGATTACCAACCAACGCGTTCCTGCGACGGAGGAGGAACCCATGTCAGACGATCCCCTGCTCCAGCCCTTCCAGCTGGGCTCTCTCACCCTGCGCAACCGCATCGTGTCCACCGCGCACGAGCCGGCCTACACCGAGCTCGGCATGCCCAAGGACCGCTACCGCCTCTACCACCGGGAGAAGGCGCGCGGCGGCGTCGGACTGACCATGACCGCGGGGTCGGCGATCGTGTCGAAGGACTCGCCGGCGGCCTTCGGCAACGTCGACCTCTCCACAGACGAGGTGGTCCCGTGGCTCGCCGCCATCGCCGATGACTGCCACGCCGAAGGCACCGCGGTGATGATCCAGCTGACCCACCTCGGGCCGAGGAATTCGAACTTCACCGCCGACTGGCTGCCGGTCGTCTCCTCGAGCCGCCACCGGGAGGCCGGCCACCGCTCGTTCTCCAAGGCGATGGAGGAGTTCGACATCGACCGGATCGTCGCCGACTTCGCCGCGGCGGCCAGGCGCGTGCGGGAGGCCGGATTCGACGGCCTCGAGGTCCTCCATGCCGGCCACCTCGTCGACTACTTCTTCGCCGAACGGCTCAATGAGCGCGACGACGAGTACGGCGGCGACCTCGCGCATCGGATGCGCTTCCCCCTGCGCGTCATCGATGCCGTCCGCGAGGCGGCCGGTGATCTCGCCTTCGGGCTGCGGATGTCGGTGCTCGAGGAGATGGCCGGCGGCATCGGCGAAGGCCTGGCCGTCGATGTGCTCGAGGAGTACGCCGCCCACGGGATCGACTTCCTCAACCTCAACGTCGGCACGATCAGCAGCGACCGAGAACTCGCCGAGGCGATCCCCGGCATGGGCACCCCTTCGGCCCCCTGGCTCGAGACCTGCCGGCGCATCCGCAAGGCCATCGAGATCCCCGTGCTCCACGCGGCCCGGATCGCCGATGTGCCCACGGCCCGCTATGCCATCGAGGACGGCTGCCTCGATCTCGTGGGCATGACCCGGGCACAGCTGGCCGACCCGTATCTGGTGAAGAAGATCGCTGAGGACCGGGAGGACGACATCCGACCCTGCGTGGGGGCGAACATGTGCCTCGACGGCATCTACTCCTCCGGCTCAGCCACCTGCATCCACAACCCGGCCAGCGGTCGCGAAGCCGATCTGCCGCAGGAGGTCCCGCACGATGTCACCGCCGACCCGAACACGAACTCGGGCCCGAAGCACGTCGTCATCGTCGGCGCAGGTCCGGCCGGTCTCGAAGCCGCCCGCGTCGCCGCCGTCCGCGGCCACCGCGTGACCCTGCTCGAGGCCGATTCCGCACCCGGCGGGCAGGTCCGCATCGCGGCCCGCTCGCAGCGTCGCCGGGATCTCATCGGCATCATCGATTGGCGCGTTCAGCAGTGCGCCAAGCACGGAGTGGATCTGCGCGTGGACACCTTCGCCGAGGCGGACGACATCCTCGCGCTGTCCCCGGACGTCGTCATCGTCGCCACCGGCGGCATCCCCGATTCCAGCTATCCCTTCCGTGAGCAGGGCCCGTCCTTCGACGTCTGGGATGTGATGAATGACAGCCTCCGGAACAAGCAGCGGGTCCTCGTCTACGACGACCATGGGTTCTATCCGGCTCTCGACGCCGTGGAGCATCTGGCCCGCAACGGCCAGCAGGTCACCTATGTCAGCCCCGAGCGGACGATCGGAATCGACGTCGGTTCGATGAACTCGCCGGCCTATCTGCAGGTCTTCTCGGAATTCGGGGTCACGGTCCACCTCGGCGAGAGGCTCGCGGCGAAGCCGGTCGCTGCGGACCGCAGCGTCCACGCTCTGCTGCGCAACGACTACTCGGACATCGAGACCGAGGTCGAGACCGATGCCGTCGTCGTCGACTTCGGCACGACGCCGAACGATGAGGTCTACTTCGCGCTCAAACCCCATTCGAGCAACCGCGGCGAGCTCGACCTCGACGCCTGGGTGCACGGTCGCCCGCAGCCCCGGATCCTCGCCGAGGTGGGGGCCGGAGTCGGGAGCGCCACCGCTGACAATGGCCCCGCAGGTCGCCCTGCCGAGGCGAGCGCGGGTTTCGCACTCTATCGGATCGGTGACGCGGTCGCCTCCCGCAACGTCCACGCGGCCGTCCTCGAAGGACTGCGCGTGGGGATGGGACTCTCATGACCGCCGCACCGGGCCCGAGCGTGACGACCGTCGACTATCACACCGCCGGTGAGCCGTTCCGGATCGTTCCCGAGCCGCCGCTCGAGATCCCAGGGGCGAGTGTGGCCGAGAAGAGGATGGCGGCGATCGCCGACGCGAAGATCGACGGTCTGCGCCGGCTCCTCTGCTTCGAACCCCGCGGGCATGCCGATATGTACGGCGGTTTCATCACCGACCCCGATGATGCCGGCGCGCACTTCGGCGTCCTGTTCTGGCACAAGGACGGCTTCTCGACAGCCTGCGGTCACGGCACGATCGCCCTGGGCACCTGGGCGGTCGAATCCGGTCGCGTTCCGGTCGATCCCTCGAGCATCACCGAGGTCGTCATCGACGTTCCCTCCGGCCGGGTCACGGCCGCGGTGCACACGGACGATTCGGGACGCGTCAGCTCGGTCGACTTCATCAACGTCCCCGGCCGCCTCATCGCCGCCGACGTCGAGGTCGAGGTCGAAGCCGGTGCCGACGTCGAGGTAGAGGTCGGTGCCGACATCGGGGTAGGGGTCCCCGCCGACATCAAGGAAGAGGCATCCGCCGCCGAGGCTGAAGCCAGGGCCGCCGGGACGATACCCGTCGATCTCATCTGGGGCGGAGCGATCTACGCCTGCGTCGACGGGGATGCGCTCGGTCTTCAGGTCGCACCGGAGAACCTCCACGAACTCATCGAACTCGGCCGCAGCATCAAGGCCGGCCTGGCGGATCACCCGCTGACCGCGCACCCCGGCGATGATCGCCTCAGCGGGGTCTACGGCGCAATCATCGTCAACCGACTGGGCACCCTGCCCGGCGGAGAGCTGCATCAGCGCAATGTCACGATCTTCGCCGACGGGCAGGTCGACCGCTCCCCCTGCGGTTCGGGCACTGCCGCGCGCATCGCCGCCCTGCACTCCAGCGGAGAGCTCGCCGATGGTCACACGCTCATCCACGAATCGATCATCGGCACCCGGTTCCGCGCCCGTGTGCTCTCGGCGGACACAGCCAGTGGCGCTGCCACGGGTGCAGCCGCCGGTGCTGCCGCGGGCAGAGCCACTGGCGAAGACACCCAAGAAGACGCAGCTGAAGACTCACGGGAAGACACAACCGAATCCGGCGTCGTCCCGATCATCTCCGCCAGCGCCCACAAGGTCGCCACCTGCACCTTCGAGGTCGACGACCGCGATGACCTCGTCCCCGGCTTCGTCCTGCGCTGACCTGCCTTGGCCTGCGCTGATCCGTGCTGGCCTACGCGGATCCCCGCTGATCTGTACTGATCTGCACTGATCCGTGCCGAAATGATCCAGCCTCCGGCGAGTCATTTTGTCAGCCACGTCACATAAAGGTAGCTTGGACATACCTTCACGCGGCCATCGACGGAGAGGATGAACGTGGGCAAGTACATCCTCAGACGCGTGCTCCTGATGATCCCCATCGTCCTCGGCGTCGCGACTCTCTCCTTCGTGCTCATGAAGCTCGCCCCCGGCGATCCGGCCGCCGCCTACCTCGGCGACAAGGCCACCCCCGAGGCGGTCGCTCAGCTGCGCCACGCGTGGGGTCTCGATCAGCCGATGATCATCCAGTACTTCCAGTTCCTCGGCGGACTCTTCGTCGGCGACTTCGGCCGCTCCTTCATCTTCCAGACCACGGTCCTCGAACTCCTCAAGCTGCGCATGCCGGCCACGCTCATGCTCATGCTCGTCTCCCTCATCTTCGCGGTCGTCATCTCGGTGCCGCTGTCACTGTGGGTGGCCGCGACGAAATCGGCCGCCTCGGCGATCGTCTCCCGCGTCTTCACCGCCACGGTCCAGGGGATGCCGGCGTTCTTCGTCGGCACCCTGCTCATCCTCGTCCTCGGGGTGAATACGGGACTGTTCCCGGTCGGCGGCTATGGCAGCAGCCTCGGCGAACACCTCTATTCCCTCGTCCTGCCCGGAATCGCGGTGGCGCTGACGATCTGCCCGGTGCTCATCCGCAGCCTCACGGCCGCGCTCAACGACTCCCTGTCGGCCGAGTACACGAACTTCGCGGCCTCGAAGGGGCTGAGCCGCTCGAAGATCGTGCGCAACTATGCCTTCCGCAATGCCGGGATCACGGGGATCTCGATCCTCGGCATCCAGGTCGGCCACCTCGTCGGAGGTGCCCTCGTGGTCGAGAACGTGTTCGCCATCCCCGGCGTCGGTTCGCTGCTCATGGAGGCCGTCCTCGCCCGCGACTACAACGTCGTGCAGGCGCTGACGGTGATCTTCGGCGTGCTCGTCGTCCTCGTCTACCTGCTCACCGACATCGTCTACAGCCTCGTCGATCCGCGCGTGCGATTGGGAGCCTGATGAGTGATCCGCTGAGCTCCGCATCACCGTCCGCCGGCGCACCCGCCGGGACCGGCCCCGGCGGTCCGTCCGGCTTGGGCCCGACCCCCGACCCGAGCGGCAAGCCGCCGCGCACCCGGGGCGGGACGGCCGCCCGCGCCACCCCGCAGGCTCGCTTCACGATGCCTCTGCCGGCCTTCCTCCGACGGCACAATCTGCAGCTGTGGACGGGACTGATCATCCTCGGCGCGATGGTGCTCCTGCTCGCGATCGGACCGCTGTTCGTCACCGCCGATCCGAACCGGCAGGATCTCCTCAACGCCTTCGGCGGCTCGTCGGCCGCACACCCCCTGGGCACCGATCAGCTGGGGCGGGACATCCTCGCCAGGTTCCTCCACGGCGGCCGCATCGACCTCCTCGTCGCGGTCATCGCCGTGATCGTGCCCTTCATCCTCGGCACCGCCCTCGGCGCCCTGGCCGGCTACTTCGGTCGGTGGGTCGACATCGTCATCATGCGCCTGGCCGACATCGTCTCGGCCTTCCCCTTCTACGTCCTCGTCATCGTCCTCGTGTTCGTCATGGGCAACGGGATGGCGAGCATCTTCGTGGCCATCAGCGCCGTATCCTGGGTCGCCTATGCCCGCATCGTCCGCGGTGAGGTCCTCGTCCTGCGCGAAGAGGAGTTCGTCTCCGCCTGCCGGGCCTCGGGGCTGACGACCCCGCGGATCCTGTCCCGCCACGTCATTCCCAACACCGTCAGCCAGGGCATCATCTACGCGATGAGCGACATCGTGCTCAACATCGGCGTCGTCGTCACGCTCAGCTTCTTCGGCCTCGGCATCGTCCCACCGACCGCGGACTGGGGGCAGATGATGAACGACGGTCAGCAGTACATGGGCACCGGCAACTACGGCCTCATCCTGTGGCCGGGCTTCGCCGTGGTCCTCGTGTCGCTGGCGCTGGCGCTCATCGGCGATGGCCTGACGAACATACTCAAGCCGAGGAGATGAGGAAGGGTGAGGAGGAGATGAGCATGCCCATTCTCGAAGTGGACTCCTTGACCGTCGACATCGACGGCGAGGTCGGCCGCCGCCGCATCCTCGACGACGTCTCGATCACCCTCGAGGCCGGGGAGCCGATGGGGCTGGTCGGCGAGTCCGGATCGGGCAAGTCGATGACCCTGCGCAGCATCCTCGGCATGCTGCCCTCGGGCGCCGAGATCGTCGAGGGAGAGATCCGCTTCCGCGGCACGAACATCCTCACCTCCGGCAGCCGGCGCGGCTATGACCAGCGGATCCGCGGCACCGGCATCTCTATGGTGTTCCAAGAGCCGGCGATCGCCCTCAATCCGGTGATGAAGGTCGGCCGGCAGATCACCGACGCCGTCGCCGAGCACAAGGGGCTGTCGAAGCGCAGCGCCCATGAGCTGGCGGTCGAGCTGATGGATCGCGTCGGCATCGCCGACCCCGAACGCCGCGCCCACAGCTACCCGTTTCAGCTCTCGGGAGGCATGCGCCAACGGGTGATGATCGCCGCGGCACTGGCCCAGGAGCCCGAGGTGCTGCTCTGCGATGAGCCGACGACGGCTCTGGACGTGACGATCCAGGCGCAGGTGCTCGACCTGTTCCGCACGATGCAGCAGGAAAGGGGACTCGGCCTGCTCTACGTCACCCACGACCTTGCCGTGGTCGCCCAGCTGTGCCAGTCCATCAGCGTGATGAAGGACGGTCAGATCATCGAACACGGTGTGCTCCAGTCCGTCTTCGACGACCCGACCGAGGAGTACACCCGCAAGCTGCTGACCGCGACTCCGCGGATCGACGATGGAGCCTTCGCCGGAACCGGCGGGGACGCTTCGGCGGGAACCTCAGAGGGGGCACGATGACCACGACACGGGAAGACTCAGCCGGCCTGCGGGCAGAGCACATCACCGTCACCTTCGGCCGCGGCGAGCGCACCTTCACCGCCGTGGACGATGCGAGCCTGGCAGTCGCTCCCGGGGAGATCGTCGGTCTCGTCGGCGAGTCCGGTTCGGGCAAATCGACGGTCTCCCGCGTCATCTGCGGACTCCAGCGCGAGTACTCCGGACGGGTGTCGTTCGCCGGACGCGAGCTCGAACCCAAACGCACCGCCGCCCAGTGGCGCGTGGTCCAGATGGTTTTCCAGGACCCCTTCGCCTCACTCGATCCCCGCTACACCGTGCGGGCCACCCTCGCCGAGGTGATCCGCCACCATCGCTTGGCCAAGGGAGCGGCGCTGCGGGAACGGTGCGCCGAGCTCATGGAGATGGTCCGACTGCCGGTCGAATTCCTCGACCGCACCCCGTCCGCGATGTCCGGTGGCCAGCGGCAGCGGGTCGCGATCGCTCGGGCCCTGGCCGTCGAGCCCGAGGTGATCGTCGCCGACGAAGCCGTTTCGGCTCTCGATGTCAGCGTGCAGGCCGAGATCGTCGCCCTCTTCGCCCGCCTGCGCGAGGAGTTGGGGCTCTCTATCCTCTTCATCTCCCACGACCTCGCGGTGGTCAAGAACCTCTGCGAACGCGTCCATGTCATCCACGACGGCGTCCTCGTCGAGGAGAACACGACCGCGGAGATCTTCACCGCGCCCCGGGACGAATACACGAAGACGCTGCTTGCCGCGATCCCCAGGTTCGACAGCGCCTTCCTCGACGGCGCCTCCAAGGGCTCGGGAGGCACGGCCGGCGCAGCCTCCGCGGACGGGACCGACTATCGACTCCACGCGCGGACCAAAGGAGGCTCGCGATGACCGCACGATCTCGACCCACCGCACGATCCCGATTCGCCGGGCTCATCGCGGCGCTGTGCGCCAGCCTGCTCGTCCTCGCCGGCTGCGGTTCCGGCGATCAGGAGTCGGTGCGTCCGGGCGGCGATCTCGTCTATGCCCGAGCCGATGACACGACCACCCTGCTGCCGCCGACGACGACCCAGAACGAGGACATCTGGACGCTGCAGCAGGTCTACGAGACGCTCACCCTCAACAAACCCGACGGAACAGGAGTCCAACCGGGCCTGGCCACGGACTGGGAGGAGTCGAAGGACAAGTTGTCGTGGACGTTCCACCTCCGCCAGGGAGTGAAGTTCCACAGCGGCAAAGAACTCGATGCCGATGACGTCGTCTTCTCGCTCGACTATGCCCGGGACCAGGAGGACGAGGACAATCTGTGGGCGGGCGAATTCGCCCCGATCAAGAAGGTGAAGAAGGTCGACGATCACACGGTGCGCATCGACCTCTCGCAGCCATGGGGGCCGCTGCCCAGCTACATGGCGCTCTTCGCCGCTTCGATCTACCCGGACGACTTCGGCGGACATGACGCCGAGTACATGGCGACCCACGCCGACGGAACCGGACCCTTCGCCGTCGACACCTGGAACAAGGGCCAGAGCCTGCGGCTGAAGAAGAACCCGGACTACTGGCAGGAGGGAGTGCCCTCGCTCGATTCGGTGACCTTCAATGTCGTCACGGAGGACAATACCCGGCGCCTGCAGCTCCTCGGCGGGCAGGCCGACATCAACCAGGAACCGGCACCGCTGAGCATGAGTCAGCTCGCCCGGTCACAGGATGTCAGGGCCGAGGCGTTCGAGTCCACGAAGATCCTCTATTTCAACCTCAACAACACGACCGAGGAGCTGTCTGACCCCAAGCTGCGTCGTGCGATGTCCTATGCCATCGACCGCAGGTCCGTCGTCGACGTCGTCTATGCCGGCTACGCGGACCCCGCCACGAGCTTCATCTCACCCGGTCTGACCGGGCACGCCGAGGAGGTCGATGGCAGCGAGTTCGACATGGACAAGGCCAAGCAGCTGGTCAAGAAGTCCGATCATCCCGATGGCGCGGACATCACGATCCAGATCCCCTCGGGTGTGGCCGACCGCGAGCTGCTCGCCCAGATCGCCCAGCAGGCCTGGCAGGACATCGGTCTCACCGTGCACGTGCAGAAGCTCGATGACGCGACCTTGACGACGAACCGGACGAACGGCGACTTCCAGGTTCAGGTCAGCTATGCGACCTCGGACGTCTCGGACACCTCGCAGATGATCAACTTCCTCGCCGTGACTGACGATTCGGGAATCCGCTCCGGCTACGGCAACCCCAAGGTCGAGAAGTGGGCGAAGGAGGCCGTGGCCGAGGAGGACGCAGCCAAGCAGAACGAGCTGTACGCGAAGATCCAGCAGCAGGTCGCCGACGACGCCCCGATCATCCCTGTCGCCTACCAGAAGGCCCTCTACGGGATCAGTCGAGACGTCGTCGACTTCAAGCCCTATGTGCTCGGCACCTATGGGCTGCGGGAGACGAAGCTCAAGCACTGAGGACCCGGCCCCGGGGATCGAGTTCCGATTCGGGCTCAGCCCCGGGCCCGGGCTCGGGCCCTGATACCTCAGTGCTCGAGGATGATCTTGCCGGTCGTCGCCCGGGATTCGAGGGCCGCGAAGGCTTCGGCCACCTCGGCGATGGGGTACCGGGCACCGATATTCATTCTCAGCTCTCCCCGGCGGATCCACGCGAAGATCTCATCGGTGTGCGCGTGCAGCTCCGCGGGCGTGCGCACGTGGTCGGCGACCGTCGGGCGGGTGAGGAACAGGGAGCCGGAGGTGTTGAGCGTGTTCGGGTCGACCGGTGGGACGGGGCCGCTGGCGTTGCCGACGATGACGATCGTGCCGCGGGTGGCGACTGCCTTAAGGTCCTTCTCGAAGGTCGTCGCTCCGACCCCGTCGAAGATCACCGAGGCGCCGAGGCCGTCCGTGACTTCGAGGGTCCGTTCGGCGAAGTCCTCGTAGCCGAAGACGTGCGCCGTGCCGTTGCTGCGGGCGATCTCCGCCTTCTCCTCGGCCGAGGTCGTGCCGATGACCGTGGCCCCCTTGAGCGCGGCGATCTGGGTGAGGGTCTGGCCGAGCCCTCCGGCGGCGGCGTGGATGATGACGACGTCTCCGGCCGAGACGGGGAAGGTGTCAGTGGTCAGGTAGTGGGCGGTGATGCCCTGCATGAGAGCGGCGACCGCGGTCTCGTCGTCGATGTCGTCCGGCAGCAGGACGGCCTTGTCGGCACTGACGAGCGCGTGGTCGGAGAAGCTGCCCTGACCTCCGGCCATCCACCCGACCCGATCGTCGACCGCGAAGCCCGTGACCCCGGCACCGACTTCGGTGACCCGGCCGACGCCTTCGACGCCGGCACGGAACGGTGTCGGCAGGGCCGCTCGACGCTGCACGACGTCGAGGAAGTTCACTCCCGAGACGCTGAGCTCGACGAGGATCTGACCCTCCGTGGGCCGCAGGTCCTCACCGTCAGTCTGCACGTAGACTTCAGGCCCTCCGTGTTCGTGCACCATGATCGCTGTCATCGTCGCCTCCTCGCTGAGCTTTCTCTCGGATTCGCATCCGGACTATAGTCCGTATATGAGCGAGCATACCGGACCGCAGTCCGCTTTTGGAAGAGGTCTGCTTCCCCTGGCATCCCCCGACGCTCCATTGCGCGCCGATGCCCAGCGGAATCGGCGCCGCATCCTCGATGCCGCCGCAGCGCTCGTGACCGAACAGGGCGTGGCGAGTCTGACCATGGACGAACTGGCCCGTCGCGCCGGCGTCGGCAAAGGCACGCTCTATCGGAACTTCACCGATAAGGCGGGAATCGCCTCGGCGCTGCTCGATGACCGGGTTCGCGATATGCATGCCCGGATGCTCCAAGGACCGCCGCCCTTGGGTCCGGGCGCGCCCGGAATCGACCGCCTGACCGCGTTCGTCGAGGCGTACATCCGCCATATCGCGGGCAATCTCGAACTCGTGCTGCTCACCGAGGCTTCGAGCCCCCGCGGGCGCTTCGACCGGGTGGTCTATCCGTTCTGGCGCCGGCACCTCGAGATCCTCATCGCCGAGGAGCGTCCGAAGGATGCGAGATTCCGCGCCGAGGCGGTCATGGCGGTGCTCTCGGCCGCGCAGTTGGAGCAGTGGCTGAGGCTCGAGGGCCACGAGCTCGAGGAGCTCATTCCCCGAGTGCAGCGCATCGTCGCGGGCATCGCCGAAGGGTGATGGGAGTCTGCGGGTGGCGGGGCTCCGAGAGTGAATGGGCTCGGAAACCGAGGTCGCTCGCGGCCGGGCTCCTCCCAGCTCAGCGCGTTTTTCTCAGCGCTCCACGATGAGGTCGCTCAGCGGGGTCGAGCAGCAGGGAAGGAACTTGCCTGCTGCGATCTCCTTGGGCCGGATGCCACCCGCATGGTTCATCTCGACCTCACCGCTGAGAAGCACCGATTTGCAGGTTCCGCACGCTCCCTCTTCACAGGAGGAGGGGAAGGTCATCCCGGCTTCGACCGCCGCGTCGAGGACCGTGGTCGCAGTATCGCAGTCGATGCGCTGACCGCTGAGGCTGAAGTCGATCGCATGGATGCTCAGCCCTGCCCCCTGCGCGCCGGTCCCGTTCTGCGCACCCGTCTGGTTCCGCGCACCCGGCTGGTTCCGCGCACCGGCCCCGCCCCGGGCACGGGACTGAGCCAGGCGCGCGCCGGGACTCTTCGCGAACACGAACGACTCCTCGTGGACGGCGGTGACACCCGCCTCGGCGAGGAGAGGCCGGACGGTGTCCATATATCCGATCGGACCGCACACGAAGGTCTCGCGTGCCGCGGCATCGGGGACCGCCTCGGCGAGCATCTCCTGCGTGATTCGGCCGCGCCTGCCGGACCATGTCTCGTCCACGGAATCACGTGAGCACATCGTCACGACCCGGATTCCGGGCACCTCGGCGAGCTGTTCGAGCTCGGCGCGGAAGATGATGTCCGCGGGGGTGGCGGCGTTGTGGACGAAGACGATGTCGGTGGGGATCCCGGTCGGGCGGGCCAGGAGACTGCGGACCATGGCCATGATCGGGGTGATGCCCGAACCGGCCGAGAGGAACAGATGCTTGGCCGCAGGGTGGAAGCTCGTGCTGAAGAGACCGTACGGGCCGTCGACATGGAGGAGGTCGCCGACGCGCACCCTCTCGTGCAGGTGAGTCGAGACGATGCCTGTGGGCACGCGCTTGATCGTCACCGTGAAGGTGTTCGTGCCGAAGGGCGCCGAGGAGATCGAATAGCAGCGCTCGAGCCCGAGCTCAGGCACGCGCATCGTCACGTACTGGCCCGGCTCGAAGTCGACCGCTGTCAGCCACGGTGCCCACAGCTCGAAGGTCTTGACGTCGTGGGTCACCTCGGTGATCCGCACGATCTCGACCAGTCCGGTGAGTTCGTCGCTGCCCGGAACGTCCCCGCGGGGACCCGGCCGAGCGTCCCCGGCGAGCGCGAGGGCCCCGCCGAGAATCGGCATGGTGTCGACGTGCTCTGTCGCCGGTGCGCTCATAGCGGACCCGGTGCCGACGAGCAGCGCCGGGTGGGTCGTCGCGGGCGGGGCAGTCTCTGGCGTCGGCAACGCTGCCGTCGCAGGAGCCGGCTCGGGCGTCGTGACCAGTTCGGGAGCCGTCGTTGGCTCGAGGGTCTGCCGAACCGCCTCGGCGAGCGTCCTTCGAGGTGAAGGCACACGGAAGATCGCCTTGTTCCGGACTTCCTCGAGAACCGGGGTCAGGGTGTTCCGGCGATATCTCATCGGTCTGCCGCCTTCCCGTCAGTCGCATCTCCGCCACTTGCATCTCCGTCAGTCGCTTTCCCAACTGACACCCTGCCGCCGGTCGCCTTCTCGCGGTGCGCCTTGAGGCGTTCGATGTACCAGGCGCAGAACTCCTCGAGGTGTTCCTCGGTGGGCGCGTAGGGTCCCGGAATGTAGGCCGGTGAGGACACGCCCGCCTGCCCGCGTTCGCAGAAGGCCGCGTCCTGTTCGTTCGTCTTGATCCACACCGTGGTGAGGTTGTCGAGGTCGTAGTCGACGCCTTCCTCGGCGTCGGCGGCGACGAGCCAGGTGGTGCGCACGAGCGTCTTGTCCGCGGCCAAGGGGACCAGGCTGAAGGTCACCACGTGGTCGCCCATCGCATGGAACCACATGTTCGGCTGGACGTGGAGCGAGGCGCGGCCGAGGACGAAGGTGTCGAGATCACCGAGGAGCTTCGCCGAGGCGGCCGATCCGTCCATCGTGTACGACTCCCCCTTGCCGTCGAGGGCGGCCCGCTCGATCCGGAATCCGGTGGGACGACCGCTGAGGTCTTCGACGAGCGCATAGGGAATGCCGTTGCGATCGCAGTTGGCGTGCAGCTGGTCCTCTGCGTCGAGATAGCGCTGGTAGGAGGGCATGAGGCGCTTGGGGATCTCTTCGGGCGTGTACCCGTAGGTGGGGAAGAAGGTGCAGGTGAGTTCCGGGTGGCCGGCCTCGCAGTGATAGCACTCACGGTTGTTCTCCATCACGAGCTTCCAGTTCGAGTCCTCGATGAGGTCGACCTGCGCTGCGACCTTGGATCCGGCGATGTCGTGCGGGGCGATGTAGGGCTCGATCACTTCGGCGACCTCGTCGATGTCCGCGGGCGGGTCGCCGATGCAGATGAAGATGAGTCCGCCGATCACGCGGACATTGACCGAGCGCAGCGAGAAGCAGGTCTTGTCGAAGCCGGGCGCCTGGACTCCGGCCGAGATGAGATCGCCGGCCGGGGTGTAGGTCCACTGGTGATAGCTGCACACGATGTTGCCGACCGAGCCGGAGAGTTCGCCGAGCAGACGAGTGCCGCGGTGGCGGCAGACATTGTGGTGGGCGCGGATGTCTCCGTCGTCGTCGCGGATGACGATGACCGAGTAGGAGCCGATGTCGATCGTCACGTAGTCGCCGGAATCGGGGACCTCGGCGACGGTGGCGACGAAGATCCATGTCGAGGCGAAGATGGCCTCGACGTCGCGGGCGTAGAACTCGGGACTCGTGTAGAAGGGCGATTCGAGCGAGTAGCCGGGGCGGCGGTCGTCGATGAATCGGTCGATCACGGTCGGATCGGTCGCGGTCGTGGCTGGGGGCATCGTCGTGGTCGCGGACGCGGGCGTCGCAGCGGTCGCGCCGGATGCGCCTGCTCCTGCCGGGGACCTGTTCGTCTCGGGTGCCAGGGTCATGTCGTCCACCACCTCATCGTGATCTCCTGCCTCGGCGATGGCTGACACCGTCTGCCTCGGCAGCGCCGCTTCGACGGTGCCGGTGCAGCCATTGACTGCGTCGGTGCGGTCTCCGGAGCCGCCATCGCCTCTGTCCTCCCAGTGTCCGGCTAGGGGCTGACAAAGAAAAGCGAATACTTTTCGGCACAATTATGCAAAAATATTGCATGATCGATCAGCGCCTCCATGTCCTTCGAGTGCTCGCGGAACTCGGCACCCTCACCGAGGTCGCCCGCCGTCTCGGCTACACGCCGTCGGCCGTATCGCACCAGCTCAGATCCCTGTCGAAGGACCTCGGGATGCCCGTGGTCGAGCAGCGCGGCCGGGGTCTGGTGATCACTCGTGCCGGGCAGCTTCTGCTCGAGCGATCCCAAGAGCTGTTCACTCGGTGGGAGGAGATCCGCGGGGAGCTCGACGGCCTCGGCACGGGGACTCGGCGCAGACAGCTGAGACTCTGCGGGTTCTCCACCGCCGCGGCCACTCTGCTGCCGCCGACGGCGCAGCGGCTGGCACAGCGCTACCCCGACAGTCGGGTGACGATCATCGAGGCCGAGCCCGAAGAGTGCTTCGATCTCCTGCTGGCCGAGCAGGCCGATATCGCCGTGGTCGTGGCCACCGACCCGCTGCCGCCGCGCAGCGATGCGCGTTTCGAGCAGTCCGCACTCTTCAGCGATCGCCTCGATCTGCTCGTCCCCGCCGATCACCGGCTTGCGACCCGTTCGGCGGCGTCGCTGAGCGAGGCCGCCGAGGAGGCGTGGATCCTCGATCGGCCGGGTTCGCCGTATCACCGGCTGGTCCGCACGGCTTGCGCCGCGGCCGGGTTCCTGCCCGAGAAGGCGCATCAGTCGCGGGAGTGGGAGACAGGGGCGGCGCTCGTCTCGGCGGGGCTGGGGGTCGCGCTCATTCCGCGCCTGGCGCGCCTCCCGGAGGGCTTCGATGTCGCTCGGGTTCCGCTGCGCGGTGATCCCGTGCCCTCACGGAAGATCCTCACCGGGGTCAGGAGCGGATCCGCCGGGCAGCCGCTCATCGCCGAGGCTCTCGAGGTGTTGGCCGAGGTCTCCGCCGAGGTGGCTCGCCGGGAGATCTGAGCCCCGCCTCGGTGGGATTCTCCGGCCGGGGCCGGCCCGGGCGCCACCGATCCGAACCGCACCGCACCGCACCCCGCCTCGGCGCACCGGTGAGCGGGTCCACATTCCCTCTGCCGGGGATCGGGCATAGAGTCAGAGCGATGATCGGCACGAGGACGGAGTGAGCAATGATGAGCGATGCAGGTGAGAGCACGCAGGGACGACCGGAACCCGGTTCCGGAGCGCCTTCCGGCGCCGGGGCTGGAACCGACGCCGGTTCCGGTTCCGCGGCGAATTCCACCGGCTGGCTGCGTCGCACGATCGGCCTGAGGGAACTCGTCTTCTTCGGTCTCGTGTTCATCGGGCCGGCCGCGGCCGTCGGCGTCTTCGGCACGCTCGACGCCCGTTCTGGCGGCGCCGTGGCCCTCGTCTATGTGGTCGCGACGATCGTCATGGCCTTCACCGCGGTCAGCTATATGCGCATGTCGCGCGAGGTGCCGCGGGCGGGCACGGTCTTCGCCTACGCCTCGGCAGGCATCAGCAGACCGGCAGGTTTCATTGCCGGTTGGATGATCCTTCTCGACTACCTCTTCATTCCCTCCGTGGCGTATCTGTTCACCGGAATCGCGCTCAATTCGATCTTCCCCGCCATCCCCGTATGGGTGTTCGTGGGTGTGGCCGTGGTGCTGACCACGGGCCTCAATCTCGCCGGGGTCAAGGTCGCTTCGCGGGTCATCACCACGGTCGTCCTCGTCGAGGTGGCTGTGCTCGCTCTCGTGCTCGTCCTCGGGATCGCGCACCTGGCCCAGCACGGACCGACCCGCGATTGGCTCTCACCGCTGACCGGGGTCGATGCGTTCTCGCTGACCGCCGTGCTCGCCGCGGTGTCCGTGGCGGTGCTGTCCTATCTCGGTTTCGATTCGCTGGCGACCTTCTCCGAGGAGGCCAAGGGCGGGCCGCGGATCGTCGGGCGCGCGACGCTGATCTGCCTCGTGCTCGCCGGCGTCTTCTTCGTCGCGCAGACCTGGGTCGGCAGCCTGCTCTCGCCCTTGACTCCGGCCGATCTGCAGGCGGACCCCTCGCTGGAGGGGGCCGCGTACTACAGCGCGGTCGATTCCACCCTCGGCGGGTGGGTGCATTGGCTGCTCGCGCTGGCCAAGGCCGTCGGTGCCGCGTTCTCGGCGATGATCGGCCAGGCCGCCGGATCGCGGATCCTCATGGACATGGGCCGGCAGCGGCAGGTCCCGAAATTCCTCGCCGAGGTGGCCCCGCGGACCGGTGTGCCGTGGAAGGGGATCCTCGTGGCCGCGGCAGGGAACATCGTCGTCGCCGGTTGGGCGGCGAGCCGTGCCGATGGACTCGACCAACTGACTTCGATCGTCAACGTCGGTGCGCTTACGGCGTTCGTCTTCGTCCAGGCGTCTGTGGTCGGCTACTTCCTCGTCAAACGCCTCGGCAGCGAGAAGCCGAGCTGGCTCAACCACGGGGTGATCCCCGTCATCGGCGCTCTGCTGCTTCTCGCGGTGCTCATCAGCGCGAACCCCTTGGCCCTGCTCATCGGTGCGATCTGGCTGGCCATAGGAATCGTGGTGTACCTGGTTCAGAAGAGACGAGCGGCTCTGCTCCGAGCGTGATGGTTTGAGAGCTCGAAGTTCGTGCCCGCCCACTCGCGGAACACCGCCTGGGCGGAATGGGCGATCGTCGGTGCGAGCTCAAGCCCTTCGGTGACATAGCCGCGCATCTCATCAGCCGGCACCATGGCACCTCCCGTGAGCCAGACGAGATGGACGCTCGCCTTCGGCCACGGGGCGGAGGGCTCGTCATGACCGCCGGCCGGGCCCGTGCCCGAACCCGAGCCCGTCCGCCACGGCACTGTCAGGCCCGCGGTTGCCGAAGGCTCGACGTCGAGGCCTTCGGTCTCGTGCAGAACTCCGACCCCAGCTTTGATCACCTCATCCGGCACCGAGGCGAAACCTGAGATCAGCGGCCCGATCGTCGGCCCGATGAGACGAGAAGGTCTGGCCACCGCGAGTCCGTCCGCGGCGGTGGCGCCGCTCAGTCCGATGTCCTGAACGGCGATGCCGCTGTGCAGACCGGTGCGCACGCCGAGGAACATCGCCGGAGCCTGGCTGGGCTCGACGAAGACGCAGTGGACGTTGTCGCCGAAGGCACGCTTGAGGCCGAAGGTGACCCCGCCCGGACCGCCGCCGATCCCGCAGGGCAGATAGACGACGAGGTGGCTGTCGGAATCGATCGTCACGCCGGCTTCGGCAAACTGCCGCTTGAGACGCTCGGCCGCGACCGAGTATCCGGCGAAGAGGCTGACCGAGTCCTCGTCATCGACGAAGTGGGTGCGTTCGGACCCCATCGCCGAGGTGCGACCGGCCTCGACCGCTTCGACGAAGTCTCCGTCGTGTTCGATGACCTCGACACCGTGGTCGCGCAGCTTCTCCTTCTTCCAGGCCCGGGCATCGGCCGACATGTGCACCGTGGCTGCGAATCCAAGTGCGGCACTGAGGATCCCGATCGACAGCCCGAGGTTGCCCGTCGAACCGACGACGATCCGATAGGTGCCGGCGATTCGTCGGAACTCCTCGCCGGAGAAGGTGGCGTGGTCGTCAGCGTCGAGTCCGTGCTCGGCGGCGACCGCCTCGGCGTATTCGAGCACTTCATGGAAGCCGCCCCGAGCCTTGATCGACCCGCTGACGGCGAGGCGATCATCGCGTTTGAGCCACAGCTGTCCCGACAGTCGAGTGCCGAACAGTGCGTCGAGCCGCTTCTGTGCGGCGTCCGCCCGGGTCAGCGGAGATTCGATGAGCCCGAGTATGTCGTGCCCGGGCATCTCGAGCACGCCCGCTTCGGGGTCGGTCAACTCATGGTCGGACTTCTCGGGGTGGGACGATGCCGCACCGGATTCTGGCGACGCCGCCTCGGGAAACGTCTCGGCGAACCAGGGAGCGAAGCGTTCGAATCGCTGGGCGGCGGCATCGGCCGCGGAGGCCAGCTCCGGCAGTTCCGCCGCGATGTCGGTGTGCGCTTCTTCCGCTCCCCCAGGCCCCGCCTCGGTGCCGGTGCGGATCCATGTCGTCGGGACGGCTGCGGCCAGGGAGCGGATGATTTCGTCATCGGCGAGATCGGGCGGGAGGTCGCTCATGGAGCGATCCTATCCCGCCCGGTCACCGCCAGGGGCGCAATGTCGGGGCCGCCCGCACCCTCGGACTGTCTCGCCCCGCACCCTCGGACCCTTCCGCCCGGGGCCCCGACTGCTCAATCCTTGACGATGTCCTCGGCGTTCTCGAGCACCTCGGCGAGTTCGCCGAGCCACTGCGTGTAGCCGTCGTAGGTGTAGGCCCGTTTGTCGTCCCAGGTGCCGAGCTGGCCGGCCTTGACCGCGGGGAGAGATTCAAAGATCGGATTGTCCTCGTATTCGGCTGAGGCGTCGTGGACGAGGAGGACGTCTGCGGGGTAGTCGGGCATCTTCTCCCAGGACACCTCGGCCCAGCTGGTGTCCGCACCGGAATCCGGCCCGACCAGCTTGAGTCCGTCGTCGCTGAGCATCTTGGCGACGCCGAGCGCCTTGGCAGTGTAGTTGAGCTCCGAACTGAAGTTCGCGAGCAGCACGGTCAGCCAGTCCTTCTCCGCGGTGATGTCGCGGATCTTCTGCCGCGCACCCTCGAAGGCCTTGCGTTGCTGCGCGATCTCGCCCGTCTCGGTGTCTTTTCCGAGGGCCTGCGCGATCGCTGCGTACTGGGCGAACATCGAGTCCGGGGTGGCGCCGTCGAGTTTGACCGGCACGAATTCCGCCAGGGAGGTGACCTGCTCCTTGAGCTTGTCCTCCCACCAGGTCCAACCGTCGCCCTTCTCGTTGCCGTAGGCGACGATGATGTCGGGATTCGTCGCGGCAAGCGCCTCGACATCAAGCTCCATATCGGTGCCTACGATCTCCACACCGGTGTGATCGAAGGACTTGCCCGGGGACTCGTTCTGGCCGAACCCGTAGACCGCAACCGGCTTGATCCCATAGGGTGCCAGCGCCGCAGCCGAATAGAAGTCCATGGCGATGCGTTCGGCCGGCCGGTCGAGTTCGATGGTCAGACCGTCATATCCCTCCGGGGAGTAGGAGAAGTTCTCGGCGCTGCTCGCGGCCCCCGTGGTCTCAGTCCCCTCCCTCGAGCAGGCGACGAGCGCGAACGGCGCAAGAGCGGACAGGGCAAGGAGCTGACGGCGATGCATCAAGAGCCTTTCGGTGAGCTGAGTTCGGGCAGTGCTGTTCTTCGGTTGTGGCAGAACGACGATGATGGCGACGCGTCCGTTTCGGCAGGACTGCTTGGATCTGGAAATGGCGACTGAGGCCCCCGGCGCGACCGCAAGAGTCCACATTGTGACCGAAATCGACGATGCCGGGTCCACGGTAACATCATTGTGGAAAGGCTTGCCTAACCATTTTGGCGTAGGCTGGCCCATGGACATCAAGGCCGACTGTCAGAGGCACACCGATCACACCGGTGGTCGCCCATCCGATCGGCTCGCATACGATCCCGCGACCCTCGGTGGGATGAGTCCGAAAGTCGCGGAGAATGAAGGAGAATCAGTGTCACGAGCACCCATCGGCGCCTTCGAAGCCACCGTCACCGGCATCGAGGACCTCAGCCCGACCTTCCGCCGCATCACATTCGGCGGACCCGGGCTCGACGATTTCGGCCCCAAGGGACACCCTCGTGATCTTCGCTTCAAACTCATCATTCCGCCCCAGGGTGCTCGTGAACCGCAGTTCGACCTCCTGAGCTTCCTCGCCGAGCAGGAGGAGGCCGGGGTGTCCTGGTACCAGGCATGGCTGCAGGTCGACCCCGAGGTGCGCGGATCGATGCGGACCTACACCGTCCGGCAGTGGAGTGAAGAGAACGGTGAGCTCCTCGTCGACATGGTTCTCCATGTCGACGCCGATGGTCACTCCGGTCCCGCCGCAGGCTGGGCCCAGGCCGTCCAGGTCGGCGACAGACTGCACATCATCGGGCCCTCACGGCATGCCGAAGGTCCGAGCGCCGGTATCGAATTCGAACCCGGTGACGCACATCAGATCCTGCTTGCCGGCGACGAGACAGCCGTGCCGGCCATCGCCTCGATCCTCGATTCGATCAAAGACACGCAGACGCGCGGCAAGGCGATCCTCGAGGTTCCGACCGCCGACGACATCATCGACATCGACGCCCCGGACGGCTTCGAGCTCGAGTGGCTGCCGCGCGGTGATGCTGCGTTCGGCGAGCTGCTCGAGCCGGCGGTCCGGGAGGCTGTGCGTTCCGAGGTTCCGACCTCGTCCGCGCCTTCGTCCTCCCCCGCCGAGGTGGGTCTTGAGGACGTCAACATCGACGAGGAGATCCTCTGGGACGTGCCGGCCGCACTCACCCAGGCCGCGCAGAGCAGCTCGAGTGCGACCGAGAAGGTCGAACGGCCGTTCTACGCCTGGATCGCCGGTGAGGCCGGCCCGGTCAAGCGCCTGCGCCGATACCTCGTGCAGGAGGTGGGCGTCGATCGCAAGCAGATCGCCTTCATGGGCTATTGGCGAGAAGGAAAGGCGGAGGGATGAGCCTGCGTGCTCGCCGGTCGTCCGCACGTCGCCGTCCTTCAGATCTGCGATGTGACCTCGGACGAGGGTGTGTGCTGAGACGACGCGGCCGGTTCGTCCGACTTCGTCCGCAGCGATCGAACTATCTGCGGCCCGATGGCACAGGCCGCTCCGGCCAGACAGAGTACCCCACCGGCGGCAGCCAGCGGCGGTGGGACCTCCCCCAGGAGCAGCCACGCCAGGACGACGACGATCGCGGGGACGAGCAGGCTCGATGAGCTCAGCATTCCCGCTGGGAGGAATCGCAGAGCGTACCCCCAGAGGTTGAATGCGAGGGCCGTCGGAATCACGCCGAGGTAGACGACCTGCAGGGTCATTCCGATGGGTGCCTGTGCCGCCTCGGCGATGAGTCCCGGGGTGAAGACGAGGCAGACCGCGGTTCCGACCAGGATGCCCATCCAGGTCACGGTCACCGAGTCCTCGCGTGAGAGAAAGTGCTTCTGCAGGAGCACGCAGGCCGCGTAGAGCAGAGCGGCCGTCAGGCTCAAGGCGAGTCCGCTGATGGTGAAAAACCCGGTGAAGCTGGCCGCGGTGATCATTCCGATGCCGAACAGCGAGACCATTATGCCGACGAGGAGTCGCTTGGGCAGGCCTTCGCCGAGGAAGACACCGGCGAAGACGGCGATGATCAGCGGGGCGATGTTGACGATCATGGAAGCGGTGCCGGCGTCGATCGAGCGCTCGGCCGCGTTGAGGACGACGACATAGGCGGCGAACCAGGCGGCGCCCCACAGAACGAGGATCAGCCAGACGATCTTGCCGCGGGGCAGTCTCGGCCGGCGGAACAGCATGAGCGCGGAGAGGACGATCGCCGCGGATCCACCGCGGAGGAGTCCCATCGGGCCGGGCGAGAAGTGCTCCCCCACGTCGCGGATGACGACGAAGGATGACGCCCAGAAGATCATCGTGAGCAGTGCCGCGACCCAGGGAAGTCCCCGCCATCGCGGTAAAGCGGCAATCGCCGCCGAGGTGGTTGTGGCGGTGGTGGCCGGTGCAGTGGTGGCGGTGGGTGCGGCCGTGGCGACCGGAGTGGCCGGTGTGGCTGCGGCAGCCGGCTCGTCTTCGGTACGACCGACGGATCGAGGCAATTCGGAATCGCTGGAGGATGCGTTCATGTACTTGAGTATTCTTCGAACGATGATGAAATAAAAGCGCACACTATTGCACACACGTGTATGATCCTCGTACATTCGGAACATGCACAATGTTGCTCACCTGCAGACGTTCAAGTCGGTGGCCCTGAGTGGATCGGTTCGCTCTGCGGCTCAGTTCCTCGGGCTCTCGCCCTCCGCCGTCAGCCACCATCTCAAACTCCTTGAGCAGGAGACAGGATTGACGCTGTTTCAACGGCAGGGGCGAGGACTCTGCCTGACCGATATCGGATCGGCGATCATGCAAGATGTGGATTCGGTGCTCGACGCTTCTGCACGGTTGAATCAGCGGGTGTCCGACCTGCAGGAGAATCGCATCGGGCGACTCTCGATCGGATACTTCAGCACTGCTGGAAACAGCTGGCTGCCGGAGCTCGTGTCCTACCTTGAACACAGGCATCCCGCCACCACGGTTCAGCTGAATCTGCAGGAGGGAGTGTGGCAGGAGTGCCCGTCGGATATCCAAGTAGTCGTCGCGGACGCTCCCGATGCGTCGTTCCCACCTCAGGTGACGAGTACGTTCCTCGCCGAGGACCCATATGTGGTGGCAGTACCGGATGATCATGTGCTGGCGGACAGGTCCGAGGTCACTCTGCCCGAGATCGAACCGTTCCAGTGGATCGACAATGACACTGGCGAGGGACCATGCCGAACGATCCTCTTCGAGGCCTGCGTTCGCGCCGGTGTCCGTGTGCATTTCAAACACGAGGCGCACAGCTTCATGACTGCACTGCATATGGTCAGTCGCGGTCTGGGCCTGACGATTCTGCCGAGGCTCGGGATCGATCCGCTGCCGACTGGGGTGACGATCATTCCCTTGGCCGCCCCGACTCCGACGCGGTACATCCATGCGCTCAGCGATCCGGGCCACCCGCAACAGGATCTCATCGCCGACGCAGTGTCCGCCCTCCGCGATCTCGCGAACGATGGAGTCTGCAATAGTGACAGCGATAGGGGCAGCGATAGGGGCAGTGACCGCGACAGGAACAGCGACAGCAAGAGCGTGATCGCCAGCTGACCCGGCCGCCTCACCCGTCGCGCCTGAGAAGTTCGTATTCGGCAGAGTCAGTGTTGATAGCGTGGGCGGCTGCTGAGCTGGATACTCAAGATCTGGTGACGGCGCAGTTCAGTTGCTGTGGTCCATGATGGGGCGCGGTAAGAGTTCCATTGAGCCGGAACGTCGCCGAGTACGGAGTCGAGCACAGAGCTGTGGCTGGGTGTGGGCGCACTTGTCCCCTCACACTCTAGGTGTGGTGTTAATCGTTGAAGAGGGTCTCGATGATGTCATCGGCGATGAATCTCGAGTGCAGGATCGGGCGTTTCGCTGGATCGATACTCGGTGGTGGGACCGCGGCGGGTCGACCACAGTTGAGCATTGTGATTTCCCAGTCCGACCGGTCCAGCAGGTGATGGTGCGCTGAACACAACAGGCAGAGGTTGTTGATATCGGTCTTTCCACCGGCCGCGTGGGGCAGGACATGGTTGACGTCGCACCATCCGGGTGGGGAGTCACAGCCGGGGAAGATGCAGCCGCGGTCGCGGGCGGTGATGATCGCGGTTTGGTGTTTGTTCGCGAACCTGTTCTCGGTCCGCACGGCCACGGTTCGTCCGGTGTCGTCCATGAGGTTGAAGAACACGCGTCCGTCCAGTCCCCGGGAGGTGACTTCGCCCAGTGGGATCCGGTCTCCGGCCCCGGTGCGGGCTTCCCCGGTACCGGTGGCGATATCGGTGGCTTTGGCGGTGATGACCAGGGCGTAGGGAGAGCCTTTCTCGGCTTCTTTCATACTGATACGCCCGATGAGGGTGGCGAAGCGTTCGTAGATCCAGGTCCGTGCCGTGGGTTGGGCGTCGGTGACGTTGACCTCGGTGCCATCGGTACGGACCCCGTATCCCGGACGCTCCGACGTAGCAGCGCTGCTGGTTGTGCAATCGTCTGTGTTGGCAGGAGCGTCGGTGGTCGCGCCAGTGGGGTCGGGGGTGGTGGCGTCGAAGACGGCCCAGGGTGGGGCGTCGTGGCGGTCGCCGGTGAACACGGCATCGAGAGTGTTGAACCGTTCCTGCCCGGGGATCTGGGGCAGTCCACCATTGGGGGCGAATGCGCCACCATCGACAGACTCGTCGCCGGCAGTTGGGGTCATCGGGTTAGCGTCTGGGGTTTCGGTGCTGGTGGTGGGGGTTGGTTGGGTGGATTCGATGCGGGAGGTGAGGAGTCCGTGGAGTTCGGCACCGGTGGTGGGGTCGAGGATCCCGTCGAGTTTCCAGTCGCCGTTGCGTGTGGGGCGGGCGGTGACGAAGTAGTTCTCTCGTTTGGTCTCATCGATCGGTTGGGTGCCGTCGGGGTCGAGGTGGGCGAGGATGCGGCGGAAGATCTCGCGCAGTTCCCGTACGGCGACTTTCGGGGCGTAGGCGACGAGGTCGGCCTCGACTTGGGCCTTCATGTCCTCGGTCGCGGTGAAGGGCAGGTCGGCGAGGCAGGCTTCGATGGTGGTGACCTGGTCGGTGGAGAGTGTTCCGTCGTGGAGTTTGTCGGCTACGACGGGGTGTTGGGGTGGCAGTGCTTGTCCGTTGGTGTTGACGCGGCCGCCGAGGTTCTTCGCGAGTTTGGCTCTGCGGTCGGCTTCGCGTCCGGTGAGGTTGAGGCGGTCGCGGATCAACGCTTTGGTGTCTTTTGCTCCGCTGTCGGTGGGGGTGCCGATGCGTTCGTAGACGGACAGGGCGGTGGTGGAGAGTGCTTGGCTGATGCGGGTGAGTGCTTCAGCGGCGTCGATGATCTTCAATGCCTCGCCGGGTCCCATGGGGCGGGTGAAAGTACGGAGGTCGGTGTTGAGGCCCATGAGGGTGGTGATGGAGTCGGTGATCTCGGGGGCGAAGTGGGTGAGGTCACTCCAGGTGTCATTGGCGATCAAGGGGTGCGGGGAGACCGGACGCTGTGTGGATGCCTGCTCGTCGTCGCTGGTGGGCCCGTCGTCGCTGGTGGGAGTGTCCTCGTCCCAGGCGGGAGCCTCGTCAGTGCCCTGGTCATCGTCGTCGAGTGGTTCATTGGTCGTCCAGGGCAGAGCTCCGGCCTCATCGGTGTTCTCAGGTTCCGCACCATCGTCGGTTTCAGAGCTGCTCCTGCCGGAATCAGGGCTGTCGCCGGGTTCGGTGCGGCTGCAGTCGGACGCAGTGCTGGTGTCACCGGGTTCAGTGTCAGCGTCTGTGGCGACATCGGTGGGGTCCTCGAGGTTATCCGGGCTAGTGGTGGGTACGGGGTCGAGGTTGTTGAAGACGTCGGCGAGTTCGTGGTTGGTGAGGTCGAGGCCGGCGTCTTTGAGTTGCTCGGCCAGGGTTGCCGCGCCGTTGTTGGTATCGGGTGTATTTGTCGGTGTGGTGTCCTCGTTGGTGCCGGGCGCTTCACTGCGGGCGGGTTGGGTGGTCCCTGGCTTGGGTGTGGGGAGGGTGGGGTTCGTGGCCTTCTTCCGTGCTGCGCGGAGGCGCGGGGCGAGGGTGGCGCGGCGTGCGCGCTGTCCTGCCTGACGTTTCCTGCGATCGGGGGTGAAGGTCATGGTCTGAAGCTCCGTTCTCCGTTGAAGGGCTCTTTTATTCAGTGTACATCTGTATTGCTGTTTTGCGCCTTTTAATTTCGGATTATTTTCGATTGTCACTGTCTACGTATGATTGTTGTTGTTTGTGCTGGTGGGATATGTGGGTGTGTATCGAACGGTATCGTTATATGGTGTGACTGAATGAGGTTCCACCCTATAAGAAGGCACTGACACAGACCTGCGGCAGGCATCGATGAGGGGCGGTTCCCGGCGCGACTCAACTCCAAAGTTCGGCGCGAGAATCAGCGCAAAATCCAGCCAGCCCAGAATTCGGATCAGGCTTCAGTGCTGGCCGCAGCCCAAGAACCAGTTCGGGATTCAACCCAAGCATCAGCCCCAGAAGCAGCTCAGAATTCAGCTCAAGAACCAGCACGACGCGGCTCATGGTTCAGCTCAAGCCAATGCCCAGAACAGGAACCTGCCTCAGAACAAGACCAAGACCAAAAACAAGCCTCAGAGAGCGTCGAGCATCTTTCCCGGGTTGAGGATCCCCAGCGGATCGAGCGCATTCTTCACGGCCACCTGAATCCTCCGCGAACCTTCATCCAGCTCATGCGGCAGCCAGTCCTTCTTGAGGTACCCGACGCCATGCTCCCCGGTGATCGTTCCGCCGAGCTCGAGCCCGACGCGCATGATCTCTGCGAAGACCTCCTCAGCCATCGCGACCTCCTCGGCATCGCCGGCATCGAAGAACACCGAGGGATGCGTGTTGCCGTCCCCTGCGTGAGCGACCAGCGCAATCTCCAAGCCCGATGACTTCTGCAGTCGCTTCAGGTGATCGTAGAACTCGGGCACCGCGGTCCGCGGCACGCACACATCGTCGAGCAGCTGGCCCCCACCATGGGAGTGCGCGAATTTCTCGTAGGCCGGCTGGATCATCCGTCGGGCAGCGATGAGCGCGGCCGAATCGGTGGGATCGTCGGAGTACGCAACGTCGAGGGCACCGCAGCGCCCGGCAACCTCGGCGAATCTGGACATCTCCGCCTCCGAATCCGCAGGATTCCGGTCGACCTGCATGATCAGCATCGACCCGGCGTCGCTGTCGAGACCGAAATCGCCGTACGCGTTGAGCATCTTCAGGCTCGATCCGTCGAGGAATTCGAGCAGGCTCGGCTCGCCACCGATCGCCATGAAATCGGCCACCGTCTGCAGTCCGGATCGCTCGTCCGGGAAGGTCGCGATCGCGGTGAAGGGGTCGGGCAGGGCCGGGATCAGGCGCAGCGTCACCTCAACGACGATGCCGAGCGTACCCTCGGAGCCGATGAAGAGGTGCCGCATGTCGAGTCCAGCCACTCCCTTCGCAGTCTCGGGGCCGAGCGTCGTGAGCGTGCCGTCGGCCAGCACGACCTTAAGACTGCGAACGTAATCCCTGGTCACGCCGTATTTCACGCAGCACAGACCTCCCGCGTTGGTGGCGATATTGCCGCCGATCGATGACAGCGCGACCGAGCCCGGATCAGGCGGATAGGACAGCCCAAACGGGGCGAGATGATCCTTGAGGTCCTGGTTGATGATGCCGGGCTGAACGGTCACGAGACGTTCGGCCTCGTTGACCCGCACGACGTCTTTCATCTTCGACACGTTGAGCAATATCGCCCCAGGTGAGCCATTCGCTCCGCCCGATATCCCCGATCGCGCCCCCTGCGGGACCACGGGAGTCCGGTGCTCCGTGGCGAAGCGCATTACCTCTTGGACTTCCTCCGCCGAGGTGGCCCTGACCAGGGCGATCGCGCCCTCGCGTGGGCAGAAGAGGGCTTCGTCGCTCGAGTGCGCGTCGATGACGTCGGGATCCGTCGTCAGCGCGCCCGGGCTCAGCCGCGCGGCCAGCTCCTCGAGTTCGGCGGTTCCCACGGTGAGCTGGTCCTGTGCTGTCATGACGTCCTTCCGAACGGAGATGCGACGAGGTCGGTCGGCGACCGCGAGAAGTCCACGACCGCCTCGGCGAGGTCGGAGATGATAACCGCCGAGGTGGTCGTGGCCACCGAAGCGACACCACCGCAACCGGCGACGCCACCGCCGGCGCAGCCGCCGGGACTACTTCGTCAGGTTCGGGTCCAGCCTATCGGGTGCGGGTGCGGCCTTGAGGATGAGGGTGAGCACGCCCGCGGCGACCATCGCGGCACCGACGACCCACATGCCGGCGTTCTGGGTGCCGGTGAGATCGGCGAGCCAGCCCGTGATGTAGGGGGCGAAGAATCCGGCCGAGTTGCCCAGCGAGTTGATCAGCGCCAAACCGGCAGCCGCTCCGGCACCCGCGAGGAAGGTCTGCGGCAGGGGCCAGAATGTCGGCAGGGCCGCACAGATCGACATGGCGGTGATCGTCACGGCGATCATCGTGGTGAACGGCGAGTTGAGGTAGAGCGCGATCGGGATGGAGATGCCGCCGATGAACAGCGGCAGCGCGACGTGCCAGACGCGTTCGCCGGTGCGGTCCCCGTGGCGCGACCACAGATACATCGCCACCGCGCCGAAGACATAGGGAATCGCGGTGATGAAGCCGATCTCGACGATCGAGTACTCGGTGCCGAAGGTCTCCTGGAAGCCCGCGATGATCGTCGGCAGGAAGAAGCTGAGGGCGTAGAGGCCGTAGACCATGCCGAAGTAGACGAAGGACAGCGCCCACACCCGCGGCTGCAGCAGGGAGCGGCGAACCGGATAGTGGAAAGTCTCTTCCTTGTCACTCTCCTCGGCGTCCATCTTCGCCTGCAGCCACTCTCGCTCCTCCGGCTCCAGCCACTTGGCGTCGCGGGGACGATCGGTGAGGTAGAAGAGGCACATGAGGCCGAGGAGAACCGCCGGCACGCCCTCGATGATGAACATGAACCGCCACCCGGCAAAGGACTCGAAGATCGAGTTTCCGCTCGAGATCAGCCACGACGACAGCGGCGAACCGACGACGCTCGAGAGGGGAATCGCAAGCATGAACAGGGCCGTGGCGCGGGCGCGCATGCTCGTCGGGAACCAGTAGGTGAGGTAGAGGATGACGCCGGGGAAGAAGCCCGCCTCAGCGACGCCGAGGAGGAAGCGCAGGGCATAGAGCCAGTAATGGTTGGGCACGAAGGCCATCGCAGCGGCCACGATTCCCCAGCTGATGAGGATGCGGGCCAGCCAGATCCGGGCGCCGAATCTGTGCAGCGCCAGGTTCGAGGGGACCTCGAGGATGAGATAGCCGAAGAAGAAGATGCCTGCCGCGAACCCGAACTGCGTGGCGTTCATCGCGAGGTCCTCATTCATCCCGCCCGGCCCGGCGATGCCGAGGTTGGTGCGGTCGAGATAGTTGATGAAGTACATCGCGATGATGAATGGGATGAGTCGGACGATGACTTTGCGCATCGTCCGCTTCTCCAGAGCGGAGTCATTGGGCGTTGCCCCACTGACATGGTTCACCTGGGATGACATGTGATCTCCCTCGATCGAGCCGGACCGGTTCTGGCCTCCGGCGGAATACGAAATCACATTACGTCAGCTCAGCCGTCGTTTCCTAGATCTCGGAAGCAAAGTTCCGAATGCCGGGACGTTGAGATCGACCCCGCCAGCCGAGGCGGTTCGGGTCGACCGCCCACGCGGGCCACCCGTCCCCCACGGTTCGACGGTCCTACTCGTCCCAGCCGTCCCACTCGGCCCAGCCGTCCCAGCCGTCCCACGCGCGGATTCGGTCGACGCTCAGCCTTCAGTCGCTCGGTACGATGAGACGAGAAGATGAGGAGGGACCATGCAGCCGATGACCGAGCTGGAGGCCGAGTCTGTCCGCGACTACTACCGCAGGTTCGCCGAACTCGAAGCCGCTGACACCTCGCCCGTCTACACCGAGTGGGCGCAGGGTATCGGCGAGGACGAGGCCCTCATCGATCTGCTCCTCGACCTCCCCCGACCCAAGCGTCAGGCCAACCTTCTCTTCGCCGCGGCCAGACACCTCGGCGCGGGGAATGGTTCCTTCGCGGAGCTGCGGAGCTGGCTGCTCGATCACTGGGAGGAGACGCGAGCACTCATGCTCGCTCGATCGACGCAGACGAATGAGGCCGGACGGTGCGCGGTGCTGCTGCCGGCCCTCGCCGCAATCGATGGTCCGATCTCGCTCATCGAAGTGGGCGCCTCGGCCGGGCTGTGCCTGTACCCGGATCGGTACAGCTACGAATACCGATCCGAGAGTGGGACGATCCGGCTCGACCCGGCAGATGGTCCGAGTCCTGCCGTCCTCTCATGCGAGTTCCTCGGCTCCGAGCCCCCGACGCGGATCCCGGAGGTCGCGTGGCGAGCGGGGATCGACCTCAATCCGCTCGACATCGCCGATCCCGACGAGCGTGAGTGGCTGAGATCCCTGGTCTGGCCCGAGCACGATGCCCGGCGAGAGAGGCTGAGCGCCGCCGCCGGTATCGTCGAAACCGACCCGCCGAGGCTGATATCCGGGGATCTGTGCGATCGCATCGAACCCCTCATCGCCGAGGCGCCGTCGGACTCGCAGATCGTCGTCTTCCACAGCGCGGTCCTCGCCTACCTCGATGCGCCGAGGCGGGAGGAGTTCGCCGCCATCATGCGCGCTCACCCCGAGGTCGTGTGGCTGAGCAACGAGGGCGCAGGCGTCCTGCCCGAAACCGGCGTACAGCTCGAGGCCCGCGGCGTGGATCCCGATGGTCGTTTCGTCCTCAGCGTGAACGGAATCGCAACCGCGCTGACGGGACCGCACGGGCAGAGCTACGAGGAGCTGGAGCGGTCCTGACACCGAGGTGGTCGTCATCCTAGACATCCAACGGACGATCGGCAGCACGGTCAGGTAGCGCCACCTCGTCGACGCCGGTCTCGCCGGGGCCGCGCTCAGACCGTGGCCGGTCTCGCAGAAGCGGCTCTCAGTCCGGAGCCGCTCTCAGCCTGCGGTCGGTCTCAGTCTGCGATCGGCGACCATCCCAACTTGGGGCCGATCTCCGTGGCGAGCTGATGGAGGATGTGCTTCCAATCCTCGAGTTCGAACTCGAAGGGCAGCTCGAAGAGATAATCATCCGAGGCCCGGAACGCCGGGTTGGAGAGCAGGAAATCGACGATCTCCTCGGTCGAACCGAGCAGGTCCGGAGCGATGATCGTATTGCGACCGTGGACCGACTTCGTCCGAGGCGTCCGGGCCTCCGCATAGTCTCGGTACTTCGCCGCCTGCGCCGAACTCGCCCCGTCGGTGGGAACGATGACGCGGGCCAGGCTGACCCGCCCTGCCCCGGCACCCGCCTCGGCGTTCCGGAAGGTCTCGATCTGGTTGACCTGGTTGGCCCAGAAGTCCTCGATGCCGTCCTCGGCCGAGGTGATGTTGCTCATCAGCCAATTCACCCCCGCCCCGCCGGCCCAGGCCGCAGACTTGAGCGAACCGCCGCCGTACCAGAGGCGATCGGCCAGTCCGGGCGCATGCGGCTCCACGCGTTCGGAGTCGATGTCGCCGCCGAAGCCCCTGTACTCGGGCTTCTCCCGCACGGGTGCGCCGGCGAGGAAGTCACGGAGACGCTCGATGCGTCCGTAGCCGAAGTCCTCATCTCGCCAGCCTTCACCGTGGACCAGGTCATTGACCGCCTCGGCGAATCCGGGCGGATGCACACTCAGTCCGGGCAGCACTCGCCCACCGGAAAGCAGGTCGGCCACAGCGAGGTCCTCGGCCAGACGGTACGGGTTCTCGTGGCCGACGGGGATGACCGCGCTGCCCAGTCCGATCCGCTCGGTCTCCTGTGCCAGCGCAGCGAAGTACACCGCCGGCGAGGGCAGCCCGTACTGCATATGCCGGGTCCGCACCCACCCGCTGTCGAGTCCGAGCTCCTCCGCGAAGCGGAACAGTTCGATGCCCTCGCGCAGACCCCGGGACGGATCGTCACGATCGAACGGAACCAGATGGATGAACCCGAGGTGGTTCGGAGCGCCTGTCGTCGAACTGCTCACGATGTCTCCCTCTTGACACCTCGCCGAGGCATCGGCCGAAAGTAGTTGAATGCTCAATGCATATCAGCCTCGGATGAACACCGCCCGTCACACCGTCATCTCCCGCCCGACCCAACGTCACCTCAGCACCTCCGCGTCACCCCAGCCCCCACCCGACATCACCTCACGCCCACCCGACGACGAGGCGGGCCGCCTCGGCGGGGATCGTCGGGTCCACCCCGGTCAGCTCGGCGAATCGGCGCAGCCGGTTTGCCACGGTGTTGCGGTGGCAGTACAGCTCGGCCGCGCTCACCCCGATGCTGCCCGACCGCAGATAGCTCTGCACCGCTTCGACGAGGCGTTCCCGTTCGGCACCGCCGCAGACGGCCAGCGAACGCTCGACATCGGTGACGATCGAATTGCCTGCCGCGTTCAGTGACTGTGCGGCCAAGCGCGCCCACCCACGCTCCCACGTCATCGCTCCCACCTCATCGGCCGTGAGCAGCTGAGCGAGGTCACGGGCGGTCAGCGCCGACCTGCGCAGAGAGGCGAAGTCCGGGGCATCGACCAGCCCCACTCGCGCCTCGGCGAAGCGTCGTCCGACCATGTTCGGTCCCGGCCCCGGCCCCGAGCTCGCGCCCGTACCGGGCCGCGCACCCGCGGTCGAACGCGTGCCCGTCGGCTCGGCCGATCGGGTGAAGGCGATGAGGACCTCGCCGAGGTGGTGGGTGAACATGGTCCCGCCCGCGCGCTCATGATCGGAGATGAGCACCCGCAGCGCCGGGGTATCCTCTCCCCGCGCCGCCGCGACGAGCAGCCGATCACTCGGGTCGAGGCCCAGCGCCGAGGCGATTCCGGCCAGGCGTTCATCCGTCGGATCCCGTTCGTCGAAGAGCTCCGCGATGAGCCCCTGCCGCACCGAGGACTCCTCCTCCCGCATCCGCTGCCGCTCGGCCACATAGGCCTGCTGGACCTGGGAGACATAGTCATCGACCGTGGAGAGGACGATCCCAGTGTGCCGGATGACGAGTTCGGCGTCTTCCTGCGTCGCCACTCTGGTCAAGGCCTCCCACAGCACATTGAAGTCGTGTCGGATGGCCGTCATCAGCGCCTCCAGCGGGATTCCCGCCCGGGCGCGGGTGACTCCGACCTCCGTGGACACCGCGACCGACCCGTCGAAGCCGCCCGCGCGCAGGCCTTCGACCAGCGTCTGGAACGACAGCAGCCCGGTCCGCCTCAGCTCAGAGACCGGGATCGGGGCGGGGTCGTAGCCGGGAACCCGCACGACTCGGGACATGAAGCGTTCCGTGAGCTGATCGAGTTCGAGGGCATCGAGCAGCTGGACCCAGCGGACGTGGTCCCCAGGCAGCGGCTGATCCCTGAGCTGTCTCTCATGACGTGGCGACATCCCTCTAGACTATGTGCAGATGCACAATCGGTCACGGGACATCCGGGGCAAAATATTCTCGAAATCGTGCGATCACACTCGGTAGTGTTCTCAGTTATGGGTCGAAGACCTACCGACCCTCATCCGACCCCGACCCGGACTCGACGGAGAAAATCATGAGC
Organism: Brevibacterium sp. GP-SGM9; assembly: GCF_047300845.1. NCBI lineage: Bacteria > Bacillati > Actinomycetota > Actinomycetes > Micrococcales > Brevibacteriaceae > Brevibacterium > Brevibacterium sp. GP-SGM9. The sequence goes on along the minus strand of NZ_CP178563.1, from coordinate 2,607,796 downwards.
GTGAACGACCCGACAGCGGCGACCGAATATTCGGCCACCCAGGAACTCAGCGTCAAGGATGCGAACAAGGTCGCCGCCGGTGCACTCATCGGCACCGCCCTCGAGTGGTACGACTTCTTCCTGTTCAGCGCCGCCGCGGCCCTGGTCTTCAACGTCCAGTACTTCACCAACGAGAACGCCACCGCCGCAGCTCTCGCCTCATTCGCCACCTTCGGCGTGGGACTGGCCGCGCGCCCGATCGGCGGGCTGATCTTCGGCCGCATGGGTGACAAGATCGGCCGCCGGAAGGTCCTGCTCATTACGATCATCGGCATCGGCATCGTCACCGGTCTTATCGGCCTGCTCCCGACCTATGCGGCCATCGGCTTCGCCGCCCCCGCCCTGCTCGTCCTCCTGCGCATCCTGCAGGGGCTCTTCGTCGGCGGAGAATGGTCGGGCGCCATGACCCTCGTCGTCGAAAACGCCCCGCTCCACCTGCGCGCCCGCTACGCGGCGATCCCGCAGATCGGCTCCCCGATCGGCACGATCCTCTCCTCCGGCGGATTCTTCGTCATGACGCTCGTCTTCTCGCAGGAGAACTTCGACTCCTTCGGCTGGAGGATCCCCTTCCTCATCGCCCTCCCCCTTCTCGCCGTCGCCGTCTATCTGCGCTCGCGTCTCGAGGAGTCCCCGGTGTTCCGGCAGCTCGAAGAGTCCGGCGAGGTCGCCAAGAGCCCGATCCGCACCACCTTCGTCGACAGCTGGAGGCAGATCATCGTCGGCATGGCCGCCGCCCTCCTCGGCGTCGGCGGTTTCTATCTCGTCACCGCCTTCTGCGTCTGGTACGGCGTCAACGTCCTCGGCTATACGAACTCTCTGCTCCTGCTCGGCAGCATGGTCGCTGCGGCCGTCGAGATCTTCACTCTCATCTGGGGCGGGGCACTCGGAGCGAAGTACGGTGCCAGCAAGGTCATCCTGTGGGGCGGCATCGCCTCGGCGGTGGTCTCCGTTCCCGCGTTCTTCATGTTCGAGTCCGGCCAGCCCGTGCTCATCGTGCTCGCCATGACCCTGGCCGTCGGGACCCTGTCCCTGCCGTATGCGGCCTCGGGCACCGTGCTCACCGGCCTGTTCCCCGCCAACACCCGCTACACCGGGGTCGGCATGGCACAGAACGCCGCCGGAATGGTCTCCGGATTCGTGCCGCTGTTGGCCACCAGCTTCGTCGCCTCGGCGGGGAACCATTGGTGGCCCGCGGCCGCGATGCTCGCCTTCCTGTCGCTGTTCACCGCCTTCGCCGGAGCCATCGCACCACGCCTGAGCGTCGACCTGCCCGGCTTCAAGCACTGAGATCCTCGCAGCGGCCGCACTGAGATCCTCACAGCAACTGCAACCACACGCCCACTCCACCACGGAAGGACCCAGCCCATGTCCCGCTCGGCCGGTCACCTCATCGTCGCCACCCTCGAGAACGCCGAGGTCGAACGCGTCTACGCGGTTCCCGGCGAAAGCTACCTCGACGTCCTCGACGGCCTCTACGACTCCTCCATCGACACGATCGTGTGCCGTCAGGAAGGCGGCGCCGGCTTCATGGCGCTGGCCGAATCCCGGCTGACCGGACGCCCCGGAATCGCCATGGTCACCCGCGGTCCGGGTGCGGCGAATGCGATGATCTCCATCCACACCGCGTGGCAGGACGGCACCGCCCTCGTGCTCTTCGTCGGACTCGTCCCCACCGCGGATCGGGCCCGCGAGTCCTTCCAGGAATTCAGTCTGCCCGAGTGGTTCTCCTCGACCGCGAAGGCCGTCATCACCATCGATGACGAACATCGTGCCGGTGAGCTCACCGCCGAGGCGCTGCGCATCGCCGCCTCGGGCCGCCCGGGTCCCGTCGTCGTCGGCCTGCCCGAGGATATCCTCGTCCGCATGACCGACTCACCTGCACCGACGCCGTCGCCGATCGCCGAACCGACGCCATCGACCGCGGATCTCGAGGCCCTGTCCGCACGGCTGCGAACGGCTAAGCGCCCGGCATTCGTCCTCGGCGGGGACGGCTGGCACGAAGGACAGGGTCGGGCTCTCAGTGAGCTGGCCGCCTCGGCGGGGATCCCGATCTTCGCCGACTGGCGCGCCTACGATGCCGTGCCCCACACGACAGCCGCGTGGGCCGGGTGGCTCGGCTACGGTCGCGCCGATGCCATCGCAGCCGGATTCGCCGAGGCGGACCTGCTCGTCTTCGTCGGCTGCACCCGATCCGATGTGGCCAGCGACGGCTATACGATCGGCTTCGACGCCGAGACCGTCCTCGTCGGGCTCGACCCCGAAGCCACCCAGCACGCCGGCCGCATCGACCAGCAGATCCTCGCCTCCCCGCGCAGCTTCGTCAACGCGCTGGCCGAGTTCGCCGGTGGAAGCGCAGTGCGATCCGCCGGCGGATCCGGTGATCCGGCCACTGCCCGAGACAACCCGGACACCCTCGCACCCGACCTCCGCGCAGAGCGCAGCGACGAATGGATGCTCGCACGTGCGCACGCGCAGTCCCGCTTCTCCGCACATCGTCCCGACGCCGAGGCGGGGGCCGGTTCCGCGAACGCCGCAGACTCCGACAGCAACCCAGACTCCGGCAGCACCGTCGTTTCCGAAGACAACCCCGGGGTCGATCTCGGGGTGGTGTTCGGGATCCTCGACGACCGCCTCGGCGGGGAGGCGATCCTCACCTACGGAGCGGGCAACGCGACGATCTGGGGCCACCGATTCCTCCGGCATCTGCACCCGGCGAGCCTCGTCGGGGCACGCAACGGGGCCATGGGACTCGCTGTCCCGGCAGCGGTGGCGGCCTCACTGGCGGCGCCCGAGCGCCGGGCCGTGGCGATCTGCGGGGACGGCGACTTCCTCATGAACGGTCAGGAGATCGCGACCGCCTTCGCCCACGGGGCCAGCCCGCTGATCATCGTCATCGACAACGGCGTGTACGGCACGATCGTCTCCCACCAGCAGAACCACTATCCGGGTCGACCATCGGGAACGCGCATGGTCAATCCCGATTTCGGGACGTGGATGTCCGCCTTCATCGGCGGACACGGGGAACGTGTCGAGGCCACCGAGCACTTCGCTCCCGCGCTCGACCGAGCCTTGGCCGCCACAGGGCCGGCGCTTCTCCACCTCACCATCGACCCGGAGACAATGCCTCCCGCCGCCGACGAGATCCCGGCCTGAGCCGGGGCCTCAAGCAGCCCCGCTGCCCTGCAGCCCGACTGCCCGACCGCCCAGAGACGATCCGCTGACCCACTGATCCGACACCGGAGACACCGGCGCCGCACCCCTGAATATCCCCAGCATCACCGGAAGGACGACCATGACCGAGACCCCCAGCACCACCTCGGCGAGCACCACCTCGACGAATGCCGCCGACGCCCAGGTCGACAGAGACACCCAGCTCGACAGGGACGCCCGTGCCAATCTCGAGGCCGCGTTCCTCGCCGACTGGGCCGTCCACTCCCGTTTCGGCGCAGTCGCCGGTACCAACGGCGTCGACCGGCAGGCGGCGAGCGCCGCCGACGGCCAGCAGCGCAAGTGGTTCGCAGACCTGCTCGAGGAGCACGGCTTCAGCGTCCATCGGGATCCGATCGGCAACCAGTTCGGCCTCCTCGAGCTCGTCCCGGGAGCACCCTATGTGCTCACGGGTTCGCACATGGATTCGCAGCCCACCGCCGGCCGCTTCGACGGCGCCTACGGGGTGATGGCCTCAGCGCACGCGTGCTTCGCCGTCGCCGATGAGCTGCGCGCAGACCCGACGAAGGCACGGTTCAATCTCGCCGTCGTCAACTGGTTCAACGAGGAGGGCTCCCGGTTCAAGCCCTCGATGATGGGCAGCAACGTCTTCACCGGCAAGGCCGAACTCGACGCTGCCCTGGCCACGCGCGACGCCGCCGGTGTCACCGTGGCCGAGGCGCTCGACGAGTTGGGTGAACGCGGGGACTTCACCGCCCCGGCCATCGCCTCCTATGCGGAGATCCACGTCCAGCAGGGCCGCAGCATGGAGGAGGACGGCGTGACGATCGGCCTCGTCAACGCCACCTGGGCCGCACACAAGTACGAGTTCACGGTCACCGGGGCCCAGGCCCACAGCGGCTCAACGCTCATGGCCGACCGACAGGATGCGCTCCTCGGCGCCGCGCGACTCGTCGTCGCGGCCCGTGAGCTGACCGACGAGTTCGAACCCGGCGCCCTGCACACCGCGTGCGGTCAGCTCACCGTCTACCCGAACTCCCCCGTAGTCGTCGCCAGCGAGGTCAGCCTGCTGCTCGACCTGCGTTCACCCAGCGCCGAGGTGATCGCCGCCGCCCGTGATTCGCTCATGGCCACGGTCGCTCGGGTCCGTGAGGAGGATCGGGTCGACATCGAGATCGTCGCCGAGCACAGTTGGGATCAGAACCCGTATTCGGAGGACGGCGTCGAGCTCGCCCGCGCTGCCGCGGACGAGCTCGGGCTCACCTCGGCGCGAGTGATGACCGTGGCCGGCCACGATTCGACGAACATGAAGGACACCGTGCCCACGGTCATGCTCTTCGTGCCCAGCGTCGCGGGGATCTCCCACAGCCTCGAGGAATTCACCAAGGACGAGGATCTCGTCTCGGGCCTCCATCACCTCACCGAGGTGATCAGACGGCTTGCCGCAGGAGCGCTGACCGCCTGAGCGAATTCGTCAGTCGATGTCGTCGACGTCCTGGTTGTCGTTGACGGGATCGGCGGCGAGCGGTCGGCGGGTCCGTCGCCTTGGATGCCTATCGCCCTGGACGCAGCGATATCGACACCGTCGCCGCGATCAGTCAGGAGTGGCGGTCCCGACCCAATCTGGTGCGGCGCTTTCGTGTGCTCCACTACTCGCAGCTGCCGCGACTGACCCTGCGCGCCGGCCGCGGTCTGGGACTCAGCGCCTGCTGCAACACCGCGTTGTCGAACCACGCCCCGATCGCCGAGGTGGCCCTGGCCCGGGTACGACAGTTTCGGGTCCCGCACACTCCCCCGCGGGCGGAATGGCGGCGGCGGACCGCCTCGGCGATGGCGGACATCATCGAGGACGCACTGACGGTGAACCGCCCGGTATCTCGCAAGCAAGTCGGTAGGCACTCTGCTGGTGACCATCCTCTACACGCTAGGCGTCGAGGAGAGTCTGCGCAGTCGAGGCAACCTCACACAGCATCCCGGACCGACCATTCGCACCGTCCGAGCAAGGCAAGGCACCGAGTGAGGGGAGCAGCTCGCTGATCGCTGTGTGATTGGATCATGCGGCTCCGTTCGGCGTGGGTTCGACGAGCAGGCGCTCGAGGCGGATCTCAGCGAAGCACCAGGCCTGACCGATTTTCTCGTAGCGCTCATGGTAAATACCCCACCCTTGCAGGGAGCGCATTGGGCCTTCTTCGGGGAAGACAAGCCGATCGGAGACGGCCCAAGTCCCGCGTGCGCGGGTCCGGTTCAACAACTCGATTTCGGGGGCGTGGACCTGGTGCACGCTTGTGAGTGGTCCCATCAGATGGCGCAGTCCCTCAATGAAGCTGTGTGCGTCGCTGAAGCTCTGGATGTCATCAGCTCCTCCTGGAGCCCCGGCGATCTCCACAGAAGCGTTGGATAGGAAATCGTCTTCCAACTCTCGCCACCTCTTCTGATCGATGAGCCGACAGTAGCGGGCTTTGAGCTGCGCAATGTCCTCGATGTCGTTCAGCTGGGTCAAACTGCGTTCAGTCATGATAGTCCTCTTGTAGTCATCTGACATTCGGTAGTTTCTGCGTAGCGAACGACGGTTTCCGGGCCGCGATCCGGGGGTGCTCATCGTGCACAGCCGGACACCAGCCCGCTCCTCTGTCCGCACAGGTGCGCGAACGCGCCTGGTTCAGCCGGCAGCAAATGCTTCCTCGATGAGGAGGGTGTCTTCGTAGAGGTGCATCCGGGTGATTCGGCCGTCCTCGACTACCAGGTGCATTGCCGAGGGCGTGGTGAACACCCGACTGGATGATGCAATCGTGTGGGTGAAGGTCCCCAGCAGGATCACGTCTGTCTCGTCGACGACGAATCGCTCCAGGCTCACTTTGCTCTCACCGCTCACGTAGTGTGGCCACATCGTGGTGAAGAAGGGGGCGACCTCGTCTCGCCGGGTACGACGGCCTGTCCACGGCAAGGTATCGCTGCCGGGGACGTACCAGTCGATCTGATCCGCGAACAGCTCCTGGATCCCCTCCTGATCTTGCCGGCCTAAGCGTTCGACGAACTTCTCGACCACAGTACGTGGGGTCGTGGTTTCTGCTGACATCATCCTGCCCTCTTTCGTTCTCGTGTGGATTGTGTTGTCGCCGGCGCGAGAAGCGCGGCCACTGTCTCGTCGTGTCAGTGCTGCAAGAGAAATACTTTGCCGCATATGGGTCCCGAGGCACCGCCCGCCCAAAGCGACATGTCGGAGGGGGAGGGCACGTCGACCTCCACCGGCGTCATCGAGTCCGCGCAGGGGTGCCTTGACCTGACGACTGCGAGAGCCCGGAGTTTGGGTCGGCGAAGCGGGAGATTCCTTGGCGTCGAGCCCACAGCCACATTCCTGCTGCGCTGGCCAGCATGAGGAAGGCGCCCGGCAGCATCACCTCGCCATGTCCAGAACTGCGGTCAATTGTGACCTCTTCGGAGAAGAAGGATGCGACCAGGAGGAGAACGGTGTTGTTCACAGCGTGTAGCACGACTGCCCCCTCGAGGCCGCCGGTGCGCCAAGTGACCACCGCGAAAGCTAGTCCGCAGCAGAAGGTGTACACCACGAGCCACAGGTCGGAGAGCCCGTGGACGGCGGTGAACATTGCATTCGGCGCGAGCAGCGCCAAGAGCAGGGCGACTCTGGGACGCGTAGTGAGGGAGCCGAAGCTGCGCGCGAGCAGACCACGTGCAGCATACTCCTCGCCGGCTGCCTGCAGGGGGCTCGTCAGCAGCACGACAGTGAACAGGATGATGGTACTGCCCGGAGTTGCCGGTGGCCCGCTCACTCCAGCCGCCTCACGATTCATCATCGTCCATAAGGTTCCGTAGACAATCCACACGGGCACCAGCACAGCGGCGAAGGTCAATGCTAGTTTCCACCGGAAGCACCCCTGGACCGAGTGCATCCAGCGCGTGGGTTGGCCAAACAGCAGTCGCTGCAGCCCGAGAGAAACCGGGATGAGGAGTCCGAGAGCGAGGTTGCTGGCAAGCAGCAGCGCCGGGGTCATGGTCACGACCCCATCGCCGGACGTCTCTGCCGGCACTAGGCCAAGGCCACACGATTCCGAGACGAGGGTCAATGCCCATGTGAGTGTCGAGGTAGTGGCGACGTAGGCGATCGGAATTACTGCGATGGCCAACGCTGCCTTCCACCAGCGGTACCGGGAGGTGCGGAGGAACTGGTGATACTCCGTCGGTCCCATGGGGAGTCCGGAGCCCCTTTCGCGGTTCGCGCGGTAGTCGTGTGGTTGCATGGTTATCTCCTTTGAGGTGGACCGCTTTCGGCTCCGTAGACGGCGCGTCGGTCGAGAGATGGGGGCATATGACGAGTGCGCACCCGGAATCGTTCTCAGCGGTCGATGCCGTCGGTCTCGATGTCGAGCAATCGATGGTGGCGGAAGGTCAGTGCCCGCTCCACCCCCGCAAGGCCGGCCGCGAGAGCAAGTGCCGTGTTCAGCCCTACTGGAAGGTCGATCGGAGAGGTGAAGGAGGCGAAATGGTCCGCCCAGATCGGCAGGTGTGTGACCAGCTGCAGTAGCTGTGGGGCGAGCAGGATCAGATCGATCGTCAGCACGACGACGGCGCTGGCGGCCAACACGCGTGCTGCCTTGGGGTGCCTTCGGTCAAGCCGTGCGCGCCAGTGCTCCGGGGTGCCCGGCGCAGGGTCGAGCAGAGTCTCACTGCCGTTTGCGCGAACCAGGTGGATCCGCTGCATGCCGTATTTGCCCGCGACGACCTCGATGCTGTCTGATCCCAGCTGGAACTTGGTGGGCATGCCCGCGGTCTGCACGAGGCGGTTGTTCGAGAAGAGTGAGGCGCGGGCCGAAGCATGGTCGATGTCGATCGTCACGGTGGATGCGTCATCGAGATCGATGGCGAATCGTGTGCGCTGCAGCATGAGCGAGGGGCGGAAGGCGAGAAGTGGTGAACCACGGGTGGGTGCCGGTTGATCGACGCCAGAGCCGTCAGATAGACGGTCGTTGTGCGGGCTCGTTCGGCTGGCATTGGTCTCGAGGTCAAACTCGTCGCTCACCATGCTGTATCACCGCTTCCGCGCAAAGTGAGGCCGTTCACCCCACGGTTGTTTAGCATGTACATGCTATTAAGTTAGCACACACATGCTATCTTGGCTACGATGGTGCCATGCCGCCTAGAATCGACCCGGATGCCCGCCGTCAGCAGATTTCCGATGCCGTCATTGATGAGATCGACACGAATGGAATCCGCTCAGTCACCTTCGCTCAGATTGCAGCGCGCACGGGACTGGCCATCGGCAGCATCAGACATTACTTCGGCAACAGCCTGCGTGAGGTGATGCGCTTCACGCTCGATACGCTGATCCAGCGCGCCCAGGATCGCGACCCGAAGCTCGCTGACGCTCCGCTGCAGCGAATCACGGACGCCATCGTCTTCACTGCACCCACCACGGAACAGGAGCGCAAGGAGAATGCTGCGCTCGTCGAGTATCGCGTCATGGCCCGCACTGACCCGGAGTTTGCGGCAGGGATCGCCGCGGCGACGACCGCGGCCAGCGAAGCGGTCCACACGCTCCTGCGAGAGGCATTAGCTGGGCGCGCAGTCGACGAAGCAGCACTGCGACGTGAGACACGCCTGCTCCTCGCCCTGGTCGAAGGCTTTTCTTTCAGTTCGGCGTTGACTTCAGTGCCACTGCAGGAAACGGACGTGCGCGAGGTCGTATCGACAGCTGTGCGACGTCTGCTCGATGCCTATCCACCATCAGCCGGCTCCCGCAACACAGACGACGCTGATTGATTCCGTGCTGGGCTCGGAGGCTTGCCGTTCGAGCCCAGCACCAGGGCAGGCGGGTCCAAGCTCTCACTCGACCGTCTTCCTCCGGGCGGCAGCAAGGACGACTTGTTCTTCCGCGGCGTCGAGTCCGGAACGCCGGGGTCGGTCGAAGCCGCGAGCTCGCTCGTAGTCCAGAGTGCGGCCCACGGTGTTGACGAGTGGTCGCAACGACCCCCCCCCCCCCCCGCCCCGAGGTACTGCCGCCCATCTCGACGAGCGAAACCACTGTCCGCCAGGGGGAGCCAGAGTGGGATGGAGCGCGGCCCGGCCCAGTATCCGATGCTGTGGGCGAGAAGAATCTCGTCCTCGATCTCCACGAGTTCGCCGGTGAACTCAGTGACTGTGCTCGTGATCTCGAGAAAGCCTCGCATCGAATGGGACTCGCCGACGGCGTCGACGATTCCGAGGAGCTCTCGAGCACCCGCCTCGATGATCCACCCCGCGAGATCGTCAACGTCGATGCACTGCACAAATCGCCCCTCCATGCGCGGGACGAGGACGTCGCCTCCTCGCCACAGCCGCGCCGGCCAGTAGCCGAGCCGGTCGCTCGGATCTCCCGGCCCGGCGATCAGGCCGGGGCGAATGATGAGGAGGCGATCCGCGAGCCGCGCAGTGGTGGCGCGCTCTGCGGCGACCTTCGCGTCGGGGTACCTGGAGAGGTCCTGCGGCTCGATCAGCTCGGCTCTTTCATCAGCGCCGGGCGTTCCGGTGTCCGCATAGACAGATACTGTCGAGACCAGAGTCCAGTGCGCCGCCCGGTCCGCGAGCCCGTCGAGCGCGGAAGCCACGAGCGTGGGGTCGTGGGCGAGCTCAATCACCTCATCCCAATGTCCTGCGACACCGGCGTACGCGCCAGGCGATCGACGATCCGCGCACACCAAAGTGGCTCCCTCCGGGATCTCACCCGACTCTCCGCGTGCCAGGCAGACCACGTGATCCCCCCGCGCGAGGGCAACGCGGACGATCGCGCCGCCCAGCCAGCCGGTCCCGCCCAAGACCAGCACGCGCCTCTTGGTCCGCTGTCGTTCACGGTCCTTCGTTGTCATTTGGAATCCACGCGACCGATCGTGTGACCTGCGGCAGCGAAAGCCGATCGCGCACGCTCCCACACCCCGGCGTCGGCGGTCGCAACGCTGCGCAGGTAGGCAGCGGACAGCAGGGCGAGGACGGCAACGCGCTCGGGATCCTCATCGGTGGTCTCTGCAGCCTCATAGCCAGGGATGCCGCCCAGAGAGTGCTCGGCACCCAGAAGCGTCAGCAGATCAGTCGCTCCGGGACTCAAGTGGTACGCATCGGTGAACCAGTCCGATCCGCGGCTCGACAGCTGAGAGCGATCCTCGGAGCCGGCAACGACAAGGACGGGGGCATGTAGATCTGTGAAGGACGGGCGCATGAACGGCAGATGCGTGCGCGCGAACTCATGCAAATCGTCGCCGGCCAGCCCCGTGGCTGCCATCAACACACCGCCGATGACGCGCTCATCCTGATCGCTCTCGGCAAGGCTTCCATCCTCGAGCTCGATGCGCGCACCGAGGAGCATCTGCACCGTCTGTGCTCCCCACGAGTGCCCAGCTGCGACGACCGAGGTCCGATCCATCCGGCCGGCAAGCCCCGGGATGGAAGCCTCGATCGAATCGAGTTGATCCATGATGCTCACGAAGTCGTCGCGGCGAGCCTTCCAGATCGAGCCGAACCGTGAATCGTCGAAGCCAATGCCGTAGCGCCGCGAATCGAGATGAGTGGGCTGAACGACGACAAATCCACGCGAGGCCCAGACAGACGCGAGCGGCGCATAGCCGTCCAGAGACGAACCGTTGCCGTGGGAGAACAGCAGCACCGGCAGATTCGCTCCGCTGGTCGGGGCCGTCACCCGAACTTCGAGGGGAAGCTCACGACCGGGCGAATCGAGGGTTACAGGGGCGATGGAGAGGACGGGCACAGCTGCGCCGAGAACCGCGTCGAGCGATGCGACGACGTCGGAGCCGGTCGCTCTCGTGGGTGTTGACATGGTGGCTTCCCTTCGTGGTAGGGCTCCGGCACAATAGAGCGGAGCAGTGTTCCAGAACTATACGGAACAATGATCCGTTTTGTAAAGGTGCGCCGGTTACGGCGAGGAGGATGGTTATGAGACGCAGTGACGCAGTACGGAACCGTGAGCGTATTGTCGATGCAGCCTCTACGGTGTTCTCGCAGGTGGGAGTTGCCGCGCCCGTCCGCGCGATCTCCGAGCGCGCGGGTTTGGGGATGGGGACCCTCTACCGACACTTCCCGACGCGTGCAGACCTCATCGCCGCGGTGTATCGACACCAGGTGGATGCAGCGGTCGAGGCCGCAAGCGCGCTCGGACGAGACAGCTCGACACCGGTAGCCGCCCTGCACGACTGGGTCGACGTCTTCGTGGACTTCCTTGTCACGAAGCACGGGCTCGCGGAGGCCATCGGGACTGAGGGTGAGGAGTTCGCGAGACTGCATGCGTACTTCCTCGACCGACTCGTCCCGGTTGGCGCGAGGCTGCTTGAGGGGGCAGCTGCGGAAGGAGCGTCTCTCTCGGCCTACGCGTTGCTTCGAGGAATTGGCAATCTCTGCATCGGCGGATCAGGGCCAGGTTACGACCCGACCGAGCTCGCGCACGCCCTTGTCAGAGGTGCTCTTGTGCCACCCTCGCGCATCGTCGACTTGCCGCCGGCATGAACGCATGTCAAGCTCCGATCGCAAAACTTCGTCAGCGAGAGTGAGGACCCCACGGCCTTGTCGGACGGTGGCACCCCGCTGCGCTCGGGAAGGGGTGGGGAAGTGAACAGTCCCTGCTACGACGCCATTGACGTCGTGCTCCAGGACGACAGATACGGGTGAGGTGACCGTGTTGGCACTTTTCACGAGCACCGCGCCCGCCCCACCGGAGACGCGTTGCACAGATCCGGGTCGGATGACTGCTGCCCTCCGATCCGTGAAGGAAATCGATACCCGCCGATAGATCGCCCGCCGAGTCATGAGGAAGCCCGCCGAGGTGGACCACCGGGCATCTGATGTCGGCAGCGGGATCGAGGACTATCTCGGATATCTCGTTCGCGCTCAACGGAACCCCGGAGTCCACACATGCGGACTCGGGTGCGGCATTGAAGTCCAGCGCGCTGAAGATCACGCTGGAGGACCACGGGAATCTCTGAGGCATCACCGGCCGCATGTACCGAATGACAGACCACACGCGGAATGGGAGTTTCGCACGATGACGAACCAGGCGAACTCGCCGAGGACGTTTGAGAACTTCAAGGCCGTCAGGCTCGTCGTTGCCGAACGTGTGCAGTGGCAAACCGGCGAGCACCGCAATTCAGGGGTCATTCATTAGACTTCTCACCAGGTCGAATCTGGATTCAGGCAAGGAGTGTGAACGAAACGTCGACGGACTCTTGGTGCGTGGGCATCGAGTGTCGTGCACGGTCTTTCGCATGACTGAGAGTCCCGACGCCCGCTGGCGTTGTTGGGATCAATCATCGTAGGCGTGCCGCGTCAGCAGCGTAAGTGACTCCTGACATAGGCCAGCGTGTGCACTTCCGGCGAGCGGTTGCCCGGCACCTCCTACTTCGCGACGAAGTGGAGGCGCTTGTTGACGAACTCGCCCATACCGATCGGGCCCATCTCGCGGCCGAAACCGGAGCGCTTGACTCCGCCGAAGGGGATCTCGGCGGCCTCGGCGGCGATGGTGTTGACGTGGGTCATGCCGACCTCGAGGCGGGCGGCGACTCTGTCTGCGCGGGCTTCGTCGGTCGAGAACACCGAGCCGCCGAGTCCGAGGGCGCAGTCATTGGCCAGCTCGAGGGCCTCCTCGTCACTGCTGACCTTGTAGACCGTGGCCACGGGCCCGAAGATCTCCTCGCCGTAGGATTCAGAGTCACGGGGCACGTCGACGAGCACGGTCGGCGAGTAGTAGGCGGCCGGGCCTTCGGAGAGTTCCCCGCCGATGAGCACTCGGGCGCCTTCGGAGACGGCCTTCTTCACCTGCGCGTCGACGGTCTCGGCTGCGGCACGTGAGGACAGTGGCACGTACTCGTTCTCGCCGAGCTTCGCCGGATCCCCCGGAGTGAGCCCGGTGCCGAGGCGGACCAGCTCAGCGACGAAGTCGTCGTAGATGTCGTCCATGACGATGAGCCGCTTGTTCGAGTTGCAGACCTGGCCGGCGTTGTAGACGCGGAACTCCCAGGATTCGCGGGCGACCGTGACGACGTCATCGGCATCGAGGACGACCATCGGGTCGATCCCACCGAGTTCGAGCACGGCCTTCTTGAGATTCTGTCCGGCCTGGGCGCCGATGATCGCACCGGCCCTCTCCGAGCCGGTCAGGGACACACCTTGGACGCGCGGGTCGGCGATGATCGTCGCGATCTGATCGTGATTGGAGAACAGGTGGGCATAGCCGCCTTCAGGGACCCCGGCGGCCAGGAAGATCTCCTCGATGAGCAGCGCCGAGCGCCCACAGATGTCGGCGTGCTTGAGCATGATGGTATTGCCGAGCACGAGGTTCGGGGCGGCGAACCTGGCGACCTGGTAGTAGGGGAAGTTCCAGGGCATGACGCCGAGCAGGGCGCCGATGGGCAGGGCCTCGATGCGGGCGGTGCCGGGGATGGTGCTCGGGATCTGATAGTCGGTGGCCAGGGTGGGGCCGTGGACGCCGTAGTACTCGATGATGTCAGCGGCGAACTCGACCTCGTCGACGGACTCCTCATAGGACTTGCCCATCTCGAGGGAGATCGCCTTGGCGAGTTCGTCCTTGCGCTCGTGGAAGATCTCAGCGGCCCGCCGGACGATCCCGGCGCGCTCCTGGATGTCAGTGTCCTTCCAGGTCAGATAGGCGTCATAGGCGGCAGTGACGGTGGTTTCGATCTCGGCGTCGGTGGCCTCGGTGAAGGTCTCGACGATCTCTCCGGTGGCGGGGTTCTGGACTCGGTAGTTCGACATAGGATGCAGCTCCTTTGATGTTCGGGTGGTGTTGTCTGTGATCGCATGAGGCATCGTCGGAGGCCGCCGATTCGATGCACGGCGGCGCCGTCGACCCTCACCGATGAGGTCGAGGAATCATCGCAGTCAGTTATCACCCATGCCATCGACGGTAACGCCCGAAACGGGCGCGGACAATCATTCCACTCATGATTGTATTACAATAATTCGCCGGTGGTGTGATTTGTCGACACCGGATGACGAGCGGACATGGAGCGCGGCGTCCTACCGCACCACTTCCCGATGGGTGGCGCCGATCCGCCGCGTCCACCCCCGCGCGTCGAGATGTTCGAGCAGGGGAATGACGATCCGCCTCGTCGTGTCCAGCGCCTGCCGCGCCTGACTCGTCGTGAACGGCTGATCGAGTCCCGCGAGCAGACGCATCGCCTGCGCCGGAGTACGCGGAGACACGATGACCCCATCGCCGAGGCGGAGGATCCTCCCTGCCTTCTCGGCGACGGCGAGCTCCCGCACTCCGAGGCCGAGTTCGCGCAGATCGTGGGCTTCGGGGGCGGCGAAGGGATCGGCCGCGAGCCGACGCTCCACCTCGGCGATGCCGGCTTCGGCAGCCCCGAGATCGGCTTGGTGACCGGGCGGGCGGACCATTCCGTCGACCGTCTCGAGTCCGGCGCGGGACAGTACGGTCGCGACGAGGCCGCGGGCGGGCCCGGCTCCGGGCTTCCCGGTCGCGGTTCCGTCGTCAGGCACGGGAGGTTCGGCACGACGGAGAGCCTCGACGACGGCTTTGACCGGCACTCCGGCCGCCAAAGGCTGCGCCTTGAGCAGTCTGCCCACCAGTGTCCGGGCGGTCTCGATCCAGACCTCCAGCGCGGGACTGTGGACGAGCCAGCCCCCGGCGAGCTCCTCGACCTCGGACGGCAGACTCTCCGGCACCTGCAGACCGAACCGGACGAGAACCCGACGCTGCACGGCCCCGCGGCGGGCCACCTCGGCGAGGATGTCCCCGGTCACCGGTCGAGTGGCCAGTTCCTGCCCGCGCCGACGACCCGCGCCGCGACGATTGAGCTCGGGCGGATCGACGTCGAGGACGAAGACTCCGGCGAAGACATTGCGGCTGCCCGGGCTGCGCAGCACGATCCGGTCACCCACCTGCAGCGGCAACGGGCGATCAAGGGTGAGCCGGGCGTGGTCGGCGTCGAAGGGACGGAGGTGGACGGGGATCGCCGCGGTGCCGATGTGGAGCATGAGCTCGTGCGCTCCGTCGTCGAGGGCCACGCCCATGGTTCGACGCACGTCGATGACCTCGACGAGGGGCCAGGCATCAGGGGTGATGAGCGCATCGCCGCGGTGGATGTCCTCGGCGGGGACATCTCGCAGGTTCACGGCCACGCGGGCGTGGGGCACGACCGCCTCGGCGGAGGAGTTTCGGCTCTGCAGTCCGCGCACCCCGGCCGTCTGCGCGATCGCCTCGCCGGAGATCTCCACGGTCTCACCCGCGCGCAGGGTGCCGGCGGCAAGCGTGCCGGTGACGACGGTGCCCGCGCCCCTGATCGTGAACGCACGGTCGACCCACAGCCGCAGTCGCGCATCGAGGTCCGGGGCGGGCGCAGACGCGGTCACCTCATCGAGGGTGTCAACGAGTCCTGCGATGCCCTCGCCGGTGGTCGCCGAAACCGTGACGACGGGAGCATCGGCGAGAAGAGTGTCCCGCAGCTGCGCTCTGACCTGGGCCTCGGTTCCGGCAACGGCGTCGGGAGCGATGTCAGCCCGGGTGATGACGACGAGTCCGTGGGTGATGCCGAGCGCCAAGATCGCATCCCGATGGTCGCTCGACTGGGCCTGCCAGCCCTTGTCCGCGGCGATGACCAGGCAGACGATGGGGGCGGGACCGACCCCGGCGAGCATGTTCGCGAGGAACCTCTCGTGCCCGGGGACGTCGACGAAGGCGAGTTCGCGACCCGAGGGCAGGGTGGTCCAGGCGAAGCCGAGGTCGATCGTCAGCCCGCGCTTCTTCTCCTCGGCCCAGCGGTCCGGTTCCATTCCCGTCAGGGCGGCCACCAGGGTCGATTTGCCGTGGTCGACGTGTCCGGCGGTGGCGACGACGTAGGTCTCGGTCATGATCGCCGAGGTGGGGTGCGGTGGCCGTCCTCCCCATCGGGTGAGCGACCGCGGATCCGGGCGATGGCCTCGGCGATCCGATCGTCATCGCCCTCAGGCACACAGCGCAGGTCGATGAGGCATCGTCCCTGGTGGACGCGGGCGACGATGGCCGGGTCGCCGAGGCGCAGCTGCTCGGCGAAGGCCTCCGGCAGCTCGACGGTCCACCCCGGAAGGGGCACTCCGGGGGCTCCCCCACCGCCGACGTGACCGTCGTGGGCGACGACGGTGCCCGATGTGGATTCCGCCAGTCGCACGGTTCGGGCCTGCAGCCGGTCGAGGTCGATGTGGAGGGCGTCGCGGACGGGATTCTGAGCATGTGCGACCGTGGCCTCGAGGGCGGCGAAGGTGAGCTTGTCGGTGCGCATCGCCCGGGCCAGCGGGTGCGTCGCGATGGCCTGCACGGCTTCGGTCCGGCCGAGGATGAGGCCGGCCTGAGGTCCGCCGAGGAGTTTGTCGCCGCTGACGATGACGACGTCGGCCCCGGCGCGCAGGGCCCCGGCGATATCGGGTTCATCGGGCAGGGCGTCGTCGGGGTCGAAGAGTCCGCTGCCGAGGTCGGCGATGAGCGGCAGTCCGTGTTCGTCCGCGAGGGTGCGCAGACCCGCGATTTCGACGTCAGCGGTGAAGCCTTCGACGCGGAAATTGCTCGTGTGGACCTTGAGCAGGCTCGCGGTGGCCTCACTGATCGCCTCGGCGTAGTCGGCGAGGTGGGTGCGGTTCGTGGTGCCGACCTCGCGGAGTCTCGCGCCGGTGGTCGTCATCAGGTCGGGCAGCCGGAAGCCCGCGCCGATCTCGATGAGTTCGCCGCGGCTGACGATGATCTCCTCCGCATCGGGCGAGCCCGCGGTCGGGCCATCGGCCCGAGGCCCCCGCGCGGTGGAAGGGTCCGCACGATGACCGCGGGGGCTCGAATGATCGGCGCGCAGCGCGGTGACCGCGAGCAGCAGAGCGGCCGCCCCGTTGTTGACGATGAGGGCGTCCTCGGCGGCGGGGCAGGCGCGCAGTAGCGCCTGCTTCGCGCCCATCCCGCGCTTGCTGCGCTTGCCCGTGGCGAGGTCCATCTCCACATCGACATAGCCGGCCGCGTCCGCGACGGCTCGCTGCGCGGCCTCGGACAACGGCGCCCGGCCGAGGTTGGTGTGGACGATGATGCCGGTCGCGTTGAGCACCGGGGTCAGTGAGGAGGCCGAACGGGAACCGAGCCGATCGATGACGGTGGGGGCCACCTCGGCGGGGGTGATCCGACCGTCCCGGGCGGCGGACTGAGCTTCTGCGATGACGGCCTTGATCGTCGACTGACCGAGTCTCTGAGCTGCGGCGACGACCTCGGGCAGAGCGAGGAGGTGATCGGTGCGCGGGATGCTGCGGCGCGGATCCGACTCGGTCAAGGCGTCCGCTCCTTTCACTGCCGTCGAGGTCCGCTCGGGAGAGCGTTCCTAGGGTGCGGTCCATCGACGTCGACGATGGTAGTGGCGGAGGCGGACGGGAATCGAACCCGCCAGACCGAGATGCTCGGTCTCACCGGTTTTGAAGACCGGGGAGCCCACCAGGACTCGGACGCCTCCGTGCAGAATCTTACCGTGTCGGGCGCAGGCCGCTGCCGCATCGGGAGCATCCAACTTTAGAGACGATGATGTTCGCCGAGGCGAAGGTGAGCGTGCAGCCCTCCGCAGTCAGCGTGTCAATGATCGACTAGAGATCTCGGGTGTCTCGGCCGAGTTGATCCAGCCAGGCAACACGGATATGGTCACCCTCGCGTGCGTAGTCGATGAGTTTGTGCAATCCGATGCGGTCGGCGCGGGATTCTCCGCTGAGCTTGTCCTCGAACGTCTGATCGCACAAGGCGATGGTCTCTTACTACCGGCCGGGATTGTCGCTTTCAGAAGGTAAGAGCACAGATTTCAAGAGTCGACTGCACGCTTCTCGGTACGCCGGGTCACCGTTGCGCATTCGATGGTGCCTATTCGCCGTTCTTGGCCAATCCGCCCAGACGTACGCGCATTCTCCGGCTGGCATTGTTGAGTCCGATGATGTCGACGTGCTTGCCATAGTGTTCGTATTTGTCGGTCACGGAATCCAGTGCAGCGATGGTTGAAGCGTCCCAAAGGTGGGATTGGTGCATATCGATGACAATGTGATCAGGGTCCTCGGCATAGTCGAACATGGTGTAGAGGTCATTCGACGAGGCGAAGAACAGTTCACCTTCGACGGTGTAGCGGGCGGTTGGCTGACCTGAGGTCTCTGTGATTTCTTTGTTGACACGAACGAAGTGAGCAACCCGGTTGGCGAAGGCGACCATGGCTACGATCACGCCGAGGATGACTCCTATGGCGAGGTTATGGGTCCACACTGTAGCGATGACGGTGACAAGCATGACTGTGGTCTCGGATTTCGGCATCCTGGCCAGAGTGCTGGGACGGATGGAGTGCCAGTCGAATGTTGCCCAGGAGACGAACATCATGATCGCCACCAACGCTGCCATCGGGATCAGGGCAACGACGTCGCCAAGGGTGACAACGAGGATGAGGAGGAAGACTCCGGCGCAGAATGTTGAGATGCGGGTGCGAGCTCCTGAGGCTTTGACGTTGATCATTGTTTGACCGACCATCGCGCAGCCGCCCATGCCCCCGAAGAAGCCGGTGACAATATTTGCCACGCCTTGTCCCCAGGATTCGCGGGTCTTGTTGGAATGGGTGTCGGTGACGTCGTCGACGAGTTTGGCTGTCATGAGAGATTCGAGAAGACCGACCACTGCCATGGCCAGGGCGTAGGGTGCGATCACCTGCAAGGTTTCGAGGCTCAGTGGCACGTTCGGAAAGAGAAGAGTCGGCAGTGATTCGGGGAGTTGTCCCTTATCGCCGACATTCGGTACATCAAGAGCCAGGACGACGACAAGGACCGTTAAGACGATGATGGCAACAAGCGGTGCAGGCACGATAGAGGTGAACTTGGGGAGGACGAAGACGACGAGCAACCCCAGCAGGCACAAGGGATAGACCAGCCACGGAACACCAATGAGTTCAGGGACCTGGGAGATGAAAATCAGGATTGCCAAAGCGTTGACGAAACCAACCATGACCTGACGCGGAATGAACCGCATCAACCTGGCAGCACCAACAAGGGCCAGGATCACCTGGGAAACCCCAGCCAGGATTACGGCAGCGATGAAGTAGTCGACCCCATGAGAAGCAACGAGTGGCGCGATCACGAGCGCAACGGCACCGGTGGCAGCGGAGATCATCGCGGGTCTGCCTCCAAGGATCGCGGTCGTGACTGCCATGGTGAATGAGGCGAAGAGGCCGACTCGTGGATCCACGCCGGCGATGATCGAGAAGGCAATGGCCTCAGGGATAAGGGCCAGGGCAACGACGAGCCCACCCAGAATCTCGGTTTTGAGCCAGCTAGGACGTTTCAGAGTCCGACGCACGCTTTGGCGTTCGTCGGGAGTCGGATGGTCTTTGTCATGAATGATTTGGGATGTGGACACAGCAGTCTCCTCAGGCGCGTTTTCGGGGGTCCGTGAACCTTCACGTGATGTCAGAGTTCACATTCAACATTAACGTTGCGTTAGAGTTGAGGCAAACCGTGCCGGAGGCAGGATTCATACGGCGTCAATCGAGGGGATCGTTGTGCACATTGGGGAGATGGCAGAGAAATCGGGAATGTCCTCGCGCACTTTGCGTCATTACGAAGAGATCGGCCTCATCCCTGCCACGGGGAGAACCGAAGGAGGGTTCCGCGTCTATACAGATGAGGATTTTCGCCGGTTGATGACGATTCGTCGCATGAAGGCACTGAACTACACCACCGGCGAGATGGGCGAACTCCTGACCCTGCTCGACATCCTCGAAAGCAGCGCACCTAATGCCGAACGCAGTAGTGCACGAGAGCAACTCGTGGCGCTGCTCGATGATGCCGTGGCCAAGCGGGAGAAGCTGGCAAGGCAGGTTGAGCGCGCTGACGAATTTCTTGGAATCTTACGTAACCGTCTCAACTGAGTTCACCGACCCTGGATTCGGCCTCGTGGACGCTGACGGTCAGGGGTGGGCTCCGCATCAAGCCACCCAGGCTGTCTAGTTGCCAATGATCAGTGAGCTGTCAACTGCCTGCTAAGTGTGGTGAGGCGAGTGCTGATGTCCCCAAAGGCCCTCTCGTAGTCTTGCTCGGTTCCGTTCGTGCTCGGATTGGGAACAGACCAATGGATGACGCTGACGTCGCGGAGAGTTTCATGGGCGCGGTCGCAGAGAGTCACGAGCAAGTCCTCCGGCCCGGCTGTGTTTTCGATAGAACGTGGGCGATGTGTGCTGATGTCAAGGCCGTGTCGCGCAGCAATCCTCTGCGCAAGTGGCGACACAGCACGTGCGGGATGTGTACCCGCCGATGTTGCCGGAATAGTGCTACGACGGGACCAGAGGGCTGCGGCCAAAGGCGAGCGTGCCGAGTTGCCCGTACAGATGAAGACGATCCGCTGGGCACAGGGGCCACGATAGTCGCCCAGACGGTCCAAGACCTCCCTGTGAAGGCGAATGTAACTGCGACGACGGTCGCCCTCTGACGGGGACCGAGAGATGAGCCCCTCCCGTTCCAGGACGCCGAGATGGTGAGTGAGCAAGTTCGACGACAGATCGAGCCGAGCAATGAGTTCACTCGGGGATCGGTCGCCAAGCACAAGGAGATCAATGACTTGCAGGCGTGCGGGATCTCCTAAGGCGGCATGGAGCGCAGAACGACGCACGACCGAAGTTCTCTCATCATTCATTGTCTCAATGTTGACTGAAACATCGCATCGAGGTCAAGGTGGTGGCGATGAATGATTCGACGATAGACACACAGTCGGGGCGAACGAACCCCGGGGCAATCACAGAGGTGTTCTGGGCGTTCCTCCGTCTGGGAGTGACATCCTTCGGAGGGCCCGTCGCGCATTTGGGGTATTTCCGTGATGCGTTCGTCGAGCGCCGCCAGTGGTTCAGTGACCGAGCATATGCGGACTTGGTGGCGTTGTGTCAGTTTCTTCCCGGCCCAGCTTCCAGCCAGATTGGCATGGCGATTGGTCTGCAACGGGCCGGTATCGGCGGGCTATTAGCGGCATGGTTCGCCTTCACCATGCCCTCGGCAATCTTTATGGTCGCCTTCGCCATTGGTCTTGCGAGTTTCGGTGATCTAGCCGGCTCGGGATGGCTGTACGGATTGAAAGCAGCAGCGGTGGCAGTCGTGGCGCAGGCAGTGTTCGGGATGGCGAAAAATCTCACGCCGGATGCCAAACGCGCCACGATTGCAGGAGCCGCGATGATCATCGTGCTCCTCGTACCGAACTCGGCCGTGCAAGGCCTCGCGATTGTCATCGGCGGACTCGTTGGCCTGGTGTGGCTCCGCGGTGACGGTGTCGACGACGAGGGCCCGCGCCACGATCTGGGCTTCCGGGTTTCTCGGACTATGGGTGTGGCCGCACTGACAGCGTTCATCGTGCTGTTGGCGTTGCTGCCGATCGTGGCTGCGATGACAGGCGATCCGAGCCTTCGATTGCTGGACGTGTTCTACCGCTCGGGGTCGCTTGTCTTCGGTGGTGGACACGTGGTGCTCCCGCTTTTGAATGCCGAGACGGTCCAAACCGGTCTCGTCGAGCACAACACCTTTCTGGCCGGATATGGTGCCGCGCAAGCAGTCCCGGGACCACTGTTTACCTTCGCTGCATTCCTGGGAGCCTCCACGACGACTGGGCCGACTGGACTGATCGGAGCGGCCATCGCGCTTGTCGCGATTTTTCTGCCTGCAGGCCTGTTGACAATCGGGGCTCTGCCGTTCTGGGAGCGTCTCCGCCACGCTCGTTGGGCTCGCCGGGCGTTGATGGGCATCAATGGTGCCGTCGTCGGCATTCTTGCCGCGGCTCTCTACGACCCGGTATTTGCTCAGGGCATCACTTCACCGACGACCTTGGCGCTGGCGGTCGTGGTGTTTATCGCTCAAACGAAGTGGAACTTACCGGCCTGGGCTGCGGTCATTGGCGCTGGCCTGGTCGGGCTGATCTTCTTGTGAGGAAGACGTCGAAGCTTCCGAGTTCCGGAGTCTGGGCATTCGGGTGGCACGAAGATTGGCGAGCATGCTGTGGCTGAAAGTGCGTTCGCTCCAGATAATATTCCGTTCCGGCCGTGCTCATACTGGGGAGAGAAAGGAGGCGATCCGTTCCAGGGTGTCGAATTTCAGTGAGTAGTATGACCAGACACCTCGCTTCTCCCGGTGGAGGACTCCGACTTCGACGAGGATCTTCAAATGATGGGAGACAGTCGGCTGCCCTAAGCCCACTGGCTCGATGAGGTCGCAGACGCATGCCTCCTTGTCTTCGTGCGCCGAGACCAGAGACACCAGTCGCAACCTGGTCGGATCAGCTATGGCCTTCAATATCCGGCCGAATTCCTGCGCGTCGGCTTGACTGATCGGCTCGGCGGTCAGCGACGTGCAGCAGGTGGCTAGGGCCGGTGTGGGCAGTGTCTGTTCAGTCATCACTCTTCCATTATGCCTATACATTGACACATGTCGATACGAAGCGTTTAGACTCATATCGACAACCATCGATGTTTGAGTGTGAATCACCGACAATCTGGCCTTAGAGGAGATCCATGAGCGCCTCCGCGACAGCCCGCACTACCGAACCGGGCCCCGCAAGACTATCGACTCTCGACCGCTTCTTACCGGTCTGGATCATCGCAGCCATGGGCCTCGGCCTGCTTCTCGGTCGCCTCGTACCGGGCATCGGAGCCGCGTTGGACTCGGTGAAGGTCGCCGATGTGTCGTTGCCAATCGCGGTGGGGTTGCTGGTGATGATGTATCCGGTGCTGGCCAAGGTCCGCTACAACGAAACCGGCCGGGTCCTGGGCGATAAGAAGTTGATGATCACCTCGCTGATCATCAACTGGCTGGCTGCGCCAGCATTCATGTTCGCTCTCGCCTGGATCTTCCTCCCCGATCTGCCCGAATACCGGACCGGACTGATCATCGTCGGCCTCGCCCGCTGCATAGCCATGGTCCTCATCTGGAACGACCTCGCCTGCGGTGACCGCGAAGCCGCCGCCGTCCTCGTCGCGATCAACTCGGTCTTCCAAGTCCTCGCCTTCGGACTCCTCGGCTGGTTCTACCTGCAGTGGCTGCCAAACCTCCTCGGACTGCCGACGACCAGCAGCGAGTTCTCCTTCTGGGCCATCACTCTCAGCGTTCTCGTCTTCCTCGGCATCCCACTGCTGGCAGGTTTCCTCACACGCACCATCGGCGAGAAGACCAAAGGCCGGACCTGGTACGAAGACCAGTTCCTACCCAAGATCGGGCCATTCGCGCTCTGCGGACTGCTGTTTACGATTGTCCTGCTTTTCGCCTTCCAGGGAGATGAGATCACCTCGAACCCTTTGAACGTGGCGCGTATCGCTTTGCCGTTACTGGTCTATTTCTTTGTCGTCTTCGCCCTCGGAATGGTCGTAGGTCGTGGCCTTAAACTCGGGTACGAGAAGACGACCACGCTGGCGTTCACTGCTGCGGGTAACAACTTCGAACTCGCCATTGCCGTGGCCGTTGGGACATACGGTGTGGCTTCCGGGCAGGCGTTGGCTGGTGTCGTCGGTCCACTCATCGAGGTCCCCATCCTCGTCGCACTTGTCTACGTCGCCCTGTGGGCGCGCCGCCGCTTCTTCCCCGAACACGCTAGAAGTCTGGAGCCGCAGAGATGACATCACCAACCCCAACACCTACTGTCCTCTTCGTCTGCGTCCACAACGCAGGCAGATCCCAAATGGCCGCGGGATACCTCCGCGAACTCGGAGTCGATCAGGTCGAGGTTCGCTCCGCTGGCAGCGAACCAGCGCACATGCTCAATCCTGTCGCCATCGAAGCCATGGCAGAAGTAGGCATCGACATCACCGACCAGCAGCCCACAATTCTCACACCGGACACAGTGAAAACCTCGGACGTGGTCATCACCATGGGATGTGGAGATGCCTGCCCGATCTTCCCAGGTAAGCGCTATGAAGACTGGGACCTCGATGACCCAGCCGGACAGGGAATCGAAGCAGTCCGCACCATCCGCGATGACATTCGCAACCGAATCACTACTCTCCTCACAACCCTGTCACTGCCCACCATTACTTCTACGGATGACCATCATGCATGAGAACACACCAGTCACAGACCTGCCCGTCGCCGTCATCGGTGCCGGACCCATCGGCCTGGCCGCCGCCGCTCACCTGAGCACACGCGGGATCGAACCGATAGTCTTCGAGGCCGGGTCAGCTCCGGCAGCCGCCGTTCGCGACTGGGGACACATCGGGCTCTTCTCCCCATGGAAATACAACATCGACGACGCCGCACGCACACTGCTGAAGTCAACAGATTGGCCAGAACCAGATGGTGACTACCTGCCTACCGGAGCAGAACTCGTCACCGACTACCTGGCACCTCTGGCTGAGACCCCTCAGTTGCGCGAGACGATCCATACTCAAGCCCGGGTCATCGCGGTCAGTCGAGTCGGCATGGACCGCACACGCACCCCTGGCCGCGAGAATGGGGCCTTCCTCGTCCGCGTACAAAAGGCCGACGGTCAGATCGAGGATCATCACGTGCGGGCCGTCATCGATGCCTCCGGCACGTGGGAGTCGCCGAACCCTCTCGGACAAGCCGGTCTTCCTGCCATCGGGGAGACAGCTACTAGAGAGGCAGGTCGTGTTACATCGCCGTTGCCGGATGTGCTCGGGCGCGACCGTGACCAGTTTGCTGGGCAGCACGCCCTCGTCGTCGGTTCCGGCCATTCGGCTGCCAACACACTGCTGGCACTGGGAGAGCTGAGCGAGACTGCACCGGGTACCCGCATCACCTGGGCTATTCGCGGCGCTGATCCCTCCACTGTCTACGGCGGCGGTGACCAGGATGGTCTACCGGCTCGCGGGGCCTTGGGTGCCCGCCTGCGCCATCTCGTGGAAACCGGCCGAATCGAGGTCCACACCTCGGTGACCATCACTAAGCTGAACTCCACCGACGGACTCGCCGTCACCGGGACCACACCTGATGGACCGGTCTCCTTCGACGTTGATCGAATAGTCCCGACGACAGGGTTCCGTCCCGATCTCGATTTCTTGAGAGAGATCCGCCTCGATCTCGATCCTGTTGTTGAAGCACCCACCAAGCTGGGCCCGCTCATCGATCCGGAGTATCACAGCTGCGGGACCGTCGCACCCCACGGAGCCAAGCTCTTGGCTCACCCGGAGAAGGACTTCTTCATCGCGGGCATGAAGTCCTATGGACGGGCTCCCACGTTCCTCATGTTCACCGGGTACAAACAAGTCCGGTCTATCGTCGCCGCACTCGCCGGCGATCAGACAGCAGCCGACAGGGTGGAACTCGTCCTACCCGAGACCGGCGTCTGCTCTGCCGATATCGGATCCTCCTGCGACGCACCTGCAACGACCGTTGAGGACGATGCAGGCTGTTGCGTACCAACAGAGCCGGTGACCATCGGCATCCCCACGGGACTGGCCCATGGTCGCTCCGCCGTTCGGGAGGCGGAATGACGACCCCACTGCGTGTGCTGTTCGTCTGTGTGAAGAACGGCGGCAAATCACTGATGGCCGCCGGCCTCATGGGCAGCATCGCCGGCGACACGGTCGACGTGCGTTCGGGAGGAACCAAGTCCGGCAGTGCTCTCATTGACTTGTCGGTGCAGGCGCTGGCCGAGCTGGGCATCGACATCAGTCAGGGCAGGCCGAAACCGGTGACTGAGGCTGATCTGAAAGCCGCCGATATCGTCATCGCCCTTGGCCGTGAAGCAACTGTGAACGTTCCCAAAGGCACGCAAATCGAGAACTGGGATACCGCCGAACCGTCTGAGCGGGGAATCGAGGGCATTGAGCGCATGCGCCTCGTTCGCGAAGACATCAAAAAGCGAGTCGAGAACCTTCACACACAACTAGCGCCATGAGCGACATCCATATTCGCGGGACTATCAGTTCGGACTGGCCCGCGGTCAAGGACATCTACACCATCGGCATCGAGACCGGCCACGCCACATTCGAAACAGCGCCCCCGACCACCCGAGAAGAATCTTCCGGGAAGAGGCGCCTTGATATGTGCCTAGTGGCCATCGATCCAGTTGTTCGCATCCAGGGGTGGGTCGGCAGTGTGAGCTTAATACCGGCGGGATCAGCCATCGCTGCCCAGGTGAATATACTCGTCGTCAGGGTCTTCCAGTCGACGTCGAAACCGAGGATGCGGGCGACCCTGCGGCGGATCTCGCGGCCGTCTGAGCGCATATCGAGATCGTTGATCCACTCGTCAACGGCGGACAGCCATGCTGCCTGTGAGGTCGCCAGCGTGGCCTGCATGTGCAGGAGTGCGCACCCGCGATGAAGCGCGGAGGTCCCTTGGGTGCGGGCGGGCTGACGGACTCCAATCGAGGAGTTCTTAGGCCAATCGGGCCGGCTCTGCGGGGCTGTTGCGCCTTGATGTTAGTCTCACCGTATGACTGCCACCCAGGAACGCCTGACCTCATTGGCTCACGGTGGAGGCTGCGCTTGCAAGATCCCGCCGGGCGAGCTCGAGGACGCGGTCAGGGGCCTGACCGGACAGAGTGCGCCAGAGGTCCTCGTCGGCCTCGATGACGGCGATGACGCTTCGGCGGTCCTCGTTCGCAACGATCTTGCGGTGCTCTCGACCGCAGACTTCTTCACCCCAGTCGTCGACGATGCCTACGACTGGGGCCGCATCGCCGCCGCCAACGCTCTCTCCGACATCTACGCGATGGGCGGGGCGCCGGTCACGGCGATCAACCTCGTCGGCTGGCCCCGGGAGAAGTTGCCGATGGAGCTGCTCACCGAGGTGCTGCGCGGCGGGCTCGACGTCGCCGGACAGGCGAACTGCCCAGTCGCCGGCGGGCACTCGATCGACGACCCCGAACCCAAGTACGGCATGGCCGTCACCGGCATCGCCCACCCCGGTGAGCTCATGCGCAACGACGCCGCCGAGGCGGGCCTGCCGTTGACCCTGACCAAACCCATCGGCGTGGGGATCCTCAACAACCGCCATAAGCAGACCGGCGAGTACTTCGACGAGGCCGTGGCGACAATGGCCGAGCTCAACGCCGAGGCATCGCGGGCCGCCGTGGCTGCGGGCATCAAGGCGGCGACCGATGTCACCGGCTTCGGATTGCTCGGTCACCTGTTCAAGATGGCTCGAGCCTCGGGGGTCGGGGCGGTCATCGACGCGGCCGCGGTGCCCCGCCTCAACGGAGTCGACGAGTCGATCGCCGATGGGTACGTCTCCGGCGGTACCCGGCGCAACCTCGATTGGGTGCGCCCTCACCTGAGCGCGGACGACTCGGTGGCCCAGGACGATCTGTTGTTGCTGGCAGACGCCCAGACCTCGGGCGGACTGCTCGTTGTCGGCGAGCTTCCGGGTTATCCGGTCATCGGCGAGATCGTCGCCGGCTCGGGCGTCCACGTGCGGTAGTTCGATTTCAGAGATCCGTGACCGGCAGCGCAAGGCGCGCGGTTCATCCTATTCGTGATTCGATTCCCGCGAAGATGATGTCGAGGCCGCGCTTGTAGAGCAGCTCGTTCCGCTCTCGGCCCGACGGATGCTGTCTGAGCAGTTCGGACATCGGCGATCCCGCATCCTTTGGCGCGAAGATCGTCGTCGGCGAGAGTGCGTCAAGTGCAGCTCCGAACGCGAATGCATCCAGCACTTCCAAAGTGGTGAGAACTTCACTGTCGGGCAATCCCGACTTCTGCAGACACTCGACGAGAGATTCGTAGAGTCGCATTGTGTCCGATTCGTGAATGGTGACCCCGAGCAGATGGATCATCACCCGCGGGTGGTCCGAATACAACCGCCAAAGAGCATTCACCCCCTCCCGCAGCGAATCTCTCCATGCCTCTCCGATAGAGGGGTTGAATTCGTATTGCCTGCTGAGGACTTCGCGCATCGCCTGGATGATGCCTTCGCGACCATCCACGTGGTGATAGAGCGAGGACAGACTGACTCCGAGCTTTTTGGCCAAGGGTTGAATCTTGAGCTCGTGCCCTGCATCGACCATCTCAATCGCGGCAGACGCGATCTTCTCCGGGCTGAGAAGCGGTGATACCGGTCGAGCCATGAAGCAGTCTCTCTCTCAGACGACGATGTGATCTGGTTGACATTCTCTCTCACTGCATGCACTATTCTAGTTAACCGAAAACTTTTCGTTTAATAGTCGTTCTTCCCCGGGCAGAGAGGCCCCCATGAGTTCTGCACCTGCGCGCCAGCTGTCACCCGTCGACGACCCACGCGTCCCGCTGCGTATGGGCAACGGCAGTGCCGTTTTCCTCGTTTCGCTGGCTGGCCTGATGATGGCCAATCTTGCGCCGCTGATCATGTCGGTCTTCGAGCAGGTCGGGTTCGATGTCGTCGCTTCGGGAAACATCCTCACGTGGGGACTCTTCGCATCGGCTGTGATCGGACTGGCGACATCACGCGCTGCAGCAGGATCACATCGTCGATCTTTGGCCGCGGTCGGACTCATCGTTGCGGTCGTCGGCTTCGGAGCGGCCGCGATTGTCACACACTCCGGCTGGGTCGTAGCGACCTTCATTCTCGGCGCCATCGGTGTCGGTACTGCGATTTCGACTTCGGGAGCCGCTATCGCAGCACTGCGCAACCCCAATCGGGTGAGTGCGACGAGCGGAGTGGTCAATCGTCTGTTGGTCATGGTGGTGCTTGCCGTCATCCCGATGCTCGGTCTTGCGCAGGCGAATGTGTTCGGGGCACTTGCGCTGTTGTCTCTAATAGCTCTCGCCGTCACGATCTGGCTACCCAACACTCCGGAGCTCGCGATCGTTGACGTTGCGGACGAGTCTCCGACGGTACCGACGAATGCACCGCGACGTGTGCTCTTCGCCGGGATTGGAGTGCTCATCGTGTTCCCTCTCTGGGGCACCAGCGAAGACGCAGTGTGGACACTTGCTCCCACCCTCGGCAACGCTGCCGGCCTGAGCGAACAAGGTCTCGGGTTCGCTCTCAGCGCGGCAGCGGGGGTCGGGGCCGGCGCCATGGTGATCGTGACACTGAGCGGTCGCCGGATCGGACGGGCAGTGCCGCTGGCAATCGCCCTCCTCCTCGGCGGGGCGACGAAGATCTGGATCGGTCTGACCGGTGATCCTCAGACGCTGGCTGTGCTCATCGTCGTCGTCAACACCATCTACGCCTTCGCGTTCGTCCTCTTCATCGCCACCGCGGCCGGACTCGACGCGCGGGGCAGATGGTCCGGTCCTCTCATCGGCGCCTACATCGTCGGTTCGAGCTTTGCTCCGATCATCGGCGCGTGGGTCATCGACGGTGCGGGAATTCCGGCCTTTGGAGTGAGCATGGGCATCGTCAGCTTCATTCTCATCATTCCCACGGTACTCATCGCACGGGTCTCCACCGGAGTGGAGGAAACGCTCACCCACCTCGGCGAAGTCGAACCCACGCGCTGATCGATTCGCCGCCGCCCCTCACCCACGCAAAGGACGCCATGACCACAATACTGTCGAATGCCACAGTCTTCACCGGCCACGAGCACGCGCCGATCAACGATGCGGTGGCCTTCGATTCGGGTCGCATCATCGCTGTCGGCGACCGTGCAACCGTGCTCGACATAGCCGAAACGACCACCGCGCCGGAGCACACGGTGGAGGAGATCAACCTCGACGGAGCCCTCGTCACCCCTGGCTTCGTCGAAGCGCACACTCACCTGCTGATGTTGGGCCAGACCATCGACAAGGTGGCACTGCGCGACTGCACCAATCTGGACGAGATTCGTGATCGCCTGAGGAGCAGGCGCGAGGAACAGCCGGAAGCCGACTACATTCTCGGTTCGGGTTGGATGTTCGAAGCCGTCCCCGGCGGCAGACCTACAGCAGCGATGATCGACGAGGCGATCGCCGATCTGCCGGTACTCCTCGATTCCAACGACGTCCATTCGTCGTGGGTGAACACGGCCGCATTGACTGCGATGGGCATCGACGCACAGACGCCCGACCCTCCTGGCGGCAAGATCGTTCGAGACAACAACGGCGAGGCCACCGGCTTCCTCCTCGAGAACGCTGCGGTCGAGTACGCGTGGTCGTATCTCGAGACCATCACGACCGATCACGACCGGGATCGATTTCTTGACAACGCCTTCGATGTCTACCTGCGGAACGGAGTCACCGCAGCAACCGATATGGCAGTGGGCGAGGCAGAAGCGGCCACGTTCGTTCGACGGCTCAACCGTGACAGTCGCCTGCCGTTTCCTGTCGTCGGCTATTGGCTGCTTCGCCCCACCGGCGATCCGCAGAGAGACCTCGAGTCAGTCGCCCGAGCGGCGCAGATACGCGATCAGATCGCCGCCATTCCTGGATCCGAATGGTTTCGCATCGTCGGCGTCAAGTTCATACTCGATGGTGTGATCGACGCCTGCACGGCGGCCATGCGGGAGCCATACTCTGATGGATCGCACGCCGATCCGATATGGTCGTTCGGTTCAGCTGCGCCCGTTGCAATTGCGGCGGATGCTCATGGTCTGGACCTCGCCATGCATGCGATCGGTGACCATGCCAGCGAGATCGCACTCGATCTCGTCGCCGCATGCATACGAGCCAACGGACCGAAAGTTCGCGCACCACGCATCGAACACCTCGAGTCGGTGACCGATGAGACTATCGGTCGGATGGCGGCACTCGGAGTTGTCGCCTCGATGCAGCCTGTGCACTGCGATCCGGCGATCATGGCCAACTGGATGACGATGCTCGGCGGTGAACGTGCGGAGTCCGGCTTTCCCTGGCACAAGTTCCGCGCGGCCGGCGTGCACATGGCCCTGGGGACCGATGCCCCGACCGCGCCTCATTTGGCCTCCCACAACCTGTTCATCGCCCTGACCACCCGATCAGCACTCAAGCCGGGGACCGAGGTCTATCATCTCGAACGAGCCTTCACGCCTGCCCGAGCCTTGAGTTCACTCACGCTCGCTGCTGCTCGTGCAGGAGGGTTCGACGATGGCATCGGCGAGATCATACCCGGCGGGAGAGCAAACTTGATGGTGCTGGACGCCGATCCGTTCTCCGACGGCAGCGACGCTCTGCTGAAAGCACACGTCAAGGCCGTGGCCATCGACGATTCGTTCCGATGGCTGGATGCGTCATCACACGACAAGTCATGAGCGTGTGAGGAGATCTCGGAAACCACGGTGAACGACTACACTCCGGTGGTGATCGAGTCGTCGGTGATGCCGGCCGCGCGCCTGGCCTCGAGGCGAGCGCGCTGCGGTTCGACGACGTGCCGGGGATCCTTCGTCGAGTCGATGCCGGCCTCGAGCATCCCGAGCCGGGTATACGCCGAGGCGGCTGCCAGTGCCGCACCGGAGACGACCGACACGGCTCGCAGCACAGCTCGGGTCTTCCAGCTGCGCCGGCCGGATCCGAGTCCCGAACCAGCACCGAGTCCCGAGCCGGACCCTGCACCACCGTCCAGCTTCTTCGCGAATACCCTGGCCCCCACCTCGACGGCGGCGGCACCGACGGCACCGGCGATGAGCAGCGTCTCGGCCCGTTGCAGCTTGTGCCCCGGTTCGCCCTCCTCCATCGGATCCACCTCGGCGGGGTGCATTCGCTTCTTCATCCGATCCATCGCAATGACATCACCGGCGGCCCCCATGAGCGCGAGCAGGCGGGCCGGCCCGGTCTCCCGCACGGGCGCCAGGGCCATGGCGGCACCGCCCGCGGCCAGGGACGCCGAGGACACGAACACGTACGGCAGGCCGTTGCGTCCGGCGGCATTCCAGGTCGGCACCGCCGTGTCGCCGAGCAGCACGGCTGTGTAGGCGGCCAGGGGTGTCGCGAACAGCGCGGATTCGAGGGCCGCGGGGGTCTCCATTGCATGGAGGAGTCGGCGCAGCGGTCCCAAGGGCAGCAGCTTCTCCCCGGTCACCCGGTCGAGTTCGATCGCGAAGGTCACCCCCGCTCCGACGCCGAAGCCCGAGAGGATCCAGGTGCCCAGGCTCATCGGCGAGGACACCTTGACCACGCGCATCATATTGATGAACCGCTCGGGTCGTCCGAGGTCGGCGACGAGCGCTGCTCCGCCGACTCCGGTCGCGGTGATCGCCGTCATCCGGCTGGCGATCCGCAGCCCCGGACGGTCGGTGAATTGAGCGCCGAATCCCAGCAGGGTCGACCCGCCGGCCAGTCCGCCGAGGAACAGGTAGAGCGCGATCTCGTGACCCCACGGCGGAGCCTTGACGATGGGCCGGCCGTAGTAGGACGTGAACTCGACGTCCTCGACCATCGGCATCTCACGATTGCCGTCGGAACCGCGGTTCTTCCAGCCCTGACCGCGTCTACCGCCGCCCGAGCCGCCCTGACCGCCGGGTCCACCCTGGCCGTCGCGACCGTCACCGGGCCCGCGACCGCCTCGGCGACGTTTCCGGCGTCCGCCTTCGGGCTCGGGTGGGCGGTAGGAATCGAATTCGGATGTGCTCAACGTCGGCTCCCGAGGAACGCCAGCCCCGCGGCCGCGACCATACCCAGTGCGGCGACACCTGCGGAAGCGAACATGCCGGGCAGGTCCTTCGTCGCCACCCGCGGATCCGGCGGCAGACCGTAGACCTCGGGCTCGTCGAGGAGGAGGAAGACCGATCCGGTCCCGCCGACCCCGTCGTTGGGGTTCGCTCCGTAGAGGCGGGCCTCGGTCAGGCCCTTGGCGTGGAGGTCGGCGACCCGGGCATGAGCCTGGGAGACCATGTCATCCCGGTCGCCGAACTTGATCGACTGGGTCGGGCAGGTCTGCGCGCAGGCCGGTTCCTGACCCTCGACGAGGCGGTCGTAGCAGAGCGTGCACTTGTTCGCCGTGTTCTTGTTCGGCACATCCATGTCCGCGGCCTTGCGATCGTCACGATCGGTCGGCGTGTTGATGGTGCCGTCGTCGCGGCGTTCGATGACGCCGAAGGGGCAGCCGGCCACGCAGGTGCCGCAGCCGTTGCAGACGTCGTTCTGCACCACGACCGTGTCGAACTCGGTGCGGAACAGGGCACCCGTGGGGCACACATCGAGGCAGCCCGCGTGCGTGCAGTGCTTGCACACGTCCGAGGACATCAGCCAGCGGAAGTCCGCGGTGTCCGGTGGGGTGGTGTCGAGCGCGGCGATGTTCTCCGGGTCGCTGGGCTCCAGGGCGCCGGGGGCCAGCAGGTCGATGCCCAGCGGCGGCGTCGAGGGCAGGCCGTTCGCGTCGCCGGCAGCCCCCGAGGATCCGGACGCGGCCGCCCCGAGGGCACCGTCGAGCGGTTGGGCACCGGCCGATTCATCGGTCCGGGGACGGATGCTCGGCATGCCGAGGTTGACGAGCTTGCGCCCGGATTCCCGGGCCTTCTCGATCCGCTCCGAATCCTGTTCGATGAAGGCGACGTGGCGCCAGGTGTTCGCGCCGAGGCTGCCCGTATTGTCGTAGGAGGAGCCGAGGAGTTCGAAGGTCCCGTCCTGCGGGTTGCGGTTCCATTCCTTGCACGCGACCTCGCAGGCCTTGCAGCCGATGCAGATCGAGGTATCGGTGAAGAATCCCTTGCGATGGTGCGTCGTGTCATGCCAGTGACCATCGGCGATGGCGCCCCCGTCAAGTGTCGGTGCCGACATCAGTCCTCCTCACCTTCGCTGCTG
This sequence comes from Brevibacterium sp. GP-SGM9, assembly GCF_047300845.1. Taxonomy (NCBI): domain Bacteria; kingdom Bacillati; phylum Actinomycetota; class Actinomycetes; order Micrococcales; family Brevibacteriaceae; genus Brevibacterium; species Brevibacterium sp. GP-SGM9. Next base: position 2,573,993 of record NZ_CP178563.1, on the reverse strand, counting down.
TTCCCATTGTCCACCAGAGGGCCGTCGCCCTCGCCGAGGCGGCCCGTCTCGGCCGCGTCCGCGTCCTCTCCGATGTAGCCTCCGTCCGGATCTCCGTCGGTGGGGTCCCCGTCGACGGCGCGGTTGGCATCGGCCGTCTCGGTCGGCTCATCGCGCGCCTCGGCGGGTTTCCGATTCGTCTCGGCGGGTCGCAGGTCGACGCGTCCCGAACGATCATCGGCGCTCGCGGTTCCGCCGGAACCATCTGCCGCACCGTCGGTGGAACCGGTCCCACCGGAACCGTCGGTGGTGCTGTCAGCTCCGTCGCCCGCCTCGGCGCCGAGAGTCTTACCCGGGCTGACACCCACGGCCGAATCCCCACCTCGGTGCGGGTGGCCGCCCTGGTGCGCCGGGGAATCGGCGGCCGCGGAGCGTTCCACGTTCTCTGCGCTGGCGGTGATGAGCTGGTTGCCTGACTCCGGGCTCAGCCCGGCCTCTCGCTGGTACTTCTCGACGAAGTCGACGAGCTCGGGACCGCGCGGACGCCTGCCAGGCATGATCGTGCCGGCCACGTACTTGCTGTTCTGGATGAACACGTTCGGATCCATCGTCACGCCGAGGAGGTCGTTGGCCGAATCCCCTTCGACCACGGCCGCAGTTCCCCCGACGCCCCAGTGGTAGGGCAGACCGATCTGGTGGACGGTCTTGCCGCCGATGGTCAGCGGATTCATCCGGCGGGTGACGAGCACGCGGGCCTCGATCGCGGCCCGCGGAGAGACCAAGGTGGCCCATCCGTAGGGCTCGAGTCCCACCTCGGCGGCGAGCTCCGGGGAGATCTCGCAGAACATCTCCGGCTGCAGCTCGGACAGATACGGCAGCCACCGGGACATGCCGCCGGCGGTGTGGTGTTCGGTCAGTCGATAGGTCGTGAACACATAGGGGTAGACCTCGGATCCGGGGAAGCCGGCACCGGGTGCCGAGAGATTGTCCTCACGGCGCATGACCCTGCGGGTGGGGCTGTTCTGCTGATCGTAGAGCGGGTTGGCCACGGTCGATTCCTGCGGCTCATAGTGCGTGGGCAGCGGCCCGTCGACCATGCCGCTGGGTGCGAAGAGCCAGCCCTTGCCATCGGCCTGCATGATGAACGGATCGTCTCCGTCGAGGTTCGCGGTCCCGCCGTAGGCCTTGTCCGAGCGCGCCTGGGGCGCCCGGTCCACGGGGAAGTCGGGCACGTCCTTGCCCGTCCACTTTCCGGCCTCGGCATCCCACCAGACGAACTTCTTCCTCTCCGACCAGGGTGTCCCGTCCGGGGCCGCCGAGGCGCGGTTGTAGAGGATGCGGCGGTTCGCCGGCCAGGCCCACGCCCATTCGGCGGCGGTCTCGTCCTGTTCGGAGCGCGGTTTGCGGCGGGCGGCCATGTTCTCACCGCCGGCGTAGATGCCGGCGTAGATCCAGCAGCCTCCGGCCGTGGTGCCGTCATCGGTCATCTGGTTGAAGTTATCGAGCGGCTGCCCGTCCTTCTCACCGCCGACGTAGTAGCCGTTGATCTCGGCGAGCACGGATTCGGGTTCGACCTCACCCTCCTCGTCGACCGGGTAGTCCCAGGTCAGGTCCAGCAGCGGACGATCACGGGGGTCCTCAGAGTCCTTGAGCTTCTCGCGCACCCGCTGGCCGAGTTCGAAGAAGAAGTCGAGTTCGCTCTGCGCATCGCCGGGCGGGTTGACGGCCTTGTGCCGCCACTGCACGAGGCGCTGCGTCTGCGTGAAGGTGCCGGCCTTCTCCGTGTGGTTGGCGGCGGGCATGAAGAACATCTCGGTCTCGATGTCCTCGGTCTTGAGCTCGCCGGTGGCGATCTCCGGGCCGTCCTTCCACCAGGTGGCGGATTCGATGAGGCTGAAGTCGCGGACGACCATCCACTTGAGGTGGCTCATCGCCATCCGCTGCATGCGGCCGTTCGCCGATCCCACGGCCGGGTTCTGCCCGAGCAGGAAATATCCGTCGACGCCGTCGTTGAGCATCCGCACCTGCGTCTGATACGTGCCGTGGGCGCCGTTGATGCGCGGCACGTAGTGATAAGCGAAGTCGTTCTCCGGCGTCGCAGCGTCACCCCACCAGGCCTTGAGCAGGTTGACCGCGTAGCTGCGCCCATTGGACCAGAAGCCCTTGTGCGTCTCAGGGGTGCCGACGGAGGCGACGTAGTCGTCGAAGCGGTCGTGGGCTCCGGCGCTGGGCATCGGCAGGTAGCCGGGCAGCAGGTTGAACAGGGTCGGAATGTCGGTCGAGCCCTGAATCGTGGCGTGTCCGCGCAGCGCCATGATGCCACCTCCGGGGCGTCCCATGTTGCCCAGCAGGAGCTGGAGGATCGAGGCGGTGCGGATGAATTGCGCGCCGAGGCTGTGCTGCGTCCACCCGACCGCGTAGGCGAAGCAGGTGGTGCGTTCGCGACCCGAGTTCTGCGTGATCGATTCGACGAGGTAGTCGAAGTCGGCGGGTTTGATGCCGCAGTTGTCGGCGACCATCTCCGGGGTGTAGCGGGCGTAGTGGCGCTTGAGGATCTGGAACACGGTCCGGGGGTCCTCGAGACTCGGGTCGGTGACCGGGGCGCCCGCTTCGTCGGTCTGGTAGGACCAGGTCGAATTGTCGTAGGAGTTCGTCTCCGGATCGTATCCGGAGAACAGTCCGCCCAGGTCCTCGGTGTCCTGGTAGTTGTCACTGATGAGGTTCGTCGCGTTCGTGTAGGCGCGGACGTACTCGTCGAAGTAGGTGCCATCATGCAGGACCCGGTTGATGAGCGCACCGAGCAGCACGATGTCGGAGCCCGCCCGAATCGGGACGTGCTTATCGGCGATCGCGGTGGTGCGCGTGAAACGAGGATCGACGTGGATGATGCGGGCACCTCGGGCCTTGGCCTCGCTCACCCATTGGAAGCCCACTGGGTGGCACTCGGCCATATTGGAGCCCTGGATGATGATGCAGTCCGCATTCGCCATATCCTGGACGGGTTGTGTGGCGCCGCCTCGCCCGAACGAGGTTCCCAAACTGGGAACCGTGGCGGAGTGTCAAATACGCGCCTGGTTCTCGATCTGAATCGCGCCCGCCGCCGTGTAGAGCTTCTTCGCGAGGTAGTTCTCCTCGTTGTCGATCGTCGCCCCGCCGAGGCTGGCGATCCCCATCGTGCGACGCAGCGGGTGACCTTTGTCGTCGAAGTCCTCCCAATGATTGCGGCGGGCTTCGATGAAGCGGTCAGCGATCATGTCGATCGCGGTATTCAGATCGAGCTTCTGCCAGTCCTTGGCTTTCGGAGCTCGATAGAGAACATCGGTGACGCGGCCTTTCGAGTTGACGAGCTGTTCACTCGCCGCCCCCTTGGGGCAGAGTCGTCCGCGCGAGATCGGGGAGTCCGGGTCGCCTTCGATCTGGACGACCTTGTCGTCCTTGACGAAGACCTTCTGTCCGCAGCCGACGGCGCAGTACGGGCAGACGGATTGGACGACCTTGTCGGCCGTGGAGGTGCGCGCAGTGGTGTCCCGGGTCTTTTGGGACGTGACCGATTCGCCGCGGCCCGAAGTGTCGGACGTGCGGAACTGCCGGAGTACCGGCCACTCGAGGAAGCTGAACCGAGCCATGGCACAACAATAGCCCTTATCGGGCCGGCCGGGACAGCAAGGACAGCCTCAATCGAGTGGTGTCTCCTCAGGTGAGGATCGGTGTCCCCATTCGCCGAGGCGGTACTCGCCGAGGCGGTCCCTGCGTGTCCCTGCGTGCCCTGGTTCAGCGGTCAGATGCGGTGGGCGAGCAGGATGCTGTCCTCGAGAGTTCGGCCGGTTCCCCGTCCGGTGAGGTGACCTCGCGGGTGCGCAGCTCGCCGAGCTCGATCTCCCAGCGATGCGGGCTGGCCCCGATGAGCAGCGCATAGTCGCCGTTCGGGGTGACCGGCTCGTGGTGGTGGTCGAGACCGTGGGCGAGCTGTTCGTTGTGCGCGGCAGCCCAGGGCGGCATGGCCGCATGGGAGATGAGCAGCAGTCGACCGCCGGGAGCCACATGCGCGGCGGCCTTGGTCAGCAGCTCCTCCCGAGTATCGGGCAACCGGGTGTGGAGGAAGCATCCGACGACGAGGTCGAAGCCGCCTCGGCGAGCGTCATCGACGGCCGGTTCCCAAGTGGAGACGTCGGCGACGGCGAAGTCTGCGGCGATCCCGCGATCCTCGGCCGCCTTCCGGGCGCGGTCGATGGCGGTGGTCGAGAGGTCGATGCCGGTGGCGTCCCAGCCGTGTTCGGCCATCCAGACGACGTCGGCGCCCTCACCGCAGCCGACGTCGAGGACTCGGCCCGGTTCGAGGCCGGTCACCGTGTCGACGAGGGCCGCGTTCGGATTGCCGGACCAGATGGAGTCCTCGGTTCCGGCATAGCGCTCCTCCCAGGCGGCGACGGAGTCGGGGACTCCGGTATCGGCCGCCTGCTGCTCTGCGCTCACCTCTCGGTTCCGGGTTCCTCGGAGGCAGGGATCCCGTCGGGGACGGTGTTGGCCGAGGCCGCCTCGGCGTCGACTCCTTCGTCCTGCTTGGCCAGTTCGGCACGGACCTCGTCCATGTCGAGGCCTTTCACGGCGGTGATGACCTGCTCGAGCTGGGGAGCGGCCAGGGCTCCGGGCTGAGCGAAGACGACGATGCCCTCGCGGAATGCGACGAGCGTGGGAATGGAGGAGATGGCGAAGAGACCGGCGAGCTGCTGCTGCGCCTCTGTGTCGATCTTGCCGAAGACGATGTCGGGATTGGCTTCGGAAGCCTGTTCGAAGACCGGAGCGAACTGCTTGCAGGGACCGCACCAATCGGCCCAGAAATCGAGGAGGATGATCGAGTTGTCGTTGATGGTCGACTCGAAGTTGTCTTGCGTGATTTCGATCGTAGACATGCGCCCCAGTCTAGGAGCCGATGATGAATGCTCTCTGGACGGGGGCGACTTCGCCGTCACAATCAGGTTCGTTCGGATTCGCTCGGGCCGCCTCAGGCCCGATCAGGCCGCACCGATTTCACCTGGGCTCATTCGGGCGCTGGCAGCCGGGTCGATCCGGCGGCGATGTGCGTGCCGAGCACGGCGGTGATGGCTCCGGCGAGGACGAGGGAGGCGAGGACGACGAGTTGGAATTCGGCGGCCTCCAGAGGTGAGGCACCGCCGAACAGCGCGCCCACGAAGGCGCCGGGAAGCGTGACGAGTCCGGTGTTCTTCGTCTGGTCGAGATTGGGCAGCAGGGCCTCCCGGATCGAGTCCTGTCGCAGCCGCTGCACGGACTGCCGAGGTCGGGCGCCCAGGGACAGCCAGGCTTCGACCTCCCCGGCACCGGTGCGCAGGTTCGCTGCGAACCGGCGCATCGACAGGGTCGAGACTGTCATGCAGGTGCCAATGACGATGCCGGCGACCGCGATGACTCGCTCGAATTCGCGGTCGACGAGTCCCATGGCCAAGACGATTCCCAGCGTGACGAGGGCGCCGACGATGACGCCTGCGACCGCGCCGACCGGACCGCGCGGCAGATCGCGGGCACGCCGCAGCGAGGTCACCGAGGCGGTGGTGAGCATGAGGGCGATGAACGCGGCCACACTCCACCAGGCGTTGAGCGCGCCCTGCAGGAGAAGCGCGACGAGGGCGAGCTGGACGATCGCACGGATGATCGCGACGACGGGCAGCCAGCCCAGCCCCACCTCGGCGAGGCGGAGGATGACGACCGCTGCGCCGACGAGCACGCCGATGCCCAGCAGCAGGGGTGCAAGCTCGGCGATCGTCACGGTGTCAGTCTAGAGCGGGCCCGCGTCGGTCCGGAGCTGGCCCACGTGAGTATGGAGCGGGCCCGCGCTCACCCAGATCTGGCCGACGATCCTTTCAGCCGAGCAGATCGGCGATCGGGCGATCCTCGTTCAGGGCCGTGAACACGGCGTCCGCCGCGGCGGATTTGACCACGCGGTTCGCATTCTCCGGAGCCGGGGCCCACGGCATGATTCCGAAGGTGATGTCCTCCTTCGGCACCGAGGACACGGTCGCGGCCAGCGAGGCCAAGGAGCCGACCGAATCGAGATCGTCGTCGACGCGCAGAGCCGAGGTCACAGCATCGAGGAACCCGTAGAGCCGATCGGGTCGCGAGAGCACCTGGGAGCTCTTCGCCCGGTCGATGATCGACTCCATCACCATCTGCTGATTGCCCATCCGGGAGATGTCGCTGCCGTCGCCGACGGCGTGCCGGGTTCTCGCCAAAGCCAGGGCATCGGTGCCGTCGAGCGTCTGCTCACCCGCCGGCAGATCGAGCTTCGCCTTCGTGTCGTGGAGCGGTTCGTCGAGGTCGACGGTGATGCCGTCGAGGGCGTCGACGATGGTGGCGAAGCCGTCGAAATTGACCTCGATGAAGTGGTCGACGCGCACGCCGGTGAGCGCCTCGGCCGCCGAGACGGAGCAGGCGGGGCCTGCATTGAGAGCCGAGTTGATCATTCCGTGCACCGCCGCCGAGGCGCCCGATCCGGTGTCCGCGCAGGCCGGGATGTCCAGCGTGGTGTCCCGGGGAATCTGCACAGCATCGATGCGGGAGGAGTCGGCGGAGACGTGGGCGAGGATCATCGCGTCGCTGCGGGCACCTTCGGCACTGCCGTAGCCGTTGGTGTCGAGTTCGCGGGTGTCCGAGCCGAGGATGAGCACGTTCGTCTCATCGGTGAGCTTCTCGGGAACCGAGTTGTCGTCGCCGGCCCGCAGCTGCGAGGAGGAGATGTTGCTCGACAGGTTGTGGACGACGGCGACGATGGTGACCGGAACCGCGATGACGAGGACCGCGAGGATGCCGACGACGGCGCGGCGGCGACGGTACTTGCGGGCGAGGCGTCGCCTGCGCCTGGGGCCGGGTTCAGGGCGCGGACCGGCCTCGAAGTGCGAGTCGCGGTGTGGTCCTGGGTCGTGGCGTGAGCCGGGGTCGGCGAACTCCAAATCTCTTCTCTCCAATGCCGGCAACAGATTGCATACAATCCTAAACATGATTTCTTCGAACTCGGTGGCATCAGGGCCCCGAAGTCTCTGTTAGGCTGGACACTGTTCGGCCACGAGATCGTGTCGAACGTGTGACACCGGCAGCGTAGGTAGATTCGCTTGGTGTCGTGCTGTTGCCGATTCGGCGCGTGTCTACCGTCCGCGCCTCTCATACTTTCTCTTGACCTTTCAATCCCCCTCTCTTGACGACTCTCATCCAGCACTTGCCAGTGCTATCGACACCGACCGATTCCCGAATCCGCCTGAGACAGCTGTCCGCCGAGTCAGCTTCTGTCGGCAACCAGGACACGATAGATCAGCGACAGATCAGATCAGCGCAAATGACGGAACAACGGTGACACCCACAGATTTCCGCCGGACCTGAGCAGAATGCTCGGACCATCCGACGGGGAAGCCGGATCCTCAACCGGATCCGACCACCAAGACCGCCCCGGCGGTCACCAGTTAAAAAATAAGGATACAAAGATTATGGCTACAGGTACCGTGAAATGGTTCAACTCGGAAAAGGGTTTCGGATTCATCCAGCCTGACGATGGTTCTGCTGATGTGTTCACGCACTTCTCCGCAATTGACGCCACCGGCTACCGCGAGCTCACCGAGGGTCAGAACGTCGAGTTCGACTCGGAGATGGGTTCCAAGGGCCTCCAGGCCACCAGCGTTCGCCCCCTCTGAGACTCAGGTGAGTCTCGTTCCTGAGACTTTTTGAGAATCACCGGCGGCTCCCCGCGTCCGACGCGGTCACGATCGAACTTTCGATCATGACCGATGATCGGGCCGGGGAGTCGTCGTTTTCTCGTTTCACCGCCGTCGACCGTTGACACGGCAAGGCGGCTTTCGTAATGTCAAAGGCATGCAGAGACGAGTGATGAGGTTGAGCGCGACGACGCGGTGGATCCTCGCCCTGCTGCTCCTCGCCGTCGCCTGCTTCGTCCTGGCCCCCTTGCCGCCGTTCCACGACTTCGCGGCCCTGCTCTGGGGCCTCGCTCTCGCGTCCCTCGTCGCGGCCCTGATCGTTGCCGTCCGCCGAGATCGCCGCAACAAGTAGGGTCACCGGCCCGACCGGTCACCCGCCCGGCTGATCGTCCGCGAGCAGGTCCGCGGCCAGCTTCCACGGAAAAGCGATGCACCGGCGTCGCAGCGGCACGACCTCCATCTCTGCCAGTCCCTTCAGATCCTTGGCCGAGGTTGCCTGGCCACCGGCAGCGCGGGCGTTGAGCAGCGCCGACGCCTCCTCGCTCACGGCCCTGCCCCGTAGACGCGCATCGGCGAGTTCCGCGAGCAGCGCCGCGGCATCGTGCCGCGACCACCCATCGATCACCTCGGCGAGGATGTCCCCGGCAGCGGTCGAGAGGGCACAGCCGGCGGTCGCCCCTCGCAGGAACACGCGACCGCCCTCACGGTCGACAGCCTCACGTGAGTCGCCACCGACGTCCCTGCCCACATCGCCACTCCTACCGCTATCGTCGACACCTCCGCCATCGCCGTCTTCGTCTCCAGGGTTGCCGGCCGAGGCGGAACCCTCGTCGACGAGGTGCAGCGCCAGCTCGACCCGGTCACCGCAGGTGAGATTCGTCCTCGTCTCGCCTCCGACCTCCCGCGCACCGTGCGGAATCGCTCCGGCGAGGGCCCATGGATTCCGAGCGCGGTCCTCGACGACGGCGAGCAGGTCATCGCGGTTCATGCTCTCCTCCGACTCCGCGTTCGAACTTCACAATGCACACTCGAACTTCACTATGCGGAAAGAATCTGTTGCCTGGCGAAAATGTGTGATTTAGAATACACGTATTGCCTATGGCGAGTTCAAGGTCGAACTTGGGCTATCTACCGGGCGCTACAGGAAGGACAGGTAGCCCCGTGTTGGATCGCCTCACAGATTATTCGTCATGCCTCGACGCCCCCGATCGGTGGGCCATCGCCACCGTCATCGCCGTCTCCGGCTCCGTACCCCGCCCCATCGGCACCTCCATGGCCGTCCGCGATGACGCCCTGACCATCGGCTCGATCTCCGGCGGCTGCGTCGAATCCGCGATCGTCGACGCCGCTCTCACCTGCATCGACGTGGCCGAGCCGGAGATCTGCGACTTCGGCTTCGGCGACGACTCGGGTTTGTCCGTCGGCCTCATGTGCGGCGGTGACATCCGCGTCCTCATCGAACCGCTCATCCACGTTGCCTCCGCTCTCGGCTCGCTCCTCGATGCGGGGTCGCAAGCCGTCGATTCGGGCACCCTCATCCGCGAGCTGCCTGCCGAAGCGGCGGACTCGACGATCGGCGAGCGCTCCCGGCTGACCCCTCTCGCCTTGGCCGAAGGCACCTGTCTGCCCGCCGACACTCGACTGTTCGGCGAGGGCTCAGTCGGTGAGTCGGATCGTCCGACCGAACTCGGACTGCCCGACGACTTCCGCGCCGAGGTGGGACGCGCCGCCTCTGTCGTCGAAGGGCTCATCCGCCGCGGCGGCTGCGGGATCGCCGAGGTGCGGGACGAGTCGAGCCCCGAGTGCCCGATCGTGCGCCGGCTCTTCGTCGAATCCCGCCGTCCCCAGGCGCGGATCGTCATCTACGGCGCCAACGACTTCTCGACCGCCATCGCCCAGGCCACTGCCCTTCTCGATCTGCGGGTCACGGTCTGCGATGCGCGACCGATCTTCGCGACCCGGGACCGCCACCCCGGTGCCGATGAGGTCATCGTCGACCTGCCGGGGGAGCACTTCGCCCGAGAATGTGCCGCCGGACGCGTCGACTCCCGGACCGCCGTCATCATGCTCACCCACGATCCGCGATTCGATCTGCCCGTCCTCGACCGGGCACTGCGGATGGACCTCGCCTATGTCGGTGCGATGGGCTCGAGGACCACTCACGAGAGGCGAGCGCAGGAGCTGCTCCACGGCGGACTGCCCTGGGAGGACTTCGCCGCCCTGCACTCGCCCATCGGCCTCGACATCGGGGCGAGAACCCCGCAGGAGGTCGCCGTCGCCGTGCTCGCCGAACTCATCGCCTGCACCCACGGCCGGACAGACCGGACGGGGATCGCGCAGCTGCGTGACACCTCGGGGCCCGTGCACGGCGAGCGCCCTCGCCCCTCACACGCACGCACCTCCCGATCGACCGGTTCCGAGGCTGCCGCGGGGCCCACCTCGACCACGGCACCCACGACTGCTTGCACGGCGACCTCCGCTCACCGACAGGGGGAGCACTCATGGACATGACCTGTGTCGACGAAGTGCTCAGCTGCGCGGATCCCGATTCCTGGCGCCCCGGTGACAGCTGGCTGGCCGGGGGCACCGTGCTCTTCTCCTATGGCACCGACATCACCCGCGGCGCGCCGACGAGACTGCTCGACATCACCGAAGCAGGGTGGGAACCGACCCGGTGGAACACCATCGACGGCCGCGTCGGGGAACTCGAGATCGCCGCGACCTGCCGGATCGCCGAGATCTACGGTTTCGCCTCAGCGGGGAATCTCCCACAGCCGAGTTCCGCAGTTCCGAATTCAGAACTGCCCGGTCTCGATCTCTTCGCTCCGTGCTGCGACTCCTTCGTCGCCTCGTGGAAGATCTGGAACGCCTCGACCATCGGCGGCAACGTCGCCACAGCCCTGCCGGCCGGGCCGATGATCTCCCTGCTCGCAGGCCTCGATGCCACCGCTCTGCTGCTGGGCCCGAGCGGCTCACGTCGGAGCCTGCCCGTCGCCGATCTCGTGCTCGGCGAAGCGCGAACGGCGCTGTGCGAGGGTGAGCTCATCCGCAGCTTCCACCTCGACATCGCGGCCCTGAGACAGCCCTGCGCCTTCCGGCGGATCTCGCTGACCGAACGCGGCCGCTCGGCGGCGCTGCTCATCGGCCGACTCCTCGACGACGGCCGAATCCGCCTGACGCTCACGGCTTCGACGAAACGCCCCCACATCGTCGAGCTCGGGGACGACGCCAACCATCCGGCCACCTCGGCGGGGCTCCACGCGGCAATCGACGCCGCGGTCGAGGGGAACTGGCACGACGACATCCACGGCAGCCCGCGGTGGCGGGAGGCGATGACGCATCGCCTCGGCGAGGAGATCCTGGGCGAACTCCTCGCCGCTCAGACGATTCCGGCCCGCACCGGAGACATCTCGATGACGAGGAGGCCAGCGTGAGAAGAGAGGAGCCCGGCGTGAGAAGCGAGGAGGCCAGCGTGAGAAACGAGGACACGAACACCGAAGCCGCCGACAGCGGAACTGCCGAGAGCAGCCGAACCGTCGAGAGCCGCCGAACCGCCACCGTCGACGGTCGCCCGGTTCCGGTCGACCCCGAACCCGGCCAATGCCTGCGCACCTGGCTGCGCGAAAAGGGATCCCGCGGAGTGAAGAAGGGCTGCGACGGCGGTGACTGCGGAGCGTGCACCGTGATCGTCGATGACGAAGCCGTCCACAGCTGCATCTACCCGGCCCACCGCGCCGCGGGCAAAACGGTGACCACGATCGAGGGACTCGGCACTCCCGAGCACATGCACCCGGTGCAGGAGAACTTCCTCGACGCCGGCGGATTCCAGTGCGGATTCTGCACCGCGGGGATGATCTGCACGGTCGCCTCGATGACGGAGGAGGACAAGAAGGACCTCCCCCGCTCGCTCAAGGGCAATGTCTGCCGCTGCACCGGCTACCGCTCGATCGAGGATGCGATCGCCGGGCACCGAAACATCGATCCCGGCAACCGCGGCGTCGGGTCGAGCACCGGGGCCCTGGCCGGTCCCGGCGTGGTCACCGGCACGGTCCGCTACACCATGGACATGGACCCGGACGAGCTGCCCGTCCCGCTTCTGCATGCCGCTCTCGTCCACTCCACCCGCGCCCACGCCCGCATCCGCGGCATTGACACGAGTCGGGCTCTGGCCGAACCCGGTGTCGTCACCGTGCTCACCCATGAGGATGCCCCGAGCAAGCGCTTCTCCACCGCCCAGCACGAGCTCGTCGGCGATGACCCGAAGGACACCCTGGTCTTCGACGATGTGGTCCGCTACTACGGGCAGCGAGTCGCGGTCGTCGTCGCCGAATCGCAGCGGGCCGCCGAACGCGGGGTCCGCCTCGTCGAGGTCGACTACGAGGACCTGCCGGCCGTCTTCGACGTCGAGACCGCCGATTCCCCGTGCGCCCCGGTCATCCACCCCGAGGCGGTCGATGTCGGACAGGACGGCACCGGGGAGCACGGCACCGGACAGAACGGCGAAGACTCGGGCATCGCGCATCCGCAGGACAACGTCCTCGCCGAGGTGCACCACCACCGCGGCGATGTCGAGGCCGCCCTGGCGGACTCCGCGGCCACCCACGAGGCGACCTACCGCACCCAGCGGCTCTCGCACATGGCGCTCGAGACCCACGGGTGCATCAGCTGGATCGACGAGGACGGCCGCTATGTCATCCGCAGCAGTACGCAGGTTCCCTTCCTGGTCAGAAGGGCATTGAGCAGTCTGTACGACCTGGATCCCGATCGGGTGCGGGTCTACTGCGAAAGGGTCGGCGGCGGGTTCGGCGGCAAGCAGGAGGTCCTCTGCGAGGATGTCGCACTGCTGGCGACCATGGCCACCGGATCCCCGGTCAAGCTCGAACTGACACGTAAGGAGATCTTCACCGCCACCACGGTCCGCCACCCCTTCCGCATGCGGGTCCGCGTCGGAGCCGACCGGGACGGGAAGCTCACGGCCCTGGCCGTGGATGTCCGGTCGAACACCGGAGCCTACGGCAATCACGGGCCCGGGGTGCTCTTCCACGGGGTGGGCGAATCGATTGCGGTCTACAACGCCCCGAACAAACGCGTCGACGCCATGGTCCTCTACACGAACACCCTGCCTTCGGGGGCGTTCCGCGGCTACGGGCTGAGCCAGATGATCTTCGCCGTCGAATCGGCCATCAGCACCGTGGGACGCAAGCTCGGCATCGACGAGTTGGAGATGCGACGGATCAACATCGTCGGTCCGAACGACCCGATGCTCGGCCCCCACGACGAACCCGAGGAGGATCTCCTCATCGGCAGCTACGGTCTCGACCAGTGCATCGATCTCGTCAATCACGCCATGGAGCGGGGTGAGCAGCGGTGGAAGGAGCACATCGCCGCCGGGCACGGTGAGGAACTGGGCGAAGAGTGGCGTGTCGGCACCGGGCACGGCATCGCCATGATCGCGACCGCGCCCCCGCGCGGGCATATCGCCCACGCCGATATCGAGCTCGCCGAGAACGGCACCTTCGAGCTGCGGGTCGGTACGGCGGAGTTCGGGAACGGGACCTCCACCGTCCATGCCCAGTTGGCCGCGACCCTGCTCAAGACCACGACCGATCGGATCACCTTGAAGCAGTCCGATTCCGATGTCGTCACCCATGACACCGGGGCCTTCGGGTCGACGGGCACGACGATCGCCGGCCGCGCCAACGAGGCGGCCGTGAAGGATCTCATCACCGTCCTCCAGAAGCTCGCCGCCCCGCGACTCGGTGTCAGCGCCGAGGAGGTCGTCATCGCCGGGGATCAGGCCGTCGTTGCCGGCTCGGCCGAGCTGTGCGGCGAGTTCGCCGCGATCGTCGGGCCCATCCGATGTGAGCGCTCGATCCCGCTGGAGACCCTGCGCGCCGAGCACATCGCCCGCACCGGTCAGCCGCCGACGGGGCACGGATACTGGGGCGGGACTCCACGGTCGGTGGCGTTCAACGTGCACGGCTTCCGGGTCGCCGTGAACATGTCCACCGGTGAGCTGCGGATCCTGCAGTCGGTCCACGCCGCCGACGCCGGGGTGGTGATGAACCCGAATCAGTGCCGCGGACAGATCGAAGGCGGGGTGGCCCAGGCGATCGGCGCGGCCATGTACGAGCAGGTCATCATCGATGAGAGCAACGGGAAACCCGTCACCGACATCCTCCGCCAGTACAAGGCCCCGAACTTCGCGGACCTGCCCCGCACCGAGGTATATTTCGCCGAGACCTCCGATGAGCTCGGTCCGCAGGGGGCGAAGTCGATGAGCGAATCCCCGTTCAATCCCGTCGCCCCCGCCCTGGCGAATGCGGTGCGGGATGCGACCGGCGTCGATTTCACCTCCACGCCTCTGACCAGGGACACGATCTGGGCAGGGCTCGTCGAAGCGGGGGTGGACTCGGCCGGGTCGGCATCGTCCGGATCGGGTGGCGACGCCGTCGGGTCGGATGATGACGCCGTCGGGTCGGGAGACGGCGGGACGATCTCCATATGACGTCGATCGCGCTCATCCTCGCCGCCGGCAGCGGTCGACGGCTCGGCCTCGGCCCGAAGGCGCTGCTGCCGTGGGACGATTCGGTGCTCGTCGTCCGTGCCGTCCGGGCCGCCGTCGCCGCGGGGCTGCGTCCCGTCGTCACCGCCGGTCCGAGATTCGCTGAGATCGAACGCCACCTCGCCGAGGCGGTGCCACCCGATTCGGACGACCCGGCCGAACCATCGGCTTCCCCGCCACCGCCGGCGTCGCACTGTCCGCCCGCCCCGACGGTCGGGCTTGTCCCCGTGCCCGATGCAGCGACCGGGATGTCGGCGTCCTGGCGGGCCGGGATCTCAGCGATCGATGCCCTGACCGGGACCACCTCGGCGACGGCCGTCGCGGTCATGCTCGTCGACCAACCCGGGGTCGGCGCCGAGGTGCTCGGGCGATTGGTCGCCGACTTCGATCCTGCTCGGGTGGCCCGGGCCGCCTGGGCCGGACGCCCGGGGCACCCCGTGGTGATGTCGTTGGCAAACGCGCGAGCCGCCGCCGCTGAAGCCACCGGCGACGAGGCGGCTCGGACGTGGATGCGGGGGAACCGGCACCTCGTCGATCAGGTCGAATGCGGGGATCTCGGGGACGGATCCGACATTGACACGATCGCGGACCTGAGGTCCTGGAGTCATTGATCTGAGGTCCTGGAGAAGCTGACCTAACGTCACTGACCCAACGTCACGGCGCCGAGGTCACTGACCCGAAATCACTGGGCCGTGAGCATCTCCCGGAACTCCTCGACTCCGCTGAGTTCGATATCGTCGCGGCGGCGGCGTTGCCAGGCCTGGCGGGTCAGGCGCCATCTCTGCAGCTGTGCGGGGTCACCTCGGCGGGTGTCCCATTCCACTCCGTTGGGTTCGTAACCGAGGGATTCGGACACCCGGTTCGAGCCGATGTTGTCCGTGAACGCATCGGATGCGGCCTCCCGCGCGTCGAGGCCGGCGAAGGCCAGGTGCAGCATGGCGCTGCGCATCTCGGTGCCGAGACCGCGGCCGCGCACATCGGTCGAGAGCCAGGAGAAGGAGAGGACGGTGGCGCAGGTGTCGAACTTCTCCGCGATGAGGTCCTGCATCCCGACCGCGCGGCCATCGACGAGCACGGCGAAGCCGAGACGGAATTCGGACGGCGTGAACCGACCGCGCGCCCGCCAGACTCCCTGCAGCCAGCTGTTCACGCGGGTCTCCGGATCGGATTCGTAGAAGGACATCGGGTCGTCGTCAGGGGCGGGCTCGGCGAAGGCTTTGCCTCCGCGGACCAGTGGGACAAGCCGTTCGAGCATGTCATCGTCGGCGCCGACGAGCTCGAGTCGCGGTGTCCTCACGCGGATCTGCAGCGGCGCATAGTCCAACATGCCTCCAACCTAAGCGCGCTCGGGCGTTTCCACAATGGGTGCGCACCACGCAGCGACTCCCGCTGCGTGACGAACGCCGTGCCGCGAGCGCCGTGCGACTCCGCTGTGCGGCGAGCGCCGTGCGCATCGCCGGCGAAGTGTCTGTAGCGTAGGAGTCCGAATCAGAATCCAGCCGAAGGTGGTGCCGCAATGCCGCAGACCGAAATTCCGCAACCCACGACCGTCGTCTTCGACCTCGGCAATGTCCTCATCGGCTGGGATCAGGCCCTGCCCCTGGCCGATCGGATGAGCCGGGAGGAGTGGAATGCCTTCGCCGCCGAGGCCGATTTCGCGGCCCTGAACTCCGCATCCGATTCCGGCGTCCCCGTCGCCGAGGTGGTCGCCCGGGCCGCGGAGACCGATCCTCGGCACGGCGAGATCGTCTCCCTGTACTACGAGAACTTCGCGAAGTCCCTGACCGGTCCGATCGACGGCATGGCCGAGGTCGTCGCCGAACTCAAGGAGTCCGGCACGAGGCTGCTCGGACTCTCGAACTGGGCGGCCGAGACCTTCCACCATGCACCCGCGGCGGCGCCGGCGATCAGCGAACTCGAGGACGTGGTCGTCTCGGGTCGGGAGAAGCTCATCAAACCCGATCCGGCGATCTTCCACGTCCTCGCCGATCGCTTCGGACTCGATCCCGCCCGCACCGTCTTCGTCGACGACCTGCCTGCGAACATCGAGGCCGCGAACCGACTCGGATTTCTAGGCCTCGTGTTCACCGATGCGGAGTCACTGCGCCAGGATCTCGTCCGGCTCGGGCTGCTCGACGATTGATAGCGTAGGACCCATCCGCGCCTGGAGTTCCCACCCGCGGTCGAACCAGAGGAGGACCATTGACGACAGCAGCATTCCTGGAGCGCTTCGACTCGCAATCGGACTGGCAGCGTGAGCTCTACAAGGACTTCCATCGCCACCCGGAGGTCAGCCTCGACGAGAACGCAACGGTACAGCGGATCGCCTCGGAGTTGGAGAACATGAACCTGAGTGTCCAGCACATCTCCGAGACCGGACTCGTCGCCGTGATCGAGAACGGGCCCGGATCGACGGTGCTGGCCCGTGCGGACATCGACGCCCTACCCGTCTCCGAGGACACCGGCCTCGACTATGCCTCCACGATCGAGGGCGTCATGCATGCCTGCGGGCACGATATGCACATCACCGCCCTCCTCGGCGCCGTCCGGCTGCTCAATGAGAACCGCGACGCCTGGTCGGGCACCTACATCGCCCTGTTCCAGCCGGCCGAGGAGAACGCCGCCGGGGCACGCGCGATGATCGACGACGGCCTGACTGCGAAGGTGCCGAAACCCGATATCGCCTTCGCCCAGCACGTGATGCCCCAGCCCGCCGGTCAGATCCAAACCGCGTCCGGACCGGTGCTCTCGGCCGGGGATTCGGTCAGGATCACCGTGTTCGGCCGCGGCGCCCATGGGTCGATGCCGCACCTGTCGGTGGATCCGGTGGTGCTCGCCGCGACGATCGTGCTGCGTCTGCAGACCATCGTCTCCCGCGAGACCGAACCGGGTGAGTTCGCGGTGGTCACGGTCGGGGCGTCGAACTCGGGAACGAAGTCGAACATCATCCCGGATCGAGCCCAGCTTCTGCTCAACCTGCGCACCTACGACACCGCCGTCCGGGAGCGGATCATCGCCTCCATCGAACGGATCGTGCGCGGCGAGTGTGCGGCCGCCGGATCCCCACGAGACCCGAGTTTCGAGTACTACGATCAGTTCCCGCTGACCGACAACCCGCCCGAGTCCACTGACACCGTGACCGCTGCGTTCACCGACTGCTTCGGCGCCGAGGTGGTCCGGCAGGCCAGCCCGGCGACCGCCTCGGAGGACTTCAGTGAGATCCCGGACGCCTTCGGCGTTCCCTATGTCTACTGGTTCGTCGGCTCGGCCGATCCCGAGAAGTATCGGGCGGCCGAGGAGGCGGGAACCGTGCTCACGGACATCCCCGCCAACCATTCCCCGCAGTTCGCCCCGGTGATCGATCCGACCCTCGAACTTGCGACCAAGGCCCAGGTCGTCGCCGCCCTGTCGTATCTGGGGCGCACCTGATCGGTGGGAGCCTGATCGGTGTAAGCGAGGTGCCGAGGTCATGACCGAATCCCCGGACGAGTGGACGCTCGAACCCCCGGACGAACGAGCGCTCGAATCCCCCTACGAGCGTGCGCTCGGAGCGCGGAGATCGCGACTTCACCCGGTGCTGCAGAGGTACTTCGCAGCCGTTCCCGCCGGATCGGTCGGAATCGGCGAGGGCGTGTTCGAGTGCTTCGGGACCCGCCATCGGTGGCTGTGGCCGGCGTTGGCGGTTCTGGGTCGCGCTCATGTGATCGCTCCCGGCATGCATCGACAGGTTCCGTTCCGGGTCGAGAACCGGACCGTCGATGGAGAGCAGACCGCCACGAGGACCCTTGATCTGGGCGGACGCAGCTGGTCGATGCGCGATGCCGTCCATCTGGGGCGCGGCGGTCGCGTCGTCGATGTGCTCGGTCGGCCTGCTCTCGTCGAGGCGAGCTTCGACGTGGCGGTGACGAAGGATCACCTGAGCCTGAGCAGCGCCGAGGTGATCCTGCGGCTCGGACGTCTCCGTCTTCCCGTTCCCGGCCCGCTTCGTCCCGGCATCAGGTTGAGCGAGCACTTCGATGACGGCGAAGAGCGGCAGCGCATCGAGCTCACCGTGGACATGCCGGTACTCGGGCGGGTCTATGAGTACCGCGGCTGGTTCACCTATGAGATCAGGCCGGAGGCAGGGACATCCGATCACGGTCATAGGTAATCGTGGAGTAGCCGTGCGGGATGGGAGTTCCCGTCTCGTCGACCCCGACGAAGACGAGCTGGTCGATGCTCAGAATGGACTTGCGGGTGATCATATTGCGCACCCGCGCCCGCATCGTCAGCGAAGTTCGACCGAATCGGGTGGCGACGAGACCCATTTCGATGAGGTCGCCTTCCCGTGCCGAGGCCTCGAATTCGATCTCGGAGATCAGCTTGGTCACGACGCGGGGGTTGCCGAGTTGGATGATCGCGTAGATCGCGGCCTCCTCGTCGATCCACCTCAGCAGGCTGCCGCCGAAGAGGGAGCCGTTGGCGTTGAGATCCTCGGGCCGCACCCATTTGCGCGTATAGAAGTTCATCCCATCGCCGAGGCGACCGGCACTCTGTGGTTTCGCGGGCTTCTCATGGTGTTCGCTTCCCAGCGTCAGTTCAGGCATGAGCTCAGCGTAGCCAGGGGATGTTTCGCCCTCGTTTCCGTCGAGTTCCGCCGATATTGCGGATCATCCCGGGTATCGGGGAACCACCTCGGCGTCGGACGAACCGCGGTCCCACCTCGGCGTCGGCACGGACTCGGCGCTGCTCGTCGGCTAGCGACGCCCTTCGAAATCGTCTTTCATCGTCGTCAGGGTCTTACGGATGTTCAGCCGCTGGAAGTCAGCGAAGGACCGGCCTTTGGTGACGATGCGGTCGAAGACCCAGGCTGCCCAACCCGGCCATGCCTGTCGGTCGTCGTGCCAGGTCTCGGTGACCCTGGTTGATCCGCCCAGGTCCTCGAAGTCATACGACCAGCTGGCATTGGCGCCCTCGAGCGACGGCGAGCGCGGTCCGATCTTGCGCACGGTGAACGCGAAGCGCCGGCCCGGAGTCGAATCGGTGACCACGCATTCGGTCACCCAGGTGGCTCGGCCGCGCCGATTGGTGCCGTCGAACACCTCGCCGACCTGCAGAGGTCGGCCGATCGCCGTCGTGCCTGCGCCGGTGTTCTCGGGACTCCACCGGGGCATCTGCGTCGGGTCGGCGACCTGGGACCAGATCACCTCGGCGTCGGCCTTGATCTCGATGCTGTCGCTGACCTGCATGGTCCGTGCCATCGTCGTCCCTTCGATCGGTGTGAGCCCTGTGCCTCGCCTGGCCGTCCGCCGACTCGATGCCGACCCAACACGCTGCGGGCCCGGAGTTAGGCTGGGCGTGTGACCACCATTCAAACACGCCGCCTGCGCCTGCGGGAGCTCGGGGCCGACGACCTCGATGAGATGGCGGCCATGCTGGGCGATCCGACGGTGATGATGCACTACCCCGCACCCAAGACCCGCGCCGAGGCGGCCGCGTGGATCGAATGGAATCTGGCCAACTATGCCGAACATGGCTTCGGGCTGTGGGCCGTGGAGACGCACGAGCGCGAGTTCATCGGCGACTGCGGACTCACCTGGCAGAGGGTCAACGGTGCTCCTCATCTTGAGCTCGGCTACCACGTGAAGTCCTCGGCTCAGGGACAGGGCTATGCCACCGAGGCGGCTCTGGCCTGCCGCGATCACGCCCGTTCACACGGTCTTGGGAAGCAGCTCGTCTCGGTCATCCACCGCGAGAACACGCCGTCCCAGCGGGTGGCCGAGAAGGTCGGCATGCGCCTTGATACGTCCCTGCGGCACGAGTCACCCGTCCACATCGTCTTCGCCATGGATCTCGGCAGCGACGACGTCAGCGTTTGCGGAATCGGCTGAGGAATTGACCAAGGAATCGGCTCACTTCTGATCCTCCGCCGTGGTTCCCGAGGTTCCTCCTCTGCCCAACAGCGCTTCCTGGTGGGCGACCGCCTCTTCCCGCAGCGCCTGGACGACGGCCGCGACAGCGGGGCGGCGCAGGGAGTCGGGGCGCAGCACCAGCCAGTACGGGAGTCTTTCGGAGAGCTCGGCGGGGAACAGTCGCACGAGGTCGGGGTGGAGGTCGGCCATGAAGCACGGGAGGAATCCGATTCCGGCGCCCGCCCGCGTGGCCTCCACGTGGACGAAGACGTTCGTCGAGGTCAGACCGTCCTTCATGCCCGGTACCAGGCGGCGGGGCGCATCGAGGTCGTCGACCTGGAGCATCGAATCGACGAAGTACACGAGCTGATGTTCGATGAGTTCGTCGACCGTGGCCGGGGTGCCGTTGGCGGCGAGGTAGTCTCGCGAGGCGTACATGCCCAGTTCGTACTCGGCGAGTCTGAACGCTTCGGCGCGGTGGACTTGGGGTTCGCCGACGACGACTTCGATGTCGAGTCCCGAACGCTGCTGGAGAGCGCGGCGGGTGACCGTGACGATCTCCACGCTCAGGCCCGAGTGAGTCCTGCGCAGCTTGGACACGGCCGGGGAGGCGACATAGGCGCTGAACCCGTCGGTCGCCGTCATCCGCACCACTCCCGTCACCGAGTCGGGTGCCTGCCCAGAATCACCGAGGCCGCGCACGGCGCTTTCGACCTGTTCGGCCACTCGGACCGCCTCGGCGCCCAGGTCGGTCAGCTCCCATCCTTCGGCCGAACGGGAGAGCACACGTCCGCCCAGGGCCTTCTCGAGCGCGGCGATGCGCCGCGAGATCGTCGTGTGATTGACCCCGAGGGTGTGCGCGGCGATGGCGAACTTGGCGGAGCGGGAGACGGTGAGCAGCACCAGCAGGTCGTTGGGCGTGGTGTCCATGTCAGCAATGGTACGCAGGCCGGATGGGAAGTTAGTCTCGGTGTATGGATGAAACCGCTGCCAGGGACGAGGTCATCGCCTTTCGGCTCGCATCACATCACCTCGACGGCCGACTGGGTGAGCGGGACCTCCTCAGGGCCGCCGGCGCGTGCGGGATCCAGAACAGCCCGCCGGGTTCCGGTCTGACCGCCCTGTACGCCCGAGTGGAGGGAATGTCCCGCGAAAGGCTCGACTCGGCCGTGGCCGAAGACAGGACCCTCCTGCAGAGCTGGTGCATGCGCGGTGCGCCCTTCTATTTCCCCACCTCGGACCTGGATCTCTTCACCACAGGTGTGCTCCCGGGAACCGAGAAGTCGTTGCGTCACTTCGTCCTCGGCGTCGAGCAGTCCGTTGACGATCTCGGTGTGGAGCTCGGTGAACTCGTCAACTCGGCGGAGGAGGCGATCGACGGGATCCTCCGCGGTCAACGAATGACCATCACCGAACTCGGCGAGGAGCTCGCCCGCGCGATGGCGGACTCGCTGACCGTCGGGCAGCGGAAGATCTGGGTAAAGGAGGGGCCGTACGCAAAGGGCCAGAGCCTCGGCGAGGGAGTCGTGCACTTCTGCATTCGGATTCTCACGCTGCGCCAGATTCTCTGCTTCGCTCCCCGGGACGGGAACACGGCACCGTTCGTGCTCGTCGATGAGTGGTTGGACCGGCCGAAGAAATCGCGCCAAACAGACCTCGACCCATCGACGATCGACGCCGCCCGTGCGGACCTGCTTCGTCGCTACCTGCACTGCTATGGGCCTTCGACACGGGCGGATTTCGCTGCCTGGCTCGGGATTCGCTCCACCGAGGCTGCGGCCTGGTGGGACCTGCTCGAGGGTGAGTTGACCGAGATCCGATTCGGGCGGAAGACGTGGATGCTCACCGAGGATGTCGATGCTCTGCATTCCGTGCAGATGCCGCGGGGAGTCCGTCTGTTGCCGCCCCGAGACCCGTATACGCAGATGAGGGACCGGGAGACGATCGTCGACAAAGTTCATCACTCCACGGTGTGGAAGACCGTCGGCGAACCCGGAGCGGTGCTCGTCGACGGGAGGATCGCCGGAACCTGGCGAGGGCGGAAGAAAAACTCGAACTTCACCGTCACGTTCTCACTGTTCGACACGGTGCACACGAAAGAGAAGAAGGCCTTGACCGCCGAGGCGGAGGCGATCGGTGCCCTGCGCCAGGCGCGACGAGTCGACGTGGAGTTCGACGACTGATCCCCTGCCCTGAGAATACTCAGCGAGTGCCCTCACCCCAGTAACTCAGCCGCAGCGGCACGCCTCCTCATCGGCGCAGGAGCACGACTCGGCTTCGCGCTCTCCCGTGAGCACGGCGACCGGAGCCGCGCAGCAGGCATCGCCCCGCCAGGCTTCGAGGCCTTCCCGCACCGCGAAGACCGCGATGACCAAGGCCGCGAGGGAATCTGCCCATGCCCAACCGAGCAGGCTATTGAGCAGCAGCCCGACGAGCAGGGCGGCACTGAGGTAGGTGCAGATGAGGGTCTGTTTAGAGTCCGCCACCGCCGAGGCGGATCCGAGTTCGCGTCCGGTGCGCCGTTCGAACCAGCTGAGGAAAGGCATGACGAGCAGGCTGAGGGCTGCGATGACGATGCCGACGGTGGAGTGTTCGGGATCCCGCAGGCCGGTGAGAGACAGCACGGCGTCAAGGCCGACGTATGCGGCGAGAGCGAAGAAGGACACGGCGATCACCCGCAGGGCCGTCTTCTCTCGGAGTTCCGGGTTCGGGGCCGCGAACTGCCAGGCCACGGCCGCGGCGGAGAGGACCTCGACGATCGAATCGAGACCGAAGCCGATGAGGGCCGCCGAGGAGGCTGCTCCTCCCGCGGCGATCGCGACCACGGCTTCGATGACGTTCCAGGTGATCGTGATCGCGACGATGATCCGGATCCGTCGTCGCAGAGTCGCCGCCCGCGCCGAGCTCGGCAATGGCCGGACCGCCTTCGAGGTCGGGTTCACGTCGGTCGCCGTCATCGGGTCACCGAGTTCTCGCAGCACCCTTCGACCGCGCAGTCCGGGTCGAGGCACTCGACGTTCTCATCGACGGCCAAGGTCACCTCTACGAGGGCATTGAGTGCCGCTGCCAGGTGGGGGTCGGCGATCTCATAGCGGGTCTGTCGTCCTTCGGGTTCAGCGACGATGATGCCGCATCCGCGCAGGCAGGCCAGATGGTTCGAAACATTCGTCCTGGTCAGCTCCAGGTCTCTGGCCAGTTGGGCCGGGTAGCCGGGTTCGTCGAGGAGGGAGAGGAGGATACGCGATCGGGTGGAATCGGCCATGGCGCGACCGAGTCGATTCATAGCATCGAGCCTCGAAGCGATAGTCAGCATACACTGACCATACAGTGTTCACTGAACTATGAGAAGGCTGGTCCGAGTTCGGGGTTCGAAGCTGAGGACGGGGTGGAAGTCGCCTCGGGGCTACCGCACCCGCTGGGGTTCCCGCGATCTCAGTGCCGCCACCAGGACGCACACGCCGAAGGCTCCGATGCTCAGCACCGAACCGACGATGAGAATGCCGATATCGGCAGGCAGGTCCACCTGGTCGGCGGGCTCGGTGGGGGCATTTCCCGCGGGGTCGATCATCACCGTGATCGTGTCGCCCTCATCGATGTCGTCGAAGCCGTCTTTGCCGCGGTAGATCATCGGCTGGTCGACCGGCGTTCCGTCGGTCTTCTCCAGGGTGTACTCGTGCGTGTAGACGTCTCGGCTCGGATCGGTGGAGTCATGGACGGTTTCGTGCTCGACGGTGTGGTCGACGACGACGACTTCGGTGAGCTCGCCGACCTTGGCCAGAGCGAGGTCTTCGGCGAGCATGATCGTCCCGATGCCGGCGATCGCGACGGCGGGCCCGACTAACCACAGCGGCCATCTGCGGCCCATCGCCTTGTACACGCCGATGAGAGCCACGATGAACGCGCAGCAGGCGATGATGATGCCCGCCAAGAGCAGAGACGGCCACAGGTAAGTCACGGCGAATGCCACCGCGAAGCCGATGAACACCACCGCCACCATGATCAGCAGCGTCAGCAGACTGCGCGCTTTGCTCGGTGGCATGGATGCTCCCATCGGTCGACGACTCTTGAACCTTAGTGCGGCATGTTGACGAACCGGGACTTCGCGCCCTGGAACGCCACGGAGATGTCGGCCGTCGGACCGGCACGGTGCTTGGCGACGATGATGTCGGCTTCGCCGGCGCGTTCGTGCTCCTTGTCGTACATGTCCTCACGGTGGATGAGGAGGACCATGTCAGCGTCCTGCTCGATCGATCCGGATTCGCGCAGGTCCGAGATCATCGGCCTCTTGTCCGTCCTCTGCTCGCTGCCTCGGTTGAGCTGCGAGAGCGCGATGACCGGGACTTCGAGCTCTTTGGCCAGCAGCTTGAGCGAACGCGAGAACTCGGAGACCTCCTGCTGACGCGACTCGACGCGCTTGCCCGAGCTCATCAGCTGCAGGTAGTCGACGCAGACCATCTTGAGATCATGCTGCTGCTTGAGCCGACGGCACTTCGCACGGATCTCGGTCAGCGCCATGTTCGGGGAGTCGTCGACGAACAGCGGGGCGTCATTGATCCGGGACTCCGTCGCGGCCAAGGTGGTCCAGTCATGGGGGCTGAGTTCGCCTCGTCGCAGGTTCTGCAGGGGAATCTCCGATTCCGCCGAGAGCAAGCGCATGACGAGCTCGTTCTTGCCCATCTCCAAGGAGAAGAACACGGCCGCCTGGCCGTGATGGATCGCCGCCGAACGCATGAAGTCCAGGGCCAGGGTCGACTTGCCGACTCCGGGGCGGGCGGCGATGACGATCATCGTGCCCGGGTGCAGACCGTTGGTGAGCAGGTCGAATTCGGTGAATCCGGTCGGCACGCCGGCGGTCTGTCCGTCGGTGTCGCCGTTGCGCTCGATCTCCTGGGCCACCTCGCCGAGGATGTCGGAGAGGATGACGTAGTCCTCGGTGGTGTGGCGCTCGGTCACCTTGTAGATCTCGGACTGCGCGAGGTTGACGACGTCGTCGGTGTCGCCCTCGGCGTCGTAGCCCATCTGCACGATGCGGGTGCCGGCCTCGACGAGGCGGCGCAGCACCGCCTGCTCGCTGACGATCGCGGCGTAGTAGCCGGCGTTGGCGGCCGTGGGCACCGAGGAGATGAGGGTGTGCAGGTAGGCGGCTCCGCCGACGCGGGAGAGGTCGCCGGTCTTCGTCAGATAGTTCGCCACCGTCACCGAATCGGCGGGCTCACCCTTCGAATAGAGGTCGAGGACCGCCTCGTAGATGGTCTCGTGAGCGGGCTTGTAGAAGTCGTCGCCGCTCATCGTCTCGACGCAGTCGGCGATCGCGTCCTTTGACAGCAGCATCGCACCGAGCACGCTCTGCTCCGCCTCGACATCCTGCGGCGGAGTCCTCAGGCCGTCATACCCCTGGTCGTTGCTCACTCGTCTTCCTCTTCCTCAAGCTGGTCGGCCCCTCGACTGCGGCCCGGGCAGGTGCCCGGCGGCGGCGCCCTCCAACTGTACCCGGCCTCGGAGCGTGCCTTCGATGGCCCCCCGAGCGCCATGCTAGGACGCGCCCATGACATGACCGAGGAGTTCCTCGGCCATCGGATCCGGCCCCTCGCCGAGGCGGTCCGCTCCGTCCCAGGTCAGCCGGTTTCGGTCGGTGTCGGTGGGGCCAGGGACCGTTCGATGCCGTCGAGCACGACCTCGAGCTTCCCGAGGAACCAGTCGAGGGGTTCGGCCGAGATCGACCCCCGGATCGCCTCGGCGATGGCTTCGCGCTCCTCCTCTGCCGGCTCCGGGGGTACTTCGGCCGGACGCACCGAGGCGGTGGGACGGACCAGCTCGCGCAGACTCTCCCGTCCCTTGTTGGAGGAGGGGACGATCGCATCGATGTGCTCGACCCCACGTCGGTTGTCGGCGACGAGGTCAAAGACGAGGTCGCAGGCCAGCACCGCGTTGGTCGCGGTGAAGCCGTGCCGCAGCAGCACCGCGCTTACGGTGCCCATGTACTCCATGGCTGTGGCCGGGACGGTGCCGCTGGAGACTTCGGTCGCGGATCCGGGATGGGCTTCGAAGACGTTCCAGGCCGCGAGCGCGGTCGATCGCAGCATCTGCCGCCAGGTGCCATCGAGGCTCGGCCATTCCATGCTCTCGAGCACGCGCTCGAGACCGATCCTGATCAGTTCCTCGCGGTCGGGAGCGTGCCGGAACAGGGTCGTCTCTCCGACGCCGAGGTGCTGGCGAACGGCGGCGAAGGTCAGGTCGGGGAATCCCACCTCGAGCACCGCCTCGGCGATCTGCTCCCGCGTCACCCGCGGCGGCCGTCCGCGTCTGCCCGCTGCCGGACTCACTCTCGGCCCACCTCGGCGCGCGCGGCCGGGCGGATCCTCACGCTCGGCACATGGTCCGGGCCCTCAGCGGCCGACGGTTTCAGCTCCATACCTCGACCATAACCTCTGCTCCGCCCGCGTGCGGACTCCTAGTCTCCGAGGGTGGCCTGTCCCGCGCCTGTGCCTTCCGCCGCTCGGGCGAGCCTGTCGGCGTCGACCGCGGCCACATCGGGCAGGCGACGGAAGCGGGAGTGGGCGAAGACGAAGACGGCGACGAGGCCGAGGACGACCGCGCCGACGATGACCGGCAGCGGCGGCCACAGGCCGTAGAGCGCGGTGCTCGCGGTGGGTGCGACGACGAAGGTCAGGCCGTTGGTGGCGCCGATGAGTCCGGCCAGGCCGCCCTGTTCCTCGCGGCTCATCAGCAGGGTCGGCCCGGCCGTGTATCCGGGCATTCCGATGCCCATGCCGAGGCCGATGAGGAGGATTCCGGCCACGATGGACCACAGTCCCAGATCCGGGATGAGGATGAGGAAGCCGAGCAGGGCGATGACGGCACCGACGCGAAGCAGGGTCGGCGGGGTCCATCCGCTGCGGGGGACGATGATGCTCTGGGCCACGACCATCCCGATTCCTGCCGCCAGGAGGACTCCGCCGGTGGCCAGTCCCGTGGTCTCGGCGTCGAGGGCGAGCCGATCCTGGATGATGAAGCCGCAGATCACCTGGATGAAGCCCAGGGAGGTCAGGAGGCCGAAACCGGCGAGCAGGAACGGCCAGACGCGGGTGTCGGCCGGGCGGATGCGGGCCGGGTCGGCGATGAGTTCGTGGCGGGGTTCGCGGCGGGGGACGAACAGGACGAGGACGAGCCCGACTCCGAGCAGGATCGGCACGACGACGAGCGGGGTGAGCAGGCCGAATCCGGCGAGTGCACCGCCGACGACGGCACCGGCGACCATCGCGATGCCCTGGACCGCGCCGACTCCGGCCATGCCTTTGACCCGGGCCGCCTCGTCGACGGTGACATCGGCGATATAGGCCTGGGCGGTCGGCGGGATCGCAGCGATCGCGGAGCCGAAGCCGATGCCGCGCAGCAGCAGGAACAGGGTGAACAGCGCGGATCCGCCGAGCACCGCGGTCATTCCCAGCTGCGAAACGAACGCGAAGGCGGCTGTGGCGATCGTGGCGATGCTCAGGGCCGTGATGAGCACGGTCCGCCTGCCCCAGGACTGGGAACGGCGGCCCCAGAATTGGCTTGTGAGCACCACCATGATCGCTGCGGTGCTGATCGTCACCCCGATCTGCCACTCCGCCAGACCGACTTCCCTGGCCAAGGGCGCGATGATCGGGTTGAGTGTCATCTGCGCGAGATAGGCGAGGAAGACGATCGTGAGAAGGACCTTCACCTGCGGGCGGGCCCGGGGTGCAGGGCGGGTGAAGCGTGCTGATCATCGGTCACGGGGGCGGGTGTGGCTTGCGGATCATCGGTCATGATCACGTCCTGTCGGTGGGGCGGCGACGCCGAGCGGCTGAGGGTGGGGTCGACACGTTCTCTGCCGACTAAGCTCACCCTAACCTATTTATGGGAGTTAGCAACCATAAATATTTCCTCAGCCCCGCCCGAGACCGAGCCGGACGGCCCACCCGACCCTCGCCTCACTCCCGCGAACGTCCCGCGGTGGCGACAGAGACGAGGATCGGCTTGGCCACCTGCAGGCCGAGGCGGATGATGCCGACGCCGATGACCACGCTGGCGAGGATCGTGAGGAAGGTGACCGGTTTGAGCACCAGCGCCGCACCGGCCAGCGGGAGGACGAGGAACAGCCCCAGACCACCGGCGAGCAGCGACACCCAGATGACGGGTCCCAGTACGGCGCGAACCATGGCGCGGTGCATTGTGGCCGGGTCCATGCCCGCGGCGTAGAGGTCCTGGAATGTGTCGGCACGATCATAGACATCGGCAACCTGGTTGATCATGGCGGAGACCGCGATGAGCAGGATCGAGATGCCGATGACGAGGAGGACTCCCGTGAAGATGTCCTGGAACAGGATGATGTCGGCGGTTTGCATTCCGGCGTTCGGGTCATCGGCGGCTTCCATTCCCAACAGCATCAGCGAGATGCCGCTGCCGCCGACCGCAGCGACGAAGGCGGTCATGGCCAGACCGGAGACCCGGCGCCAGAACCGCTTCGGCTCGTCCGAGACCAGCCGGGCCGCGATGAGACGCTCGGGAGTCTTCGCCCGATTGCCGCTGAGATGAGCGAACCATCTGATGAGAAGCCCGCCGAGGAGGTCGACGACGATGAGGCCGAGAACGAAGACCCCGATGGACAGAGCGATCAGCACTCCCAACCCGAAGCTGCCGCCCTTCGCGAGGGCGACGAGGAAGGGCAGGATGATGATCGCGACCACGGTGAGGATGACGCGGACGATCGGGAACTTCCGCTCCAGCGCCTTCGTCCGCACACCCAGGGGTGAGATCGCGACCTTGCGCAGTCCGATGAGCGCCGAGGCGATGCAGACGAGGATGAGGAAGACGATGACCCCGGCGACGAGCAGCGGGGGCATGAGCAGGTTCTCATAGCCGATGGGCGAGCCGAGGAAGTGGATATAGCTGACCGGCCAGGCCAGTCCCAGGTATCCGATCACACCGAGGATGATGCCGCAGATCGCGGGCACCAGGGGTTCGGCCACGGCGATGCCGACGATGGATGATCGTTTCGCGCCGAGGAGGGACATCGTCGACAGCCGTTCGTCCTGGCGTCGCGCGGACAGGGTCGCCGAGGCGGAGGCGAGTGTGCTCGCCGGAATGACCAGGAGGATTGTCGCGAAGGTCGCGAGGATCTTGTAGGTCGCGTCGAGTCCCTGCGCGGCCGGGTCGGTCGACGGGGGAATCTGGAAGAACATCCAGGCGCCGGCGGCGACCGTGAGGAACAGGGTGGTGCAGGCGAAGAAGGCGCCGGCCACGAGCAGCGCGTTCGAGGATGTCAGCGTCTTGCGACCCAGGACGAGAGGGGCGGCGCGGAGGGCAGTGGACACAAGGGCTCCTTTGAGCGGGACGTGCGGTGTGTTCGTTCGGGCGAGGTCGAGTGCGCTGCTACGCAGTCGGGCAGCGCTCAGCGGGTGTTCTCCGCCGACCGGTAGACGGTCGGCTGGTCCCGGGCCGGGTCGTGCACGGCCGACTGATTCGCCGTGTCGGAGACGATGCGTCCGTCGGCGAGGCGGACGATGCGTGAACAGCGGGCCGCCACGGTTTCGTCGTGGGTGACGACGACCAAGGTCGAGCCGCGCCCGACGGTCGAGTGGAGGAGTTCGGTGAGCACCTCGGCGGAGGTTCTGGAGTCAAGGGCGCCGGTCGGTTCGTCGGCGAAGGTGACCACGGGCTGGGTGACCTGGGCGCGGGCGATGGCGACGCGTTGGGCCTGGCCGCCGGAGAGCTGGCCGATTCGCTTGCCCAGGTGCTCGGCGAGTCCGAGTCGGTGCAGCCAGGCGTGCGCGTGCTTGGTGGCCTCGACTCGTGTCATGCCGCCGAGCATTGCGGCCAGGCTGACATTGTCTTCGGCGGTGAGTTCGGGCAGGAGCAGGCCCTGCTGGAACACGAAGCCGAAGACCTCCCGGCGCAGAGCGGTCCGTCCGGAATCCTTGAGGGAGGTGATCTCGGCTGCGGCGGTGCGATCGGTGGGCTGGAGCCGGATGACTCCCTCGTCTGGTCGGATGATTCCGGCCAGGCAGTGCAGCAGGGTGGTCTTGCCGGATCCCGAGGGGCCCATGATTGCCAGGGACTCGCCGAGTCCGATGCTCAGATCGACGCCGGCGAGCGCATAGGTCTGGTTGTAGTGCTTGGTCACGTGTGAGGCCGCGATGATGGCGGGAAGCTGAGAATTTGTCATGTCTCCAGGCTTTCGCACCTGAACCTGCGCGACCATGAAGCCGTCCCATCACTCGGTCGCGGAAAACCCGACTCTCGGTTCGGGGAACCCGGCATGCAGGACAGAACATCTCGATGCATTGTGACCTCGATGGTCGCAGAGTTCCGTGATCGCGCCGTCGGCCGAGTCAAGGAACTACCCACTCTCTCCTGGTCGGCTCCCTCAGCTCTGGTCTCTCATCAACTCGTCACGAATGTCGACCTTGAGAACCTTGCCGACCTTGGATCTGGGCAGATTTCCCCAGGTTTCGATGCGCTTCGGGGTCTTCACGCTCCCGATCCGCGCCTTCACATGTGCCCGCAGCTCATCGCTGCTCGCCTCACCACCTCGGCGAAGCTGGACGACGGCGGACACCATCTCACCCCAGTGTTCGTCCGGCAGTCCGATGACGGCGCAGTCCTGAACGGCGGGATGGGACAGCAGAGCCTGCTCGACCTCGGTGGAGTACACATTGAAGCCCCCGGTGATGATCATGTCTTTGGCCCGATCGACGACGTAGAGGTAGTGCTCCTCGTCGAGATAGCCGATGTCTCCCGTATGATGCCATCCGAATCGAGTGGCCTCCTCGGTGGCCGCGGAATTGCGGTAGTAGCCGTCCATCACGAGTGACCCGCGCACGACGATCTCTCCACGTTCACCCCGCGGCAGCAGCTTCCCGTCGGGGTCCATGATCTCGACCGTGCACAGTGGAGTGGGCTTGCCTGCGGAGGACAACCGCTGTTTTGCCACACGCCCGTCCGGCAGGAAGTGGTCGTCAGGTGCCAAGGTCGAAATCATCATCGGTGCCTCGGTCTGCCCGAACAGCTGCGCCATGACCGGACCGATCTTCTCCAGTGCTTCCTCCAATCGTGCGGGCGACATGGGGGCAGCCCCGTACCACAGGCATTCCAGCGAGCTCATATCTGTGGATTCGAGTCCCGCCTCGGCGAGGATCATATAGACGATCGTCGGTGGAAGGAAAGAATGGGTGATCCGGTGCTTCTCCACATTGGCGAGGAACAGACCGACGTCTGCACTGCGCATGATGACGATCTCCCCTCCGAGAGACAGTATCGGGAAGCAGAGGACGCCGGCAGCGTGCGTGAGCGGCGCCATCGCCAGATAGATCGGTCTCTTCGTGAACGGGTAGGACATCAGGGTCAGTGCAGTCATCGTCTCGAGATTCCGATTCGACAGCATCACGCCCTTCGGCTTACCGGTGGTCCCCCCGGTTCCGACGACCATCGCCAGGTCACCCACCGGTGCGCCGGTCGCCTGCGTCGATTGACCGCCGACGAGGAATTCGTCCCACCCGAGACCGCTGTCCGGCTGCGCATCGAGGCAGATCCACGTATGAACCTTCGGCAGATCCTCGCGAATGCGTCCCACCAGTTCCGTGTAGGCATTCGAATAGATCACGGTGGCACATTCCGAGAGATCCAGCAGTTCACGATTCTCGTGAGCCTCGTTGCGTGGGTTGATCGGACACCAGACCGCTCCGATCCGGCTGATGCCGAAGACACAGGTGAATGCGATCGGATCATTGCCCGAAATGATCGCCACCTTGTCTCCCGGCCCGACGCCTCTGGCCGCGAGTCCTGCGCCGATCCGATCGGACAGGCTGCGCACCTGCTCATAGCTGAGCGTCTCCCCATCGGTGGTCAGACACGGTGCGGTCGGGTCGATGGATGCGCCTTTGTCAAGGAAATCGGAGAGTCGCATGTTCGTCGTCCTTTTCGTGGAGGTCCGGTCCCACCTCAGCCGTTGACCGTGAGCACGGGTTCGGCGACCAGCCCGAATTCCCGGAGGACCCCGAGCAGCTGTTCATGGCCGAAGGCCTGACACCCCGAAGCGAAGCCCACCCGCCGAGGCGGTTGCTGGAGCAGGTGATAAGCGCCGTATGCCTGGAGCAGACCAGTCTGCTGGTAGTTGCTGTTTCCGTGGATGACGCAGTGTGCCCGCCCCAGCGGTCCGCTGGCGTGGACGGAGTCGAGTGACTTGTTCACCAGCGGATTCTCCCGCGGCGGCATTTCACTCATGACCTGTGCAGCGGTCTCGGTCAGCACCTTGTCGCGTTCGGCTTCGGACATGTCTTTGGTCTGTTCCAGAGCATTGGCCACGATCACCGGGACGCCGCGCATCAAGGGCGTATTGAACACACCGCCCTGAGCCTTCACATTGGCGACACGAGGGTCGTTCTTGAACCACACCGGATGGCTGGTGCCGCCCCACGGCAGAGACTGAGCGAGTTCGTGCTGACCTGGAACGACGAGGGGCACAAGTCCTTCGTTCGGGTCGAATTCTGTGTACTGATTGCGTTCGAGGTAGTAGGCCTTCGAGGTCGCGGCGTTGACAAGAATCGTCTGTGTCGACGCGATCGTCGGACTCCCGCCCCAGAACACTGCGATATCGAGGGTGTCGAGGCCGGGTGTCTCGAGGCACAGGTTCGCAGCGATCTCACCGATCGTATACATCTGCGCCAGTCCCGGCGAGAGCAGGAGCCCCTTCTCTGCGAACTGCTGTCCGTACTGCTCGGCGCAGGTGATCAGCCAATCCTGCTCCCCAGAGGTGTCGGAGTAGTGGGCTCCGGCGGCAAGTGCTGCCTCGACGGCTGTGGGCCCGTATTTGCTGAATGGTCCGACGGTGTTGATAACCACCTCGGCGCCGGTGAAGAGTTCGGTCAGCGCTCCGAGCTCGTCGGCCACTTCGCTCACTTCATAGTCTGCGGTTTCGATGCCGGGGACATTGGATCTCATCGAATCCTTGAGGCGCTGTTCATTTCGTCCCGCTGCGAGAAATGGGACTCCGTATTGGCGCAGATACTCGCAGATGATTCGTCCCGTGTATCCGCTTGCTCCATAGACGACTACGGGTTTGGACTGTTCGGACATCGGTGTCTCCTTCTTCATTTCTGCTGTGTATGGACTCTTCGGCCTCGTGCGGGTTCACATACCCATTCCGCCATCGACCTGCAGTGCGACGCCGTTGACGAAACGGGACTGATCGGAGGCCAAGAACATCAGCCCCTCGGTGATGTCCTTCTCTTCGGCCAGCCGCCCGGACGGGGTCAGCTCCACGACTGCCTGGACTGCGGCTTCCGGGCTGTCGAACAGTCCGATCTCCGCAACATCACCGGCGAGAGCGGCGCCCATCGCATTGGGAACCAGCCCGGGCAGGAGGCAGTTCACGCGAACTCCGTAGCCGAGCTTTCCGCTTTCCATCGCCGCGACTCTGGTCAAGCGGTCGATCGCCGATTTGGTCGCCGAATAGACCGCGATCCCGGGAAAGGAGATTCTGGCCGCCACCGAGGCGACATTGATGATCGTCCCGCCCTCGCCTGCCGATCCGCCGGGTCGCATCGCGCGCAGACCGTGTTTGAGGCCGAGGATCGTCCCGAGGACATTGACGTCGAGAAGCTTTCTTGCCTCGTGGGCGTCGATATCGGTGAGCAGGCTGGTGATCTCCACCCCGGCGTTGTTGATGAGGATGTCCAGGCCGCCGAGTGCGCTGACCGTCGAATCGATGGCTTCCTGCCACGAGGTGTCGTCGGCCACGTCGTGCTTGACGAAGTGATGGCCCTCTCCCAGGTCTGCAGCAACCTCGGCGCCTCTGTCTTGGAGATCGGCGATCGCCACCTGCGCTCCGGCCGCGGCCAATGCGCGTGCATACGATTCGCCGAGTCCCTGCGCCCCACCGGTTACCAGTGCTCGACGCCCCTTCAGGTCATAGATTGACATTCTGGCTCCTTTGCCATGACTTCCATCCTGGATGACCAGCGTCACATTTTTTCTTGACAGCTGTCAAGACCAAGTGTCCAGACCATTTGATAAGAACGTGCGCGACGGCTACGATCGACAGGTGGCACAAACCCGGACTCCGGCGAATTCTGCCCGCAGCAGAAGAGGCGCCGGCAGCTACGACGAACGCCGAATCAAGCTCGCAGAATCGGCTCTGCGAACACTCGGCGAATTGGGTTATGCCCGAACGAGTCTGCGAGAGATCGCCGCCAACTCGGAGTTCAGCCACGGTGTCGTCCACTACTACTTTCGCGACAAGACCGAACTCATCGTCTTCTGCGTCAAGCACTACAAGACGCAATGCATGCACCGCTACGACTCGGTGGTCGAGGACTCCAGCACGGCGGAGGGACTCTTGACGGGGTTCGCCGAGAAACTCGTGCAGACACTGACCGAAGAACCCTCGATGCACAGGCTCTGGTACGACCTCCGCTCGCAGAGCATGTTCCAGGAGGAGCTCCGGGAGGATGTGTATGACATCGACAGGGGACTCGAGGACATGATCTGGCGAGTCGTGACCCGATACGCCGATCTCAGTGGGGGCCGACCACTCGTCGAGTCTCGTGCCGCCTACACGATGTTCGACGGCATCTTCGAAAGCGCTCTGCGCGACTTCATCGCCGACCGCGCGGGTGCAATCGAGTGGATCAAGGAGCAGGTGGCCACCTTGCTGCCGGCCTTCTGCTCGCCTCCGTCGGTTCCCGAGTCGAAGTGAGCGACGGAGCCTGCCTTCCGGATTCTGTCAGGGCAGCAGCACGATGACCGTATGGATGAGCAGTCCGACGAGTGCGCCGATGACGGTGCCGTTGATGCGGATGTACTGCAGGTCCCGGCCGACATAGAGTTCGATCCGATCCGAGGCCTCCTTGGCGTCCCACCGTTCGATGGTGTCGGAGATGACGCTGGCGATCTCGGGGCCGAAGCTCTCGGCCAGGTCTCCGGCGGTCGTCGCAATCTGGTCGTCGATCCTCGTCGCGAACTCCGTATCGGTCTGCAGGCGCTGGGCGAATTCGCCGATCAGCTCGGAGATCCGGCCGCGGACCTCGCCGTCGGTGTCGATGATGGCCTGGCGCAGCAGCTGCTTGAGTGAGGTCCAGATCTCGAGCACCGAACCGACGACGCCGTCCTGGGTGAGGAGGTCGTTGATGATGACCTCCGCCCTCTGGGAGAGCGAGGACTCCGAGTCGAGGTCGTCGGAGAGGTCGACGAGCCAGGCGTCGAGGGCCTGGCGAGCCTTGTGGTATTCGTTGTCGCGGACGTCGGCGACCCAGCCGAGGACTTCGCGCTGCAGGCGGTTGGCCAGCTGCTCGTTGACGAAGTCGGGCACCCAGGACGGTGCTCGGTTGTGGACGATCTCGTCGATGACCTGCGGATTGTCGCCCAGCCAGGTGTAGGCCTCGGCGACGATGAGGTCGACGAGTTTGTGGTGGGCGCCGTCGAGCACGATCTGACGCAGCAGCTGGGCAAGCACGGGAGTCTTACGCGTGGCGACGAGTCTGGGAATGATGACGTTCCTGGTCAGCGCCTCGACCGAATCGTCGTTGATGCGGGCCAGGACATATTCGAGACCGCCGGCGGCACGGTCGACGACGATGTCCCGGTTGCCCGGCTTGCTCAGCCACTCGCCGGCCCGGTGCGAGACCTGAGCGGACCGGATCTTCGTCGACACTGCCTCGGCGTGAAGGAAGTTCGCGGCGACGAACGCGGACAGGCTCGCCCCCAGGGTGTCCTTCTTGCGGGGGATGATCGCGGTGTGCGGGATCGGCAGGCCAAGGGGGTGCCGGAAGAGCGCGGTGACGGCGAACCAGTCGGCGATCGCGCCGATCATCGCCGCCTCGGAAGCGCGGGAGACGAAGCCCCACACCCCGGTGTTGTCGGTGAAGAGGTGGGTGGAGAGGAAGATGAGCGTCGCGAGGATGAGCAGAGACAGCGCGAGAGTGCGCATCCGGCGCAGGCCGCGTGCCCGTTCCTGATCCTCCGGCGTGAGTTCGGCCGGGCCGCCGAATTGCGGCACATTCGGTGCTTTGTCGATCGACATCATTCCCCCTTCTCCTCTTACCGACTCTAGCGAAGCCGACCGCCGGGGCGGGCATCCCCGGGCTGTGCCGCGGCTGGGAACTTGTCGGGCCAGGCACCGCAGGAGGGTTCGAAGGCACCATCAGGATCCGGCGTCGGTGCGTCGGCATTGGTACCGTGAACGCATGATTCGCGAACTGACGCCGAACGAACGCGAAGCGGCGCTGCTCATGATTCGCCGCGCCACCGCGTCCCCTGACGAGACCGATTACGCGAGCTTCACCGAGGAACAGCGTGAGGTGTGGGACCCGCCAGAGCCCATCAGAGACGAACAGCGGCGGCTCTGGGAGGACAACCTCGCCGAGGTGGTCGTGACGAACGAGTGCACATGCGGCTCCTGCCCGAGCATCGGCATGCGTCCTCGGTCGCGTGCAGACGATGAGAGTCGCGACGATGTCGGCGGCGAAGGTGACTGGTCGAAGCGCATCGTCCTCGATGCCGGCACGTCCGGCGCGATGCTTCTGCTCTTCATCGACGATGACAGCCCCGGCTACCTCGAATTGGCACCGATCGAGGATGGCGGCACCTTCGCCGAGTTCCCGCGCGCCGAGGATATGGACTTCTGAGCCCAAACGGACATGATGGCGATTAGGCTCGGATGATGGCGTACTTCGATGACCGCGGTCGGGCGGAATCCTTCGGCCAGGTGGCCGAGGACTATGACCGGTTCCGGCCGCGCTATCCCGCATCCCTCATCGCGGCGATCCTCGAGGCCGGTTAGGGTGCTCCAGTCGAACCTCCTCGGCGAGAGGTCCTGCGCATTCTCGATGTCGGCTCCGGAACCGGAATCCTCGCAACGCAGCTCGCCGCTGCCGGTGCCGACGTCCTCGCCGTCGAGCCCGATGATCAGATGGCGGCCATCGCCGCAGCCAAGGGTCTGCCCGTCGAGATCAGCACCTTCGAGCAGTGGCAGGCGGTGGGCCGGACCTTCGACCTCGTGACCTTCGGGCAATCCTTCCACTGGGTCAACCCCGCAATAGCCCTGCCACGTATCCGCGAAATCCTAGCCTCAGGCGGAAGATTGGCCCTGACCTGGAACGACGTTCAGGCTCTCGGAGAGGTGAGCGAGCGCCTGACCGCGATCGCCGATCGCTTTCATCCCGAGGGAGGAACCGCCACGCTCGGGCACGCCGCGGATTCGCAGGCAGACGAAAGCTCCTCCGGACCGGACCGCTTCGCCCCGGTCGACCACCCGGCGCTCGAGGACCTTCACAGGCACGGGTTCACCGCGAGTGTGCGTCATTTCGACGAGGCGCTGCACTTCACCGCGGACGCGTGGCTGTCGATGATCTTCACCCACTCGGCACAGCTGACCATGCCGGACCCCAGCAGGACGGCGATGCGCACCGAGCTGGCCGCGGCGATCCCGGAGTCCGGGGTTGAGGCACGCAATCATGCCCTGCTCATCCTCGCCGAGCCGCTGCACACCCCTCGCTGAGCGGTTGCGCACCCCTCGCCGAACCGCTGCGCACCCCTCAGCGAAGCTGACACACCTAGAACTGACACAACCTACAGGTGCTTCGGTAGGTTGTGTCAGTCTCACGTCGTTGTGCCGTTCTTACGTCGTTGTGCCGTTCTTACGTCGTTCAGCCAGTCTCACGTCGTTGTGCCGACATCTCGCAGTCTGACCCGCGCGGACTGCGCCGAAGACAGCGAGCGTAAGGTGTCCTGGTCAGGTCGTCGATCCCTCACCCCTGAGGCATCACCCCGAGGCGATCGCCGAATCACCTCCGAGCACAGTCAGGAGCAGCCGTGTCAGCACAGCCTGCCGAGGCCACCATCCGCGAAATCACCGAACTCATCGGATTCGATACGACCAGCCGGGACACGAACCTCCCGCTCATCGATCATGTCGAAGCCCGCCTCGAAGCGGCGGGACTGAGCTCGCAGCACATCCCCAATGCCGAAGGCACGAAGGCGAACCTCCTGGCCACGATTCCCGCCGCCGACGGCTCCACCTCCGGGGGCATCGTCCTCTCCGGTCACACGGACGTCGTCCCCATCGACGGCCAGGACTGGTCGAGTCAGCCGTTCACCCCCGACACCCGCGACGGCAAGCTCTATGCCCGCGGCAGCGCAGACATGAAGTCCTTCATCGGCGTCATCCTCGCCAAGCTTCCCGAGCTCACCTCCGCGAAGCTCGCCGAACCCATCCATCTCGCCTTCTCCTACGACGAGGAGATCGGCTGCGTCGGCGCCATCGACCTCGTCGACACGATCACCGAGAAAGGCCTGGCCCCGCGCGGCTGTATCGTCGGCGAGCCTTCGAGCATGCGCGTCATCCGCGGCCACAAGTCGATGAACGTCTTCCGCGTCGACTTCCACGGCGTCGCCGCCCATTCCTCGCTGACCCCGGAGGGCGTGAATGCGATCGCCTACGCCGCCGAGTTCGTCGCCTTCGTCCACGCCGTAGCCGCCGAATTCCGGACCGACGGACCCTTCGACGACGCCTATGTCGTGCCCTTCACGACGGTCACCGCGAACACGATCACCGGCGGAATCGCCATCAACACCATCCCCGCCGAGGCGAGCGTCGAGTTCGAATTCCGGTCCTTGGGTGCCGTCGACCAGCAGGCCCTCATCGCCCGCTTCCGCGCCGAGGCCGAGCGCTTGGGCAGGCAGATGGCTGCCGAGAACGAGGCCGCCGGCGTC
This sequence comes from Brevibacterium sp. GP-SGM9, assembly GCF_047300845.1. Lineage (NCBI taxonomy): Bacteria > Bacillati > Actinomycetota > Actinomycetes > Micrococcales > Brevibacteriaceae > Brevibacterium > Brevibacterium sp. GP-SGM9. The sequence continues at coordinate 2,535,111 of NZ_CP178563.1, read as the reverse complement.
GACTTCACGGTCACCGCTGCCGCCCCCGGCTGCGAGACCCCGGCCGATGCAGAAATCGTGTCCTTGGCTGCCAGCTGGGGCGGCATCGCCACCGATGACAAGGTCACCTACGGCACCGAGGCGGGCCTGTTCTCCAACGCCGGCATCCCGACCGTCGTCTGCGGCCCCGGAGACATCGCCCAGGCCCACGCCCCCGACGAGTTCATCGAACTGAGCCAGATCGCCGCCTGCGAATCCTTCATCGACTCCCTCGTCACCGATCTCAGCAGGAGCTGAGGCAAGCACGACCGCCTCGGCACGGCCCGAATCTCCTGAGCTCAGCTCCGGTCGACCGGTGCAGCACCGCCTCGGCGCCGGTGTGACCCGGGCGATCACCCCGCGAAGACACCGACGACGAGGTTGATCGCCGTGGCCAAGATGACCGCATTGAAGACGTAGGAGAGCAGGCTGTGGCGCAGCACCACGGCTCGGATCTCGGTGGTCGACACGCTCGTGTCGGTGACGCCGAAGGTCATCCCCACGGCGAAGCCGAAGTAGAGGAAGTCCTGGTAGTTCGGGGTGGTGCCCGTGTTGAAGTCGATCCCCGATGGCGTGGGGCGGTCGAAGTAGAGGAACGCATAGCGGGCCGAATAGAGCAGCTGCAGACCCGCCCAGGACATGAACACGCCGAGGAGGGCGATCGCGGCCGGCCACGCACCGGCATCCGATCCGCCCAGGATCAGCAGGCCGACGATGCCGCCGATGCCCAGCAGCTGAGCCACGGTGATGACGACCTCGTCGACGACGGGCCGGAAGTCCTCACGTTTCGCATTGGACCGGGTCGCCTCGGCGTCCATCGGCCACAGCACCACGGTGCCGAGGACGACGAACACCGTCGTGACCACGGTGATGCCGACCAAGGCGCCCAGGGCTGCTCCGGCCCCGAATCCGACGAGGATTCCGGCGATCACACCGAGAACGATCGAGGCGATCAGCCGATTGGTGGCGCTGATGAACAGCCTTCCCATGGGTGCTCCGTTCGTTCGTGCAAGGGCGACTCGGGCCCGGAAATGTCGCGTCATCCACTGTTGCACACCCGCCTGTCGACCGTAACCCCGGCCAACGATGTACACTGATTTCGCTGAAGCCTTAGGTAAGGCTAAATTCATGCAATTTATCTTGATCAATGGAACACCGAGGCGACACATCCCTGCCACCTCGGCGAACAGACAGAAGAAGGTCGGATGTTCGTCGCGAATCTCCTCATCGCCCTGCGTGAGGGCCTTGAGGCCACTCTCGTCATCGGCATCCTCGTCGGCTACCTCGTCAAGACCGACCGCCGGGATGTGCTGCCCAAGCTCTGGCTGGCCGTGGGCCTGGCCGCCCTGATCCCGCTGACCATCGGTGCCCTGCTGACCTGGGGTCCGAAGACGCTGACCTTCCAGGCGCAGGAGATCATCGGCGGCAGCCTCTCCATCGTCACCGTCGCTCTGGTCACGGGCATGATCTTCTGGATGGGCAAACACTCCCGGCATCTCAAGGGCGAACTCGAATCCTCGCTGGCCGGGTCCCTGTCGAAGCGATTCTCCGGGTGGGGAATCGTCGGGTTGGCCGTCCTCGCCGTGGGCCGCGAAGGCGCGGAGACGGCACTGTTCATCTGGGCCACGGTCCGCTCCTCGGTGGAGAACAGCGTCCTGGCCACCACCGCCGGGGTCATCGTCGGGCTGATCCTGGCCGTCGTCCTCGGCTGGATCATCTACCGCGGCTCCCGACGCATCAACATGAAGCTCTTCTTCTCGGTCACCGGCTACTTACTCATCCTCGTCGCCGCCGGCATCTTCTCCTACGGGATCGGCGACCTCCAGGAGGCGGGAGTGCTGCCGGGCATCATGAACCATGCCTGGGACTTCAGCGGCGCCCTGCCCGGTCCGGGCTCCCCGATCTACTGGCTCTACGTGCTCGGCCAGGCGATCTTCCAGGTCAACGTGCAACCGACAGTGCTGCAGACCATCGGATGGATTGTCTACATCGTCCCGGTCGTCGTCCTCTTCGCCCGCCAGGTGCACGGGCGCACGCGCCCCGCCGGCACCTCGGCGCCCGGTTCGACCTCTTCCTCGACTTCTCGTCCGACGTCCTCCTCGACCCCTCGCTCAACCACCTCCTCGACCCCCACCTCGGCGGGGGAATCGAGCACACAGACTTCTCCCTCACTCGCCACAAGCGAGAGCCGCGAGAGCCCGGTGACACCCTCGGCCGGCCCTCCGGACACCGGAGAGCCCCGACGGTGACCCGTCCGCCCCATCAGTCAATGCCCCACCACACCACTCAAGGATGACAATGAAACGTCACACCGCTCTGCTCGCCCTCCCGACAGCCACGCTCATGGCTCTCTCCCTGGCGGCCTGCACCGACAATCCCCAGAATCAGAAGTCCGCTTCCGGCGACGGAGACGGGGACGGTGTCACGGTGACCATCACCGACGACTCCTGCGATGTCTCCCCGGCCGAGTTCCCGTCCGGCAAAGTGACGTTCACGGTGACCAACAACGGCACCAAGCCCAACGAGTTCGAAGTCCTCGCCGAGAACAAGCTGCAGATCGAATCGGAACGGGAAAACATCGGCCCCGGCACGACCGCCACGCTGACCACGGCGCTGGACGAAGGCACCTACTACACGGCCTGCAAGCCGAACATGGTCGGCGACTTCGTCGGACTGGCCGAACTCGCCGTGACCAAAGGCCAAGAGGTTACGGTCTCCGATGACGTCCAGGCAGCCGAAGACGAGGCGATCACGAACTACACCGGCTACGTCAAGGACCAGGTCGGGCAGCTCGTCGATGCGACGAAGGAGTTCACCGACGCCTACACCTCGGGCGACACCGAGAAGGCCAAGGCCCTGTTCCCACTCGCGAGGCAGCACTACGAGCGCATCGAGCCGACCGCCGAATCCTTCGGCGTCAAGGAGGCCGGTGACCTCGATGGTGCATTGGACGCACGCGTGCAGGACCTGTCGGCCGACGCCGGCAAGAAGCCGAACGACCCCGAGGTCCTCAAGGACTGGACCGGTTGGCACCGCATCGAGGCCGATCTCTTCGCCGGGAAGTCCGAAGGGTTCGCCTTCGAATCCGAGGCCGACCGGAAGAAGGTCGCCGATCAGCTGGGCGAGGACACCCAGACGCTCTACGACCTCGTCTACGGCAAGGTCGACGGGGCCAGCGGCAAGTTCGAGCTCAAGCTCTCCGATGTCGCCACCGGTGCCTCCGACCTCATGGAAGAGGTGGCCCTGTCGAAGATCGGCGGCGAGGAGGAGACCTTCTCCCACACCGACCTCTACGACTTCAAGGCGAACGTCGAAGGCGCCGAGGTGGCCTACGGCAACGTGGAGAAGCTCGTCGAGGAGCAGGATCCGGATCTCGCGAAGCGCATCACCCACAACCTCGACAAGGTCAACGAGCTGCTCGAGAAGCAGACGGACGGCAAGGACGACGACGGCAACGTCCTCTACAAGGACTACTCGAAGGTCGCCAGCGTGCAGAAGGACGCCGGCGAAGCTCCGAAGGACACCGACTACACGAAGACCCAGCAGGAGTTCTCCGATGCGGTCAACGCCCTGAGCGAACCCCTGTCGAAGGTCAGCGGAACGGTCCTGCACTGAGGTCGAGAAGCGAATGACGAACAGCGACAAGTCCGACGAGGCGGAATCTGCGGGTTCCGCCTCGGCGGAGACCGCCGGACCCTCTGAGTCGGCCGAAGGACGGTTCCGCGGCATCGGTCGCAGGCGCCTCTTCGCCCTCGGCGGGGCCGCCGGAGCCCTCGGCATCGCCGGGGTCGGCGGTAGTGCCGTCGGGTACGGCGTGCGGGCCTCTCAGGAGCACAAACGCTCCGCGACGCAGCTGAGCTACCCTTTCCGGCAGGCGGTGCAGCAGGGAATCCTCACGCCGGCTCAGGACAATATGTACACGGCGGCCTTCGACATCGTCGACGAGGACATCGACTCCCTGACGTTCCTCCTCGAGGACTGGACCGTCGCGGCCGAGCAGATGACGGCGGGCGACCTCGTCGGCGGCACTCCGGACGCGAACACCGAACTCCCGCCGAAGGACTCGGGCGAGGTGTGGGGCTACCCGCCCAGTGGGCTGACGATCACCTTCGGGTTCGGACGCACCCTCTTCGAGTCGAAGTCGGGCAGGGACCGGTTCGGACTGAAGTCGAAGATGCCTGCCATCCTCGGCGATGGGGTGCCGAAATTCGCGAACGAGGCGCTGCGATCCGACGAATCCGACGGCGACCTCCTCGTTCAGGTCTGTGCGAATGATCCGCAGGTCTGCGTCCACGCCATCCGCAATCTCACTCGGATCGCCTTCGGCACGGCGAAGCTGCGGTGGGGCCAGATCGGGTACGGACGCACCTCCTCGACCTCGACGTCGCAGGAGACGCCGCGCAATCTCTTCGGCTTCAAGGACGGGACGAACAACCTCAAACGCGAGGACGCGCAGAAACAGCTCGCGGAGCATCTGTGGGTCCAGTCCGGCGACGATCCGGCCTCCGACGGGTGGATGGCCGGAGGCACCTACTTCATGGCGCGCAAGATCCACATGTTCCTCGAGATCTGGGATCGCGTCTCCCTGGGCGAGCAGGAGGACATCATCGGTCGCGACAAGCGCTACGGGGCGCCGCAGTCAGTGGCGGCACCGGACGCCGACGAGGAGTTCACCCCGCTCGATTTCGCCGTGAAAGACGCCGAGGGCGAACCGGCCATCGACCCCCGAGCCCATGTCTCGATCGTCGCCCCCGAGCACAACGACGGACGGTTCATGCTTCGTCGCGGATACAACTACACCGATGGAAATGATTCGCTCGGCCGCCTCGACGCCGGCTTGTTCTTCATCGCCTATGTGCGCGATCCACGGACGAACTTCTACCCGATCCTGAAGAAGATGGCGCAGAAGGACCTGCTCACCGAATACCTGCAGCATCAGGGCTCGGCGCTCTTCGCGATCCCACCCGGGGTGGCCGAGGGCGACACGATGATCGGTCAGAAGCTCTTCGCCTGAGGCCCACGTGCTTGGGCACTGGCACGTGCCCGGGTGCAAGTGTCTGACGCTGGCACATAACGCGTGCCGTAGCGTCCCGGCGCGCATCCCACGCGCCGTCGCGTACCGGGCGCGCATTACGTCCTACACTGCGTGACACAACGCCCCGTCCCTCCGGTAGGACGTGTCACTCCTGCGCCGATGTGTCACTCCCTGTAGGACGTAGCGCTCGAGCCCCGCGAGACGCTCACGTCACACCCCCCACGCCCACACGCCCCGCCCGAAAACTCCCACCCACACAGAAACGCCGAGGCGGCACCCTCATGGGGTACCGCCTCGGCGTTGTATAGCTGTTGATCACTGGGACGCAGCCCGGTGAGCAGACCCGATCGCTCGGGCCCACTCAGCCGATCCGGTGGATCAGGCCTTGCCGATGACCTCGAACTTGGCGTTCGCGGTGATCGAGTCGTTGACGCGGACGACAGCGGTGTAGCTGCCGGGCGCCTTGACGTGACCGGTCAGGGCGACCTGACGACGATCGAAGTCGTGTCCGGTCGCGGCCTGCAGGGCTTCGGCGACGAGGGCCGGGGTGACGGCGCCGAACAGGCGACCGTTCTTGCCGGACTTCATCTCGATGCGAGCGGAGCTGGACTCCAGCTCGCCCTTGACCTTGACGGCCTCGTCGTGGTCGGCGATCTGCTTGGCCTGACGAGCCTTGCGGAGAGCATTGATGTGCTTCTCTGCGCCCTCAGACCAAGCGGATGCCCAGCCACGGGGCAGCAGCAGGTTGCGTGCGTATCCGGCACGAACCTCGACGACATCGCCGGCGGCACCGAGGCCGTCGACTTCCTGGTTCAGAATCACTTTGCGGTTAGGCATGTTTCTCTCCCTTCGATCAGCGAGCTGAGCTCGAGTAGGGCAGAAGTGCCATCTCGCGGGCGTTCTTCACAGCCTTTGCGATGACGCGCTGTTCCTGCACGGTCACGCCGGTGACGCGACGAGCACGGATCTTGCCGCGGTCGGAAATGAACTTACGGAGCGTAGCGGTGTCCTTGTAGTGGATCGTCGCCGCTTCGCCCTTCTTGAGCGGATTAGCCTTCTTCTTGATAGGCTTCCGGATCTCTGGCTTTGCCATGAGTATCTCCTGTTTACGAAATGTCTAAGAACGTGGTCAGAACGGGGGTTCATCGGCGCCCGGGTTGCCCCAGCCGCCGTTGTCGTTCTGTGGACTCGATGATGCCCACGGGTCGTTCGCCGGTCCGTTGTTGCCCTGGCTGTAACCACCCTGGCGGCCGCCGCCCTGCTGCTGGCCGCCCTGAGGGCCGCCCTGCTGCGGGTTGCTGCCCCAGCCGGGGGACTGCTGCTGGAAGCCGCCCTGCTGGGAGCCACCACCCTGTCCTCCGCCGAAGTTGCCGCCATAGGAGTTGCCGCCTCCGCCACTCTGGTTCTTCGTCACCTGGGCGGTTGCGCGTCGCAGGCTGGGGCCGACTTCGTCGACGTCCAGTTCCATGACGGTGCGCTTTTCGCCTTCCTTGGTTTCGAAGGACCGTGACTTCAGCCGGCCCTGCACGATGACCCGGGTACCCCGCTGCAGGGATTCGGCGACGTTCTCTCCCATTTCACGCCAGACCGAGCAGCGCAGGAACAGGGTTTCCCCGTCCTTGAACTCGTTGGCCTGACGGTCGAAGATACGCGGCGTCGAGGCCACGGTGAAGTTTGCGACAGCAGCACCGTTGGGTGTGAAGCGCAGTTCGGGATCGCTTGTCAGGTTCCCGACGACCGTGATGACTGTTTCGCCTGCCATTGAATGCTCCTTGAAGCGAGGTAGCGTGACGCCTTACTTGGCGTCGGGGCGGAGGATCTTGGTGCGCAGGACGGACTCGTTGAGTCCGAGCTGGCGATCGAGTTCCTTGGTCGTTGCAGGCTCGGCGTGGAAATCAACCACGACGTAGTAGCCCTCGGACTTCTTCTGGATGTCGTAGGCGAAGCGCCGACGTCCCCAGATGTCCACGTTGTCGACGGTTCCGTTCTCAGCCGGGACAACCTTGATCAGCTTGTCCACGGTCTCAGCCAACGTCCGCTCTTCGAGTTCGTTGTCAAGAATGAGCATGAGCTCGTAATGACGCATGTGTCACCCACCTCCTCTGGTCTTTGCGGCCATGGTCGTTCCATGGCAGGAGGGTATATGCATGTCCGCTCCGTCCCCCGCGGTAGGCGCGAAATGGGAACAGACCTGCCTAGTCTAGTCGAATTCGGTCCGGCCTGTCATGTCCGATTCCCGTGCCCTTGCCCACCTCGGACGGCGTCGGCATCGTGGGCGCCGGTCTCGTCCGGGTCGCCGGCCACGGTCGCCGCAGATCCCCGCCGAGGCGGTTCGTCCGGGGACAGCCGATCACCGGGGAATGCGACGTCGGGGTGGGTTTCGCCGTCCCTGCGCCGAGGTGGTCCCACCGGGCGCAGGCAACCGCGGATCCGCCGTCGGTAGAGGTTCTCACCGGCGAAGATGACGACGAGGACCAGGGCGAGGAGGCGGAGCAGGGTGAAGAGGGCGACGAACGCCGGTTCGAGTCCCTTGTCGGTGTCGAAGCCGATGATGTCTCCGAGCTGGATTCCGATCGCGAAGACGGTCTCCGCGCACGCCCAGACGATGAGCACCCACCAGCGGTGGACGGCGAGGACGAGAAAGGGCAGGAGCCACAGACTGTCCCAGGGCATCAGGCCCGGGGCCAGAAGCAGGCAGCCGCCGATGAGCAGGCAGGCCGAGACTGCTGGGTCCAGCCCGGACCTGCGGACCATGAACAGTGAGATCGCGACCGCGGCCACCACACCGAGGCTGCCGATGATCCACACCGGTGCCCACACCTCGGCGTCGCCGAGCTGTGCCATGAGCAGGATCGCGGCGAAGGAGCCCCCGTCGACGGCGTCGGAGAGCCAGTGGATGACCCGGTCGATGGCGTCGCCGTTGAGGACGAGCAGGATCGCCGAGGTGATCGTTGCCGCCGCGAGCATCATCCGCGGGCTGCGCGGTGCGAGACGGCCAGCCGGGTGCGGACCCGACAGGGTCAGGGCGAGGAGGACGAGGAGTGCCAGCGGGTTGATGAAGGCCGCTACGGCGAGGAGCAGACCCGACAGCCAGGGACGAGGTCGCAGGGGCGGGGAGCCTGCGAAGAGCGCCATCGCCCACACTGCCAGCGCCAGAGCGACCGGGTCGAGGGTGGAGCCGAGGGTGAAGAGGATGAGCGGGGAGGCGAAGATCCCCACCAGCCAGGCGCGGCTCCGAGCGAGCACGAGGAGACCGGCGCCGAGCGCGGCGATGCCGAGGACGTTGAGCAGAAGGACGGCGACCATGAACACCGACACGTCGTCGGTCATCAGCCGCATGAGGTCGGCCAGTCGTGCCTCGAGGACCGAGAGACCGGCCATGCCGCCATGGGAGCGGCCGTCGACCTCGGGGTTGACGTGGCCGAGGAACGCTGTGGACAGCGGTCCCGCGCACATCCTCGCCGAGGCGGCCGGCTGTTCGTATCCCGAGCTCAGGCACGGACCCTGCAGGGCGAGGGCGAGGAAGGTCGTCAGGCCGAGCAGGCCGGCGAGGACATAGGCCTGTCCGCGGCGGAATCCGGCTCCGGCAGCAGCGAGGTGAATGCCGTCCGGACCGCCGAGCAGTGGCTCGGCGATCCGGGTGCTGGGCTTCGAAGGCATGACTCGATGCTAGCGGTCAGCGGGCGTCAGTCATCGCCTCCGAGCTCACCTTCTTTATTGTCGTTCGAACCGTTTGATGATCCACCGCCAGAACTATCGTTGGAATTGCCTTCGCTATCTTTCGGCTTCTTCGGTGGATCAGCGGGAACCGAAGGCGCAGGCTTCTCCTTGCCATCATCAGAACCCTTGTCCGAGTCCTTCGAGGAGCCGTTGTCCTCACGGCCGTCCTCATCCTTGGAGTCCTTGCCGTCGTCCTTGGAGTCGGAGTCCTTCTTCTTGTCCTCGTCGTCCTTGGGCTCCTCGACCGGCGCCTTGGTCTTCCCGGATCCGCTTCCACCGTCGCTGCCGCTGTTGCTTCCGCTGGGCGCGCGTGTCTTCGGCGGAGCCGCCGGAGCGTTCGTGTTCTCCGGCTTCGGCTTGTCAGGCAGGGTTCCGCGCTCGGGGAACTGTTCGACCTTCTCGCCCTCGAGCGCACCCTTCATATAGGTGGTCCAGACCTGGATCGGGAAGGAACCGCCCGTGACCTCGCTGCGACCGCCGTAGGCGCCGATGGACACAGACTTCCCGTCGACCTCACGGTAGAGGACCACCGAGGTCGCGAGATTCGGAGTGTACCCGGTGAACCAGGCTGCCTTGTTGCTGCTTGTCGTACCGGTCTTACCGGCTGCGGGACGACCGAGGTTCGCGGCGTAGCTGCCCGAGCCCCCGTTGACGACCTGCTGCAGAGCGTAGGACGTCTCCGCGGCCACGGCCTTATCGAAGACGCGCTTGCCCTTGGTCTCAGCCTTGTACACTTCCTTGTCCTCGGCGCCCTGCGTCACGTTCTTGATCGCATGAGTCTCGTGGTGAACGCCGTTGGAGGCGAAGGTTGCATAAGCGTTGGCCATGTCGATGGGCTTGACGCTCGGCGTTCCGAGCACGTTCGCCGCGTTCGGGGTGAGTTCGATCGTGCACTGGCCGGTGTCGCCCGAGGACATCTGCTCATCGGTGCAGTTGCCGCTCAGTCCGGCTCGCTGTGCGACATCGACGGTCTTGTCGGGTCCGACCTGCAAGTTGAGTGCGGCATAGGCCGTATTGATCGAGTTCTGCGTGGCCTTGAGCAGGCTTACGGGTCCATAGCTTGAGTTACCGAAGTTCTGCACCGGCCACGGCGTTCCGTCGTTGTTCAATGTCGTAGGATTGCCCGGGTAGGTATCGGTCAGTCGCACGCCGTTCTCCAGCCCGGCCACGAGGGCGAAGGGCTTGAATGTCGAGCCTGCCTGAACATGGCTCTGGGTCGAGGCGTTGAAGGCCTGATCGAGGTAGTTCTTGCCACCGTAGAAGGCTTCGATGCCGCCGTTGTCCGGGTCGATCGAGACGAGACCGGCCTGCATCCCCTTCGGCTGATTCGACGGCAGGGTCTGGATGGCCTTCTCGGCCTCCTTCATCCGATCCTTGTCGAAGGTCGTCACGATGTTATAGCCACCGCGATCGAGCTGAGCTTCGTCAATGTCGAGCTTCGCCATGGCCTCACGGCGCACGAAGTCCCACATGTAGCCCTTCTGACCGGAGAGCGAAGACTCCTTGTTCGCCTTCTTCACGTCGGGCATCTCGACCTTCGCGGCCTGCTCCTCGGTGATGAAGCCCTCGTCGACCATGGACTGGACGACATAGTCGAAGCGACCCTGGTAGGCCTCGGGGTTCTCAGAGGGATCGGCGACACCGGGTCGCTGGATCATCGCGGCCAGCAGTGCCGACTCGCTGACGTTGAGATCCTTGGCGGGCTTGTCAAAGTAGTTCTGAGCCGCGACCTCGATGCCGTAGGAACGACGACCCAGGTAGATCGTGTTGAGATAGTTCGCGAGGATCTCGTCCTTGCTCTGCTGCTGATCGATCTTCAGCGAGATGAACATCTCCTTGATCTTGCGATCGAAGGAGTGCTCATTCGTCAGGTAGAAGTTCTTCACGTACTGCTGGGTGATCGTCGAACCGCCACCGGCGTACTTGTTCGTCGCCACGCCGACGACGGCACGGGAGAGGCCCTTCATCGAAATGCCGCGGTTCTCGTAGAACGAGGTGTCCTCGGCTGCGATGGCAGCCTTCTGCATCGGCTCCGAGATCTCGTCGATCTGGACGGACTTGCGGTCCTCGACCTTGTACTGGCCGATGGGCGTCTTGCCGTCGTTGTAGTAGATGGTCGATGTCTGACCGGTCGCCTCGAGGTTGGGCTCAGGGACATCCGTGGTCGCATAGCCGATGGAGAACAGCACGCACAGTGCGATGATGAGGCTGAGTCCGCCGACGACGAGCACGCGGATGCTGGGCAGAAAACGAGTCCATCCGCTCACACCCGCACGCGGGTAGTTGAGAAGATTCTTTGTTTTCTTGCCTTTGGTTCTGGCTTGATTTTGTCCCTTAGCCACCCAAGGTCCTCCAGGTCAGTCAGCCTGCCGCATTGCGTGGCGACGAGGTTCGATAAGGTCAGAGATGCATTTCAGTGTCGCACGCGATCTTTAGTAGATCGTGAAAAACCGCTGAATCGACACCTGCGGCACCCCCTGTAGTTACTCGGCGGTATGGCCGGTAACATCCCGCAACCCTGCTCACCAGGAATTTTAGCCCCTCGGCGAGGAATCAACTACCCCGAGTGCGGCATTGCTCACATTCAATGACTTGCCCTTCCCTTACCTCCCGCGAAAACCCCGGTCAGTCGTTGCCGCAGACGGTCAGTCGACGCCCAGAAACCGGTACCCACCCGGACAGCAATGCGGAGCTCGAAAAAGTCGTCGCTGGTGACGACTTTTTCGAGCTCCGCGTTGATTGAGCCGAATCGACCGGCGGTGGGGCCCGCGAGCGCCGGGCTCGACAGCCTCCCGGGTTCAGCCCTTGAGGTCGAAATCGGTGTCGGCGTATTCCTTGCCTTCGACGGCCGGTTCTCCGCTGGACGGGTGGAGCTGGTCCTCACGGGCTCGGAGCTCGACGCGGCGGATCTTGCCGGAGATGGTCTTCGGCAGGTCCGAGAACTCGAGGCGGCGGATCCGCTTGTACGGTGCCAGATGCTCGCGGCAGTAGGCGAGGATCTCGCGCGCCGTGTCCGCATTCGCCTCGTACCGTTCGGAGACGACCACATAGGCCTTCGGCACCGCGAGGCGCACCGGGTCCGGCGAGGGGACGACTGCCGCCTCGGCGACCGCGTCGTGTTCGATGAGCACGCTCTCGAGCTCGAACGGGGAGAGCCGGTAGTCGCTGGCCTTGAACACGTCATCGGCGCGTCCGACGTAGGTGATGAAGCCGTTCTCATCGCGTTCGGCCACGTCACCGGTGTGGTAGACGCCCCCTTCGAAGGCCTCGGCGGTCTTCTCGTCGTTGCTCCAGTAGCCGCTCGTCAGTCCCAGGGGCCTGGGATCGAGGCGGAGGCAGATCTCTCCCTCATTGCCCTCTTCCCCGGTGGCCGGGTCGATAAGGACGACGTCGTATCCGGGCAGGACCTTGCCCATCGAGCCGTATTTGAGCTCCTGATCGGGGGAATTGCCGACCTGCAGGGTCGTCTCGGTCTGCCCATACCCGTCGCGGATGAGCACGCCCCAGTCGTTCTTCACCCGGTCGATGACCTCAGGGTTGAGGGGCTCACCGGCGCCGAGCGCAATCGCCGGCGGGTTCTTCAGGTGACCGAGATCCGCCTGGATGAGCATCCGCCACACGGTCGGCGGGGCGCAGAAGCTCGTCACGCCGACCCGGTCCATGGTCTCCATCAGCGCATTCGCGTCGAACCGCGTGTAGTTGTAGAGGAACACGCAGGACTCGGCGATCCACGGGGTGAAGATGTTCGACCACGCGTGCTTCGCCCAGCCCGGAGAGGCGACGTTGAGATGGATGTCTCCGGGCTGCAGGCCCATCCAGTACATCGTCGAGAGATGCCCGACGGGGTAGGAGACATGCGAATGGGCGACCATCTTCGCCTTCGACGTCGTGCCCGAGGTGAAGTAGAGGAGCAGGAGATCGTCGGCGCGGGACCTGCCCTGCGGATCGAAGTCGGTAGATTCCTCATCGGCTTCGGAGTAGGCGCAGTCCTGCTGTCTGGAAGCCTCACCACCGACGATGATGCGGACCACCTCGGCGTCGACATCATCGAACTTCGCGGCATCCGCAACGCCCGCGACGACGAATTCGGCCTGGCCGCGTTCCACACGGTCGCTCAGATCGATCGGCCCGAGCTGAGTCGTCGTCGGCAGCAGCACCGCACCGAGCTTGATGCCGGCGAGCATCGTCTCCCACAGTTCGACCTGGTTGCCGAGCATCACCATCACGTGATCACCGCGTTTGACTCCGGCTCGGCGCAGGAAGTTCGCGACCTGATTCGAACGGGCCGAGAGCTCGGCGTAGCTCCACTTGCCCTCGGAGCCGTCCTGCTCGACGATCCACAGAGCCGGACTGTCATTGTTCTCCGCCACCCGGTCGAACCAGTCGAGGCCGAAGTTGAAGTGTTCGAAGCGGGGCCATTCGAAACGCTCACGCGCGGCCTCATAGTCGCTGCGAAGCTCGATCAGCGTGTCCCTGGCCGCCCGGAAATCGTCGGTCACCGTCATTGTGATCTCCTCACGTTCTCGTCGACGGCACCGCATGTGACGCCGAGCACAGATTCATCTGAAACCGAAGCTATCAGCACCGCGTGAGCTTGCAACAGTCGGGGGTGAGAATTCAGACCTCGTTCGCCGCGGGAGTGTCTCAGTCCACAGTCCCCGCGAGATCGACTTAGTCCACAGTCCCCGCGGACCCGCCTTCTGCCGGCGCCCCTGACTCCGCGGGATCGTTCTCGGCCCACCAGGCCCGCAGCTCCGCCTCGGCGCGTTCCGGGCCCAGAGGTCCGTGCTCCATCCGCAGCTCGAGCAGGTGCTTGTACGCCTTGCCCACCAAGGGCGAGGGCGCGATGTCGAGGATCGCCATGATCTGCCGCCCGTCGAGGTCGGGGCGGATCGCCGCCAGCTCCTCCTGCTCGGCCAGGGCCTCGATCCGTGCCTCGAGATCGTCGTAGGCGAAGGCCAGCCGATCGGCCTTCTTCCTGTTCCGCGTGGTCACATCCGCGCGGGTGAGGATGTGCAGGCGGGAGAGCAGCGGCCCGGCGTCGGTGACGTAGCGGCGCACGGCCGAGTCGGTCCACCCGGCATCGCCGTAGCCGTAGAAGCGCAGGTGAAGCTCGACGAGGCGGCCGACCGCCTTCGTCGTGTCCTTGTCGAAGCGCAGCGCCTTCATCCGCTTCGCCGTCATCTTCGCCCCCACAGCATCGTGGTGATAGAAGGTCACGGCACCGCCCGGCTGGAACCTGCGGGTCGCCGGTTTGCCGATGTCATGCATGAGGGCGGCGAAGCGGACGGTGAAGTCGGGCACGCTCAGGTGCTGCGGGTCCTTCGGATCGAGTCCGGCCTCCCGCTGCCGCGCGGCATAGCGCTCCTCGAGTTCGACGGCCTGGCGCAGGACCGTCAGCGAATGCTGATAGACGTCCTTGTGCCGGTGGTGTTCGTCGGTCTCGAGCCGCAGTCCCGCAACTTCGGGGAGGACATGGTCGGCGACATCAGTGCGCACCAGCAGGTCGATGCCCGCGGCCGGGTCGATTCCGGTCATCAGCTTGACGAGTTCGACCTGCACACGCTCGGCGGAGATGATCGAGATCCGCTCGGCCATGTTCCGCATCGCCTCCTCCACCTCGGCGGCGGGGGCGAGTCCGAGCTGGGCGGTGAAGCGGGCGGCCCGCATCATCCGCAGGGGATCGTCGGAGAAGGAGTCGGCGGCGGCCCCGGGCGTCCGGATCACTCCGGCGATGAGGTCGTCGAATCCGTGATGCGGGTCGACGAAGGTCTTCGAGGGCAGGCGGATCGCCATCGCCCCGATCGTGAAGTCGCGGCGCACGAGGTCCGCGTCGAGATCGCTGCCGAAGCGCACCTCGGGCTTCCGAGAGTCGGATTCGTAGGCCTCGGCGCGGTAGGTCGTGATCTCGATCTGCACGCCGGATTTCATCGCCCCGATCGTGCCGAATTCGCGGCCGATGTCCCAGTGCGTATCGACCCAGCCGGAGATCAGGCTCAGGATGTCATCGGGACGGGCATCCGTGGTGAAGTCGAGGTCGGGCATCGGGCGGCCGAGCAGCGCATCACGGACGGAGCCGCCGACGAGCGCGAGCTCGAACCCGGCCTCGGAGAAGCGCTGCCCGAGCGGGCCGAGGATGTGCTCGAGCTCATCGAGCTTGTCATGCAGTCGGGCGTGCGCGGTCTGCGGATCCACCGAGCTCCTTCTTCTCGCGTTCTTCTCACAATTCTTCGACCCCGAAACTGAGGCCAGGGACCGGGGTGTGACCAGCCTACCGGGAGGCCGTGACACGAAACTTCCAAGAATCGCCTACTAAGGTAGGAGAATGACCATACCGATGCCCAAACCGGGACCCAGAGCGTCCCGTCGCACCACGGTGGAGGAGATCTCCGCCGGGGGCATCGTCGTCGACTTCTCACGCCCGGAGCTGAGCGTGGCCGTCATCGCCCGAATCAACCGGGCGGGCCGGATCGAATGGTGTCTTCCCAAGGGTCATCTCGAGGGAACGGAGACCCCCGCCGAGGCGGCCCGCCGTGAGGTGGAGGAGGAGACCGGGATCCTCGGCCAGATCATCTGCCCGCTGGGCACAGTCGACTACTGGTTCACCGTGACCGGGATCCGGATCCACAAACTCGTCCACCATTTCCTGCTGCGTGCCCGCTCGGGGACTCTGACCGTGGATAATGATCCTGACCAGGAAGCGATCGATGCCGCATGGGTTCCCTTCAATGACCTGCGTTCGAGGCTCTCGTTCGCCAATGAACGTCGAATCGTCGCCGCCGCCCGTCCGATGGTGTCCCGATTGGAGCAGTGAAACCCATTAGCCGTATGCGTTTCCTGACCGCCCTGCTGAGCTCGATCCTGTTGCTGGCAGGGTCGGTTTTCGCATTTCCGCTCCTCGGCGCGACTCCGGCAGCAGCGAGCGCCGCCGCACAGGCCGACACCGACGGCACGAACTCGGGCACAGGCACGGCGGATTCGACGGGCGGTGCCGACGATGCCGCTGACTCCGGCGATTCCTCGGGAGTCTCCATCACCCTCGACGAGGTGACTCCGTGGGTCGACGAGGACGGCACTCTCAAGGTTCGGGGGCTGATCGTCAACTCCACGGATCAGGCGATCGCCGATCCCAACCTCGGTCTGGCCATGTCCACCCGCAATCTCGATGCTGAGTACCGGATCGAAGCGTGGAAGACCGATCAGTCCCAGCATCGGATGATCGCCGATCTCGGCGAGAACGGCCCCGAGGCCCGGAAGGAGGCAGCGAAGGCGGCGAAGGACTCCGACGATGACGACAAGGACCCGGTCACCTCGGTGGATGCGACCTTCGATGACTCCATCGCCCCCGGCGCCTCCTATGAGTTCACGATCTCCGTGCCCGCCGATCAGCTCGGCCTGCCGAAATCCTCGCCGGTCTCGTCCTGGGGTCCGCGCGGACTGGCCGTGCAGCTCGCCGACGCCAGTGGCCTGCTCGCTACGGGGGTCGGCTTCTCCACCTGGTACCCGAGCCCGAAGTTCGACAAGACCAAGGTCAGCATGCTTGCGCCGGTGACCCTGCCCGGCCACACCGCCGACGGGATCATCGCCCCCGACGATCTCGACGAGGCCATCGGGGAGGGCGGCTCGCTGAGCACGATCAAGGATCTCCTCGACCACGATGAGCTGGGTCTCGCGCTCGATCCGCGGGTCATCGCCTCCTTCGAAGCCGCCGTGGCTGAACCGCCGCCCGAAGACGAGGCGGAGCAGCCGCCCAGCGAACAGCCCTCCCCGGAGGGAACGGATGAGGCCGTGACCCCACCGCCGGGACCGGAAGCGAACGCCGACGGCAGCGATGAGGGTGAAGAGAGCGCCGAGGAGAAGAAGGCCAGGGAAGACCAGCGCAAACGCCTCGACGACTGGTATCGGGACTTCCTCGAAGAGGCGCGCAAACACACAGTCATCGCTCTGCCCTACGGCGATCCCGACCTCGTCGGACTCAACGAGGGAGGGCTGGACAAGCTCGACGACTTCGCTCAGGACCAGCGAGAGATCGTCAAGGACGTCCTGCCGGAGGCCAAGACGGACATCGCCTGGCCGCTCGCCGGCACCTCCGACAGGAACTCCCTGCACGAGCTGCAGAAATCGGGCAACGCGGCGGCGATCATCGATGACCTCCAACAGCCCTCGATCACCGGAATCCGTGACGATGCGCATTCGCAGACACCGACCACCGGAGACGGCGAGACGACGATCGAGACCTTCGTCTCCGATTCTGCGCTGACGCAGCAGAGCGCCGAGGTGATCGATTCCAAGCATCCCGCTGCCGGGGTCTCGGAGCTCGTCGCGACCACGGCCGCGATCCAGTCCGAAGCCCCCTACCGGACGCGCCACCTGCTGCTTCCGCTGCCGCGGACGGCCGCCTCGGCGAACTGGGCCGAGACGATCGACGCTCTCTCCTCCACACCGTGGGTCGACCCGACCGGGGTCGACGAGCTGCTCGGCACCGATGCCGAACCCCGCGGCCTCCTGCAGACCGCCGACGATGCCGAGGGCATCGGTGCCGGTGCCCTGCAGTCGCTGGCCCGGACCCGCGCCACGCAGGCCCGCTTCAACAGCGTCTTCACCGACCCGGAGGGTGCCGATACGCGGATGGATCGCGAGCTGCTCAGCTGCACCTCGGTGGCCTGGACCTTGGGCGGCAGCGCCGACCGCTGTGCCTCCGAGGCCCAGACCGGAAGTCAGCAGGCGATGGACAGCCTCTACCTCGAGAAGGGGTCCTCGGTCCTCCTCGTCACCGGCGAGAAGACGACGATCCCGGTCACGATCGTCAACGACTCCACCGCCGAGGCGAAGATGCAGATCCGGATGAAACCGCAGACCCCGCAGCTGCGCGCCCAGACCACCGAGACCGTTGCGGTCCCACCTGCGGAGACGATGCGTGTGGACGTGCCCGTGGAGGGCCTGGCGAATGCCGATGTGCCGACGCGGATCGAAATGGTCACCGGCGACGGGACCGTCCTGCCGAAGGACGAATCGCTGCTGGTCAGGGTTCGCGCCGACTGGGAGAACATCGGCACCGCCGTGGTCGGACTGGCATTGGCCGCAGTATTCGTGATCGGCTTGGTCAAGACGATCAGGCGCGGTCGCCCGAAGATCCCCGAAGAGCAGCTCGCCGATGCGATGGCACGCGCGAAGAACGACGAACCGGAAAAGAGGTAGAGCTTGTCCAGCTTCTCATCCCTGGCCAGATCCTCGGCGATCATGACCGCCGGGACTCTGACCTCGAGGATCCTCGGCCTGGTCAAGGCCTCGATGCTGGCGACGGCGATCGGCGTCACCGCCGTCCAGGCCGACGCCTTCGACGTCGCGAACAAGGTGCCCAACACCCTGTACATGCTGCTGGCCGGCGGTGTGGTCAACGCCGTGCTCGTCCCGCAGCTCGTGCGCGCCTCGAAGCGCAAGGACGGGGGCGAGGACTATACGAACCGGCTGCTCACCCTGTCCTTCCTCATCCTGGCCGGGGTGAGCGTCATCGCCACTCTCGCCGCCCCGCTGCTCGTCTGGCTCTACTCCTCGGGCTGGAGTCCCGAGCAGATGGCTCTGGCCACGGCCTTCGCCTACTGGTGTCTGCCGCAGCTGTTCTTCTACGGCCTCTACACGCTGCTCGGTCAGGTGCTCAATGCGAAGTCCTCGTTCGGTCCTTACATGTGGGCACCCGTGCTCAACAACGTCGTGGCGATCATCGGCCTCGCCGCCTTCATCCTCGTCTTCGGCGTCAACGAGGCGTCCCCGCACACCTTGGCGACGTGGTCTCCGGACAAGATCGCGCTCATCGCCGGCACTGCCACACTCGGTGTGGCCGCCCAGGCACTCATCCTGATCTGGCCGCTCAAGCGCATCGGCTTCAAGTACAAGCCGACCTTCGGCTTCCGTGGGGTCGGGCTGGGTACGGCCGGCAAGGTCGCGTTCTGGACCTTCGCGGCCATGCTCATCGGTCAGCTCGGCTTCCTCGTCATCTCGCGTGTCGCCTCGGGGGCTTCGATTCCCGGCGACGGCAATGCCTCGAATGCGGCCTACACCAACGCCTACCTTGTGTTCATGCTTCCGCATTCGCTCATCGCGGTCTCACTGGCCACGGCGCTGTTCACCTCGCTGAGCAGGGATGCAGCGAATCAGGACACCGAGGCGGTCGTGCAGGACTTCTCGATGGGGGTGCGGATGGTCGGCTTGGTCAATGCCTTCGCCACCGCCGCGCTCATCGTTCTCGCCTCTCCGG
Organism: Brevibacterium sp. GP-SGM9; assembly: GCF_047300845.1. Taxonomy (NCBI): domain Bacteria; kingdom Bacillati; phylum Actinomycetota; class Actinomycetes; order Micrococcales; family Brevibacteriaceae; genus Brevibacterium; species Brevibacterium sp. GP-SGM9. The sequence goes on along the minus strand of NZ_CP178563.1, from coordinate 2,516,083 downwards.
TGGCCATGGTCATCGCCGGAGCAGGGCGCGAGCAGGCCATGGCGATCGGACTCGTCATCGTCACCATGGTCTTCGGGCTCGTGCCATTCAGCGCAAACTATCTGGCCCAGCGGGTGTTCTACGCCTATGAGGACGCGAAGACCCCGTTCCTCATCCAGCTGCCGCAGATCGTCTTCCAGTCCCTCGCGGTGCTCTCTGCCTCGATCTTCCCGAAGTCGGTGACGGTGGCGATCATCGGCCTGGTGATGAGCCTCGGGTATCTGTTCGCGATGATCCTCTCGTTCTCGATCCTGTCGAAACGCCTCGGCTCGATCGACCTGCGGACGATCCTGACCTCTCATCTCAAGTTCCTCATCGCCGCGATCGTCGCAGCGGGAGCCGGCTTCGGGCTGCTCTACTTCTTCCCCGACTTCTCGCTCGCCGGGCGCTGGCAGGCGTTCCTGAGCTCCGCACTCGTCGGTATCGTGATGCTCCTATTCTTCATCGGGGCTTGTTATTTGCTCAAAGTCAGAGAGTTGCATTCGATTATTGGCGTCGTTGCTGGAAAACTAAGGAAAGCAGCCTGAGCCCTGAATCCCCGCGGAGGTGGTCACCCTGATCGATATCGAACCCGGCATGGTCGTCGCCGGTCGTTACGTCGTATCAACGGTCGATCGCCGATGGCTCCTCGATAATCCCGACGTCGGTGCCGTCTGCACGGGCCTCGATGCGATCCTCGACGAGCCCGTGCTCATCCACGTCGCCGATGCCGATGGATCCACCGATGTCCTCGAGGCCGCCCGCCGCGTATCGATCCTCGGCGATCAGCGCATCGCACCGACACTCGACGTCGGCCATTCGAACGGACTCGACTACATCGTGTCCAAGCGCATCGCTGCGACCCCCTTGGGCCAGATCCTTCCCAAGTCCCCGCTGCCCGTCGATGCCGCCTGCGCGCTCATCGGCGAGATCGGGTCGGTGCTCGTCACCGCCGCCCGGCGAGGCCTGTTCCACATGTTCCTCCATCCCGGAGTCATCGGCCTGACCTCGAAGGGCGGGGTGCTCGTCTCCGGCATCGGGATCGACGCCGCTCTCGGCCTGGGCACCGAGGTGATCGGCCCCGAGGACCACACACCGACGAAGGCCTCACGCCAGGATGCCCTCGACCTGATCCGGCTCTTCTATGCGGCTCTGACGGGCTACTGGCCCGCCGATGAGCCGCTCGATGGGATTCCGGCCGCCGAGCGGGAGAACTCACGCATCGCCCGAGCGAAGTCGCTCAATCCCGAGATCTCCGATGAACTCGATGACTTCGTCAGCGGAATCATCACCGGCTCCGATCCCGGCCCCGGTTCCGTTGCCGAGATCCTCGGCTACATCGACGAGTGGGATGCCGGCCTGCTGCGGTACGTCAATCGAGCTCCGGTGGCGGAGAACGACACTCTGTTCGAGCAGTCGCCGCGCAGCTTCGATGAGGCCACCAGCCTGCCCGCCCCACGGTCGAAGACGATCGGCGGCAGCACCGCCAGTGAGGACCAGGTCCAGGCTGCGCTGGTGCGGATCGGCATCACCCGCCCCGGCACCCGCGGCCTGGCCGCCGGGGTCTCGGGCAACACCACCGGACGCTATGCGGATCGCATGCAGATGCGTGAGGCCTCGAGCTTCCCCATCGCCAAGGAGCAGCTCGACAACGCCGCCCAGGATTGGGATGAGTGGGAGCCCGAACAGACCTACTCCCAGTATTCGACCTATGCCGAGCGCGAATACGACGAGAATGTCACGACTCCGATCATGAATCGCGACGATGTGGAGTCCGACCCGACCACGCAGGCCATCGACATCGTCGCCGAGGATGACGAGGACGACAACGACACCCGAGTCATCATGGATGACGAAGATGACGGCTCCTGGTTCCTCGGCGGAATGTTCGAAACCAATGAACAGCAGCGCGAGCATCAACTGCGGGAGTACGAACGCGAGCGTCGCATCGCACGGGCGAAGGAAGAGGAGGCTCGCCGCCGTCTCGCCGCCCTCGAGGAGAGCTCGGCCGCCAGACAGGAAGAGGCGAACGCCGCCGCTCCGCCCAAACAGATGCGCCGACTCTCACCCGACTCCGTCGCGGACGAACCCGCAGACTCGAATGCCGACACCGGTTCGAGTGCCGACACCGGTCAGACAACGAACTCCCACCAGCCGAAGAATCGCACAGCGGCAGGCGTGCCGCGTCAGCAGCAGAGCGAACGCCCACGCGCTGAGAGGGACTCAACCTCGAACCGGGTTGCCGGAGATCAGCGCTCCGCAAGCGACGGCAGGGGCGCTGCAGCCGCTGGTGCGGGCGTTGCGGCAGGTGTCGCCGGAACCGCAGGAGCCGGAGTCGCAGCGGGCGCCTCGAGCTCGGGAGCCAACGGCAGTGCCGGTTCCGGAGCAGCTGCCGCCACAGCGTCCGCCCCGAGCACCGCATCCGCTGCAGGAAGCGGATCAGGCGGGTCTTCAAGCGGCGACTCGGATCGCGACCCCGCAGCTACGCGAAAGCCGTTCCTCTGGCTGGTGCTCGGACTCGTCGTGCTCGCAGCCATCGTCATCGGCATCGTCGCCATCAACCTGAAATCTGACGGCGGCGACTCGGGTCCGGTCGCCGAGACCTCAGAGCCGACCGAATCCGGCGACGACGCAGGCCAGGAAAAGGAAGAGCCGAAGGCGACCCCTCCGAAAATCGCGTCCGTCGAGGCACTCGACCCCGAAGGGGACGACGAGGAACACGATGACGAAGCAGAACTCGTCATTCCGGACACCAAGGGCGGATGGAACACCGACCGGTACAACTCGGCGGAGTTCGGCAATCTCAAGTCCGGAGTCGGACTCCTCTTCGAACTCGAGGACGAGACGACCGTGAAGGAGGTCAAGGTCAGTTCGGAGAGCTCGGGCGGAAAGTTCGAAATCCTCTCAGGCGATGACCCGCAGGAGGCGAAGAAGGTCGGAGAAGGGTCGTTCGACTCCGACGGCGGCGCGACCGTGAAGCTCGATGACGACGTCGAGACCGACAAGCTCATCCTCTGGATCACGGAACTGCCCAGTGCCTCCGGCGGATACAAGGCGACCATCAACACCGTCGAATTCAAATAGGCGCGAGCTCAACGAGCGTCGATCGGCGTGAGGCAGCGCCGGCCTCTCGCCAACGGAGCGGGCATGCCGCTTGCTGTGCGCCCCATTTGACTGCGGAATAGTCGCCAGCACCGTACGGTTACACATACGATAGACATTCCGCGCCGTCCCCAGTGACGGACCGAGAACAGCGAGCAGAAACAGGGATCCTTTCACATGACTGATACTCAACTGGTGATCATCGGGTCGGGACCGGCCGGCTACACCGCTGCCGTCTATGCGGCCCGCGCGAACCTCTCACCTGTCGTCATCGCAGGCTCCGTCACCGCCGGCGGCGAGCTGATGAACACGACCGATGTCGAGAACTACCCGGGTTTCCCCGCAGGAGTCCAAGGCCCCGAACTGATGGAGAGCATGCGCGAGCAGGCCGAGAAGTTCGGCGCCGAGGTCGTCTATGACGATGTCTCGACCCTCAAGCTCAATCCCGGTGCTCACGAGATCGAGACCGCTCTCGGTGCCCGTTACACGGCCAAGGCAGTCATTCTGGCGACCGGCTCTGCCTACCGCGAGCTCAACCTCCCCAATGAGAAGAAGCTCTCCGGACACGGAGTCAGCTGGTGTGCGACCTGCGACGGCTTCTTCTTCCGCGATCAGCACATCGCGGTCGTCGGCGGCGGCGATTCTGCTCTCGAGGAGGCCACCTTCCTCACCCGCTTCGCCTCCAAGGTCACTCTGATCCACCGCCGCCAGGAGCTTCGTGCCTCCCAGGCCATGCAGGATCGGGCGAATGCCGATGAGAAGCTCGAGTTCCTTCTCGACAGCGAGGTCGCCGAGATCCACGGAGACGATGCCCTGACCGGACTCACCGTGCGCAGCACGGTCACCGGTGAGACCTCCGAACTGCCGGTCACTGGTCTGTTCGTCGCGATCGGATCAGATCCGCGCACGAGTCTGTTCGCTGATCAGCTGTCCCTGCGACCCGACGGGTATCTCAATGTCGAAGGACGTTCCTCGAAGACTGCCGTCGAGGGAGTGTTCGCTGCGGGAGACGTCATCGACTCGGTCTACCGTCAGGCCATCACCGCAGCCGGCTCGGGCTGCTCCGCCGCTCTCGACGCCGAGCACTACCTCGCCGACGTCGAGGCCGCCGCGAAGCAGTCCGCTGACAGCCTCGACGAGACTGTCGTGGCGGCACCGATCGGATCCTGACAAACATCACTCGTATCAGAATCTGAACCCAGTGCGAAGGGCCGCCCTGTGCGCTGGGAATGAAACCGGAACCACCGCTGTTCTCGCTTAAGACCATCGTTTGAAGAAAGGTAGCTCATGTCGACAGAAGTCACTGATGCCACGTTCGAAGAAACCGTTCTGAAGTCCGATAAGCCAGTGCTCGTCGACTTCTGGGCTCCCTGGTGCGGCCCCTGCCGCATGGTCAGCCCGATCGTCGACCAGATCGCCGAAGAGAACAGCGAAAAGCTGTCAGTCGTCAAGGTCAACACCGACGAGAACCTCGAAACCGCGAGCACTTACGGGATCACCTCGATCCCAGCTCTCTACGTCTTCAAGGACGGAGAGGTGGCGAAGACCATCATCGGAGCGCGTCCGAAACCGGCACTTGAGGAAGAGCTCTCCGAGTTCATCTGATCAACTTCCAAGGCGCCTGTTGTACTATCAACAGGCGCCTTCGGTGTATCAGCACCGAGGCGCACGTTCTTAGGCATGCAGTACAGAAGATTGGCAAACCATTGACCCACAACCCGCTGCCGCGCTTCACGCGCGGGGACACCTCTGAGATGTTACCCAACATCAAATCTCAGATGGCACGACTGGGGCTCAATGTCGGCCGATCCGATTCGCCCGAATTCGACCGCTCCTTCGAACTCGGTGTTCGCCAGTTCCAGCAGATTAGGGGCATCCTCTGCGACGGTGTGATGGGCCCTGAGACCTTTTCAGAGCTCGAACGAGCTCGGTATCAAATCGGCGACCGTGTCCTCCGCTATGACCCCGTCAGAGTGCTCACAGGCGACGACGTGCTCAAGCTCCAGAGGAAGCTCGCAGGACTCGGCTTCTATCCAGGACGCATCGACGCCGAATACGCTGCGCTCACCGAACAGGCAGTCAAAGAGCTGCAGATGAGCCTGGGAACCAAGGTCGATGGCGTCGCCGGCCCGCAGACCCTGCGCGGAATGCGCGCGATCGACCGCGATCAGGACACGGGAAACCTCTTCGCACTCGAAGAGAGTGCTCGAGTAGCCGCGTCCGGCACGTCCCTGGCGGGACGGACATTCATCGTCGAAGCCGCCACTACAGTTGTAGATTTCGAATCCCTGCCGATGACCGAAGAGCAGGCAGACCTGGAACGACAGATCACCAGCGATATAGCAACCCGCCTTGCCGGGCGCTTGGAAGCGGTCGGAGCTGGAGCACTGGTGCTGCAGGGAGACGCGGCCGACGTGAACAAAGCCGATCAACTGGGTGCTTCCGCCGTCATCACGGTCACTGCCGACGTGAATAAGTCAAAGGACGCAAACGGAGTAGCGACATTCTTCTTCGGCCACGAACGGCAACCGGAGATGAACTCGCCCACTGGTGAACGACTGGCAGAGCTCGTGCAGAGCGAAGTCGTTGCCCGCACCGGAATGTCGGACTGCCGAACTCATGCACGAACTTGGTCTTCATTGAAGCGACTCCGCACTCCAAAGATCCATGTCGTCACTGGCTATCTCACCAACGAGAAGGATCGCGACAACCTCGAAAATGGCGAGGTCAGAGACGTGATAGCGGATGGTATCGCTGCGGCACTTCAGCGCCTCTACGTAAAAGAGGACGCGGACCCGGAGACGGGCACGCTCAACCTCGCAGCCATCAAAGCCTACAACTGAGTCGCCTCCCGTTTCTCGCGACTCGTTTCACGTGAAACAACTCCTTCTGACCGGCTGACAGCGCCTGCCGAACAACACACCGCACGCCTCGGGACGGCAGACTCAGTGCTTGCCTGATTAGACACCTGGCGAGCCGCCCCACCATCGATTAGCAACCTTCTCCTCAAAGTCAGACGGCTACAGCGTCTAAGCCTGTTCTTCCCCGAATCATTACGCTTGCTCTTTCGCCTCTTCTTAACCCTGCGCCTATGGCTGTGCCAATGTCACCGGCGTCACCGCTGGGTGGGCTCCCGATCACTCAACGCGAACCCAGCCAGCCGCCCTCGCTATTCCTCTGCCACAGCGAATCCCGGTCGCCACAAGTGTCGCGGACACATAGAACAATCACCACGGATCGATCGAGAGCCAGACCCTACCCACTCCGCTGTTTCACGTGAAACAGCCATCAGTCCCAAACTACTCATGCCGCTAGAAGCAAGAAGCATGAACTAGCCCTCGTCACTGAGCCCTATACAAGCAATCGTCTAGCGACAGCAATCACTGATCGCCTGACCGAGGGCGGTAGCACCACCGACCATCATCGAGGTGCGGTTGATGCGTCGCCAAACTATCGTGGGCCCGTCGCAAGCGTCATTGGGGGACGGTAGAGCGCCCGCGGCTCGGGCGGTGCAGCACCAGGCCCCCTATGGCACTTGAGATCGCCATCGTTCAGCACCATCAACTAAAAGAATTCGACTTGCGTAATGAGATAAGCCACATCTCGCCTCCCGACAACCGCGTTAGAGCCACCCCGCACTAGAGGGTCCCGGCCCTGGATCCCTTCGCGTCGGAGCCCCCACGTCGAATCCTCTCTCCATCACAGTCTCTGTGGACGGGAAAATGCAGACGTCACAGACCTCCCGTATCTAAAGGAACAGCCTGGATCCCAGTCCAGGAAGAGTATCGGCTTAAGATCGCGGAGCCGAGGATCGTTTCACGTGAAACAAGATCGACATACAGCTACACATGCGCATCAAGCGCTAGAACATCCAACACACCGAAACTCGATGCGTTCCCCGTGTTTCACGTGAAACACGGGGAACGCGTCCCGCTTCGAACGTGCCCACCCCCGAACCCTATTCGCGGGATAGCTCGGACACCCTCTTCTTCCACGTGCGGTGCTCAACTGGGCGCAGCCAACTCACTCTACTCACTAACCCAAACTGCGCTCGAGACAGCCAGGACACCAAGCCGGTCTAGTTCAGACGCATAATACAGACGATTGAGAACACCTTTCGACCACACAGCATGGGGACCCAGCGCTGCTTCCGATCTTGCCGCGATTCGTGGGACAGCTAGAGGGCATAACCCATTTCCCCCAACTAATAGATACAACCAGATGAATCAGGTTATCCCGCGCGTGCAGATACCCCGCCTCATACAGACTGTTGCCGACAACGAAGTTAGCTACCCGAGGCCCGCCAGAGCCCGCAATGGGATCCATCTAACCCGACCAGACATTACAATCCACACAACTTGTACCGAAGCAGAACAATACAATTGTTCCCATGTCGAGCTTTCGAACCATGCTTCTTCAACTCTTAGGTCAATGTTTCACGTGAAACATGCGAAATGCCGTTACAAGTCGAGCCCGTATCGGGGAGTCACGATACTACGAGAGATTCAAGAACAGGAGTTCCGCCTGCGTCCAAAGGTTCTGAACCAGCGCAATCGTGGTAGTTATGTTTCACATGAAACGGTGCCGTACCGGTACTTGACCATTTACAGCCATCCGAGCAACGCAGACTACTCATATGCGTCTGCTTCCGGCCGATCGGAGGACGGCGTCCCCAACTGGCCATAGCGGAGGACCCAGCACGATAGCGCGGCCCAGTTCCCGGGGAGTCGATGGCGCCAGCAAACAAGGACATCACCAGCGTTCCCAACACCAAGACGTGTCAACATCGGGGTGGTCACTACCGCGGAAACCGTTTCTACCTCCGTTTCACGTGAAACAAGTGGAACGGCTCTGCGCAAACATCACCCTACCCAGACCGCCAGCCGCGAATTCGGGATCGAGCAGGGGAAACAATGCTCGGAAGATGAAGGAATAGTCTCAAGTTGGATAGCAAAGCAAGATGACACCGCAGGTAGCCACATCGATTGATGACATCACGATCCTCCTGTCCAGGCGCCGACTCACAAGAAAACGTACGAAGCGGTCGGGGAGCACCTCTCGCGTTAGGCCACGCACTTAGTTCAATTCGCGCAGTTCGACTCCAATAACATCGGTCCGAGCAGCATGAGCACGATTGCGTTTCACGTGAAACACTACCCGTGGAATCCAACCCGATGCCTATCGCGAACCCGAGGTGTAAATGCAAAACAAACCGCAACCTCGATCAAGAGGCAACTTCGAGCAGGTGTCCTCGGCTCGACACCCATGGCCATCTGCTTACCAACACAACACCTTAGTTGGCCCAACATATCAGGCACTAAAGCGACAGCTCTCACTTACGCTCGGGCCAACGAACGCGACCATCAACGGCAAGAAGCATCACGAAGGAACCAACGAACAGCAGTTCTACGATCGGTGTCACCATCGAGGTAGGACCCGCAGATCGAGAACCGAAGCGTTCAGGTAGCACAGCAAAAAGCTCCCGTCGGACCGAATATGGTCCAACGGGAGCTCACCGCATCAAGTACGCCTACTCCTCGGCCTGCGAAATGCCAAGCAATGTCAGAATCCGATCAAGATCTTCCTGATTCGCAAACTCAACACTGAGCTTGCCTTTGCGCTTTCCGACAGTGATGTTCACCTTTGTATCCAGACGATCGCCTAGGCGTTCAGCGACCTCAAGGAACTCAGGCGAAACCTTCGATGTTGCACGTGAAACATTCACCGAGTCACCGCGATTGAGCAGCACAACGGCTTCTTCCGACGCGCGGACAGAGAGGCCCTCAGCAACGATACGCTGGGCGAGCACCTCCATATGTTCTGCATCGCGGAGCCCCAGGATCGCACGAGCGTGGCCGGCGGAAATTACGCCTGCCGCTACCCGGCGCTGCACGAGCGGGGGGAGCCGCAAAAGTCTCAGAGTGTTCGAGATCTGCGGTCGCGAGCGTCCAATACGCTCGGACAGCTCTTCCTGGGTGCATCCGAAGTCTTCCAGCAGCTGGCCGTACGCGGCTGCCTCTTCAAGGGGATTCAGCTCCGCTCTATGCAGGTTCTCAAGGAGTGCGTCCCGGAGAAGATCCGTATCCTCGACATAGCGGATGATTGCAGGAATCGACGACAGCCCGGCGTCCTTCGTCGCCCGAAGGCGCCGTTCGCCCATGATGAGCTCGAACCGACCCGGATCGCTCGGCTTCTGCCTGACAACGACAGGCTGCAACACACCGATCTCACGGATGCTGTGGACCAGCTCTGCGAGCATGTCCTCATCAAAGACGGTACGCGGCTGTCGAGGGTTGGCATCGATGAGCTCGACATCGATCTCACCGAACTCGGTGTCTGGGATCGACTCAACACCATCCAGCGCTCCTGAGCCACTGTCATCACTAGGATCGTCGTCCGCACCGCCATCAGAGGCCTCGGTGCCTGCTGAATCGTGCTCTGCGGGCGTTGGAGTCTCAGAAGCAGTCTCTGCCGATGCGTCATCGGTCACCGAAGACTCATTGGATTGCGGAGGCTCAGCGGAAGATGCAACTACGTTCGTAGTATCCTCAGAGTCATTGTCGTGCCCACTTGACTCGTCGAGTGCGGCGGCACCCGAAGACGTATAGACACCTGGATGTGTTTCGAGCACGTCGTCGGAGGATTGAGACGCATAGACGTTTGGAGAGGCCGTCGTTGCCCCTGCAGCGGACTTCTCTGACTCAGTTGTCCGCGACCCGGAGGCTTTCGAAACTGAGCTTGCGGTCGTACCAGCGCTCTTTGTCGTTGGAGTCGTCTTCGTAGCCGGTTCGGACTTCGCAGCTTGTTCGGACTTCGCAGCTTGTTCGGACTTCGCAACCGGTTCGGACTTCGTTGCGGTCCCAGTCTTGCTCGCCGGTTCCGCCTTCGAAGTATATTTCCGGGTGGTTGTCGACGAAGGAGTGCTCTTGGTGCTCGCGGCAGTTTTGGCACCGGCAGCGGGCCCTGTGCCGGAAGCAGTCTTGCTGGAGGCAGCAGTCTTTGTGTCTGCAGCTGCTTTGGCTCCGGCAGTGCTCTTGGTGCCGGCAGTGCTCTTGGTGCCGGCAGTGCTCTTGGTGCCGGCAGTGCTCTTGGTGCCGGCAGTGCTCTTGGTGCCGGCAGAATCCTTGGCGCCGGCAGCGCTCTTCGCAGCGGTCTGCTTTGCCGCTGGCTTCGCGGCCTTGGAACCGGAGGCCTTCGTCGCAGAGGTCTTCGAACCCGCTTCTTTGGGCTCCGAGGACTTCGCTGCGGCCCCAGACTTGGGCTTACGCCGCCGCGACGACTGCATCGACGCCGCAGGATCGTTCCTGGCCGCACGAGGGCTCTTCGCCTCGGTCTCTGCATCCTTGGACTGCTCGGAGTCGCCGCCGGAGAAGAAGACGTCCACTGGACGATCACTGGAGTTCGCGTCGGGGATCAGAGCACCGAGCCCACGTCCCAAACCCCGCTTCTTACGTTCAGCCACGGCTTACTCCTCGATTGGCGATTTCTTCGGCCGCTTCCCGATAGGACAAAGCGCCGCTGGAATGAGGGTCGTACGAGATCACGGTCTGCCCATAGCTGGGTGCCTCGGAGATCCGCACCGAACGCGGAATGGCGGTCCCCAGCACCTGTTCCGGGAAGTGGGTGCGCACATCATCGGCGACCTGCGCACTGAGGTTGGTCCGTCCGTCGTACATGGTGAGAAGAATCGTCGTGATCGCCAGCTCCGGGTTCAGATGCTTCTGGATCAGCTGAATGTTCTTCAGCAGCTGGCTCAGGCCCTCCAGCGCGTAGTACTCGCACTGGATCGGAATAAGCACCTCACGAGCGGCGACGAAGGCGTTGACGGTGAGGAGCCCCAGGCTCGGCGGGCAGTCGATGATCACATAGTCGACTCGGTTGCCGGCGGCGGCTTCCTCAGCGAGATAGATCCCCAAGGAACGCTGCAGCCGCTGTTCCCTGGCCACCAGCGACACCAACTCGATCTCCGCTCCCGCGAGGTCGATGGTCGCGGGCACACACCGCAGGGTCTCGAAGTCCGGGCACTGCGCCACCGCATCACGCATCGGCACATCATCGATGATGACGTCGTAGATGCTCGTGACCTCTGAGTAGTGATCGATGCCCAAGGCGGTGCTCGCATTGCCCTGAGGATCGATGTCGATGAGCAGGACGTTGAGCCCCTGATTCGCCAAGGCGGCGGCGATATTCACCGCTGTCGTGGTCTTGCCCACGCCGCCCTTCTGATTGGCGATCGTGAACACCCGCGTCGAATCCGGAGGCGGGAAGCTCGCCTGGGACAGTCGATCGGCACGACGATTGTCCCGTGCGATCGCAGCCCCTATGGGAGACGACTCGTCCATGATCGGCATTCGGCGCACTCCATCATCCATCGGGTTCACAAAGCTATATTCAGCCTAGACCAAATCTACTGGGTTCTATTTCTTCACGATCTCGACGACACGACTCGGGACATCGAGGATCCCGCCGCCGTCGACGAGGTGGATCTGCGGCTGGGAGAGTCGGTAGCGCTTGAGCATCTTCTTCGTCTTGGCGAGCTCCGCCTCCACCGAGGCCCCCTTGAGCGCGAGGATCCGGCCCTCGGGTCCGATGACCTCATGGGTCCACTCGATGAGCGTCGTCATCGCCTTGACCGCACGGGCAGTCACGACGCTGAACATCTCCTCGTCGACGAGCTCCTCCACACGGGCGCGAACGATGCGCACATTCTCCAGGCCCAGGTCATCGATGACCATTCTCAGCCACTCGACACGGCGCTCCATCGGCTCGATGAGAACAACCTTCGCCTCGGGCCGCAGCAGCGCGATGGGGATACCGGGCAGACCTGCACCGCTGCCCACATCGCCGACGACGTCACCGTCTTCGATGTATTCGGCCACGACGGCGCAGTTGAGGATGTGCCGAGTCCACAGGCGGTCGATCTCCCTGGGACCGATGAGCCCCCATTCGATCCCAGTGGTCGCCAGATGTTCGGCGTAACGCTGTGCAAGCGGATATGCGGCGCCGAAGTATTCTTCGGTGCCGACGGGCGGAACCTCGATCGCGGAAGACTCAGTCATCGGCAGGACGGATGACGACGTGCCGTCCGTCGCCCTCACCCTCAGACTCCGAGACCAGACCCGCCTGCGCGGCCTGATCATGGATGATCTTCCGCTCGAAGCTGTTCATCGGTGCGAAGGCGAACTCCTCACCGCTGTCCTTGATCTCCGCGATGGCACGCTGCGCCTTCTTCATGAGCTCATCACGACGGCTGTTGCGGAAGCCGTCGATGTCGAGCATCAGCCACGAACGCTGTCCCGTGCTCGTCTGCACGGCCAGACGGCTGAGCTCCTGGAGCGCTCCGAGGGTGCGCCCCTCTTTGCCGACGAGTGTGCGCAGGTTCGAATCCTCATCGTCTTCGCAGACGATCGACAGCTGTGCTCGTCCGTCGGCGACATCGATGTCGATGTCACCGTCGATGTCGGCCAGATCCAGCAGCTCCTCGAGGTAGTCTGCGGCGATCTCGCCCTCTTCTTCGAGGAGTTCGGCGCGCGTCGGCTTCGACGAGCTCTCCTCTGTCGATTCGGCTGCGGTGTCGTCGGAAGACGTCTTGACCGTGCTCTCGTCTGTCTCGTCCACGCTCGTGTCGAGGTTCTCTTCAGTCATGTTCTTCCTCAGCGCTTCTTGTTCTTCTTGCGGTTCTTGCTCACGGGCTGCTGTCGTTGGCCGTTCTTCTTCGGGGCCTCTTCGACAACGGGCTCACCGGCGGCGGCCTTGGCTTCGGGAGTCTTGGGAGCCTTGCCCTTGCGAGCCTTGCGCTCGAGCATCTCCTTCTCGGCCTTCGAACCGGGAGCGGGCATATTGCGGATCACCGTGTGCTGCTGGGCCATGGTCCAGGTGTTCGAGACCAGCCAGTAGAAGAGCACACCGAGCGGGAAGTAGATGCCGCCGATGCCGAAGACGAGCGGCATGATGTAGAGAAGCATCTTCTGTGACTGCATCATCGGGTTGGCCATCGCGGCCTCCGACATGTTCTTCGCCATCATCTGCTTCTGCGTGATGAACATGGTCGCGGCCATGATCACGATGAGGACACCGGTGAGCAGCTTGACGCCGATGCCAGGGCTTGTGAACGTCGCCGACAGGGAGATGCCGAAGACCGACGAACTCTCAGCCTGGATCGCGAGCTGCTGAGTGAAACCGCCGATTGCGCCGACTGATCCGTCGGCCACGTTCGGCATGTTGTGGATGACGCGGAAGAGCGAGAAGAAGATGGGCATCTGCACGAGGAGAGGCAGACACGAGGCCCAAGGGCTGGTCTTGTTGTCCCGGAACAGATTCATCTGCTCCTCGGCCATGGCCTGACGCGAGTACTGGTCCTTCTTGCCCTTGTATTTGGCCTGCAGGCGCTGAATCTCCGGCTGCAGGAGCTGCATCTTGCGCTGCGACTTGATCTGGTAGACGAAGAGCGGGATGAGCAGGGCACGGATGACCACGGTCAGCCCGGCGATGGAGAGCACCCACGTCCAACCGGCGTCGGCGGGCAGGCCGATCGCGGTGAAGATCTCGTGGAAGATCGCGAGGATCCAAGCAACTACCCACTGCAGCGGGTAGAGCAGCTTGTCCATCCAGTCCATTCAGTTCTCCTCGTTACAACGACTCTTGCGCGTCGTTCATTTTGCCATTGTTCACAGGTGTTCGCGACACTGGGCCGCCTTCGAGCGGCCCTCGCCGGGCCTCACTGTCCGTCATCGGTGTGCATCGTCTGGGAGCGGGCTTGACGAGCCGAACCGGGCACGTGGTCGACTCCGCCGTGGGAAAGAGGATTGCAGCGCAGTATTCGCCACCCAGTTAACACCATTCCCTTGAGAACTCCGTGTATCTCGAAGGCCTCGAGGCCGTACATCGAACAGCTGGGATAGTAGCGGCACACCTGACCGTAGAGCGGGGAGATGACGATCCGATAGGCCCGGATGAACCACACGAACGGCATCCGCGGCCCGATCCTGATCAGCCACCACAGGCTCGGCCAGAATCCTGCCGGTCGGCGCGGAACCTCCGACTCATGCTTCAGATCATGTTCGGCGTCCACGTCCCGCCAGCTTCTTCCCTGCCTTCGTCAGCAGCGTCTCGACCTCGGATTCGAGGACGGCGAACTCGCTCTCCCCGGCCTGCGGCAGGGCGCGGATCACGAACAGTGTTCCGGGTGCCAACTCGTCCAACCGGACTCGCATGATCTCGCGCAGCCGCCGTTTGACCCGATTGCGGACGACGGCGTTTCCCACGGCCCTGGATACGATGAAACCCACGCGGACAGCGTGGGAATCATCGGTTTCTCTGAGGCTGTGCGCCATCAGGTGCTCGGAGCGCACCCGGATGCCGGCTCTGAATACTCGTCTGTAGTCATCGCCGCTGCGGATCCGGTGTGCAGCAGTGAGCACGCTCAGGCCGAAACTTCGGAACGTCCCTTGCGACGACGTGCGGCGAGGATCGAACGGCCTGCACGGGTGCGCATGCGCAGACGGAAGCCGTGCTTCTTGGCGCGCTTACGGTTGTTGGGCTGGAAGGTACGCTTGCTCACTTCAGTCTCCGATTTCTAGGTTGCGGGCGAACGCCGATGCGTTCTCACAAAAAACGGCGGTGCGAGTCTCGACCGCCGAGCACTCCTGTGCATAAGAGCCAAAAGATATTCAAGATAATCGGATGAAGCCCGGTACACAGGACACTCCATCTTAGCGAGGCGCAAACCGGGCGGTCAAACCGATCGGGCATGTTTCAGATCACGGTTGTCAACCATTCACCGTGATTCACCTTCCCGTCGCCGATCGGCTTCCACAAGTCACAACCGTGTAGTTTTCCACATGCTTATCCACTCATGTGGAGTATTGCTCGGATCACTCGTCAGCAGTCCACAAACTGTGGAAAACTATGTGGAAGTCATGCACAGGTGTGGATTGTGCAGAAGTCGATTTCGAAACAGCAGAGGAAGAGTGACGGTGTCGAACTCCAAGAATGAGCTCATCAGCCAATGGCGAACGGTGGTCTCGACCCTGGATCAGGATGCCGATCTCAGTGCCCATCAGAAGGGCTTCCTGTCTCTGGCCGTGCCCAAAGCCTTGGTCGACAACGCCCTCGTCCTCCTCGCCGTCCGCGACGAACACACCCGCCGCACCATCGAGACTCGTCTGCTCGGACCCCTGACCAGAGAGTTCTCCAAGGTCCTCGGCTTCGATGTGACCTTCGGCTTCGTCGTCGACCCGGAACTCGACGTGCCGATCCGATTCGAGGACCTCATCGGCGAGCCCACCCCGGGCTCACCGATCGAGATCGACCCGGTCACCTCCACCTCGGCGACGCAGCCGGGGCAACAGTCGGTCGCGCAGCCTTCGGTGGGCGCACCCGGCTCGGTGCCGGAATCGATGCCCGCCGAGGTGGCCCCCGCCGACCACAGCACAGCGCCGGCCCAGCCCGCAGAGCAGGGGATCCCCGCGACTGCACGCACGACGACGCAGCCGAGGCCGGAATCCCCTGGGATCTCCGATCGGGAGGCCAAGATCGCCGAGGCGACCGCCGCCCCGATGAATCCGCCCGTCGACGTTCCCGGCGTCTCCCAGCTCAACCCCAAGTACACCTTCGACACCTTCGTCATCGGTGCCTCCAACCGCTTCGCCCATGCCTCGGCCTTCGCCGTTGCCGAAGCCCCGGCCAAGGCCTACAACCCTCTCTTCATCTACGGCGAATCGGGTCTGGGCAAGACCCACCTGCTGCATGCGATCGGCTTCTACGCCACACAGCTCTTCCCCGAGATCCGCGTGAAGTACGTCTCGAGCGAGGAGTTCGTCAACGACTTCATCAACACGATCGGATCCTCTCGGACCTCGAACTCCCTGCGGCCGGCCTTCCAGCGTCGCTACCGCGAGGTCGATCTCCTGATGATCGACGACATCCAGTTCCTCCAGGGCAAGGACGCCACCGTCGAGGAGTTCTTCCACACCTTCAATGCCCTGCACAACGAGGCCAAGCAGGTCGTCATCACTTCGGACCAGCCGCCAAAGATGCTCAAAGGCTTCGAGGAGCGGCTGCGCTCCCGCTTCGAATGGGGACTGCTCACCGATGTGCAGCCGCCGGACATGGAGACCCGGTTCGCTATCCTGCGGCGCAAGGCCGCCGGCGACCAGCTCGACGTTCCCGATGACGTGCTGGAGTACATCGCCTCGCGGGTGTCCTCCAATATCCGCGAACTCGAAGGTGCACTCATCCGCGTCACCGCCTTCGCCAATCTCAATGACCAGCAGGTCGATGTGTCCCTGGCGGAGACCGTGCTCAAGGACTTCATCACCCAGGACGACACCCCCGCCATCACGGCAGCCGACATCATGGGCCAGACCGCCGCCTACTTCAGTCTCACCCTCGATGACCTGTGCGGCACCTCGCGATCCAGAACGCTGACCACGGCCCGGCAGATCGCCATGTACCTCTGCCGCGAGCTCACCGATCTCTCGCTGCCGAAGATCGGGCAGGCCTTCGGCGGCCGCGATCACACCACGGTGATGCATGCGAACAAGAAGATTCGAACTCAGATGGCCGAACGGCGGGCCGTCTACACGCAGGTCACCGAACTAACAAACCGCATCAAACAACAGCACCGCCTCTAGAACGCGTCGTACACATCTGTGGATAAGCCTGGGGAGAAATGCTCCTGACTGGGGATAAGATGGTGGACAACTCGAGACTTCGAGTGGACGGATGTGAACTACATGCTTGTGCTTACACAAGGGCGCACCGAGGACGACCTCGGCCTGCACAGGGGATCCACAGGCAGCCAAGGCGCTCCTTCCCTTGATTACTCAGGCGTAAGAAGAGGTTATCCACACACTCCACAGGTGCTGATACTTCTACCAAGTGAATTCAACTCTTAAGAGGGCGACCGCCACCGACTGCTCGGCTCGACGATGAGCCTCGAGAGCGAATTGCTCTCGAGTCACACAGGCACGCTTCGACTATTCGAACATCCCGTCGGGATCGATTCTCGAATCCGAGATTCGGGAACTTCCGAGCCTTCTCAGCACCGCCTCGGCGAGGTGCTGGCACGGGTTCTGTGAACTTTTCCTGCCCCTGCTCCGGTGGGCAGATATCGGATAGGCTGTGTAAAGTTTTCCGAGCAACGCCAGCCCGTGTCGTCAGCCAGAGTCTTGAGTAGGTCGGGTGGCCGCCCCGAAGGAGTAAAGTGAACGCCGAAGCATCCCCCCTGAAGTTCAAAGTCAACCGCGACGTCCTTGCCGACGCGGTGACCTGGGCGACCAAGACTCTGCCCAACCGTCCCTCCGCACCGGTGCTGACCGGAATCCTCATCACCGCCGAGGCGGGCGGAACCGTGCGTCTGGCCGTCTTCGACTACGAAGTCTCCTCCCGGGTCGAGATCGCCGCCGATGTCGTCACCGCCGGGACCGTTCTCGTCTCCGGTCGTCTCCTCGCCGACATCTCGAAGGCCCTGCCGAATCAGGAAGTCACCCTCGAGCAGATCGACTCCAAGGTCGACGTCACCTGCGGATCCTCCCGGTTCTCGCTGATGACGATGCCGGTGGCCGAATACCCGGCGCTGCCGCAGGTCCCCGACGACTCGGGCACCGTCTCCGCCGGAGAATTCCAGAATGCCGTCTCCCAGGTCACGATCGCGACCTCGAAGGACGACACCCTGCCGATCCTCACCAGCGTGCGCGTCGAGATCGAGGGCGAGAAGGTCACACTCCTGGCCACCGACCGCTACCGCCTGGCCGTCCGCGAATTCACCTGGAACCCCGGACGCCCGGACGTCTCGGCCGTCGCCCTGCTGCGCGGACGCACGCTCTCCGACGTCTCGAAGTCCCTCGGCGGAGATGTCACCATCGGTCTGAGCACCGATGCAGGCAAGGACCTCATCTCCTTCACCTCAGCGGGACGAGTCACCACCTCCCTCCTCGTCGAGGGCGAATACCCGAAGGTCCGCTCGCTGTTCCCGGACTCGGTGCCGATCCACGCGATCGTCGAGACCGGCGTTCTGCGTGAGGCCGTCCGCCGTGTCTCCCTCGTCGCCGAACGCAACACCCCGCTGCGCTTCGAGGTCAGCGACGGCATGCTCACCCTCCACGCCGGCACCGGCGACGATGCCCAGGCTTCCGAGGCCGTCGAGGCGACCCTGCAGGGTGAGGCGATCACAGTCGGCTTCAACCCGCACTACATCGCCGAAGGCCTCGCCGCCATCGAGAGCCCCTACGTGAACTTCTCCTTCACCCAGCCGATGAAGCCCGTCATCATCTCCGGGCAGCGGGAACTCGATGCCCCGGCCGACGAGTCCTACCGATACTTGCTCATGCCCACCCGCATCTGAATGTGGATATCGCGGCTCTCACTGCGTGACTACCGGTCCTATCCTGAGCTCGATCTCGAGTTCGCACCCGGAGTCACCACCTTCGTGGCCGACAACGGCACCGGCAAGACGAACATCGTCGAGGCCATCGGATATCTGGCTCATCAGCGCTCGCACCGGGTGGCCTTCGATGCTCCGCTGGTCCATGAGAACGCTCAGACCGCGACCGTCTCCGCCCTGGTCAATCGCGACCAGCGGCATGCCACCGTGGAAGTCTCGATCCAGTCGAAGGGCGCCAACCGGGCCCGGGTCAAACGCTCCCCGGTCAAGCTCAAGGACATCCTCGGCCTCGTCTCCTGCGTGGTCTTCGCCCCCGAGGACCTCAGTCTCGTCCGTGGGGAACCGGCCGAGCGCCGGTCCTGGATCGACACTCTCGTCGTCGCTCGGAATCCGCGCTTCTCCTCGGTCATCACCGACTTCGAGCGGGCACTCAAACAGCGCAACGCCCTGCTCAAACGGCTGCGGGAGGATCGGGACCCCGGCCTCGAGGCCACACTCGATATCTGGAACATGGCCTACGCGGATTCGGCGGCCGAACTCGTCTACGGCCGCCAGCGGATCCTGGCCGACATCGTCGAACCGCTGCAGGAGAACTTCGCCTATATCGCCGCCGACGCCCGGCTCGAACGCCAGGGGATCCGGGCCCGCTACGATTCGCGCATCGACTACTCGCAGGCCGAATCGGCGGCCGAATGCCGCGAACTGCTCCTGGCTGCCCTCGAACGACGCCGGACCACGGAGATCGAACGCGGACTGACCCTCCACGGACCCGGCCGGGACGACCTCGCCCTGACCATCGGCGACCATCCGGCCAAGGGCTATGCCTCGCACGGCGAGACCTGGTCTCTGGCCCTGGCCATGCAGCTGGCCGGCTGGGACCTGCTCAGCGCCGATGCCGGCTCCGTCGCCGAGCAGCCGATCCTCGTCCTCGACGACGTCTTCGCCGAACTCGATACCGGACGGCGGAACCGTCTGGCCTCCCGGATCACCTCGGCGGAGCAGGTCTTCGTCACCGCGGCCGTCGACGGAGATCTGCCTGATGGCCTCGAGGGAAGGCGCATCGGGCAGGAGACGCTGCGCGCTCCGACCGACGATGAAGGAGCTCCGCGGCAGTCCGAGGGTGCGGAGACTCCGTGAGCGGGTTCGAACGTGACTTCTCCACCCCGGTCGCCGCACTCGAGGCACTCGACCGGGTCCGCCGGATGGAGGTCAGCGAGGCGAAGTTCGTTCGTCACCGGCGACGCTCACGTCTGCGCGGGGAAGCCGTCTACTCGGGATCGGGCAAGGACCGGCGGGATCCGGCAGCGGTGTCCTCGGTGCTCGACTCGCTGAACTCTGAGCGCGGCTGGTCGTCCTCGATCGATATCGGCAAGGTGCTCGGCAGGTGGCCGCAGCTCGTCGGGGCGCAGGTCGCGATGCACTGCACTCCCGTCGACTTCTCCCCGCCCCTGCTCATCATCGCCGCGGACTCGACGACCTGGGCGACCCAGCTGCGCGTGCTCAAGCCGACGATCCTGAAGAAGCTCGAGGCCGGACTCGGTTCGCAGACGATCACCGAGATCGAGATCCGCGGTCCCGCCGGACGCAGCTTCAAGCGGGGCCGCCGCTCGGTCGCGGGTCGGGGGCCGCGGGACACCTTCGGCTGAATCACCTCCGCGAAATTTCGGGCCACCTCGGCGAGGAGATCGCGCGAACCACAGAGGCCCTTAAACGGCGACAGCCGCTCCCTTTCGTGCCCGGGGGTACACCGGGCGCATGAAAAATCCGGAAATGCACCTTCTCAGGCCTCTTACGGGCATTTGAGCTCCCGGCGCGGTAGAATGGTGAGCTGATAGCGCCCAGCCGGACAAGGAGTCATATGACGACCGAGGATCAACCCCATTACGATGCCGGGGACATTACGGTACTCGAAGGACTCGAAGCAGTTCGCAAACGACCTGGCATGTACATCGGTTCGACTTCGGAACGCGGTCTCCACCACCTCGTGCAGGAAATCGTCGACAACTCCGTCGATGAGGCCATGGCCGGCTACTGCGACCATATCGAGGTCACGATCCTGGCCGACGGAGGAGTGAAGGTCGTCGACGACGGCCGCGGAATGCCGGTGGCGATGCACCCGACCGAGGGCAAGCCCACCGTCGAGGTGATCCTCACCGTGCTCCACGCAGGCGGCAAGTTCGGCGGCGGCGGCTACGCCGTGGCCGGTGGCCTCCACGGCGTCGGCTCGACCGTCGTCAACGCCCTGTCCGAACGCCTCGAGGTCGAGGTCAAGCGCGACGGCTACACGTGGAACATGGACTTCGTCCAGGGTGTTCCCACCGGTGATCTGCGCCAGGGCGAGGCAACTTCGGAGACCGGAACCACCGTGACCTTCTGGCCGGACGGCTCGATCTTCGAGACGACCGACTTCTCCTACGAGTACCTGCGGGCGCGCTTCCAGCAGATGGCCTTCCTCAACAAAGGCCTCAAGATCAGCCTGACCGATGAACGTCACGTCCAGGTCGACGACGACGAGGTCCAGATCGATGAGAACGAGGAGACCGAATCCAAGCCGCGTGAGGTCACCTACCTCTATGAGCACGGTCTGCTCGACTACGTGCAGTACCTCAACTCGACGAAGAAGGCCGAGCTCGTCAACCCCGATGTCATCGTCTTCGAGGCCGAGGAAGAGGAGCAGACGCTGGCGCTCGAGATCGCCATGCAGTGGACGACGGCCTACAGCGAATCCGTCCACACCTACGCCAACGTCATCAACACGCATGAGGGCGGCACCCACGAAGAGGGCTTCCGCACCGCACTGACCTCCTTGGTCAATGCCTACGCCCGTGAGCAGAAGCTCATCCGGGAGAAGGACCCCAACCTCACCGGCGATGACATCCGCGAAGGTCTGACCGCGGTCATCTCGGTCAAGCTCGGCGATCCGCAGTTCGAAGGCCAGACGAAGACGAAGCTCGGCAACTCCGAGGTCAAGGGCTTCGTCCAGCGCGTGGTCCGCGACGAGCTCGGCCACTGGTTCGAATCCAACCCGGCCCAGGCCAAGGATGTCGTGCGCAAGGCGCTGCAGGCTTCCCAGGCCAGGCTCGCCGCCCGCAAGGCCCGCGAAGCCACCCGCCGCAAGGGACTCCTCGAGTCCTCGGGAATGCCCGGAAAGCTCAAGGACTGCCAGTCGAAGGACCCGACGATCTCTGAGGTCTTCATCGTCGAGGGTGACTCCGCCGGCGGTTCGGCGACGCAGGGACGCAATCCGAATACGCAGGCGATCCTGCCGCTGCGCGGAAAGATCCTCAACGTGGAGAAGGCTCGGCTCGACCGGGCTCTGGGCAACAACGAGGTCCAGGCCATGATCACCGCCTTCGGCACGGGCATCGGCGAAGAGTTCGAACTCGAGAAGCTGCGCTATCACAAGATCGTGCTCATGGCCGATGCCGACGTCGACGGTCAGCACATCACAACGCTGCTGCTGACGCTGATCTTCCGGTACATGAAGCCGCTCATCGAGCACGGCTACGTCTACCTCGCCACTCCTCCGCTCTACCGCCTCAAGTGGTCGAACGCTCCGCACCAGTTCGCCTACACGGACAAGGAACGCGACGGACTGCTCGAGACCGGTCGGGCCGCGGGCAAGCGTCTGCCCAAGGATCTCGCGATCCAGCGCTACAAGGGTCTGGGCGAGATGAACTACGAGGAGCTGTGGGAGACCACCATGGATCCCGATCACCGTCTGCTCAAGCAGGTCTCGCTCGACGATGCGATCGTCGCCGACGAGATCTTCACGGTGCTCATGGGCGACGACGTGGATTCGCGCCGCCGGTTCATCCAGGAGAACGCGAAGGACGTCCGCTTCCTCGACATCTGATCCGAACCGACGGAATCCGGTGGCGCTGCGCCCACTGGCAATGCTCGGATCCGACGCCCCCACAGACTCAGAGAAATCCACTCACCGCCGTCCCACACGGTTAAGACACAAGGGAAGAGCCCACATTGGCTGACGAGAACGATATCGGCACCGAGATCAACCGGGTCGAACAGGTTGATCTCAACCTCGAGATGCAGAGGTCCTACCTCGATTACGCGATGAGCGTCATCGTCGGTCGTGCCCTGCCTGATGTCCGGGACGGCCTCAAGCCCGTCCACCGGCGCGTGCTCTACGCGATGTTCGACGGCGGCTACCGCCCCGATCGCAACTTCTCGAAGTGCTCGCGCGTGGTCGGCGATGTGATGGGCCAGTACCACCCGCACGGCGACACGGCCATCTACGATGCCATGGTCCGCCTCGTGCAGCCGTGGACGATGCGCTACCCGCTGGTCGCAGGCCAGGGCAACTTCGGCTCCCCGGGTGACGACGGAGCCGCCGCTCCCCGTTACACCGAGTGCAAGATGGCTCCCCTGGCCCTCGAGATGGTCAGGGACATCGAAGAGGGCACCGTCGACTTCCAGGACAACTACGACGGCCGCAACCAGGAACCTATGGTGCTGCCCTCCCGGTTCCCGAACCTGCTGGTCAACGGTTCCTCGGGCATCGCCGTGGGCATGGCCACTAACATCCCTCCGCACAACCTCGGCGAGGTTGCCGCGGGCGCTCAATGGCTGCTGTCCCATCCGGAGGCGAGCAAGGAAGAGGCCCTCGAGGCGCTGCTGGGCATCGTCAAAGGCCCGGACTTCCCGATGGGCGCGACGATCCTCGGCCGCAAAGGCATCGAGGACACCTACCGGACCGGTCGCGGATCGATCACCCAGCGCGCCGTCGTCGAGGTCGAGGAGATCCAGGGTCGGACCTGCCTCGTCGTCACGCAGCTGCCCTATATGGTCAATCCCGACACCCTGGCCGCGAAGATCGCCTCCTACGTCAAGGACGGCAAGGTCGCGGGCATCGCCGATCTGCGTGATGAGTCCTCGGGTCGCACCGGTCAGCGTCTGGTCATCGTGCTCAAGCGCGATGCCGTGGCGAAGGTCGTGCTCAACAACCTCTACAAGCACACCTCGCTGCAGGAGAACTTCTCCGCGAACATGCTCGCACTCGTCGACAGCGTGCCGCGCACGCTCAGCCTCGACTCCTTCCTGCGCCTGTGGGTCAAGCACCAGATCGAGGTCATCGTGCGGCGGACCCAGTTCCGCCTGCGCAAGGCCGAGGAACGCGCGCACATCCTGCGCGGCTACCTCAAGGCCCTCGACGCCCTCGACGAGGTCATCGCCCTGATCCGTCGGTCCCCATCCTCGGACGAGGCCCGGTCCGGACTGATGGAGCTGCTCGAGGTGGACGAGGTCCAGGCCAATGCGATCCTCGATCTGCAGCTGCGCCGCCTGGCCGCCCTGGAACGTCTGAAGATCCAGGAGGAGGCCGCGAAGATCGAGGAGCAGATCGCTGAATACAAGCACATCCTCGAGACTCCGGCCCGCCAGCGCGAGATCGTCTCCGAGGAGCTCGACGAGATCGTCGACCGCTACGGCGACGACCGCCGCACGAAGATCCTCGCCGGCTTCGACGGGGATGTGTCGATGGAAGACCTCATCCCCGAAGAGGAAGTCGTCGTCACCATCACCCGCGGCGGCTACGCCAAGCGCACCCAGAGCCACCTCTACCGCGCCCAGCACCGCGGCGGCAAGGGCATCAAGGGAGCACAGCTGCGCGGCGACGACGTCGTCGAGCAGTTCTTCGTTACCTCGACGCACAACTGGCTGCTGTTCTTCACGAACACCGGTCGCGTCTACCGGGCCAAGGCCTATGAGCTGCCCGAGGGCTCACGCGACGCCAAGGGCCAGCACGTCGCGAACCTGCTCGCCCTCCAGCCTGGCGAGACGATCGCGAAGGTGCTCTCCATCCGCGACTACGAGGTAGCCGAATTCCTCATCCTCGCCACGAAGTCCGGTGTCGTGAAGAAGACCCGCCTGAGCGAATACGACTCGAACCGCACCGGCGGGGTCATCGCGATCAACCTCCGCGAGTACAAGGGTCAGCCCGATGAGCTGGTCTCGGCTCGGATCGTGGGATCCGAGGATCACCTGCTGATGATCTCCCGCAAGGGCATGTCGATCCGCTTCGCTGCGGACGACGATTCGATCAGGCCCCTGGGACGCGTCACCGGCGGTGTCACGGGAATGAAGTTCAAGGACGATGACGAGCTGCTGACCATGGATGTCGTCCAGCCCGACACCTACGTCTTCGTCGTCACCGAGGCCGGCTATGCGAAGCGGACCCCCGTCGAGGAGTACCGCCTGCAGGGTCGTGGCGGTCTGGGTATCCGGGTTGCGAAGATCACCGAACAGCGCGGAGACTTGGTAGGCGGACTCATCGTCGATGAGGGTGAGGAAGTCCTCGTCGTCATGGAGAAGGGTAAGATCGTTCGGTCGAGCATCGACGAAGTTCCGGCGAAGGGACGCAACACGATGGGTGTGGTGTTCGCGAAACCGGGCAAGAATGATCGTATTATCGCTGTAACGCGTGGACCCGAGACGGCGGTCGAAGAGATAGACGATGACGAAGCTGAGGTACCGGAGGCCGAGGTCGATCAGCCTCAGACCGGCAGCGAGGATGTGGAAGAGTGAGCGATAGCAAGCAGCCAGGCTCAGGAAAGATCATACGCACGTCGAGCGGTTCCACCCGCCTGACGGCAGGCGGATCGAAGAACGAGGACAAGACCTCGGGAAGCTCGGGATCGGCAGGGAATTCGGGTTCGTCGAACTCGGCGAAGTCCGACGCAAATGGATCCGGGCAGTCCGCGCAGTCGTCGCAGGCCTCCGAGAAGGCCACCGTCGTCGCCCCACCGGCACCGAAGGCCTCCCCGAAGCCCAATCGTGCGCCCTCGACGGGATCCGCTCCCCGAGGCGGCTCTGCCCCCGGTGGGTCCGCTCAGAATCAGGGCGGCTCGGCACCCTCAGCCCAGTCGGGTGCGCAGGGGTCACAGGGAGCGACCGGCGGTTCCCAGGGGTCCACGGGAGGATCCCAGGGCTCCTCGGGCGGAAACCGCACGGCCACCTCGGTGATGGGCTCTGCGGCCAACACCGTCCGCGCCAGCTCCGGCGGCGTGAAGATGGGCGTGAAGAACATGGTCGAGAACGGCAAGGGCAAGAAGAAGAAAGGCCCACGCACCGTTCGCCTGACCGTGGCCGCCGTCGATCCGTGGTCGGTCATGAAGATGTCCTTCCTCATGTCCGTGGCCATCGGCATCGCCACCATCGTCGCCTTCATCGTGCTGTGGGTCGTCCTCCAGGCCACGGGCGTGATGAGCGGTCTCGAGACCACGATGAGCGAGCTGGCCGGTGCGGAATCGGCCGAGCGCATCGTCGGCATCTTCGGCTTTGGTCGCGTCGTCGCCGCGGGCTTCATCATCGCCGTGATCAACATCGTGCTGATGACCGCCCTGTCGACGCTGGCAGCCTTCATCTACAACATCGGCTCACTCATCGCCGGCGGCTTCCACCTGACGCTGACCGACGACTGAGGCTTCGACCCTCTTCCGTCCGTATCGGGCGTTGAGCAGGTTTCGGGCGTTGAGCTGGCCGAGTGCGGCCTGCTCAACGCCCGAACGCTTCCCAGGTGATTGGGGCACGGATGTTGTGAGAGGCGTCACTGACGGCGGATTTGTGTTTGTCGTTGCTGGTTGGGTACAGTTTTACTTCGGGTTCACCCCCGGAAAAGGGCCTATAGCTCAGGCGGTTAGAGCGCTTCGCTGATAACGAAGAGGTCCCTGGTTCAAGTCCAGGTAGGCCCACTTCCTTTCGAGGAGGATCATGAAAAGGTGGATTCTCGGCGGTCTCACGCTAGTGGGGCTCGGAGTGTTCTTCAGGTGGCGGCAGCAGAACCAATCTGCCCAAGCCGAATGGTCCAAACACACCGACTCGGTGTGAGGGTGAGAACCCAATGGGGGTATGGCGCAATTGGTAGCGCATCTGCTTTGCAAGCAGAGGGTTAGGGGTTCGAGTCCCCTTACCTCCACTCGAGCGTTTTGAGACAGCACTCGTGACTCAGGCTCCGAACCACTGCGGTTCGGAGCCTGAGTCGTTTCACGGCGGTGCCGGTTGAACTATCAGAATGTTAGTCATGGAGACCTCTATTACCAGGGTGATCAGATGATCGTCGGAAGCACCCCGCCATCGGCGCGCAGCGCAGCTCCGTTGATCGCCGAAGACTTCTGGCCGGCGAGGAACGCGACGAGGTCAGCGATCTCGGTCGGGTCGATGAACCGGTCGATCAGGGACATATTCGGGACGAGCTGTGACTTGAGTTGTTCCGTCTCGATCGACCGTGCTGTGGCGATCTGCTTGACGGTGGTGGCAACCCCATCGGTGTAAGTCGGACCGCCTAACACCGTGTTCACCGTCACTTGAGTTCCGCGCGTCAGCTTAGACAGACCGTTGGCCACCGCGAGAGCTGCCGCCTTCGTCGCGCCATAGTGGATCATGTCAGCAGGCACATTGACGGCGGATTCTGTACCAATGACGATGACTCGTCCTCGATTTCGCTCGAGCATTCCCGGCAGCAGCCGCCGTGCGAGCCGCACACCAGCCATGACATTGAGCTGAAAGTACCTGTCCCATTCAGCGTCGGTGATCTCGCCGAACGGTACAACGTCGAAGCTGCCTACATTGCTGACGAGCACGTCCACCTCGCCGAGGCGATCGAGCAGGCGAGTCGTCTCCCCTGGTACAGACAGGTCGGCCGCGATTCCGCTGACATCGGCCCCCTGCACCTCGTTCCGCAGCCGTTCGACCGCCTCGGCGACGGTTCCCGTGGTCCTCCCGTTGAGCACGACTTCGGCTCCGTCGGTTGCGCAATCCCGTGCCACGGCGAATCCGATTCCCTGTGTCGATCCCGACACGAACACCCTGTCCCGTCCGCGGTCCTCTTTCACATCGGCTCTCACTGATGGTCTCCTCTCCTGAGCGCTGCGGGCGCTTCCACGAGGATTCCTGAAGGCAAAGCGGTCACTCGTGTTAAATGATTTCCTGAGCAAGTGATCTTATGCACAGATACTTTCTCAGTCAAGCAGTGCGATACGATGTGGCAATGGCAGTGCCCCATAAAACACCATCGGTTTCGCCCCATGGGGACGCACCCTCCGTAGGCCCGTTGTCGGGTGACGAACTCGCGACGTGGTCGGCATTGGCCACGGTCCTCGAATGGCTGCCTCCCGTCCTCGACGCGCAGCTGCACAGCAGATGGGGTCTGACTCACTTCGAGTTCGGCATCCTCTACGCCCTGTCTCGGGCAGAGGGTCGGGCCTTGCCGATGAGCGCGCTCGCCGGGTTTGCCAACAGCACTCTGTCCCGGCTCTCTCGTGCGGTCTCTCGGCTCGAGAAGCGCGGGTGGGCTCACCGGGCGACCGACCCTGACGATCGGCGCGTGACTATCGCCGGTCTCACCGACTCCGGTGCCGAACTGGTCGTCTCGGTCGCTCCAGCGCATGATGATCTCGTCCGTCGCCTCGTCTTCGATTCCCTCACCGCCGAGCAGGCAGACTCACTCCGCGAGATCAGTCTCCGCGTGACCCAAGCGATCAGTGCTGAGGGCGGATGGCGGCCGGGCCGGTGACCCGAGGGTCGACGCACGGCAGGAAGACGACAGCGAAGCGAGCGGCCGTCACCGGTGTGCTGTTGCTCTGCTTCGGTCCTGCGATCGTCGGATGCAGTGGATCGGTGCTAGACACTGTCGAGGCTGAATCCGTGGATACGGCGGGCAGAATCACACTTCCGCCGACCTCGGGGACTTTCGACCACCAGCTCGGTGGCGCGTACGACGAACTCCCCGGCGACGGTGCGAATGGCGTCGAGGAACAGGGCAACCTTAACGTGGTCGTACGCGACTCCGAGGCTCATCCGCCTCCCGGCAACTATTCCGTCTGCTCCGTCAACGGCTCCCAGACCCAAGCTGACCAGGCAGACTTGTGGGCAGACGACGAAGACGTGCTTCTTCATGATGACGATGGCGACCTAGTCGTTGACCCGGACTGGCCCGACGAGTACATCTTCGACCCCACGACCGAGCGCGCGCGAGGTCATCCTCGGCCGCCTCGGCGGGGTCATCGATGACTGCGGCTCGGCTGGCTTCGGCGTCGTTGAGATCGACAATCTTGACGCGTCGGAACGATTCGACGGGATTGCCGAAGGCGGCGCGCACGCCCTTGCCCGCGCTCATGTCGAGCGGGCACACGATTCCGGCTCGGCGATTGCGCAGATGAACGCCGCCGAGCTCACCAGCATCGGCCACCATAACCTCGGCCTCGACTTCGCCGTGACCGAGGAATGCGCGGCAATCGACGAATGCGATGCGTACATCGGTGTCTACGGCGTCCATGTCCTCGGAATCGAATATCCGGAATCTCTCGCCAAGGCCGGGCTGGAGTTGGCCGATGTGTGCGCCCGTGACGACCGTGCTCCGCTGACGATACTGCGCGATAGTGATCTCGTCGCCGGTGGGGAGACCGGCTACAGCTACGAATCGTGCCCTGGAGAGGGCAACAGCTGACGGGAGCGCGTGTCGACCCAATGTGTGATGTGTCGAAGAACAACAAGAATATGGGGTTCTCCCCATATTCTCACCATCGCGGAATAAGCTAACGTTGATTGCCGTTGACTGCTTTGTCTGCCAGCGTCAGCGATCGCGGCAGCACATTCCGCCCAGGCCGGGGCGATATACGACACTTCCGATCGGAGCACCTCCTTGTCCAGCGACGCCACTCATTCACGCGCGCCCGAGTCGCACAGCGATGCCATCGATCCTGCCGGCATGCGAGTCATCTGGCTGCTGCTGGTGGCCGCCTTCGTCGCCATCCTCAACGAGACGACGATGGCGATCGCCATCCCAGAGCTCAATGCCACCCTCGGCATCCCGCCCGAGCTCGGACAATGGCTGACCAGCGCCTTCATGCTCACCATGGCCGTGGTCATTCCGACCACCGGCTTCCTCATCCAACGCTTCTCCACGCGCCACATCTTCCTGGCCGCGATGATCCTCTTCTCCACGGGCACGCTCATCTGCATGGTCTCGCCCGGGTTCTTCCTGCTCCTCGTCGGCCGGGTCGTCCAGGCCGCAGGCACGGGCATCATGATGCCGCTGCTGATGACGACCATGATGAATGTCGTGCCGGCTCACTCGCGCGGACGGATGATGGGCCGTGTCGGACTCGTCATCTCCCTGGCGCCGGCGATCGGACCGACGATGTCGGGAATCGTGCTCGACTCCCTCGGGTGGCGCTGGCTCTTCGGCATCATCCTGCCCATCGCTCTCGTCGCCCTCGGCCTCGGAGCGAAGTGGATGACCAACCTCGGTGAGTCCACCCACGCACCCATCGATGTCGTCTCCATCGTCCTGTCCGTCTTCGCCTTCGGCGGCATCGTCTACGGCCTCAGCCAGTTCGGCGGAGGCCACGGCGGCGAATCCGGCGGCGGCTCCGCGGCAGGACTGGGCTGGGCGATGATCGGCGGCGGAATCGTCTTCCTCGGACTCTTCGTCTGGCGGCAGCTTGTGCTCCAGCGCGGTGACCGGGCGCTGCTCGATCTGCGGGTCTTCAACTCGCGCAACTACGTCCTCTCCGTCATCATCATGGCCGTGGTCGCCCTGTCGATGTTCGGCACGTTCTCGCTGCTGCCGCTCTACCTGCAGAGCGTGGTCGGCCTCGGAGCCACCCAGTCCGGGCTGGTGCTCCTGCCCGGTTCCGTGCTCATGGGCCTGCTCGGGCCCGTGATGGGTCGGATCTACGATGCCAAGGGCCCGAAGACGCTGTTGGTGCCGGGCACGATCATGATCGCGGCCGCGATGTTCGCCTACTCGAACGTCGGTGTGGGCACATCGATCTGGCTGCTCATCATCATCCAGATCGTCATGTCCCTGGGCCTGGCCGGATCGTTCACCCCGCTGTTCTCCGCTTCCCTGGGATCGCTGAGACGGCACCTGTACTCGCATGGTTCGGCGGCGCTGAACACGCTCCAGCAGGTCGCGGGCGCGGCCGGAACGGCGCTGCTCATCTCGATCTACTCCGCGGCCCTGCATTCGGGGCAGGCCGCCGGGCGCTCGATCCCGGAGGCCGGTGCTCCTGGCGGGCACTCGGCCTTCCTGCTGGCCACGATCATCGCGCTCGTGCCGGTCGTGCTCGCGTTCTTCATTCGCAAGCCAGAAGACCAGGACGACACCCCCGCCGAGGTGGTCGAACCGGTGGAAGGCTCACCCGCCGAGTGATCTCGGCAGGTGATACCCCCGGCTGATCCCAAGCGATCACGCCGGTGATCCGAAACACATCGGAGACCGGCTGAGGCCCCGCTGTTCCGCGCAGATACGCGGAACAGCGGGGCCTCGGAAATTGTTAGGCGTGTCTAAGTCTCAGTTGTGCGTAGACACACCGGGACCGGGTTCGACAGCCTTGATGTCGAAGGGGAGTAGTTCCGCCCCGCGCATTCTTGAGAGCGAATGAGTGGGACGCGCTTCGTCGACATACTGGCGATCACGATGATCCGCCCGGCGACGCACCTGCCACCGGCAGGCGAACGAGACCTTCGGCCGCTTGTCGTGTCCGAGGTCTTCCCCGGGATGCGGCACGTCCCTGGAGACTGAATGCCTGCAGCAATCGTGAGACGAATCGTTCTGTGCCTCGTCATCGCATCACCCGCCCTGATCCTGCGGATCACCGGCATCGAACTCGCACCGCCGCTGGAACTCCTGGCCTTCGGAGCCGCGATCGTGTCCGCCGCGTTCCTGCTGGCCTGGGCCGCCGAGGCGGCGCAGAAGGACATCTCGGGCGCTCTGGCCATCGCCCTGTTGGCGCTCATCGCCGTCCTCCCCGAGTACGCCGTGGACCTCTACTACGCCTTCCGCTCGGGGTCCGATCCCGAGTATCTGCACTTCGCCGCGGCGAACATGACCGGATCGAATCGGCTTCTGCTCGGCTTCGGCTGGCCGCTCGTCGTCGTCATCGCCCTTCTCGTCGCCCGCCGCATCGCCAAGCGTACGAAGTCACCGGTGCAGACCTCGCTGCGTCTGGAATCCGGCAGCCGCATGGACATCGGGTTCCTCGTCATCCTCGGCGTCATCGCCTTCGCCATCCCGCTGCTCGGGAGCATTCCGGTCTGGTTCGGCATCGCACTCATCCTGATCTTCATCGCCTACCTGTGGCGGGCGGGTTCGGCCGCCGGTGACGAGAACGAGGAATTCGTCGGGGCCGCCGCCCTCATCGTCGAGATGCCCACCCGGGCCCGTCGGATCACCGTGGTGGCGATGTTCCTCGTCTCTGCCGCGATCATCCTCACCTCCGCCGAACCCTTCGCCGAGGCGCTCGTGGCCTCCGGGTCGGCGCTGGGCATCGACAGCTACTTCCTCGTCCAGTGGCTGGCCCCGCTGGCCTCGGAAGCACCCGAGTTCATCATCGCCGCGATGTTCGCCCTGCGTGGAATGGGCGGGGCCGCCATCGGCACCCTCATCGCCTCGAAGGTCAACCAGTGGAGTCTGCTCGTCGGCTCCCTGCCGGTCGCCCACCTGTTCGGCGGCGGCGACGTCATGCTGCCGCTGGACGGTCGGCAGATCGAGGAGTTCACGCTCACGGCCACGCAGACCATCCTCGGTGTGGCGATCATTCTGGCCCTGCGCTTCCACTGGGTGCCCGCGCTCGGGCTCGCCGCACTGTTCGGGCTGCAGTTCTTCATCACGGACACGACCGGACGCTATGTGCTCTCGGCGATCCAGGCTGGACTGGCGATCGTTTTCCTCATCATCCATCGTCGGGACATCGTGCCGACCCTGCGTGCTCCGTTCCGGCGTCCGGAGCAGGCCATCGCCGTGGTGGAAGAGGAGTCGGAGACATCCGAACGGGTGCGCGCGTAGAATGAGCACGATGCCGCGCCCTCCCGTCACCCGGATGGTCGAGGACTACGTCACCCTGATCTGGAAGGCCTATGAGTGGCCGGGCGGTCGCCCCGCCACCACGGACCTTGCCGAGCAGCTGGGAGTGACCGCCTCGACGGTCTCGGCGAACCTGAAAAAGCTCGCCCGTGACGGCTACATCGACTACGAGCCCTACGGTCAGATCACGCTCACCGACGAGGGCAGGCAGATCGCCGTGGAGATCGTCAGGCGCCATCGCATCGTCGAGACCTACCTCGTCGAGGCGCTCGGTCTGACCTGGGATCAGGTCCATGTGGAGGCCGACCGGCTCGAGCACGCGGTCTCGGATCTCGTGCTCGAGCGGATGAACATCGTCCTCGGCAGGCCGGCCCGCGACCCGCACGGCGACCCGATCCCCGATGCCGAGGGACATACCGCCGAATTCCCCAGCCGACCGCTCGCCGACTCGGACTCGGGAGTTGATGTCGAGGTCGTCCGAGTCTCCGATCGCTCTCCCGAGCTGCTGCGTTACCTCGACGAACGCGGCATCGTCATCGGTACGAAGCTGCGGGTGGTCTCGGTGAGCTCCGCGGCCTCGTCGATTGCCGTGGACATCGCCGGGGAGAGCATCGAACTCGCTCTCGATGCCGCCGAGGCGATTCGCGTCGAACCTGAGCTCGACTGACGGTCAGAGGGCGTCGGCTGACGGTCAGAGCATCGGCCGACCGCTCGTCTGGCGTGCCGAGCGACGAGCGTGCCGGGATCAGACCGAACTGGAGACTCGGTCGCCCTCCTCGACTTCCGCCGCCTCTCTTCCGGCACGCCGCAGCTCTCCACCGCGAGCGACCCCCGCGAGGAGCAGAACCGCGATCCCGCCGACGGTGACCAGTGCCCCGGCCCACAGCGGCGAGGCATAGCCGAGACCTGCGGCGATCGTCAGTCCGCCGATCCACGCGCCGACGGCATTGCCGATGTTGAAGGCGGCGATGTTGGCACCGGACCCCAGCGTCTGGGCGTCACCGGAATGGCGCATGATGCGCATCTGCAGCGCCGGCACCGTTGCGAAGCCGAATCCGCCCATGAGGAACAGCGCGATGATTGTCGCGACCTGGCTGCCGGCGACCTGCGAGAATACGGCGAGGATGACGGCGAGTCCGATGAAGAGCGTGAGCAGGGTGGCTCCGAGGTTCCTGTCCGCGGCACGTCCCCCGAAGAAGTTTCCGATGAACAGTCCGACCCCGAAGAGGACGAGCAGCCAGGGCACGGCCGCGCTGGAGAAGCCGGAGACCCCGGTGAGCGTGAAGGCCATATAGGTGAAGGCTCCGAACATGCCACCGTAGCCGAGAACGGTGATGGCGATGGAGGCCCAGACCTGTCCGGAGGCAAAGATCCGGAACTCGCCGAGGATGCTCCCGGTCCTGTTCGCCTGAGTCGTTGCGGCGGGGATGAGAACGGCGATGCCGATGAGGGCGATGATGCCGATGACGGAGATCGCCCAGAAGGTCGAGCGCCAGCCTGCGGCTTGGCCGAGGAAGGTACCGAGCGGCACTCCGAGCACATTGGCGCTGGTCAGGCCCGCGAACATCATCGAGATGGCGGAGGCCTGCCGGTTCGGTGCGACGAGTGAGGCCGCAACGACGGAGCCGATGCCGAAGAAGGCGCCGTGGCAGAGTGCCGCGACGATGCGTCCGAGCATCATCGCCTCGTAGCTCGGGGCCAGAGCCGAGAGGGCGTTGCCGATGATGAAGAGGATCATGAGTCCGATGAGGGCGAATTTGCGGTTGACGCGGGTCAGCGCCACGGTGACGAGGATGGCGCCGATGGCGACGGCCAGGGCGTAGCCGGAGATGAGGTAGCCGGCGACGGTTTCGGTGACGCCGAAGTCGGCGGCCACCTCGGGCAGCAGACCCATGATGACGAACTCCGTGAGTCCGATTCCGAACCCGCCGATGGCGAGTGCGAGCAGTGCGAGTGGCATGGTGATGCGAACCTTTCAGGCGAGGCAGATGCCGTCGGAGACTTGGCGGCGCGGACGATGACTATGCGAATGGTGACTGTGCGTACGCAATATGCCGCGTGTGCACTAATTGCAGACGCAACGGTATAAATAGTTGCACACGCGGACTATGTGCGCAAGTGGTGTATTCTGGAGAGAACAGGAAGCGAAGGAGAATCACGTGGGCATCAGGGATGACGCGGTCGAAATCAGAGCCCGCGGTTGGCGCACATTGGCGGCTCTGCACGGTCTCATCGAGACCGAGCTCGAGCGTTGCCTGCAGCGCGAGCACGGACTGTCCGTGGTCGAATTCACCGTTCTCGACGCGCTCAGCCGGCAAGACGGCTGGCATATGCGGATGCGACAGCTCGCCCGTGCCGCGGCGTTGTCCTCGAGTGCGACGACCCGTCTGGTCACCCGTCTCGAGGATCGTGGTCTGCTCACCCGTGTTCTCTGCGACGACGATCGGCGCGGCATCTACACCGAGCTGACCGATACCGGGGAGAAGCTGCTCGCCGAGGCTCATCCGACCCATGACCAAGTGCTCGAGGAGACTCTCGCCGAGGCGCGGGAGACCCCGGAACTCGCACCTCTGGTCTCGGCTCTCTATGCTGAAGTGAGCGTCTGAGCCGAGTGCCCTTCTACGTCCTCGACAGTTCCGTTGCGGGAGTCTTGGCGGCCGAGTAAAATCTGCCAGTACCCGGGGGTATGGCGCAATTGGTAGCGCATCTGCTTTGCAAGCAGAGGGTTAGGGGTTCGAGTCCCCTTACCTCCACTCGAAAAGCTCGTAAGACAGACCTCGCACAAGAAGATCCCGCCGACAGCGCTGTGAACGCTGTCGACGGGATCTTCGTCTGTGCTCGGTGCCCGACTAGGTCAGGCGTGCACGCGGATGAGGTGTTCGTTGGTGAACGCCTGGAACGCCCACTGGGCGTTCTCGCGGCCATAGCCCGAGCGGTTGATGCCGCCGAACGGGTACTCCGGTCCCGACTCCATGTGGGAGTTGATCAGCGTCATGCCGGCGTTGATCTTCTCGGCGAAGGCTTCACCCTTCTCCA
Source organism: Brevibacterium sp. GP-SGM9 (assembly GCF_047300845.1). Classification (NCBI taxonomy): domain Bacteria; kingdom Bacillati; phylum Actinomycetota; class Actinomycetes; order Micrococcales; family Brevibacteriaceae; genus Brevibacterium; species Brevibacterium sp. GP-SGM9. The sequence goes on along the minus strand of NZ_CP178563.1, from coordinate 2,480,717 downwards.
GGTCATCGGTCCAGACCGAGCTCATCAGGCCGTATTCGGTGTCATTGGCCAGACGCAGAGCATCCTCTTCGTCCTTGGCCCGGTAGACCATGACGGCGGGTCCGAAGAGCTCGTTGCAGCCGAGTTCCGACTTCGGGTCGATGTCGGAGATCACGGCCGGGGACATGAACCAGCCCGGACGGTCGAGCTTCTTGCCGCCGGTGTGCAGCGTGGCGCCGTCGGACACGGCCTTGTCGATCATCTCGACGATCTCGTTGAGAGCACCCTCGGAAGAGACCGGGCCCATGCCGACCTCGGGGTCGTCGAAGTCCGAGACCTTCGTCCCCTCGGCGGCCTTGACCGCCTCGGCGAGGAATTCGTCGTAGAGATCATCGACGACGATCATGCGCTTGGGCGAGGTGCAGACCTGACCGGCGTTCGCCAGGCGCAGGCCGACGAGCTTATGGGCCAGGGCCGGCACGTCCTTCGAATCGAGGACGACGGCGGGGTCGTTGCCGCCGAGCTCGAGGACCGCGCGCTTGTAGTACTTCGCGGCGATCGCGGCCACCGAAGCACCCGCACCCTCGGAGCCGGTGAGCGAGAAGCCCTTGACGCGGAAGTCCTTGAGGACCTCCTCGGCGTGGGAGGAATCGAGGTAGATGTTCTGGTACACGCCCACCGGCAGACCCGCCTCGACGAGGAGATCCTCGAAGTATTGGGACGACTTCGGGCAGATCGAGGCCTGCTTCATGATGATCGCGTTGCCGACCATGAGGTTGGGCAGCACGAAGCGCGCGATCTGGTTGTAGGGGAAGTTCCACGGCATGATGCCCAGGAGCACGCCCAACGGCTGGTGGCGGACGTAGCTGCTGGCCGCACCCGCGGCGGCCAGGTGGGTGGGGGCCAGGTTGGCGGCGGCGTTGTCGGCCATCCACCGAGCGGTGCGAGCGACCTTGTCGACCTCGCCGAGGCCCTGCTTCTTGATCTTGCCCATCTCACGACCGATGATGTCGGTCATCTCTTCGGCGTTGGCATCGACGAGGTCGGCGAACTTCCGCAGGATCGCCGCGCGCTCATGCAGCGGGGTCTCCTTCCACGCAAGGTGGGCCTCATGGGCACGATCGATGTAACCGGGGATCTCTTCCTTGGGGACGGAGGCGAACTCCTCTTCCACTTCACCGGTGTTGGCGTTGGTCACTGCAAACTTGCTCATAGAACGTCCTTTCGTCCATCGTCTCTGCATCTAACACGGTAGAGGGGAGTCCCTATTCCTGGCAGGCGTGTCCATAATGGCACGTTCGGCGGCCGGCTGAGACATCGGCCGTCGCCGAGGTGGGTCGAGGGTGGGTCCTAAGCGTCCGCCTCGGCGGGGATCGGCTTGCGCTTCCGACCTCCGCGGTCGCGTCGCACCACAATCGAAAGCACGGCGGCGACCGCGCACATCACCGCTCCTCCCCACCAGGCATAGGTGTATTCGCCGAAGACGTCGCGGATGACCCCGGCGCCGAGGGCGGCCCCTGCCGCGCCGATCTGATGGGCCGCGAACACCCAGCCGAAGACGATCGTGCCCTGCTCACCGAAGACCTCGCGGCACAGGGCCGCCGTCGGCGGGACGGTGGCGACCCAGTCGAGCCCGTAGATGACGATGAACAGGACCATGCTCGGATGGACCGTGTCGGAGAGCAGCCACGGGAGCAGGAGCAGTCCGACGCCGCGGAATGTGTAATAGGCGACGAGGAGGATGCGGGGATCGAACCTGTCGGTCAGCCAGCCGGAGAAGACCGTGCCGAGGATGTCGAAGACGCCGACGACGGCGAGCAGTCCGGCCGCCGTGGTGGCGGGCATCCCATGGTCGTGGGCGGAGGGGATGAAATGGATGCCGATGAGACCGTTGGTCGTCGCCCCGCAGATGGCGAAGGCGATGGCCAGAGCCCAGAACGAACGATGCCGCGCCGCGAAGAAGAGGCCTCCGAAGGCCTGACGCGCGGCATTGGCGGGCCGACGCGGTGCGGCGGCGTCCGCCTCGGCGTCGGAGGAAGGGGCCGGGGTGGGCCCGGCCGTCGCAGCAGGCTGTGCGCCATAGGGAAGGACGCCCCGGTCCGAGGGATGGTCGCGGAGGACGAACCAGACGACGGGGACGGCGAGGAGCGCGGCAGCCGCGATGAGCAGTGAGGCCGGGCGCCAACCGGTCGACTCGGCGATCGCGGCGACGGGTGGGAGGAAGATCAGCTGACCCGTCGCCGAGCCCGCGGTGAGGATGCCCATGACGAGTCCGCGGCGGGCGACGAACCACCGGTTGGCGATCGTCGCGGCGAAGACCAGGGCCATCGAACCCGTGCCGAGGCCGATGAGCACGCCCCAGAAGATCAGCAGCTGCCACGAGGCGGTCATGACGATGCTGCCGCCGGCGCCGAGGGCGACGAGGGCGAGAGCGAGGGCGACGACCTGGCGGATGCCGAAGCGATCCATGAGTGCGGCGGCGAAGGGAGCGGTGAGACCGTAGAGGAGGAGGTTGACGCTCACGGCCAGCGACATGGAGCTCGTCGACCAGCCGAATTCGTGGTGGAGCGGGACCATGAGCGCCCCGGGGGCGGCGCGGAACCCCGAGGCGGCGAGCAGCGCGAGGAAGGCGACGGCAGCGACCCACCAGGCGGGATGGATGCGGCGGCGCCGGACGGTTTCGACAGAAGTGGTCGACATCGAAGACTCTGACTTTCTTCAAAGAAGTTATACAATAGGCAATATAAGCAGATCGTGACGAAGAAGGGAACCAGTCGTGCCGCTTCGATCAGATTGGTCCGAGGAGTTCTGCCCGATCAGACGCTCGCTGGACGTGCTCGGGGACCCCTGGGTGCTGCTCATTGTGCGCGACGTCCTGCACGGTCACGGTCGCTTCGACGAACTCCGCAGGAACCTCGGCATCTCCGAGGCCGTGCTCAGTCGCCGCCTGCAGTCGATGGTCGAGGCAGACCTGCTTGAGACGACCGACTACCGTGACGGCGGACGAGTCCGACGGGGCTATGTGGCCACCGAGGCGGCTGCCGAACTCCTGCCGATCCTGCAGCAGCTCGCCGTATGGGGAGAGAGGCACACGGCGATGCCGACCGGCGGCGAGCACATGGCGATGATCCATGAGGCCTGCGGACAGGAGACGACCCGGGGCGAATCCTGCAGCTTCTGCGGGGAACGACTGGTGCCCGAGGAGATGACCTGGGTCAAACCCTGGAAGGGGACGAGCGATCATCTGCAGGGGGCTGGGACTCTCCTCTGAGTACGCGACTTCGAGGCGCTGGCGGGCTTAATGTAGGTCCATGGAGAGAGTGAGCGGAATCGGCGGGTACTTCCTACGAGCGCAGGATCCTGAGTCCCTGTTGGCCTGGTACCGGGACGTTCTCGGCATCGACCTCGGTGCACACGGCCTGTGGAATCAGCCGGAGGGCCCCACGGTGATCGCGACCTTCGATGCCGACACCGACTACTTCGGGTCCCGTTCCGAAGGCTTCGGACAGCAGCAGACCATGCTCAACTTCCGGGTCCCCGATCTCGATAGGATGCTGGCTCAGGTCCGGGAGTCCGGCGCCGAGGTGGATCCCGAGACCCAGGAAATGGCCGGGGTCGGACGCTTCGGCTGGGTCCATGACCGCGAAGGCAATCGGATCGAACTCTGGCAGCCGCCCAGCGATGCACGTCAGGGGCAGCGATGACGGCGGATGGGCGCACGCTCACCTATTTCGTCGCAATGTCCCTCGACGGCTTCATCGCCGGACCCGATGGAGGCGATCCGAGCAGCTGGTGGCCGATCTCCGAGGACTATGTCTCCTTCCTCCGCGAGGAGTATCCGGAGACACTGCCGGGACCGGCCAGAGAAGCGATGGGACTGACTGCAGCGGGAAGACATTTCGACACCGTGGTCGAAGGGCGGCGGTCCTTCGAGGTCGGATTGGCTGCCGGCCTCTCGGACGCCTACCCGCATCTGCGACATCTCGTCGTCTCGAACTCTCTGACCGCGAAACCCGACTCCGCCGTGGAGATCGTCGGCGAGGACCCGGTGGGACGGATCCGTGAGCTCAAGGCCGAACCCGGCCTCGGGATCTGGCTCGTCGGCGGCGGTGCGGTGGCCGCGAGCCTGCGGTCCGAGATCGACGAGCTGATCATCAAGCTCGCTCCCATCAGCCTCGGCGCAGGAATTCCACTGTGGGGTTCCGATACCGGCTTCGACAGCACTCACTGGGAGCGCAGAGATGTGCGGACCTTTCCCGGCGGGATGACTCTGCTCCGCTTCGCACGCTCATCCGCACTCAGTTCAGATGCGCCAATGCGGTGATGATTCTGTTCTCGATCCCTTCGGGGCCGGGAAAGACGCGTGTGGCAGAGCGCTGATGGGCGACGCCGTGGAGGCCGAGCCAGAGCGCGATCGCATCGGCATCGGGATCCCGACTGGTCGAGACTCCCGCCTCGACGCAGCGCTGCAGGAGGGTCTTGAGCATTCCCATCGCCGTTGCGCCGAGTTCGCGCAGAGCCTCTTCGGTGATGGTCTCATCCAATTCGGGGATCCAGACGCCGCCGAACATCGCCCGGTAGGGCCCAGGATGCTCGGTGGCGAAGCGGAGATACGCGTGGCATGTGGCCAGCAGCTGATCCCGTGGTTCCTCACCCGCGGCCTCGACCGCCGAGCGCAGTTCTGACTCCAGTTCGGAGAACGCCTTCTCCACCACGGCGAACATGATCGCCGCGTGGCTGTCGAAGTGCCGGTAGATCGATGGTGCGGCGATGCCCAACGACCGGGCGATGGCACGAAGGGTGACGGCACCGGACTCGCCGCTCTGGTCGAGGAGTGCGGCTGCGCTGGCAACGATGTCTTCCCGCAGCCGGCCCCCTTCTCCTCGAGGATTGCGACGGCGCTGTGGATCGGACCCTGAACTCATGGCTGTGAGTATACAGGTGTTAGGTCTTGTGAGAGTTAAGTAACGACTGTAAGATTACAGGTGTTAGCTCACTGGGAGAGTCACCTCTCGAAAGGACTATCATGACCAGCGCAACCCCGATCTCGAACACAGAATCTCCCTCGATCCGACCGAATCGGCTCGGACGAATCCTTGCCCGCACAGCCATCATCTCTGCCTATATCGCCACGATCCTCGTTCCCACCGGCTTCGCGAAGATCGCCATCGCCCCGGTGATACTCGTCCTCGCAGCCACACTCGCAGGCCCGAGTGTGCGACGGCTCTGGTGGGCGGCAGCGGCCCTGTTCATCGTCTATGCGATCCCGTTCATCCAGTACGCCGGGAACCCGAACCGGGAGCAGAGCCTGTCGAAGGACATGGACCCGGTGTGGTGGGTGATCATCCCTCTCGTAGGCATCGTCTACATCGCTGCCTACCATGTGGGGCGGGCCCGGCGACGTCAGCGCGGACAGCACCCGGTCGGATGACTCTGCTCCGCCTCAAGAGGGCAGATGCGTGTTTCACAAGCTCAGATGCCGGTTGGGAAGACTCACGAGCCGTCGGCAGCGATGTGCACCGTGAACGGTCGAGTCGCGGAGTCGAAGGCAGCTGTCGTCCCGGTGGCCCCCATCCCACTGGTGCGGGCCGGCTCGTAGGTCCGCACTCCGCCACCTCCCTGCCACTGATTGATCCAGACGACGCCGGCAGGGATGTCGGCAGCCAGTTCGATGTGCTCGGCATTGCGGGAGTACACCGTGGCGGCCAGTCCGAAGGACGAGTCCGCGGCCCGGTCGAGCGCCTCGGCGAATGAGGACACGACCGCTACCGGCGCGATCGGACCGAAGGTCTCCTCGGTCATAGCCGACATCGAAGCGTCGACATGGGTGATGACGGTCGCCGGATAGAAGAATCCCGGACCGTCGGGGACCTCGCCTCCTGTTCGCACCGTCGCCCCTTTCGCCACAGCATCGCTCACCTGTGCAGCGACGATGCGCCGCTGTCTCTCGTCGACCAGAGGCCCCATCATCACGTTCGGCTGCATCCCGTCGCCGAAGGCGTAGGCTTCAGCGGCACTGACCAGCTCGGCGATGAAGTCCTCGGCGATCGCCTCATGCACAAAGATGCGCTCCATCGATGTGCAGATCTGTCCGGTATTGACGAACGAGCCGAAGGCCACCGCCTGCGCGGTCGCCGGGACATCGACGTCCTCGTCGACGATGACCGGATCCTTTCCGCCCGGCTCGAGAACCGCACGGTGCAGAGCCTGTCCCGATGCCGCACCGACCTGCCGCCCGGCGGACACCGAACCGGTGAAGTGAACGAGGTCGATATCGTCATGGCCGGCCAGCGGCGCACCCGCGTGGACGTCGCCGAGCACGAGGTTGAGGACGCCGTCGGGAAGGTCGAGAAGCTCGAACAGGCGCACCGTCGACAGAGGTGAGCGCTCCGAAGGCTTGACCACCACGGTGTTTCCGGCCGCAAGCAGGGGACCGAGGGCACCGAGCACCATGGTGACGGGGAAGTTCCACGGAGTCACGACGGCGGCCACGCCCACCGGCCGGCGGATGACCCGAGTCCAACCTCCGTCGGGATCGTCGGTGGAGATCTCGAACGTGTAGGACAGCGCCTCCTGCGCAGCGGCCTTGAGCCCGGCCACCCCGGCCGCGATGAAGTTGCGGCCGATGCCCACCGGTTTGCCCATCTCACGGCATTCGAGTTCAGCGAGTTCGTCCGTGTGCTCGTCGATCCGGTCTGCCCATCGGATCAGCCGGGTCACACGGTCCTCGACCGTCAGCGCTGCCCACGTGGATTGGGCTGCCATCGCCGAGGCGACTGCCAGGTCGACGTCGGCCGCCGATCCCTGCGGGAATTCGGCCACGGCCTCCTCGGTCGAGGGATTGACCACGGTCAATCGGTTCGGGTCCTGCGAGTTGGTCCAGGTGCCGTCGATGTAGTTCTGCAGTGTCTTCACGATTGTCGCGTCTCCTCAGGAGATGGGAAATGAGCAGTGCCGGGGTCAGGGCACGTGGGAGTGCCGGAGTCGGTCTGCGGCCAGGTCAGTCGAGGCGGTCGGCCATGAGCTCGCCGACCATGATCGACGCCAGATTGGTGTTCGCTCGGGGGACCGAAGGGAAGATGGATGCGTCGATGACATGGAGGCCCTCGAACCCGTGCACGCGGCAGCGGGAATCGACGACGGACGTGGGATCATCGGCGCCGCCCATACGGCAGGTGCTCGTTCCGTGCTGTGCGTCGGCGACGGTGGCCAGAAGATGCGCATCGAGCGCCTCATCATCGTCGATGACTGCGAACAGCTCCGGGTTACACTCCTCGAGCGACCCGCCGAGGATGGACTGCGTTGCGTCCTGATCGAGCAGTTCCACGAGACTTCTGACCCCGAGCCGCAGCCGAGCGCGGTCACCGTCATCGGAGAGCATCCGCTCGGCGACGACAGGTTGGGCGTGCGGGTCAGCGGAGGAGAGTTCGACGGTGCCGCGCGAGTCCGTCTGGTTGAGCCAGACTCCGAACGCACCGTACTCGGCCCCGGTGTTCGCTGTCGCCATGGAGATCACGCTCTGATTCATCGAGACGAACATCAGATCGTTGTATCTCTCCTCCGGGTCGCTCGACCAGCGGACACACACGTTCGTGTGACGGTCATGCGGAGACGAGATGCCTGAGGCGTCATTGAGCGGAAGGGTGATCGAGGCCATCGCATGATCCTGGAGACCGCGTCCCACCGGGAGATCGGCACGAGTGTCGATACTCATGGCCGTCAGGTGCTCACGAGGGCCGATGCCGGATCGCATGAGGATGGCCGGTGAATGGATGACTCCGGCGCTGAGGACGATCGCATCGCCGTAGCGGACCTCCGGGGTGCCGTCGATGAGGATGCGAACACCGATGGCACGGTTGCCCTCGAAGACGATTCTGTCTGCGCCCGCCTCACCGAGGATGGTGAGGTTCGGCAGCCCGCGTGCACCTTCGAGGTAGGCATCGTTGACGCTGACTCGGCGGGAATCACGGGAATTGATGGGGTAGGGAGAGACACCGGTTGCGTGCGGGGCGTTGACGTCGGCCGCCCAGGGGTGGCCTGCGGCCAAGGCCGAATCGGCCAGTGCCGTATCCACTGCACCCCATTTCTCGCGGGGAGCGCGGAAGATGGGTGTGGGTCCGGAGTCTCCATGCCATTCGGCGGCGCCGAACTCCTCGTCGGTCTCCAACTTGGCGAAGTAGGGCAGAACCTCCTCACCGGACCATCCCTCGCATCCGGACTTCGCCCATTCGTCGAAATCCTCCAGCGGCGGTCGAATCGCGATCTGCCCGTTGACCGAGGAGCTTCCTCCCACCCCCTTTCCACGCCAGTACGGTGCGGGCTCCTGTACGTCGGTGCGAGTTGCATTGAGATCGGGCCACATCATGCCGTCGATGGCGTCGGGCTCCATGATTGCGACCGCCGGGTTGGGCGACCGCCAGGCCTCGTGCATCTCTGCCGACCGATAGTCTCGACCTGCTTCGATGAGGAGGACGCGTCTGCCCTTCTCCGCCGAGCGGACTGCAAATGCCGCCCCGGCTGAGCCGGCGCCGACGACGATGATGTCCCAGTTGTCTTCTTCCACGTCACATCTTCCTTGAGAACGAGTACTTTGGGAGGCAACGGCGGACCGTTCTTCCGCATTTCCACTAGAATGGCGTAGATCACATTGTTCAGTCAATAGTGAATATTCAATTCTGAGTGAATTTCTACGAAGGGAATCGGGTTGGACGCGCTCGCAGACAGAGACGATCGTGAGCTGAGGCTTTCGCTGGTTGAGAGCTTCGGCTCTCAGATCGGCGACGCCATGGGCTGGCCACCGATGGCCGGTCGGGCGGCGGGCGTTCTCATGCTCAGTGATTCAACGCTGACCATGGCGCAGCTCCAAGACGCTCTCGACGCGAGCAAGGGCTCGGTGTCCGAGACCACCCGACTGCTCATCGACAACGGCGTGATCGAACGGTTCAAGGAACCCGGGCAGCGACAGTACGTCTACCGGTGGAGACACGATGCTTGGGTCGGGTGTCTGGAACATCAGCTCCGCGCGACCGCACAGCTTCTCGACTTCGCGGAATCGGTGCGGGCACAGGGACAGAAGCTCCCTCGAACCCAGCGTCAGCGAGTCGAACAGATGGGCGAGTACTACAGGTTCATGACGGACCGGCTCCAGGGGCTGCTCGAGGACTACACCCGAATAGCTGGGGCAGACGGCGAGGAGTGAACGAGGTTTCCGGAGTGATCAGGCGGGTCCGGAGCCGCAGTCGGCAGTTATCGTCTGCGTCTCCCCGCTGCCGTTGCCGGCGCGGCCACTTCCCGAGCTGTGCCAGGAACGCTCGACGCGAAGGGCCACCCAGACGAGCGCCAGGGCGGCCAGGGCGAGAACGATCGCCACGAGAACCGGGGCTCTGAAGCCCCACCCGAGGGCGATGACCGCCCCGCCGAGTGCGGGCCCCGCGGCATTGCCGACGTTGAAGGCGGAGGTGTTGACGCTCGCCGCGAGGGTCGGCGCCTGAGTGGCGATCTGGAAGACGCGGGCATTGAGCGCTCCGGCGATCGAGAAACCGCTGGCACCGACGAGGACGATCATGACGATCGTGGCCCAGCCGTTGTCGGCGACGAGCCACAGGGCGAGCAGGCTGAGAGCCAGGGCCGCGAGGCTGCCGATGATATTGCCGAAGATGCTGCGGTCGGCGAGCCTGCCGCCGACCACCACGCCGATGAACGAGCCGATCCCGAAGGCCGCGAGAACACCGGGGACCAGAGCCGGGGAGAGTCCGGCGACCTGAGTGAGCAGCGGCGAGAAGTAGGAAAATGCGGCGAACACCGAGGCCTGGAACAGTGCGGTAGTGCCCAGGGCCAACCAGATCCGCGGGCCTCTGAAGGCCACGAGCTCGGCCCTGAGCAGGGTCGGCAGGTGCAGCTCCGCCTCGGCGCGCTCTTCCTTCGTCGACCTGGTGGTCACGGCGATGAGGACCGCAGCGAGCGCGGTGACGACGGCGACGGCCCAGAAGGTCGCGCGCCACCCGTACTGCGTGCCCACCCAGGTGCCCAGCGGGACGCCGACGAGGTTCGACACCGTGAGTCCGCCGACGAGCCCGGCCAGGGCGCGACCGTGCACCTCGCGCGGGGCGATCCTGGTCGTGTGCACGGCGGCGACCGCCCAGAACCCTCCGCAGGCGATGGCCGAGAGGACGCGGCTGAGCATGAGCAGCGAGTAGCTCGGGGCGAGTGCGGCGAGGATGTGCAGGGCGGAGAAGGCGATGATCGTGATGATCATCGTGGCCTTCCGCGGAAGCTTGAGGGTGAGCAGCGCCATTGCGGGGGCACCGACGATCATGCCGACGGCGAATCCGGTGATGAGCAGCCCGGCCTGCGGGATGCTGATGTCCAGATCGGCGCTGATGGGTTCGAGGATGCCGGCGATCATGAATTCGCTGGTGCCGAGGCAGAAGATCACGGCGGCCAGCAGGTAGACCTGGGCGGGCACGCGGATCCGGGACGCTGCGCTCGTCTCAGTGGATGAGGTCGTCATGACTGGGGACTGCTTTCTGTCGGAGTGGGAGCGTCGAGGGCTGCTCGACCCGCCGGGGTGCACAGGTTTTCGACGAAGGCTCTGGCCTGGGCGAGCACCGTCTCGGCCGGGAGGACTCGAGCGCCGATTCGCAGGCCCGCAAGCACGCTTTGGACGAGTTCTCCATGGACGTTCGCGTCGATGGCCGGCCGGATGTGCCCGGCCGCCTGCCCGCGTTCGATGAGCGTCCGGTAGGCGGCCACCCAGGCATCGCGGTCGGGATCGAGGATCGAGCTGACCGCATCGACCTCGCGGCCGAGTTCGGCCGCGGTGTTCGCGGAGAGGCAGCCCGTGCGGTTCTCGTCCGCGCACTGCTTGGTCAGCTCCGCGCCGAGGCGGTGCATGAGGAGCGCGGGTGCCGGTCGGGAGCTGGTCAGCAGCTCCTCACGGGCGGGAATCCCGGTCGCGGTGTAGTCGCGCAGTGCGCGGAGGAACACCGCGTCGAGGCTGTCGAAGGTGTTGTAGAAGCTCGACCGGCCGATGTCGGCACGTTCGCAGACGAGTCCGACGTCGGTTCCGGCGTAGCCGTGTTCGCTGAACACGGCGATGGCTGCGTCGATCACCGCCTGCTCGTCGAAGGTCTTCTTCCTGCCCATGAGGCGAGCGTAATGCATTTTGGACAGAGGTGTCCAATAAAATCTTCATGGAGCTCTGCGGGCTCGGAGAAGCGGTGCTCAGGCCCTGCGAGAGGACAGGATGCAGAACTCATTGCCTTCGGGGTCGGCAAGGACGACCCAGGATTCGTCGCCCGTCTGGCCGATCTCCACGCGCTTCGCGCCGAGGGAGAGGAAACGGGCCACCTCGGCGGCCTGGTCGTCGGGACGGAAATCGAGATGCATCCGGTTCTTCACGGTCTTCGGATCATCATCGATGCCGAAGATCAGCCCGGGCAGACGCTCAGGGGTTTCGCGGATCTCGATTTCGGTCTCGTTCTCATCGACGATCACCCACCCGAGCGCCTCGGCCCACCATCGCCCGAGGGCATGCGGATCGCGGGCGTCGATGATGGACTGTTCCCACACAAGTGCCATGGACTCAGGTTAGATGGTCGCCAGCCACTTCTGAACAGCGCTGCCCCGGGCGAGGCGGTGGACGCACGGCCGCCGGAGATCACAACAGGTGTACCGTGACGGCAGGGCACCATGATGCGTACTGACCCGCAACGATGGCTGCTGACCCGCACTGATGCCTACGTACCCGCACACCGATCCCGAGGAGGCAGTCCACGATGAGTCCGACCGACAGGGAAGTCAGGAAGCAGCTGCGTGAGAACGCAGCGAACTGGAAGCTCGGCCTGTTCTACTTCTGTCCGCGTGATCCGGCGTTCCTCGTCCCGAAACGCGTCGGCATCGGATGGACGGTCAACTTCGGCAGTCCGTGGTCGCTGCTCTTCGTCGCGGCTGTCGTGGGGGCCGTGGTGTGGGGCATCTTCTCCTGAGCGGAGCCCCGAGGATCAGGCACCCACATCCTGGAGGTGGTGCTTGACCTCGTGGAGACCGTACCTGGTCAGCGAGGTGATCGTGAACTCGTGACCATCGGCCCGGTATCCCTTCCGATTCCATTCGTCGTTGGCGACGTCAGCGAGCTGCGCCGAATAGCCCTGGGCGGCAGAGCGGAGGCCGGCGAACACCTCGGCGGGGTCGGCATGGGCGTAGTCGGATTCGAGGGCGACCGAATCTCCGTCGAAGTTCGGCAGGGTGGGCCCCTCCTCGGCGATCATCAGCCGGGTGCGCTCGCGGAAGAGGTCGAGGACGTCGCGCATATGCGCCCCGTATTCGAGAGCCGACCACCGTTGAGGGTCCGAACGCTGGCCCGCATCGGCGCGACTGAGCACCGCTTCCCAAGCCTGGGCGGCGGAGAGGATCTTGTCCGGGGCGGTGCTGCCGTCCTCGACTCCGGTGAAGCCGCATTCGGCGCATCCGCCGTCGATGACCTCGGCCCAGTCACGCGTATCCGGGGTGATCTCGTCCATGGTCGTGTCCTTCCATGGTCGTGTCCTTCCTGGAAGCTCGGATTCCCACCGGCGCCGAGGTGGCTCCCACCTCGGCGCGGTGTCATCCGCCGTTGATGATCGTCGCGAGCACCCTCGCCTGGCTGATGTCATCGCGCTTCGCGGCCGTGAGCAGGGTCAGCGTGCCCCTCTTCGCGTATCCCCGCAGGCTCTCGAGCGCCTCGGCGGGTTCCTCGGCCTTGAGCTCCTCTCGGTATCGACGTGAGAATTCCTCGAACTTCTCCGGGTCGTGGGAGTACCACTTGCGCAGTTCGGTCGATGGGGCGACGGCCTTCGCCCAGTCGTCGAGCTCGGCCTTGTCCTTGCTGACTCCGCGCGGCCAGACCCGGTCGACGAGGACGCGGGTGCCGTCGGAGTTCTCCGGGCCATCGTAGATGCGGCGGACCCGGGCGCTGTTCTGTGCGGCCATCAGCGACCTCCGTTCTGTGGTCGTCTTCAGTCTATGACGCGTCTCCGGCGATGCAAGGAGCGGACAGAAGCGCAGGTCAGCACCGGTGAGAAGAAGCAAGTTCGATGGTCATTCCATGTTCGCGCTCGAAGCGTATACTGGCGAGCCAAGCGCCGTTGTGATGATGCAGGGCACGTCGACGGCGAACTCACTTCGCGAGGAGATGATGCAGTGACGGTCATGACCGAGGCTTTTCCGAACGGAAAGACGCCGCAGCATGTGCTGGGTCCGCCGGCTCCGGCCGCCGTGTTCCTCGTCCTCACCGTGAGATCCGGCGCCGAGGCGGAGGCCAAGGACTTCCTCGGCGACATTGCGGGGGTGGTCAGGTCCGTGGGCTTCCGCGCTCGCGAGGATCACCTCAGCTGTGTGACCGGAATCGGCGCCGAGCTCTGGGACCGGATGTTCGACGCCCCGCGCCCGGCCGGGCTGCACCCCTTCATCGAACAGCGCGGAGACGTCCACACCGCGCCGTCGACCCCCGGTGATCTGCTCTTCCACATCAGGGCCCGGCGCATGGACCTCTGCTTCGAACTCGCCCGCCAGCTCGTCGGCGAACTCGGTGACGCCGTGTCCGTCGTCGACGAGGTGCACGGCTTCCGCTACTTCGACGAACGCGACATCATGGGCTTCGTCGACGGCACCGAGAACCCCGAGGACCAGGAGGCCGTGGACTCGGTATTCACGCCGGCCGGCGGAGACGACCCGGCGAGCAGCACCTATGTGATCGTGCAGAAGTACACCCACGACATGGCCGCATGGGAGGCGCTGAGCGTCGAGGACCAGGAGGCGGCCTTCGGTCGGCACAAACTCTCCGATATGGAGTTCCCCGACGAGGACAAGGCGCCGAACTCCCATCTCATCCTCAACACGATCGAGGACGAAGACGGGACCGAGCACAAGATTGTGCGTGACAATATGGTCTTCGGATCGGTCGAGTCCGGCGAGTTCGGGACCTACTTCATCGGCTACGCCGCCGACGTCAGCGTGACCGAACAGATGCTCGAGAACATGTTCATCGGCAACCCCCGCGGCACCTACGATCGGATCCTCGACTTCTCGACCGCGCAGACCGGCGGCCTCTTCTTCGTCCCCTCCCAGGAATTCCTCGACGATCCCGACGGAGAGCTCGCCGCCGCCGAGCCATCCGATGCGCAGAACGACGACCCGGCCTCCGCCTCGGCGAGGGTCGAGGAAACAGACCCACCCAATCCCGCATCAGCCGACGACCCCGCACCGGCCGACGACAGCCTCGGCATCGGCAGCCTGAGAAGGAGAGACCAGTGAATAACCTCTATCGCGAGCTTGCCCCCATCCCCGGCCCGGCCTGGGCGGAGATCGAGGAGGAGGCTCGGCGAACATTCAAACGCAATATCGCCGGCCGCCGGATCGTCGATGTCGAAGGGCCCACGGGCTTCGAGACCTCCGCGGTGACCACCGGCCACATCCGGGACGTCCAGTCGGAGACGAGCGGACTGCAGGTCAAGCAGCGCATCGTGCAGGAATACATCGAGCTGCGGACTCCGTTCACCGTGACTCGGCAGGCCATCGATGACGTGGCCCGCGGGTCCGGTGACTCGGACTGGCAGCCCGTCAAGGATGCGGCCACGACGATCGCGATGGCTGAAGATCGGGCCATTCTCCACGGGCTCGATGCGGCCGGGATCGGCGGAATCGTTCCCGGCAGCTCGAATGCCGCAGTGGCCATCCCCGACGCCGTCGAGGACTTCGCGGACGCCGTCGCCCAGGCGCTGAGTGTGCTGCGCACGGTGGGAGTCGACGGGCCCTACAGCCTGTTGCTCTCCTCCGCGGAGTACACCAAGGTCTCCGAGTCCACCGACCACGGCTACCCGATCCGCGAGCACCTCTCCCGGCAGCTCGGCGCCGGAGAGATCATCTGGGCGCCCGCCCTCGAGGGAGCGCTGCTCGTCTCCACGCGCGGGGGTGACTACGAGCTCCACCTCGGCCAGGACCTGTCGATCGGGTACCACAGCCACGACAGCGAGACCGTCGAACTCTATCTGCAGGAGACCTTCGGATTCCTCGCGCTGACCGACGAATCCAGTGTGCCTTTGAGCCTCTGATGAGCGGCTGATGAGCGTCTGAGGTGGGGCGGGCAGGTCTTGCCCAATGGCAAAAGGTGCGTAAGTGACCCGGAGACGGTCGTGTGACCGCGGCCGGGCGCTCGCCCATGCCACAATGACCGCATGGGACGATTCGGACGCCGCGGATTCTTTGCCGCCTCACTCGGAGTCGCGGGCATCGCCCTCTCCGGATGCTTTCGGCAGGCCCAGACCGACCCGGCCGCGGTCGCCGATGCCCTCCGTTCCGCGGTCACAGCCATGCCGGAGCATCTGGACGGCGAGGTGCAGTTCCAGGACAGCTTCTCCGCCGGGACCACGATCGGCGGGGTGCTCACGCTCGCCGGCAGCAGCTCCTACGAGGTGGCTGACTCCCTGCATGCGGTCCTGGAGACGATCATCCGAACCTATGTGGACCAGCCCGGAACGGACACGGCGTTCGTCCGGGTCGAAGGGCATCCGAGCGGCGATGCCGCGACACGTGTCCTTGCCGCCGACATCATTCCCGCGGCGAGCGGTGCCAATGCCACCACCGACGACCTCGCCGAGTTCTACGGCATCTGAGTGCGCCGCCTCGTGGCCTCGGTCCGTCTGGCTCTCGGATCGACGGACCGCCTGGCCGGCGGCGCGAGCGGATGCACTGGGACCCGGATGCAGAGGCTGATGGCAATCAATCGCGGCAATTCCCCGTCCAGGGGGTCGAAGCGGTGTAAGAATGGAGCGTGCACGAGCGCCACACGTGTGTCGGTCAACAGGGTCGACGCGCTCACCATGACAGGACGACGATGCCCGAATCCCCCGCCACCCGACCCCGCACCGCCGAAGGAGCCGAGATCGGTGCCCTGATCGGAGGGGCATTCGGACTGCTGTTCCTCATCATCAACAGCTCATCGTTCTCCTCGCTGGGCCGGACGCTGGTCATGGCCACGGGAATCATCGCGTTCGGAACCATTGCGGTTGTCGCGGTGCGATCCCTCTTGCGTCTCCGGGCCGAACACAGGCAGACGATGTCAGCGGAGGACCGTGAGCCAGGGCGCCGTCGCGAGCCGCCGTTCGGCCGAGCGTACTGGATCATCGTCCTCATCGAGGCGATCGCACTCTTCGCCGGGGCCCGGGTGCTCTCGAGCCTCGGCCACCCCGAACTCGGCGTGGCCTGGGTGGCCTTCGTCGTCGGCACCCACTTCTATGCGCTGGGATATGTGTTCAAGCTGAACCGATTCCATGTCCTCGCGACCGTCGTCACCCTCTGCGGCATCGCCGGATTCATCGCCTTCTTCGCCTCGATCCCGGCGTTCATCCCGATCTTCAGCGGGGTCATCTCCGGCTTCGTGCTGCTGGCCTTCGGCCTGTGGGCATTGGTGCCGGTCGAGCAGAAGAGCTGAGGGCGAAGCCGGCAGCTGAAGGCGAAGCCGGCCAGGCCGGCCGCGTTCACCCTGTCGTATCGGATTGCTGTGCTGGGGATGACAAGGTTCGTCCTGCCTCGGCGATGAGGAGCTCGAGCAGTCCGGGAAAACGTTCTTCCAGATCACCGCGCCGAAGTCGGACCTTGCGGCTGTTGCCGCGATCGACCTGACATACGAGGCCTGACTCCCGCAGAATCCGAAAATGGTGTGTTCGAGTCGACTTGGAGACCCCGAGATCGAAGCTCACACACGTGCGTTCGGTGCCCTCAGGTTCGCGCAACAGGGTGGTGACGACCTGTCGGCGCAGAGGGTCAGCCAGCGCCGTGAGCACAGCGGGTAGGTTCAACTCGCCGAACTCCGGATGCCCTTCTGCATCGGCCACCATCGTCCTCCTTCGTTCCACGGCTGCGATCCCGCATTCGTATCGATCCGGGACCGGTTCCACGTGTAGGTACGCTTGACATCGTACCATTGGTGCGATCACTGTAGGTATGACATCCATCGAACCTATGGAGGATCATGTCTGCCACCACCGTTCCCGGAATCACCCGCCCTTCACGATTGGCCCTACCGTTGATCCTGGCGGCGCAGCTCGTCATTCCCCTGTCGATCGCCGGCACCGCCGTCTCCCTCCCCGCGATCGCTCACGAACTCGGCAATGCCCCCGTCGCGCTGCAGTGGGTGGTCAACGGTTTCAACGTCTCCTTCGCACTGATGACGATCGTCTGGGGCCGGCTCGCCGACAGGATCGGCCACGACCGCGTCTTCCGTACCGGAGCGAGCGTCTTCCTGCTCGCCTCGCTCGCGAGTGTGGCGGCACCGGGCCTGGTCGTCCTCGACCTCGCGCGCATCCTGGCCGGCGTCGGCGCGGCGGCCGTACTCACCTCGGCGACGGCGATGCTCTCTCTGGCATGGGAGGGCCCGGCGAGGACACGGGCGTTCGCCCTGTTCGGCACCGTCAACGGCCTGGGCCTGGCACTGGGTCCGGTGATCTGCGGGGCCATCGCCCAGCTCCTCGGGTGGAGGGCCACCTTCGGATTTCCCGCAGCCGTGCTGCTTGTTGTTCTGCTCGCCTCACGCGCCGTGCCCCGAGTCCGTGTCGACAGCATGAGCTCCGGTCCGCTGCTCGATATCTCGCTCCTGCGCAATCGCGGCTTCCTGGCGATGGTGCTCGTCCCGGTCGCCGGAGCCATCGGCTTCGTCACCTTCCTCACCTACCTGCCCGCAGCCTTCTCGGCCGTCTACGGCTGGAGCGCGGGCACCGCCGGAACCATGATGCTCATCGCCACCCTCCCGGTCATCGTCTCCCCGGGTCTCGTGGGTGCGGCGATGCGCAGAACCTCCCTGAGCGCGGGCGGTGTGGTCATGGCCGCGCTCGCCTGCCTGGTCCTGGGCGCGGTGGGGATGTTGCTGCTTTCGCCAGCGCTTTCCCCACTCGCCGTGGTCCCGGCGCTACTGTTCATCGGCTTCGGGTTCGGCCTGCCGCTCGGACTCGTCGACGGGGAGGCCCTCGCCCAGGTCTCCGCCGAGGTGAGCGGCAGTGCCGCGGGACTGCTCAACTTCGTGCGCATCGGCTCCGAGGCGGCCGCCGTGGCCATCTACTCCGCAGCATTGGCACTCGTCATCGGCCTGCGCATGGACGATGCCGATGTTGCTGACCGAGTCGCCGCCGGAGGGGCAGGCGGAGCCGAGGCCTACGCCGCCTCTCTGCATACAATCGCGCTCGTGATTGCGGGAGTCGTGGTGGTGCTGATGGTGCTCATCGCGGTCCTGCGACGTCGGCCGCGACTGGCTCGGTCATGAGCAGGGGCTCAGGTGGACGCTCTGGTCCGATTCCCGGCGGCAGGACGGGACCAAAACGTCCACCGACGGGGACTGGAGCGTCCACCTCAGCCCTCTGCCGCCTGTCAGACCCCCGGGCCGTCCGGGTCGGCTGCGTCGGGCTCTCCGAAAGCGTGCTCCTGGGTCCGCGGCGGCGCCTGCACCCGCGGGGCCGGGAACTCCGGCGGCTGTGCGGTCGGTGCCGAGGCCAGGCCGGCGAGCACCTCGGCGATGGCCCGATCGAGCTGAGGATCCTCGTCGGCGAAGAGCTGCGAGGGATCGTGCTCGACCTCGATATCGGGATCGACACCGTGGTTCTCCACATCCCAGCCCTTGCCCTCGAGCCAGAAGGCGTACCGCGGCTGGGTCACACCGGTGCCGTCGACGAGCTCATAGCGACCGTCGATGCCGACCACACCGCCCCAGGTGCGCACGCCGATGACCGGGCCGATGCCTTTGGCCTGGACGCGGGCGTTGATGATGTCGCCGTCGGAGCCGGAGAACTCATTGGCCACGAAGGCCACCGGCCCGCGCCGGGCATCCTCGGGATCAGGGACCATCGAGTCATAGCTGCGGGCGGCGTTCCAGGCGATCACCCGATCGGCGAGGCGTTCGGCGACCAGGGTGCTGGTGTGACCGCCGCGGTTGAAGCGGACATCGGCGACGATGCCCTCACAGGACATGGCCTGCCGGATATCGCGGTGGAGCTGCGCCCATCCGCCGGCCATCATGTCGGGCACGTGGACGTAGCCGATGCGACCGCCCGACTTCTTGGCCACATACTCCCGGCGGGAGCGGACCCAGTCCTGATAGCGCAGCTTCTCCTCGCCGGGCAGCGGAACGATCGTCACCACCCGATCCTTGCGACCGCGCCGCAGGGTCAGCTCGACGATCGAGTCCGCGGCCCCCTGCAGGTGGGCGGCCGGGCCCCGGGCCTCGTCGACGGCCTGTCCGTTCACGGCGGTGATGATGTCCCCGGCCTGGGCTCCGACCCCGGCCTGCCTCAGAGGTGATCTGGCTCCGGGCTCACTGCTCTCACCGGGAAGGATGCGAGCGATCGTCCAGCCCTGAGGCGTGCGTTCGAGATCGGCGCCGAGGAAGCCGAGCTTCTTCGACTTATCGCCGGGCGCCGAGGCCGGAGTCACATAGGCGTGCGAGGTGTTGAGCTCGCCCACGGTCTCCCACAGGATGTCGACGATGTCGTCGTGGGTCAGCGCCTTCGCAGCCACCCGACGCCACCGCAGGGTCACACCCTCCCAGTCGACGCCGTTCATGTCCGCGCGCCAGTAGTGATCGCGCATGATCCGGGAGTTCTCCTCGAACATCTGCAGCCACTCGGCCCGCCGATCGAGTTCGAAGCGCAGGCGGGACAGATCCACGGACACGGAATCGTCGTCGTCACCCTCGACCTTCCGGTTCGCCGGGACCACGGAGTACTCGCCGTCAGTGCCGACGACGATGAGCTTGCCGTTTCCGGAGACCGCATACTCATCGGCCTTGTCGACGATAGTGAGCACCTTGCGCTTGGCGAAGTCGAAGTACTGGATCACCTCGGCGGCCTTCTCACCGGCATCCCAGGCGTGCTTGTCCCCGATCTCACCGTCCTCGGCATCACCGGTGCGCAGCCACAGCACACCGCCCTCGCACGCTTCGAGATCCCGGAAGACACCGGAGGAGACGGGGAACGGAACGATCCTCTCCTCCGCGCCCTCAAGATCCACCTCGGCGGTGGTGACCCCGGACTTCTCGGCCTTGGCCTTCTCGCTCTTCGCCTTCTCCGAGTCCTCGGTGAGATCGCTGATCGCCCAGCCGGCGGCGCTCGGGCCGAACGGCGCGGGCTCGGTCGCGGTCAGCGGCAGCAGCCACGGACGGGTCACACCGTTGAACGAGAGATCGAAGGAATGCTGGTTGTACGAAGGGTCGAAGGTGCGGTCGGAAAGGAACACGAGGTACTTGCCGTCGCGGGTGAACGCGGGCGAGAAGTCGTTGTACTTCCCGGCCGTCAGCGCCTGCCCCTCCCGATCGGACTTCACATCGGCGATCATCAGCCGCCCCAGCTGCTCCTCGCCCTGGGTCGGCTGCGACCACACGAGATAGCGTCCGTCCGGAGAGAACCGCGCCGAGGTGGCCTCACCGAATCCCGAATGCCCGACCAACCGGGTCCGACCGTTGCCGACCTCGGTCAGCCGGATGCTGCCGTCGTGGGAGATCGTGGCCAGGGTTCTGCCGGCAGGATCCGCGCTCATGGCGAGGACCCGACCGAGGGCGCCCGCCCCGATCCGCCGAGGCGGCTTGCCCCCGGTCAGGGACGCGACCTCGATACCGTCCTCGCCCTCGACATCGGTGATGTACGCGGCCTGTCCGGTCTGCCCCAGCACCACGGGTTCGCGGGTGCGGATCGCCGAATCCGCGCACAGAGCGCGGGCCGGTCCCTCCCGGTGAGCGAGCCAGAAGGTCTTGCCGCGCCATTCGATAACCGAGGCGTTGCCCCCGTGATCGGGAGCGACGCTGCCGATGCCGGACGTGGGATCGAGCGCCAGCGGCTGCACCTGGGTGCCGGGCAGCTGCACGTCGAGGGTCCGAACGGCGGCGTCGAGGCTGTTGAGGATCTTGATCTCACCGTGGCTGTGCCAGACGATGCGGGTGCCGTCGCTCGTGGCATCGCGGACGTAGCCTTCGGCGGCGGTCTGGAAAGTCAACTGGCGAGGTTCGCCGGCGGGTTCGGCCGTCGGGGAGCCGGGCTGTGCGGCCAGGCCGTCCCAGATCCACACGTTGGCCTGCTCGTCGGCATTCTGCGGGAACGTCGCGGCCTTATCGGAGGTGAAGACCAGGGAGTCGCCGACCCACAGCGGATCGGTCAGCGAGGCCTCCTCGTCGCAGAGCAGGCGCCGCCAGTTCAAGGCTGTGCCCGCCGAGGTGGCAGTGTCCGCCGAGGTGGCAGCGGCACCGACCGGGTCAGCGCCGGCCCCGTCGGCTGCCGCGTGACCCAGCCACAGCCTCGGCGCGGTGCCTCCGCGGTAGCGCTTCCAGTGCGCGGGCGGACGGGAGAACGGGGTCGACAGGGCGGTCAGGCCCGAATGGTGACGGGCCAGCCCCGAGGCGCGGCCGAGGCGGAGTCGTTCGACGCTGCCGTCGAGGCCGATGGACTTCACGACATGGTTGCGGACCTCGAACTCCCCGGCGTTCGAGCCGACGAGGATGTGCCTGTCATCGGCCCAGCCGAGCATGGTCATCGCCGAACCACCCAGCCAGGACAGCCTGCGCAGGGAACCGGAGGCCACCTCGGCGAGGAACAGCTCAGGATGGCCGTCGCGGAAGGACACGAACGCGACATGGGCGGCGTCGGGGGAGATCCGCGGTGAGCGGACCGGAACGTGATCCGAGGTCAGACGCCATGCCCTCCCACCTGAGGAGGATGCGAGCCAGACGTCGTCGTCGGCCGTGAAGGTGAGGAGGTCGCCATTGATGTGGGGGTACCGAAGATAAGTCACGTGACCCACATTACAAGCTGTGTCGCCCGCGGCCCACGGCGGTGAGATGATGCCCAGGCAACTTGCACCGAGCCATAGAATAGGAGCATGCCGACACTGACTTCACTGCTTCACGATCGTTTCTCCGCCGCCCTCTCGCAGGCCTTCGGTGAGGACTTCGCGCGTCGCGATCCCGTGATCAGAAGCAGTCAGTTCGCCGACTTCCAGGCCAACCTCGCCCTGCCCCTGGCCAAGGAGCTGGGATCGAAGCCGCGCGACATCGCCCAGGCCATCGTCGACCACCTCGACCTCATCGACATTTGCGAGCCCCCGGAGATCTCCGGACCCGGGTTCATCAACCTGCGCTTCACCTCCGACTTCCTCGCCGCTCAGCTGGCGGAAGGCACGGCCGCCGAGGCGGAGGTCAACGAGGACCCGCAGCGGATCGTCATCGACTACTCGGCCCCGAACGTCGCCAAGGAGATGCACGTCGGCCACCTGCGGACCACCGTCGTCGGCGACGCCCTGGCCCGGACCCACGAATTCCTCGGCAACACCGTCGTGCGCCAGAACCACATCGGCGACTGGGGCACCCCCTTCGGCATGCTCATCGAGCACCTCCTCGACGTCGGCGTCGACTCCGAAGCCGCGCAGGAGGTCGCCGACAACCCCAACGCCTTCTACCAGGCGGCACGGGTGAAGTTCGACTCCGACGAAGCCTTCGCCACCCGCGCCCGGGCACGGGTCGTCAAGCTGCAGGGCGGGGACGAGGACACCCTGGCGCTGTGGAACACGCTGTTCGGGTACTCCCGGACCTACTTCAACCGCATCTACACGATGCTCGACGTCACCCTCGAGGACAAGGACCTCGCCGGTGAGAGCATCTACAACGACGTCCTCGGCGAGGTCTGCGACGAGCTCGAGGCCACAGGCCTGGCCCGGATCAGCGACGGCGCCCTGTGCGTCTTCCCCGAAGGCTTCACCGGCCGCGAGGGCGAACCGCTGCCGCTGATCATCCGCAAGTCCGACGGCGGCTACGGCTACGCCACGACCGACCTCGCGGCCATCCGCAACCGGGCCCGCAACCTGCAAGCCGACCGCGTCCTCTACGTCGTCGGCACCCCGCAGGCCATGCACTTCGAGATGGTCTTCAGCGTCGCCCGCGCCGCCGGCTGGCTGCCCGAGACCGTGAGCGCCGAACACGTGAAGATCGGCAACGTCCTCGGCTCCGACGGCAAGATCCTGCGCACCCGTTCCGGGGCGCCCCTGCGTCTGGCCGAACTGCTCGAGGAGGCCGTGGCCCGGGCGAAGACGACCCTGGAGGACTCGACGGTCGACTTCACCGCAGAGGAGGCCGCCGAGGTCGCCCGCATCGTCGGCATCGGCGCGGTCAAGTACGCCGACCTCTCGGTCGCCCACGACACCTCGTACACCTTCGACCTCGACCGGATGCTCGCCCCGATCGGCAACACCGCCCCCTACCTCCAGTACGCGGGCGCCCGGATCCGCTCGATCCTGCGCAAGGCCGAAGCGGAGGGCGTGGCCGCGGATGCGCACACGAGCGCGGACATCCGCCTCGGCGAGGCCGCAGAACGTGAACTCGCCCTGGCGATCCTCGGATTCTCCGATGTCCTCGCCGAGGTGGCCGCCGGGTCCGCGCCGCACCGGCTGTGCACCTACCTGTTCGATCTCGCGCAGTCGTTCACGAGCTTCTACGAGCAGTGCCCGGTGCTCATCGCCGAGACCGCAGAGCTGCGTGATTCGCGTCTGCGGCTGTCCTCGATCGTCCTCGAGGTGCTCGAGGCTGGGCTCGGTGTGCTCGGAATCCGCGTTCCCGAGCGCATGTGAGCCGCGCCGGCCGTACCCCCACCCGGGGCATGCTGCCGTGGGTCATCCTCGGCATCGTCATCCTCGCGCTCAACCTCCGCACCCCGATCATCGCCCCGACCGCCGTCCTCGGCGACATCGGTGAGGACACGGGGCTGAGCAGTGCCGGCCTCGGCCTGCTCACCGGGCTGCCGGTGCTGCTCTTCGCCGTGGCCACCCCGCTGGCCGGGAAGCTCATCCCGCGCATCGGCGCCGAAGCCACCGTTCTGTCCTGCCTGTCGGGAGTTCTGCTCGGCACCGTGCTGCGTTCGGTCGGGCCGCCCTGGCTGGTGCTCGTGGGCACCGGCATCATCGGCCTGGCGATCACGCTGGGCAACATCGTCGTTCCCGTCATCATCCGCCGCGAGGTCTCGTGGAATCAGGTCGGCATGGCCACGGGCCTGTACTCGGCGATGATGAACATCGGTTCGATGGCCACGCTCATCGGCACGCCCCCGATGGCCGCGGCCTTCGGCTGGCGCTGGGCCGTGGCGATCTGGGGCGTGCTCGCGGTCATCGGTTTCGTCTTCTGGCTGCTCGTCGTCCGTGCCCGCGTACGTCGCAGAGGCGGTGCAGGGGATCCGAGTGCTGCGGATTCCGGCGCCGAGGCGGGAGCTGAGGCCGGGACGGTCGATCCGTCCGCGCAGGCGGCGTCCGATGCGTCCGCGCGGGCCGCCGCCAAACGGCCCTGGCGGGAGGCGCCCGTCGAGTTCCGTCGGGTCATCGCGCTGTTGGTGATCACCTTCAGCGGGCAGTCGATCGCCTACTACACGACGACGACCTGGCTGCCCTCATACCTGGCCGACACGATCGGACTCGATGCCTCGTCCGCGGGTGGGACCGCCTCGCTGTTCCAGATCTCAGCGATCGTCGGCGCCTTCGGGGTGCCGCTGCTCGCGGTCAAGGCCAAACCCTGGATGCCCGTGGCGATCGTCGCCGCACTCTGGCTCTCACTGCCCATCGGCCTGCTGCTGGCCCCGGGCTCCTATGCGCTGTGGGCAATCACCGGCGGCATCGCCCAGGGCGGAGGATTCACCGCGATCTTCTCGATCATCGCCCGCAGCGCCGGCAGCGACCGGGAGACCGCGTCCGCCTCGGCGAGGGTGCAGGGCGGCGGCTACCTGGCTGCCACGCTCGCCCCGCCGTTCGCCGGCTGGCTGAACGCGACGACGCAGGGGTGGACCGCACCGATCCTGCTCATCCTCGCAGCGACCCTGGCATTCACGATCACGGGCCTGATCGCGGCCCGCATCTCCGGCCGCTTCCCACGCGGAGGCCCGGGCGCCCGCGAGGTGCTCTGAGACGCGACCCAACCACGAGAAACGCCGAGGCGGTCCACCCTGTCGGGGGACCGCCTCGGCGATTTCACTGTCCTCGGCTGGGAAGCCGAGGGTCATGCTCAGTGCTTGGCGTCCGTGTTGTCGGCGCCTTCGGGAGCAGTGGACTCAGCGGGCTTGACGGCCGGCTTCGGAGCGGGAGTCGCGGACTCGTCGCCGGCCTTGGTCTCCGGGACCGCGGTCCGCGAGACCTCGGGGGCGGTGCCCTGACGCGAAGCAGGAGTCGAACCGACCGGACGCGCATCGGCGGGACGGTTGTTCGGCAGCGGGGTCGACCAGGGATCCTCGACCGGCTGGGCCTTCTTCCACACGTAGTAGCCGATTCCGGCGGCCGAGCCGATGACCAGGGTCCACACGAGTGCGGCCTTGCCGCCGGACTTCTGCGCGGTGTCCTTCTGGATCCGCTTGCCGGCCTTGCCGAGGGCCTTGCGGGCCTTCTTCATGGCCTTCTTGTCGCCGGTCAGACGCACGGCGAGGTCATCGATGAGCTGCGGGGTCTCGATCGCGGCGAGGGAGTTCGCAGCGTTCGACGCGAACTTGCCGGCCCGCTCAGTGGCCTCGGGGCGGTAGGACTCGAGCTTGTCGGCCCAGGCGTGAACCTGATCGTTGGCCTTCTCGGCCAGTGCCTCGACCTGGGGACGAGCGCGATCGGCGAACTCTTCGGCCTTGTCGGCCAGGGCCTCGACCTGCGGACGGGCCTTCTCAGCGAAGGCCTCGACCTGGGGGCGTGCCTTGTCAGCGGCATCACGCAGTTTGGGGGCTGCGGCCTCGCTGGCATCGGCCAGGACTCGGAGTGACGTCTTCTTCGCGGAATCGAGCTTCGAAGCGAACGGATCTCGAGCTGACTTCTTCGACATAAACATTCCCAATCCTTCGGTGTCGGGGTGTACTGATCACTTCTCAGTCTACGGCCTCACGGCAAGCCGCCGGGCACCGGGCCGTCATGAAATTGTCTGCAGATACGCTGACAGACTCAGCAATCGTCCACCGGAGACTCGGCAACGAAGGGCACGCCGTGGAAGAATGAGGTCATGACTACAGCTTCTACGCATACAGCAGTCCTGCACACCAACCACGGTGACATCACCATCAACCTCTTCGGCAACCACGCCCCGAAGACCGTGGCCAACTTCGTCGAACTGGCCAAGGGCGAGCGGGAGTTCACCGATCCCTCGACCGGCGAGCCGGTCAAGCGCCCGTTCTACGACGGCCTCGGATTCCACCGCATCATCTCGAACTTCATGATTCAGGGCGGCTGCCCGCTGGGCACCGGCACCGGCGGACCAGGCTACACGTTCGACGACGAGATCCACCCGGAGCTCCAGTTCGACCGCAAGTACCTGCTCGCCATGGCCAACGCCGGCAAGCAGATGGGACGCGGCACCAACGGCTCGCAGTTCTTCATCACCACCGCTGAGACCCCGTGGCTCAACGGCAAGCACACCATCTTCGGTGAGGTCGCCGACGAAGCCAGCCAGAAGGTCGTCGACGAGATCGACGGCGTGCGCACCGCGGCCATGGACAAGCCGGTCGAGCCGGTCATCCTCGAAAAGGTCGACATCAGCGAATGATCACGGCTGACTGATGAGCACCGCTGATCAGTGAGTACGATGGTGTGATGGACACACCGGAGAAGGGCTCGGCACGGGAAACCGGCCGGGCCCCTTCTGTCTCCCCGCCCCTGGTCACCCGCACGATCATGATCGTCACGGTCGTGGCCTTCCTCGCCGAGCTGCTCCCGGCTCTCGACCTGCTCCACCGCTTCAGCTTCGTTCCGGCGCTCACCCTCGACCAGCCCTGGCGGGTGCTCACCGTCGCCCTCGTCCACGATGAGCCCTCACCGGTGCACCTGCTGGCGAACATGATCGGACTCTTCTTCTTCGGCTCCTTCGTCGAACGGGCGCTGGGGCATTGGCGCTTCCTCGTCGTCTATCTGCTGGGGACGGCCGGCGGTTCGGCGATGGTGCTGGTCCTGGCCGACCCCTCCAGCCGAGACTGGGTGACGAACAACATCGGCGCTTCGGGCGCGGTGTTCGCGATCGTCGGTGTCCTGCTGGTCCCGACGAGGCGGCTCGACCGGAACATCACCGGCGTCGTCCTCTTCGTCGTCCTCAACTTCGGCTATGGCTTCCTCGTCGCCGGCGTCTCCTGGCAGGCGCACCTCGGCGGTCTCATCGCCGGGTTCGTGCTCGGCTGTGCGGCGCTGCTGGTGCCGAAGAAGTGGTCCCTGCCGGTGTTCTCTGCGGTCGCCGCAGCATTAGTGCTGGTGATGGCCATCGTCGGCATGGGTCGCGTGGCCGGCGCAGGGATGTAGGCGCGAGGAACCACTGCTTCAGGCGCGAGGAATCGCTTACCAGATTTGGGTCGAAAAGTGGGGCCAGCGGCAGTGGAAATTAGTTGTCCACAGGTGTTATCCACATGGTGGATAACTTACAGTGATGTGTTTCCGCAGGTCAGGGCCGCAAAATAAGTTTTCCACAAGCGACGCTCCCGGCTTGGGTATAACTTCCCACTTGTGGAAACCCGTTCTGCGGTGGGTTGAATGCGGATTGCTCGGCCACTTCCGAACAGATCTGGGCCTGTATCTGCACGGAAGTGGCCGAGCAATCGCGGTGGAGCATTCGAACGCTGACTTCGAGGCGTGGAAGTGGCGCGTTGCGTGACCTCGGGGTCGGCTATCGCCAGCGCGTGGACATGATCAGCCCCGCGACGAAGAAGGCGAAGCCGATGAGGATGTTCCAGTTGCCCCAGGCCTCGACCGGGAAGGCTCCCTGGGAGACGTAGAAGGCGACGAGCCAGATCAGACCGATGAGCAGGAGGCCGATGAGAACCGGCAGGAACCAGCGCGGGTTCGGCTTGATCGTCTGCTGCCCGGTCTGCGAGGTGTAGCTCGCGGTCTTGCGGCCCTGCGGACGCTTGGCCGGGTTGCCCGAGCGCGAGGTGCGCTTGGCCGAAGCCGACTTGGCCGAGTCCTTCTTGGAAGCGGAGTCCTTCTTGGCAGAAGAGTCCTTCGCGGAGGTCTCTTTGTCGGAGGACTCCTTCGCCGCAGACTTGGAGGCCTTCGACTTTGCGGACGAGTCTTCGTCAGCTGAGTCGTCGTCAGCCGAATCCTCGGAGGAGGACTTCTTCGCCTTCGCGCTCGTGGCCTTCTCATCGGCGGAGTCGGAAGCGACGTCGTCATCGGAGTCGACGGCACCGGCGGACTTCGACGTCTTCGCCTTGGCGCCGGCCTCAGTCGTGGACGTGGACTTCACAGTCTCGGACCTCTCAACTTCGGTGCCCGCAGCCTCGGACCCCTCAACCTCGGTGCTCTCGACGGTCTCGAGGTCGTCGACCGAATCAGCCTGCTGATCGAGCTTGGCCTTCGACGTATTGCGAGACGTGCGCTGGGTGCGCTGGGTCCGTCCATTGGACTTGGCCACGAGTACTCCTTTTACGGCCGGCCGCCGAGGCCACCGTGTGCATGGATAGGGGACAATCGGCACCAGTCTACTCGGGACGCGGGCCAGTTTTAAAAACTCCAACTACCCTGAGAGGACCCCATCAGGCGGTCCTCGTACGATAAAGTGCATAAGGGTGTCCCCGCTTGTCCCTTGGCCAAGCCCCGGATTTGAAGTGACAGTCACGGAGTAGAAGTGGTGAATAGTTCCTCCTCGGGTAACGATCCAGGCGCGAATCCGCCGTCGCGACCCACTATTCGTCCTGCTCAGAGGCGTGACACCCGTTATTCCGGGGACTCCGGACAGCAACAGCACAATCCCGGCGCCGAGGCGGGCCCCGCCACCGAGCGGATGAACGCCGCCGACGCCGGCGGCTCAGGCTACGAACAACCACTTCCCAGCCGACGTGAACTTCGCCGTCGCGAGGCCGAGGCCGCAGCCGCCCACGGTGAGCCCACCGCGGTCTATTCCGATGCTCCGCCGATGTACGGAGATCAGGGCGAGGCCACCCAGGCGATGCCCGCCCAACAGACCCAGGCCATGCCCGCCCAGCAGCCGCACCAGTACCAGCAGCAGGCCCCGGCCACTCAGCAGATGGCTGCGGCCGATGACCCCCGCCTCGGCGCTGGTGGGTACGGGAACAACAACCCGCCCCTCGACGACGGTCGCCGTGGTCGGAAGCGCAAGCAGCCGGTCGAACGCGAACCCCTCGGACCGGTGCGCGGGACCATCCGCACCTTCGGAGAACTCTGCATCACCGCGGGACTCGTGCTCATCCTGTTCGTCGTCTGGCAGCTGTGGTGGACCGACATCGAGGCCAACCGCGACAACGAGAACCTCGCCGACCAGCTCACCGAGGACTGGGCGAACCAGGATCCGAACGAACTGCCCGATGACCCCGACGAGCCGATCGTCGCCGACCCGGTGGACAAGAACAGCGCCTTCGGCATCTTCTACATCCCGCGCTTCGGCGACGACTACTACCGCACCGTCGCCGAAGGCGTCGACCTCGAACCGGTGCTCAACCGGATGGGCGTGGGCCGCTACCCGAACTCGGCGATGCCGGGCGAGGTCGGCAACTTCTCGATCGCCGGCCACCGCGTCACCTACGGCAAGCCGCTCAACCAGATCGCGAAGCTCCGACCCGGCGACGAGATCATCGTCCAGACCAAGGACGGCTTCTACACCTACACCTTCCGCAACTTCGACATCATCCTCCCCGATGCCGTCGAGGTCCTCTCACCCGTGCCGGGCGAACCGGACTACAAGGGCAAGGACCGGATCCTGACGATGACGGCGTGCAATCCGATGTTCTCGGCCCGGGAACGTTACGTCGCCTACGCCGAACTCACCGACTGGACCCCCGCGAGCGACGGCGCTCCGGACAACATCAAGGACTCGAAGGCCTACGACAAGGTCAGCAAGAACGGTGGTGCCTGATATGTATGCGTTCATCTGGCGGATCCTGCCGGGCAACTGGTTCGTCAAGCTCATCTTCGCGCTCATCCTCATCGCCGCGGTCGTGCTCCTGCTCATGCAGTACGTCTTCCCGGTCATCGCCCCCTACATGCCCTTCAACAACGCAACCGTGACAGATGGTGGCCAATGACCAAGATCCTCGTCATCGACAACTACGACAGCTTCGTCTACACCCTCGTGGCCTACGTCCGCGAGCTCGGGGCCGAAGTCGATGTCATCCGCAATGACGACATCCCCGCCGAGGCGGTCCCTGAGACGGCAGGCGACTACGACGGGATCCTGCTGTCCCCGGGTCCTGGGGTGCCCGCCGAGTCCGGAGTGTGCCCGGCGCTGATCTCCTGGGCCGAAACCGCAGGCAAACCTGTCTTCGGTGTCTGCCTGGGCCATCAGGCTCTCGGCGAGGTGTTCGGAGCCACGGTCTCGCATTCCCCGGTGCTCATGCACGGCAAGACCTCGGTTATCACCCACGACGGGGAGGGCATCTTCTTCGGCTGCCCGAATCCGCTGACCGTAACCCGCTATCACTCCTTGGCGATCGTCGACGAGACCCTCGACCTCGAGAAGTTCACTATCACCGCCCGGACCGAGGACGGCATCGTCATGGCCATCGAACACCGAGAGCAGCCGCTCTTCGGCGTCCAGTTCCACCCGGAGTCCGTGCTCACCGAATCCGGCTACCTCGTGCTCGGCAACTGGCTCGAGGTCTGCGGGCTCGCAGGAGCCGCCGAGCTCGCGGCAAAGATGTCACCCCTGGCGACCGCGATCTCCTGAGGATCTCAGCAATCGGTCGAGCGCCGAGGGTGTTCGCCGAGGCGGATGCTCGTTAGACTCGGCGTCACCGGCAAAGCACCACGTTCACAGCAAGGTCAGCACCAAGTTCACAGCAGGTCGAAGACTCACAGCAGAGCGATCGGGAGGACCCGAAATGTCAGAACCGAGCTACACCCGGACCGAGCCCTACACCGAACTGACCGTCATCGAAGTGCCGGCGATGCCCGCCGCCGTGGTCGAGGCGCGCGGAGTCGCCATCGATGACCTGCCGGCGTTCTACGACAACACCTTCTCCGGTCTCTTCCCGGCCATCGCCGAGGCCGAAGTTGAACCCGTGGGACCGGCCTTCGCCCTCTACACCAAGCAGCCGAGCGAGACCGTCGACCTGCAGGTGGGGATCCCGATCTCCGCGGGGCTGACGCAGTCCCTGCCGATCGGCAACGATCTCATCGTCATCCCCTCGGAGCTGCCGGCGGGATCGATGGCCGCGTTCAGCCACCTCGGCGGGTATGACGGGCTCGGTGAGGCCTGGGCCGGATTCGTCAACGAGGCGGTCGCGGCCGGGCATCACCCAGGGCTGCCGTTCATCGAAATCTACGTCACCGAGCCGAACCCCGAGATGGATCCGGCCACCCTGCGCACGGATCTGTTCATCAGCCTGAGCTGAGAATCAGGTCGAGCCGAGCTGAGAATCAGGCCAGGCCGAGTCGAGCTGCCCCACAGAGGGGTTCCCCTCTTCTTCGGAAGGGAGGGACCGCCTCGGTAAGAATCAGTTGCTGCCGCGTCCTCCGCCGGCGTCGGCGAAGCCGTCGAACCAGCTGTCGCCGCCGCCGATGGCCTCGTTGTCGTCGCCGTTGTCCCCGTCATTTCCGCCGTCGGAGTCTCCGCCGTCGTCATCGTCTGACGGTGCGGTGGGAATGCCGCCGGGCACGGACGGGATGGACGGTGAGGGCTCCGGCGGCTTCTTGGCCACCTTGACGGTGATCTCGGAGCCCTGCTTGACCTCGCTGCCACCGGATGAGGACTGTTCGAAGACCTTGTTCTCGTCCTCGTCGGCGGTCTCGACCTCTTCGGTCTTGCACTTGAGTTGGTAATCATCGCCCTCGAGGGTCTTGCAGGCCTCGTCGGCGGACTGACCGGTGACATCGGGGACCTCGACCATGCCGGAGGAGACGACGAGGTCGACATTGGAATCGACGTCGACTTCCTTGCCGTCACCGGGTTTGGTCTCGATGACCACGCCCTTCTCCACATCCGGAGAGTTCTCCGAGATGTGGGTGCCGGCCTGAAGCTTCGCGTCATTGAGGATCTTGCGGGCATCCTCCTCCGACTTCCCGGAGACATCGGGGACCTTCACGGACTCGGGGCCGGTGGAGACGAGCAGCTTGACCACGCTGTCCTTCTCCACGCTCTGACCCCCGGGAGGATCGGTCTCGATGGCCTTGCCCTCGTCGACGTCCTCGCTGTACTCCTCGTCGCGGTCGACGCGCAGCCCCTGTTGGATGAGCGCGGACTCCGCCTCGTCGGCATCCATCCCGGCCACATCGGTGACCTGGACCTGGATGATCTCCGGTGGCTTGTTGATCTCGTAGACCCACAGGGCGATCGCGGCCAGGGCGAGGAGGACGAAGATCGAACCGATCCAGATCCACGCCTTGGACCGCTTCTGCGGAGGCTTCTCCTCCTGTGCGGTCATGATCGCCGACACCGGTCCGGTCTCCGGAGCCGGCTCGACCTCGGTCGGGTACGGTGTCGGAGCCATCATCGGGGCCGCCGCCATCGGGTACGCCTGGGTGGCGTCGGCATCGTCCTCGAAGCTCATCGGACGGCCGTCGCGGGCGGCCAGGACGTCCTCACGGAAGGAGTAGGCGTCCTGGTAGCGCTCGTCACGGTCCTTGAGCAGGGCGTGGAGGACGAGACGATCCACTGCCGGTGGGATGTTCTGGTTGTAGAAGCTCGGCGGCTGCGGAGTCTCACCGACGTGCTGATAGGCCACGGCCAGCTGCGAATCCCCGACGAACGGAGGACGTCCGGCCAGCAGCTCGTAGAGCAGGCAGGCGGTCGAGTAGAGGTCCGAACGGGCATCGACGACCTCGCCGCGGGCCTGCTCGGGGGAGAGGTACTGAGCGGTGCCGACCACGGACTGGGTCTGCGTCAGCCCGGAGTTGTCCTTGAGCGCGCGGGCGATGCCGAAGTCCATCACCTTGATGTCGCCCTCGGGAGTGAGCATGACGTTCGCGGGCTTGATGTCGCGGTGGACGATGCCGTTGCGGTGTGAGTATTCGAGCGGGGCGAGGACGCCGGCGATGACGTTGAGCGCCTCGTCGACGGTCAGGGTGCCGTGCTCGTTGAGGACCTCGCGCAGCGTCTGACCTTCGACGTACTCCATGACGATGAAGGGCACGGACACACTCGAGCCGCCCGATTCGACGAACTCCTCTTCACCGGAGTCGTAGACGGCGACGATGCCGGGATGGTTGAGACCGGCGGCGGACTGGGCCTCGCGCTTGAGACGGGTGTGGAACGAGGGGTCGCGGGCGAGATCGGACCGCAGAAGCTTGATGGCGACGCGCCGACCCAGTCGGTTGTCGACGCCCTCGTGCACTTCTGCCATGCCCCCACGGCCGAGGAGCGCACGAACTTCGTAACGCCCCGACAGCACCTTGGGCTCAGTCATTGATGTCCTCCGCTTGGTTCACCCGCTGCTTGGGTCTTGGTCACACCCACAGTGGGCTTCTGCTCACCCGCGTCCGGGTTCACGTCTCTCAGTATTTCAAACTCTCGGTGTTCTCCGAGAATCCGGGGTTCGTTCAGTTGCCATTCTCTCCGTTCCCGCCGTTGTCAGGGTTCGACGTGCTAGCAGCGTCGGGATCTGAATCCGAACCGTTATTCTGGCCGTCCTGGTCGGCGGACTGGCCGCCGTCCTGTTCGTCGTTCGCCGAACCCGAATCGCTGTCGGTCCCGTTCTCGGAGCCGTCGTCATCGGAGCTGCTCGTCGAATCCTGGTTCGAGTTCGAGCCCTGACCGTTGTCGTCATCGTTCGAGCCTTGGGAATTCGAGTTCGAATCGTTGCCCAGGGTCGGCGAACTCGTCGGTTCGTTCGTCGGCTCCGGCTGCTGAGGGGCCTCGTCGGGTCCGTCGGAGATGTAGAGGGTGACGGTGTCGCCCTCTTCGAAGGTGTAGCCGTTCTCGCCCTCGCCGACATCGGCGACCGTGCCCTTGGCCCGATCGGAGTCGATGGTCTGCGTTTCGGCCTTGAGCCCCTCGTTCTCGAGGTTCTGCGTCGCCGAGGATTCGGAGAGTCCGATGTAGTCGGCTTTGTCGATCTCGACGGTCTTCTTCGCCTCCGAGGTGGTCGCCTCCGAGGTGCTCGGCTCAGGATCGGGTTCGCCGCCGTTGCCGCCGAGGAAGTACCACAGCAGTCCGCCCACGGCCAGCAGCGCGATGATCGCGAGGATCCAGATCAGCGCCCGCCCCTTCTTCGAGGCCTTCTCATCGGCGAGTTCGGAATCCGGGTCGAGTTCACCGTCCTCGGCCGCGGCGAGCCCGTTCGCCGAGGTGTTCGCCTGGTTCCCGTTCCATCCCTGGTTCGCGGGATAGACCTGGGTGGCGTCATTGGCGGCCGTGACCGGCATCGCCTTCGTCGTCGGCACCGGGTCGGGGTTGTTGAAGACCTGGGTCAGCGCCTCGGAGGCCGCATTGCCGTGACGCATCTGCGGCAGGATCTCCTCGGCTCCGGCGATGTCGCCGGCGGCCAGGGCATCCGATGCCTGGGAGACCTGCACGGCGTCACCGGGCCTGCGGTCCGGCTTCTTCTCCAGCAGGCAGTCGACGAAGCGGCGCACCGGTTCGGAGACCGTGTCCGGCAGCGGCGGATGCTGCTGGTTGACCTGCGCGATGGCGATCGCGACCTGCGAATCACCGGTGAAGGGCCGCTGACCGGCCAGCGCCTCGTAGGCGATGATGCCCAGGGAGTAGAGGTCGGAGCCGGGGCCCGAGCCCTTGCCGGTGGCCTGCTCCGGGGCGAGGTACTGGGCGGTGCCCATGACCTGTCCGGTCTTCGTCAGCGGTGCCTGGTCGGTGACCCGGGCGATGCCGAAGTCGGTGATCTTGACCCGGAAGTCCGGGGTCATGAGGATGTTGCCGGGCTTGATGTCGCGGTGGATGACCCCGACCTTGTGAGCGGCGCCGAGGGCCTGCGCGGCCTGGGAGACGATGCTCAGCGTGTCCGCTTCGGACAGGGGGGCGCTGCGTTCGATGATCGCCGAGAGCGCCTCACCGGGCACGTACTCCATCACCAGGTAGGGCGAACCGTCCTCGTCGCCGTAGTCGTAGACGCCGGCGATTCCGGGGTCGGAGACGCGACCCATGTTCTGCGCCTCGGCGCGGAAGCGGGCGAGGAAGGTCGAATCCGAGAGGTATTCGTCCTTGAGGATCTTCGCCGCGACCTCACGGCCGAGCACCGAGTCGACGCCCTTCCAGACCTCTCCCATGCCGCCTACGGCGATGCGGGAGGTGAGCTTGTACCGGTTGCCCAGCAGGGTTCCTTCGACGGGCCTCATTCTTCGACCACCGCTTCCATCATGTTCTTGGCGATCGGTCCTGCGACCGTCGCTCCATAAGCTTCGTTGCCCGCGTTTCCGCCGTTCTCCACGACGACCGCGACCGCGATCTTCGGATCATCGGCGGGTGCGAACGAGATGAACCAGGCGTGGGGCGCCGCACCCGAGGCGTGCTGGGCGGTGCCGGTCTTCGCGGCGACCTTCGTATCGCCCATCTTCGCCACCGAGGCGGTGCCGTCGGTGACGACGCCTTCCATCATCGAGGTCAGTTCATCGGCGGTGTCGCCGGAGATCGGACGCGACTTCTCCTTCGGACGGGTCTCCGAGATCGGTTCGAGGGTGTTCGCGTTGAGCACCCGGTCGACGAGCTGGGGCTGCATCATCTTCCCGCCGTTGGCGATGCCCGCGGTCATCATCGCCATCTGCATCGGCGTGGACCGGACCTCGAACTGACCGAGGGAGGACTGCGCCAGCTGCGGCGGGTTGAGGTCATCGGGGAACGAGGACGGGGTGACCTTGAGCGGGACCTCGAGGTCCTGGCCGAAGCCGAACTTCTCAGCCTGCTCACGGATTGCATCCTCACCGAGGTCCATGCCCAGCGAGGCGAAGGAGGTGTTGCAGGATTCGGCCAGGGACTGTGCCAGGCTCGGCTTGCCGCCATTGCGGCAGGCACCCGGGTGGGAATTGCCGATCGTCGACGTGGTCTGCGGCAGATCGAGGCTGGCGGGTCCGTTGAGCCTCGAATCGGGCGTGTAGTCTCCGGATTCGAGTGCGGCGGCCGCGACGAGGACCTTGAAGGTCGAGCCGGGCGGGTAGAGATTGCCGCCGATCGCGCGGTTGTAGGCGGGTTTGCCCTCGGCGCTTTCGAGGGTGTCGAAGGCGCTGCGTGCCTTTTCCGAATCATGGCTGGCCAGGGCGTTGGGATCCCAGCCGGGTGTGGAGGCCATGGCGAGGATCTTGCCGGTCTTCGGTTCGATCGCCACGGCGGCGCCGTTCTGATCGCCGAGTCCGTCCCAGGCGGCCTTCTGCACCTTCGGGTCCACGGTCAGCTCGACGGCGGCTCCCCGCGGCTGTTCGCCCGTGAAGAGGCTGCCGACCTTGTCGTAGAACAGGGCATCGGAGTCACCGGAGAGGTACTCACCGCTGGCCCGTTCCATCCCCGAGGCTCCGGAGACCACCGAGTAGTATCCGGTGATCGCCGCATAGGCACGCGGATCGAGGCCTTCGGAACCGTACTTGCGCTGGAACTTGTACTTGTCGTCGACGGGTTCCGAATAGGCGATCGGGGTGCCGTCGACGAGGATCGGACCGCGATCGCGGGCGAGCTGATCGAGGATCCGTCGGTTGTTCAGCTGGTTGTTGTTCAGCGAATCCGCGGTGACGAACTGGACCCAGCTCGTCGACCCGAACAGGAGCGCGAACATGACGAATCCGACGATCGTGATGTGTGTCAGCGGTTTCTTCATCGTTCACCTCCCGTGGTGCCCAGATTGGTCGTCGGTGTCTCGTCGGAGTCGGCGGCGCCGTTGCGAGTGGCCGCGAAGTTCGTCGTCGGCGCATCCTCGTCCTCGATGCGCGCGGTGTCGTTGCGGTTCCCGGAATCCCGCGCCGAGGCGGTCCGTTCCTCCGGGTCCTCCGTGACCCGCAGGACGCCGGTGTGGAAGTCCTCGACCGGCCGTCTGGCATTGTCCGAGATCCGCAGCAGCAGCCCGATGATCATCCAGTTCGCCACCAGGGACGAACCGCCCTGGGCGAGGAACGGCGTGGTCAGACCCGTGAGCGGGATGAGGCGGGTGACCCCGCCGACGACCACGAAGACCTGCAGGGCGATCGTGAAGGACAGGCCGGTGGCCAGCAGGGTGCCGAAGCCGTCACGGAGCTGCTGGGCGGTGCGGATGCCGCGCTGGAAGATGATGAGGTAGCAGAGCAGGATGACGAAGAGACCGGCCATGCCGATCTCCTCGCCGAAGCTGGCGTAAATGAAGTCGGATTCGGCATACGGGACCATGTTCGGGCGGCCCTCGCCGAAGCCGGTGCCGATGAGACCGCCGTTGGACATGCCGAAGAGCCCCTGCACCAGCTGGTAGGAGCCGCCGGGGGTCTTGTTGTACTCCTCGGCGGTCAGGGCGCCCAGCCAGCCGGAGACGCGCTGGTTGACGTGGGAGAACAGGAAGGTCGCCGCGACCGCGCCGACGGAGAAGAAGCCGAGGCCGAGGATGATCCATGAGACCTTGCTGGTGGCGACGTAGAGCATCGCCACGAACAGGCCGAAGAAGAGCAGCGAGGTGCCGAGGTCCTTCTCGAAGACGAGAATGCCGACGCTGGCGACCCAGGCGATGATGATCGGACCGAAGTCGCGCAGACGCGGGAACCTGATGCCGAGGATCTTCGGTCCGGCCGCGACGAGCTGATCGCGGTAGGACACGAGGTAGCCGGCGAAGAAGATCGCGAGCAGGATCTTCGCGATCTCACCCGGCTGGAAGGACATCGAGCCGATGCCGATCCAGATGCGGGCGCCGTTGATAGTCTTGCCCAGGCCCGGGATGAGCGGCAGCAGCAAGAACAGCAGGGCCGCGAACCCGGAGACGAAGGTGTAGCGGCGCAGCCAGCGGTGATCTCTGACCACGAGGATGACGGCAACGGCCAAGCCGACGCCCAGCGTCATCCAGATCAGCTGCGTCAGGGAGCTGTTGAGGTATTCGGACCGACCGAGGTCGACCCGGTAGATCATCGCCAGGCCGAGGCCGTTGAGCAGCACCGCGATCGGCACGAGGACCGGGTCGGCGTACTTCGCCTTCCACCACACGACGACGTGGATGATGAGTCCGAGGACCGCCAGCCACGCACCGTACTGGTAGACATTCGCCGGGATCGTGCCTTCGACGCCGAGCCCGACGAGGGCGTAGGCGGACGTGGCCACGGCGATGGCGAGGATGAGGAGCCCGAGCTCGGCCAGGCGATAGGGTCTGGGTCGGACCACCTCGGCGACGTTGGCAGACATCACTGCGACTCCCGTGTGATGGCGTCGCTGGGGTCTGCCGAGCGCGAATCGGGAGGTGAGGGAGCGGGATCGCTCGGGCTCGTCGCGTCCTCGACATTGCCGGAGACATCGCCGGACTGGTCGGATTCCTTGCGGAGGTTGTCGATGATGCGGTCGGCCTCATCGCGCGAATCGGCCTGGATCGAACCGCGCAGGCGGTCCTGGGAGAAGCTGTTGAGCGTCCCGACTTCGATGTCTGTGGTGTCCTCGAGGCGGCTGAGCTCGATCGGTCCGAGCGTCGTGTCGAGGCCGCGGTAGAGGGTGACCTTGCCCTCGTCGCTGGTCAGGAAGTAGTGGTTGCTGATGTAGTTGTAGGCGAAGAAGCCGCCGACAGCGAGGGCGATGATGACGATGCCCGCAATGATCCACCCGAGGTAGGACCGTTTCTCGACCTCGTCGTCATCAGCGTCGAGGTCATCCTCCTCGGTGCCGAGCCTCTGCGCAGCGGACTTCGTTCGGTCGGATTCGGAGGCGGCGGACTCAGCAGAGGAATCCGCATCGGTGCGCTGGGAGGGAGGGACCACCTCGGCGGTGGGTTCCTGGGCATCCCCGGACACAGCCTGCATCGGCACGGTGTCGGTGGGGATGTCGCCGTCGCCGTAGATCGGCTGGGTCTCTGCCGGGATCTGGCCGTCGGGGTTCGTCCCGATCGTCGCGTACTGGGGGTTGACCTGCACGGAGCCGACGGGAGTGCCCGAGGGCGCATCGACGGTGCCTTCGAGGACGTCGCCGATGACGACGGTGACATTGTCCGCGCCGCCCCCGGCCAGGGCCAGGTCGATGAGTTGGCGGCAGCATTCGTCGGGGTCGGGGACCTCGGCGAGGACGCGGGCGATCTCGTCGATGTCGGCGAATCCGGTCAGCCCGTCCGAGCACAGCATCCAGCGGTCGCCGACATGGGCTTCGCGCAGGGACAGGTCGAGATCGGGGGAGGCCCCGACGTCGCCGAGGACCTTCATGACTACAGAGCGCTGAGGGTGGGTCTCGGCTTCGTCGGCGGTGATCCGGCCTTCGTCGACGAGCATCTGGACGAAGGTGTGGTCGTGGGTGGCGGGCTGGAGTTCGCCGTCGCGGAGAACATAGCCGCGGGAATCGCCGATGTGGGCGAGGGCGAAGCGGTTGCCCGGTGCTCGGAGCAGGGCGGTCACGGTGGTGCCCATGCCGGCGAGCTCGGGCTGTTCGGCCACACCGCGGACGATGCGGTCATTGGCTTCGAGGATCGAGGTGCGCAGGAGCTCGAGAGCGTCTTCGCCGCTGGGCTCGCTGTCGAGTTCGGCGAGGCGGGAGACGGTGATCGCCGAGGCGACGTCTCCGCCGGCATGACCGCCCATACCGTCGGCGATGAGGAGGAAGTTCGGACCCGCATAGCCGGAGTCCTGATTGTTCTTGCGCACCAGCCCGGTGTGGGACCGGGCTGCCGAACGGAGGGTGATCGTACCGTCGGTCGTCACGATTGGGTCTCCAACGTCGTATGGCCGATGGTGATCTCGGTGCCGATGCGCAGTCGCACGGGCGAGTCGATGCGCCGGCCATCGACGATGGTGCCGTTCGTGGAACCGAGGTCCTCGAGCACCCAGGCGCCGTTCTGCGCGGAGATCCTGGCATGGTGGCTCGAGGCGAAGTCATCGCTGATGACGATCGTATTGTCCGGGGCGCGACCGAAGGTCACGGGAGCTCCGGAGAGCATGAGCGAGGTGCCGGCCAGCGGACCGGCGATGACGCGGATCGCACCCGGGTGGGCCTGCGATCTGCCGCCTCCCGGCGGTGCGGCCGCCGGCGGGGGCGGACTCTGCCGTGGTGCGGCAGCCGGGGAGGGCACCGGTGCGGCCGAGCGCTTCGACCGACCTCGGCGGGATTTCCTGCTGCCCCGGCGGGCTCCGAAGATGTCGCGGCGGAGCACTCCGGCGACACCCAGGACGAAGAGCCAGAGGATGATGAAGAAGGCAAACCGGAAGACGGTGACGGTGAACTCGCTCACAGGGCGTCCTGCTCGGTGTAGCGGACCTCGGCATCTCCGGCCGTGAGGATGTCACCGTTGGAGAGGTTCGCCGAGGTAAGCTTGCGTCCGTGCAGGAGCGTGCCGTTGGTCGAACCGAGGTCGTTGGCCACGGCATGGTCGCCGTCGAGGATGATCTCGAAGTGGCGGCGGGAGACGCCGGGGTCGTCGATGACGAAGTCGGAGCTCGATGAGGAGCGGCCGAAGGTGTTCGTGCCCTGACGCAGCTGCAGGGTGCGGCCGCCCACGACCACGCTGGCTTCGATGGCACGGGGCCGTGCGGGTGCTGCCTGACGGACCGGTGTGGCCGGGCGCGGCTGCGCCTGGGCGGCCGGACGTGACTGGGAGGCCTGTCGCACCGGGGCCGGCTGCCGAGGCTGGGGTGCCGAGCGGGGGCCGGAGCTCGCGGCGGAGTCGCCGACGATCGGGTTCGCGCGGGAGACGGGATCGTAGCCGCCGCGGTTGGCCGGCTGGGCGGCCGGTGAGCCGTCGGGGCGTTGAGTGCTCGAGACGACGCGGTACATTCCGGTGTCGAGGTCATCGGCCTCGGTGAATTCCACGGACACGGGACCGACGAAGCTGTAGGCCTGTTCGACCGCATGATCGCCGATGACCTGGCGCAGATCGGAGCGGAGTTCGCTCTCGAGTCCGGAGAGGCGCTCGAAGTCAGTGGGCGAGAGTTCGATGGTGTAGTGATTGGCGGTCAGGGTGCGACCGCGGGAGACCACTGCCGCTTTGTTGTCGGCCTCGCGGCGCAGGGCCCCGGCGAGTTCGACGGGTTCGACCTGGGAGCGGAACGCCTTGGCGAAGGCACCATTGACGACGTTCTCCAACCCCTTCTCGAAGCGATCGAGAATCCCCATGGCACCTCCTTCACAGGTGTCGCTGTTCGTGGACGAACGGTTCGCCACGCGCCCAGACCGTACTCTCTGGGCCTGTGGCCCCATGGTCCGAGCATATTCGTGCTGGTGCGCCCGGTGCTCACTCCCGGCCCGGCGGGTCGGGAAGGATGCTCCGAGACGGGCACATCAACACCCAATCCTAACGCGGTGAGGCTCTCAACTCACGTTCGCAGTGTTCGCGGGGCACAGCTGTGTCCGGATTCCCGGTGAGCGTTCAGATTCGTCGGCCGGTCGTGGGGTCGGTCCTGAGCCTGGTCCTGGGCTTGGTCCTGGGAGGGGTGTGCGGCGGTGGTCGCTGGCCTCCGCGGCCCTTCCCTCCGCGGGCGAATGTGAAGGTCGACACGTTTTCGGCCTTTTCGGGCCGATCGCTCGGTTCCGGTTTCATGATTCGGCGACGTCGATGCTAGAGTTTTCTCTTGTTCGCGCGAGTGGCGGAATTGGTAGACGCGCTGGCTTCAGGTGCCAGTGATCGCAAGGTCGTGGGGGTTCAAGTCCCCCCTCGCGCACCAGCGGACAACAGCCCCTCACCAGAGACCTTCGGGTCCGGTGAGGGGCTGTTTCGTATCTGAAACGGTGGTGCGGAGCACCGAAGTTCGGGCTCGCCGCACCCACGTCAGGGCTCGTTGCAACGCTCCGCCTGAAAAAGTCGTCGTGGGTGACGTTGTTTTCGAGCGGAGCGTTGCATCTCGCGGGCGGTCCCGGGCGTGCAGGGTGTTCCCGGGCGCGCAGGGCGCAGGGTGGCGTTCGGCTGAGGGCCGCGGCCGTGCCTCGCGACCGAGGAGCCTCAGCTGCGTTCGTAGACGCGGGCGCGGCCTGTGACCCCGGCGAAGCGGAACGGCGCCGAGGTGGTCCGCGGGGTCTGCGAGTCCTCCGCGCTCGAGAGCTCGGCGGAGTGCAGCTCACGGTAGTCGGCGACGCTCAGCGGCACACGGGCGTCGAGAGCGGCGGTGACCTCGGCACGGCGGGAGTGCTCGGCGTAGCCGGGCTTCACGAGGCCGGTGATGAATTCGCCGACGCTGCCCGAGCCGTAGCTGAAGAGACCGATGCGCCGACCGGCCAGATCCTCGTCATGGTCGAGCAGGGAGCACAGCCCGGCCCACAGCGAAGCCGTGTAGGAGTTGCCGAGGCGACGGTTGTACAGCGTCGAGGTGGCCAGGCCGGTGTCGCGTGGGCCGGGTGTCGCCGAGGCAGTCGCACCGGTGTCGGCTGAGGCTGGGGCCCCGGGCTGCTCCGCGGTGTCGGTCGAGGCTGAGGCCCCGACCCCACCGGCACCGACCCCGGCAGCCGCTTCCACGCCGAGTTCCGTGCTCAGCGCCGCTCCGGTGATCCCGGCGAGGTGCACTTGGGCCTTCTTCGCCATCTTCGTGAACGGCTGGTGGTAGAGGATCCGGTCGATCTCGGCGATCCCGGCTCCGCCCCGGTCCTGCAGATCGTTCCACGCCCCGGTCAGCGAATCGAGGTAGGCGGTGACCGAGAGGGCGCCGTCGACGATCGCGGTCGTCGAATCGTTCGGACGCCAGAAGTCATCGACATCGGCAGAATGGATTCCGGAAGCCGGTTCGATCTCGATCAGAGACGGATCGGCGGAGACGAGCATCGCAACGGCTCCGGCACCCTGCGTCGGCTCCCCGGGGGAGTCGAGCTCGTAGCGGGCGACATCGCTGGCGATGACGAGCACACGGTCGCCGGGATTGCGGGAGACGAGTCCGATCGCCGCCTGCAGGCCGGCGGTGCCCGAATAGCAGGCTTCCTTGAACTCGATGACGCGGACCTGGGAAGGCAGATCGAGGAGACGGTGGATCGCCAGACCGGCGGCCTTCGACTGATCGGTGCCCGATTCGGTGGCGACGATGAGGGTGCGGATGCCCTCGGTGCCGCCGCGCTGGATGAGCGGCAGCGCCGCCGTGGCCCCCATGGTCACGATGTCCTCGTCGGGGGCGGGGAAGCTGAACTCGTCCTGGCCGAGTCCGAGACGGAACTTGGCCGGATCGGTCCCGGTCGCCTCGGCGAGGGTGCCCAGGTCGAGGACGTGATGGGCGGTGGCGAGCTCGATGTCGTCGATGCCGATCGCCGGTGCGCTCCCGATCGCCGGTGCGCCGCCGTTCGCGGTGGTGCTGTCGTTCGCTGTGCTCTCGTGCGTGCTCATTCCTGACCGGCCTCCCTGCGTTCCATCTCCATGTGTGTGGCCATCAGCTCTCCCGGATTCGTCTGCGCGGCGAGCAGCGAGAGCTCGCCGCAGAGGACGGTCGCGGCCATCAGTGCGGCCAGGCGGCCGGCGTTGGCGCCGGGTTCGCGGTCCTCGCGGCAGCCGAGCCGTGTCAGGGCCTCGTCGACGTGGGGCAGGTGCTTGCCGTTGCCCACGGTGCCGACGATGAGGTGGGGAAGGGTGGTCGAGAAGTACAGGCCTTCGTCCCGGTTCTCCGCATAGGTGATGCCCTGCGAGCCCTCGACGATGTTCGCCGCATCCTGGCCCGTGGCCAGGTAGAAGGCGAGGAGCATGTTCGCGTAGTGGGCGTTGGCCGAGCGCAGGGCTCCGGCGATCGTCGAGCCGACGAGGTTCTTGCGTACGACGATGTCGGTCATCTTCGCGGCCGTGGACCGCAGGCGACGCTCGACCACCTCGTGGGGCAGGAGGATCTCGGCGACGACATTGCGACCGCGGCCGCGGATCCCGTTGACGGCGGTGGCCTTCTTGTCCGAGCAGAAGTTGCCCGACACCGAGCCGTAGCCCAAGCCCAGGTCCCAGGACAGGATCCGCTCCATCAGCGCATCGGAGGCAGCGGTGACCATATTGTGCCCGGAGGCGTCGTTCGTGCGGAAGGCGAAGCGGACGAAGAGGAGATTGCCGACGACCTCGGGGTGGATCTCGATCAGCCGGGCGTGCTTGCTGCCGGCTTCGACCACGGCCTCGAGTTCGGCCAGGCGGTGCCGGATCCCCTGCGCGGCCGCCTCGGCGGTGATGGCGCTGTCGGCGACGAACAGGGTCGATCGGGTCATCCGCTCGTCGACGATGACGGTCCGGATGCCGCCCTCGATCTCCCGTGAGATCGAGGCGCCGCGGCCCACCGAGGGCCACAGCGGGGTTTCGTAGGTGGCCAGGGGCACGGCCACCTCGGTGTGGGTGCCGACCGGGGCGAGGGCGGCGCCGCTGACCCGCAGCGGGCCGACCCAGGTGGTCGGGATCGCCGTGACGGTCTCACGGCTGCCTGCTGGTTGGTTCACTGGTTCCTCCTCGAATCATGGTGCGTTCCGCGGACCTCTGGTCCTCCGAACACGGCGACGTGCCTGATCAACGATGCAGCTCGGAGCGCCGCGACAGGGCGGTGACGTCGATTCCGCGCAGACGACAGAACTCGCCGAGGCGACCGCGGGTGAGCAGGTCGGTGCCGGTGAGCTGTTCGGGCCGGTCGGCTCCGAGCAGGGCGAGCAGTGCTGTCGTCTGATTCTGCCAGGTGCGCACGAGCTCGACGAGACGCTCGGGTCCGCCGTCGAGCACGGCCTGCAGGAAGGTGCCGGCGACGCCGACGGCCCGCGCCCCGCAGGACAGCGCCTTGACCACATCATAGGGGTTGCGGACTCCGCCCGAGGCCAACAGGGTCGGTCCGTCCGCGGGGGCGTCGAGCAGGCAGGCCAGTGCGGACTGCCCGAATCCGGTGAGCATCGAGAA
This sequence comes from Brevibacterium sp. GP-SGM9, assembly GCF_047300845.1. Taxonomy (NCBI): domain Bacteria; kingdom Bacillati; phylum Actinomycetota; class Actinomycetes; order Micrococcales; family Brevibacteriaceae; genus Brevibacterium; species Brevibacterium sp. GP-SGM9. Next base: position 2,435,898 of record NZ_CP178563.1, on the reverse strand, counting down.
ATCCTCGGCGGCCGTGCTGCGGGCGTTCTCGATGGCGAGGAAATCGGTGCCGCCGGCCCCGCTGACATCGGCGAAGCGGACCCCGATCGAGTCGAGTCGCTCCAGAGTGCGGCGGCTCAGTCCGAAGCCGACCTCCTTGACGATGACGGGCACGGGACAGGCCGCGACGACCTCTTCGAGCACGCGGGCCCAGTCGGAGAAGTCGCGGGTGCCCTCGGGCATCGCGGTCTCCTGCACGGGGTTGATGTGGATCTGCAGGGCATCGGCGCCGAGCAGCTCGACGGCGCGGCGGGCATCCTCGGGGCCGCGACCGGCGCCGAGGTTGGCCATGACGAATCCGTTCGGGTTCTCCTCGCGGATGACGGTGAAGCCCTTCGCGGCCTCGGCATCGTCGAGGGCCACGCTCATCGACCCGCAGGCCATCGGCAGGCCGGTCTCGTGCGCGGCGATCGCCAAGTCCCGGTTGATCCGGCCGGTGGTTTCGGTGCCCCCGGTCATCCCGTTGACGTAGAAGGGCGTGGCCCAGGTCCAGTCGCCCACGGTGACGGAGATGTCGACGCTCTCGGGGTTCGTGCCGGACAGCGCGTGATGGACGAACTCGAGATCGTCGTAGTCGGTGTGCGGCTCACGCGCTGCGCGCTGCTCGGTGGCGAGCCGGACGTGGTCGTCCTTGCGCGAGGCACGGGAGGTGTCGGTGTTCGGGGCGTCGGTGCCCGGGTCGGGGCCGGTGCCGGGGTGCTCAGAAGTCATCGATGTCTCCCTCTGCCGCGTGCGGGGACAGGCTGAGGCGGCGGATGCCGTGCCTCTCCCATTCGCGGAGGATGTCGATCGTCGGCAGTTCGGCGTCCGAGAGCGCGATTCCGCAGTCCCCGCCGCCGGCACCGGAGGGCTTGGCCGCGGCCCCGTAGCTCTCGGCGATATCGCACAGGTTGCGCAGCTGCTCGGTCTCGATCTGGCTGCCCGAGGAGGCGCCGAGGCGCTGCAGCAGTCGGCGGGCCTGGCGGATGCATTCGAGGGCGCGGCCGTCAGCGGCGGCGAAGGAAGTCACGAGGGCGTCGACGCAGGCGCGGCTGTCGGAGGTGAAGGTCTCGTAGGGCTGCTGGGCCTCGGCGCCGGGCAGGCGCACCCGTTCGACGAGGCGTTCGGTCGAGGCCGGGGAACCGGTCCAGCCGACGAGGAGCTGCAGGGTTTCGGGCGGGGTGAGGCGGGCGGCCCCGGAGCCGGCCCATTCCGAGCAGGACAGCGCCGAGGCGACCCCGTGCTTCTCGCGGTGTGCGCGCAGGGCCTGCCGGTCGGGGGAGGTGAAGCGGATCCAGCCGCCGAAGGTGCTTGCCGCGAGGTCTCCGCCCGAGGCCGTCGGTGCGACGGCGATGGTCGCGAGCAGGGCGAGCTTGAAGCGTTCGGTGCGGGTCAGGCCCAGGGCGTAGAACTCGTCGAGGGCGGCGATCGTCGCCACGGTCACCGCGCCCGAGGAGCCGAGGCCGAACTTCCGGCCGTTCGCATCGTCGAGTTCGCTGGAGATGTCGAGGTCGAAGTAGCGCGGGGCGGTGCCGATCTCCGAACGCAGCTCTTCAACAGCGGTGATCGCCGAGAGCACATAGTCTGCGGGGCGGTGCTCGAGGACGATGCTCTGGTTGTCGGCCTCGCGGTGCCAGACCAGCGGCGCCTGCCCGTATTCGCTCGAATGGATCCGACCGACATCGCGGCTCTCGTTCAGCTGCACGGTGATGTAGCGGTCGACGGCGACGAGCACGGCGGGTTCGCCGGGTTCGACGACCGCGTACTCACCGGCGACGTAGAGCTTGCCCGGCGCACGCGTCTCGATCATGCGCTCACCTCGGCGGCGGGCACCTCGGCGTCTGCGCTCAGCAGTTCGGCACCGGGCCCGGGGGCGACGACGCGGACCTCACCGAATTCGGTCAGCTGGGCGGCCAGCCGCTCGGCGTCGGCGGGACGGACGATGACCGCGACGTTCGGTCCGGCGTCGGCCGTGGAATAGGCTTCGAGCCCCTGTTCGCGGAGTTCGGCGACGGCATCGAAGATCGCCACGCTGCGCGGGCGCAGATAGCGGATCGGGGGCAGGGTGGAGGCGATGACCGCGTGCATGCGCAGGGCATGGGATTCGGTGAGCTCGCCGACGGTCGTGAAGTCGTCGGCCCGGCAGGCCGCGATCATCTTCTCGAGGCTGTCCTCGGTCGAGGACACCCAGGCGTCGTAGAACGGGGAGGTCTGCGCGGTCAGGCGCATCGCGGTGCGGCTCGAGACCGCTTTGCGGCCCCGGTCGACGGTGACGATGACCATCCGCATGTCGGGGGCGTCCACGGGTTCGGCGAAGGAGGTCTCGTCATCCCCGGAGTGCCACACGGCCATGCCGGGCACCACGGAGCGGCAGGCGGAACCGGAGCCGAGGCGGGCCAGCCGACTGAGATCGCGGGTGTCGAGATCGAGTTCGAAGGCGTTCGCGGCGGCTGTGGCCAGCGCCGCGAAGCCCGACGCCGAGGAGGCCAGTCCGGCCCCGGTGGGCACGGAGTTGCGGGAGCGGACGAGGACTCTGTCCGTGGAGCCGGCGAGGGTCCGGACATGGTCGAGGAACGTGGTGATGCGGCTGGTGGCGTCGGCATCGGCGAAGGTGCCGTCGAGTTCGAGGACATCAGCATCGACCTCGGGAGCGGGAACGACCGTGGTCGTGGTCTCGAAGTCATCGAGGGTCATAGACAGGCTGCCGGCGGCCGGCAGGATGCGGGCCTCGTCGGCCTTGCCCCAGTACTTGACGAGGGCGATGTTGGGATACGCCCGGGCCGTGCTCGTCCTCATGTCCTCGATACCTCCGTGGTCCAGGTGCGGGGTGCTCCGGCCGCGCGCAGCGCATCCGCGAGCTCTTCGGCCTGCTCGGCCGAATCGGCCAGTGCGAGCACGCAGCCGCCGAGCCCTCCGCCGGTGAGCTTGGCTCCCCGGGCTCCGGCGGCGGTCGCCGCGTCGACGAGGGAGCCCAGCGTCGGAGTGCTCACGCCGAGCTCGGTGAGGAGTCGGTGCGCCTCGAGCATACGCCCACCGATGGCATCGCGGTCACCGCGACGGACGTCGTCGATCGCGGATTCGGTCAGCTCGGCCAGGCGGGCGATCATCGGGTCGATCGTCGTCGGCGCGGAATCGCGGAGCGCACGGACCCCGGCGACCGCCTCGGCGGTGGATCCGTGATGGCCGGAATCGGCGAGCACGAAGGTCAGCGGTCTGCCGACCTCGATCGTGGTGGCCCGTCCGCCCTGGAAGCGGATGGGGGCGGGGGTGGCGACGGCCCAGGCGTCGATGCCGCTGGGCCGGCCGTGGGCGACGGTCTCGGCCTTCTGCACGATCTCGTGGAGGGCGAACTCGTCGAAAGTGTGTTCGCGCAGCCCGGCCACGGCGCGGGCCACAGCCGTGGCGACGGCGGCCGAGGAACCCAAGCCACGACCGTGGGGGATCGCGCTGCGGATGGTCAGCTCCACCTCGGCGATGCCCTCACCGGTCGCCTCGAGGGCGGCGCGCAGCCCGGCGACGACGGGACCCATGGGTTCGGGGGCGGCGAGCACGGTGCCGGCGAACAGCTGGCTCTCGATGCGCGTCTCCCTGCCCGGGGAGTACCGGATGTCGGCCTGGGCGGCGAGCCCGTGCAGGGGCACGGCGAAGGCGGGGGACCCGTAGACCACGGCGTGCTCTCCGAAGAGGATCGCCTTCGCATGGGCAAGGCCCTGCGCGGTATCCGCCGATGCCTCGCCGCGGGTGTGCGCGGTCGAACTCGGGTCGGTCAGTGAGGAATTGTGCATGCAGGTGGGTTTCGGGGTCCGTGGAATGATGCCACCATCATATGCCGAACCCCGGGTCATCCCGAAGACGAGGTGACTCCGGTCTCAGTGGCGTGTCCTTGCCGATCAGTCCGGGTTGGGGGCTCCGAGCTTCCAATCGGCCGCCGCGTCCTGCTCGCTCCAGAAGTGGGCGAAGCGTCCGTTCGCGGCCAGCAGCTGCTCGATCGAACCGTCCTCGACCACGCCGCCGTCCGCGAGGAAGATCACACGATCGGCGGTGCGGATGCTCTCCAGGCGGTGGGCGACGAGGATGCGCGTGCGCGGGGTCGCGTCCTCGGTCAGGGCGGTGACGATCGCGGTCTCGTTCTCCGTGTCCAGGGCGCTCGTCGCCTCATCGACGAGGAGGATCGGCGCGGGCTTGAGGATGGCGCGGGCGATCGAGACCCGTTGGCGCTCGCCGCCGGACAGCGCCGTGCCGCCCTCGCCGACCTCGGCCTCCCAGCCGCCGGACAGCCGGGTGGTCAGTTCGTCGACCCTGGCCAGGCGGGCGACGGTGTCGAGGTGGTGGGCTGCGTCGGTAGTGCTGTCGGTGGCGCCGGTGGTGCCCGGGCTGCCCATGGCGCCGGCGAGGATGTTCTCGCGGATGCTGCCTTCGAACAGATAGGGATGCTGGAAGACGACGCTGGCCGCGCGCCGGCGGGTCTCGGCGTCCCAGTCGCGCGGATCCTGGCCGTCGATGAGCACCCGGCCCGAGCTCGGCTCCTGCAGGCCCGCCACGAGGGACAGGATCGTCGACTTGCCCGAGCCGGAGGGCCCGACGATCGCCGTCGTCGTTCCGGGTTCGAAGCTGATGTCGAGCTCATGGAGCACCTCGGCGGCGTTTTGGCCGCCGTCGGCGTGACCGTAGCGGAAGGAGACCTGCTGGAACTCGATCCGGGGCGGCGCGGCGAACTCGGCCGACGTCGTTCCACCCGAGGTGGTCGGGGCCTCGAGGACTGCGCGGATGGTGCGCAGCACCCCGGTGGTCGTCTCGATCGCGGGGGCGAGCTCGGCCAGGGAAGTGAAGGGCTCGAGGTAGCGGATGATGACGACGATGAGGGCGATCGCCTCGGCCACACCGAGGCGGCCCGACACGGTCAGATAGGCGGTGGTCCCAGCGAGGATGAGCAGCGCCAGCTGGCTGGCGAGTCCGAAGAGCAGCTGACCCGGGATCTGGAGGAGCATGAGCTTCATCGTCGCCCCGTGCTGCCGGGCCAGGGCGGATCCGACGAGGCTGCGCGCCGGTGCCGAGCGGCGGGCGGCGCGCAGGGCCTGCTGGGTGCGGGCGAATTCGACGACGCGTTCGGTCAGCTCGGTGTTCGACTCGGCCGCGGCACGGTCGGCTCGTCGTCCGATGCGCGCCCCGCCGAAGAAGGCCGCGAGCAGGATCGGAACCCCGATGAGGGCGGCGATGCCCAACGGCACCGAGATCGGCAGCAGGGCGAGGGCGATCGCGACCGGCAGGGTGATCCCGGCCAGCAGCGGGGTGAGCAGGTAGACGATGATGCCGACGAGGTCGGGTCCGCCGGAGGCGATGGCCTCCCGCGCGGTGGCCGTGTTGGCAGCGGTGAACCAGCTCAGCCTGATCCGGGCCAGCCGGTCGGCCACCCCGTGCTGAGCGTTGTCCAGCAGGGCGAAGCCGAGGTCGATGCCGATCCGTGAGATCACGGCGTCGATGGCCCATCCGGCGGCGGTGACCAGGGCGAGCAGTCCCACCCAGGGCCAGGCGCGGGCCGGATCGGGGCCGAAGAGGGCCGCGATGAGAGGCACGAGGAGGACCGCGCCGAGGGCCCGGAGGATGACGCTGAGCAGGGTCAGCCCCACGTGCAGGAACGCCTTCCGGTGACGGTCCGCGGGAAGGAGGGCGAAGAGCGTGCGGATCATCGGGCGGCTCCTTCGGAGGCGGAAGCGGCGGCGCTGGTGGAAGCGGCGACGTTCGTGGAAGCGGCGGCGCTCGCCGAGGTGGGGGTGGTCTCCCGTGCGTCCCACAGCCGACGGTAGCGTCCGCCCGAGGCGAGGAGTTCGGCATGGGTTCCGGTCTCGGCGATCCGCCCGCCGTCGAGGACGACGATGGAATCGACCTCGGTGATCGTGTGGAGACGGTGGGCGATGACGAGCACGGTCCGCCCCGCCGAGAGCCGGCCGAGGGCCTGCTGCACGAGGTGTTCGGATTCGGGATCGGCGAAAGCCGTGGCTTCGTCGAGGACGAGGACCGGGGTGTCGGCGAGGATCGCCCGGGCGATGCTCAGCCGCTGCCGTTCGCCGCCGGAGAGCGCGGCGTCGGGGCCGAGCACGGTGTCGTAGCCGGCCGGCAGCGCCTCGATGCGCTCGTGGATCTGGGCCTGCTTCGCGGCGTCGACGATCCGCTGCCGGTCCGCCTCGGGCACCGCGAGAGCGATGTTCTCGGCCACCGTCCCGTGGATGAGCTGGGTGTCCTGGAAGACGAATCCGACCCGCGTGTAGAGCTCATCGGTCTCGAGCTCGCGCAGGTCCGTTCCGCCGATGCGCACGGCTCCGGCATCGACGTCGTGGAACCGGGCGAGCAGGGCCGCGAGCGTCGATTTTCCTGAGCCCGAGGGCCCGACGAGGGCCGTGACGGTCCCCGGCCGCAGCCTCACGCTGACATCGTCGATGACGGGCACGCCGGGTCGGTAGGAGAAGCCGACGTGGTCGAATTCGACGAGGCCGGCGGGGACTGCCGCACCGGTGGGGGAGGTGGAGTCTCCCGCCGAGGTGGGGGCCGCCTCGACGGGAGGCACATGGGAGTCGCCGGGCGCGCGGACCGTGAGCTCCTCCTCGTCGAGGACGTTGCGGATCCGCCGTGCCGCGAGCAGCCCGGTGCTCAGTCCCGAGATGCCGTAGCCGATGCCGAGCAGGCGGGATCCGAAGGTCGTGCCGAGGAAGAGGAAGGGGAGCAGATCGATCGGATCCATCGACCCGGTGACTGTGAGCAGGGTGCCCAGGGCGATGATGAGCAGGAGGAACGTGCCGGGGCGGTTCGCGAGGTCCATCACCGTCTTGTACTTCGTGAAGGGTCGCTGCCAGTCCGAGAGGAAGCGGATGTATTCGTCGAGGCGGGTGCGGAACCGGGAGGCCGCCGCGCCGCCGAAGACGCGGACCACGGGCTGCCCGGCCAGGTACCCGCCGGCCTCGACGTTGAGGGTCTCCTTCCAGGTCAGGGCCTGTTTCGGCTTCGACCCGGACTGGATGAGCATGATGTACATCGCGATGATGTAGACGAGCACGGGCACGAGCAGGACGAGCCCGATGCGCCAGTCGACGATGAACAGGTAGACGAGCACCGCGATGGGAGCCACCGCTGCCTGCACGGCATCGGAGACCGCATGGGTGACGAGGTAGTGCAGGGACAGGGTGTCGTCCTGGACGATCTGCTTGATCCGGCCCGAACCGCGATCGACGAACCACCCGAGCGACAGCCGCGAGAGCTTGTCGAGAAGCCTCTGCCGCAGGCTCCTCTCGAATCGGGCGTCGACGAGGTGGAGCCAGAACATCAGCGCCGCCGACAGCAGGATGCCGGTGGCCATGAGGATCAGAGCCCAGATGCCTGTGGTCCAGAGTCGCTCGGCGTTTGCGCCGGAGAGCAGCTGGCGGGAGAGTTCGACGAGGAGGACGTAGGGGGCGAGCTCGACGAGGGTGACGATGCCCTGGAGGATGCCCGCGATCCACAGCGTCGGCTTGAGTTCGGCGATGAGACGCCTCCCGGCATCGGCCTTCCACGAGCCCTTCGGTGCAGGGGTAGGAGTCGCGGAGGCCGGGCTCGCCGAGGTGGGGACGGCGGGTGCTGCGAGGGTTTCGGGCGTCTCCGGGGTAGTCGCCTGTTGCGGCTCCTCCTTCTTTCCGCCGCGCATCGACCCGAAGGCGCGTCCCGAGTACCAGTACGCACGTGCGGTGATCACGGACTTCGGGAAGCCGAACTCGTCCTTCAGCCGGGACCGCAGCTGTTTGAGCGAGCCGGACTCCGGAGCCGTCCACACGTGCCAATCCGACCAATCTCGGGACTCCAGGGCCGCCGCCAGGGAGGAGTCGCCTCGGCGAGGGACCCAGTGGAGGTTCAGCCGGGGGTGATCGGCCAGGGGGATGAGGCGGTCGGTCTCCTCATGCTCTTCGAGGTAGGCCTCGACGGGGACGTCGGCGGGCAGGGCTGAGAGGATGCCGTTGATCGCGGGGATCGAGGCCGAGTCGCCGATGAGCAGATACCCGGCCGGGAGCTCCTCGGGGATGGCGAACACGCTCGAGCCCATCGAGGCGACCTCGACGCGCATGCCGGGGCGCGCGGATTCGGCCCACGCCGAGGCGGGACCGGCGGGTTCGTGGAGGACGAAGTCGACGGCGAAGGTTCCGGACTCGGGGTCCGCCTCGGTGATGGTATACCCGCGCTGATGTTCGGTCTCGGGGTCCTCGGGATCGGGGAACCAGAAGCGCAGCCAGGCGGTGGGCCCGACCTCCGCGTCGGCGAAGATGCTGGGCGAGTGCATGCGCACGCGCAGGAACTTCGGGGCGAGTCGTTCGACATCGGTGACGAGCGCCTCGTGGTCGCGCAGACCGAAGGCGCCCATGATCGCGCCGTTGAAACCGCGTTTGGCCATCAGAGGTCCTTCGCTGGGGTGAGTGAGGAAGGTGTGTGGGACGTGGAGGTTGTCCGGGACGTGGCGACGTCGCGACTCGGGGGTTCGCTGGCCGCGACCAGCGATTCGAGTTCGTCGAAGACCTCGCCGACGTCCCGGTCGGGTGGGAGGATGTCGACGATCGCGCGCACGGTGGCGGCGAGCATGAGACGGGTGTAGCGGGGCATGCTCAGCTGCGGCAGTCGGTGGTGGGCTTCGTGGAGTCGACCGATGTCGCGCATGCCTTCGACCGCCTCGGCGCGTCGGGCCTCCCAGCCTTCTGCCCGGGCGCGCTGGGCGTCCTCGGCGGCGGCGTGGCCGATGGCCTGGGTGGCCACCGCGCTGCACAGGACGATCGCCGCATCGGTCGAGTAGCCTCGGCGCTCGATCGCGGCGGTCTCCTCGGACAGCAGCCGACGACCGGCCTCACCGCGGGGGAACAGGGTCTGCACGTAGGAGGCGAGACCGGGGTGTTCGACGACGAAGTCGAAGAGTGCGATCCCGAAGGTCAGCAGCTGGGTGGGCACGTCGGCGGCGGGGTCGTCGGGCAGCTCCAGATCGGACAGGAGACTTTCGCCGACGAGCTGTTCGAGGCCCCAGCGATTCTCTACGTGACGGTAGAGGGCCGCAGAGGAGACGCCGAGGCGGGAGGCGACGCCGCCGAGGCTGAGCTCGCGCAGTCCGATGTCGCGACCTGCGGCGACGATGTCGTCGATCCCGATCTGCCGCGGTCGTCCGCCGATGCGCATGTGGTGGTCCTGTCCTCAAAGTTAATGCCGATAACTAAGGATAGGCTAAGCAGATGATCTGGGCAATCGGATGAGGTAGCCGCGTTCGGCCGGGTCGGTGGTCAGTTCGATCGCGCGGTGGAGGGCCGCGCTCGCCTCATCGCGGCGGTCAAGGCGGGCGAGCAGGTGGGCGCGCAGGACCCACGCAGGTTGGAAGCCGGTCAGGCGACGGTCGTCGGAGTCGAGGGCCTCGAGTGCCGCCAGCGCGACTGCCGGCCCGTCCGCCTCGGCGAGGACCGCCACGCGAGCAACGGACCCGCCGAGGCTCGGAGCGATCCGGTCCAGGTCGTCGTGGAGACGCAGCAGCATCGGCCAGTCCGTCTCACCTCGTCGGACGCCGGTCATCTGGAGGATCTGGATCGCCGCCTCGAGGCCGAAGCGCCCGACATGACCGCAGCGATGGACCTCGCGGAGGTGATGCTCGCCCGCCGTGACGAGACTCGTGTTCCAGGCCTCGGGGTCCTGCTCGGCCAAGGGCACGAAGGCCCCGCCCTCACCTCGGCGGGCGGGAAAACGAGCGGCCGAGAGGTGGACGAGGGCCGCCAGACCGTGGGATTCCCCGTCGCCTGGGCACATGCGGGCGAGCAGACCCGAGAGGAAGATGGCCTCGCCGATCATCCCCTCCCTCGGCTGGGAGGCGGAATGGACCCAATCGATGGCGAAGGCCCCGTAGATCGCCTCGCGCACATCGGGCAGCCGGGCCGCCACGGTGGCCGCGGGCAATGTCATCGCCGAGGCGATCTGCCGTCCCGTCAGCCCCATCACCGCGGAGAGCATGAGCAGCGGTCGGATGCCGGGGTCGATGTCCGGATGGGCGCAGGCGGTGAGGAGCTCGAGGCGCCGGTCGGGCAGGGCTTCGGGGTCGGCCTCGGCCGGGTTCTCGTGCCCGGTCTCGTCGTGGACCTCGGGATCGAAGGCCACCGATGTGCGGGCGGCCGCGGACTTCCACACGTCCCGTCGTGCGTTCAGCGCCACCCGGTAGAGCCAGCCTTCGGGGTTGCGCGGCACACCCGACTCCCGCCAGGCCCTCAGGCCCCGATCGACGGGATCGGCCCGGTCGGTCATCGGCGTGCGATGCTCGAACCCGACGTCACGGCCTGGTCCAGGCGCCGTCGACGAACGAGGTCGCCGCCGGGCGCACCTCGATGGTGCCGTAGCTCGTGCCCGGGAACTTCTCCGCCCAGGCCAGGGCCGCATCCCGGTCGCTCACGTCGATGACGACGACCCCGGCCAGGGCCTCCTTCGTCGTAGCGAAGGGACCGTCCTCGATGACCACGGAACCGCCTCGGCGAGTGACTGTGGTCGTCGACGACTGGGGAGCGAGCATCTCCCAGGCGACGAAGACGCCGGCCGAGGCGAGCGCCTGGCCGTAGTCGTCCATGAGCCGCATCATCTCCTCGATGTCGTCCTGCGAGGGTGCTGGGCCCTCGGCTCCGGGCTCGGGTGCGTGGAAGATCAGTGAGTAGCGCATTGGTCTGGCTCCGTTCCTGTGCGGCGGCCGCATCTCGGTCGCTCACCGAGAAGACGATCGGATCATCCTCGATTCGACAGCTGGTGCCGATTATCGTCGAAATTTCTCCGGTTGGCACGGAATCGGACCCGCTGAACGCTGTCGTTCCAGGTCATCGGCCGGAAGGCTCAGCTCTAGCCGTTCAGCGAGGTCACCGCGGTGACGGCCGAGCGCACGAGATCGCGGTCGGGGGCGACCCCGCCGAGGTGGTGGTGGATCGTCCAGCCCTCGATGAGCGCATCCACGGCCCGCGCCGAGGCGGGGGTGAAGTGCTCGGTGAGTGCGGAATGGCTGATGTCCATCCATGAGGAGGCGATCTCGGCCGAGTCCCGGGAGCACCGACCGTAGGAGTAGAGCTCGAAGATGCCGGCCATCTCGCGCGGGGTGATGAATTCGTCCCCGCAGATGATCTCGACGATCGACTCGCGCGCTTCGGCCAGGGTCTTCGAGGCGTGGAGGCCGTCCTTGTAGCGACCCGACAGGCGGGAGACGAGCAGTCTGAAGGCCTCGGTGATGATCTCGTCGAGACCACTGAAGTGGTAGGTCATCGAACCCAGGGGAACGCCCGCGCGGGCGGCGACCACACGGTGGGAGGCCGCCGCGACGCCCTCGTCGAGGATGAGCTCGAGAGCGGCCTGAATGATCCGCTCGCGGCGGCCGGGGTCGTTCGGGACCCCGCTGCGTGCGCTCATGCCGCACCCCTCCTGTTCCTGTGCCTTGCGTGTTCTCGGTCTTTCGCCTGCGGTTCCCTGTCTTTGGGTTCCGCGTCTTTCGTCACCGTGTGTTCGCTCGGTCTTCCGGTGCCGTCCGTGGCGGTCGTCCTGCACAGAGTGTACATTTGTACACGCACCGGGAGTGTGTACGACTGTACCAATCGCGCGGGCGGACCGTGGACCCGGGAGACACCGAAAGACAAGATCCGAGAAGGAGATGAGCCGATGCGCACCGAAGCACAGCACCATGAGACCGGGTACCGGTCGCGTCGAACGTCCGGGACGAGTTCGCTCAACCGGCGCCGCCTCGCCCTTCTCGCACTCTTCTTCCTGCCCGGCATCTCGATCGCCTCCTGGGTGACCCGGACTCCGTCGATCCGCGATTCTCTCGACGCCTCGACAGCGCAGATGGGCCTCGTCCTCTTCGGCCTCTCGATCGGCTCGATGATCGGCATCCTCGGCTCCGGCCCGCTCGTCTCCCGGTGGGGAGCCCGTCCGGTCGTCCTCGTCGGCACGATCGGCGTCGTCGCGAGCATGCCGATCGTCGGCATCGGTGCCGCCGTGTCCCAGTCGCTCGTCGTGGCGGCCGGGCTCGTCGTCTTCGGCCTGGGCATGGGCACCGGCGAGGTCGCGATGAACGTCGAGGGCGCCGAGCTCGAGAAGCATCTGGGCACCCCGTTCCTGCCCGCACTGCACGGGTTCTTCAGCCTCGGCACGGTGATCGGCGCGGTGCTCGGCATCGTCGCCACCGCCGCGGACTTCTCCGTGCTCATCCACCTCGTGGCCATCGGCATCCTCGGGGCGATCGTCCTCGTCCCGGCCATGCGCCACGTCCCCGCGGGGACGGGCAGGACCGACGCAGCGACCACCTCGGCGGACGCATCCGCCTCTGCCCACGACGACCGGAACCCCAGTGCCGCCTCGACGGTGTCCGGATCCCGCGCTCGCCCGGTGTGGAGGGATCCGCGGCTCATCGTCATCGGCGCGATCGTGCTCGGGATGGCTCTGGCCGAGGGCACGGCCAACGACTGGCTGCCCCTGGTCATGGTCGACGGGCACGGCTTCGATGCGGCGCTGGGCTCGAGCGTCTACGCGATCTTCGCCGCGTCGATGACGCTCGGCAGGTTCCTCGGCGGGCCCATCGTCGCCCGCTTCGGACGCCCGAACGTGCTGCTGGTCAGTGGAGCCTTCGGGCTCGTCGGGATCGGCCTGACCTCGCTGATCGACAGTCAGGTCGTCGCCGCGATCGCCGTCATCCTGTGGGGGCTGGGCACCTCACTCGGCTTCCCGGTGGCGCTCTCCGAGGCAGGCGCCTCGGGACCGAACCCGGCCAAACGCGTGGCCACGGTCTCGACGATCGGCTACCTCGCCTTCCTCGTCGGACCACCGGCGCTCGGCCTCGTCGGCGAGCATTGGGGACTGCGGAGCGCACTGCTCATCCCGATGGGAGTGCTCGTCCTCGTCGTCGCCCTCGCCCCGGTGCTGCGCCGCCGACACCGAGCCCGCCGGCCTCGCGAGCCTCAGAGCCCGAGGTAGACGGCTCCGGGATTGAGGATGTTGTCGGGATCGAGTGCCTGCTTGATCCGGTGGTTGAGCTCCATCACGTCATCGCCGAGGTGGGCCGCGAGCCAAGGTGCCTTGAGCCGGCCGACCCCGTGCTCCCCGGTGATCGTCCCGCCGAGTCCCGTCGCCAGGTCCATGACCTCGCCGTAGGCGATGCGTGCCCGCACCTGCTGGGCATCGTCCTTCGGGTCGAGGAGGAGCAGCGGATGCGTGTTGCCATCCCCGGCATGGGCGATGACCGCGATCGTCACGGCCCGCTCCTGCGAGATCTTCTCGATCCCGAGCACGAGTTCGCCGAGCATCGGCAGCGGCACCCCGACATCCTCGAGCAGGAGCGCCCCCGTCTTCTCGACCGCGGGGATCGCCATCCGGCGGGCGGCCACGAAGGCCTCGCCCTCGTCCGGATCTTCGGTGAGATAGCACTCCGAGGCGTTGTTGGCCCGGCAGATCTCCTCGAGCTTTCCTGCCTGGGACGCCGCGTGTTCGCCGGGTTCGTCCGACTGCATGACGAGCATCGCCTCGGCCTCGCGGTCGAGTCCCATGCGGATCTCGTCCTCGACGGCGTTGATCGATGTGCGGTCCATGAACTCGAGCATCGAGGGCCGCAGCTCACGGGCGATGTCGAGCACCGCCTGCGTCGCCTCGGCGAGGTTGCGGAACATCGCGACGACGGTGGTCGGCGGCAGTTGGGCCGGGATCAGCCGCAGCGTCACCTCGGTGATGATGCCCAGCGTTCCCTCGCTGCCGACGAACAGCTTGGTCAGCGGCAGACCGGCGACGTCCTTGAGCCGGGGTCCGCCGAGCTCGACCGAGCGCCCATCGGCGAGGACGACCGTCATCCCCAGCACATAGTCCGTGGTCACGCCGTATTTCACGCAGCATAGTCCGCCGGCGTTGGTGGCGATGTTGCCGCCGATCGAGCAGAACTCGAAGGAGGAGGGATCCGGCGGATACCACAGGCCGTGCTCGGCGGCAGCGGCCTTGACCTCGGCGTTGAAGGCACCCGGCTGGACCACGGCCATCCGGGTGATCGGGTCGATGTTGATCTCGCGCATCCGGTCGAGGGACAGGACGATGCCTTCGGCGATCGCGGAGCTGCCGCCGGAGAGCCCGGAGCCCGCCCCGCGGGGGACGATCGGCACCTTCGCTGCGGCTGCGATACGGACGGCGGCCTGCACATCGGCCGTCGAGGTCGCCCTGACCACAGCCAGCGGCACACCGGCGTCGGGGTCGTTCGCGCGGTCCCAGCGGTAGGCGTCCATGGAGTCGGGATCGGTGATGACGGCCGAGGAGGCGAGGGCCTCGATGAGGGAGGAGACAACGTCCATGTTGTGTGTGGGCCTTTCGTGCGATGTCCGACATCCGTGGTGTGCCGCCGACGTTACCAGGATCACATTCGGTTGTTCTCGGCGGCCATCGGTCGGACAGCGGCGGGCTAGACGGTGCGTACGCAGCCGCGTCCGCGCTGCGTCCGCGGTCGTGTCCCCGGTGCGCAGTAGGCTGGGATCATGTCCGCCGTCCCCGACCGTCCTCCCGCTGCGTGCGTGCTTGGGCGCGCCGGTGACGACCGGGTGGCCATGGTCGAGGTCGATCACGCCGGAGCAGTGATCGGCAGGACCGACATCGCCGAGGTGGAGCTGCCCGAGCGGGTCCGTGACCTCGAAGAACGCGGCCGTTCGACCCGAATACCCCCGCCGAGGTGGGTCTTCAGCGATACTCCGAAGTGGTACCCGCCGCTGCTGGCCGCCGGTGTCCGCATCGAACGCTGCCATGATCTCCGTCTGGCCCGCGCGATCCTCGCCCGTTCCGAGCTCGTGACCGAGCCCGGGGAGATCCGTGCGGCCGCACAATGGGAGGCCGGGCCGACGGCGGCTGCGGGAGTCGATGCCCCGGTCGCCCTGTTCGAGGTCGCCGAAGGTCGCGGCTACGTCAGACAGGTGCCCCACGGCATCGACGAGGCCCTGGCCGAATACGAGCGGCAGAACCGTGCCCAGGCCGGGGCGAGCGACCCCGGGCGACTGCGCCTCCTGCTGGCCGCCGAATCCGCCGGCGGTCTCGTGGCCGCGGAGATGCAGGCCGCCGGGGTGCCCTGGGACGTGGCCGAGCATGAGCGGATCCTCACAGACATCCTCGGTCCCCGCCCGATCGGGGACGGGAAGCCGGCGAAGATGCTCGCCGTCGCCGAGGAGGTGCGGGCCGCACTCGGTGATCCGCGAGCCAATCTCGACTCGCCCGTCCGCCTGCTCCAGGCCCTGCGCAATGCCGGGATCAACGTCGCCTCGACCTCGAAGTGGGAGCTCGAAACCAGCGAGCATCCGGCCGTCGAGCCGCTGCTGCGCTACAAGAAGCAGGCCCGGCTGCTCTCGGCCAACGGCTGGCACTGGCTCGACGAATGGGTCGAGCAGGGGCGCTACCGGCCCGTCTATGTTCCCGGTGGGGTCGTGACCGGACGGTGGGCGGCCAGTGGCGGCGGTGCCCTGCAGATTCCGCGGCAGCTGCGCCCGGCCCTGCGCGCGGATCCCGGCTGGCGGCTGATCTCGGCCGATGTCGCCCAGCTCGAGCCTCGGGCGCTCGCCGCCATGTCCGGTGACCGGGCGATGGCCGAGGCCGGGCGGGGCCGTGACCTCTACTCGGGCCTCGTCGACGCCGGAGTAGTCGCCACGAGGCAGGAGGCGAAGATCGCCGTGCTCGGCGCCATGTACGGGTCGACGACTGGGGAGGCCGGCGCCCTTGTGCCGCGTCTGCGCACGAGCTTCCCCGCCGCGATGCACCTTGTCGACACCGCCGCCGAGGTGGGGGTGCAGGGAGGAGTCGTGTCCACCTGGTTGGGGCGGACGTCTCCGGCACCCGGGCAGCGGTGGCTGGAGGTGCAGAAGGCGGCGAACCAGTTCGACGCCACCGCCGCCGATGAAAACCGGGCCCGGCGCGCCGCCGGTGACCAGGGGCGATTCACTCGCAACTTCGTCGTCCAGGGCACCGCGGCCGAATGGGCCCTGGCGTGGCTCGCGGACCTCCGTCTGCGCTTGGCCCGGTTGCCGGAGGCCGGGGAGAATCTCGCGGGCGACGGGAACCCGGTCGAGGGGGAGGGTTCAGCCGCCGCCTCGGGGCCGGTGTTCTCCCGCCGCGCGCATCTCGTCTTCTTCCTCCACGACGAGGTCATCGTCCATGCCCCCGCCGAGCACGCTGAGGCCGCCGCGGACGCGATCAGGGAATCGGCCGCCTCGGCGGGTCGACTGCTCTTCGGGGATGCGCCGGTCGACTTCCCGCTCGATCTTGCGATCTCCGAGCGCGCGGTCAAGGACTGAGAGGTCCGCTCGCGAGTACCGGGTGAGGAGACGGGTGAAGAATAAGCGCCCGTGCATGGAATAATCCGGGGCCCCTCGACGCTGGACGTCGTGGAACGGTGTGAGATCGTCAGCCGGCACCCGGGCCACCATGCCCGAGCTGCCGTGCCGGACGAGCGCACCGGAATCGCCCCAGTTACGTGAGGAGAACCCATGAGCATCACCGTCAAGGCTCTGCAGAAGACCGGCCCGGACCAGCCGTTCAAAGTCGCGAACATCGAACGCCGGGACCCACGGGCCGATGATGTGGTCATCGACATCAAGGCCGCAGGGATCTGCCACAGCGACATCCACACCATCCGCAACGAATGGGGCGAGGCGAGCTTCCCGCTGACCGTCGGCCATGAGATCGCCGGCGTCGTCGAGGCGGTCGGTGAGAACGTCACCGATTGGAAGGTCGGCGACCGCGTGGGCGTGGGCTGCATGGTCGATTCCTGCGGCGAGTGCGAGGAATGCCGTGCCGGCCAGGAGCAGAACTGCCTGAACGGCAGCGTCGGCACCTACAACTCCACCGACGTCGACGGCACCGTCACCCAGGGCGGATATGCGGAGAAGGTCGTCGTCAACGAACGCTTCGTCTGCCGGATCCCCGACGCCCTCGACTTCGACGTCGCGGCACCGCTGCTCTGCGCAGGCATCACCACCTACGCCCCGCTCAACCGCTGGGGCGCCGGAGAGGCCAAGAACGGGGCACCGAAGAAGGTCGCGGTCCTCGGACTCGGCGGACTCGGCCACATGGGCGTGCAGATCGCCGTGGCCATGGGTGCCGACGTCACCGTGCTCTCCCGCTCCATGAAGAAGGAGCAGGAGGCTCTCGAGCTCGGCGCGCAGCGGATGCTCGCGACCTCCGACGAGGACTTCTTCAGCGATCACAAGGGTGAGTTCGACCTCATCCTCAACACGATCAGCGCCGACATCCCCGTCGACCGCTACCTGCGCCTGCTCAAGGCGCGCGGCGTCATGGCCGTCGTCGGCCTGCCCCCGGAGAAGCAGGATCTGTCCTTCGGCTCGGTCATCGGCGGCGCCAAGGTGCTCGCCGGATCGAACATCGGCGGCATCCCCGAGACCCAGGAGATGCTCGACTTCTGCGCCGAGCACGGCATCGCCGCGAAGATCGAGACCGTGGGCATCGGCGAAGTCGATGTCGCCTATGACCGGGTCGTGTCCGGCGACGTGCACTTCCGCGCCGTCATCGACACCGCGAGCTTCGCGGACGCCGAGGTGGCCTGAGGGCTTCTGATCCGTCTGATCCGCAGGGCCGTTCCTCTCGTCGAGAGGAGCGGCCCTGCGTCGTCTGTGATCCGGCATTGATCCGGGTCTGATCCAGCACCAAGATTCCCTCGGTAGGCTTGGGACAATGACAGGTCGCGATCGTCGAATGGGCAATGCCCCACTCATCATGCTGATCTTCTACACCCTGTTCATCGCCTTCGTCACCCTCACTCCCCAGCAGCTCGACACGGGTCCCTACGGGCCGATCGGTCGGCTGCTCGAGTTCTTCGCGAGCCATTCGGCGACCGAGTGGCTGACCTATTCGCGAGTCGAGAAGCTCGCGAACGTAGGGATGTTCATCCCCTTCGGGCTCCTCCTCGCCCTTCACCTCGGACGCAGCCGCTGGTGGCTCGGCGGAGTCGTGGGGGCCGGGTTCAGCGCGGCCATCGAGATCTTCCAGGGGACGGTGCTCACGCAGACGCGGTTCGCCACCATCAGCGACCTCGTGACGAACACGATCGGTTCGGGCATCGGCGCCGCCCTCGGGCTGCTCGTCATGGTTCTGCTGCCGCCGAAGCAGGAGGAGGACCGTCCTCCGGACCGCGTGGTCAGATAAGTCGGCGGGGCCAGTTGGCGTCGCGGGGTCAGAGAGAGCCTCGCAGTCAGCTGAGGCTCAGTCTTCGCCCTCCTCGAGGGCTGCGATGCACAGCTCGAGGTCCCCGGCCAGACGCTCGCGCTGCGCCGAGTCGAGCCTCGAGATCATCCGCTCCTGAATGCGCGCGATCCGTTCGGCCGCCTGATCGAGCAGCTGCCCGCCTTCGTCCGTCAGGGTCGTCGGCAGCGCCCTGCCCGTCTCCGCCTTCTCCGGCCTGGTCACCAGACCCCGGTCCTGCAGGCCCCGCAGCAGGGTATTCATCGTCTGCCGGGTGACGAATCCGCCGCGGGCGAGCTCCGAATTCGAGGCGCCGGGACGTCTGCGCAGCTGCTCGAGGCACACGTACTGCGGCGTCGAGAGCCCAAGCTCCCGCAGCGATTCGTCCATGCGCGAGCGCAGCGCCGACTGCAGGTGCTTGAGCTGATAGCCGAGCATCGATTCGAGACTCGGGAGGTCTTCCGTGCTTCTCTGCCCCTCTTGACTCATGTAAGCATTCTGACATACATTTTTCTATGTCACGTTACTGACATGCAGGGACAGATTTACAGAGACACGTACGCAGATACACAAACACAGACACATGATGCCGCGCAGTTACGGGGCATCGGGAGAAGGGAGCCATCATGAGCGTGACAGGACTGGATTTCACGGCACTGCAGGTCCGCGACCTCGAGAAGTCAGCGGAGTTCTACGAGACCCGGCTCGGACTCACCCGGGCCCCGGCCGGTCCTCCCGGGGCGGTCGTCTTCGCGACCTCGCCGATCCCGTTCGCGGTCCGCGAGCCCCTGCCCGACGTCGATCTCGATTCGGTGGCCACCCCGGGTCTCGGAGTCGCGCTGTGGTTCCGCTGCGATGATGCGCAGGCTCTGCACGATTCACTCGCCGAGGCGGGGGTCGAGATCCTCAGCGAGCCGGCACCGAGCCCCTTCGGTCTGATCTTCGCCTTCGCCGATCCCGACGGCTACCGGGTGACCATCCACGACGAAGGCTGAACTGGGCACAGCGAATCGGACTCACTGACTCACTGCGTCAGCGAGTCGACGATCTTCGCGATCCGCCGGGCCCGGGTCTCCTCGGCCTTGGCCGTGGTCACCTGGCGCACGTGCTCCTTGCGCTTCGAGGGAGCCAGCGCGTCGAAGACCGCGCGGACATCGGCGGTTCCGAGCGCCTCGGCGAGGTCATCGGGCACTGGGGTGTCCCGGGACGAGGTGTCGTGGGTGAGCGTCACCTCGTGGGTCTCACCGCCGGCGACGCCGATGGCCTCCCGGTGCTCCTTGGCCAGTGGGATCAGGAACTTCCCGCCCATCACCGCGATCGTCGAGGGATAGGAGTAGTCCGCGATCGTGACGATCACGGGGACCCGCTTGCCGGCTCCGAAGCCGAGCACGATCTCCTCGGGGACTTCGATGCCGACGTTGTTGCCCAGCGACAGCAGCGTCGTCGTGAATGTGACCATGGGACTCAGTCCTCCTCGGTCTCAGGCTCTCCCTCGGCGTCATCGTCGAAGGCGCGTCCGCGCGGGAACCAGCAGGACACACGCCGAGTGTACTCCACGTATTCGGCCCCGAAGCGGTCCCGGAGATCGGCCTCCTCGTGGGGGCGGATGAGCCAGTTCCAGAGCAGCGAACCCGCCAGAGCGTAGACGACGATCAGCCAGGATCCGATGAGGAGTCCGATCGCCATTCCCTGGCCGATGCCGGCGATGGCCATGGGATTGCGGACGAAAGCATAGGGTCCGCGGACGACGAGGTGGTTGGCCATCTCCGCGGGCAGGGGAGTCCCGGACCCGAAGTTCGCGATCGCCCGAGCCGACCACACGCCGAGCACGGTGGAGAAGGCGAGCAGGGCGAAGCCCGCGACGACGACGAGGATCGGGAACTTGAATGACAGGTTCCAGCGGTCCTCGAGCGCGTTGATGATCGCGGGCAGGACGATGAGGAAGACGCCCCAGAAGATCACGAGCTGGACGGTGGTCCGGACCAGGAGTCGGGAGCGGATGCGCGTGTGCGAGGCCCGGAAGGCGAAGGGGCCGACGATGAGGCGGTGCGAGGGGATGCGGCCGAGCAGCATGAGCGATCCAGCGAGGACGCTGCCGATCGCGGCACCGACCATGAGGATCGCACCGATCCCGCCTGTCGTGGTGACCGTGGCGTAGATGAGCATGAAGATCGCGACGATGACCGTCCACGCCGAGGCGAGCCACACGGCCCAGCGCATGTTGAGGGCGGCAAGGGCCGAGCCGATGACGAAGAGCGGAATGTCGATGATCGAGACGAGCAGCGGGTCGAGGCCGCCGAGCGTCGCTTCCTGCAGGGCTGGAAGCGTGCTGACACCGAGCCACCAGGCGGCCCCCGCGAGGGCCTGGAGGGCGAAGTACATGCGGCCGTGGAAGATGCGCAGCCGGTTCTTCGGCTTGTTCTTGCTGGTCAGGTGCCGGCTCATGCGAGGGCCGTTCCGCGGAAGCACACGGTGGCGGCGCCGCCGACCCAGATCTTCTCGGCTTCGCGGGAGATCGAGATGACTCCTGCCCGGCCGAGTGCGGTGCCCTGGGTGGCGGAGTAGGAGTCGGGGGCGAGTCCGGCGCCGATCAGCCACTGCGCCACCGAGGCGTTGAGGCTGCCGGTGACCGGATCCTCGGCGACACCGACGCCGGGCACGAAGGCCCGGATCTCGTATTCGTGCTCCGAATCCTCCGGGTGTGCGCCGAGCACGCCGAGCTTGGCATCGGGAATCGTCGAGAAGTCTGGCTCGAGGTCGAGGACCTGCGCGGCGCTCGCGATCCGCACGGCCGCCCAGCCGGGTCCGTTGTCGACCCACTGGTGGCCGAGGATCTCCGTGCGGTCGAGGTGCAGGGCGGCCGCGATCTGCTCGACATAGTCCTCGTCGAGGGGGCCGGAGCGGAGGCGTTCGGGGGCCGCGAAGGACAGGGTCTCGGCGGTCACATCTGAGGTCACGGTCGACGGTGAAGCCTGGCCGCCTCTGCGGAGTTCGACGAGTCCGGCACCGCATTCCTGGATGATGCGGCCCGTGGTCCGGGGCGTGCCGCCGGCATCGAGCCAGGCGGCCGCGGAGCCCAGGGTGGGGTGGCCGGCGAAGGGCAGCTCGCGGTGCGGAGTGAAGATGCGCAGCCGGTAGTCGGCCGCGGGGTCGCTCGGCGGAAGGACGAAGGTCGTCTCCGACAGGTTCGTCCAGTTCGCGATCCGGGCCATGTCCGCATCGGAGAGACCGTCGGCGTCGAGGATCACGGCGACGGGGTTTCCGCGATAGGGGATGGCGGAGAAGACGTCGACCTGGGCAAAGGGACGGTTATGGGGCAATTGCACTCCTTCGGCAGAGGTGGCCCGCGCCGTTGTTCGGGGATTGCGCGGCCTCTGCCTCCAGTGTACTGGCCCTCAAGTGCACTGGGCGTCAAGTGCACTGGGCGTCGGCGCCTCACCGTCCGAGGGCGGCGGCGATCCGCTCGGGAGACAGGGCGGCATCGATGGCGAGATGGGCGGCACCGAGGATCGCCGCATCGCCGGCCGCATGTGAGGGGGCGATCGTCAGGTGCTCGGTGGACAGGGGGATCGAACGCGCGTAGACGACCTCGCGGACACCGGCGACGAGGTGCTCGGCCGCCTGGGCCATCGTTCCGCCGATGAGGATGAGCGAAGGATTCATCAGGCTCACGCAGGTGGTGAGGACCTCTCCGAGGTCGCGACCGGCCTGACGAACGAGCTGGATCGCCGTGAGGTCGCCCGCTTTGACCAGTCGGACGACGTCCCCGGGGGTCGCCGCCGGAGTGCCGGTGCGGGTGAGCTCCTCGGCAATGGCCCTGCCGGAGGCGACGGCCTCGAGGCAGCCGCGATTGCCGCAGGCACAGGGAGTCTCTGCGGCTCGGGAGAGTGCGACATGGCCGATGTCACCGGCGGCGCCGTGGGAACCGCGCCGCAGGGAGCCGCCGGAGATGATGCCTGCTCCGATGCCGGTGGCGACCTTGACGAAGATGAGATCGGTGGTCTCCGGCCAGGCGGAGGTCTGCTCGCCGAGCGCCATGATGTTGACGTCGTTGTCGATGAGCACGGGGGCCGAGAACGTCTCCCGCAGCGCTCCGGGCAGGTCGAACCGATCCCAGCCGGGCATGATCGGCGGATTGATCGGTCTGCCCGTCGAGAACTCGACCGGGCCGGGCAGTCCGATGCCCACTCCGACGACCTCGTCGAGGCTGCGCCCGGACTGCTCCAGCAGAAGCAGGGATGACGTGGTCAGCCACTCCATGGCGCTGACCGGACCGAGGGAGATCTCGCGCTCCTCCCCGGTCTCCGCGAGCAGGGTGCCGGTCAGGTCGGTGACGGCGACCCGGGCGTGCGAGGCCCCGAAATCGGCGGCGATGACGACCCGAGCCTGCGGATTGAAGGCGAACTGCGAGCTGGGGCGGCCTCCCGTCGAGGCCGCGGCGTCGACGGGCGAGATGAGTCCGAGTCCGAGCAGCTGATCGATCCGCTGTGCGACGGTGGGGCGGGAGAGCCCCGTCGACTTGGCCAGCTCGGCGCGCGTTCGCGGCTGACCGTTACGGAGCAGTTGGAAGAGTCCCCCGGCGTGGGAGACGTCGACGCTGCTCGAAGTGCTCATCTGGACCATTCATTCAGTAAAACACATTGCAGAAGAGCAACGGTTCGCGAAAGACATTTGAAAAGCTATTGACAAAAGTGGTGAGGCCGTCACCATAATGATCTATGGTCAGTGTTGCTCATACGTCCCAGACGGCACCGAGAATCGGAATGCTCGGTGGCGGCTTCATGGCGCGCACCCACACCCAGGCGGCTCGACTCGCCGGCGCGGAGCTCTCCGTGATCGCCACCTCCGGTCCGGTCGGCAGTGAACGCGCTGCGGCGGCACTGGGCTACGAGGCCGCGACGACGAGCGCGGAGTTGGACGCTCTGGGGCTCGACGTCGTCCACATCTGCACCCCGAACTCCGGCCACGTCGAACAGTCCCTGCGGGCGCTCGCCGCCGGCGCGAACATCATCTGTGAGAAGCCGCTGGCCACCGACGCGGCCTCGGCCCGGTCGATCCTCGACGCCGCACAGGAGAGGGGACTGACCGGAACGGTGCCGTTCGTCTACCGCTACCATCCGATGGTGCGCGAGGCGAGAGAGACGATCCGGCGCGGCGAGGTCGGGCGCATCCTCACCGTCGATGCCCGCTATCTGCAGGACTGGCTGCTCGGGGACGAGGATGACAACTGGCGCGTCGACGCCGGTGCGGGCGGCCCCTCGCGGGCCTTCGCGGACATCGGATCCCACCTCGTCGACCTCATCGAATTCGTCCTCGGGCAGCGCATCGTCGCACTCGCGGCGACGACGCGCACAGTGCACCCCCGCCGAGGTGGGGCCGAGGTGACGACCGAGGACACCGTTGCGATGACCGTCGAGCTCGAGGGCGGAGGGACCGGCTCGGTCCTCGTCTCGCAGCTGGCTCCGGGACGGAAGAACAGCCTCGTCCTCGAGGTCGCCGGGACCGAGGAGAGCATCGCCTTCGACCAAGAGCAGCCGGAGCAGCTGTGGATCGGTCGCCGCAGCGGCAGTCGCCTGATCATGCGCGACCCCGAGGCGCTCAGCCTCGATGCCGCTCGACTCTGCACCGTGCCCGCCGGGCACCCGCAGGGCTACCAGGATGCCTTCAACGCCTTCATCGCCGACTCCTACGCGGTCTTCGCCGGTGAGGAGCGAGAGGGAGTGCCGATGCTCGCCGACGGTGTCCGGGCCGCACTCGTCACCGAAGCCGTGCTGCGCTCGGCGGCGCAGCGGACCTGGGTGGAGGTCGAGCAGCTGTGACGGGCGCGCCTACGTCCGGTGCCCCCGTGCTGTGCGCACGCGGCATCCGCAAGCAGTTCTTCGGCGTCGAGGTTCTGCACGAGGTTTCGCTCGACGTCCACGCGGGCACCGTGCACGGACTCGTCGGCGAGAACGGCGCCGGCAAGTCCACGCTGATGAAGATCATCGCCGGGGTGCACCGACGCGACGGCGGAGAACTGACCATCGACGATCGCCTCGTCGACTTCTCCCATCCCGTCGAAGCGGGCCGAGCGGGGGTCGCCACCGTGTTCCAGGAGTTCAACCTCCTGCCCGACCGCACCGTCGCCCAGAACGTCTTCCTCGGGCGGGAACCTCGCCGGCGCGGTCTCGTCGACGTCAAGGCGATGCGAGCGGACACGCAGGCCCTGCTCGACGACCTCGGCGTGGAGGGAATCACCCCCGAGGCGAAGGTCGGGTGGCTGACGGTGGCCGAACAGCAGATCGTCGAGATCATCAAGGCCCTGTCCGTCGACGCGCGGGTCATCTCGATGGACGAACCCACGGCGGCCCTCTCCGAGGCCGAGGTGGCCGTGCTCTACCGGGTGATCGGGGCGCTGAAGTCCAAAGGCGTGGCGATCATCTACGTCTCCCACAGGCTGCAGGAGATCTTCGATCTGTGCGACACGATCACGGTGCTCAAAGACGGAGCGCTCGTGACCAGTCGCCCGGCGGAAGAATTGGATCATGCCGGCCTCGTCCGCGCCATGGTCGGCAGGCCCATCAGCGCCTTCTTTCCCGAGCCCGAGGAAGGCACGGAGATCGGCGAAGTGGTCCTCGAGGTCCGCGGCGGGGGCAGCGAACAGCTCGACGACATCGACGTGGACCTGCACGCCGGTGAGATCCTCGGCGTCGCGGGACTCCAGGGCTCGGGACGGACGGAGCTGCTCGAAGCGATCTTCGGCGTCGTTCCCTTCACCCGGGGAACGCTGCGCCTGCACGGCTCGACTCTCACCCTGAGATCGGCACGGCAGGGGGTCCGCAACGGACTCGCACTCGTCACGGAGGACCGCAAGGGCACAGGTCTCGCGCTCTCCCAATCGGTGCTCGACAACGCCCTGCTGGCGATCCGAGCGGTGTTCCCCTCCCGGGCCCGGCAGATGCGGGCAGAGGTGCCCGGCATCCTCGAATCCCTCGAGGTGGTCAGCCGCGGCTCGGCCCAGGAGGTGCGCGCCCTCTCCGGTGGGAATCAGCAGAAGGTCGTCCTGGCCAAATGGCTCGCGACCTCCCCGCAGGTGGTGCTTCTCGATGAGCCGACCCGCGGCATCGACGTCGGAGCGAAGATCGCCGTCTACCGACTCATCCGCAGCCTCGCCCGCCGAGGTGTGGCGATCGTCCTCGTCTCCAGCGAGCTGCCGG
Organism: Brevibacterium sp. GP-SGM9; assembly: GCF_047300845.1. Lineage (NCBI taxonomy): Bacteria > Bacillati > Actinomycetota > Actinomycetes > Micrococcales > Brevibacteriaceae > Brevibacterium > Brevibacterium sp. GP-SGM9. Next base: position 2,410,474 of record NZ_CP178563.1, on the reverse strand, counting down.
AGGTGCTGGGCATGTCCGATCGGGTCCTCGTCATGTCCGACGGAAGGGTCGCCGGCCAGCTGCCGCCGAGTTCGACCGAAGAGGAGATCCTCGCTTTGGCCGTCGGGACGGAGAACCAGGTGATCGGCGACGATGCCGGGACGGTGGGGCGGCAATGAGACTGCGGCTGCGCCGACTCGACACCACGGCACTCGTCTACCTCGCGCTCCTCGCCGTCCTCATCATCGCCGCGATCCTCGTCGCCACCACGGGGCGCAGCCTCTTCAGCCCGGGAAACATCAGGGACATCCTCACGGGGATGAGCGTGCTCGGCTTCGTCGCCATCGGCCAGACCCTCGTCATCCTCGGTGCCTCCCTCGATCTCTCGGTTCCCTATGTGATGAGTCTGGCCAGCCTCGTTGCGGCGCAGACGATGAACGGCAGCGATGCGATGGTGGTCCCGGCCGTGCTGCTGACCCTCGTGGTCACTGCCGGCATCGGTCTGGCGAACGGACTCATCGTCACCGTTCTCGGGGTCCACGGATTCGTGGCGACTCTCGGCGTGGGGCTCATTCTCAAGGGGTATCTCGACACGAACTATCAGGGAACGGAGGGCAGCGTGCCCTGGTCGTTCCAGCTCTTCGGCGCCACCGGCATCGGGCCGGTTCCGATCTCGACGATCGTCATGCTCGCGCTCGCCGCCCTCGTCGCCTTCATTCTCGTGCGCACCGCCTTCGGACACCACCTCTTCGCCGTCGGCGGCAGCTCGGAGGTCGCCCGACTCTCCGGGGTCCGGCAGCGGCTGCCGCTCATCGGCGCCCACATCGGCAGTTCAGTGTGCGCCGGACTGGCCGGCCTTCTGCTGGCCAGTCGTCTGGGCGTCGGCAGCCCCACCGTCGGTTCGCAGGGCAGCTACGATCTGCTCTCCATCGCGGCGGTCGTCCTCGGCGGCACGGTGCTCATGGGCGGGCGCGGATCGATCTGGGGGACGATCGGCGGCGTGGCCATCTTCGCAGTCCTCGACAACCTGATGAGCGTCATGCAGTTCAACCCGTTCCTCAAAGACGTCATCCGCGGACTCGTCATCATCATCGCCGTCGCCCTCTACGCCCGTCGCCGGGTCATCGCCCGCCGGATCCGCTTCGCCGCGAACGCACCGGGGCCCAACATCGCCACCGGATCGGCTCCGGCTCCCGCTCCGGCTCCCGCTCCGGCTCCCGCTCCGGCTGCGGCTCCCGCGCCGGCTGCGGAGACGGGAGGGCGATCGCAATGAACGCATCTGCCGCGGAGAACAGATCAGACCGCCTCATGACATTGGTCCGACGCGCTGTTGACCCGAAGGGCATCGTCCTCGTCCTGCTCATCGTGATCCTGACCGCCATCATCGTGCTCAACCCGAGCTTCGCCGAGCCGGGTTCCCTCATGCGCTTCATCCAACGGGTCGCACCGATCGCGATCGTCGCCATCGGTCAGTACTTCGTCATCGTCTCCGGCGAGTTCGACCTCTCGATGGGGGCGGTCGTGACCGCACAGGTGATGACCGCAGGTCACCTCATCGGCGAGGATGACACGAAGACCGGTCCGGTGCTCGTCCTCATGCTCGGCATCGGCATCATCGTCGGCATCGTCAACGGCCTGGCCACCACTCTGCTCAAGGTGCCGTCCTTCATCGTCACTCTCGGCACGATGCTCGTCATCCACGGCGGAGTCATGTGGTGGACCGGTGGGACGGCGACGGGCAACCCCGCCGAGTCCTTCCGGCGGCTCGGGCGGGGCGGGATCGAGGGTCTCCCCGTCGTCGACCTTCTGCCCTACGCGGTGCTCGTCCTCATCGCCGTGATCGTGTTCGCAGTGTGGATCTCCCGCCGGCCCTTCGGACAGACGGTGGTCGCGATCGGCGACAACGCCAGGGCGGCGACCTTCGCGGGCGCGAATGTGTGGCGGACGAAGACCTTCGCATTCGTCCTCTCCTCGCTCTCGGCCACCGTGGCGGGTGTGCTCCTGGCCGGCTATGCGGGCGTGCACCCCTCGGTGGGACAGGGATACGAGTTCACGGCGATCACCGCCGTGGTCCTCGGCGGTGTCGTGCTCGGCGGCGGTCGGGGGACCGTGCTCGGCGCTCTCATCGGCGCCTTCACCCTCGAATCGCTCTTCACCCTGCTCAACTTCACCACGGTGCCGGCGACGATGCGCGACGCGATCCAGGGCGCCATCATCATCGCGGCGGTGGCCTACTCCGGGGTGATCTTCGCGAAACGGCGCAAGCGGCCGAGCGCATCTGACATTGCCAGCGCACCGGACGATGCCACCACCTCGGCGAGGGTCGCCGAGAAGCCAATGACCACCTCGGCGGGGACACCTTCGTCGATCCCACTCACCGGCGGCGACGGCGCCGACCGGACATGACAGAGGAGATTCCATCATGAGAAGAGGCGTGAGAACAGCGGTCGCCATTGCGGGGGCCTCGGCGCTCATCGCACTGGCGGGGTGCACGACGGATCCCTCCGTGGAGCCGGCGGACGAAGGGGACGGAGGTGGGGAGGAGTCGTCGCAGGAATGGTTCGATCAGGAGCTCTATGACAAGCAGTTCGAGGAGCGCGATGTCGTGCCGGAAGGCCCGGAGGACAAACCCTACCTGCAGATGATCAACCCGGAGATGGGCGAGACTTCGGAATTCAAGGCCGAGGGCGAGAAGAAGATGTGCTTCGCGAATGCCTCGATCTCCAACCCGTGGCGCCAGACAGGGTGGATCACGATGAACGAACAGCTGAAGGAGCTGAAGAAGGACGGCGTCATCACGGAGATGGAGACCCGCGATGCGCAGGACAACGATGACACCCAGATCGCCGACATCGACTACTTCATCTCCGAGGGCGACTGCGACGGCTTCATCATCTCGCCGAACTCCACGGCCGCCATCACCCCGGCCGTCGAACGAGCGTGTGAGACCGACAAACCCGTCATCGTCTTCGACCGCGGCGTCGAGACCGACTGTGCGGTGACCTTCATCCACCCGATCGGCGGATTCGCCTGGGGCATCGACACCTCGCAGTTCCTCATCGACAATCTCAGCGAAGGCGACAAAGTTGTGGCCCTGCGCATCCTGCCCGGCGTCGACGTGCTCGAACAGCGGTGGGCTGCCGCGGACAAGCTCTTCGGGGAGGCGGGAATCGAAGTCGTCGACTACTTCACCGAGGGCGATCCGGCCGAGATCAAGAAGGTCGTCTCCGATGAGCTCGCCAAGGGTGACGTGCAGGGAATCTGGATGGACGCCGGCGACGGCGCAGTCTCGGCCATTGAAGCCTTCGAGGATGCCGGCAAGGACTATCCCGTCATGACCGGTGAGGACGAGCTGAGCTTCCTGCGGAAGTGGAAGGAAACCGAGATGACGGCCCTGGCTCCCGTGTACACGAACTTCCAGTGGAGGACTCCGCTGCTGGCCGCGGAGATGATCTTCAAGGGCGAGGAGGTGCCGACCGAATGGGTTCTGCCGCAGAGTCCGATCACTGCCGGCGACCTCGATGAGTACCTCGACCGGAATGAGGGAATGCCCGATGGCCACTATGCCAAGTTCGGCGGCGAGGACATGTCGGGATTCCCCGAGGTGTGGCAGGACAGGGTCATCCCCTGATCATCCTCTGATCGGAGTCTGCAGCCATGAACGAGCCACAGGAGATCGCGGGCGTGCCCGGCCCGACCGGGGTCGGGCCGCGTGAGCTCGGCGTCAACACCTGGGTGTGGGCGTCCCCGCTGACGACTCAGATACTGAAGGATCTGGCGGTCAGAGCCTGGGGGTTCGGGTTTGGTCTGTTGGAGCTGCCGGTGGAGCGCGCGGGCGACTGGGACCCGGACACCGCCGCCGAGGTGCTCGCCGATTCCGGCATGGGTGCGCGGATCGTCGGGGCGATGGGCCCCGGTCGGGACCTCATCGATCCGAGGTTCCGTGCGAACACCCAGGACTACCTGCGGCACTGCGTGGACGTGGCCCACACCGTGGGATCGCCCACCGTGGCGGGACCGTTCACCGCGGCCACAGGACGGGTCTGGAGGATGGACGCGGCCGACCGCAGGGTGGTCATCGACACCCTGCGGGAGGCGCTGCGCCCGGTGGCCGACTATGCGGCCGAGCGGGCAGTGGCGTTGGCCGTGGAACCGCTCAATCGCTACGAGACCAGCATCATCAACACGGTCGAGCAGGGACTCGACGCCCTGGGCCCCCTGCTGGGCAGCGGCCTCGGTTTGGCCCTCGACAGCTATCACCTGAATATCGAGGAGCGCTCGTCGGCCGCCGCAATCCGCGCCGCCGGGGACCACTGCCTGGTCGTTCAGGTCTGCGGAAACGACAGAGGTCCGGTGGGAGGAGACCGGACCGAGGGGGACCGGCGCTTCTGGAGCGGCTTCCTCGATGCCCTCGACGACATCGGCTACGGGGGGCCGCTGACCCTGGAGAGCTTCACCGCCGACAACGACACGATCGCCGTGGCCGCATCGATCTGGCGGCCGCTGGCGATCAGCCAGGACGAACTGGCCCGGGCCAGCGCCGACTTCCTCACCGAGATGCAGCGTGGTCGGATGAGAGATGCCTCCCCGGCTGAATCACCCGAAGACTCTGCACGCACCGAGAACCCTGCACACATAGACTCACCTGCAAAGGAGCAGCCATGACCGAGAGTTCGCATCCCGTCACCCTCTTCACCGGCCAGTGGGCGGAGCTGCCCTTCGAAGAGGTGGCCCGACTGGCCGCCTCCTGGGGCTACGACGGTCTCGAGATCGCGTGCTCCGGGGACCATCTCGATCTGGCTCGGGCCGATGAGGACCCTGCCTACCTGCAGTCCCGCCTCGACATCCTCGACCGACACGGTCTCAAGGTATGGGCGATCTCGAATCACCTGGCCGGGCAGGCTGTGTGCGATGACCCGATCGACTTCCGCCATCGGGCGATCGTGCGCGACTATGTCTGGGGCGACGGCGAGGCCGAAGGGGTCAGACAGCGCGCCGCCGAGGACATGAAGCGTGCGGCCAGGGTGGCGCGCAGGCTCGGCGTCGACACGGTCGTCGGGTTCACGGGCTCGAAGATCTGGCCCTATGTGGCGATGTTCCCTCCTGTCCCCGCCGAGGTCATCGACTCAGGCTATGAAGACTTCGCCGAGCGGTGGAATCCGATCCTCGACGTCTTCGATTCCGAAGGGGTGCGCTTCGCCCACGAGGTCCACCCCTCCGAGATCGCCTACGACCACTGGACGACGGTGCGAACCCTGGAGGCGATCGAGCACCGTGAGGCGTTCGGTCTCAACTGGGATCCCAGCCACCTGCTCTGGCAGGGGATCGACACCATCGGATTCATCACCGACTTCGCCGATCGCATCTATCACGTCGACTGCAAGGACACCCGACTGAGACCGGCCAGCGGCCGCAGCGGGATCCTCGGCTCGCACCTGCCCTGGGGAGACCCGCGGCGCGGCTGGGACTTCGTCTCCACGGGTCACGGCGACATGCACTGGGAGGACGCGTTCCGCGCGCTCGCCTCGATCGGCTATACCGGTCCGATCTCCATCGAGTGGGAGGACGCCGGAATGGACCGACTCCACGGGGCCGCCGAGGCGGTCGCGAAGATCCGCGAACTGCTGTGGAAGCGCCCGGAGACCGCCTTCGACGCGGCGTTCTCGAACCAGTGACCGGCCCCTACTTCACGCTGCCTGTGGTCAGGCCGCCGACGAGGCGCTTCTCGATGAGCATGAACAGCAGCACCACAGGCAGGATGCCGACGATCGAGACCCCGAAGACGTATTGCCAGCTCGTCTCGTACTGACCGACGAACTTCGTCAGCGCCACCGAGATCGGCTGATTGCCCGCCGTGGAGAGGATGACGAGCGAGGCCGCGAACTCGTTCCAGCAGGCCACGAACGTGAACACGATCGCCGTGACGATCCCTGGCCACACGAGGGGGAGGTTGATCCGGAACAGGACGGCCAGCTGGGATGCGCCGTCGAGTCGGGCCGCCTCGTCGATCTCCTTGGGGATCCCGGCGAAGAAGGAGTGCATGATCCACGTCGCGAAGGACAGGTTGAAGGCCGCATTGACGAGGATCATCGCCGCCCAGGTGTCGCCGAGGCCGAGAATCGAGAACTGTCGGAACAGGCCCGAGGTCAGCACCGCCGGCTGGAGCATCTGGGTGACGATGACGAGGAACATGAAGACCATCCGGCCGGGGAACCGGAACCGGGCGGTGTAGTAGGCGGCGGGCAGGGCGACGACGAGGACGAGCAGGGTCGCGCAGACCGAGATGATGACCGTGGAGATCATGTTCTGGGCTAGTGGCGTCTCCGGGGTCGACCACATCGACACGAAGTTCTCCCAGTGCCACTCCTGCGGGAAGTACGTGGGGTCGACCGACCTGATCTGCGACTTCGTCTTCACCGAGCCGAAGACCATGATGAGGTAGGGCAGGATGAACACGGCCAGGACGATGAGGCCGACGACCATCCGCCCGATCACGGTGCCCAAGGGCACCTTGTCCTCGGTGTAGCGCTTCGTCCGCCGAGGCGGGGCCTGAGTTCCAGGGGCGGTGCCCTGAGTTCCGGGTGCTGTGTCCTGGGTGTTCCGGTCGAGCGAGGCCGACATTTCAGACCTCCTTGAGGGGTTTGACGACGCGGACGTAGACGATGACGATGATGATGACGATCGCGAAGGCGATCACCGAGAGCGCACTGGCGACGTCGACCTTGCGCTGGAGTTCGATGTACTTGAAGATCATCGTCATGATCGTGTCCGCCCCGTAGCCGGGGATCGATCCGGTCATCACCTTCAGTATCGGCAGGGAATTGAACACGTTGATGATGTTGATGAGCACCGCGACGCTCAGCGCCCCGCGCAGCTGCGGGAGGATGACCGCGAAGTAGGTGCGCACGGGACCCGCCGCGTCCATCCGCGCGGCCTCGATCGTCTCCCGCGGGATCGTGGCCAGGCCCGCCAGCAGCGTATAGGTGGTGAAGGGCAGGGACACGAAGATCGCGATGACGATCGACCACAGGAAGGCCGTGGTCGGATTCTTCGTCCACCCGTAGCCGGCCGGATTGTCGATCAGCCCGAGGTCGACGAAGAACTTGTTGACCACCCCGAAGTACGGTTCGAGACCGTAGTAGAAGACCATGGTCGTCATCACCACCGAGGCGGCCCACGGGATGATCACGGCCAGCCGGACCAGCTGCCGACCGGGGAAGGCCTTGTTGAGCACCTGCGCGAGCCCGAGCGAGATGACCACGGTGAGACCGACGACGGCGACGACCCAGATCACAGTGCGGCCGATGATCGGCCAGAACTGCGAGAAGCCGAACACCGTGGCGTAGTTGTCGAAGCCGACCGAACCCTTGTCGAGCCCGGAGATCGCGAGATCCCGAGTCGAGTTGAACAGCATCAGCCCGGCAGGGAAGAACACGACCCCGACGATGAGTACGAGCGCCGGGGCCAGCCACGGCAGAGCCTTGAGGGTGTCACGCCACGTGGTCCGGCGCCCGGAACCCGAGCTCCGCTGCTTGGAACCCGGGCTCTTCGGTGCGGAGCCCGAACTGCTCGGTTTGGAACTCAGGCTCACCCTTCGTCGACCTGATCCTGGATCGACCCGAGCACCTCGTCGGCGGGCTTGGACTCGAGCTCACCGAAGGTGGACTTGAAGGCGCCGTCGGTGGCCGACCACTTCGAGTTCGTCGAAGGGTAGAACTGCGCATCGGGCATGAGATCGAGGAACGGTTTCAGATCCTCGTTGTCGGCGAGCTCCTCCGAGCCGGACTTCGTCACCGGCAGGAAGCCTTCGGCCTCGACCCAGGGCAGATAGTTCTCAGCGGTGTAGAAGTAGTCGAAGAACTTCGTGATCGCCTCGGCCTTGTCTCCGTCGTTCTGGAAGGCCATGAGCTGATCGCCGACGCCGAGGGTCATCGGCGAGCCGTCCTTGGTCGGAATCGGCACCACCGAGTAGTCGAGGTCGGGATTGGAATCCTTGAGCTGACCGACAGTCGGGGGCAGGCCGACCTGCATGCCGATCTTGCCCTGGACGAAGATGTCGAGCAGCGGGGTGCGCTGGGAGGAGCCCGGATCGTCCTGGGTCGCACCTTCGTCGATCATCTTCTTGATCTGCTTCGCCCCGTCGAGGTTCTCAGGCGTGTCGATCGTGATCTCCTTCTCGTCGCCGAAGGTCCCGTCGGCGCCCCACAGCCAGATCGCCGCCTCGGCCTGGGCCTCTTCGGACCCGAGCGGCATGCCGTAGCCGGCCACTCCGCCGCCGAGTTCGGAGACCTTCTTCGACGCGTCGAGGAGTTCGTCCCAGTCCTTGGGCGCCTCCTTCACCCCCGCCTCGTCGAGGAGTTCGTTGTTGACGAACAGCGCCCTGGTCGAGGCGATGAGCGGAACTGCATAGGCCGTGCCCTCGAGGGTCTCGTTATCGAGGAAGCCCTCGTCGAAGTCCTGGAACGTCTCGGGACTCGTGACGTCCTCGGCCTTGTAGAGCAGGTCGTCGGAGGCGAAGCCGGCGAAAGGCCCGCCGTTGTAGATGTCTGGGGCCTCGCCGGCCTGGATCTTCGTCGACACGACCTTCTCGAGGTTGTCCCAGGACTGGACCTCGAGGTTGACGGAGATGTCCTCGTTCTCCGCCTCGAAGCCCTCGATCACGTCTTCCCAGAGTCCCTTCGTGGCATCCGAGTAGGTGGGGACGAGGAAGTCCAGGGTGGTCTTTCCGCCCTCGTCGCCGGAATCGGACCCGCCGAAGCCGCAGCCGGACACCGTCAGCGTCAATGCTGCCGTGGCGGCGATGGCCCCGAGTGTGCGTGTTCTTCTCATGAGCAGTTCTCCATTGAACGTATCGTCGGTCGACCATCCCGGTCGCCATCGGTTGCCCGCGTCGATCGGAACAGTCGCATTGAAAGAAAGTATGCTGTGAGTGGAGTCACAAATCAAGTATATAATCGCTATTGTGAAGTTATTCCGTGAATATCAATCATAGGAATGGATCTTTCTGATAGTTCTCAATCACAAATCTGCCGAGTTCGGTGGTTGAGGACACGGTAGGGAACGGCAGGCAACAGAGAGGCGAAGGAGCCCCATGGTCAATGTTTCGCTGCGCGAGGTGAGTCTGAGCTATCCGGGAACGGAGCGGCCGGCGGTCGCCGACGTCGACCTCGAGGTCGCGGACTCCGAATTCCTCGTCCTCGTCGGTCCCTCGGGCTGCGGGAAGTCGACGACGCTGCGGATGCTCGCCGGTCTCGAATTCCCCACCTCGGGCAGCATCCTCTTCGACGGAGCCGATGTCACCGATGTGTCCCCGACGACCCGCGACGTCGCCATGGTCTTCCAGTCCTACGCCCTCTACCCGCATATGAGCGTTGCGGAGAACATGGAGTTCTCCCTGAATAACACGGGGGTGGCGAAGGACCGGCGTCGGGAGCTCGTCGCCGAGGCCGCCGCGATGCTCGAACTCGAGGACCTCCTCGGCCGCAAGCCGAAGGCGCTCTCCGGCGGACAGCGGCAGCGGGTGGCGATGGGCCGGGCGATCGTGCGCCGGCCGCAGGTCTTCCTCATGGACGAACCCCTGTCGAACCTCGACGCGAAGCTGCGCGTGCAGACCCGCGCCCAGATCTCGGCCCTGCAGCGCAAGCTCGGGGTGACCACCGTCTATGTCACCCACGACCAGACCGAGGCGATGACGATGGGCGATCGGGTGGTGGTGATGAACGAAGGCCGGATCGAGCAGGTCGGCACCCCACGCGAGCTCTACAACTCCCCGGCCACGCTGTTCGTCGCCGCGTTCATCGGCTCGCCGACGATGAACCTCATTCCGGCCAAGCGCGGAGCCGACGGCACGGCGGTCGGCGCTGGAGTCTCGGTTGCGCTGCCCCGGGACCTGCCGGAATCGGGCGAGGACATCGTGCTCGGCATCCGTCCCGAGGATCTGGCCGTCTCACCAGGGGAGGGAACGAGCGAACTCGAACTCGAGATCTCGCTCGTCGAGGAGCTCGGCTCCGACACCTTCGTCTACGGCACCACCCCCGAGCAAGATCCGCTCAAGCTCAGCGAGAAGCCCGTGGTCGCCCGGCTGAGCAAGGGCGGAGTGCCGAGGCGAGGGGAACAGATGAGCGTCCACATCGATCCGGCACAGGTGCGCGTCTTCGATGCCCGGACCGAGCGGCTTCTGGTCTGAGGGCGGCTCGAGCAACCGCCTCGGCGGGTCGGTGAACGGAGCGCGAACGCGTTCACGTTCTCGTGGGCTGTCGTCCACCTCAGGACGTTCGCCGAGGTGACGCGGCCGCAGCCATCCCGCGTGCCTGTGCCGCACGTCCCGGCTGTGCGGGTGTGATTCACCCGCATCGGCCGCGTTCACCTGCCCGATCGCGGCTGTTCAGCGACAGCGGAGTCGCGGTTCATCCTGCCTGGTGACAATGACCGAGGTCGTCCAGCCGGACGGCCGGAGTCGACCGAGGCGGAGGATGGGAATGAAGGCAGCGCTCACCCCGTCCGAGGTGCAGGATCCGCCCGCGCAGAAGGCGGCACGGCATCGCCGAGGTGTGCGCGAGTGGGCGACGTTCCTCGCCTTCCTCGCCCCGAACGTCCTCCTCATCCTTGCGTTCATCTACTACCCGCTGGCCTCGAACATCTACTATTCGATGCTCGACTGGCGCCTCGGAGCGGCCAGCGCGGATTTCGACGGACTGAAGAACTACCTCACTCTCTTCACCTCGCCGACCGGGCTCGACATGTGGCGGGTGACGCTGATCTTCACGATCAGCACCGTCGTCATCTCGATGGCGATCGGCCTGCTCCTCGCCCTCGTGCTCAACCGGAACATCCCGGGCCGGACCTTCGCCCGCACCGCCGTCTTCTCGCCCTATGTGCTCTCCGGGGTCGGGGTCGGCATGGTCTGGAACTTCATCTTCGATCCGCAGATCGGTCTGCTCTCCCACGTCTTCGCCTTCTTCGGGGCGAACTCGCCGGACTGGTACCTGGACAAGAATCTTGCTCTCGTCATGGTCATCGTCGTCTACATCTGGAAGAACCTCGGCTACTGCGCGGTGGTCTACCTGGCCGGGCTGCAGTCGATCCCGAAGGACCTGCTCGAGGCCGCGGCCATCGACCACGCCGGTCCCGTGCGCCGCTTCTTCACGATCAGCTTCGCGCTGCTGGGTCCGACGACGTTCTTCCTCATCATCACCACGATCCTCTCCTCGATGCAGGCCTTCGACATCCTGCGGATCATGACGCCGACCGGACACGGGACGAACACCATCGTCTTCGAACTCTTCCTCCAGGGCTTCGGCGTCTACCAGCGGGCAGGCTACTCCGCGGCGATCTCGGTCGTCCTCTTCCTAGCGCTCTTCATCATCACCACGGTGCAGATGCGCTTCGTCGAGCGGAAGGTCCACTACGCATGAGCGTCGAATCCAGGAACGAAGCGAATCCCGGCGCCGAGGCGGGGGCTGGGAATGCGGGCATCATCGCAGGGACCGGGGCAGGGGTTGCCGGGACCGGGGCAGATATCCCCGGCGCTGTCGCCGGGGTCTCCGGGACCACCTCGGCGCGGGGTGGATCGGGTCGATCCGGCCGTGGCCCCGCCTGGCGCGAGGCCTTCACCCCACGACATCTGGGTGAGACGATCCTCACCGGCTACCTGCCGCTGCTCATCGCGCTCGTCGTCATCGTCCTGCCGCTGGTGTGGATGGTCATCGCCTCGTTCAAGCCGCCGGGCGAGATCGTCACGCTGACCCCGACACTATGGCCGCAGGAGCCGACGGCGGACAACTATGCCGCGGTCGCCGATCGCGTGCCGCTGGGACGGATCCTGCTCAACAGCATCATCGTCACCGCCGTCGGCTCGCTCATCAAGGTGGTCCTGGCGATCACCTCGGCGTATGCGCTGGTCTTCATCAAGGTGCGGTTCAAGAACATCATCTTCCTCGGCATCCTCGTCGCCCTGATGGTTCCGCCCGAGGTCGCGCTGCTGCCGAACTATATGACGATCTCCGCCCTCGGCGGGCGCAACACCCTGTGGGGGATCCTGCTGCCGGGACTGGGCACGGCCTTCGGAACGTTCCTGCTGCGGCAGCAGTTCAAGACCCTGCCGATCGACATGCTCGAGGCCGCGGAACTCGACGGCGCGGGCCACTGGAAGAAGCTGTGGAAGATCGTCGTCCCGGTCTGTGCACCGGCGATCGCCACAGTCGCCCTGGTCACGATCGTCACCGAGTGGAATTCGTTCATGTGGCCGCTGGTCATCACCGACACCCCGGAGAACATGACCCTGCCGGTCGGGCTCAACCTGCTCCAGTCCGTGGAGGGGCAGACCGGCAGCTACGGCTACCTCATGGCGGGCGCCGTGCTCGTCATCGTGCCCGTCCTCGTCGTCTTCGCCGCCCTCCAGCGCCACATCGTCTCGGGCCTGACCCAGGGCGCGGTGAAGTAGTGACCAGCACCTGAACCGTCCCAGTCAACCTCACCATTCCAGCCACCAGATCCATTCCAGCCACTTGATCCACCGCTCTCGAGGAGAAGAACATGTCCCGCACCAGCAAGCGCTTCGTTCTCGGCGCATCAATCCTCGGTATCGCGACGCTCGGCATGAGTGCCTGCGGACCCAGCGTCGGCTCGGATTCCGCTGCGGAGACCGATGTCGACTACTCGGATGTAGAGCCCGCCGACAAGATCACCTTCTGGACGAACCACCCCGGCGGGTCCATGGATATCGAGAAGCAGATCGTCGCCGACTTCAAGAAGGAGTCCGGCATCGACGTCGAACTCGTCACCGCGGGGGCGAACTACGAAGAGGTCTCGCAGAAGTTCCAGACCGCGCAGAACTCCGACGAGGTCGGCGACATGGTCGTCGTCTCCGACGCCACCTGGTTCACGAACTTCGCCAATGACTCGCTGCTGCCCGTCGACAAGGTCCTCGAATCCGCCGAGTCGGACACCTCGACCTACCAGGAGACGCTGTTCGACGACTACCTCTACGAGGACGCCCACTACGCGGTGCCCTACGCCCGGTCGACCCCGATCTTCTACTACAACAAGGACCACTACAAGAAGGCCGGACTCGATGACAAGGCCCCTGCCACCTGGGAGGACGTCAAGGCCAACTCGGAGAAGCTGCAGGAGAAGAAGATCGCGAAGTCCGCGCTGAGCTACCCGAAGGAAGACGCCTATCCGGCGTGGATCCTCGGCAACATGGTCTGGGGCTACGGCGGCGGCTGGAGCAACGACTGGGACATGTCCGCGATGACGAGTCCCGAGACCGTCGAGGCCGTCCAGTTCGCGCAGGGTTCGACGAAGGACGGCTGGGCGAACGTCTCCAGCGGCGTCCCCGAGGACGACTTCGCCGCCGGTGCGACCAGCCAGGTGCTCGGTTCGACCGGTTCGCTGGCCGGCATCCTCGAATCCGCTGACTTCGAGGTCGGCGTAGGCTTCCTGCCGGGCGGACCGAAGGAGACCGACAAGGTCGTGCCCACCGGCGGTGCCGGCGTGGGGATCTCGGCGAAGTCGAGCCCGGAGGAGCAGCTCGCCTCGGCGATGTTCCTCGACTATCTGACGAACTCCGAGAACACGGCCACGTTCTCCGGGGGCACCGGCTACCTGCCTGTGCGCACAGACGCCGATATGAGCAAGGTCTACGAGAAGACTCCGCAGTTCGAGGTCGCGGTCGACCAGCTCGAGAAGACCCGCACCCAGGATCCGGGCCGAGTGCTCCTGCCCGGCGGTGACACGACGATCGCGAAGTCGCTGCAGAAGATCCTCACCTCGGATGCCGATGTCACCGAGGAGCTGCAGGGCGCCCAGGACGAGCTGCAGGGCCTCTACGACAACGACCTGCCGGACAAGCTGAAGAACTGAAGCCACCTTCCCGACGACAAGACACAGGAGACCGCACGATGGTCAACGTCACCCTCACAGATGTCAGCCTGAGCTACCCGCAGGCCGAGACCCCCGCGGTTGCGGGGTTCGATCTCGACATCGCCGACGGGGAGTTCCTCGTCCTTGTCGGTCCCTCGGGGTGTGGGAAATCGACGACGCTGCGGATGCTCGCCGGTCTCGAGCACCCCACGTCCGGACGGATCGTCTTCGGTTCCCAGGACGTCACCGAGGTGGGGGCGAAGGACCGGGACGTGGCGATGGTGTTCCAGTCCTATGCGCTCTACCCTCACATGAGCGTGGCCGGCAACCTCGAGTTCTCCCTGAAGAACGCTGGCGTGCCCAAGGCCGAGCGGGTGACCCAGGTCGAGACGGCCGCGGCGATGCTCGAGCTCGATGGTCTGCTCGATCGCAAGCCGCGCGAGCTCTCGGGCGGGCAGCGGCAGAGGGTGGCGATGGGCCGTGCGCTGGTGCGATCGCCGCAGGTCTTCCTCATGGACGAACCGCTGTCGAACCTCGATGCGAAGCTGCGCGTGCAGACCCGTGCGCAGATTGCTGCGCTGCAGCGCAAGCTCGGCGTGACCACCGTCTATGTCACGCATGATCAGACCGAGGCGATGACGATGGGGGATCGGGTGGTGGTGATGAATGGCGGCCGGATCGAGCAGGTCGGCACCCCGCGTGAGCTCTACGATCACCCGCGCTCGCTGTTCGTCGCCGGGTTCATCGGCTCGCCGACGATGAATCTGCTCAATGCACGCCGGGCCGAGTCGGGGCTGGTCATCGGCGACGCTCGGGTGCCCCTCGCTCGCAATGCTGCCGACACCCCCGCCGAGGTGGTCCTCGGGGTCCGCTCGGAAGACCTGCGTCCCAGCGGCGAGAGCGAGGCAGCCCTGGCTCTCGACATCGATCTCATCGAAGAGCTGGGCTCGGACACCTATGTCTACGGGTCGCTGGCCCGGACCGAGGGCGGCGGGACCGGAGCGATCGGTGGGACCGGAACGGTTCGCGGCGCCGGGACCGGAGCGGCCAGCGAGACGGGGACGGCCGGCGGGACCGGAGCGATCGGTGGGACTGGGACGGTCGGCCACCTCGGCGAGCGTCCCTTCGTCGTCCGCCTGCCGAAGGGATCGACGCCCAAGCGCGGAGATCGGATGTGGCTGGCTCTCGACCCGGAGCGCGCCCGGATCTTCGACCCCGAGACTCAGCTGGCTATCGCCTGAGGACGCCGCTCAGGGTTGATTCATAGACTTGGCGGCTATGGATCTGAAACAGGGAGCGGCGACGTGGTGGGAGGCCATCACGTCCGGATTCGGGCGTCAGGACGGCCTCGAACTCGATGTTCTGCGACTCGTCCTCGTGGTCGGCATTCCCCTGGTCGTGACGCTGACGCCGGGGGTCTGGCGCTTCTTCGGGATGTTCGTGACCTTCGTGCACGAGCTCGGGCACGCTTTCGCGGCACTGATGACGGGGCGTGTGGTCAAGGGAATCTCGCTGAACTTCGACCATTCCGGGCAGATGAACTCCTTCGGCCGGGTCGGCTTCTCGGCCACCTGGGCCGGGTTCTGGGGATATCCGGCACCCGGCGTGCTCGGATTGGTCCTCATCACCTCGGCGGTGTTCGGGTGGGCGCCTTTGGCTCTGTCGATCGGCGCTCTGATCCTGCTGGTCGCGCTCATCTTCATCCGCAATGTCGCCGGTGCCGTCATCGCCGTGTTCACGGCCGTGGCGGCGCAGCTCGTCGTCGTGTTCATGCCCCTCGAGTGGATCTCGGTGTTCGTGGCCGCGCTGGGCACGGCACTGGCCATCGGCGCGCTCAAAGACCTCGTCAAGGTCATCCGGGTCCACACGCGCAGGCGCGGTGTGCAGCAGTCCGATGCCTACATCCTCAGCCGAGGTTCGAGCCTTCCAGCCGGCGCCTGGCTGACACTGTTCGCCCTGGTCATCGTGGCATGTGCGCTGGGGTCCGGATGGATTCTGTATTCGGCGCTCGCACTCGGGTGAGTCCTGAGGGCGGCGGAGATTCGCGCTCGGCGGAGATTCGCGGTCACCTGTTCTGCTGACACCCGAACCGCGTGTTCTGCGCGCGGTCGACTCCGTCCGCCCCTCGGGTATCCGAACCTCGCGTCAGTGCCGAGTGAGACAATCAGGACATGACGCCGAAGCCGAGATATGCCGCCGTTCTGTTCGACTGCGATGGAGTCCTCGTCGAATCCGAGAGCATCACGAACGACGTCCTGCGTGAGATGCTCGCGGACCTCGGGTGGCGGCTGTCGCGAGAAGAGTCACTGGCACGTTTTGTGGGCAAGATGCTTCGGGACGAGGCCGATGTCATCGAGGAGCACACCGGATACCGCATCGATGCCGACTGGCTGTCCGAGTTCCGGCAGCGACGCAATGTCGCGCTCGAAGCGTCCCTCAAGGCGATTCCCGGTGTGGTCGAGGCCGTGCGTGAGCTGTCTCTGGCCTATCCGGGAAAGCTTGCGTGTGCGTCGAGTGCGGATCGGCCGAAGATCGAACTGCAGCTGAAGAAGGTCGGTCTGTTCGAATCGTTCGGGGGCAGGATCTTCTCCGGCATGGAGCTGCCGCGCTCGAAACCTGCCCCCGATGTCTACCTGGCGGCTGCCGATTTCCTGGAGGTCGACCCCGCCGAGGCGGCTGTGATCGAAGATTCCCCGACCGGAGTCATCGCCGGAGTTGCGGCGGGTTCGCATGTTCTCGGATTCAGCCCGGATTCCTTGGTTCACCAGAGTCCTGAGACGCTGTTGGCGGCGGGGGCGGCCGAGGTGTTCACCTCGATGGATGATCTGCCGGAGCTGCTCGTGGAGTAGGGCGAGGACGGAACGGCGTGGACTCGCGCCGCCGACCGCTGGACGGAACCGATGTTCGTGAGTGCGTTCTCCCTGCCTGAAAGTCGATCATTCATTTGAATGATAGGTGATTGTCGTTCGATTGTTTACCGAATTGTGACATTCATTCTTCGCAATCAGTAGTAGACTGGATAAAAGCACCCACACCGTCGTGGAGAGCAGGTGAAACCGATGAAGGATCCCGATGATCCTGGTACCAAAGGCCCCACCCCTGCACCCGAACCTGACCCGACTGCATCGCCCGAAACCACATCGTCCGAACTGGTCCCCGACACCGGACAGATCGGCAATGTCATCGATCCGCCCACAGTGGGGCCGGACTCACCGCGTCGCCTCGATGTTGCTCCGGACTCGCTGTTGGCCGTCCTGGCACATGTGGTGAAGGCCTCGACGATGACGCAGGTGATTGAGTACCAGGCCATCGGCAACGTGTTCATGGCCGAAACGATCCAGCAGCTCAACTTCGCCGCCAACGGGGTCGACGGCCTCTATGACTACGCTTCGTTCACCGACACCGTCGAACGATTCCTCTTCGTCGAGGCAGCCAAGGAAGATTTCCCGGATCCCGATGCACCGTCGCCGCGGGAATCGTATCGAAGCAAGCTCGATGGTCTCCGCGCACTCTTGGCCGCAGACGGTGCGGCTCCCGCTGCCGAGGTCGTCACCGAGTCGGAGTTCGAAGTCGCCGGTGAAGTCGAGACAGACCAGGATGTCGAGGCCGACCGGGAAGCCGCTGCCGAGGTGGAGGAAGTCAAAGCTGATACGGAGGCGGAGAAGCTCGAGGCTGAAGTTGAGGCTCCCACTGAGTCCGAAGCCGGCGCTTCGCTCGAGCCAGTTCGTGAACTGCCGATCTTCCCCCGGTTCCGTCTCGATCAGACATTCTCCGGATGGGTGAGAGGTCTGGCGGAGACCGATGACATCGCCGAATTCACCACTGTGCTCGGCGCGACGATCGATCACGCCTACGGCAGAATCACCACGGCCATGATGCTCAACCACGGCCTGCCCCGGTTTTCGGCCCGGGTCTTTGCGGGCGAGTTCACCATCGAACACCTCGACGCTGTTTCGAGGGCCGCCAGGAATCTCAAATTCGAGCACTTTCCGTTCCTCGACGCCTACCTGGCCCAGCGCCGTGCCGATGTCACGATTGAGACGTTCCGCAAGTCTGTGAACACGAAGGTCGCCGCTCTTGAACCCGTTGAGGACAGGCTCGAGGAAGCGTCGAAGCGTCGGCGTGTCGACATCACGACCTATCCGGACGGCACCGCGGCCGTGACTCTTTCGGGTCCTGCTGCGGAGCTGAAGGCGTACTTCCTTCGGTTGGAGGCTTTCGCGAGGGCGATCGCGTCGGGACAGATCGCCGAGTTCACCACCGAAGATACGACAGGTATGGATGTGGTCGATGAACGGAGCATCGATGCCCTCATGTTCGACATTTCGACCCGCACTCGGCCTCAGCTGACGATCGAGGTCACCACTCACGACACCACCACCGGACAGACGACGACCGACGAGATCCCCCTCAACATTCCCGAGTCGAAAGAGACCAGCCCGGTGGGAATCGTCGCCGCGGCTCGCGACCAGGCCGATGCGGCACGTGCCGCAGTCGAATCCGCAGCGAAAATCGAAGATTCCGCGAACACCGAGGTTGCCAGGGCCCGGTCCGCCGACACCGAGGTTGTCGAGGCCGGAACCGAATGTGGTGCGGTGCAGGTATCGACGACCATCAATCTGGTTCTGCCGACACAGGGGCAATGGATGGCCGGACAGGGCAAAATGCTCGTCACCGTTCCATTCCTCACCCTCGCCGGAAATGCCGAACTGCCCGGCGTCTTCTCCGACGGCGCCCCGGTCCCGGCCGACGCGGTACGCGCCATCGCCAAGGAATGCCCGACCTGGACGAGGATCCTCACCGACCCCGCCACCGGGACCCCTATCGATGCGAAAGCCACCAACTACGCCATTCCCGCATCCGTGCGGAAGGTGCTGGTTGCGAAGTGGCAGTCATGCACCACTCCCGGATGTACCCGCCGAGCCGAGACCTCCGAGATCGATCATCTGATCCCGTACGATCACCAATGCCCTGACCAGGGCGGACTGACGACTTTCATGAATACCCACCCCCTCTGCAAACAGCACCACCAGGGGAAGACCGACCGCAGATACAGTGTCCGGAAGACCTCGGACGGGTGTGTCGAATACGTGTTCAAACACGGAGTGACCACGAATGTGGCACCGGCAGATCAGCCGATCAATGTCGAACATGCCAGGCTTATCGAGAAACTGGGACGGCCGCCTGATCCGGACGGTTCCCCCGGATCGGACGCGCCTCCCGATTCGGATGGTCCTCCCGATTCGGATGGGCCATCACCTGGACCGGATGCTTCACCACCCGGACCGGGCGGCGGACCACCGATTGCATCATCGCCGTCACCGGGCACGAGCCCTCCAGCATCAGCCACGGACCCGCCACCTCGGACAGGGGCAGCCCCGCCCGATGGCACCGATACTCTCTTCGACGCTTCGGTTCGACCTCCACGGACACCCAATCCGAGAGTTCGTCCGCCGGGGAGGGAGGGTTGGTCACCCGGGAAGGAAGACCGATCGCCGGGCAACGAGTATCGCCCACCCGAACAGTCGAAGAGATCCACAGGGCGACGGAGTCGCAGGGCCGCCAGGGATTCAGGAAAGCCGATCGATCCCTGGTCCGCGAACGGACGATCGCATGACTCCTACTGGAATCGCGACGAACCCCCACCCTTCTGAACGCACTTCGCTGAGGCGACGACATCGACGGCAACGTCGACGGAGGCATCGCCTCAGCGGAATGCTCGGGTACTCAGACCTCGTCCTCCTGGATCACACGGCGGACGTCGTCCTGGGTCTTGACTTCGCCGTTCTTGGCCGCTTCGATGACCTTCTCGTGCTGTTCGTCGGTGACGACGGGGACCTCTTCGCCGTTGCAGTCGACGATCTTGCCGTCCTTGACGGTATCGCCCTCGGTGAGAATCGCCTCGTGATCGACGAGTCGCTGCAGCTCTTCCTTGCGGATGACTCGGCCCGTGCCTGCGACGAATACCGAGCGATCGGAACGGTCCTTGGACTTGGCTCCGATGTGATTGAAGACCAGGTTGAGCAGCACCGCCATGAGCGTCGCCGAGGAGATGCCCGAGTGCAGGATGATGCCGACCCAGGAGGGGAACGAGTTGTAGAAATCGGGCTCGACGACCGGAATGATGCCGAAGGCCAAGGACACGGCCACGATGATCATGTTGAGGTTGCCTTCGTACTCGACCTTCGACAGGGTGCGAATGCCGGACGCGGCGACCGTGCCGAACAGGACGATCCCCGCACCGCCGAGCACCGGAGAGGGAACCGCCGCGACCACGCCGCCCATGACCGGCAGCAGGCCGAGGACCAAGAGGATCACACCACCGGCGGTGACGACGAAGCGCGACTTCACCCCGGTGATCGCAACGAGTCCGACGTTCTGCGCGAAGGCGGACTGAGTAAACGAATTGAACACCGGCGACACAGCTGACGACAGCATGTCGGCGCGCAGACCATTGGAGATCCGCTTCGAGTCGACCTTGGTCTTGACGATCTCGCCGACGGCGATGATGTCGGCAGTGGTCTCGGCGAAGGTGACGATGATGACGATGAACATCGAGATGATCGCCGCCGCGGAGAATGTCGGCCAGCCGAACGCGAAGGGCTCAGGGAAGGCGAAGATGCCGCGAGCGAAGACCTCCGAGAAGTCTGCCCATCCGAAGATCGCGCAGACGATGGTGCCGATGACGATTGCCAGCAGAATGGAGAGACGAGAGACCGTCGCAACTGGAATCCTGCTGAGGATGAGCACGACTGCGAGGGTGCCGACGGCGATGAGGATGTTGCGTGCGCTGCCGTAGTCGGCCGCCTCGGCGTTGCCGCCCATCGCCCACCCCGCCGCGACCGGCATGAGCGAGAGTCCGATCGTCGTGATGACGGTGCCGGTGACCACGGGCGGGAAGTACTTGACGATGAGGGCGAATGCCGGAGCGACGACGAGGCCGATCACCGAGGCGACGATGACGGAACCGAAGACCGCCGGGAGTCCGTCCCCGCCGGCGAGGATCGAGGTCATCGTCGCGACACCGGCGAAGGACACGCCCTGAACCAGGGGCAGCTGAGACCCGAAGAAGGGGACGCCCCAAGACTGCAGTATCGTCGCCAGCCCGCCCATGAACAGGCATGATGCGATGAGGATGCTGATGCCGTTGGGGTCGAGTCCGGCCGCGTTGCCGATGATGAGCGGCACGGCGATGATGCCGCCGTACATGGTGAGGACGTGCTGAAGTCCGTAGGCGAATGAGG
This sequence comes from Brevibacterium sp. GP-SGM9, assembly GCF_047300845.1. NCBI lineage: Bacteria > Bacillati > Actinomycetota > Actinomycetes > Micrococcales > Brevibacteriaceae > Brevibacterium > Brevibacterium sp. GP-SGM9. The sequence goes on along the minus strand of NZ_CP178563.1, from coordinate 2,389,388 downwards.
AGCCGACGGAGAGGCGCTCGTCCTCCGGACGGAGTGACTTCTTCGTGGACTGTTTGGGTGCCGACATCTATCTCTCCGTTGAGCTCTGCCGAATCGTCTGATTCGGTTCTCTCTGCGCCGATGGCCACGAAGAGTCAGGACTGACGCTTCGACGCCGCGCATCGGGAATCGGTGATCTCATATCTGCGGCTTCCTCAACCATCATCACAGCTATAACGATGTTCAAAGCGATAGCCAAGAAAATATTTCCAAGATATGAAATCTTATTTCCTTATCGCAAAACTTTAGGGGAATTGCGGTCTGACTGCAACCCATTTTCGTGAGCCGCGACACATGCTAGAGTGCAGTCTTGCCGGTATGCCATTCCGGCGCAAATCCTCGGGACAGATCTTCGCCGCCGTGTGTGGACGAAACTGTGAGGGCAAAGTCTTCGGACAGAGCCTGGTATCCCGAACGGCGGAGCAGCAGACGCCGGAAAACCTGAGCTGGAGGCGATGGCCCCAGCGTTGTCGCCGCACGTCGGGCCCGGCAGACGCGGTCCCGACCGGATCCGAACCGAAAGGCGACCTGATGTCCTTCGCCCCGCAATCTGCACCTGGCGCACCCGCACCCGCTGCTGCCACACCCGCACCCGCTGCTGCCACACCCGCCACTTCGGCCGTGTGGCTCCGTGACCCACTCGCCGTCCACCTCGGCGCCGGCGTCGATCCGGGACGAGCAGCGCGGGGGATCGTCGTCGACCGGGCGACCGGAACCATCCTGGAGCTCATTCCCGCAGGTGGGGAACCCGCCGGGGGAGTTCAGTCCGTTGGTGAGATCGTCGATGCGAGCGCTCACGTGATCACCCCCGGGCTGATCAACACCCATCATCACTTCTATCAGACCCTGACGCGGGCCTGGGCCCCGGTCGCGGATCTGCCGCTGTTCGGGTGGCTGACGAACCTCTACCCGGTCTGGGCCCGGCTGACTCCGCGCGCTCTCGAACTCGCCACCACCGTTGCGATGGCCGAACTCCTCGAATCCGGCTGCACGACCGCCGCCGATCATCACTACCTGTTCCCGACGGGGATGGACGATGCGATCGACATCCAGGTCGACGTCGTGCGGAAGTTGGGGATGCGGGCGATGCTCACTCGCGGGTCGATGTCACTGGGGGTGAAGGACGGCGGACTCCCGCCGCAGCAGACCGTGCAGGACGCGGAGGTCATCCTCGCCGACTCCCGCCGCCTCGTCGAGACCTACCACGAACGCGGTGCGGGGGCGCAGGTGCAGATCGGCTTCGCCCCTTGCTCACCGTTCTCCGTGACCACCGAACTCATGCGTGACAGCGCGATCCTCGCCGAGGAGCTCGACGTCCGCCTGCACACCCACCTGGCCGAGACTCTCGACGAGGAGGACTTCTGCCGGGAGCGCTTCGGCCTGCGGACGGTGGACTACCTCGAATCGGTCGGGTGGCTGGGTGAACGAGCCTGGCTGGCGCACGGTGTGCACTTCGACGATGAGGAGATCACCCGCCTCGGCGAGGCCGGTGCCTCCGTGGCCCACTGCCCGACCTCGAATATGCGTCTGGCCTCGGGCATCGCCCGTGCCGTCGAACTCGAGGATGCCGGGGTCAACGTCGGACTCGGCGTCGACGGATCCGCCTCGAACGATGCCTCGAACCTCATCCGCGAGGTCCGGCAGGCTCTCTACATCCAACGTCTGCGTTACGGCGCCGAGGCTGTCACCTGCGCTCGCGCCCTCGACTGGGCGACCCGCGGATCGGCGGCGGCGCTGGGACGCGAGGACATCGGCCGCATAGAGGTCGGCAAGCAGGCCGACCTCGCGATGTTCCGCCTCGACGGTCTCGCGTTCTCCGGTTCCCACGATCCGATTCCGGCGCTCGTGCTCTGCGGCGCCGAGAAGGCAGATCGGGTGATGGTCGGCGGGCAGTGGCGCGTGCTCGACGGCAATGCCGTCGGTGCGGATGGGGCTCCGATCGACAAAGAGGCGCTCATCGCGGCGCACCAGGAGGAGGCGCGGCGGCTCGTCGCCGGCTGAGGCCGGACGACGATCAGGTTCGGCCGGTCCCGTAGATCCGACCGCCCGGCCCGCCGCCTCGCCGACCGGCCTGCTGGCACTCCGACCGGCCCTGCTCAGTCCTCCGGTTTCCGGAACACCTCACGCATGTGATCGCTGGTGAGGAAGTCGCCGACGCCGATCATGACGAGACTGAAGACGATCTGCTCGGTGATCATCCACACGGGATAGAGGCCCGGGATCGCGGCCATGACCAGGGTGATCACCGGGAAGATCTGCGTGAACAGGCGCAGCCTCTGGTAGCCCCAGTAGTACCCCTTCGTCGCGCGCCAGAAGAAGTAGAACAGTGTTGCCGTCATGCCGAAGACGACGACCGTGCGCATCCACACGGCGAAGGGCACGGGGTCGCCCGACTGGGAGATGATGACGGCGACGACGACGGCGCCGAACCCGAGCACCAGCTCGAAGGACAGCAGCCACGTGATCCACCGGAATGCGGTCCTCGTCTTCGGCAGGCGGAGTCCTTCGGGCGCGACGAGGATGCCGGCCTTCTTCCCGCCGGCGAGGCGATCGATCTTCGCAAACACATTGTCCGAAACCATGGCCCCAGGCTAACCCTGCGTATGCCTCATCGCCCGCGAATTCGGGCTTCGGAGGCCTGTGAGACGAAACATCAATCGAAAGTTGGGGACGGAGTTCAATCCTCTTGGTCAGGATCGCGCGAGCAGATCCTGATGAAGTGGAACCATGAAGAAAATATTCAACGCAGCATTCGCGTACATGATCATCGGCGTCCTCTCCGGGCTGTTCTACCGAGAGTTCACCAAGGCCAACGACTTCCCGGAAGGAGACTTCACGCAGCTGGGTCTCGTCCACACCCACCTGCTCACCCTCGGCTTCATCGTCCTGCTCATCGTCCTCGTCCTCGACAAGGTCTTCGGGCTCTCGGGCACGAAGCTGTTCTCGTGGTTCTTCTGGACCTACAACGCAGGCGTCGTCCTCACCTCGGCGACGATGGTCTGGCACGGCATGCTCACCGTCCTCGGCCAGGAGTCCAGCGCCATGATCGCCGGAGTCGCCGGCCTCGGCCACATCGCACTGTCCGTGGGCATGGTTCTACTCTTCCTCGCCCTGCGCAAGAAGATCGTCACCGACAAGGAGTTGACCACGGCATCGGTCGGGTCGCTGGCCGACTGATCCGGCACTGACACCAGTTCACCCACACCCCCGCCGAGGTGGGGCCCGGGCCCGCACGACACGACGTCATCGTCGTGGTGCGGGCCCGCTCTATGTCCGCGGACTCCGGGCTTGGGCCCGGAGGCGCACAGTCCGATTGACCTCGTCAGGCCGAGATCGGCTGCTGCAGTTCGACGATCCACCCCGACTGATCGGAGTCGTCGGTGCCGTCTCCGGCCTCGAGGTAGATCTCCCGGCACGGGCCGCTGAGCGCATAGCCCTGGACGATGCACCACTCGGAGAGATGCTGCCAGCTGGCGCCGATGCGACTCATCGTTCCCTTGTGGATGAGGGTCGCGGCAGTACAGGCGGCCAGTTCTGTGATCTCGAGTGCATGGCCCGCAGTACCACCCGGCACTGTGCCGTCGTCCGATCCCGTATCGTCGTCCGCGGCCGTGTTCGTGCGGTAGCCGCAAGTGACTTCGGTGCCCGATTCGACGTCGGAATAGAGGGCGACTCCGATGTTCGGATCGCCTCCGGACTCGGCGATCTCGGCCGCCACGGCTCCGAACAGCGGGCCGATCTCTGAGGTGTCGAATGGTGGTTCGCCGAGGCTGACGGTCCGTCCGAGGATTCTCTCCGCAGGCAGTTCCTTGATGATGATGTCAGGGTGTTCCATGGTCGTCCTTCCGATGAGTGCCAGCCGAAACTCGACATCGGCCAGCTTGGCGGCCGCGGCCGACTGTTCGGCGCGCAGCTGTTGACGACGAAGGCGCAGCATGTCGACCAGACCTGCGGTGCTGAGGTCCGAGTCGAGCAGCACGGCAATCTTCTTCAGCTCGATGCCGAGCGAATTCAATGCCATGATTCTGTTCAGTCGTGGCAGCTGTGCCACCGAATAGCTCCGATGGCCGTTGAACCTGTCGACCGTCTCGGGGGCGAGCAGTCCAAGCGACTCATAGTGGCGCAACATCCGCACCGAAACCTGACCGAGCCGGGCGAAATCACCGATCTTCATCGTCTGTCCTGCCTGTTCCCTTGGGCCTTCTGCCTCGCCGTCACTGCCATTGACTCACCTGTCACTGTGTCAGGTTCAAGCCGGAAGTCGGGTTTACGGAGCAGCCGGGTCCTTGGGGCAATGGTCCGCGACCTCACTGCTGTTCGAGGAAGCCGCGCAGAAGCTGCTCTGTGCCCTCCGCGTGCTGGGCGGCCAGCTCGGCGGCTCGGTCGGCATCGGAGTCGAGGATCGCCTCGACGAGGGCGCGATGCTGAGAGCACGAGTGGTCGACGTTCGTGTGGATGAAGGGGATCCGATCGAGCAGGGCATTGACCCGTGAGCGAGTGTTCGCCGAGGCTGTGACCAGTGACGGCACCCGTGTGAGTTCGGTGATGGTGAGGTGGAAGCGGGCATCGAGGGCGCGGAACCTCTCCGCCCCGTCATCCGGCTCGACCAGTGCAGGACTGTCTGCCGGATCGCCGAGTGCGGCCCGGCATTCCTGCTCGGCAGCGCGCAGGTTCGCGATCTCCTCCGCGGTGAGCTCGCGTTCGGCCGCGATCCGCGCCGCGGCCGTTTCGAGGATGTGCCGGAACCTCACCGCATCGTCGAGCTCGACCGGATCGATCCGCTCCTCTGTGTCGGCACTCGGCAGGCGAGTGACGAAGGTCCCTCCGTATCGGCCGCGCTGAACCGTGACGATGCCCGCGGTCTGGAGTTCGCCCAGCGCCTGCCGCAGAGTGGCCCGCGAGACCTTGATCCGAGCGGCGAGCTCCCGCTCGGCCGGCAGCTTGTCGCCGACGAGATACTGGCCGAGCCGTATCGCGCGCAGCAGCTCGGCGATTGTGTGCTCGAAGACATTGCCCCCGCGTCTGGGTGAGCCGCTCAGACGACCGGTGCTCTCATCGTGATCCACCGACACCCCCTTCATCGACTCGCCTCATTCTGATTCTCTGTCAGATTCTCTCGCAGAAACTCCTTGACACTGCGCTGTGATCCAGATTACATTCGATTCAGTTCAATGGTCTGAATATGATCCATTGAATCTTCGCACCGATCATCCCAGGACGCTGAGGGCGGCTATGAGCAGAAACATCGAATACGGCAATGTCGATGACAACTATCTTGAGAAGAGACAGCTGAAGAAGGGCGCAGCCGGCTGGATCCTGCTCGCCGGGCTCGGAGTCGCCTACGTCATCTCCGGCGACTTCTCCGGCTGGAACCTCGGACTCGCCGAGGGCGGATGGGGCGGACTCCTCATCGCCTTCCTGCTCATGGGCCTGATGTATGTGTGCATGGTCTTCGGTCTCGCCGAACTCTCCTCCACCCTGCCGACCGCCGGCGCCGGCTACGGCTTCGCCCGCCGCGCCCTGGGACCACTCGGCGGATTCGCCACCGGCATGGCCATCCTCATCGAATACACCATGGCCCCCGCGGCCATCTCGACCTTCATCGCCGGCTACGTCCAAGCGCTGGGAATCCTCCCCGCCTCGGTGCCGGTGTGGACCATCTACCTCGTCGCCTACGCCGTCTTCGTCGGCATCCACCTGTGGGGCGTCGGCGAGGCCCTGCGGCTGATGTTCGTCATCACCGCCATCGCGGTCGTCGCACTCATCGTCTTCGTCGTCGCCGCCATCGGCCACTTCGATCCGAGCAACCTCTTCGACATCGAACCCACGGCCGCCCTCGGCTCGAGTTCCTTCCTGCCCATGGGCATCTCCGGACTGCTCGGCTCCCTCGTCTTCGGCATCTGGTTCTTCCTCGCCGTCGAAGGAGTCCCGCTGGCCGCCGAGGAATCGGCCAACCCCAAGCGCGACATGCCGCGCGGCATCATCACGGCCATGGCGATCCTCGTCATCTTCGGCGCACTCATGCTCACCCTGGTCCCCGGCCTCGCCGGCTCCTCGGCGATGGGGGAATCGGACAATCCGCTCCCCGAGGCGCTGCGCACCGCCTACGGCGACAACTCGGCCCTGGCCACCTTCGTCAACTGGGCGGGACTGGCCGGACTCGTCGCCAGCTTCTTCTCGATCATCTTCGCCTACTCCCGTCAGCTCTTCGCCCTCTCCCGAGCCGGATACCTGCCGAAGTGGCTGTCCCTGACGGGAAAGCGCAAGACCCCGGTGCTCGCACTCATCGTCCCCGGCACGATCGGCTTCATCCTCGCCATCCTCGTCGAAGGCAACGGGGGAGTCCTCCTCAACGTCGCGGTCTTCGGAGCCACGGTCTCCTATGTGCTGCTCAATCTCTCCCATATCCGCCTGCGCATCAAGGAACCCGAACTCACCCGCGGCTATCGGACCCCCGGCGGCATCGTCACCACATCGATCGCCCTCGTGCTCGCCTCGGTGGCCGTCATCGCCACCTTCTTCGTCGACATCTTCGCCGCCGGCATCGCCGCCGCCGTCTTCCTCGTCGCGCTCGCCTACTTCTGGTTCTACTCCCGCCACCACCTCGTGGCCAGCGCCCCCGAAGAGGAGTTCGCACAGATCGAGGCCGCCGAGAAGGACCTCAAGTGACCTCAAACGACCCCGCTCACAACAGCAAAGGAACGACGCATGACAGAGATTCCGGTCCCCACTTCTCCCACCTCGCCGCAGCGCAGCCCGAACGGATCCAAGCAGGCCGAGCCGCTCACCGTCGATGAGCTCCGCCGACTGGCCGATGAGGGCGCCATCGACACCGTCGTCGTCGCCATCACCGACCACATGGGTCGCCTGCAGGGCAAACGCCTCGGCGCGCAGTTCTTCCTCGAGGACGTGATGGACCACGGCTCGGAATGCTGCAACTATCTGCTCGCCGTCGACGTCGACATGAACACCGTCGACGGCTACGAGGTCTCGTCCTGGGAGACCGGATACGGCGACATGGTGATGAAGCCGGATCTCGCCACGCTCCGCCTCGTCCCCTGGCAGCCGGGCACGGCCATGGTCAACTGCGATCTGCTCACGACCAGCGGCGCCGAGGTGGCTCCCTCCCCACGTCAGATCCTGAAGAGGCAACTCGACCGCCTCGGCGAGCACGGGCTCAGCGCCCACGCGGGCACCGAACTCGAATTCATCACCTTCGACTCCTCCTATGAACAGGGCTTCGCCTCCAGGTACACCGAGGTGGCCCCGTCGAACCAGTACAACGTCGACTACTCCCTGCTCGGCACCGCGAGGGTGGAACCCCTGCTCCGCGACATCCGCAACTCCATGGCCGGGGCCGGGCTCTTCGTCGAAGGCGCGAAGGGCGAATGCAACTTCGGTCAGCACGAGATCACCTTCCGCTACCAGCCCGCACTGAAGGCCTGCGACGACCATGCGGTGTACAAGAACGGAGCGAAAGAGATCGCGGCCCAGCACGGGAAGTCGATCACCTTCATGGCCAAGTACGACCAGAAGGAGGGCTCCTCGTGCCACATCCACCTGAGCTTCCGCTCCGCCGACGGAGATATGGTCATGGCCGGAGATCGGGACCACGGATTCTCGACCCTGATGGAGCACTTCATCGCCGGACAGCTGGCCTGCATTGAGGACTTCACCTACTTCTTCGCTCCGAACATCAACTCCTATAAGCGCTTCGTCGAAGGCTCCTTCGCGCCCACCGCCGTGGCCTGGGGCTTCGACAACCGAACCTGTGCCTTCCGGGTCGTCGGATCCGGCCCTTCGCTGCGCGTGGAATGCCGCGTCGGCGGGGCCGACCTCAACCCCTACCTCGCCACCGCGGCCCTCGTCGCCGCGGGACTGCACGGGATCGAGAACGAACTCGAACTGCCGGCGATCACCGAAGGCAACGCCTACACCGCAGGCGCCACGCGATTGCCGACCACCCTGCAGGGAGCCCGCGACCGGCTCGAGAACTCGCAGATCGCCAGGGACGTCCTCGGCGCAGACGTGGTCCGGCACTACGTCCACGCCGCCGACATCGAACTCGCCGACTACAATGCGACCGTCACCGACTGGGAGAGGATCCGTGGCTTCGAACGACTCTGAACCCGTCATCGCCATCAGCTGCTATCTGCAGCAGGCACGGTGGGGAGTCTGGGACACCGAGGCGGCCCTCATCCCCGCCGACTACGTGCGAATAGTCAGCGCGTGCGGGGCGATCCCGGTCCTCCTGCCGCCGCACGGACAGGCGCCTGCGGTGCTCGATCGGGTCGACGGGCTCCTGCTGGCCGGCGGGGCCGACGTCGACGCGGTCGCCTACGCGCAGGAACCGCACGCTCTCACGGTCTCCCACCCCTTCCGGGACGACAGCGAGACCATGCTGCTGACCGCCGCGCGGCAGCGAGGACTGCCCGTGCTCGGCATCTGCCGCGGACTCCAGGTGATCAACGTCGCCGCGGGCGGCAGCCTGATCCAGCACCTGCCCGAGACTCTCGGGCACTCCGACTACCAGCCGAGCCCCGGCGTCTACGGCGAGGTCACGGTGACCACCGAACCCGGGTCGCTGGCCAGGGAGATCCTCGGGGAGACGACGACGGCACCCTGCTATCACCATCAGGGCGTCGACCGCCTCGGCGAGGGACTCGTGGTCACCGGGCGCAGTCCCGAAGGGCTGATCGAGACTATCGAACCGGCTTCGGCAGTCGACGGGACGCCGCCGGAAGAGGAGGCCGGCTGGCTCCTCGCCGTGCAATGGCATCCCGAGCACGACCCCGCCGACAACCGCGTCGTCCGAGCCCTGGTCGATGAGGCCCGGCGATACGCCCTGCGATATGCCCGGCGTCGAGGATCCGACGGCGCCTCGACACCCGCGACAGACATGAGGAGAGAACAGCTTTGAGCACATACACGGTGATCAACCCCGCCACCGAGGGGCCGATCGAGGAGGTCGAACTCGCCGACCTCGCGGCCACGGACGCCGCGATCGCGAAGGCGGAGAAGGCATTCGAGACCTGGCGGAACGTTGCCCCGGCCGATCGCGGAAGGATCCTGCGCCGCTTCGCCTCGGCGGTCGACGGCGCGATCGACGAACTCGCCGCGCTCGAGGTCGCCAATGCCGGTCACACGATCTCGAACGCGACCTGGGAGGCGGGCAATGTCCGCGACGTCATCGACTACTACGCGGCGGTGCCCGAGAGGCTCTTCGGGCGGCAGATTCCCGTCGACGGCGGGGTGAACATCACCTTCGCCGAACCGCTCGGCGTCGTCGGTGTCATCGTCCCCTGGAACTTCCCGATGCCGATCGCCGGCTGGGGATTCGCCCCGGCCCTGGCCGCCGGCAACACCGTCGTACTCAAACCCGCCGAGATCACCCCGCTGACGGCGATCCGCATCGGGCAGCTCGCCCTCGAGGCCGGCCTGCCCGAAGGAGTGCTGACGATCATCCCCGGCAAGGGATCCATCGTGGGGGAGCGCTTCGTCACCCACCCGAGCGTGCGCAAGGTCGTCTTCACCGGCTCCACCGAGGTGGGCAAGAAGATCATGGCCGGGTGCGCCGACCAGGTGAAGAACCTGACCCTCGAACTCGGGGGCAAGAACGCGAACATCGTCTTCGACGACGCTGACATCGCCGGTGCCGCGGCCGCCGCCCCCGGCGGCGTCTTCGACAACTCGGGACAGGACTGCTGTTCGCGCTCCCGGCTTCTCGTCCAGCGCGGCGTCTATGAGGAATTCATGGCCGCACTCGAGGAGTCCGTCTCGGCCTTCAGCTGCGCCGATCCCAGCCTCCCGGACACGGACATGGGACCCTTGGTGACCGCGGCACACCGGGAGAAGGTCGCCGGCTACGTCGCCGCCGGCGAGGTTGCATTCACCGGATCCGCTCCGGACGGTCCGGGATTCTGGTTCCCGCCGACCGTGCTGCGGCCGGCCACCACCGCCTCGGCGGACTTCACCGAGGAGATCTTCGGACCCGTGCTCTCGGTCGTCCCCTTCGACACCGAGGCCGACGCTCTGCGCATCGCCAACGACACCGAATACGGACTCTCGGGCTCGATCTGGACGAACGACCTCGACCGGGCGATGCGGGTCTCCCGGGGTGTCGAGGCGGGCAACCTCTCGGTGAACTCGCACTCCTCGGTCCGCTACTCGACGCCCTTCGGCGGGTACAAGCAGTCGGGACTCGGCCGCGAGCTCGGCCCCGATGCCGTCGCCGCGTTCACCGAGGTCAAGAACGTCTTCTTCGCCACCCGACCCGTCGGCCGCTGACCGGCGCCGACACCCATCGAACCGACACCCGCTGACACCCACAGACAGTCATTGAAATCTACAGACACCCACGCGCGATCAGAAGGAGCACCATGACCACTGCAGCAACACGCCTGAAGGACAAGATCTGCGTCATCACCGGCGGCGCCTCGGGCATCGGCCTGGCCAGCGCCCGCCGGCTGACCGAGGAAGGCGCGAAGGTCGTCATCGCCGACCTCGACGAAGTCCGCGGACCGCAGATCGCCGAGGAGCTCGGCGGGCTGTTCGTGCGCGTCAACGTCGCCGACGAGGAGGACGTGAAGAACCTCTTCGCGCGCACCGTCGAGGTCTACGGGCGCGTCGACGTCGCCTTCAACAACGCCGGCATCAACCCGACCGACGACAATTCGATCCTCACCACCGACATCGCAGCCTGGACGAAGGTGCAGACGGTCAACCTCACCTCGGTCTACCTGTGCAGCAAGTATGCGCTCGAGCAGATGGTCAAGCAGGGCTCCGGTTCGGTGATCAACACGGCCTCATTCGTCGCCCTGATGGGCGCGGCGACCTCGCAGATCTCGTACTCGGCTTCGAAGGGCGGCGTGCTGTCGATGAGCCGGGAACTCGGCGTCCAGTTCGCGAAGAACGGGATCCGGGTCAATGCCCTGTGCCCGGGACCGGTGAACACGCCGCTGCTGCGCGAGCTCTTCGCCTCGGATCCCGTACAGGCGCAGCGTCGACTCGTGCACTGCCCGGGCGGCCGCTTCGCCGAACCCGAGGAGATCGCCGCGGCCGTGGCCTTCCTCGCCAGCGACGACTCCTCCTTCGTCAACGCCTCGTCGTTCACCGTCGACGGCGGGATCTCCTCGGCCTACGTCACGGCCGAGTAGCGGCGCGCTCACCGTCGAGCAACGGCGTGCTCACCGCGAAGCCGGGGTGCACGGGTGAGAGGATTGGGGCCATGACTCACGTGAGAATCCTCGTCATCGAACATGAGAACGGCACCGGTCCCGAACGCTTCGGCACGTGGTTGGCCGAGGCCGGCGCCGAGGTGGTGACCGTCCGCCCGTACCTGGGGGAGGAGATCCCCGCCGAGGGACTGACCCGGGCCGGTGCCGACGGCTTCTCTGCTCTCATCGTCCTCGGCGGTTCGGCCGGGCCTCTGCAGGATGCGGAGAACCCGTGGTTCCCCGAGGTCAGGGACCTCCTTCGCGCCTCGGCGGCGGGAGCGTTCCCGAGCTTCAACATCTGCCTCGGTGGGGAGCTGCTCGCGGCCGCGACCGAGGCCCGGATCTCCCGTCGGCGGCACCCGCAGATCGGGATCTACGATCTCCACACCACCTCGGCGGCGGGGTCCGATCCGGTGTTCGCCGCAATCGTCGGCGAAGCGATTCCCGCGGTCCTCTTCCACCAGGAGCAGATGACGCTGCCCGGGGGCGGGGAACTGCTGCTCACCGGCTCGGACGCGCCGGTCCAGGGCTTCCGAGTCGGCGAGTTCGCCTGGGGCACCCAGTTCCATCCCGAGACCGACGCCGCCCAGATCGAACGCTGGCTGGACTCGGATTCACTTGCGCTGCCCGAGGGCAAGACCGAGGCATCCATCGTCGGCGAGCTCCTGCGGGCCGATGCCGACCTGATCCGGATCAACCGGGCGCTCGCCCACAGCTTCGTCGACTTCCTGTCGGCGCGATATCGCGACCTGTCCCGGGCTTCGTGACCGCGCAGACGCCGACAGCCAGGATCCGCCGGCAGACCCGCGGACAGCGAAGCGGCCCTTCCATATCGGAAGGGCCGCTTCGGTCGACGCACTCGACGGAACACGTCGTGCGTGGCGATCAGGCCGTCTGTGATCAGACCATCTGTGATCAGGCCTTCTTGAGCCTCTGTTCGGTGTTCGTGTAGTTGATCGAATCGGCGGTGGATCCGACCAACCCCATCGTCACCCTCAGGAGTCCCGGCTTGACGTCGTCCATGGCAGGCGGTGTGTCCGCACCCAAGGTCAGCGATTTGCCGTCCTTCGTCGTGGCCGTGATCGACCCGATGTAGACACTGACATCGCCCTTGAGCGTCATCGTGTCCGCTGTGGTCACTAGACCGTACTCCTCATCGGGCGGCTTCACGGTCAGGGAGAACCCGGAGATCGAGATCTCGTCGGCTTGGATCTTCAGAGTCACGACCTTCTTGCCGGTCTTCGTCGGAACCGAGACGAACGAGATGCCCTTCAGGCCCTTGAACGACAGCGACTCGGAACCCAGTGCTCCGGGAGTCTCCGTGAAGACCGGGGCGTTGTCATCGCTCTGCGCCTCCTTCGGGAACTTGCCGTCGAGCTTCTCATCCGGGTCATCATCCGAATCCTTGACCCCGAGTCCTCCGGGATCGGTCGGCTCCGGCGATGCCGGGTCCGTCGGTTCCTCGGACGGAGTTACGGGCGAGGACGGATCCGACGGGCTCGGACGCTTGCCGAGACCAGGCGAATCCGAAGAATCGCAGTCGGACTTCGAACTGCCGGAATCCGGGCTGCAGGTCGGGCTCGACGACGGCATCGGGTCGGGCTGAGTCGTCGCCGAGACGCCGGCTCCCACAGTGGAAGGAACGATGAGGACGAGCACCGACAGGAGCAGCGCAGTGCGTCTGCTGGATGTCTTCCTCATACGTTCCTCTCTTGTCCTGCAGAGTCTGCAGACTCTGCGTCGTCCCTCCGTCCGGCATCCGAGGCCTTCTTCGACTTGCGCTTCTTCGGCTTCGGTTCGCGCGGTCCCATCCAGGCGACCACGAGAATCGCCCCGATCGTGGACAGCAGCATCCCGAGGATGAATCCGCCGAGGTTGACCCCGATCAGCGAATAGACGGCAAGGACGAGCGCAATGATCCCGTAGAACATGTGGTGTGTGGGTCGGAACATCGCAGAGAGTCCGAGAGCCACCAGCGCGATCGGAATGATCGTGGCCTGCAGTCCCTCGATGCCGAACTGGATGTGCAGATTTCCGGTGTCCAGCTGGCCGGAGAAGAAGAGCTCGATTCCGCCGAGGACGACCAGGAGTCCGCCGATGAAGGGCCGCTGGAGACGCCAATGCCGGAAGCCCTGGCGCTTGCTCTCGTCATGATCGGCCGCGGCACGGTCACGACGGGATGTCGCGGCATCCGCGGCACCGGACTCAGTCGTCGATGCATCCGCCCCAGTCGTCGCGGCATCGAACTCGGCCGTCTCGACGTCCGATTCGGGCTGCGAGTTCTCGGGCTGCGTGTTCTCGGGCGTGCTGTGCTCGCCGGAGCGACGGCTGCGCCGGGACAGCGCAAGCAGACTCGTCTGCTGTGCGGTGGAGTCCTGAGCGGCAGCCTCCGGAGCGGTCGTCTCCGGATCTCCGGCGGCGTGCCCGTTGGTTGGTGCGTCCTTCATCAGAAGCACGTCTCGGTTCCGTTGGTGAGCTTCAGCGTCATGTCCTTGAGCGTGAACACCGACGCCGTGGTGCTCCACGAGTCCTGCTTGAGGTCCTTGATCGAGACCGTGTCGGAATCCTGGGCGAAGTCGCCCTTGGAGCCCTTGGCTGAAGTGTTGACATCTGAGGCATCGACGCCGATCCGAATGTTCTTGAACTCGGCATCGCCCTTGAGGCCCGTCATGCCGATCTGCAGATCTTTGGCGGATGCCGGCTCCTTGCCGCCGCCGGCCTTGATGAGCACGCCCACCTTGCCCATCGGCGTGTCGGTCACCGCCGACTGGCAGAGATTCTCCAGTGTGGCGTCCTTGATATTGGCCGTGACGACAGCGTGCTCGCCGCCCTCTGCGTCCTTCGCGATCCCGCTGTACTGGGAGAAGCCGGTGCCCTCGAGCTGCGAGGACGTGATCTTGAACTGGCTTCCGGACACCGCGAACGAGACCGGCACTGCACCCTGAGCAACCCCGCCCATCAGCATCGCTGAGACGACACTCGTGGGAATCGCGACCATGGCGATCCGTCCGGTGTGCGATTTGCCGAGCTTGCGGATGATGTCAAACTTCGGGAACTTCATTGATCCTCCTACGTGTTCCGACAGCTATGTCGGCGCGACCATTGTGACCTATGTTACTGCGGGGTGTTACCGACGAGTATAACGGGCATCGTTTTCGCGTCAACGGTCCGCGCCCCAAGATGTTTTCAGCAGGTCTGCGTGTAATCACTGAGCGCCGCGCGCAGCGCGACGATGCTCGGAGTCCGAGAGCTGCCGCTGCGGACCGCCGTCGAGATGGTCCGCTGCGGTCGTCCGGGCAGCTCGCTGCGCACAATCGCCGAGGTGTCCACGAGTCCCTCCGCCCCGCGCAGGGCGAGATCCGGGACGAGGGCGTCGGCGAGGCCGAGGGAGACGAGACGGACCTGCAGGATGACGTCCGAAGTCTCAAAGGCTACCCGCGGTTCGAAGCCCGCCCGCCGACACTCGGCCTGCGTCCACTGCCGTGCCCGAGCGCCGGTGGTCTCCATCGCCCACGGCCGCTCGGCGCGGTCGCTGAGCTGCAGACGCTCGCTGAGCTGCAGACGCTCGCCGAGGTGGGGCTCCGTCCCTGCAGACTCTGCGGCCGCAGTGATGAGATGAAGCGGGTCGGTGCCGAGCGTTTCGATCTGCACTCCCGGGGACTGTCGGCTCGGTCGCGAGGGGTAGTCCTCCTGGAGCACCAGGTCGAAATCGTGGGCGAGCAGAGCCGGTATGCCCTCCTCGGCATCGATGTGGGAGGTGAGGATCTCGAGCTCGGGGTGTCTGTCCTGGAGTTGGGCGACGGCCGGCGGCACGATCGTGTGCAGGGCGGTCTGGAATGCGGCGACGCGCAGGGTGCCGCGCACGGTGCTGCCCAGGGCCGCGAGTTCAGCCTCGGCCGCTTCGAGCTCACCGATGACCGCCTCGGTGTGCGTGACGAGGACCTTCGCCGCCTCGGTCAGGCGGACGCCCCTGCCGACCGGCTCGAGCAGCAGGGTCCCGACCTCGGCCTCGAGCGCCTTAAGCTGGTGGGAGACCGAGGAGGGGTTGTATCCGAGCGCCTCGGCAGCAGCCGCGAGACTGCCGCGGAGACTCACTTCACGCAGCAGGCGGAGTCGTCGGAGGCTGTACATCGGGTGCCGTCCCTTCTGTGTGGGTGCTCGGCTCTGTGCGTGCTCGGCGGTGCACTCATGTATGAATCGCATGAGTAATCGTGAAACCCATTCTATCGATTGCATGAGTGGCGATCCCTAGTCTTGACCTCATGTCGACCTTCTGCACGCGTCCATGACCATCGCCTCGGCGCTCTGGGGCTTCGCCGCGCTCGCCGCCGTTCTCACCCTCATTCCCGGACTCGACACGGCACTCGTCCTGCGCAGCTCGGTCACCCGGACGAAGATTTATGCCTTCGCCACGGCCCTCGGGGTCCAGGCCGGGATCATCGTCTGGGGCGTCGTCACCGCGCTCGGGGCGACGATGCTGCTGGCCGCCTCACCGGTGGCGTACCGCATTCTCGCCGTTGCCGGATCTCTCTATCTCATCGGCATGGGCGCAGTGATAATCCGAGCCGGATTCCGGCGGACCGCCTCGGTGCCCGATGATGTGCCGGCCTTCGAAGGCGGACCTCTCCGGGGACTGTGGATCGGTCTGCTGACGAACCTCCTCAACCCGAAGATCGCCGTCTTCTACCTGGCCACACTCCCGCAGTTCGTCCCTATGGGCGTCTCGCCGCTGCTCATGGGAGTCCTCCTCGCGCTCGTCCACGTGATCCTCGGGATGGTGTGGCTGACCACCGTCATCGGCGGTGGGCGGGTGATCGCACGGACGATGCGGACGCCGAGGTTCGCACGGTGGATCGACCGGATCGCCGGTGCCGTTGTCATCGCCTTCGGGGTGCACCTCGCCCTCGGGTCGCTGCACGGCGCCTAGCCGAAGGCGCAGGCGCCTAGCCGAAGAACGGGCACCCAGCCGTAGGTCACCTGCGACGATGACGGCACAGCCGCCTCGGCGAGGATCAGCGGACCGGGGCGTCGGGGCCGAGCGGGATGCCCAGACCCCACCACAGGAAGAACAGCAGGCTCCAGGTGATCGTCATGCAGATCGCCAGGGGCAGGGTGTGGGAGGCGAGGGTGCCGATGCCTGCGGACTTCTGGTAGCGCTGCATGAAGCCGAGCGCCATGATGAAGTACGGGCTCATCGGGGTGATCGCGGTCGACCCGGAGTCGGCGATACGGAAGATGGCCTGGCTCGTCTCGGGCGGGACTTCGAGGAGCATGAGCATCGGCACGATGACCGGAGCCATGATCGCCCACATCGCCGAACCGGAGGTGATGATGACGTTGACGACGGAGAGGACGAGGAGCACGAGGATGAAGATCACCCAGGTGGGCAGGCCGAGCCCGGTGAACAGGTCCGCCGAGGACACCGAGACGAGCATGCCGATGTTCGTCCATTCGAAGTACTCGAGGAACTGGGCGATCGCGAAGAACAGGACGAGGACCGGGGCCATGGACACGATGCCCTGGCTCATCAGCTTGGGGACGTCGGCGAACTTCTCGATCGTGCCCTCGCGGAAGCCGTAGACGATGCCGCCGACGCCGAAGAGCATGGCGATGATGAAGGCGATGCCGGTGAGGAATGGGGACTCGCCTATGGGTCCGTCACCGCGCAGCGGGGCGCCGTCGGGTACGACGAGGACGACGACGATGATGAGCATCGCGAGCACGGCGAAGCTTGCGAACTTCAGGGCCGAGCGCTCCTTATCGGAGATGACGAGGTCTTCGTACTCGGCGTCCTCATCGGCGTCGAGGTTCTGCCGCTTGGTCAGCACGAGCTCGGTGACGATGGTGATGACGATGGCGAGCAGGATCGAGCTGGCGATGTTGAAGTACCAGTTGCCGATCGGGGTGACGATGTAGTCGGGATCGATGATGTGCGCCGCCGCCGAGGTGATGCCCGCGAAGATCGCATCGTTCGGTGTGGGAATGGGGCTGGCGTCGTAGCCGGAGGCGATCGAAGTGTAGGCGACGATGATTCCGAGGACGGGGGAGCGGCCGACGGCCTTGAACACCATGCCGCCGAGCGGGACGAGGATGACATAGGCCGCCGCCGAGGCGACGTGCGAGACCGTGCCCATGAAGGCGACGGTGAAGACGATGAGAGAGGCCGGGACCCGGGCGATCGAGACCTTCATCGCCGTGGACAGCAGCCCGGTGCGCTCGGCCAGGGCCACGCCCATGATGACGACCATGATCGTGATCAGCGGCGGGAACGACTGGTAGGCATCAAGCGAGGTGCTCACGGCCATCGCGATGCCGTCGCCGCTGAGCAGGTTGTTCACCGGGGTCCATTCCCCGCTGCTCGGGTCGTTGACCCCCACACCGGCCAGCGAGAGGACGAGGCTGAGCACGGCGAGGATGGCCGCGAGGATCCAGAACAGCCAGAACGGGTGCGGCAGCTTGTTGCCGACGGTCTCGATGACGTTGAGGGCGCGGATCACGGCGGGCAGCCGCTCCTGCTGTTTCGCGGTGGGTGTGGCGGTGGTGTCCATGGCGGGCTCCAGAGTCTCCAGATGGCTGAGGTTTCCAGGTGGCTGAGTGTTCCAGGTGGCGGTTTTCCAAGTGGCTCAGGGAGCGTGAGGGCGCAGAAGGGGAAGGCCGGTGAGCTCCATTGATCGATGTGGCGGTGTTGTGATGATGTTGCGAGGGCGGTGTTGCTGGGGTGATTCGGGGGTGGTGTGGCTGGGTTCTACAGTTCGAGAAGCCTCCGGGAGTAGTCGAGGAGCTTCGTGTGGATCTCGTCGAGGATGCGCTGCCCGTCCTCGGCGGTGGCGGTGCGCGGGTCCCCGAGCACCCCGTTCTCCGCATAGCGGTCGAAGGTCACGGCGCTCGCCGGTGTCTTCGTCCGGGACAGTCTGGCCCGTGGGGAGAGCTCGCCGAGGCTGGTCGCCCCTGGTGAGAGGTGCGGGCTGTCGACGAGTGCCGGGTCGATGGCGAGCACTTGCGAGGTCTCGGATTCGCCGCAGTGGCCGCTGACCTCGGTCCGCGGCAGTGCCGCGCTCGCCTCGGTGGCCAAGGCGCTGACCGGGGAGTGGGCGAAGACGAGATCCGGATGGGAGGCCAGCAGCACCTGGGCGGCGACGCCGAGTCCGGCGATATTGCCGCCGTGGCCGGTGATGACGAGGATGCGGCGGAATCCGGCGTCGGCGAGCTGACCGGCCACCGAGGTGACGATGTCGACGAACAGCCTGGGATCGAGGCTGATCGTGCCGGGCAGCTCGGTGTGGTGCGGGGAGATGCCGTAGCCGATGGTCGGCAGCACGAAGGCGCGTCCGCTTCCTTCGGCGCTGTCGCTGTCGCTGCTGTCGGCGTCGGCCGCGAGGTCCTCGGCCAGGCGCATGGCCACGTGCTCGGCGCGGATGTTGTCCGTGGACAGCGGCAGTCCGTCGCCGTGCTGCTCGGTCGCGCCGACCGGGAGGATGAGCAGGGTGTTCTCCTGCTTGGCCCGCTCGATCTCGAGAGAGGTGAGGTCTCCGTAGCGGCGGATATGGGGGCGGATTGTCTCGATCTGCGGCCGGGTCATCGCAGGTCACCCGCCGAGGTGGCCGCGCGGTTCGCGTCGCCGGTGACACCGCTGTCGTCGCCGGCGACACTGTTGTGTCCGCCGGAGACCTCGGCCTCGCCCTCGGGCTGCCAGTCGGCGAGGACCGCGGCCTTGATCGCCTCGAGGTGCCTGCGGGTCCGGTGCGAGGCCTCGAATCCGTCTCCGCGTTTGACCGCGTCGAGGATTCCAGCGTGTTCGTCATGGTCGCGGAGACGGTCGTAGGTCGTACGTGCCGCCTGCTGGGTCCGGGAGTGGATCGCGAGCAGGGATACGAGCATCTCGGACAGCGCCCGATTGCCCGAGGCCTTGGCGAGTTCGACGTGGAAGTGTCCGGCCGGGACAGCGGTCTGGACCTGCAGCGCATTGTCCAGAGCCGAATCCATCGAGGTCACCGCCGCGGCGTCCTGCACGCTCGCGGCGAGCTCGGCGATGCCGGGCTCGATCGCGATGCGGGCGTCGAGGAGTTCGATCGCGGCCGCGAGGTCGACGGGCACATAGTGCGGATTGTCGAGGATGCGGCGGTTGATCGCCTCGCGGACATAGGTGCCGGAGCCGTGCTTGAGTTCGACGGAGCCGGTCGCCTCGAGTCGGCGCAGAGCCTCACGGACCGTCGGCACCGTGACCTCGAAGCGCTCGGCCAGGGCCTTGGCCGAGGGCAGAGTCTGGCCCGGCTGCAGATTGTCGCTGCGAATCGTCGCCACGATCTCCAGAGTGAGTCGTTCGACGAGTCCGATAGACGTATTCATAGGCACTCTCCTTCAAGTGTTTAAGTCATCTAATCACTTTGACGGCGAATGTGTCAACGGTCACTTCGCGGGTGATCCTGGAAGAACTTCCACAGGGTGGTCGTGGCCGAGAAGTGCTTCGTCACGTAGCCGCCGCCGCTGTATACGGCCTCACCTGGCCAGACGTGCCCGCCGCCGGCGACCGAGTAGAGCTCGACATCGGCGCCGGATTGTCGCTCGGGTCCCCGCTGTCCTTCGGCCGAGTCGCCCGTGCATTTCTTCCAGCGGGTCCGGAGCACGTCCTCGCCCTTCTTGCCGACATTGCGCTCGGTCTTCACCCGGCAGTCGGAGGCCTCGGCCCAGGGCTGGATCCATTCGCGGACGCCCGGATAGTCCTCGCCCTGGCGGGTTCCGCCGTCGTAGTGCATCGTCTCGTCTCCGGTGCCGTGGATGGCGAGCATCGGGGTCGGCTCGGAGTAGCCGCAGCCTTCGGTCGACTGCGGGTAGTAGGCGCCGGCGACGGTCGCGAAGGCCGAGAACCGCTCCCGCAGCTGGCAGGCGAGCACGGAGACCATGCCTCCGCCGTTGGACTTCCCGGTCGCGTACACGCGATTGAGGTCGATGCAGAAGTCGTCCTCGATCGAATCGAGGAGGTCCGAAACGAAGCGCACGTCATCGGCGCCGCTGGCATAGGGCGCGCCCTGCCAGGAGCGTTTGCCGTCCTTGAGCGCGCCGTCCGGGAACACGGTGACCGCCGGCAGCTGCGGCAGTCCCGTGTAGTTCTGGAACTCGGCGCCATCGGATCCGTTGCCGTGGAAGCCGAGGACCAGAGGCTGCGGCGCCTGTGGGTCGTAGTCGCGGGGGACATTGATCCGGTAGGTGCGTTCGCCTCCCGCCGAGGTGATTGTGCGTTCGTCGTTGCCCGGAGTCTGGTCTGTTCCGCAGCCGGCGGAAGGGTCTGTGCTGATTGCGGAGGCTGTGCCGGACTGGGCTGAGGTTTGAGTCTGGGCCGCAGCCGCCGAATCCGTCGTGACCGTCTGGGCTGTCGTGGTCAGTGCCAGGGTGAGGAGAAGGGCGATGATCGCCCCGATGGACAGAGTGCGCTTCGTCGTCGAATGCATGTTCTTCCTTTGATCGTCGGTGATCGCAGTGACAACATAGCACAAGTCATCAGATCACTTGAAGACCTCAGGAGCTGAGAGCGAGCCAGTTCTCGCGAGTGAGCTCGACGGCGGATGTGTGGTCCGCCTCGCGCAGTGCGGCGATGATCCGGGAGTGGACGTCCGGGGATGCGGTCGGCGTCGACGGTGCGGTGTCGGGCCCGTCGCCGACGGTTCCTGCATGGGTCTTTGCGGGACCTGCTGGGCCGTCGGCAGCTCCTGCCTTCCCTGTCAGCGCATCGAAGTGGAGGTGTTCGGTGCGGCGGAGGGTGGCGGTGACGAGTTCGAGATGCTCGGCGATGAGGGGATTGTTGCAGGCCGCGATGGCGACGGTGTGGAAATCGTCATCGGCGGCGATCGCGGCATCGCTGTCCGCATCGTCCAGGGCTTCGCGCAGCCGTTCGTTTGCGGCCTCCATCGCCGCGAGATCGGCCTCGGTGAGCGCGGGGGCGGCCAGTCGCATGGCCAGGGCATGGAGTTCGGCGGCGATCTGGCGGGCGTGGGCGACGGCCGCAGGATCCTCGGGCGCGACCCGAGTCATCCTCCCCGGTTCGGCGATGACCAGACCGGCTTGGGCCAGGCGCTGCAGGGCCTCCCGCACGGGGGTGCGCGAGACCTGCAGCCAGGTGCCGAGCTCCTGATCGCGCAGCTGCTCGCCCGGAGCGAGCTGCCCGCGCACGATGGCATCGCGGATCGCCCGGTAGACGTCATCGCGGAGCAGGCTGCGCCGGGCGATCGGCGCATCGGTGGGAATCGGCACGGGCTCGTCTTTCGTCTGAAGGTCGCTGGGTCTGAGTCGGCAGGTCTGGGGCGTTCGAAATGAGCGGGACTTTCTGCACGACTATTGTAAGCACTGCCGACATGCAATATATTGCATATTGCACCCCCCTATCCACATCTATGCCCCTACACCTACCCACCCGAACCCACGTCTCGAGGAGAGCACTCCATGGCCATCACCGACTTCGACCGCTATCCGCTCACCTTCGGGCCGAGCCCCGTCCATGAACTCGCACGACTGGGCGACCACCTCGGCGGGGCCCGGGTCTGGGCCAAGCGCGAGGACGTGAACTCCGGACTCGCCTTCGGCGGGAACAAGACCCGCAAGCTCGAATACATCGTCCCCGACATCCTCGCCTCGGGTGCGGACACCCTCGTCTCGATCGGCGGCTACCAGTCCAACCACACCCGCCAGGTCGCCGCTGTCGCCGCGCACCTCGGGCTGAAGGCCCGCCTCGTCCAGGAGCGCTGGGTCGACTGGGACGATCCGGTCAACGACAAGGTCGGCAACATCGAGCTCTCGCGCATCATGGGTGCCGACGTCAGTCTCGACTCGGCCGGCTTCGACATCGGCATCCGCTCGAGCTGGGAAGAGGCCATCGCCGAGGTCGAGGCCTCCGGCGGCAAGCCCTACCCGATCCCGGCCGGAGCCTCGGAGCACAAGTTCGGGGCCCTCGGCTTCGTCAACTGGGCCTACGAGGTCGCCGAGCAGGAGAAGACCCTCGGCGTCTTCTTCGACACCATCGTCGTCTGCACCGTCACCGGCTCGACCCACGCGGGAATGATCGCCGGGTTCGCCGCCCTCGAGGCCGCCGGCGGCCCGAAGCGCACCGTCATCGGCATCGACGCCTCGGCCACCTTGGACAAGACTCGCGACCAGGTCAAGCGCATCGCGAACAATGCGGCCCAGCTCATCGGTCTCGGTCGGGAGATCACCGACGCCGAGGTCGACATCCGCCCCGGCTGGGAAGGGCCGGCCTACGGCATCCCCGACGAGTCGACCGTGGGCGCGATCCGCACCACCGCCCGACTCGAGGGCGTCATCCTCGACCCCGTCTACGAGGGCAAGTCCATGGCCGGACTGCTCGACCTCGTCGGGCAGGGCGACATCGCCGCGGATTCCACGGTCCTCTACGCCCACCTCGGCGGGCAGCTCGCGCTCAACGCCTACAGCTCGATCTTCTGAGCGGAGGGCCACCCGGGTCGCCGCCGAAACGGTGACCCGGGTGGCACTTGAGTGCGGATTTCGTGCACGTGGGCACGGAATCCGCACCACCTCGGCGAGGGTGTCCCTCCGCATCGTCGACTGATGATTCCCCCAGCTTCCGCCACTTGTTGCGCAGGTCACGTGTTGATAGCGTGAGAGACAGGCATACGCGATCCGTCGATTCCGACGGCGATCGGCGATGCACCTATCTCGGACGGCGCCCGACCGGCGCCCCAAGTCGAAGGAGTCTGGAATGAGCAATGTAGGAAGCGCTGCAGGCGGCTACCGCGTCGAGAACCCGGCCACCGGTGAAGTCGTCGAGAAGTTCGACAATGCGACCGACGCACAGATCGACGAGGTCCTCGGTGCGGCTCACGACGGCTTCCTGGCCTGGCGTGAGAAGACGATCGAAGAGCGCGCCGCCGTCGTCAACAAGGTCGCCGCCCTGTTCGGAGAGCGCAAGGAAGAGCTCGCGAACATCATCGCCGAAGAGATGGGCAAGCCCGTCGCCGAAGGCATCGAAGAGGCCGAGTTCTGCGAAGCCATCTTCAACTACTACGCCGACAACGGCCCGGAGTTCGCCGCGGACGAGCCGATCAAGTCGATGTCCGGCGGCAAGGCCTTCATCCAGCGCCGCCCCGTCGGCGCGCTGCTGGGCATCATGCCCTGGAACTTCCCCTACTACCAGGTGGCCCGCTTCGCCGCGCCCAACCTGGTGCTGGGCAACACGATCATCCTCAAGCACGCGGAGATCTGCCCCCGCTCCTCGGCGAAGATCGCCGAACTGATGAAGGAGGCGGGCATCCCCGAAGGCGTGTACGCCAATGTCTACGCCACCCACGAGCAGATCGAGACGATCATCGCCGATGACCGCGTCGAGGGCGTGTCCCTGACCGGTTCCGAGCGTGCGGGATCCGCCGTGGCCGCCATCGCGGGCAAGAACCTCAAGAAGGCCGTGCTCGAGCTCGGCGGCTCCGACCCCTACATCATCCTCGACACCGACGACATGGACGAGGCAGTCGACACCGCCTGGGGCACCCGCCTGTACAACACCGGTCAGGTCTGCAATGCCAACAAGCGCATGATCGTCATGGACGACATCTACGAGGACTTCGTGTCCGGGCTGACCCAGCGCGCCCAGGACTGGACGAAGGGCACCCCCGCCGAGGCGGGCGACGGCAAATACTCGCCCCTGTCCTCCCGCGGTGCGGCCGAGAATCTGCGCAAGCAGCTCGATCGCGCCGTCGAGCAGGGCGCGACACTCGTCGGCGGCGAACTCGCCAGCGACGGTTCGGCCTACGTCTCCCCGGCCGTGCTCACCGGAGTCACCTCGGACATGGACGCCTACCGCGAGGAGCTCTTCGGACCCGTGGCCACCGTGTACAAGGTGACCAGCGACGACGAAGCACTCAAGCTGGCCAACGACACCCGCTTCGGCCTCGGCGGCGCCGTGTTCGCGAAGGATTCCGAGCGGGCCGCGAAGCTCGCCCAGCGCCTCGACGTCGGCATGTCCAACGTCAACACCCCGGCCGGTGAAGGCGCGGAGATCCCGTTCGGCGGCACCAAGCGCTCGGGCTTCGGCCGCGAGCTCGGGCCCTACGGCATGGACGAGTTCGTCAACAAGCGCATGTACTACGTGGCCGACTGAGGCTGATCGCTCAGGTTTGATTGCTCAGGTCTGACGCGCAACACGGGCGCTGTGTCGAGATTCGGGTGTGTCCACCCGTTTCCTGACGCGGCGCCCGTGTTTCGTGTGTGGTGGGCTGTTCAGCTTTCGTAGGTCCAGGTGGCCTCGGCGGGCAGGGAGGGCAGCGGCCAGTCCGGGTCGGGTGCGAAGTCCGTG
Organism: Brevibacterium sp. GP-SGM9; assembly: GCF_047300845.1. NCBI lineage: Bacteria > Bacillati > Actinomycetota > Actinomycetes > Micrococcales > Brevibacteriaceae > Brevibacterium > Brevibacterium sp. GP-SGM9. The sequence goes on along the minus strand of NZ_CP178563.1, from coordinate 2,364,818 downwards.
TAGGCCGAGTCGAAGGGGAAGGTCCAGGCTTCGATGTCAGCGATGGCGCCGTCTGCCGCGCTGCGGATCCGGGCCACCTGCTCGGGAGAGAACATGCCCGCCTCGAGGGCGAACTCCAGTTCGTCCTCGTCCTTGAGGCTGTAGGAGCCATCGGCGGCGACGACGATGTCGAGCACATGGTCCGAGGTGAGGATCCCGGTCTCGAAGCGGGTGAACGGAGTCTCGAGGTTGACGTAGAAGGAGTCGCGGCGGGGCAGGGGGACCTGTGGACGTGAGGGGTTCTGTGGAGCGGAGGCAGCTGGGGTCTCGAAGAACCACACGGAGTAGTCCTTCCCGGGTTGGAAGACCGCGACGATGCCGGCGCCCTGCCAGGTCTTGAGGCCCTGCGCCCGTGGTGCGCCGAAGCGGGCGGGCCCATCGGCCTCGCGGATGCCCCTGCCGTCGGCGAGCACATGGTGGAGCATCGGAGTGCCCGACTCCAGCCACACCGCCAGATGCCGGTCGTCATCGGCGATGACGGTGACCGGGCGCTGGTCAAGCAGTCCGGGGTGGGCGGGATTCACATAGGTCCAATGGATCTGATCGCCGCGGCGCCAGCGGGGAATGTCCGAATCGCTCATGGCTTCATTGTTCCTGAGCGGGCGGAATCTCAGATCGCGATATTCGTCCGCGCTGAGATTGACCGCGGGAGAGTGACCAGAGCTACACTCAACCTGTCATACAGCTTGACAGGTTGCGAACACGGCGACCCGGCTGATCGAGACACCAGGAACCAGAACGAGCTGGAGGGGCGAGCGTGGGAGCCATCAATCCGACCGCTGTCGAACGGCTGTCAGCGGGCGAGGGAGTCATCCGCAGGCTCCGGGCAGAGATCGCCGAAGGCACGTTTCCCATCGGTGCCAGACTTCCCTCCGAAGCCAAGCTCGCCGACCGCTATGCCGTGAGCAGGCCGGTCATCCGAGAGGCGCTGCGTTCGTGTGCGACCCTGGGGCTGACCGAGACCAAGACCGGCAGCGGCACCTTCGTCATCGCCGCGGCCCCGGCGACAGGGCTGCACCTCGGCGAATACTCCTCGCAGGACCTCCACGAGGCCCGCCCTCATATTGAGGTGCCGGCCGCTGAGCTCGCCGCCCAGCGTCGCACCGACGAGGATGTGGCTCAGCTGCACTCCCTTCTCGAAGCGATGATCACGGAGACGAGTCCGCGCGGATGGGTCGAGCTCGACGGCGAACTCCACATCGCCATCGCCCGCGCCAGCGGCAACCGAGTCTTCGAAAGCGTCATCGCCGAACTCCGCGGCGCCCTGACCGCCCAGTCGGAGCTGCTCAACCTGGCGGCTCACCGGCAGCCGGACTCCGATGACGAACACGCGCAGATCGTCCGCGCCATCGAGCAGGGGCGGACCGACCTCGCCCGCGAGGCCATGGCCAAGCACCTCGCGCGAGTGGCCGACGCCGTCACCGATCTCGCCGCCTCGGCGAACACCGACAGAACCCACACCTGAACTCGAGGACCGTAGAACGATGCCGCTGCCTTCACCCACCCTGCCCGTTTCGGCCGAGCACACCGAGACCTGCGGCCCCGCCGCGCACATCCCGCTCGTCGAAGTCACGCGCGGAGGCCTCGTCGAAAGCCTGCACCTCGGGGCCTTCGCCGCCGTCGATGAGACCGGGGACCTCCTCGTCGACGCGGGTGACTCCGCGGCCCCCTTCTACCCGCGCTCCACACTCAAACCCCTGCAGCTGACGGCGATGCTGCGGGCCGGGCTCGACCTTCCACCCGAACTGCTCGCGCTCGCCGCCGCCAGCCACTCGGGTGCCCCGGAGCACGTCGCCGGGGCACGCCGCATCCTCGGCCTGCATGGGCTCGAGGAGTCTGATCTCGGCAATGCGCCCGACCTGCCCTACGGCGCCGCCGAACGGGAGAAGCACCTGCGGGCCGGCGGCACGCGCACCCGACTGGTGCAGAACTGCTCGGGCAAACACGCCGCGATGCTCGCGACCTGCATGATCAACGGCTGGAGCCGTGCGGACTACCTCGACCCGGAGCATCCGCTGCAGCGTCTCATCGCGGCCACGGTCGCCGAACTCACGGGGGAGTCGGCCGATGTGCTCACCACCGACGGCTGCGGCACGCCCCTGCCTTCATCCTCCCTGCGCGGGATCGCCCGCGCCTACGCGGCACTCGCGGCCGCCGCCCCGGGAACGAGTGCCGCCAGGGCGGCCGCGGCGATGCGCGCCCATCCGGAGATGGTCGGAGGTCCCGGACGCGATGTCACCGCGCTGATGCGCACGGTTCCCGGGCTCATCGCCAAGGACGGCGCCGAGGCGGTGCAGCTCCTCGCCCTGCGACCGCCGGGAGGGCGTGCCCTCGGCATCGCCGTGAAAATCGCCGACGGAACCGACCGTGCCCGCCTGCCGATCACCCGGGCCATCCTCACCGCCCTCGGAACCGAGGCGGAGGCACTGGCGGAGCTCACCTCGGCGCCGGTCGTCGGGGGAGGCCGAGCGGTCGGGGAACTGCGCGTGGCACGGGAGATCTGGGACCGCCTCGGCGGGCTCGGATTCATACACGAAGACAACCGGACAGGGGTGGGAGCATGACCACGACGAACACACGAACCGAACACGACCTCCTCGGCGATCGGGAGATCCCGGCGGACGCCTATTGGGGCATCCACACGCTGCGGGCGACGGAGAACTTTCCGATCACGGCGCAGACTCTCGAATCGAACCCGGACGCGATCCGCGGGCTCGCGGCCGTCAAACTCGCGGCCGCCCGGGCCAACCACGCGCTCGGACTCCTCGACGTCGAGCGGCGGGACGCGATCGTCGCCGCCTGCCGGGAGATCCTCGACGGGCACCTCCACGACCAGTTTCCCGTCAACGTCATCCAAGGCGGAGCAGGCACGTCGTCGAACATGAACGCGAACGAGGTCATCGCCAACCGGGCCCTCGAGATCCTCGGCCAGCCCCGCGGCACCTATGCCCGGATCAGCCCGAACGACCACGTCAACCTCAGCCAGTCGACGAACGACGCCTACCCGACCGCGGTCAAGCTCGGCACGATCTTCGCGATCAAGCGGCTGCTGTCCGCACTCGGCGAACTCGAGGAGTCGTTCGCGGCGAAGTCCCGGGAGTTCCACGACATCGTCAAGATGGGCCGCACCCAGCTCCAGGATGCGGTGCCGATGACCCTGGGGCAGGAGTTCGGCAGCTACGCGGTGACCGTGGGAGAGGATCGGGAGCGCCTCGCCGAGGCGGAGAAGCTCGTCCACGAGATCAATCTCGGCGCCACGGCCATCGGCACCGGCCTCAACGCCGCCCTCGGCTATGCGGAAGAGGTCCGCGAACAGCTCGCCGAGCTCACCGGGCTGCCTCTGATCACCGCACCGGACCTCATCGAGGCGACCCAGGACGTCGGATCCTTCGTCCACCTCTCCGGGGTCCTCAAGCGCATCGCCGTGAAGCTCTCGAAGATCTGCAACGACCTGCGGCTGCTCTCCTCGGGACCCCGGGCCGGCCTCGGCGAGATCAACCTGCCCGCCGTGCAGTCGGGATCGTCGATCATGCCGGGCAAGATCAACCCGGTCATCCCCGAGGTCGTCAGCCAGGTGGCCTTCGAGGTCATCGGCAACGATGTCACCATCACCATGGCCGCCGAATCCGGACAGCTGCAGCTCAACGCCTTCGAACCGGTCATCCTGCACAGCCTGCACAAGTCGATCTCCCACCTCGAATCCGCCAGCCGCACCCTGGCCGAGCGCTGTGTTGCGGGCATCACCGCGAACGCCGAGGCCACCCGTGCCTCGGTCGAGGCGTCGATCGGCCTCGTCACCGCGCTCAACCCGACCATCGGGTACGCCGCGGCGACCTCGATCGCGAAGGAGGCGCTCGAGACGAATCGCGGGGTGGCCGAACTCGTGCTCGAGCACGGGCTGATGACACCCGAGGAGCTCGCTCGTCTCCTGCGGCCCGAGAGGCTCGCGAATCTGAGCACCGTGTGAATCGCACATCTGACACCACTGACCTGACTGCACCGACCTGACTGCACTGACCTGACTTCATCCACCTGAGCAGAGGACTTCTATGACTCATCACCACGGGCCTGACCGCAGCGCGGCCGTCGAGCCCACCTCCACGATCGACCTCACCGCCGAGGACACCGGCTATCAGAAGCATCTCGCCCCGCGGCAGGTGCAGATGATCGCCATCGGCGGAGCCATCGGCACCGGCCTCTTCCTCGGCGCGGGCGGTCGCCTGCACGAGGCGGGACCGGCCATCGTGCTCTCCTACGCCATCTGCGGGCTCTTCGCCTTCTTCATCCTCCGGGCGCTCGGCGAGCTCGTCCTCCACCGACCCACGACGGGGTCCTTCGTGTCCTATGCGCGGGAGTTCTTCGGGGAGAAGGCCGCCTTCATCGCCGGCTGGTTCTACTGGCTCGTGTGGGCGACGACGACCATCGTCGACATCACCGCGGCCGCCCTCTACATGGGCTTCTTCGGCAAGTACGTCGCGTGGATCGCAGCGGTGCCGCAGTGGACGTGGGCGCTCATCGCCCTGCTCGCCGTGCTCGGACTCAACGTCATCTCGGTCAAGGTCTTCGGCGAGCTCGAATTCTGGTTCGCCCTCGTCAAGGTCGCGGCTCTTGTGGCGTTCCTCATCGTCGGAATCTGCTTCCTCATCTTCGGCACTCCCGTGTCCGGTCACGAGCCCGGACTCGGCCTGCTCTTCGAATCCGGCGGGATCTTCCCCAACGGGGTGCTGCCGGCGATCCTGCTCATGCAGGGCGTCGTCTTCGCCTACGCCTCGATCGAGCTCGTCGGCACCGCCGCGGGAGAGACCGCCAACCCGGAGAAGGTGATGCCGAAGGCGATCAACTCCGTGGTGCTGCGCATCGCCGTCTTCTACGTCGGCTCGCTCGTGCTGCTCGCACTGCTGCTGCCCTACACCGCGTATTCGGACGGGGAGAGTCCGTTCGTCACCTTCTTCTCCTTCATCGGCATCAAGGGCGCCGACACGGTGATGAACCTCGTCGTCCTCACCGCGGCACTGTCCTCCCTCAACGCCGGTCTGTACTCGACCGGCCGCATCCTGCGCTCGATGTCCGTGGCCGGATCCGCACCTCGGTTCGCCCAGCGGATGAATCGCAGCGGAGTCCCCTACGGCGGTATCGTCATCACGGCCGCGGTCGCCCTCCTCGGCGTGCCCTTGAATTACCTCCTGCCCGCCGACGCATTCGAGATCGTGCTCAGCGTCTCCTCGGTGGGCATCATCGTCACCTGGGCGACGATCGTGCTGTGCCAGATGCGTCTGCACCGGTGGGCGAACCGGGGGCTGCTCGAGCGTCCCTCGTTCCGGATGATCGGTGCCCCGTACACGAGCTACCTGACCTTGACTTTCCTCGCGGTCGTCCTCGTCATGGTCCTCGTCGATTCCCCGGCGACGCTGGTCGTCGCGATCATCGCCTGCGTGCTCATGGTCATCGGCTGGTACGCCTGCCGGGGACGGATCCGGGCGCTCGCCGCCGCAGGCCGGGAGGTCGAGTTCCAGGTGTGAGGCCGGCCGCGGTGTCAGACTCGGGTATCTTCGGTCCAAGGTTTCAACGTGGCAGCTACCTGGGCGACATCGAGGGCCGCATCCGCGAACCAGCGCTCGGCCGCCTTCTCGGCGATTCCCTCGGCTTGGTCGATGAGGGCGCGGCCGCTGTCGATGAGAACGAATGCACCGTCGTCCGTGCGAGTCAACCAGCCGAGCTTGACCAATGGCAGGGTGGCGCGCAGCGTCTGGGAACGGGTCTCGCTCATCTCCCAGGCAAGCTGATCCCGTGCCAGACCTTCTGAGTGGACGCCGAGGAGGCGGAGTCGAAGGAGGTCGTCCAGAGACAAGCCGACGCGGGTGAGCGCGCCGCCGATCGCAGTGTCCGCCGAGCTCTTTGCCCGCGCGAGCAGGAGCGCGGCTGCGAGGTGCGGTGCGGATCCCTCCGACCTGCGCTGGTGCTGTTCTGGGGCATCTGTCGTCATCTGCGCCTTCCAGGACGAATCTTGAGACTCTCGATGCAGACCGCGGAGACGTCGACCGTGCGCCCCCTGAGCCCGCGACCGGCAAGGTCAGCTCCGGCGAGCTCCTCGGCCCGGACGCGGGCCTCGAGTTCCGCGTCATCGGGGTTGACCTCATCGACGGTGATGAAGAACCGGTGCTGATAGTTCACGAGTTCGCGCGTATAGAGGAACGTTCCCTCCGGAGTGAACCGAGCCGCGAACATGTCATGCTCGGCTTGGTGGGTGCGCAGATATTCACATTGGTGTTCGTCGAGGTCCGAGAATCGGCCGCGAACCGTGATGCGATAACTCCAGGTCATTGAGGTGCCTCCGGTGCTCGAGCCGTTTCGGCTCGCGTCGCATGGTCGAAGAGGGCGACGATCTCGCCCGCATCGATGCCGGTGTGGGTGGGTACTGCGGTGTCGAGGACCGCGCGCAGCGACAGGGCCATGGCGATCGGATCGAACTCGCGCATCTCGCCTCGCGCCTGGCCCTCCTGGAAGAGCGCCACGAGATCCGCGACGGAATCGGCCGAGCGCCGAGCGTAGGACTGCGTGTGCTCGCCCGGTCTGTCCGCGTCGGGACGACCGGTCCGAGTCGATCGACCGAGGTAGCCGACGGCCGCGATGATGGCCGCTGCCCGCGCCGGCTGTCGGCGGCAGTAGCCGACATGGGTGGTGATGTATGCGGCCAGGCGGTCATTAGTTGGGCCCGCGGTACCCAGCGCCTGGGTGAGCTCGGGGCCGAGGTCGGCGATGACGAATGCGATGGCCGCCGAGGCGAGTTCGTCCTTGTCGGTGAAGTTGCCGTGGATCGCTCCACGGCTGAATCCCGCGTTCTCCGCCACGGCGACGAGTGACGTGGCGTCGACTCCGTGCTCGGCGAAGAGGTCGACCGCCGATTCGATGAGTCTGTTCCGGGTCTCCTGCTGGCTCTCTGCGCGCGACATCCTGGGACGGGAGGTGTTCATGCATTCAAGATACACCAAAGTATTCGAATACTGAAATGTATATGAATGATCGACGGATGCCCTCCTGCGGAGAACTGAGGACTGCCTATACTGGACCCGGCCCGTAGAGCTGCGTTCATCCGGGGCCGGAACCAGGAGGTCAGACGTGCCGATCACCGCGACGATCCTCGAGGTCGCAGACAGTGACCCCGAGCGGCTTGCCCTCGTCGGCGGCGACGAGCGACTGAGCTACGGCGAACTCGTCGCGGACTCGCGGACCATGGTCGCCGTCGTCGACTCCCTGCACCGGGCCCAGCCCGAACCGCCCACCCCGGCACCCGAGACCGAGGGCATCCCGATCACCGCGGTCAGCACCACCTCGGCGTTCCACACCTCGCGCATCATCGCCGGACTCGCCGGCTACCGCGCGGTCTCCGCCACCATCGATCCCCGCTGGCCCCTGGAACATCAGGTTCGGGTCATCCGTGTCACCGGCATCGGGCTGGTCATCAGCGACTCGACCGACCTCGCCGAGGCGCTCGCCGCCGCCGAGTGGACCGGAACCGTGATCACCACGACCGAATTTCGGGCACGCGAAGCCGCCGTCGAACCTGCCCCGCCGCCGAGCGTCCGCGCGCCGGACGAACCCTTCCTCATGCTCTTCTCCTCGGGGACGACGAGCAACCCCAAGGCCTTCATCAAGACCCGACAGCAGTATCGGGACAATGTCGCGGTCTCCTCGGCCCACCTCGAACCCCTGCCCGAGGTGGCGACGCTGGCCCCCGGGCCCGTCTCTTACAGCCTCACCCTCTACGCCGTCGTCGAGAGCCTCGCGACCGGCGGCAGCGTCCATGTCGCCGACGAGTTCGCCCCGATCGAGATGGGCCGCCGAATCGAGGTCGAATCCGTCACCCGCATCGTCGCCGTGCCCGCCGTGGTCAAAGCCCTCGCCGAGGCGGCCGCCCGCGATCCGGAACGCTTCGCCGGGATCGAGCTCGTCGTCACCGGGGGTGCCAACCTGCCCGCGAGCATCCGCGACCGCCTCGGCGAGGTCCTCCTGAACACCCGTCTGATCAGCTATTACGGGGCAGCGGAGATCGGATTCATCGGCGACAGCCGTGACGGCGACGGCACGTGGATCACGATCTACCCGACCATCGGGGCCGAGATCCGAGACGAACACGGGGCGCCGCTGCCCGAAGGCGAGATCGGCACCCTGTGGATCAACGCGGCCGCCTGCTCTCACGGCTACGTCACCGGCACCACCGAGGCGGTCCTGCGCGGACCCGACGGCTGGGCCACCGTCGATGACCAGGGACGGATCGAGAACGGCCTGCTCCAGCTGGCCGGACGAGCCGGCGACATCGCCATCACCGGCGGCTACAAGGTCTCCCTGCCCGAGGTCGAACGCGCATTCGAGACGTTTTCCTCGCGCGAGACTGGCCACGACCTCGGCGAGGTCTGCGCGGTCGCGCTCGACGATGCGAACCTCGGCAGCATCGTCGCCCTTGTCGTGGAGGTCGGGCATGCGACCGCACTTCCCGATAAGACAGCGCTCCTCGCGCACGCTCGCGCGCACCTGGCCCCGCAGTTCGTGCCGCGGCGCATCTTTGCACTGGACCGACTGCCACGCACCGTCGGCGGGAAGATTCGCCGCAGCGAAACCGTTGACCAGATCATGAAGGGCCGAGGGCAGCGACTGTGAACGACGAGCACCGAGACCGGCAAGACCGAAGCGTCGTCATCACCGGGATGGGGGCGATCACGCCCAGCGGCAACGACGTCGACACCCTGTGGGAGTCGGTGCGGACCGGGCGGAGTGCGATCGACGTCCTCGCCGGTGAGCGGTTCGCCGATCTCGCCGTGCGCATCGGCGGACAGGTCAGAGACTTCGACGCCGAGGCGGTCCTGCCCCGCGCGCTCGCCCGCCGACTCAGCCCGGTCCAGCACTGGGCCATCGCCGCCGCCGACCAAGCACTCGGGCAGGCCGGGATCGCGAATCCCGCCGAGCTCGGCGCGAACCCGGTCGACGATCTACCTTGGGACCGCCAGCGCATCGCCGTCATCGCGGCCACCGGTTCCGGTCCCGTCGACGCCATGCAGGAGGCCACTCGGGCCCTCCTCGACGGCGGACCACGCGCGGTGCCCCTGAGCCTGGCGATCCACGGGGCACCGGACTCGGCGGCGGCGCTGCTGAGCCAACGCTATGACTTCCGGGGCCCCGGCCAAGGGGTCTCGGCCACCTGCGCCTCCGGGGCGGTCGGCCTCGGCGCGGGACTGCGCCGCATCCGCCACGGCTATGCCGACGCCGTGCTCGTCATCGGCATGGAAGACTGCCTGGGCCCGGTCAACCTCGCCTCGAACGCGAACATGCGCGCCCTCGCCGCCGGGTTCGAAGACGACCCGACCGCTGCCAGCCGCCCTTTCGACCGGATACGCAATGGATTCGTGATGAGCCAGGGCGCCGGCGCGATCCTCCTCGAATCCGCCGCCGGTGCCGCAGCCAGAGGCGCCGCGGTGCTCGCCGAACTCGCCGGCTTCGGAGCCGCCAGCGACGCCCACCATCCGACGAACCCGCATCCCGAAGGCCGCGGAGCCGCCGCGGCGGTCCGCGAAGCCCTGGCCGATGCCGGCCTGACCGCCTCCGACATCGACCACATCAACGCCCACGCCACCGGCACCCCGGCCGGTGATTCCGCCGAACTCGCCGCCTTCGATGCGGCCCTCGGCGCCACGGCACACCTGATTCCGATCAGCGCCACGAAGTCATCCACCGGGCACCTGCTCGGCGCCTCCGGGATCGTCGAGGCGATCATCGCGGTCCACACGCTGCGGGAACAGACGCTGCCACCGACGCTCAACCTCGGCGATCCGGAATTCGACGACTGGGACATCGTGGCCGGTCAGGCCCGCGAAATTGAGAGCCTCGACACCGTTCTCTCGACGTCCTTCGGCTTCGGCGGACACAACGGGGCGATCGTGCTGCGCCGGCCGCGACCATGACATCCCCTCCCACGCGCCACCCCGACCCCACGAGCAAGGAGAGATGATGACCGATCGTGAGACCCACCATCGTGAACTGGCCGAGAAATACCTGCCCGCCGAGGTCCTCGAACGCTTCCGCGAGCGTGCGGCGATCTACGACCGGGAGAACCGCTTCTTCGACGAGGATCTCGAGGAGCTCAAGGCTCTCGGCTATCTCACTCTCTTCGTGCCCGACGCCTACGGCGGTCCCGGGCTGAGCCTGCACGAGGTGACTCGGCTGCAGCAGCGGTTGGCCGGCGCGGCCCCGGCCACCGCGTTGGCGATCAACATGCACCTGATGTGCACCGGGGTCGTCAAGGCCATGGCCGACCGCGGCGATTCGACGCTCAACTGGGTCTTCGACGAGGTCATGGCCGGTGAGATCTTCGCCTTCGGGATCTCCGAGCCGTCGAACGACTGGGTGCTGCAGGGGTCGAACACCGAGGCGGTGCCCACCGCCGACGGCGGGTACCTGCTCTCGGGGGTGAAGATCTTCACCTCCCTGTCCCCGGTGTGGACCCGGCTGATCGTCCACGGCGCCGTCACACCCGAGGACGAGGGGATCGCCGGTCCCGATGCCGAGGAACCGGCCGAGGGACAGCTGGTCTACGGGTTCATCGAACGCTCGGAGCCGGGCATCACGATCTCCGATCACTGGGATGTGCTGGGCATGCGGGCCTCCCAGTCGCGGGCGACGATCCTCGACGAGGTGCTCCTGCGTCCCGACCGCGTCTCCCGAGTCATCCCGGCCGGCAAGCATCCCGATCTGCTGACCTTCGCGATCACCAGCAATTTCCAGCTGCTCATCGCCGCCGTCTACGCCGGGGTCGCTGCCCGTGCGCTCGAGCTCGGGGCTGCTGGGCTGAAGAAGCGGACGTCCGCGAAGGCCGGGACCACTCTCGCCGAGGTGCCCGAGACTCGGGCGCGCCTGGCCGGTGCCCACCTCGACTACCTCAGCGTCCCGGCGATGATCGATTCCTATGCCAGGGACTTCGACGGCCTCGTCGATCACGGTGCCGGTTGGCCGCTGCGCCTCGTGGGAGCGAGGATCAAGGCTGCCGAGGCTGCCCGTCGCACTGCCGAGACCGCGCTGATGTGCGCCGGCGGCAGCGGTTTCGACAACGGCCATGAGCTCTCACGTCTCTTACGGGACGCGAGTGCTGGCCTGTTCCACCCGCCGAGCGCCGACGCCGCCCGCCCGATGTACGCCGCGGCTCTGCTCGATGACTGAAAATGGTCGTGACGCTGTCAGCGATGGCTCGCTGTTGGATCGGATGTATCCGAGGAAGCCGGTTTGGCGGTTCCTCTACTTTGCGCTCATCATTCTCACTTCGGTGCTCATCTGCCTGAGCGTGGGGATCTCCATCTGGTCGCAGATCGGCGAAGACGGGTGGGTGACGAAGGCCGCATTGGCCGTCCTGTCGTGGCTGGTCACTCTGCCTCTGCTGCTCGGATCCGTGTGCTGGTGGGTCGTGCTGATCAGCAGGCCGCGACGGTTGCCGGCACCCGAGCGGCTCAGTCCTGTTCGAGCATCTCGGCGAGGCTGACGGGCGCGGTTCCCGTCAGCCGTTCCACGCAGTCGGTGACGACATCGAGTTCACCGGCCGCGATCGCGGTGTACGTCGACACCCAGGCGTCGAGCTGCCAGTCGGGCACACCATAGGGTCGGCGTGATTCGTAGGCTTCGTCGACGGTCTCGTTGTGGAAGGTCGTCGGCCTCCCGGTCACCTCGGTGACGGTGCGGGCCACCTCGTCGAAGGTCAGCGCCTGCGGGCCTGTGAGGTCATAGGACCGGCCGACATGGGCATCTGGATCCTGCAGGATCGCTGCCGCACAGCGGGCGACATCGCCCCTGGTCACGGCTCCGACGCGGCCAGTTTCTGCAGGTCCGCGGATGACGCCGTCATCTCCGGCCATGGCGGGCAGGAAGTCGAGATAGAACGAGTCCCGCAGGAACGTCCACGCCATTCCGGATTCACGAAGCCGCTCCTCGGTGTGCCAGTGAGTGCGCGCCAGTGTGAACGTGGCCTGGGGAGAGGCTCCGAGGAATGACAGGTAGACCACGTGCCGCACTCCGGCGGCGGCCGCGGCATCGATGAAGGTCAGATGCTGTTCGAGTCGGTCGGCGCTCTCGGCGGCGGAGACCATGAAGAGGACGTCGACGCCGCGCAGAGCCTTGGTGGCGGCATCGGCATCCCCGTATTCGGCCACGGCGATGTCGCCGACACCCTGCGGAGCCCGACTCACGTCTCGGACGATGAGTCGCAGAGAGGTCTCGGCGCTGCCGAGCAGATCGGTGACGATGCGTCCGATGTGCCCCGTCGCACCGGTGATCGCAGTGACGGATCGTGGACTCATGGTCATGATTCCTCTCCTCGACGACGGATTCTGTCAGCCTACTCCGCCGCGACCGCCTCGGCGCGTGGTCTGCGCTGCGCCGCAGGCACCCACCGCGGATCCGGCTTGGCCAGAGTGACGGCTACGACGACGATCAGGTTGGCGGCGACGGCCCACAGGCCCCCGTTGATGCCGAGCAGCGGATCGTGGCCTGTGTAATGGAGGCCGACCATGACGACGGAGCCGACGATGAGTCCGGCTCCTGCTGCCTGCTTGCTCATCCGCGGCCAGTAGAGGGCGAGCAGCGCGGCCGGAACCACCTGCGCGAGCCCCTCATAGCTGAGCACCGAGAGCGAGACGAGCGCATCGGGCATGAGCAGGCTCATCACCAGGGCGATCACACCGACGATGAGGCACACCCACTGGGACAGCGTCTTCTGCCGCAGTCCGCGAACCGCCGTCTCTTCGGCCGTCATCGCCGCAGCATTCTTCGGCCCGGCCAGGCCGCCGCCCAGGACAGTCCTGCCCCACATCGACCCGATCGAGAGCATGTACACGCTCATCGGCACGATCGCCGAGAGCGCCCCGGCGACGCCGATGATCGCGACGAGGGGAGCCGGCAGCGAGTCGATGACCACGGAGAACAGCGCCAGATCGGCGTCCTTGAGGGCGGGGATGACGAAGAGCGCGGCCACGCCGACCATCATCGGCACGAGGAGCAGCAGCTGGTACCAGGGCAGGATGATCGAATTGCGGCGCAGGGCGTTCGCCGAGGTGCCCGAGAGGTACCCGGCGATCGACGTCGGGAACACGGTGATCGTGATCCCGTTGAGGATGATCGTCGAGATGAACCAGGCGCTGCCGTAGGTGCCCTCCCCGGCACCGGGGAAGGTCAGCCACTGTGATTTCTCGACGACGAGCTTGTCGAGCAGACCGCCGAGTCCGTCGAAGTAGTGCAGCGGCACATAGATGGCGAGGAAGGCCACGGCGAGGATGACGAGTCCGTCCTTGAGGGCACTGACCCATGCGGAACCGCGCAGGCCGGAGAAGAGGATGAACGCCTCGGCGACGATGAAGGAGATGATGGCGGCGACCTTGAGGTCGATCGCCCCGTAGCTCATGGCGTTGACCACGGCGCCCATGCCTTGGATCTGCAGCTGGATGTAGGGAACGATGAAGATCGTTGCGAGCACGGCGACGAGGATCGCCAGACCGCGGGAGCGGAACCGGTGTTCGACGATGTCGGAGAGGCTGACGAGCTTGTGCCGGGCCGCGTAGGTCCAGAACAGCGGGCCGACGAGGTAGGCGACGACGAGGCCGATGCTCAGGTAGCCGATGAGGTAGAGGATCGGCACGCCGTAGGAGTACGACCAGCCGGCGGTGCCGAGGAACGAGAAGCTCGTGTAGGTTTCCCCGGCCATGAGCAGGAGGATGAAGACGACGCCGAGCCCGCGCCCCGAGACCGACCATTCGTCGAGGGACTTCTCCCGACCGCGGCCGGACCAGACGCCGATGCCGATGGTCGCGAGCATGGCGAGGCCGAAGATGATGCAGGCGATGATCGCGGAGGTGCTCATTTCCCGGCCTCCTCGATGGCGGAGCTGCCGGTGGCGGGGCCGTCGATGGCGTGGTCCTCACCGAAGGCGACGTCAGCGGGAATGTGCTCAGGCCGGTCGGTGCGGTAGAAGTGGTCGCCGCGGGCGGCCATCCACACGCAGAGCCAGGTGAGGATCGTGACGATGATCGTGTAGGTGACGATGAACGGCAGACCGAAGATGCGCGGCTCGACCGTGTTCGCCACGACCGGGGTGAGGACGTAGAGGACGACGGGAACGATGAGCAGGAGAAGCGAATACCGCCGCCGAGGTGGTCCCGGCGGTGATGTTGATTCGTGAACCCGTGACATGTGCGTCCTCTTTCACCCTGGCGCTCACCGCTGGTGAGCGGCGTCTGAGTCGCCGCCGGTGGGCGGCGTAGGCCAGGGTAGTGGTGCGCGTCACGCGGGTCGTGTAGTGGTCCGTATTCTGGAACGTGCCTTGTGCTGGGGTTCACGGCTCAGGTCGGTTCAGAGCTCCGGCGTAATCAGAGCTCCGGCAGGAGCGAGACCGGGTTCTCGATGCAGTCAGCGACGAAGGTGAGGAATTGACTCGGCTCCTCGCCGTCGCAGGCGCGGTGGTCGAAGACGAAGGACAGGTACATGACCTTGCGGACTCTCAGCTCTCCGTCGACGGCCCAAGGGCGGTCCTTGATCCGGCCGAGCCCGAGCATCGCGACCTCGGGGAGGTTGATGATCGGGGCCGAACCGTCGACCCCGAAGACGCCGTAGTTATTCAGCGTGAATGTGCCGCCGCTCAGCTCCTCGCCGCTGAACTTCCCGGTGGAAGCCTTGCCGACAGTCTCGGACACCGAGTCCCGCAGCTGGCGCAGGCTCATCTCACCGGCGCCGTGGACGACGGGGACCATGAGTCCGCGCGGGGTCTGCGCGGCGAGACCGAGGTTGATGTCACCGTGGGTGACGATCTCACCTGCGACGGTGTCGATCGAGGAGTTGATGATCGGGTACTTCTTCAGCCCGGCCGTGACGAAGCGGGCGACGAGGGAGAGCAGCGAATACTTCTCTCCCGTCTTCGACTCAAGGGCGCGCTTCGTGTTCAGCAGCTCGGTGGCATCGACGTCGAGCCAGATCGTCGCCTCGGGAATCTCCTGGCGCGACCTGGTCAAGCGTTCGGACACGACCTTGCGCAGCCCCGTGATCGGGGTTCGGGTATCGCGGGAATTCTCTGTTGTCCGCGCCGAGGCGGCTGACGTCCCCGCGGGGACGAGCCCGTTCGGCGTCCCCGCGGGGACGTTTTCGACGGGGACCGGTTCGGCGGCAGTTGCGGGGGACGCGGTGTCCGAATCGATCGCCGCGAGGACATCGGCGCGGGTGACGATCCCGCCTGGACCGGATCCGGCGAGGCGTTTGGCGCTGATCCCGTGGTCTTTCGCGAGCTTACGCACGAGCGGGGAAGTGACTGGAGAGACCCGCGACTCTTCGTCGGCCTCCGTGGCCATTGCGCCGGCCTCCGCGGGGGCGACCGACTTCTCAGCCGCCGGGGGAGTGGTCGCCGAGGTTGGTGCGTTCGCTCCGGTGCGTGATCCGAAGGACCGCTTCTTCGATGACCGAGTCTTCGGTTCAGAAGTGCCGTAGCCGATGAGGTTGGCGCCGCCGCCTTCACTCGAAGTCTCGCCCTCACGCGCGGTCTCGACCTCACTCGCAGCCTCGGCGACGGTGAGCAGGGCCTGACCTGCGGCGACGGTGTCACCGGCCGCGGCGTGCAGGGCCGAGATCCGACCCGCGTAGGGGCAGGGCAACTCGACGACTGACTTCGCGGACTCGACCTCGACGACCATCTGATCGACGTGGACTTCATCGCCGACGGCGATCTTCCAGGAGATGAGCTCGGCCTCGGTCAGTCCCTCGCCGAGGTCGGGCAGGATGAAGTCACGCGTGCCCGCGGCAGAGGGGCCCGCGCCAGGGGAGCCCGCAGCGGAGGCGCCCGACGTGTCGGCGCCGGTACTCAGATCCGCACTCATCACAGCTCCCAATCCCAGGTCTCGAAGGCATCGAGCACGCGTTCGACGGTCGGCAAGTAGTACTCCTCGAGCTTCGGGGACGGGTAGGGCACGTCGAAGCCGGTGATCCGCAGGATCGGGGCCGACAGATGGGTGAAGTTGCGTTCGGTGACCCGGGCGGCCACCTCGGCGCCGTAGCCTCCGAACTGAGCGGCCTCGTGGATGATCGCCGCCCGCGAGGTCTTGCGCACGGAAGCGCTCACTGTCTCATCGTCGAAGGGGGAGAGCGTGCGCAGGTCGATGACCTCGACGGACAGTCCGTGTTCGGCTCCGGCCTCGGCGGCCTCCACGGCCGTTCGCACGGTCGGCCCGTACGCCAGCAGGGTGACGTCAGATCCTTCTCGGACCACCTCGGCGCGATTCATCGGGGCCGTGGTCACGGGCAGGGACAGGGTCTCCTTCATCCAATACCGCGACTTCGGCTCCATGAAGATCACGGGGTCGTCGGAGGCGATCGACTCGCGCAGCAGGGAGTACGCATCGGCCGGATTCGAGGGCGTGAGAACGGTCAGACCCGGGGTCGAGGTCCAGTACGCCTCGGAGGAATCCGAGTGGTGTTCGACGCCGCCGATGTCGCCGGCGTAGGGGATCCGGATCGTGATCGGCAGGCTGGCCCGGCCCTTCGTGCGATTGCGCATCTTCGCCACATGGGACACGATCTGCTCGAACGCGGGGTAGGCGTAGGCGTCGAACTGCATCTCGATGACCGGGCGCATCCCGCCCATCGCCATGCCGATCGCGGTGCCGACGATGCCCGATTCGGCCAAGGGTGAGTCCCAGACGCGTTCGGGTCCGAATTCCTTCCGCAGTCCTTCGGTGACCCGGAAGACCCCGCCGAGGCGGCCGACGTCCTCACCGTAGACGAGGACGTTCTCGTCCGCGGCCAGGGAATCGCGCAGGGCGGCGTTGAGTGCCTTCGTCATCGTCACCGGTGCCGGCGCCGAGGCGGCGGTGCCGACGCCTGAGTCCGCCGTGGGCGAGGCGGTGGCCTCGGCATCGACGCTCATGCCCGCCCCGCCGCGGCGAGTTCGGCTTCGAGAATCTTCTGCTGCTCGCCGAGGCTGGCGCGCGGTGTCGCATAGACGTGGGCGAAGAGTTCGCTCGGGTCGATGACGGCCTCGTCGTTCATGGCATCGCGGACGCTCGCGGCCAGCTCCTCGGCCGAGGCGGTGATCTCGTCGAATCCGGCGCCGTCGAGGACACCGGTCGAACGCAGGTAGGTCTCGAGGCGGGTGATGGGGTCGAACTGCTTCCAGTGCTCGACCTCTTCGGAGTCGCGGTACTTCGTGGGGTCATCGGAGTTCGTGTGCGACTCCATGCGATAGGTCAGGCACTCGATGAGGGTCGGGCCTTCGCCGTTCCGTCCCCGTTCGAGGGCGGCCGCGACGGCGGCGAACACGGCGGCGACATCATTGCCGTCGACGCGGATTCCGGGCATGCCGTAGCCGGCGGCGCGGTCGGCGAGCATCGTCGCGTTCGACTGTTCGCGCAGCGGGGTCGAGATCGCGTACTGGTTGTTCTGGAGTACGAAGACCGTCGGCGTCTGCCAGACAGAGGCGAAGTTGAAGGCCTCGTGGGTGTCACCCTCGCTGCTCGCCCCATCGCCGAGGAAGGTCAGGGTGGCCGCGTCCGTGCCCTTGAGCTTGGCGGCCATGGCGAAGCCGGTGGCGTGCAGGGTCTGCGTGGCCAGCGGTGTCGCTGCAGGTGAGGTGTGGTACTCATGTGGGTCGAAGCCGCAGTGCCAATCTCCGCGGAAGGCTGCGAGGATCTCGGCGACCGGGACGCCGCGGGTCAGCAGCGACGCGGAGTCGCGATAGGTGGGGAAGAGCCAGTCATTCGGTGCCAGCGCGGTGGTGGCTCCGACCTCGCAGGCTTCCTGCCCGGCCGCAGAGGGGTAGGTGGCGAGCCTGCCCTGCCGGGTCAGGTGCGTGACCTGAGCTTCGAAGCGACGGACATGGACCATCTGCCGGTAGAGGCCGAGCAGGGTGCGGTCGCTGGGGATGCTCAGCCCCTCGGTCGGTGCGTCGGTGGGGCTGCCGTCGGGGCCGATGAAGCTGATGGGCTGCAGCTGGGGGAGAGCGCGGCCGGTGCTGGGCGGAACGTCGATGGTCATGACCCCATGGTGACGTGAGCCGAGTCACGGTTCCATGCCTGGAAGACAGGTGGAGACGGGCGGTCATCTGTGTCGCGAAGAGTGGACGAACCGGCCCGCTTCGGTGAGGTTGGGTGGACATTTGGCCGGCGGTTCTGCGGTGGGTGGGCCCGACCTCAGATCTCTCCCCAGCGGTAGCCGCCGAGGCGGCCGACCCGTCCGCGCGTGCGCGCGGCCTCGAACTGACGATTCGCGCCGTCCGCCGGACCCTCGGTGCCGGTTCCGACATATAAGACACCGGCCCGCCGGTGGCCGCGCTCGGCACTGAGAATCCGGGCTTCGACGTCTCATTTCACAAGAATCTCCGGCAACGGGTTGTGCGGGTCCCCACCCCCGGTTAGGGTAACCTATGAGATATAGGAAACATTCGTATTTCATTAAGGCAGTCGACACACCTGCTTGAAGTTGCGAGTCCTGTTTCTCACTGTTTCATACGTCAAGGAACCCTCGGAGCTGAATACATGCCGCGCACTTCCAGGCCTCTGCAGGTATTACCGATCATCCTGCGAGAGGTGGAAGTCACCGGCATCACGGACATCACCCCCAATATGCGACGCCTAACAGTGGCTGGCGATCAATTGGCGGCGGGTGAAGTCGACGGGATGCTGCGGCCGGAATTCCGCTCCGAGGGTTTCGACGATCACGTGAAACTCGTCATTCCCCCACCCGGACGTGAAGACCTCCACATCGGTGAGCAGGAGGACTTCCGGTTCAACTGGAACCGCGAAGCGCTCAACCTCACCCGCGACTACACGGTCCGCAGCGTCGACCCCGAGGCGAAGTCCTTCACCTTCGACGTCGTCCGCCACGACTCCGGACTGGCCTCCGACTGGGCCTTCACCGTCAACATCGGCGACTCGCTGAAGTTCGCCGGCCCGAAGACGTGCGCCGGAATCAGCGAAGGCATCGACTTCCATCTGCTCATCGCCGACGAAACCGCACTGCCCGCGGTCGGGCGGTGGCTCGAGGAGGCCCCCGCCGGCACCCGCGGCCACATCATCGTCGAGATCCCCACCGCCGAGGACATCCAGACGATCCCCACCGATGCCGATGTCGAGATCGACTGGCTCGTGCGCGGCTCCACCCCGCCCGGCGAATCCACCCTCATGTACGAAGCCGTGAAGAATGTGGCCCTGCCCGCCGGGCGGACCTTCGCCTGGTGCGCCGGCGAGACCATGACCATCGCGCCCATCCGCCGCTACCTGCGCCGGGACCTCGGCCTGCCCAAGGAGGACGTCGAGGTCGTCGGCTATTGGCGCAAGATGACGACGAAGAAGGCGAGCCACGCCGAGGCGGTGCCGGAGACCGCGGCCGGCAGCGAAGGAATGGCGACCGCCGGTGCAGGCACAGTGTCCGGCGGTGCAGGCGCGGCCGTCGCGGGCACGGGCGTCTCGGGCTCGGCCGGCGACACCGCCGCGAGCGCTGAGCCTTCCGGTCCCGCCGTCGACTCCGGCGCCGCGGGCTCGACCGACGCCTCCGAGGGCACCCTGGGTGTCCTCCACCAGGTGCACGAGATGACCGAGATCCTGCCCCCGATCATCACCCGCGTCGCGGTCAGCTTCGGCGTCAACGACCTCGTGGCCGGCGGGGTCACCACTCCTGCCGCGATCGCCGCGGAACTCGGCATCGACACCGAAGGCGCACGGGTGGTGCTGACCGCGATGAGTGCGCTCGGGCTCCTCGAACGTGAGGGCGAGAACTACCGGAACACCCCCACCGGCGCGGTGCTGACCAGCGAAGGGTCCGCCGACGGACTCAACCTCGAGGATCCGGCCCTGCTCGACCTGTTCTCCGTCGTCGATCTCCTCGACGTCCTCAAGGGCGGGTATGCGGCCAGGACCTCACGCGCCTCGGCGACGGATGCCCAGAGCTGGACGGCGCTGCGCGCGAACGACGAGGCCCTCGACGCCGCCCACCGCAGCCGCACCCTCGACCACCTGCAGTACGTGCTCGACATCATCCTCGACCTCGATCCGATCAGAACCGCTGCCAGCATCGCCCTGGCCGGGGACGCCGGCGCCGAGGTGGCCGCCGCCCTGACAAGGAAGGCTCCGGATTCGGGGCGGTCGATCCACACCCCGGGGGCCGCCGCGCTCAGCGGGGAGGCGCTCTGGCCCGAGGTCGATGCCACCCTCCTCCTCGCCGGGCTGACCGGACGCAGCCGCGAGGAGATGCGCAGCCTGCTGGCGAACATCCTCAAGGCCAGCCGCAGTCTCGTCATCGTCGAACCCTTCACCGATGAGGCGGAAGAGGACGATCACCAGGCCGAAGAGCTCGTGTCCACCTTCGCGACCACCGGACATGCATCGCTGACGAGCGAGGAGCTGCGCGGCATGCTCACCGAGCTGCCGGCCGGAACCGTCGACGTCGTCGACATCGGCTGGGGCTTCGGACGCTTCCGCCGCGCCGTCATCGCTACCCGACGCTGAGCGCCTGAGTCCCGGCCGACGCAGGAATCTCGAAAGGAAACCATGAGAATCAATCGCATCAGCTCTGCCCTGATCGCGGGTGTCGCAGGATTGGCGCTGTTCGCCGGCTGCGGAAGCGGAAGCGCGGACGACGCGGAGGCCTCGAGCGAGACCCGTACGGTCACCGACTCGAGCGGGTCCGAGGTCGAAGTGCCGGCCGATCCCCAGAGCATCGTCACCCTGCACTATGCGGCGACGGAGACGCTCATGGACCTCGACCTCCCGCCCGTCGGGCAGGGTGAGTTCATGGAATCGGCCGTGCCCGAGGAGTGGTTGGATCAGCTGAACGAGATCCCGAAATTCGCGCAGGAAGCGCCGGACCTCGAGAAGATCGCCGAGGCGGAACCCGACCTCATCCTGTCCCCGAACACCTTTGAGCCCGAGATGATCGAGCAGTTGCAGGAGATCGCTCCGGTCTACCAGTTCACCCTGCGCGGCGGCGACCGTGCGAACTGGAAGCAGCGCGTCCAGGAAGTGGCGGACGCGGTGAATCAGACCGATGAACTCGAACAGCTCGACAGCGAATTCGAGGCCGAGCAGAAACGGCTTGCCGATGAGTACGGCGATGCCGCCGAAGGCACCACGATCGGTGTCGCCTCCTCCTACGAAGACAATTCCGCTTATCTCTGGGGCAGTAAGAACATGCTCGGCTCCATCCTCAGCCCGATCGGCTTCGACTGGTCGGCCGACGAAGACAAGATGGTCGAGAAGTACGGTAAGGCGGCGCAGGGCGGCAACAAGTCCGGCAAGGTCGAGCCGGAAGCGCAGATCTCCATGGAGGTTCTCGATGCGAGCCTGTCCGATGCCGACATCATCTTCGTCAACTCCGATCTGCGCGGTGACTACGACGAGCTCACCGAGACCCTGGTGGACTCGGCCGTGTTCAAGGAACTGCCCGCCGCCAAGGCAGGACACGTCTACCCGATCGGCAAGGCCACGATCGCCGGATACGCGGATGCGAAGTACGGACTCGAACTCGCGGAGAAGGCCATTCAGGAGTACGAGAAGGACTGACCCGCGTCGGCGGCTCTGATCCTCGAGCCCGCTGTGCCGACAAGCCCGCTGCGCCACGGACCGATTCCGGTCGAGCGCGGTGGGCTCGTTGCGTTCTCCGCTCCCTGACTCAGTTGTTCGAAGGCTCAACCGCTCCCTGACTCAGCCGTTCGAAGGATCAGCCGTTCGAGCCGGGCCGGTGGCCCTCGGCCTCGTCGAGGATGAGCAGGGACCGGGAGGACACCACGCCGGGGACCTCGTGGATGCGGCGCAGGATCACCTGGGACAGTGCGGTGTTGTCCGGGGCGTTGACGGTGACGAGGGCGTCGATGTCTCCGCTGACGGCTTGGACCTTCTCGACGAACGGAAGCTTGGCGAGCTCATCGCGTACCTCGGGCCACGGACGGTCGCCGATCTTGACGACGACCACCGCGGTCACGGTCATGCCCAGGGCGCTGCGGTCGACCTCGGCGGTGAACCGCCTGATCGCGCCGGACTCGATGAGGGCGGAGAAGCGCTTGTGTGCGGCGGACCGGGAGATGTGGACTCGCTCTGCCAACTGGCGGACGCTGAGGCGGGAGTCCTCGACGAGAGCGGCGATGATGCTGCGATCGATATCGTCGAGGTCGAATGCCACGAGGCGCTCCTTCGTCGTTGATGTCGGCGTCGGTCCCGCCCGAATGCCGGGATGAGTCTCATTCTAGGGCCACTCGTGGGGATGACCTCGGGCGAGGCTTCGAGTAGAGTCGGCATCACCGAAGTTTTCGATCGTTCGTACAGTAAAAGTGTTCCGTGTGGTGGAGACCACGTACCATGGTTCCTGAGCATTCGTTCGGGGCCAGAAGCGGACCCGGCTGTCGGACGGCGAAGCGCCGACTGTAGATTATGAGACGGAAGTCTCAGTGCACATTGAACTGCTTCACGGAAAAGGAGTCATCCTTGAAGATCGCGGTGTTGGTCAAAGAGGTCCCGGACACATACGGGGACCGGAAGTTGAATCTGGAGACGGGGCTGGCCGATCGCGGCGCCTCGGAAGCCGTTCTCGATGAGATCGGCGAGCGTGCCCTCGAGGTCGCTCTGTCCTACAAGGACGGCGAAGGCGATACCGAGATCAGCGTCATCTCGATGGCGCCCGACACCGCGACCGCCACGATCCGCAAGGGTTTGGCGATGGGTGCCGACAACGCCGTGCACATCGCCGACGAGGGCCTGCCCGGTGCTGACCTCGGCCTGACCGCCGAGATCCTCGCGGCGGCGGTCCGCCGCGGCGAGTACGACCTCGTCGTCACCGGCAACATCTCGACCGACGGCAACGGCGGCATGATGCCGGCGATGCTCGCCGAACACCTCGACTACCCGCATGTGACCGGTCTGAGCAGCGTCGAGCTGAGCGCCGACAAGGTCTCCGGCACGCGCGGAATCGAAGGCGGCAAGCAGCAAGTGAGCGCCGAGCTGCCCGCGGTCATCTCGATCACCGAGGCCCTGCCGGAAGCTCGTTTCCCGAACTTCAAGGGCATCATGGCCGCGAAGAAGAAGCCGTTCGAGGTCATCAGCCTCGCCGACCTCGGCGTCGATGCCGAGGATCAGTCGACCGCTCGCTCGATCATGGTCTCCGTGGCCGAGAAGCCGCCGCGCGAAGCCGGCGAGAAGGTCGTCGACGAAGGCAATGGCGGCGCCGACCTCGCCGTATTCCTCATCCAGAACCGTTTGGCCTAAGGAGAGACGCTCATGTCCGAATTCCCACAAGACAGCATTCTCGTCGTCCTGACCGCTGACTCCGAGGGCCAGCTGGAGAAGCCGGCCGCCGAGCTCCTCGGCGGTGCCGGTGAGATCGGTTCGCCCGTCGCGCTCGTCCTCGCCGCCTCCGGCGCCGAGGCGGCCGCCGAGCAGGCCTCCTCCCTCGGTGCCGTGGCCACCCTGACCGCCGAGGTGGCCGGGGACAATCTCGGCACCGCCGCGGTCGACGCGGTCGCAGCCGCCGCCGAGCTCAGCGCTCCCGATGCGGTGCTCGTGCCCAACACGCTCGACGGTCGCGATATCGCCGGCCGCTACGCCGTGCGCACAGGCTCGGCGATCAACGTCGACGCGATCGGCCTCGAACGCGATTCCGAAGGCATCGTGACCAACCACTCCGTCTACGGCGGCGGCTACACCTCGACCGCGGCCCCGACCTTCGGTGCCCCCGTCATCACCGTGCGTCTCGGTGCGATCGAGACCCGCGGCGAAGCGCAGGCGGCGAACAATCAGGCCCTCGAGGTCGCCGATTCCGGCAAGCGCGCGGCCACGATCGAATCCTTCGAGGAGATCGTGGAGACCTCCTCGCGGCCCGAGCTGCGCGGTGCGCAGAAGGTCGTATCCGGTGGACGCGGCGTCGGTTCGGAGGAGTCCTTCGAACTCGTCGGCGAGTTCGCCGATGTGCTCGGCGCGGCCGTCGGTGCCTCGCGTGCCGCCGTCGACGCCGGATTCATCGCCCAGTCCCATCAGGTCGGCCAGACCGGTGTGTCAGTGTCGCCGCAGCTCTACGTGGCACTCGGCATCTCGGGTGCGATCCAGCACAAGGCCGGCATGCAGACCTCGAAGACGATCGTCGCGGTCAACAAGGACGGCGAAGCCCCGATCTTCGACATCGCCGATTACGGTGTCGTCGGCGACCTGTTCAAGGTCGTCCCGCAGTCGATCGAGACCTTGAAAGAGAAACAGTCCTGATATGGCCACATACTCCAGTTCGCTGCGCTCGGGTCTGCCCCGAGTAGAAGGCGGAGACCCCTGGCCGCCCGAGGGCACCATCGGTGAACCGCTGGAACCGGGCGCAACGTTCGAACCGGGAACCGCGGATGACCTCGAGGAGTCCGCGGCTCCCGGTGTGGAGTCCCAGGCCCCGGTCGCCGAGGCGGTGCCCGAGGCCGAATCGGGCGGTGAAGCTGAGCCGTTCGATGAGGCCGAGTCGTTCGACGACAGCGACAACGTCGACGAGGCTGATGCGGTTGACGATGCTGACACCGAGGCGGTTGCCGAGGATGAGCCAGATGTTGCCGTTGCTGCTGCCGATGTTCCGCTGCGCCGGGGACTGCCCCGCGTCGCGGGCGGAGATCCCTGGCCGCCCGAAGGCCTCGCCCCCGCCGGTGTGAAGGCACCGTCATCGTCGGCCGCCCCTGCGGTCGAGTCCGCGGGTGGCGAGTCCGCCGTGGCCGAACAGGTCATCGATGGACAGGACGTCGACGAGGTCGACGAACCCGACACTTCCGCCGCGGCAACTGCTGCCGCGGCGACGGCCGGAGCAGGTGTCGGCGCGGCTGCCGTCGCCTCCGGCTCAGACGATGATTCGGCCGACGAGGCCGAGATCGCTTCCGATACTGATGACGTTGCGCCCGCTGCTGCAGCGGCCGATGTCCCATTGCGTCGCGGCCTGCCCCGCGTCGCCGCGGGAGACTCCTGGCCTCCGGAGGGATTTGCACCCGCCGATGCCAAGGCGCTCGCGCTTGCGGGCACCGGTTCGGCACCCGCGGCGGCTCCGGCCGCCTCGGGTGCAGACGCCCCGGCAGATTCGGGCGCAGACGCCCCGAGCGACGCCAGCTCCCACACCCAAGCCGGATCCGAGACGACAGAGGACACCTCTGACGAGTCGTCGTCCGCGGCCCCGGTCGCGGCAGGTGCCGGCGCCGCGACTGGCGCTGTTGCCGGTGGCGCCGCTGCTGCTGCCGCAAGCGGATCCGACGCTGGCTCGAACGGAGTCAGCGACGTTCCGCTGCGCCGCGGCCTGCCCCGCGTCGCCGGGGGAGACCCCTGGCCGCCCGAAGGCTTCGCACCCGCTTCGGCCGTGAAGTCGAGCGCTATGAAGTCGAGCGCTGCCGCGAGCGAGGCTCAGGAAGCGCCCGCCGCGAGCTCCAATGCCGAAGCGACTTCAGCTGAGACCCCGAGCCCGGACTCAGCAGCAGCGGCTGACGATTCCGCTACCTCGGCGCCTGACGATTCGACCACCTCGGCGCCGGCGGAGCAGAAACCGCAACGCCGCCGCTCGGGAATCGGCGGAATCGGCGCTGCCGGTGCCGCCGCGGGCGCCGGTGCTGCCGCCGGGGCCACAGCGGCTGCTGCTTCCGGCTCCGCGAAGGCCGCGCAGGACGATGAGGCCAAGGAGGCCTCGGCTGAGGAGAAGCCGGCGGCGAAAGCCGCCGACGCACCTGCCCAGCGCAAGCCCATGGGAGCTGCCGCCGGGAAGCCCGCTCAGCGCAAACCCATGGGTGCCCCTGCGGCGAAGTCCACGGACAAGCCCGCCCAGCGCAAGCCGATGGCCAAGCCAGCGGCGAAGCAGGCCGAGAAGCCCGCCGCGAAGACCGCGGAGAAACCAGCAGCCAAGACCGCTGCTCCGGCGGCGAAGGCATCGTCTTCGTCGGCAGCGTCCACCTCATCGGGATCGTCGGCTGCGGCGAAGTCCGCGGACAAGCCGGCGGCAAAGAAGGAACCGATCATGATCGGTTCGAAGTCGCTGGGTCAGTGGGCGAAGCTCGGCGGCGGCTGGTTGGCCGCCGTGGTCGTGGCCGCCGGAATCATCATCCTCGCCGCCCGCGGGGTCACGACTCTGCCGGGTGTCCCGGAGTTCCTCGAGCGCTACCCGGGCGAATACCACCTGCCCGAGTTCGTCGACGACGGCTTCCCGGCCTGGGCGCGATGGACGCACTTCCTCAACGTCTTCTTCATGGTCCTCATCATCCGCTCCGGCCTGCAGGTGCGACACCAGCAGAAGCCGCCGGCGTTCTACACCCCGAAGAAGGGCGGCAAGAAGGTCAGCATCAATCTGTGGCTGCACACCGGCCTGGATCTGCTGTGGCTGGCCAACGGCGTCGTCTTCGTCGTGCTGCTCTTCGTCTCCGGGCACTGGGCGCGGATCGTGCCCACCAGCTGGGAGGTCTTCCCGAACGCGATCTCGGCGATGCTGCAGTACATGACGCTGGAGTGGCCGGCCGAGAACGGCTGGGTCAACTACAACTCGCTGCAGCAGCTGATGTACTTCATCGTCGTGTTCATCGCCGCACCCTTGGCCGCGATCACGGGCGTGCGGATGAGCGAATGGTGGCCGAAGGACGCGGCCAAGCTCAACAAGATCTACCCGGCGCCGCTGGCTCGGGCGATCCACTTCCCGACGATGATCTTCTTCGTCGTGTTCATCCTCATCCACGTGTTCCTCGTCTTCGCCACGGGCATGCGACAGAACCTCAACCACATGTTCGCCGGCACGGACGCGCTCAACTGGGTGGGCTTCATCTGGTTCGTCGTCTCACTCGCAGTCATCGTGGGCGGCTGGTTCGCCGCCAGGCCGCTGCTGCTGGCACCGATCGCGAATCTGTTCGGGCGGGTCTCGAGCAGGTAGCCAGCGCACACACACGAGGCGTAAGCGCGAGCCGCGTGGAACGGCAGCGTCGACGAAGGGCCCCGCAGGACGATCAGTCCTGCGGGGCCCTGCTCATCGGTCGGCGGGAACGGCGGGCCGCCTCGGCGAGGGTCTAGCTCTTCTTCCGGGTCGCCAGGTGGCGGATCGTACGGATGAGCATGAGCGCGAGGAGGACGATGCCGACGTAGCCATTGATGACGTAGACGATGTTGACCATCTGCGAGAACGGGAGGACGAGGCCGATGATCGTGCCGAGCACTGCCAGGCCCACGGTCAGATACTTGAACTTCGCCGTCTTGTCGTCGAAGAACCTCGCCGAGACCGTCCACAGCAGGGGAATCGCCGTGGTGTAGATGCCGGCGAGGATCATCACGGAGATGAGCGCGCCGACCCAGGGGCCGAGGTTGCTGGCGAGGACAAGCATCGGGATCTCGGCGTCGAAGACCTGCTCCATGTTCGCCAGCAGACCGAGGCCGACGACCATGCACGCCACGGAGAAGGCGATGCCGCCGACGAGTCCGCCTGCGGTGGCCTCGCGACGGTTCTTCACGGTCTTGCCCAGAGCCGAGAGGAACGCGGCGAGCCAGAGCATGCAGAAGCCGACGTAGGACAGGCCGGAGAGGAACCAGTTCGAGGAGGCCTGGGTGACATCGAGGGTGGGCAGGATGGCGTTGCCGGTCGAGATGCCTTCGGGATCGCGCATGATGCCGTAGATGCCCAGGGCGATCGCGACGACGACGATGATGGGGCCGATCTTGCCGATGATGTCGACGAGGCTGGTCAGGCCGAACCACACGGTGAGCCCGACGACGACGGCCAGGGCGATGCCGCCGATGAACTTGGAGAGTCCGTAGTACTCCTCGAAGACGGCCCCGGCTCCGGCGATCATCACCGTGAAGCTCAAGAAGACGAAGAGGATCGAGAAGTAGTCGAAGAACGTGCCCAGGTACTTCCTGCAGTAGTGGTAGAAGACGCCCGAGGGCTTCTCGAACTGCTCGCGGCGGCCGGTGAGGAAGAACTCGACGGCGACATAGGAGATGAGAATGAGGACGAGGCTGCCCGTGCCGAAGACTCCCCAGAACCCGTAGGAGGCGTAGTACTGGAGGATTTCCTGGCCGGTGGCGAATCCGGAGCCGATGAGGAAGGCGATGATCGCGCCGGCATAGGTGATGACGCGCAGCGCGCTCGTCTTCTCCGCGGTGCCGAGATTGTTCGTGGTGGTGATGTTGTCTGCCATATGTTCCTTCTTCGTTGAGGGTGGCTGAGCTGATGTCTGCGCATCGGCTGCGTGGCCGGAAGGCAACTCAGATCAACAACTGATACATCAGTCGGCGACCAGAATACATCAGGATGTGATCAAATCAACAGTTCCGGCGGTGAAGGTGTGGCGAGTGGGTAAGTGGCGTGAGCTGTGGGGTGGGGCGATGACTGGGGGCGAGGGAGGACGAAATGGGCCGATTCTGCGTGGCGAGATCGGCCCAGAGTGACCACTTAGCGAGCCGCGGAACGTCGGAGGGAGCAGATCACAGCCCTGGTGGAGCTGGGCCTCAGCGGAGGGCGGCGCGGAGGGTCTTGTCGAATTCGCGGACGTGTTCGCCGGCGAGCTCGGCGACCGCGGAGTCGTCGCCGTCGAGCACGGCCTCGAGCAGGTCGATGTGCTCGCGGATGTGGCCGATGAGGTCCGGGATCTGCGGGATGACGAGGCACCAGATGCGGGTGGCCAGATCGTCGAGGCGGACAAGGGTCTCCATGAGGTGCGGGTTGTCGACCGAACGGTAGATGAGCCGGTGCACTTCGAGGTCGCGCTCCATCAGCGTGCGCTGGTCATCGCCGGCCTCGAGGGTGCGCAGCTCGGCGATCGTGGTCGTGAACTCATCGCGCCGGGCGGACGTGAGGTTCCTGGCCGCCTTGCGCGCGGCGATCGGCTCAAGGACCTCGCGCATCTCGGAGATCGTGGACAGGTCGGTGAGATCGACGTTCGAGGCGAAGGTGCCCCGCCGCGGATAGGAGACGACGAGGTGATCGCTCTCGAGTCGCTTGAGCGCCTCGCGGATCGGTGTTCGGCCGACGTCGAGTTCGAGACTGAGCGCCGCCTCGTTGATGGCCTCGCCGGGGGCGATGTCGAGCATGATCAGACGATGCCGGAGGATCTCATACGCTCGCGTGGCCAGGGACGTCTTCGGCGACGTCGCGTCGGCCGGGCTGCGCATGAACTGACTCCTGAAGAAACTCGCTGCGGATGCATTGCATTCATCCGATTCCTCTGCATACACTACAGGAACACATCTGATATATTAGTTGACGATCAAACGATCGAAGGAGATCCGATGACAGACCAGATCGTGGGCCGTCCCGACCGGACCGAGTTCGCACACCCCGACAGCGCAGACTTCCCCAGCCGCGAACCCGCTGAGCTGAGCACTCCCATCGGCGAGCTCGATCCCGAGATCGCCGGCTTCATCGACGCGGAGCTGGCCCGCCAGCGCGAGGGCCTCGAGATGATCGCCTCGGAGAACCACACGGCCACCGCGGTCATGGCCGCGCAGGGCTCGGTGCTGACGAACAAGTACGCCGAGGGCTACCCCGGACGCCGCTACTACGGCGGCTGCGAACACGTCGACGAGATCGAACGCATCGCCATCGACCGCGTCAAGGCCCTCTTCGGCGCCGAGCACGCCAACGTCCAGCCCCACTCCGGCGCCCAGGCCAACGCCTCGGTGATGCACGCGCTCATCCGCCCCGGCGACACCGTGCTCGGCCTCGACCTCGCCCACGGCGGCCACCTCACCCACGGGATGAAGATCAACTTCTCCGGTCGCCTCTACAACATCGTCGCCTACGGCGTCAGCGATGACACCCACCGGGTCGACATGGCCGAGGTCGCACGCCTCGCCGAAGAGCACCGACCCAAGCTCATCGTCGCAGGCTGGTCCGCCTACACCCGCCAGCTCGACTTCGCCGAGTTCCGCCGCATCGCCGATTCGGTCGGCGCCTACCTCATGGTCGACATGGCCCACTTCGCCGGACTCGTCGCCGCCGGACTCCACCCCTCACCCGTGCCGCACGCCCACGTCGTGTCCTCGACGACCCACAAGACCCTCGGCGGCCCCCGCGGCGGCATCATCCTGACCAACGACGCGGACGTCGCGAAGAAGATCAACTCCGCAGTCTTCCCCGGCCAGCAGGGCGGACCCCTCGAACACGTCATCGCCGGCAAGGCCGTGGCCTTCGGACTCGCCGCCACCGACACCTTCGTCGACAAGCAGCGCCGCACCCTGGCCGGAGCCTCGGAACTGGCGCGCCGCCTCGGCGAGGATGACGTCGCCTCACGTGGCATCTCGATCGTCACCGGCGGCACCGACGTCCACCTCGTCCTCGTCGACCTCCGCGACTCCGTGCTCGACGGCGGACAGGCCGAGGACCTCCTCGCCGAGGTGGGGATCACCGTCAACCGCAACGCCGTGCCCAACGATCCCAGGCCTCCGATGGTCACCTCGGGGCTGCGCATCGGCACCCCCGCCCTGGCCAGCCGCGGATTCGGCTCGGACGCCTTCGCCGAGGTGGCCGACATCATCGCCGAGGCGCTCAAGGCCGGCACCGAAGACGGCGGCGCCTCCCCGGAGACCATCGCCGAACTGTCAGCCCGGGTCACGGCCCTGGCCACCGCCCACCCGCTCTACCCCACCGTCGCAGAGATCGGAGCACGCTGATGGCAGACCAACTCCCGGAACACCCGGACTTCCTCTGGCGCAACCCGGAGCCGAAGAAATCCTACGAAGCCGTCATCATCGGCGGCGGCGGACACGGCCTGGCCACCGCCTACTACCTGGCCAAGAACCACGGCATGACCAATATCGCGATCCTCGAGCGCGGCTGGCTGGCCGGGGGCAACATGGCCCGAAACACGACGATCATCCGCTCGAACTACCTCTGGGACGAGTCCGCGGCGATCTACGAGAAGTCGCTCAAACTCTGGGAGCAGCTGCCCGAGGAACTCGACTACGACTTCCTGTTCTCCCAGCGCGGCGTGCTCAACCTCGCTCACACCCTCCAGGACGTGCGCGAATCCCAGCGCCGGGTCAACGCGAACTTCCTCAACGGCGTCGACGCCGAATGGCTCGACCCCAAGCAGGTCAAGGAAGTCTGCCCGATCATCAACATCGGCGACGACCTGCGCTACCCGGTGATGGGCGGGACGTACCAGCCGCGTGCCGGCATCGCCAAGCACGATCACGTCGCCTGGGCCTTCGCCCGCAAGGCTGATGAGATGGGTGTCGACATCATCCAGAACTGCGAGGTCACCGGTGTCGAACGCATCGGCGACAAGGTCGTGGGAGTGCGCACCAACCGCGGCAACATCGCCACCGAACGCGTGGCCATGTGCGTGGCCGGCGACTCCTCCGTGCTCGCAGACATGGCCGGCATCCGCCTGCCCATCCAGTCCCATCCGCTGCAGGCCCTGGTCTCCGAACTCTTCGAACCCGTCCACCCGACCGTGGTCATGTCCAACCATGTCCACGTCTACGTGTCCCAGGCCCACAAGGGCGAACTCGTCATGGGTGCCGGCGTCGACTCCTACAACGGCTACGGCCAACGAGGCGGCTTCCACGTCATCGAGGAGCAGCTGGCCGCCGCGGTCGAACTCTTCCCGATCTTCTCCCGCGCCCATGTGCTGCGCACCTGGGGCGGAATCGTCGATGTCACCCTCGACGCCTCGCCGATCGTGTCGAAGACCGAGGTCGACGGCCTCTACGTCAACTGCGGCTGGGGCACCGGAGGCTTCAAGGGAACCCCGGCAGCAGGACTGACCTTCGCCCACACCATCGCCAACGACGACCCCCACCCGCTCAACGCCCCCTACGCCCTCGAACGATTCGAGACCGGCCACCTCATCGACGAGCACGGCGCGGCCGCCGTGGCCCACTGAGCGCGGACCGGACCAGGAAGGACACCCCATGCTTCTCATCAGCTGCCCGAACTGCGGGCCCCGCGACGAAACCGAATTCCACTACGGCGGACAGGCCCACGTGCCCTACCCCGAGGACCCCTATGCGCTGTCCGACAGGGAGTGGGCCGAGTACCTCTTCTACCGCGACAACGACCGCGGTGCCTACGCCGAGAGGTGGAGCCACAGCCTCGGCTGCCGCAAATGGTTCAACGCCGTCCGCGACACCGTGACCTATGACTTCACCGCCATCTACCCGATGGGCGATCCGCGCCCGACGACATCCGAAGGAGCGGTTCGATGACGACCACTCGACTGCCCGGCGCCACCGGGATCGACACCTCCCGGCCAGTGACGTTCAGCGTCGACGGCCAGACCTACACCGGTTTCGCCGGTGACACGATCGCCAGCGCGCTCATCGCCGCCGGCCGCATCGACTGCGGCAACTCCACCTACCTGGGCCGGGCCCGGGGCATCATCAGCGCCGGCATCGAGGAGTCCAACGCCCTCGTCCGCGTCCACCCGCGCCTCGACGGCGATGTGGCCGAATCCATGCTCCCGGCCACCCGCGTGCCCATCACCGAAGGCCTCGAAGCCGACTACCTCGCGGGTCTGGGCATCCTCGACCCCGACCGCGACGAACTCGTCTACGAACACAAGCACGTGCACACCGATGTGCTCATCGTCGGCGCCGGTCCCGCCGGATTGGCAGCGGCCCGAGAAGCCGGCAAGTCCGGTGCCCGCACGCTGCTCCTCGACGACCAGTCCCTCCCGGGCGGTTCGCTGCGCTCGACCCCGAACGAGACCATCGACGAGATGGCCGCCGCCGACTGGATCGCCTCCACCGTCGACGGCTTCGCCGCGGCCGAAGAGCTGCAGTACGTGCCCAACACCACGGTCTTCGGCAGCTACGACTCGAACTTCTTCCTCGCCCTCGAAGACCGCACCCAGACCGTGGT
This sequence comes from Brevibacterium sp. GP-SGM9, assembly GCF_047300845.1. NCBI lineage: Bacteria > Bacillati > Actinomycetota > Actinomycetes > Micrococcales > Brevibacteriaceae > Brevibacterium > Brevibacterium sp. GP-SGM9. The sequence goes on along the minus strand of NZ_CP178563.1, from coordinate 2,331,950 downwards.
CGAGGCCGGCAACGGCAACGCGAACTCCCACGGCTCCACCCGGGCCGCCACCCGCCAGCGGGTGTGGCACATCCGCGCAGGGCAGGTCATCCTCGCCACCGGCGCCCACGAACGTCCGATCGTGTTCACCGACAACGACCGACCGGGCATCATGCTCGCCTCGGCTGTGCGGACGTATCTGGGCCGTTACGGCGTCGCCGCGGGTGAGAACGTCGCAGTCGCGACGACGAACGACTCGGCCTACGAACTTCTGAGTGAACTCCACGCGGCAGGCGTGACCGTGCCCGCGATCATCGACTCCCGGACGACCGCCTCGGCGATCGCCCAGGAGACCACCGAGGCCACGGGCACCCGCCTCATCCTCGGCTCCGCGGTCACCGGCACCGCAGGCGACGGCCCGGCCGGGCGACTCAGCCGGGTGAGCGTCGCCGCTCTCGACGAGGACGGCGTGGCCGCCTCGGCGGGAGAGGACATCGATGCCGACCTGCTCGCAGTCTCCGGCGGATTCTCCCCGGTCATCCACCTCCACGGACAGCGCAAGGGCCCGATCGAATGGCGCGAGGACATCGCCGCCTTCGTCCCGACGACCCCTGTGCGCGACCAGTTCACGGTCGGCGCGATCACCGGCGAGTACTCGCTCGAAGCCGCCCTGCGACAGGGCGCCGAGGCGGGAAGCGCCGCCGCGAACCGGACCGGATTCCCCGCCCAGCTGGTCACCCCACAGGCCCAACCCACGGCCTTCGCACCGGCCCGCCCGCTGTGGTTGGTCACGACCGCGGATTCCGGTGAGGACGAAGCGGCACGCCAGTTCATCGACCTCCAACGCGATCAGACCGTCGCCGATGTGCAGCGGGCGATGAACGCGGGCATGCGCTCGGTCGAGCACATCAAGCGCTACACCTCGATCTCCACGGCCAACGACCAGGGCAAGACGAGCGCGGTCAACGCGATCGGTGCGATCGCAGCGGTGCTCGGGGAGAACGACCTCGGCGCGGTCGGACACACGACCTTCCGCGCCCCCTTCGCCCCTGTGCCCTTCGCGGCTCTGGCCGGCCGCCGCAAGGGCGAGCTCTTCGACCCGGCACGCGTGACCGCCATCCACCCCTGGCATGTGGCCCACGGTGCCGAGTTCGAAGACGTCGGACAGTGGAAGCGACCCTGGTACTACCCTCGCCCGGGCGAGGACATGGATGCCGCGGTGCTGCGCGAAGGCAAGGCCGTGCGCGAATCCGTCGGCTTCCAGGATGCCTCCACCCTCGGCAAGATCGAGATCCGCGGCACCGATGCCGGTGAGTTCCTCGGACAGATCTACACCAACGGGTTCAAGAAACTCAAGGTCGGCAAGGGCCGCTACGGGCTGATGTGCAAGCCCGACGGCATGGTCTTCGACGACGGCGTGACCCTGCGCGTGGCCGAGGACCGGTACTACATGACCACGACCACCGGCGGTGCCGCGACCGTGCTCGAATGGCTCGAGGAATGGCACCAGACCGAATGGCCGCACCTCGACGTCGTCTTCACCTCGGTGACCGAGGAATGGTCGACCGTCGCGGTTGCCGGACCCCGCTCGCGCGATGTCATCGCCAAGCTCGCCCCGAACCTCGACGTGTCCAACGAGGCCTTCGAGTTCATGGGCTTCCGGGAGACCACCCTGACCAACGGAATCCCGGCACGCATCTGCCGGATCTCCTTCTCCGGAGAGCTCGCCTTCGAGATCAACGTCGAGAACTACTACGGCCTGGCCGTGTGGGAGGCCACAGCCTCGGCGGGAGCCGAGTTCGACATCACCCCCTACGGCACCGAGGTCATGCACGTCCTCCGTGCGGAGAAGGGCTTCATCATCGTCGGTCAGGACACCGACGGAACCGTGACCCCGCAGGACGCGGGCATGGAGTGGATCGTCTCGAAGGTCAAGGACTTCATCGGCAAACGCTCCTACTCCCGGATCGACACGGCACGGGAGGACCGCAAACACCTCGTCGGGGTTCTCCCCGTCGACGGCACCACCCGGCTGGCCGAAGGTGCGCAGCTCATCACCGCGGGCACCCCGGTCACCCCCGAGGCGGGTCCGGTGCCGATGATCGGCCACGTCACCTCCTCGTACATGTCACCGGCGCTCGACCGTCCGATCGGCCTCGCGCTCGTCGAGAACGGCCGCAACCGGACCGGAGAGATCGTCCAGTCCCCGCTCGGAGGCGAACTCGTCGACGTCGAGATCACCTCACCCGTCTTCTACGACCCAGAAGGGAACCGCCGCGATGGCTGACACCTCGTATTCCACCCAGACCCGTGAGACCGCCGAGGTCCTCGATGACCTGCGCGTATCCCCGGCCGCCCACCTGAGTCAGGACATGGCCCGGGCCACCGCCGGCGGAGGCAATGCCGTGGCCCTGCGCGAACTGGCGTTCCGCCCCCAGATCGGCCTGCGCGCGATCCCGGGATCGGCCTCCGGGCAGGCGCTGGAGAACGCCCTCGGGCTCGCCCTGCCCAGGCGCGTCGGTGAGGTCACCGGCGACGGTGCCGGACTGCACGCCCTGTGGTTGGGTCCCGATGAGTTCCTCGCCGTCGACGTCTCCCGTGCTCAGCAGCCGGGTGAGACCCTCGTCGCCGAGGCGGCCCTCGAGGGGCTACCAGGACAGGCCGTCGAGCTCTCGGCCAACCGCACGATCCTCGAACTCTCGGGTGCCAAGGCCCGCGAAGTCCTCGAGAAGAGCATCCGCGCCGACATCCACCCGCGCGTCTTCGGAGTCGGCACCGCGATCGTCACCCAGATGGGGCCGGTGCCGATCATCCTCCACCACTTTGCGGACCACGAGTATCGGATCTACCCGCGGGCGAGCTTCGCGGACTTCGCAGTCCGCTGGCTGCTCGACGGCATGGCCGAATTCGTGTCTGCCGAGTTCGTGTCTGCCGAGACGGCGGCCGGAGCCGAGAGCAGCGGCTGATGGCACTCGGCGTCCTCGATCTCTTCTCGATCGGCATCGGCCCCTCGTCCTCCCACACCGTGGGGCCGATGCGCGCGGCCCTGCGGTTCGTCGAGGAGCTCGAGGGACAGGGAGTCCTCCACCGCGTGCGGCGGGTCAGGGTCGGTCTCTACGGATCACTGGCCGCGACCGGCATCGGCCACGGCTCGGACTCGGCGGTCCTCGTGGGCTTAAGAGGCTTCGACCCCGAAACGCTTGATCCCGATCAGGTGGAACCGCTGGTGGGGGAGGTGACAACGCAGCGCAAGCTCCACCTCGGCGGGCGACTGTTCATCGAATTCGAACCGGAGACGGACCTCAAGCTGCATCTGCGCAAATCCCTGCCGGGGCATCCCAACGGGATGCGGATCCGCGCGGAGACCGACGATGAGACCATCGAGCGCGAGTACTACTCGGTCGGCGGCGGATTCGTCGTCACCGCCGAGGAGCTCGCGGCGGAGCAGGCGGACGAAGCAGTCAGCACCGAAGCCCGCGACGTCATCGACTTCTCCACCGCCGATGAGCTGCTCGAACAGTGCCGGACGCACGAGCTGAGCATCGCCGAGCTGATGGCCGTCAACGAACGCGCCCGACAGGACGAGACCGTGCTGCGGGAGAAGCTGCTGCGGATCTGGTCGGTGATGCGCGAATGCGTGCACAACGGGTGCACTCGTGAGGAGAAGACTCTGCCCGGCGGGCTCAAGGTCCGCCGCCGTGCCCCCGAGCTGCGGGCCAGGCTCGAAGACGCCGAGTACCAGGCCACCGGTTCGCTCGACGCCCTAGAATGGGTCAACCTCTACGCGCTCGCCGTCAACGAGGAGAACGCCTCGGGCGGGCGCATCGTCACCGCCCCGACCAACGGTGCTGCGGGGATCATTCCCGCGGTGCTGCACTACATGGTCAAGTTCGTCAGCGGCGACGATGACGAGGCCATCGTGAAGTTCCTGCTCACGGCCGGAGCGATCGGCATCCTGTTCAAACGCAATGCCTCGATCTCCGGCGCCGAGGTGGGCTGCCAGGGGGAGGTCGGATCGGCCTGCGCGATGGCTGCCGCAGGACTGTGCGCAGCCCTTGGCGGGTCTGCCGAACAGGTCGAGAACGCCGCCGAGATCGGGCTCGAGCACAACCTCGGGCTGACCTGCGATCCCGTCGGCGGACTCGTGCAGGTCCCCTGCATCGAACGCAACGCCATCGCCTCGGTGAAGGCGATCAACGCCGCCAGGCTGTCGATGCACGGCGACGGCAGCCACCGGGTCAGCCTCGATCAGGCCATCGAGACGATGCGCCAGACCGGGGCCGATATGAAATCGAAGTACAAAGAGACATCCCGCGGCGGACTCGCCGTCAACGTCGTCGAGTGCTGAATCGCTGAGGAATCGCACTCTCTGGAATCGCACTCTCCGCCCTCGTGAGAAAGAATAGTGACATGCAGGATTTCATCTTCACCCTCGAATGTGACGAACGTCCCGGCATCCTCCACAAGGTGACCGGCGCCCTGCTCGAACACGGGGGTGACATCAAGGAGCTCAAGCAGTTCGACGACCAGTACACGAAGCGGCTGTTCCTCCGCATCGACTTCAGCGTCTCGGAAGAGCCGGGCAACGGCATCGATGCGCTGCGGACGGACTTCGCCGCTCTCGGTGAGGAGTTCGATGCTCGCTGGCAGCTGTGGCCGCAGGGCCAGAAGCGGCGGGTGCTCATCATGGTCTCGAAGTTCGAGCACTGCCTCAACGACCTGCTCTTCCGCGCCCAGATCGGAGAGCTGCCCATCGAGATCGCGGCAGTGGTGTCGAACCACCCGGACCACCGTGAGCTCGTCGAATGGCATCACATCCCGTTCTTCCGGGTGCCGGTGACCAAGGAGACCAAGCCCGAGGCGGAGGCGAAGCTGCTCGACCTCGTCGACCGCTTCGAGGTCGACCTCGTCGTGCTCGCCCGCTACATGCAGATCCTCTCCGACGATCTGGCCAGGGAGCTGACGGGTCGGGCGATCAACATCCACCACTCGTTCCTGCCCTCGTTCAAGGGGGCCAAGCCCTACCACCAGGCGTGGGAACGTGGCGTGAAGACCGTGGGTGCGACCGCGCACTTCGTCAACAGCGAACTCGACGAAGGTCCGATCATCGCCCAGCAGCTCGTCGAGGTCGACCATTCCTTCGGTCCCGAAGACCTCGTCGCCGCCGGCCGTGATGCCGAATGCAAGGCCTTGTCGAATGCCGTGAAGTGGCACTGCGACGGCCGCGTGTTCCTCTCGGGGAAGAGGACCGTCGTCCTGCGCTGAGCTGCTCGACGCAGCTCGACGCAGTTCGACCCAGTTCGACCCAGTTCGACGACGAAAGCACGCCGCAGCGTCGAAAGCGGGTTCCCTGAACTCTGCTTTCGACGCTGCGGCCTGCGCTCGATGCGCTCTCGGCCCTCAGCGGGAGTGGTTGATCTGCACGTGCTTGGTGCGGGAGAAGTCGTTCAGCGCGTAGATCGAGAGATCGCGGCCGTAGCCGGAGCCTTTGAATCCGCCCCATGGCACTTCGGCGGCAAGCACGAGGTGCGAGTTCACCCACACGGTCCCGAAGTCGAGGTGCCGGGGAGCGTCGAGGCTGCGCGCGGCATCCGTGGTCCACACCGAGGCGGCCAGACCGTAGGGGACCTCGTTGGCCCGTGTCAGCGCTTCGTCCTCGGTCTCGAAGGTCTCGATCGTCACGACGGGCCCGAAGATCTCCTCCTGAGAAGCCTCGGAGCCGGGAGCGATTTTCGCCAGCACGGTCGAGGCGACGAAGAAGCCGGGGCCCTCAAGCGCACCACCGCCGACGACCGGCTTCGCACCATCGGCGATCGCCCGGTCGAGGAAGCCCGTGACCCGCTCGAAGTGCGCCTCGGAGATCATCGGACCGAGTTCGACCGACTCTCCGCCGCGGGGGTCACCGACCGTGTAGCTGCCGACCTGTTCGGCGAGCAGTTCGGTGAACTTCTCCGCCACCGAGGAGTGGACGAGCACGCGCGTGCCCGCACCGCATTCCTGACCCGAGTTCCAGTACCCGGCATTGCGCACGCCCTCGGCGGCCGCCTGCAGGTCGGCGTCGTCGAAGACGATCACCGGGGCCTTGCCTCCGAGCTCGAGGTGAACCCGCTTGAGGCTCTCGCCCGCGCTCGTCGCCACGGCCCTGCCGCTGCCGACGCTGCCGGTCAGCGCCACGAGATCGATGTCCGGGTGGCTCGACAGGCGCGCACCGACACTCGGCCCGAGGCCCGTGACGATGTTGAGGACACCCGCGGGCAGCAGGTCGGCGACGAGCTCGGCGAACTTCAGCGTCGACAGCGGGGTCTGCTCGGAGGGTTTGAGGACGAGGGTGTTGCCGGCGGCGAGGATCGGCCCGATCTTCCACGCGGCCATGAGCAGCGGATAGTTCCAGGGCACGACGACACCGACGACGCCGACGGGCTCGCGCAGGATCACCGAGGTGTGCCCCTCGACATAGTCGCCGGCACCCATCTCGGTGAAGGCGCGGCCGGCGCCGGCCGCGAAGCGGAAGGTATCGGCCGACATCGAGATATCGTCCTCGGACACGACACGCGGCTTGCCGGTGTTCAGCGACTCGAGGCGGATGAGCAGGTCCGCGTTGTCCTCGATGCGATCGGCGATGGCCAGCAGAATGTCGGCCCGCTCCTTCGGAGTCGTGGACTTCCACGCCGGTAGGGCCCGACGGGACGCATCCACCGCGGAATCGACGTCGGCAGTCTCGCCCTCGGCCACCTCGGCGATGGTGGTGCCGTCGGCCGGATTGACGATCGTCGTCGTGGAAGTGGCCGCACCGGCTGCACCGGACGCACCGGCCGCCGACTCGACGAAGGCGCCGTCGATGAAATGGGTGAGCGGGGGCAGCTCGGCGGCGGTGACGAGCGGGGTCGTGGTGTCGCCGCGGACGACGGCTGGGGCGGGGGTGGCAGCCATGACGGCCTCCGTTTCCTCGGTTCGATGGATGAGTCCTCGGTGGAGGGTCGGGTCTTTCGGACGACCTCCGCAGGATGTGATCACATTAACCTCGTTTTCGGGTACGATGCAATGGAATCTCCGAAGAATGATGAGCGAATCGCTCTTCGGGAGAACTGAATACCCGCGCGGACCGGCGTGGGAGTCGACGAACACGGAGCGGTGCTCTTGGACATCACCACACAGCTGCAGACCATCGCGAATGCGATGTGGATACCGACCATCGTGCTGGCCATCGTCATGGGGGTCTACTTCACGATCCGCACCCGGCTGCTGCAGATCCGGCTCTTCCCGCAGATGCTGCGCGAACTCAAGGGCGACGGCGATGTCGCCCCCGGCGGCCTCACTCCGTTCCAGGCACTGGCGCTGACGATCGGCAACCGCGTCGGCGTCGGCAACATCGCCGGTGTCGCCACGGCCATCGGCTGGGGCGGACCCGGAGCCCTGTTCTGGATGGCGGTGATGGCCTTCTGCGGAGGCGCAACCGCCTTCGTCGAATCGACGCTCGCCCAGATCTACAAGCAGCGGGTCGGCAGCGAACTCAAGGGCGGCGTGCCCTACTACCTCTACAAGGCCTTCCAGAAGCGCTGGCTGGGCCTCATCGCCGCGGTCATCGCACTCATCCTCTACACGATCCTCGCCCCGGGCATCCAGTCCAACAGCATCGCCGTGAGCTTCGAATACGCCTTCGGCATCCCCGGCTGGATCACCGGAATCGCCGTCACAGCGGTCCTCGGATTCATCATCTGGGGCGGGCGCGAACGCATCATCAAGGTCGTCAACGTCATCGTCCCGATCATGGCCGTCGGCTACATCGGCGGGGCGATCATCGTGCTCATCGTCAACATCACCGCGCTGCCCGGGGCCCTCGGGCTGATCATCTCCTCGGCCTTCGGCACCGACCAGGTCTTCGGCGGCATCGTCGGCGCGGCCATCTCCTGGGGTGTGCGCCGCGCCCTGTTCTCGAATGTCGCCGGCGTCGGCGAGGGCACCTATGCGGCGGGCGCCGCCGAGGTCAGCCACCCGGCCAAGCAGGGACTCGTGCAGACCTTCTCGATCTACATCGACACGCTGACCGTGTGCATGCTCACCGGTCTGATGATGGTCGTGACCGGTCAGTACAACGTCATCACCGAGGATGGCCGAGAGCTGCTGGTCAACCTGCCCGGGGTCGAGGCGGGCACGAACTTCACCCAGGCCGCCGTCGACACCGTGGCCACAGGCTTCGGCTCCCCATTCATCGCGATCTCCGTGGCGATGTTCGCGATCACGACCATCGTCGCCTTCTACTTCATCGCCGATACGAACCTGTCCTTCATCGTCGGCGAAGGCAACCGGGTCTACCTGCGCATCCTCGAATGCGTGATCCTCGCCGTGTGCTTCATCAGCTGCATCGTCGACGCCGGCGCGGTCTGGGCGCTCGGGGACATGGGCTACGCCAGCCTCGGCGTCATCAACTTCGCCGCGCTCATCCTGCTCTCCCGGATCGCGCTGCGCACGCTCAAGGACTTCGACCGCCAGCGCAAGCTGGGACTCAATCCCGTCTTCGACCCGAGCAGCCTGGGCATCAGGCACGCCGACTTCTGGGAGGACCCCGCCGAGGGGGTCGTCGCGGCACGGCTGGGAGCCGAGGCCTCGGGACGCGGCTTCGACAACGACACCACCACCGATCACCACGACGAGGAGGACCGTCGGAAATGACGATCATCGCAGCGTTCCCCTACGGAAAGAGGGACAGGTCAGCACTCCATCTGGCGGCGACGCTCGCCCGCTCGAACGGGGAGGCGGTGCGCATCGTCTCGATCGTGCCCGCCCAGAGCCGGTCGTTCATCGCCAGCGGCAGCGATCTCCAACTCGCCGCCTGGTCCCGGGAGAGAGGACGCAAGGCCGTCGCCGAGGCGGAGCGCGCCGCGGCCGACATCTGCCCCGATGTCGAGACCGAGGCTGTGGCCGTGCAGGCACGGTCACGCGGCAAGGGACTCATCGCCGAGGCGGTCGACCATGACGCCTCGATGATCGTCCTCGGCTCGGGCACGGAGGGGGCGCGTGGTCGGATCCGCGTGAGCGGAACCTCTGACCGTCTGCTCCATTCGTCTCCCGTGCCGGTGGCGTTGGCGCCGAAGGGCTACCAGAGCGCACCGGGGTCGGTCATCGGGCGGGTGACCTGCTCCTTCCGCGGTGACGAGCGCTCCCAGCGGGTCCTCGCGCAGACCGCGGAGCTCTCCGAATCCGTCGAGGCGCGGCTGCGAGTCGCGACCTTCGGAGTCAGCGGCCGCACCGTGGAACCCGTTTGGGTGGAGGAGAATTCCCGACGCGCCGACTACGTTCGGCGGGTCAAGGCGGCCCAGGCCGCGGCGATCGAAGGCGTCGACGAGATCGACATCGGTGAGGCCGGGACGCCGGTCGAGGAGGCTGTCGGAATCGGCAAGGACTGGAAGTCCGCGCTGTCGGCCCTCGACTGGGGTGTCGGCGAGGTGCTCGTCCTCGGCTCCTCGGCGGACGGGCCGAAGTCGCGGGTCTTTCTCGGATCGAACGCCGCGAAGATCATCCGGCATGCCCCGGTCCCGGTGGTCGTGGTGCCGTGATGAGGCTGCGCAGCGGGCGAAGGTGCGGCGAACGGTGGCCGGGATGCGGCGAACGGCGGTTCGCACCGCCTCGGCGAGATTAGACTGTCGAGCATGAGCGAGACCCAGGCGACCCAGTCCTCGGCGCAGACCGAGACCGAAATCGGCCCGCGCATCGGCGACCAGGTGTTCGAGGCCATGCAGGCCAGCATCCTCAACGGCGAATACCGCGGCGGACAGCGCCTGCGGATCCGCCAGCTGGCGGCCGCGCTGGGCACGAGCGTCATGCCCGTGCGCGAATCGCTCGCGCGCCTCGAGGAGGTCGGGCTCGTCGAGACCAGCCCGCACCGCGGAGCCGTGGTCAAGACCTTCACCGCCGAGGAGCTGCTGCAGATCTATTCGGTGCGCCGGATCCTCGAGGTCGAGGCCACCGTGCAGGGGGCGCAGCGACTCGACGAGGTCGGCAGGGCGCGGCTCGACGAGGAGTTCTCTGCGATGGAGTCGTCTCTCGCCCACGGCGACCCGGCGGCCTACCTCGACCACGACGAGGAGCTGCTGGCAACCATCTACTCAGCGGCCGGCAACCCCGTCCTCGTCGAGACGATCCGCACCCTGTGGCTGCGGTGCCGGGCATACAAGCTCGTCGGTGCCAGGCGTGAGATGGAAGCCGGCGACCTCAACCCGCTGCTCAAGCATCAGCGCCACCTCATGGACGCCGTGGACACCGGCGATGCCGAGAGTGCTGCCCGGGTGACCGGCGATTCCTTCGACGACGCGGTGAGTCGGATCCGCAGCGTCCTGGAGGACTAGGAGCGGTCACGGTCGGTTTCGGCCGAACTGGTTCGACTTGATTCCGCGTGATTCGGGCGGTCGTGGACCTCCGCTGAAAATCTCTGAGAAAAACTCCGGCTCAACGCTTGCAATTAAATGTGATCACATCCTATGCTTCTTGCAGAAGTCCGCGCGAAGGGGTGCGGGCGTGTATGAGAGAGGGGGTATCCCCCTATGAAAGATGCCGTCATCGTCGGTGGAGGACTCGCAGGACTATCGGCAGCATGGAGACTGCGCAACTGGGACATCACCCTCCTCGAATCGCAGCACCGTGTGGGTGGGCGAATCCGGTCAGAGAACCGCGGTCGCTACTTCCTCAACTGGGGTGGGCACATGTTCGCCGGAGGCAAGACCGCGACGAATGCGCTCATCACCGAGACCCAGACGCGTGCCTCGGACATCCCCGGCTCGCTGTCGGCGATCTCGATGAACGGAAAGCTGCTGCTCAAGGGCCCGGTGCAGAGCTACCCGTTCCGCATTCCGATGTCGCTCAAGGACCGCGCATCGATGATCAAGGCCGGGGTCAAGGTCAGCGCCGATGTCCTCCGCTACGCCGAGGCGGTGCGGCTGCGCCCGAACGAGAGCGCGGAGATGCGCCAGCAGCGGATCTACGACTTCGAGAACGACCGGTCCTTCGCCGACTACATCGGAGACCTCTCCGAGGACGCCGAGGCGATGTTCCGCCCGACCATCACCCGCTCGGCCGCCGACCCCGACGAACTCGCCGCGGGCGCGGGCATCGGCTACTTCAGCCTGGCCTGGAACATCGGCCAAGGACTCAACCGGAGCATCGGCGGCGGGCCGTCGAACCTCATCGAAGCGATCGCCGCGCCCCTGCAGGAGAACATCCAGCTCGATGCGAAGGTCCACGAGATCGTGCACAAGAAGGACCACGTGGTCGTCCGCTACCGGCAGGACGACATCGACCACGAGGTCGAGGCGCGCACGGTGGTGCTGGCCACCCCGGCGACCGTGGCTCACCGGATCGCCGTCGATCTGCAGGAGGACAAGCGCGAGGCCCTGGCCAAGATCGTCTACGGCCCCTACGTGTCTGCGGCCTTCCTCACGAACGAGACCGAGCCGCAGCCCTGGGACGCCGCCTACGGCATCGCCACCCCGAAGCGCTCATTCAACGTGGTGATGAACCAGGGCAACATCGTCCGCGGCACGGAGTCCGAACGCCAGCCCGGCGGCAGCATCATGACCTTCTCCCCGGCGAGTCTCGCCAGGAAGCTGCTCGACCTCGACGATGCGGACATCCTCGACACCTACATCAAGGACCTCGACCAAGTGCTGCCCGGTTTCGCGGGCATGGTCGAAGAAGCACAGGTCCAGCGCTGGCGCACCGGGGCACCCTACTGCTTCCCGGGTCGCGGCAAACTCCAACCGACCCTCAACACCCTCTCCGGTCGGGTCTTCCTCGCCGGCGACTACCTCGGGACGCTCTACACCGAGACCGCGATCAGCTCCGGCTTCACCGCGGCCCAGGAAGCGGCGAACATCCTCGCCACCGCCCGGCAGACACGCAAGCACCACCCCGTCCAGCACCCGAACGAGGACGAACCGCCCAAGCACGGCTGAACCTCAACGATTCCAGCGATTCGAAACCCCCACTGACTGCACAGGAGAAACCATGACCGAGAACCTCAGCGGTGTCCTCACCGCCCTGACCACCCCCTTCGACGCCGAGGAGAACATCGACTTCGACGCGCTCGGCCGAGTCGTCGACCGGTCCATCGACGGCGGCGTCGACGGACTCGTCGTCGGCGGATCGACCGCCGAATTCGCGACCATGTCCGCCGAAGAGCGCCAGTCCATGGTCGAGTTCGTCATCGACCGCGCCGCCGGCCGCGTCCCCGTTGTCGCACAGACCGGAGCCACGACCACGAAGGAGGCCATCCGGCACTCCCTGGCCGCCCAGCGCTGCGGCGCCGATGTCCTCATGATCGTGACACCGTACTACGAGCCGCTGACACTGGCCGAGACCGTCGACTACATCAAGACCGTCGCGGCCGCCGTGGACATCGACGTGATGCTCTACAACATTCCGGGCGCGACCGGCATCAACCTCGACCCGGACACCGTCCGCCAGCTCGCCGAAGAGGTCGCGAACATCCGCTACATCAAGGACTCGAGCGCGGACTGGGAGCAGGCCCTCAGGCTCATCCACCATCACAACGACGTCATCGGCACCTTCATCGGCTGGGACAGCTACATCTACTCCGGTCTCGTCGAAGGCGCGGCCGGAATGGTCGCAGGTGCTGCGAATGTCGTCCCCGCGGAGATCGTCTCGGTCTCGCGCAAGATCGCCGACGGCGACCTGCACGGTGCCCGGGACGAATGGCGACGCCTCTACCCGGTCATCGACGCGATGATCTCGGAACCCTTCATCCAGTCGGTGAAGAAAGGCCTCGAGCTGCGGGGCCTGCCCGTCGGAGCACCTCGGCGACCGATGGCCGAGACCGACCCGGACGCGACCGAGCGGATCAGGACGGCGCTGGCCGCCTTGGAGAGCTGAGGCTCACCCTCGCCGAGGTTGCGGGTCGTCCCGCTGTCGACCGTGCTCAGTCCGCCGCCGACCCCCGACGCCGGAGTTCGGTCACGGTCTCCGCGGAGAGCTCGACCGCCTCGGCGAGGGGTTTGCGACCGAAGTCGATGCCGTGTTCGGTGCGCAGACGCTCGAGGTGGGCGGCGACCCTCTCGCGGTAGCCGGGGTCGATGACCTCCGGGTCGACGGCGATGATCGTCAGCCCGATGCCCGGATTCTCATCACCGTCTGCGTGCGAGGGCGCGTCGAGTGAGAAGCGGGCGCCGCCGAGTGTGGCGAGGAGTTCGACCATGATCGCGATGTTGCTGCCCTTGACCCCGCCGAAGGGCAGGAGGGTGCCGGCCAGACCGGCCGCGGCATCGGTGGTCGCCTCGCCCTGAGGATCGATCGCCCAATCCTCGGGGATCGCCTCGTCGCGCTCGGCTGCCTCGCGGACGTTGACCCAGGCCGTGGCGCTGCTGGCTTGGTCGAACAGGCGCGGACCATCCGGGTGCGGGACGGCGAAGGCGAGCGGGTTCGTCCCCGTCGCCGCGTCAGTCGAGCCGAACAGGCTCATCAGCGCCGGGGAATTCGAGCCCGCCCAGGCGACGAGTCCGCGTTCGGCGAGCCGGTGGACGAACCAGGCGAGCTCGCCGGCGGTGTAGCTGCGCGAGATCGCCGCCAGGCTGATGCCGAAGCGGTTCGCCGAGTCGACGAGGGTCTCAAAGACAGTGTCGAAGGCGAGGTGGGCCGTGCCATGGCCGGCATCCACGCGGTGGACGACGGGAGTGGGGGAGTCGAGAATGGGCACCGCGGCCCCGTCGATCCGCCCGGTTTCCAGAGCTTCGAGGAAGTCGCCGAGGTGGCCGACGCCGAGCCGTGATTTACCGCGGCGCTCGGCCGAGACGGTCGCGGCGGCGAGGCTGGCGGCCATCGCCTCCGACCCTCCGGCGGTCCGGATCGCCCGGGCGCAGAGCTCGGCGAGCTCATCGGGGCTGAGTGTGATGGTGGGCGAGGACTGTGTGTGATCGGCCATGCCTCCACGCTAACGGAATCCCGCTCGCGACCTCGGGGCTGTCCGTCGTGTGAGGTCACCTCGGAGAGACGCCTATTCCGTCACCACCCGGAAGGTGTCCATCGCCGAATCCGCGGCACCGCGGACATAGCCCGACGGTGCTGCGGCGGTCATCCGGAGGAAGGACACCACCTCGGCGCTGAGCACCTCACCGGGGAGGACATTGGGCACCCCGGGCGGGTACGCGGCCAGGGCGTCGGCTGAGACTCGGCCGACCGCCTCGGCGAAGGGCACCGTGGTCGGTTCGGCGAAATAGGCCTCGCCGATGTCCATGCGTTTCTCGCAGCTGCCGGGAACGACGAGCGGACGCTCCGGTTCGGACTCGGAGACCGGCAGGGACTGCAGTGCGGTCCAGAACCGCTCGACATCGACCGGGGATGTGGCCCCGATGAGCAGGAGCAGCGCCGAGGGGGTGGCGAGCTCGCAGTAGATCCGGTGGTCCCGGATCAGCCGATATTGGGCGTCGGTGCCGGTGATCCCGGCTCCGCGGGTGTCGATGACGACCTTGAACGGGTCGTTCGCGATCGCATCGTGCCCGCCGAGGATGTCGGGAGTGGCATCGCGGAAGCGTGCATCCTCCCTGATCCGCGTGCGCAGCTCCTCTGCCGTGGTCAGGGTCTCACCGATCGCCTGGGGGTGGGTGGCGAGATGCCGGCGGGCTTCGTCGAGGGACGCCAGGAGCAGGGAGCTGCATGAGGTCGACTGGTAGGACTTCACCACCCGGTCGACCAGGGTCTCGATGCGCCGAGCCTGCGGTCCGTGCCCGAGGTGGATCATCGCCGACTGGGCCAGCGAACCCGCCCCTTTGTGGGTGCTCGAGATGACGAGGTCGGCCCCGCAGCGCACGGCGTTGACCGGCAGATCCGGGTGCATGCCGAAGTGGGAGCCCCAAGCCTCATCGACGATGAGGGGAACATCGTGAGCGTGGGCCACCTCGGCGATGGCGGCGATATCGGCCACCGCACCGAAATAGCTCGGGGACACGAGGTAGACGGCCGCGGACTCCGGATGTTCGGTCAGGGCGAAGTCGACCTGGGCGGGGGTGACCCCGTGGGAGGAGCCGAGCCCGGCGTCGACCCGCGGGTGGAGGAAGTGGGGACGCAGCTCCGCGTGGATGACGCCGTCGATGACGGAGGAATGGACGCTGCGCTGGAGGACGAACTCGCGCCCTAGCCCCCGCACGACGGTCGTGGCGATGTGATTGCCGCCCGAGGCGCCGTTCGTGATGAACCACGTGCGGGCCGCTCCCCAGGCCTCGGCGGCCAGCGCCTGAGCACGGACGATCGGGGTCTCACGCGAATGATCGATCATCCGCCAGTTCTCCTGATCGATGCCGCTGAAGAGCATCGGGAAGTCGATGCGCAGGGCCTCGGCGCCGACGACATCGGCCAGGCCCGGGGCGTGATCGGCAGAACCCTGATGTGCCGGGACGTGGAAGCGCTGCCAGTCCTCGGCACCGAGGGCGCGGATGGCGTCGGCGTAGGGCGCCGCGCTCTGGTCGAGTCCGACCGGGCCGGCGGCGGTGGCTGGGGAGGTCTGAGAATGGTTGATCGTGCGCATATGACCCACAGTAGGGACGTGCGACTGACCTACGCTATAGCAGGAATTCGATCACCGTGACATAGTGGCTATGTCATGATGAATCTGCAGCAGTTCCGAGTCCTCCTGGCCATCCGCGAGGCGGGGAGCCTCAATCGGGCCGCCGAGGTGCTCGACCATGGGGTGCCGACCGTGACCCATCATCTGCGCACCCTCGAATCGCACCTGCGGGTCAAGCTCGTCGAGCGTTCCCGCGGCGGGGCCCGGCTGACACCTCTGGGGGAGTCCTTCGCCGAGGAGATCGCACCGGTCATCGCGCGCATCGACCGAGCCGAGGCGCTCGTGACCGCGCAGCGCGACGCCGGGGTGGTCACCCTGCGCATCGGCAGCTTCTCCTCGATCGGCTCACGCCTGCTGCCCGCCGCGATCGCCGAACTCCAGGCCCGCAGGTCCGTGCGCGTCGAGGTCGTCGAGGCTGAACCCACCGAGGTGGTGCGGCTGCTCCAGCGCGGAGAGGTCCACGCCGGCCTCATCTACGACACCCCCGAGCTGCCCGAGTTCTTCGGCCCCGAACTGCGGCTGCGCACCCTGCTCGAGGAGCCCTACCGGGTGATGGTCGCCCGTGATGGGGAGCTCGCCCGCCACGAGGTGCTCGATCTTGCGACCATGGGCGACGTCGCCTGGGTGTGCAGCCGGAACGAGGCCGAAGCCTCGGTGCGGGTGCTCCGGCGGGTCTACCGGTCGCTGGGTCTGCCGCTGCGCGAGCTCATGCGCAGCGATGACCTCTATATGATCCACGGACTCGTCGCCGAGGGCCTCGGTGCGGCCCTGACCACCGAAGCCGCCGTCGACGCGGACTTCGAGGTCGAGTCGCGGCCGGCGAAGCAGGACCTCGGCAGTCGACGGGTCTCCTTCGTCACCCGGTCGGGCGTGAACCCGGCGGCCGTGGACTGGATGGGCGAGATCCTGGAATCGGTGGCCGCACAGCGGGGGACCGCCTCGGCTGGGTAGGGGATCGATGCCGGTTCAGGGATTCGGGTGCTCGGCAAGAGCCTCGGCGATGGCCTTCGCCTCCCGGCGCAGTAGCGCGACGAGGCGTTCGACGCGGGTTCCGGTGACCCGGTCGGGGATGCTCGCGATCGACAGGGCAGCGCGCGGACGGGTGCCGCGGATGCGCAGGGGCACGCCGACGGCCCACGAGCCCTGCGCGAACAGGCCGGGGTTGTGGACGAAGCCGTCGCTGCGGGCTTGGTCGATGATGTCGAGCAGCTGGGGCACCGAGACCTTCGGGTAGCGCTCGGTCAGCAGCTGGGCATTGGCCTCGAACTGGGCGTCCACCTCGGCGGGGGTGAGCTCCGAGAGGATCGCGAGGCTGCCGGCCCCGATGCCCAGCGGATGGCGATCGCCGACGGAGAGAGCATTGTTGAGGATGTCCCCGAACCCCTCCTCGCGGCGGGCGCAGATCGAGAAGTTGCCGGTGCGCAGGGTCAGGAACGCCGTGTCCCGGCTCAGCTCGGCCAGCCGCAGCAGGCCCGACTCCGACTCCGTGACCAGCGGATCCACGGACTTCTGGGCGAGCTGACCGAGGATCTGAGACTGCACGCCGAGGCGGTACCCGCCCTCGTCCAGGCGTTCGACATAGCCCATTGCGATCAGCGCCTGGAGCATGCGGTGGACGCTGGCCTTGGGGCGCCCGCTGATCGAGGCGATCTCGGACAGCCCGGCCCCGCCTCGGCGCTCGCCGGCGATGAGCCCGACGAGGTTGAGCAGGGAAAGGGCGCGTTGGATGCTCTGGGCGCCGGTGCCGGGCTCGATGTCGTCGACGGCGTGGGCGACGTTGAAGGAGGCGGACCTGCGCAGGATCTTGCCGCGCATCCGCATGCGGTGTTCGTCGTTGGGGCCGGTGCCGTCGTGCATGCCTCCATTATGGCGCGCGACAGAGACCGCGGTGGAATCGCGTCCCGGTCGGGGCCCTCGAGCGATTTGTGGTCGGCTCACAACCGGTCGCCGTGGAGTCTGGGATTCCTCACGAAGCCCCATCTCTGTGTCGGGCATCACACTCGAAGGACACAGAGTAGTGAAAGTGAGGAACAGATGTACGACTACATCGTTGTAGGAGCAGGTTCTGCCGGATGTGTGCTGGCCGCACGATTGAGCGAGGATCCCGACGTCGAGGTGGCGCTGATCGAGGCGGGAGCCGCCGACACAGCCGATGAGATCGACATCCCCACGGCGCCGGCGACGATTCCCGGGGATCCATGATGTGGAACATCGCTCGGCCGGTGCACGACCGCCTCGGCGTGGCTCGGATCTAGAATCGAGACGATCCGACCGGAAGGTGGGATCCCGAAGACGCGAGAGGCGAGTGAGGGCACCGTGAGTGACAGAGTCCTGGATCTGGACGGGGTGACGTTCCGGCGTGGGGAGACGAAGATCCTCCACGGGATCGACCTGTGCATCGACGCGGGCGAGCACTGGGTGCTCATCGGCCCGAACGGGGCAGGGAAGTCGACGATCCTCAGCTTCGCTTCGGCGCAGGTCTTCCCCACCTCAGGGACCGTGGACATCCTCGGGCAGCGGATGGGCCGGGTCGAGCTGGCCGCGCTGCGCCGCCACATCGGCCATGTGAATCCGCGTCACCCCCTGCGCTCGAACCTGTCCGTGCGGGAGGTCGTCCTGACCGGACTGACCGGCACCATCGAGCGCCCGTTCCGCTGGGAGCCCAGCGACGTGGAGCTCGCGAAGGCCGACGATCTCATCGCCGAGGTGGGGCTTTCCGCCCGCACGCAGGCCGGGTGGAAGATCCTGTCCCAAGGGGAGCGGGGCCGAGCCCTCGTCGCCAGGTCGCTCATCGCCGACCCCGAACTGCTGCTCTTCGACGAACCGACCACCGGCCTCGACGTGGCCGCCCGCGAACAGCTGCTCGAGACCATCGACGCCCTGTCACAGAGTGCGCCGGAACTCGCGACCCTGCTCGTCACCCATCACCTCGAGGAGATCCCGGAGTCGACCTCGCATGCGGCCCTGATCTCACACGGTCGGCTGACCGCGGCAGGTCCCATCGCCGAGGTGCTCACCACCGCGGCGGTCAGCGCCGCCTTCGAACACCCGATCGAGGTCGGATTTACCGACGGCCGGTGGTCGGCGCGGGCGATCCGTGAGCGGCCGCTGGCGGTGTGAGGTTCGTGTGAGTCGGGCACGTTGGGCGGCCGCGTCATTGCGCGGGTCTGCGCCGGGGCCTAGGCTTGAAGCATGAAGATGAGTACCGTCTGGAGCGTCATCGGCGCAATCATCGCCATCATCATCGCGTGGTGGGTGGTCAACGTCGCGTTCTCGATCGCCTGGTTCCTCGTCAAGGCCATCATCGCCGTCGTCGTCGCGGCGGTCATCTTCGCGCTGATCAAGCAGATGCTCAGGTCCAAAGACAAGGACCGCACGCAGAGGTACTGACGCCAGCGCGTTCTGTGGGCGCTCTGCGCCGGACCCTCAGAGATCGCCGAGGCCGGTGTTCGCCCCGCACAATACGACGCACACCTTCTCATCCTCCGCCGGAGTGTAGCCGCCCGATCCGGCAGACGGTTTCGAGCCGTGGACTCCCGCCAGGGCCGTCGCCGCGGCATGTTCGACGGCCAGTCGGTGACCGTCCCACAGGTGACGCCGCGCCGCGATGATCTGCTCATCGTCGACGAGCACCGAGGTGACCAGATCGGTCTGCGCAGCGGCCAGAGCCAGAGGCGTGGCTCGGCGGGCGCCCAGTGAGTCCGCGGCCACCGAATCGACCGGCACATCCACGGGCTCTCCGGCCTCCAGCGCGGCACCCAGCGCGCGGCAGTTCGCAGGCTCCACGGCCACCGTGCGGACCCCATGGAACGTCGCCGCCGTGGCGACTCCCGCGAAGAGCCCTCCTCCGCCGACGGAGACGACGACCGTGTCGAGGTCGGGCACCTGGGTGAGGATCTCGGTCATGAGAGTCCCCGCGCCGGCGGCGATGAGCGGATTGTCATAGGCATGCGAAGCCAAAGCCCCCGAGGACTCGACGAACTCCTGGCAGGCGGCGGCCGCCTCGGCGTACTCCGAACCGCTCAGGCGCACCTCGGCGCCGTAGGAGCGCAGCCGCTCGACCTTGACCTCGGGTGCGGTGGTCGGGAGGAACACCGTTGCCCGGACCCCAGCATCCCGGGCCGCCCATGCGCAGGCCAGCCCCGCATTGCCGCCCGAGGCGATCGTTACTCCCGCCTCGGGAAACGTGCCCTGCTCGAGGTGGGTCTGGATGAAGTTCTGCGCGCCGCGGGCCTTGAACGTGCCCGTGTACTGCATGAACTCGAGGGCGAAGTACAGGCCGGAGGCCGTCGGGTCACCGGTCGGCGGTGCACTCCACGTCGCACCGGTCGGAGTGGCCGCCTCGGTGGGGGGACCCGGCTGCGCCGAGGCGACGGTGACCGGGCGGATGCGCCCGGCGATCCGCGCAGCGGCAGCCTCGACGTCGGGGTAGGTGAGCTGGGTCGGTTCCGTCCGGGCTGGTTCGCTCATGCGCTCAGGCTAGCAAACGTGCCCGCTGTGCCGAGGTGGCACGGGAACTTCCGGCCACCTCGGCGGAGTTGTCGATGGGGTCGTCGGTGATGACGGTGCTCAGTGGTGTGCGACGACGCCCAGCGGATTGCCTTTCGTCTCCTTGACCAGGCTGACGGCGATGAGCGAGATGATGCACACGATGATCATGTAGATCGCGATCGACAGGGATGTGCCGGTGCTGGCGAGCAGGGACTCGGCGATGGTCGGGGCGAAAGCCCCGCCGAGGATCGCTCCGAGGGCGTAGCCGATGGACACTCCCGAATAGCGGACCTGGGGCGGGAACATCTCCGCGTACATCGCCGACATCGGGCCATAGGACAGGCCCATGCCGACGGTGAGGACGAAGATGCCGATGCCGTACATCCAGATGCTGCCCGTATCGATCATGAGGAACGTCGGGATCAGCCAGAGGATGAGGAGGATGTAGCCGATCTGGAAGGTGCGCACCCGTCCGAGCCGGTCCGAGAGCGCTCCGCCCCACATTGTGAAGACCAGCCAGCCGAAACTCGCCAGGGTCGTGGCCAGGAGCACGGGTGCCCGGTCGAGGCCGACGGCTCCGCCCTCGGCGAGCGGGCGCGAGGCGTAAGCGGCGAAGAACGCGATGATCATGTAGCCCACGGCGTTGTTGCCGATGAAGATGAGCGCGGAGAGGATGACCTCCTTCGTGTTCTTCTTGAACAGGGTGCCCAGCGGTGCCGAGGATTCGGCGCGACGTTCGGCGAGTTCGGCGAAGACCGGGGACTCCTCGACCTGGCGGCGGATGTAATAGCCGATGAAGACGAGGACGACGGAGAACAGGAACGGGATCCTCCACCCGAAGCTCGCGAACTGCTCCGGCGTCAGCACCGTGGTGAGGATCCAGATGACGCCGGTGGCGAGGATCATGCCCACCGGCACGCCGATCTGCGGGTAGGCGCCGAAGATGCCGCGCTTGTTCACGGGCGCGTGCTCGACGGAGAGCAGGGCCGCACCGCCCCATTCACCGCCGGCGGAGAAGCCCTGGAGGATCCGCAGCAGTGTGAGCAGGATCGGAGCGCCCACGCCGATCGCGGCGTAGGTCGGCAGCAGGCCGATGAGCGAGGTCGCGGCTCCCATGAGGATGAGGGTGAGCACGAGCATCTTCTTCCGCCCGATCCGGTCGCCGAGGTGGCCCGCGATGATCGCGCCCAAGGGGCGGAAGAGGAAGGAGATGCCCAGAGACGCCCACGCCATGATCTGTCCGAGTGCCGGGTTGTCCGCGGCGAGCGGCCCGAAGTACTGGCTCGAGAGGATGAGCCCGGCGGCCTGGGCGTAGATGAAGAAGTCGTACCACTCGATGGTGGTGCCGACGAGGGTTCCGGCGAGGACCTTGCGTTCCTCGCGCGTAATCGACGACGTGGGCGTAGGTGCCGCGGGCGATGCAGTGGACATGGGTGATCTCTCCGTTGAAATCCCGGGTCCGGAACGCAGTGTTCTCCGTTGAGCTGCTGCGCGCGGACAATGGTGACTGTTTGGTCAGTTATTGTGCCCGATCATAGTGCAGTCGGTGATCGGTGTCACATGGGGGATGGGCGGCTTGTCGGGAGGGGTGCCCCAACGTGGAGTGCGGCGGTGATCGCCCGACCGCGCGCAATGCCGATGACAATAACCGACCGATTGGTTAGTATATTGTTCAGAGATCGGCAGCGGTGCCGAATTCGGCCGCCGCGCAACGTCAGTGGTCGTGCGGGCATCCGCGCGTCCAACCGTGCGACAAGGGGAGACCAACCATGACCGAGATTCTCAGTTCCTATGTGGCCGGAGCCTGGCACACCCCGAACCCGGATGCGCTCGATGCCCGTCCCGTGCACGACGCGACGAACGGGACGCTGACCCATCACGTCACCTCGGCGGGCATCGACTTCGCCGCCGTGAACGACTACGCACGGTCCACGGGCATCCCCGAACTGCAGAAGCTCACCTTCCACCAGCGCGGTGTGATCCTCAAGAAGCTCGGCGCCCACCTCATGGAGCGCGCCAAGGACTACCACGAGCTCTCGTTCTCCACCGGCACCACCAAGCGCGACGGATTCGTCGACATCGAAGGCGGCATCGGCACGCTCTTCACCTACTCCGGCGTCGCCCGCCGCCAGATGCCGAACTCGACCGTCCACCTCGACGGGGGAGTCGAACGCCTGTCGAAGAACGGCACCTTCCTCGGCCGCCACATCCTGACCTCCCGGCAGGGTCTGGCACTCCAGATCAACGCCTTCAACTTCCCCGTTTGGGGCATGCTCGAGAAGTTCGGGCCGATGTTCACAGCCGGCGTCCCCGTCGTCGTCAAACCCGCCACCGACACCGCACACCTGACCCGCGCAGTCGTCGCCGACATGATCGACTCCGGCCTCCTGCCCGCCGGCTCCATCCAGCTCGTGTGCGGCGATGTCACCCCGCTCTTCGACCACCTGGCCGAACAGGACGCGATCGCCTTCACCGGATCCGCGGCCACGGCGCGCCGCCTCGGCGACCTCGACTGTGTGCGTGACCGCGGCACCCGCTTCTTCGCCGAGGCGGACTCGCTCAACTTCTCCCTGCTTGGTCCCGATTCCGGCCCGGGTACCGAGGAGTTCGACCTCTTCGTCTCCGGCGTCGTCGCCGAGATGACCGTCAAGGCCGGTCAGAAGTGCACCGCGATCCGCCGCACCTTCGTACCCGTTGCCCATGCCGAGGCGGTCGGGGAGGCCATCACCGCGAAGCTCGCCACGCAGACGGTCGGCGACCCGCGCGAGAAGTCCACGCGTCTGGGCCCCGTCGTCTCGGACAAGCAGCGAACCGACGTCCTCGACGCGATCGACGAGATCATCGCCGGGGGAGCGCACCTGCTGGCCGGAGGGCGGGAGGAATCCGACAGGCTGGCCGCCGAGCTGGGCGGTGCCTATGTCGCCGGCACGGTCCTCCAGGCCGACGATGCCTGGTCCGATGCCGTCCATGACATCGAGGCCTTCGGCCCGGTGACCTCGCTCATCACCTATTCGACCACTGAGGAGGCCGTCCGACTTGCCGCTCGCGGACGCGGCTCCCTCGTCGGCTCGGTCGTCACCCACGACGCGGAGTTCGCCGCCGAATTCGTCCGTCAGGTCGCCCCTTGGCACGGCCGCATCCTCGTCCTCGACCGCGACGACGCCGAGGAGTCGACCGGACACGGCTCGCCCCTGCCCACCCTCATCCACGGCGGCCCCGGTCGAGCCGGCGGCGGCGAGGAGATGGGCGGACTGCGCGGCGTCGAACACTTCATGCAGCGCACCGCGATCCAGGCCTCCCCGGACATGCTCACCGCCATCGGCGGGGAATGGGTCGCGGGGGCCGAGCGCCGCCTCGGTGCGCATCCCTTCACAAGATCCCTGGCGGATCTGCGGATCGGCGACGCCCTCGAATCCGAGTGGCGGGAGGTCAGCCTCGAGGACATCGCGCATTTCGCGGAGTTCACCGGGGACACCTTCTACGCCCACACCGACGAGGAGGCGGCGGCCGCGAATCCGTTCTTCCCCGGTCGGGTCGCCCACGGCTACCTCATCGTGTCCTTCGCCGCCGGTCTCTTCGTCCAGCCGGACCCGGGCCCGGTGCTCGCGAACTACGGCCTCGAAGGCCTGACCTTCATCACCCCGGTCTCACCGGGGGATTCGCTCAAGGTGACGCTCACGGCCAAGCGCATCACCCCGCGTGAGACCGACGAATACGGCGAGGTCCGCTGGGACGCCGAGGTGGTCAACCAGAACGAGGAGCCCGTGGCGAAGTACGACGTGCTCACCTTGGTTGCGAAGGAGTAGACGCGACGCTGGCGAGCGTAGACGAGACACCTGCGAGCTGCGGACGATCCGTGCTGGGATCCGCGCGCGATCTCGACACAGATCGTCCGCAACTCACTGCCCGGGGCGTGAGGTCTCAGGCATCAGGCCCCAGTCTGGCACTGGCTGAGTCTCAGGTCTTGAGGTCTTCGAAGGCCATTGAGGTGACGGCGTCGGCGATGGCGGCTTTGCCGGGGACGTGGAGCTTGTCATCGATCAGGACGCCGAGGTGGTCAACCAGAACGAGGAACCCGTGGCGAAGTACGACGCGCTCACCTTGATGGCGAAGGAATAGACGCGACGCGGACCTTGAGCGCGGCGGGACGGATCGTCAGCGTCGCCGGCGTGTGCGCCACGGCGTCACCGTCGGCGAAGAGCTCGATCGGGTCCGCGTTCTCGGGCGCGGCGATGTGCACCTGACGGGCACGAGCGAATTCGATGTGCGGATGCCGACGGTGGTGCCCAGACAGGAACCAGAGGAGTTCCACCGCCAGTCGGGGCACGGGTGCGTCCTTGAACAGGACGACATCGATGAGACCATCGTCGAGTTCGGCCTCGGGCGAGAGTCTGAGGCCTCCGCCGTAGCGGCCTGAGTTGGCGAAACCCGCCGAGAGCCCGTGGAACTCAGTGAGCTCACCGTCGATGGTCAGCTCCAGACGGATGCGGGCAGGCCGCATGACGGCACGAGCCACCCCGTAGAGATAGACCCAATGCCCGTTGATGCGACGGGCCGAATCCGCGTAGCCGAGCACCGCCGAATCCAGGCCGAGGCTGACGTTGCCGACGCAGATATGACCGTCGAGATCGAGGACGTCGATGGTGCGGTCACGCCCGGAAGAGACGATTGCGGCCGCGGCCGCGATGTCCTTCGGGATGCCGAGCTTGCCGGTGAAGTCGTTGCCGCGCCCACCGGGAATGATGCCCAGAGCGGACTCCGTACCGACGAGACCGGAGGCGACCGCGCGGACCAGGCCGTCTCCGCCGAGGGAGGCGACGGTCGGCGTGCCTTGGGCAGCGAATCCGGCGGCAAGCTCGGCGGCATGTCGTAGGCTCCTGCTCTCGACCACCGACGTTTCGATTCCCTCGACGGCGAAGGCTTCGCGCAGCGGGGCGATCCTCTTGCGCACGGCACCGCGGCGGGCCGCCGGGTTGAGGATCACGGGAATCGGCGCAGGTGATGACGTCATGTTCACAGTGTGCCCGACCGATTCGCACCTGCGCCCGGATTCATCACCTCTCCAGGCCGTGCGCCGCGGTCATCAGCGGCTCGCCTGTCGGAGGAGTTGAGGCCTCGGGTCCTCAGGTTTCGAGGCCTTCGAAGGCCATCGAGGTGACGGCGTCGGCGATGGTCTTCGGGTCGATCGGGTAGCCGGGGCGGTACCACTCGGTGATCGAGTTGACCATGCCGAAGAGCAGGCGGGTGATCAGGCCGGGCGTGAAGTCCGAGCGGAGGCCGCCCTCGGCGATGGCGGCCTTGACGAGGACTCTGATCTTGTCATCGATGCGGCGGCGCTGTTCAAGCGCCTCGAGTTCGACGGGCGAATTGCCGCGCACCCGCAGCAGCAGGGTCACCGAATGGTGGTACTCGATGAGGATGACGACGCTGGCGTGGACGGCCAGACGCAGACGCTCGAGCGCATTGAGCCCCGACCGCTGACTCTCGAGCTCGACCGCGGAGTCGAGGGCGTCGATGCCGCGGTTGATCGCCAACCGCAGCAGCTCCTCCTTCGAGGTGACGTGATGGTAGATCGCGGACTTCGTGATGCCGAGTTCGCGGGCCACGGTGTCCATGGAGGTCCCGTCGTAGCCGCGGGCCACGAACACCTCGGTGGCCTTGTTGATCAGCGTCTCTCGGTCGTAGCCGGGGCGACCGCGGCGGGTGCGCTTGGTCTGGGACGGTGCGCTCGCCTCGGCGGGGGAATCCGTCTGCGCGTCTATGGCAGGGCCCACACCAGACATAGGGCCCGCATCGGACTCAGGGTCCGGCGTCTGCTCCGGTGTCCGCCCAGGTGAGGTCGTTTTCGACATGCGCACTAGTCTAACCAGCCACCTCGGCGGGCGCCGCGAGCTGCGTCACACCGATCAGCCGCGTCACACCGGCCATCCGGGTCACCCCGGCCCTCCGCGCGATGACGGCGACGTTGATCACCGGATGCCTTCGCGGCGGTCGATGATGCGCTTGAGCTTGCCGACCGAGCGTGGCAGCTCACCCGGGGACATCACGGACACGGTCGAGGTCACGCCGAGGCGCTCCTTGATCCGGGCGGCGACCAGCCGGTCGAGTCCCTCGAGCTCGACGGCTCCGACTCCCTCGCGGGACTCGACCTCGACCGTGACCTCATCCATCCGGTCCGGCCGGGTGAGGACGAGCTGGAAGTGCGGGCTGAGGTGTTCGAACTCGAAGAGCACGGACTCGACATTGGCCGGATACACGTTGACTCCGCGGATGATGATGAGGTCGTCGGAGCGGCCGGTGATCCGGGAGATCCGGCGGTGGTTCGGGTGCGCGGTGCCTGGCAGCAGGCTCGCCAGATCGTGCGTGCGGTAGCGGATGATCGGCAGGGCCTCCTTCGTCAGCGAGGTGAAGACGAGTTCGCCCTCCTCGCCGTCGGGCAGGACCTCACCGGTGAAGGGATCGACGATCTCCGGGTAGAAGTGGTCCTCCCAGATCGTCGGGCCGTCCTTGGTCTCCGCGGATTCGCAGGCCACGCCCGGACCCATCACCTCGGAGAGTCCGTAGATGTCGACGGCATCGATGTCGAAGGACCGCTCGATCTCCTTGCGCATCTCATCCGTCCACGGTTCGGCGCCGCAGATCGCAACCTTGAGGCTCGTCGAGGTGGGATCGATGCCCTGCTTGCGGAACTCGTCGAGGATGGTCAGCAGGTAGGTCGGGGTGGCCGTGATGATCTCGGGCTTGAAGTCCTGGATCAGCTGGACCTGCCGCTGGGTCTGTCCGCCGGAGATCGGGACCACGGTGAACCCGTGCCGCTCGGCCCCGTGGACGCCGAGGCCGCCGGTGAACAGACCGTAGCCGTAGGCGTTGTGCATCATCTGCCCGGGTTTGCCGCCGGCACCGATGATCGACCGCGCGATGAGGCTCGACCAGTTGTCGAGGTCCTTCTGCGTGTAGCCGACGACGGTGGGCAGGCCGGTGGTGCCGGAGGAGGCGTGGATGCGCGCGACCTGCTCGCGGGGGACCGCGAAGAGCCCGAAGGGATAGTTGTCGCGCAGGTCCTGCTTGTTCGTGAACGGCAGCTTCGCGATGTCCTCGAGGCTCGTGATGTCGGCCGGGGCGACGCCGAGGTCGTCGAAGGCCTGCCGGTAGAACGGCACCTTCTCATACACGGTTCTCACGGTAGTCTGGAGGTTGGCGAGCTGGTCGGCGCGCAGCTCGTCGAGGCCCAGCGTCAGGCCAGGGTCGGGGGTGGTGGAAGTCATCGTCGTCTCCTTGGGAATTCTGTTGTGATGCACATGCGACGGGCGCCGAGGTGGCTGCGCCGTGACCGCGGACCGCCGGGTGAGGCGGTCCCTGCGGTGAAATCAGGGGGTGGCCGGCGTCTGCGCCTCGGAGGTGGCAGGAGTCTGCGTCTCGGCGGTGGCTGGCTTCGGTGCCGGGAGGGTGCGGGAGCGTCCGCGGTAGACGGCGATGGTCTCGTCATCTCGGGTGACGGTGACGTCGTAGATGCCCGAGCGGCCCTGCTTGATGACCTCGCGGCCGCGGGCGACGAGCTCGTCGCCGAGATAGGTGGGCTTGAGGAAGTCGATGTCCCCGCCCGAGGCGACCGTGATCGATCCGGGGTAGTTGCAGGCCATGGCGAAGGTGGTGTCGGCGAAGAGGAAGACGTAGCCGCCGTGGGTGATGCCGTGGCCGTTGGTCATGATCTCGGTGACCGTCATCGAGCACTGTGCCCAGCCGGGACCGTGGTCATCGACGGTGATGCCCAGGTGCTGGGAGGCGCGGTCGCCCGCGAACATCGCGGCGGCACCGGTGAGTTCCTCGCTGCGGGCTGTCGTGGTCTCCTGGCCGGGTTCTCCCATGTCGGCTCCTCCTTGAGTCACTGAGCGCGATCGACGAGAGTGTGCCGAGCCACGCGAATAAACGACCATCTGGTCAATAAATATCGTTGTGATCGGCGTCTCTGTCAAGTTGGGCGGCCGTCAGCCCTGGCGCTGCGCATTGAAGCGCACTGCCGGTGCCCCCGCCCGCTTCTGCGTTGCGCCTCGGCGTGGGGTGTGCCACACTGGTGACCAAGGAATACAGAACAAATGGTCAGTAATTGATTTCGCTCGGGATCAGCATCGACTCACGTTAGGGCCGCGCGAAGAATGCCGCGCGAGTACAGTGTGGAGTCCGATGAAGACGTATCCAATGGCGGAACGGTCAGAGGTGGAGTGGTCATGACAACAGACATCACAGGTCCCGGGGTCCCGGCGGCGGACGCCGAGGCGGAGCTCGAGGCGCAGTTCCAGGACACGATCTCGTCCAAGGATCGGATCGAACCCCGCGACTGGATGCCGGAGAAGTACCGCAAGACCCTCATCCGACAGGTCGCCCAGCACGCCCACTCGGAGATCATCGGCATGCAGCCCGAGGGCAACTGGATCTCCCGGGCTCCCTCGCTGCGGCGCAAGGCGATCCTGCTCGCGAAGGTCCAGGACGAGGCCGGTCACGGTCTCTACCTCTACTCGGCCGCCGAGACCCTCGGCGCCACCCGCAACGAACTCACCGAGAAGCTCGTCGCCGGCAAGCAGAAGTACTCCTCGATCTTCAACTACCCGACCCTGTCCTACACCGACGTCGGCACCATCGGCTGGCTCGTCGACGGGGCCGCGATCTGCAACCAGGTGCCCCTGTGCCGGACCTCGTTCGGCCCCTACGGTCGGGCGATGATCCGCATCTGCAAGGAGGAGTCCTTCCACCAGCGGCAGGGCTACGAGCTGCTGATGACGATGATGCGCGGCACCGAGGAACAGCGTGCCTCGGTGCAGGAATCGGTCAACCGCTTCTGGTGGCCGGCGCTGATGATGTTCGGACCTCCCGATGATGACTCCCCGAACACCGAGCAGTCGATGGAATGGGGCATCAAGACCCACACCAACGACGAGCTGCGCCAGAAGTTCGTCGACATGTCCGTCCCGCAGGCCGAAGCCCTCGGCGTGACCTTCCCCGATGAAGGCCTGAAGTGGAACGAGGAGCGCGGACACTACGACTTCTCGACGCCCGACTGGGACGAGTTCTGGGCCGTCGTCAAGGGCAACGGTCCCTGCAACGAGCAGCGTCTGGCCCACCGCAAGCGCGCCTGGGACGACGGAGCTTGGGTGCGCGAAGCCGCGCTCGCCTTCGCCGAGAACCCCGAAGGACCGACCGAATCCACCCCAGCCGAGGAGGCCGCGAAATGACCGAGACCACCCCCGGCCCCACCTCGGCGGGCGCAGCACCTCGCGGCGAATGGCCGCTCTACGAGGTCTTCGTGCGCGGCAAGCGCGGACTCAACCACGTCCACGTCGGCTCGCTGCACGCACCCGATGACCAGCTCGCTATCCGCCACGCCCGCGACGTCTACACCCGGCGCAACGAGGGCGTGAGCATCTGGGTCGTCCGCTCGGCCGACATCACGGCCTCGAGCCCGGACGAGAAGGACCCCATGTTCGCCCCCTCCGGCGACAAGGTCTACCGCCACCCGACCTTCTACGACATCCCCGACGATGTCCCCCACATGTGAGGCGGCCGCGACGATGACGAACGAACCGAACATCCACGTCGGCCACGACGAGGCCGGCACCAATGTCGAACACGGCGACCACGACAACGCCTACTCCGGGCTGCTCGTCAACGACGCCCACTGGGCCTTCGGCACCGACTTCGAGGATCCTCTGGCCGGCGTCGACACCACCGTGCCCGAGGGCGTCGACCCCAAGGAACTCGCCGCCTACTGCCTGATGCTCGGCGACGACGCCCTGATCTTCTCCCAGCGGATCTCCGAATGGTGCTCCAACGCTCCTGACCTCGAAGAGGACATCGCGCTCGCGAACATCTCCCTCGATCTGCTCGGCCAGGCCCGGCTCCTGCTCGCCCGCGCCGCGGCTGCCGATCCGGCCCTCGTGCCCGAGCTGCCGGAGGGCTCGCCGGTGCCCGACGAGGACCGGCTCGCGTACTTCCGTGAGGACCTCGAGTTCCGCAACGTCCGCCTCGCCGAGGTGCCAAACGGCGACTTCGCCGAGGCGGCCGCGAAGATCCTCATCTACTCCACCTGGCGCCTGGCCATCTTCGAACGGCTGACATCCAGCCGCGACTCCGTGCTCGCGGCCATCGCCGACAAAGGCGTGAAGGAGATGTCCTATCACCGCGACTTCGCCGGCCGCTGGGTCCTCACCCTGGCCCGCGGCACCGCGGAATCGAAGACCCGACTGCTCACCGCCCTGAACGGCTTGTGGCCGCTGTGGGCCGAGCTCTTCGAGACCCACCCGATCGAAGCCTCGGTGGCAGCCGCCGGCATCGGCATCGACCCCGCCGAGGTGGCCGACGAAGCCGGGGTCATCATCGATCAGGTCTTCGCCGCGGCCGGCATCGACCGGCCCGAACGCGGCGCACTGGCCGGAGTCCGCGGTCAGAAGGGCCGCGACGGACTGCACACCGAAGCTCTGTCGAAGATGCTCGCCGATATGCAGGTCGTCGCCCGTCAGCACCCGGAGGGACAGTGGTGACCGCAACACTCGAAACCCGGACTGCTGCGATCGACCGTGCCCGTGCCGCCGCGGCCCGCGTGACCGACCCGGAGATGCCGATGCTCACGCTCGTCGACCTCGGCGTCCTTCGTGAGGTGACGATCGAGGACGGCCGCGTCGTCGTGACGATCACGCCCACCTATTCCGGGTGCCCGGCGATGGCGACGATGCGCGATGACCTGCAGCGCGAACTCCAGGACGCGGGATTCCCCGACGCCGAAGTGCGGGTGTCCCTGTCCCCGGCCTGGACCAGCGACTGGATCACCGAGGAGGGACGGAAGGCCCTCAAGGGAGCGGGAATCTCGCCCCCGGGGCAGGCTCCGACACGACAGGGACCCGTGGCCCTGACCCTCATGCCCACCCGTCGGGCCGTGGTCTGCACCCTGTGCGGTTCGGAGAATGTGCGCCTGTCCTCGGAATTCGGGCCGACCGCCTGCAAGGCGATGTACCAGTGCCTCGACTGCCTCGAACCGTTCGAACACGTGAAGGAGATCTGATGACCGAGACGATCAATCAGAACGCCGAGGCGGCCGGTGCTCCTGCGCCCACGGACCCCTCCTCACGCACGGCCTTCTACCCGCTCACGGTCAAGTCCGTCGACCACCTCACCGAGGATTCCGCGGCCGTGACCTTCGCCGTCCCGGACGACTACGCGGAGCTCTTCGACTTCGCCGCCGGACAGTCCCTGACCCTGCGGCGGATGATCGACGGCGCCGAACACCGCCGCTCGTATTCGATCTGCGCCCCGGCCGGAACAGACCCGCGCATCGGGGTCCGCGAGATTCCCGACGGACTCTTCTCCCGGTGGCTCGTCAACGACGTCCGCCCCGGTGAGACCATCGAAGTCCAACCGCCGAGCGGATCCTTCCAGGCCGACCCCGAACTCGGCGGCAGGCACCTGTGCATCGCCGCAGGCTCGGGCATCACCCCGATGCTCTCGATCGCGACGACCGTGCTGAGCAACCCGGACGCCTCGGTCACCCTGCTCTACGGCAACCGGAACACGAACACCGTGATGTTCGCCGAGGAACTCGCCGACCTCAAGGACGCCCGCAACCAGCAGCTCGACCTCATCCACGTCCTCTCCCGCGAACCCCGTGAAGTCGAACTCTTCTCCGGTCGTCTCGACGCTGAGAAGCTGCGGGAGCTGCTCACCTCGCTCGTGCCCGCCGGGGACATGGACCATGTGTGGCTGTGCGGGCCCTTCGGCATGCTCAGCGATGCCCGCGAGGTGCTCGCCGAGTTCGGTGTGCTGGGGGAACGCGTCCACTTCGAACTCTTCTACGTCGACGAACCCCCGCCGGAGGTCGTCCACGCGGACAAGGCCCTCGAGGGGGCCACCAGCGAGGTCACGATCGTCCTCGACGGACGTAGGACCACCTCGGCGATGTCGCAGTCCAAGACGATCCTCGACTCCGCGCAGGAGTCGCGGACGGATCTGCCGTTCGCCTGCAAGGGCGGGGTGTGCGGGACCTGCCGGGCGAAGATCTGCGGCGGCGAGGTCGACATGGTCCGCAACTATGCCCTCGAAGACGCCGAGGTGGCCGCGAACTTCGTGCTCACCTGCCAGACCTTCCCCGTCAGCGACGAGGTCACGGTCGACTTCGACTCGTGAATCGCCCCGCCGTGGCGGGGCACCCGAATCGCACTGCCGCGGTAGAGGTGTGCGACGATGACGATAACCGGATCCCAGCGAAGGAGCCCCATGCCCGAAGCATTCATCCTTGACGGACTGCGCACGCCGATCGGCCGCTACGGGGGAGTCCTCGCAGATCAGCGCCCCGACGATCTGGTGGCGACGGTGCTCAAGACCGTTGTCGAGAGGCCCGGGATCGACCCGGCCGACATCGACGAGGTGATCCTCGGATCGGCGAATCAGGCCGGGGAGGACAACCGCAACGTCGCCCGCATGGCCGTGCTGCTGGCCGGCCTGCCCGATACGGTTCCCGCGTTCACCGTCAACCGGCTCTGCGCCTCCGGGCTGACCGCGATCACCACGGCCAGGCAGATGATCGCCGCCGGTGACGCCGAGGTGGTCGTGGCCGGAGGCGTCGAATCGATGACCCGGGCACCCTGGGTGACCGAGAAGCCGCAGCGTGCCTGGGCGAAGCCGGGGAAATCCTGGGACACCTCGATCGGCTGGCGGTTCACGAACCCGGCCTTCGACGAGGACACGATCCTGTCGATGCCGCAGACCGCCGAACGGGTCGCCCAGCAGTGGAAGCTCGGCCGCGAGGCACTCGACGCCTTCGCCTACGACTCCCACCAGAAGGCGCTCGCCGCCCAAGCAGCCGGAAGCTTCGATCCTGAGATCCTGCCCATCGGCGAGGTCAGTGCCGACGAAGGTCCGCGGGCGGACACGACGCGGGAGAAGCTCGCCAAACTGCGGGCCATCCACGGGGAGGGCGGTGTCATCACCGCCGGCAACTCCTCGTCCCTCAACGACGGTGCCGCCGTCGTCGTCCTCGTCTCCGAGGCCTATGCGAACAAGCGCGGACTCAATCCCCGTGCCCGAGTGGTCTCCGGAGCCAGCGCCGGCGTCGCCCCGGAGATCATGGGCATCGGGCCGGTCCCGGCGACCCGCAAGGCACTCGATCGGGTCGGCTGGTCGGTCGACGACCTCGAAGCCGTGGAGCTCAACGAGGCCTTCGCCTCCCAATCCCTGGCCTGCATCGGCGACCTCGGACTCGACCCGGCCACGGTCAACGGCTTCGGCGGAGCGATCGCACTCGGACACCCGCTGGGCTGTTCGGGAGCACGCATCACCCTGACCCTGCTCAACCGCCTCGAGCAGGCCGATGCGAAACGTGGGCTCGCGACCATGTGCGTGGGCGTCGGCCAGGGTTCGGCCCTGCTACTGGAGCGGGCATGAGCGTCGGCGCGGGCAGCCCCGCAGCAGGTGCCGGCGCAGGCAACCCCGGTGCGGACTACCTCGGCGCGGGTGGCCCCGCCTCCCCGGTGCTCATCGAACGCTTCGCCGACCGCACCGTGATCCGGCTCAACCGGCCCGAGGTGCGCAACGCCATCGACCTGAACATGGTCGACGCCCTCCATGCCGTGTGCGCCGAGCTCGAGGCGAACCCGAAGGTCGCCATCATCATCGGCTCCGACGGGGTATTCGCCGCCGGCGCCGACATCTCCCAGATGCGCAATCGCGGCCGCGAAGAGGCACTGGCCGGCATCAACTCGAAGGTCTTCTCCCGCATCCAGGATCTGCCGATGCCGGTGATCGCCCTCGTCGAAGGCTTTGCCCTCGGCGGTGGGGCCGAACTCGCCTTCGCCTGCGACTTCCGCATCGGCACCCCGTCGACGAAGATCGGCAACCCCGAACCGGGACTCGGCATCATGGCATCGGCGGGAGCGGCGTGGCGACTGCGCGAACTCGTCGGAGAGCCGCGGGCCAAGGAGATCCTGCTGGCAGGGCGGACCCTGCAGGCCGATGAGGCCAAGGCGATCGGTCTCCTCAACGATGTTGTCGATCCCGAGGATCTCGAACATGCCGGGCAGGCCCTGGCCGAGCGGATCGCAAGCTTCGCACCGTTGGCAGTGCGCCTGAGCAAATCCGCCTTCCATGCACCCCGGGAGGCTCATCCGCTCATCGACAATGTGGCCCAGGCTGTGCTCTTCGAGACCGACGAGAAATACGCCCGCATGGACGCGTTCCTCGCCAAGAGGGAAGCGAAGAAGCGGGCGAAGGCCCAGGCCGTGCGCACCGAGGCCATGGACCAGCAGAACGACCCCGGCAGCGTGCAGGGTGAGACCCCCGAACAGAGAGGCGGCGCCGAATGAGCGAGCAGACCGTACACGAACCCGATGACGTGCGGACCACCGCGACGTCGGGCTCGGGTGGCGCGCAGGTCCCCGATACCGTCGGCGTCTACGGCGGCGGTCGGATGGGTGCGGGCATCGCCCACGCCTTCGCCACAGCCGGCGCGAAGGTCATCGTCATCGAGAGCACCGAAGACACGGCGGCCGCGGCCAGGGAGCGCATCGCCGCCTCGATCGAGAAGTCCCGCTCCAAAGGCATCGAGGTTCCCGGATCCGTCGCGGTCGTCCGGGATCCGACGCTGCTCGACCAGGCCCTCCTCGTCATCGAGGCCGTCCCGGAGAAGCTCGAACTCAAGCAGGAGATCCTCGCCGCCATCGCGAAATACGCTCCGGCCGCGAGCATCGGCACGAACACCTCGGCGCTCTCGATCGACGAACTCTCCGCCGCCCTGCCCCGACCGCAGGCTCTTATCGGTCTGCACTTCTTCAATCCGGTCCCGGTCTCCGAACTCGTCGAGGTCGTCGTCGGCACCCACACGGCTCCAGCGCTCGTCGAGGCCGCCAAGAACTGGGTGAGGGGCCTGGGGAAGACGGCGATCACGGTCACGGATTCGCCCGGATTCGCCTGCTCCCGCCTCGGCGTGGCCTTGGCTCTGGAGGCCATCCGGATGGTCGAGGACGGGGTCGCGAGTGCCGAAGACATCGATTCGGCGATGACGCTGGGCTACCGGCATCCGGCCGGACCGCTGAAGACCACGGACATCGTCGGGCTCGATGTGCGCCTGGGCATCGCCGAGCATCTCGAGGCCGAACTCGGGCCTCGCTTCGCACCGCCCCAGCTGCTGCGCGACAAGGTCGCCGCAGGTCAGCTGGGCCGCAAGTCCGGTCAGGGCTTCTACACTTGGTGACAGGCGCGTCCAACGCGCAGCGCGGCACCACCGTTTGAGGGCACCACCGCCTGCTGGAATCATCTGCAAAGGAGCACGCATGACCGAGATCCGACTGAAGAACCGCGAGCAGATCGCCGAACTCATCCTCGACGGCCCCGAGTCCCGGAATGCCCTCGACGCGGACAACCTCCGCGATATCGCCGCGGCCGTGAACAAGATCGCCGAGGCGATCCCCAGCGTCCGGGTGCTCCTCATCCGCGGCGAGGGCAAGGTCTTCAGCTCCGGCCGCGACATCTCGGAGGTCGATGTTGAAACCGACGATGCGCATGCGTTCCTCGCCGAGACCTTCGCCCCGGTCTTCCACTCGATCCGTGCCCTGCCGATCCCCGTCATCGCCCAGGTCCAGGGGGCCGCGCTAGGCCTCGGGTTCGGCATCGCCGCGGCCGCGGACATCATCTTTGCCGCCGATGACGCGAAGTTCGGGTCCCCGTTCGCCGCGATCGGCGCGATGCTCGACTCCGGCGCCCACCACGTGTTCCTCGATCGGCTGGGCTACCACCGGACGATGGACCTCATCGTCACCGGTGATTTCATGACCGGCGCCGAGGCGGCCGCCGCCGGGATCGTCTCCCGCGCGGTGCCCGCAGCGGAGCTCTCCGAATTCGTCGAGGCGAAGCTGGCGCGGATCGTGTCCGGACCGGCAGAGGCCTTCGCGATGGAGAAGGGCTTCGTGCAGAAGCTCGCCGACGACCGTCCCGCGCTCGCAGAGGTGCTCGCCGAAGAGGCGACCCTGCAGGAATCGGCCCGTCGGACCCCTGACTACGCGGAGGGATTCCGCGCCTTCCAGGAGCGGCGGAAGCCGAACTTCGAGTGAGGTGAGGGACTGGAGAGAGCCGCCGGCGCGGCAGCGGTCAGGCCGCTCCACGCCGGTCGCCGGCTCAGCCGTGGAGCGTGGGCCGGTAGGTGAGTTCTTGGATGTTGCCGTCGAGAGTGTGATGGTCGAGCAGTTCGAGGTCGAAGTCGTCGGCATCTGCGAAGATCGGCACGTCTCCGGTGCGGCCGCTGATGACCGGGAAGATCGTCACCTGGATGCGATCGACGAGACCCGCGGCCATGAGCGAGCGATTGAGCGAAGGGCTGCCGTGGGAGCGCAGCGGAATGTCCGAGTCCGCCTTGAGGCCGCTGACGATGTCGCCGGCATCCCCGCGCACGAGGTCGACATCGGGCCAGTCTAGGGGATCGGTGAGGGTGGACGAGACGACCGTCGTCGGCAGGTGCTTCATCCTCGTGTTCACCGGGTCATCAGCTTCTGATTCGCGGGTGAGATCACCGAGGAAACGTTGGAACATCCGGAAGGTGTTCGCGCCTAGGACGAGTCGCTGTCGCAGGCCGTACTGGGTGACCCGACGATCGAGGAACTCCGGTCCCTGTCGGCCCCAATAGCCGCCCCAATCGCCGTCGGCGCTGTAGGAGCCGAAGCCGTCGAGGGTGCAGAAGACATCCCACGTGTAGGTGGTGGTCATGGCGATTTCCCTTGAGAACGACGTCCCGTCCGCACCCGCGGTCGTCCGCGGGCTCGCGGGTCGTGTCCATTCAGAATGCTCCGGGTCTGAGGCGAAGTCAATGAAGTGAAGTCGACGAGAGGACGCTGACGAGGAGAAGCGCACGAGGCGAAGACGACGAGGCGAAGACGACGACTGGTGAAGGTAGAAGCGGACCGCTTCGGTCGAGCCGGAACTCAGGTCTCGGTGGGTTCGTCGGTTGCGTCTTCGCCCGGTTTGTCGCTGCTCTTGTGGGTGGATTTCCATCGCCGGAAGGTGATGATCGTCAGCGTGATGACCAGCGCCCAGGCGATTGCGACCGCTGTGCCGGTGAGGATCCCCGGATTTCCGATGAAGGCACCGACCGCTACGAGGGAGAGCTGTCCCGGCAGGGCCGAGACCGCGGTGGCGATGAGGAAGGTGCGATTGTCGATGCCGAGCGCCCCGCTGCCGTAGTTGACCGGCCAGTACGGGAAGCCAGGCAGGAGCCGTAAGGTGCACACGGCATAGAAGCCGCCGTCGGTCAGTCGCGATTCGACCGCCTCGGCGTGGCTGCCGAGCAGCTTCATCACCGTGTCACGGCCGAGTGCACGGGAGATCCAATAGCCGCCCCAGCAGCCGAGGACGACTCCGATCATCGACAGCAGGGTGCCGAACGGCAGGCCGTAGATCATTCCGCCGGCTACCGCCATGATCGTGACCGGGATCGGGGTCGCCGCGACGACCGCGTAGAGGAGGACGAAGAGGCCGAAGCCCCAGAAGCCCACCTCGCCGATGTCCCTGCGGAGCTCGCCGAGAGATGGGAGATGGACGTTGAAGACCAGCCACACCCCGGCGAGCACGGCTAAGGCCAGAGCGACATTGCGCAGCACCGTGGGCCAGTCGACGCGAGAGGCGCCGTGACTGTGCGTCGGCTCGGCAGGGCTGTCGTCATTCGGCATGCGTCGATCCTACGTCGGCACGGAGAGCGGCCGGGAATCGACAGCTGTGCGCCGCCGCCCCCGAGGTGGGAACGGCGGCGCATGGGTGCGGTGCCTCAGTTGTTCTCGGTCCGGCTCAGGCGGCCGGGCCTTCGATGAGCTTGATCTTCGCGGTGTGGCTCTGGCCCGAAGCATCCGTCCAGGTCACGGAGACCGAGTCGCCGGGGCTGTGCTTGCCGATGACTTCCGAGAGTTGGGACCCATCGGTGACGGCCGTCGAGTCGATCGAGGTGATCGTGTCTCCGGCCTCGAGTCCCGCCTCGGCGGCCGGAGTGTCTTCGTAGACGCCGGCGACAGTCGCCCCGGAAGTGGCGGACCCGGATGATGCCGACCTTGAGTCGCCGGTGCTCGAACCCGACCCGGGCTGAGTGGATTCGCCGTATCCGCCCGAGCTGCCGCCGTACTGCCCGGCGCTGCCGCTGCCCTGCTGGCCGGGCAGCTGACTTCCCTGCCCGTAGCCGGGGCCGTTGCCGTTCTGCTCGCTCGAACCTGACTGGCCGTTCGAGGCGGACTGGCCGGACTGGTCGGACTGTTCGACGCCGATTCCGAGGAAGGCCGGGTAGCCCAGGGTGTTCGTCGAGGTCTGCTCGCCGTCGACGATGGACTCGGCGGTCTCGAGTGCGGTCTCGATGGGGATCGCGTACCCGGTGATCTCGGCGCTGCCCGAGGAGGCTGCGGTGTTCATGCCCACGACCTCGCCGTCGCCGTCGAGCAGGGCTCCGCCGGAATCGCCTGAGACGATGTCGGCCTTGACCTCGATCATCCCGTCGAGGGTCTCGGAGTCTTCGGTGCCCTGCGCCGTGGTCGTCACCGAGGCACCGAGGTCGCTGACCGAGCCGTCGGCGGCCAGGAGCTCACCGCCGCCCTCGGCATTGCCGACCGCGGTGACGTCATCGCCGACGGCGACGGAGTCCTCATCGACCTTGGCCGGTGAGAGGTCCGTGGCGTCCTTGAGCTTGAGCACGGCGACGTCCTCCGTCGAATCGGAGCCGACGACCGAGGCCTCATAGGTCTTGCCGGTCGTCGCCACGGTCACCGATATCTCGGTGGAGTCGGCAATGACGTGATTGTTCGTCAGCACCAGACCGTCCTTGCTCAGCACGATGCCCGTGCCGGCCGCGGCCGCATCCTCGTAGCCGAGCTTCGTATCGATGAGCACAACGCCGGTCGATTCGGCGGCGCTGGCCGGGGAGGCATCGGTCTGCCCGGATCCGGTGTCGGGCATGTTCCCGTCGATGCCGGAGTTCCCGGAACCGCCCGACCCGTTTCCGGCAGTCCCGCCGTCGCTCGACCCCGGAACTGCCTGTCCGGAGAAGGGGATCTGTGTGGTGGCGGCCGCAGCGGATACGGCGCCGGGTGTTGCGGCTCGGGCCGGCAGTCCGCCGAGCCCGCCGGTGGTCAGTGCCAGGGCTGCGGCGGCACCTGCCGCCATCTTCGCAACGGTGCGCCCACGTGGGTGCCGTGCGCCCTTGCCCTCTACCGCCTCGGCGAGGTTCCGTCCTGCATGTGCGGCTTCGTTCGGCGCTGCGGCTCGGGGCTGCCTCGACTCGTTCATGGTCTGTGCCTTTCTCAATCAGGGGGATGTTCTCCTTGATCCCTATTGAGTACCCGCATCCTGTGGCCAAGCTATGGCGGAGCTGATTCCGCGCTTCGACTTTCCACGATGCCGGCTGTGCGCCGCGCGGATCACGCGGCGGCGGTGACCATTAAGCCGGTGGCGACCCCGCTGCAGAGGAGGCTGCCGGAGCGGATGAAGATCCGCTCGGGCCCGAGCCCGGATTCGGCCCGGGGCCCGTGGGGCAGCCTCGGTCAGCCGGTGAAGATGGTGACGGCCTTGACGACGGTCAGCGCCAGTCCCCAGAGGAGGCCGCCGACCACGACGACGGTCAGGGTCGAGCCGATCGTCTTGTAGGCGCCGCCGATGGGCGACTGAGGTGATCCCTCATCGGGTATGTGTGCTGTCGGAGTGGAGCTGCTCATGATCGCTGCAACCTTTCAGTCGTTGTCCTCGAGGGCGGCGGCCTGCTTCGCGGCTACCTCTTCCTCGCGTTCGAAGTACTTCTCGCTCACGGGCTTGACGAGGGCATTGGCGATGAAGCCGATGGCCAGCGCGCCGACCATGATGTACATGCCCGGGGTGTAGAGCTCGGGCCCGGTCTTGCCCGCCTTCTCGCCGGCTTCGACGACGGAGTTGACGATGAGCGGACCGGCCACGCCGGCCGCCGACCACGCGGTGAGCAGGGCGCCGTGGATCGCGCCGACCTGATAGACGCCGAAGAGGTCCTTGAGGTAGGCGGGTATGGTGGCGAATCCGCCGCCGTAGAAGGAGATGATGACGAGCGTCGCGAGCACGAACAGAATGATCGAGCTGCCGCCGAACAGGGCGACGACGAGGTAGAGGAGGAGCCCCACGCCGAGGTACATCATGTAGTTGTTCTTCCGGCCCAGGTAGTCCGAGGTCGTCGACCAGATGAAGCGCCCACCCATATTGCCGATCGAGAGCAGACCGACGAAGCCGGCGGCGGCGGCCGCGGTGATACCGAAGTAGGCCTGGATCATCGGGGCGGCGTTCTCGAGGATGCCGATGCCCGCGGTGACATTGAGGAACAGCACGACCCACAGGAACCAGAACTGCGGGGTCCGGATCGCGTTGCGCACGGAGACGTTGCCCTTGGTCTGCATGGGCTTCGTCTTCGCCTGCGAGGGATCGAAGCCCTTCGGGGTCCACTCGGGGTGGGGCACGCGGATGACGAAAGCGCCGGCGGCGATGACGACAGCGTAGACGATGCCGAGGGTGACGAAGGTCGGGGTCAGACCCGCGACGAGGTTCTCCGGTTCGGAGCCTCCGCCGTAGAAGCCCATCAGCTGGTTCGACATCGGGCTGGCGATGAGCGCACCGCCGCCGAAGCCCATGATCGCCAGGCCGGTGGCCAGGCCGGGACGGTCGGGGAACCACTTCATCAGGGTCGAGACCGGGGAGATATAGCCGATGCCCAGACCGATGCCGCCGATGACTCCGTAGCCGAGGTAGACCAACCACAGCTGTCCGGTCATGATGCCCAGGGAGGCGACGAAGAAGCCGATCACCCAGCAGGTGCCTGCGGCGACCATCGAGGCTCGGGGACCGTTCTTCTCCACCCAGGGTCCGAAGACCGCCGAGGAGATGCCGAGCATGAGGATCGCGATGGAGAAGATCCACCCGATGGAGACCTCACCGGCATCGAAGTGCTCCATGAACGGAATCTTGAAGACGCTGAATGCGTAGACCTGGCCGATGCACAGGTGGATCGCCAGGGCCGCCGGTGGGATCAGCCACCGATTGAAGTTCTTCGGCGCGACGATCGCCGAGCGGGTGAGTATCGATGCCATGGTCGGTCCTTATGTCCTTGTGTTGACGCGCGGCTGCCGCCGGAGTCGGCGGTGCCGTCTGTGTGGAGCGCGAATGGATGGCATCCGCCCTCGTGTTCCACTACAGACTAAAGTGCGTGCAAGGATTTAGCGAGGAACGCACAGCGATTCCCCAACAATGGGAATCAGAGGTTGATCGTCACATCGCCCTGCTTGCGAAGCTTCTCGGCGAACTTCTGAGTCGCCTCGGTGGACTTCTGGCTCTTCACCTGCTCCTCGAGCTGGGGACGCATCTCCTCGAGCTCGGGAACCTCCTGCTGCTGACCGCCCTGCTGAGCCATCTGCTCCTGCTGGGTCTTCGCCTGCTCGTAGGCCTGGCCGATCTCCTCGCCGGTGACCTTGAACTCGCCGTACTCGTCGGTGATGAGGTCTTCGATTTTGAGCTGGTTGGCCATCTCGGAGTTGACCTTCTTCTCGTCCATGCCTTGATCCTTCATGGCCCCCAGGAAGTCGTCCTTGCTCATCTGGCTCGACTTCGCCGACTCTTCGAGCGCTTTGTCGATGTCCTTGTCGGAGACCTTGATGTCGCGTTTGTCCGCCTCTTGGGTGAGGAGCTTCGTGCTCACGAGGTTCTCGGCAGTCTGCGTCTTCAGCTGATCCTCGTCGACCTGCTGGCCCGACTGCTGTGACTGCATCTGCATCTGCTGGTACTGAGTCTCGTAGAGGGGGACGAAGTCATCCTTGGTGATCTTGTCGCCGTTGACTTCGGCGACGACATCGGGAATGTCGTCGGTGGCGGGCTTGCCGTCCTGACCCGCCTCGGCGCCGGGGCTCTGTTCGGCTGCGGCCGAGGTCTCCTCGGACGAATCGCCGCCGTCCTCACCACCGCAAGCGGCGAGACCGACCACGGACACGGACACTGCCAGGCCAAGCAGCCACTTGTTCTTTCGCACAATCACTCCTGATCTCGGAATCAGCCTGTCAGGCTAACAGTTCGGTGTCACCGAAGTCTGTGTGGAGCATGAGCATCGCTTGGCAAGGGGCGGGCCTTGCCCAGCATGGGACACTGGAAGCATCCGATCGCCGGGTCGGGTGGGACGAAGGGGGCCGGAGATGGAATCGACATTTCGCGGGGTGTTCCTCACCTGCACCGACACCGAGGCGACCGCCGCCTTCTACCGCGATGTGGCCGGAGTCGGACTCGAATCGGCAGGCAGCGAGGAGTACACCTACTACGTCATCGACGTCGAGGGAATCCAGATCGCCCTCCACGACGCACAAGCCTTCGCCGAGTACTCCCACCCGCCGGTTCCGGGATCGAACCTCACACATCTGTACTTCCGGATTCCGAACCAGCAGGCCTTCCTCGACCACATCAAGGCAACGGGGACTCCTCTTGTCGACGTCGACGATGTCGTCGTCACCGTCGAGGATCCCGACGGTCGGAAGGTGATGTTCGGGACCGCCTGAGCGAACTGCGTCCGAGACACGGGTGGAGCGCCGAAACGCCTAGGTGCACACCGTTGTCTCGATGCTTCACCGGTGTTTCGCGTGCGGCGGCGAGCACCGCGGCCAGCCCTTCGCGCAGGTCGGTGACGAAATCGTCCGGGACTTCGAGGGACGGGAAATGCCCGCCACGCTCGGCCGCTCGCCAGCGCACGATCTGCCGGTAGCGCTGTTCGGACAGTGCGCGCGGATACTTCTCGATGTCGCGCGGGTACATGGTGATGGCCGCCGGAACCTCGACCCGCAGATCCGGATCGAGCGAATCGTGGCTCTCATAGTAGATACGTGCGGAGGAGGCGCCGCTCCTGGTCAGCCAGTACAGGCTGACGTTGTCGAGGAGGCGGTCGCGGGAGATCGTCTCGAAGGGACTCTGCTTCGTGTCGGTCCATTCGGCGAACTTGTCGAGGATCCAGGCGAGCTGACCGACCGGTGAATCGACGAGGGCATAGCCGATGGTCTGCGGCCTCGTGGCCTGCTGGTGCGCGTAGGCGGCGCGGTTGAGCCAGAAGTCTTCGGCGTCCTCGGCCCAGGCGCGATCGGCATCGCTCAGTCCCTCGTGTGAGAGTCCGGGCGGGCCGGGAGCGAAGGTGGTGTGGATCCCGATGAGGTGCTCGGGGAACCGGCCGCCGAGGATCGTGGTGATCACGCCTCCCCAGTCGCCGCCGGCGGCTGCGAACCTGTCGTAGCCGAGTCGGGCCATCAGCTTCACCCAGACGCTTGCGATCTTTTCGGTGCCCCAGCCGGTGGTGCTCGGTTTGCCGCTGTGGCCGAATCCCGGCAGTGAGGGGACGACGAGGTGAAAGGCCGGAGCGGTGGGGTCGCTGGGATCGGCGAGTTCGTCGACGATGTCGATGAACTCGGCGACGCTGCCCGGCCAGCCGTGGGTGAGGATCAGGGGAGTGGCGTCGGGGCGCCCCGAGCGGCGGTGAAGGAAGTGGATCTCCACCTCGTCGATAGTCGTGTGGAATTGGCCGATCTCGTTGAGACGGTCCTCGAAAGCGCGCCAGTCGTGCCCGGTGAGCCAGTAGTCGACGAGATCGGTCAACTCATCCAGGGGCACTCCCTGGTCCCAGCGATGCGGGTTGGCCCCGGGCTGGAAGACCGTTTCGGCCTCGGGGAGCCGGGCCGCGGCCAGGTGCGAGTGCAGCTCCTCGAGTTCGGCTTCGGGGACGTGGGCGTGGAAGGGGCGGATGAGTTCGGGGGTCGCGGGCACGATGACTCCTGGGGTCGGTGGTGCGGTGGCGGCGATATCGGTGGGTCGGGTTCTGGGTCAGTCGATAAGTGTTCGGTCAGGCGCCGAGGTTGACTCGCGCGCTGAGGTTGACCCTCACCCCGTGTTCGCCGGGGCAGAGGTGATCGGCGAGCTCCCACTCGGAGGTGTAATCGCCGGTGAATTGGGGTCGGTAGGGGATGCGCGGATCAGTGAAGAGTCCGCCGAGGCGGTCGATCAGGTCCTCGCGTGCCTTTCCGTAGTCCTCGAGCCGATCGGCACTCGGGAAGGCCAGCGGCGGCAGTGCGTCCATGCCCGTATAGGCGAAGGTGCCGTGGAGGAGCCCGAAGAGGAGTTCGGTCAGTTCGCCTGATTTTCCGCGCGGGCCGATCGCCTGCGGGCGGTCGCCGAGGGTGGTGATGACGAGCGCGCGTTTGTCGGTGAATGGACCCTGCTCGAAACGCAGTCGGCGTCCCGTGCTCGGATCGGTGCCGAAGGCGAAGCCGCTGGTGAAGACCCGGTCGAACCATCCCTTGAGGATCGCGGGCAGGCCATACCACCACAGTGGGAATTGGACGATGAGCGCATCGGCGCGGTGCAGCTTGTTCTGCTCGCGTGTGATCTCCGGCGGCAGGGTGCCGGCGATAAAGGCCTCGCGGGTGTCGGCGCTGACTCGGAAGCGCTGCGGTCTCTCGGCCGCAGACCTGACTGTGCTGGGGTCGAGGTCGCGGCCGCCGTCCCGAGGGCGGACGACGGGGTCCCAGCCCATCGCATAGAGATCGGACTCGATGACCTCGTGGCCGCCTCGGCGCAGGTGGGCGATTCCGTCGGTGCGGAGGCTCCCGGCCAGGGACCGTGGTTCGGGATAGGCGCTGACCCAGAGAACGGTGGCGGCGGTGGAATTTCCTTGCATGCTTCCATCGTCGCGGCCTACGGTAGATGCGTCTAGTACGGAGATTTCTGTCCCTGTCGAATCTGCACGACCCACGGAGGAATCATGCGTCTGCCGGTCTCACGCGCCATGGAGGTCTGTCCGGTCGAGGTCGCGGTCTCGGCGGTCGGGGGCACGTGGAAGCTCACGACCATCAAGCATCTTCTCGAGGGCACGAAGCGGTTC
The DNA here is from genome assembly GCF_047300845.1 of Brevibacterium sp. GP-SGM9. NCBI lineage: Bacteria > Bacillati > Actinomycetota > Actinomycetes > Micrococcales > Brevibacteriaceae > Brevibacterium > Brevibacterium sp. GP-SGM9. The sequence goes on along the minus strand of NZ_CP178563.1, from coordinate 2,287,002 downwards.
AACGAACTCGGCCGACTCATGCCACTGGCGAACACGAAGACGCTGACCCGTCAGCTGCGCGAACTCGAAGAGGACGGCCTCGTCGAACGCACCGTCTACCCGGTCGTCCCGCCGCACGTCGAGTACTCGCTGAGCGAACTCGGCCGCAGCCTCGGACCGATCGTCGAGGCGATGAACGAGTGGGGAGCGCAGTTCGCGCAGCAGCACTCGGGAGCTTAGCGCTCAGCGCTTGGGCACATACGCCGTGTAGGCGACCCCGCTGGCAGGGAAAGTCTTCCCGTCCGCCAGCTGCAGCCTCGGCGCAGGGGCATCGTCGGGGAAGAATCCGCGCCCCCTACCCTGCCACACAGGGTAGGTGAACATCCGAAACTCATCGATGAGCTCAGCCGAGATCAGAGCGTGTGCGAGCGTGATGCTGCCGGTGAGGATCGCGTCGCGGCCGGGTTCCTCACGGAGTGCGGCGACCGCCTCGAGCGGATCGCCGCCGATGATGCGCGTGTTCTGCCATCCGGGTTCGGTCATGGTCGTCGACACCACTCGCTTCTCGACCCGGTCCAAGTGAGCGGCGACTCCCGTGGTGTCATCGGTCTGCAGAGGCCAATAGCCCCGGAAGTCCTCGAAGGTCTGCCGACCGAGCAGGAGCACGTCCTCGTTCGCGGACTGAGCCATCAGCTTCGCGGTCAGCTCCTCATCCTGGGCCTGCGGGTCGAACCAGTCGTCGAGCATTTCGACGCGACCGTCGATGGTCATGTTCTGGGTGATGATGATGCGCACGGTGGACTCCTCGTTGAGTGGCGCTGCCGGAATCCACCGTACGCATGAGGGCCTGCGGGGTCCAGAGTCCGGTCGGACTCGGTCGAGCAGACCCCGGCCCCACCCGACCGCTGCGGACGGGGCCAGGCAGTCCCGGTCAGGCGGTCGCCTCGGCGTGTTCCGAGGTCTCGACGACATGCGAGGCCGGCCTGCTCCGCTTGATGAGCAGGACGACGAGGGCTCCGGCCACCGCCGCCCCCGCACCGATGATGAAGCAGGTGCGGAAGGCCGCCTCGGCGGGGATTTCCGTCCCACCCATCGACACGGTCTGGCTGGTGAGCACGATGGCCATGACGGCACCCGCGACGGTGGTGCCCATCGAGCGCATGAGAGAGTTGACGCCGACGCCGGCCCCCGCCTCGGCGGCGGGTGAGTTCTCGAGGATCAGCGTCGGCATGGCCGCGTACCCGATTCCGACGCCGGCCGAGGAGATGCAGGTGGCGAGCATGAGCTGCCAGGGCGCACCGTCGAGGAACACCGCGAAGAGGTAGCCGCAGGCGATGACCGTGGCGCCCAGGGCCAGCGTCGGACGCCCGCCGATCGTGGACAGCAGACGGCTCGAGATAGGGGTGAAGGCGAGCATCATCAGACCGGCGGGCGCCATCCACATTCCCGCCTGGAGGATCGATTGGCCGAGTCCGTAGCCGGTCGCCTCGGGCATCTGCAGAAGCTGGGGGACGACGATCGACTGCGCCATCATGCCGAAGCCGATGAGGATTCCCGCGATGTTCGTCAGCAGGATCGGACGCCGGACGGTGGTGCGCAGATCGACGAGCGGATGCTGGTGGCGCACCTCGTAGAACCCCCAGACGACGAGGACGAGGAGTCCGCCGATGATCGCAGCCAGGGTCGACGGTGCGCTCCAGCCCCAGTCATTGCCCTTCGACACTCCCGCGAGCACCCCGACGATGCCGACCGCCAGACCCACGGCGCCGAGGTAGTCGAAGCGTCCCGGATCCGCCGGTGCGGTGTGCGGGAGGACGAGGATCGAGAGCATGGTCATGATCGCGGCGAGCACCGCCGAGAGCCAGAACAGCATGTGCCAGTCGAAGTCCTGGGCGATCCACGCCGCGATCGGCAGGCCGAGCGCGCCGCCCACACCGAGGGTGGCGCTGATCCCGGCGACCGCGGAGTTGCGCATGGCCGGAGGTGTGACCTCGCGGACGAAGCTGATCGCCACGGGAATGTAGCCCATCGCGAATCCCTGGAGGACGCGGCCGATGAGGACCGGCCCGATGGTCGAGAATAGGGCGCAGACGACCGAGCCCGCGAGCAGGATCACGGCAGAGACCACGAGCACGGGTTTGCGCCCGTAGATATCGGCCAGACGGCCGGAGACCGGCATGGCCACACCCCCGCCGAGGAGAGTGGCAGTCACGACCCACGCGGCGTTGCTCGCGGAGGTGTTCAGGAGGTGGGGCAGCTCGGGCTGGATGGGGATGACCAGCGACTGCATGAGCGCGGCGCACAGGCTGGAGAAGCCGAGCACCATGACGATGAGGATCGGCTTGGCGGCGAGCTGTGTGGTGGTGGGTGAGTGTTGGCTGTGTTGATCGTGATGTTCGGGCTGATCGTGTGGAGCGGTCACGGTGGCTCACTTCCGGGCGAGGCTGCTGCGCAGATATGTAATCTACATATTTCGTACCTATGTAGAATACATACCTATGAGCTCTCGACCAAGTCCTCCCCGTCGGACCACCCGAGACGCCGGAGTCTCCGTCGACGCCGGCCTGCCCCGGGATCGCCGGATCGCGGCCCTGGTCACGCGCCTCGACCGTGCTCGGCGCGCGCAGTCGAACCAGATGGATCTGGGTACGGCCGACCTGCGGATCCTGTGGATGTTCTCCGATGACAAGCCGCGGACTCTCAAAGAGATCGCCGCCGAGCTCGGTCTCGAGCAGTCGACGGTCAACCGGCAGATCAACTCGGCGATGGCCGTCGGTCTCCTGCAGCGCTCGCGCCGCCCGGGCAGCGCTGCCCACGAGATCAGCCCCACGCCAGCGGGGATCCGCGCTTTCGAGGATGATGTCGAGAAGTCACTGGCGGCATTCGGGGCCGGACTCGGGGCGCTCGGGGAGCGGGCGGATGAGTTCCTCGCCGATCTCACTCAGTTCGTCAGTGCCTACGATCGCACCGTCAGGCGGGACAGCGACGAATCGTGAACCGTCGCCCGGGGAGATTCTCAGTAGAGTCGAACTCACAGCATTCCGGCCAAAGGAGAACAGCGACCATGACCGCCTCGACATCCGCATCCATCCCTGACTTCCGTACGGAAGCCGAGAGCCACCTCGGCGATCTGGTGACGCTGCGTCGCACCCTGCACGCGAACCCCGAACTCGGCTTCGACCTCCCCTTCACCCAGCGGACCGTGCTCGATGAACTCGCCGGGCTGGGACTCGAGTTCACCACGGGGGAGTCGCTGACCTCGGTGGTCGCCGTCCTCAAAGGCGAGAAGCCCGGGCCTGCGGTGCTGCTGCGCGGGGACATGGACGCCCTGCCCGTGGTCGAGGACACGGGACTCGACTTTGCCTCGACGAACGGGAACATGCACGCCTGCGGCCACGATATGCACACCGCAGGCCTCGTCGGCGCCGCGCGACTCCTCGCCGCGCACCGGGACGAGCTGCAGGGATCCGTGATCTTCATGTTCCAGCCCGCCGAGGAGGTCGAGGGCGGGGCCGAACCGATGATCGCCGAAGGCGTGCTCGACGCCGCCGGAGTCCCCGTCGTCGCAGCCTTCGGAATCCACGTCGAGGCCGATGAGCGGGGCCGCTTTACGACCAAGGGCGGATCGCTCATGGCCGGATTCGCCGACCTCCACCTCACCATCCACGGGGCCGGCGGACACAGCTCCCAGCCCCAGGCGACCAGGGATCCCGTGCCCGCGATCGCCGAGATCGCGCTGGCGCTCAACACCATGACGACGCGATCCTTCGACATCTTCGACCCCGTCGTCGTCTCGGTCACTCAGCTCGAAGGCTCACAGGCGAGCAACGTCATCCCGGATTCCGCGAAGCTCGCCGCGTCGATCCGCTTCCTCTCGGCACAGTCGCTGGAGCTGCTGCAGGAACGCGTGCACGAGATCGCCGAGAGCATCGCCCGGGCCCATCGCTGCACCGCCGAGGTGGACTTCGAGGTGGGCTTCCCCGTGACCGTGAACAATCCGCACGAGACTCAGACGACGGTCGAGCGCCTCGGCGAGGTGTTCGGCAGTGACCGGGTCGTCGAGATGGAGCATCCGCGGATGGGCTCGGAGGACTTCTCCTATGTGCTCGAGGCGGTGCCCGGCACCTTCGTCTTCCTCGGGGCGACGCCGGAGGGTGTGGACCCTGCGGCCGAGACGAACCATTCTCCGCGCGTGGTCTTCGACGATGCGCTGCTCGGTGACCAGGCTGCGGCGCTCGCCCACCTCGCGTTCGCACGCTTGGCCGACGAAGCCGGGTGAGGGGAAGGGCGCCTTGGGGTCGGTGAAGAGCTGCCGGCCTTCAGCCCGAGTTCAGAGTCCGAGGATGCGTCGCTCGCGGGTGATCTCGTCGACGACCTGATGATCAGTGCGCAGCTCTTTGATCAGTGCGATTCCGAGAACGATGACGATTGCCGTGAACGGCACGGCTGAAAGCATCGCCGCTTGCTGCAGTGCCTGAAGTCCCCCGAGCAGCAGCAGGACGACAGCGCTGGCACCGGTGAGGATTCCCCAGGTGGCGATGACTGGTCGGCGCGGCTCGAATGATCCTCGCGATGAGAGTGAACTCAGGACGAAGGTGTTTGAGTCGGCGGAGGAGACGAAGAACAGAATGACCATCAGGATTGTGAAGATCGAGGACAGCGACGACATCGGCAGCTGACCGAGAAGGCTGAAGAAGGCCGTGTCCAGATTGTCCTGAGTGGCCTGACCGATCGAAGCTCCGTCCATGTCGAGCTTGATCGCAGAACCTCCCATGATGGTGAACCACAGGAAGAACACGGCACTGGGAACGAGGAGGACGCCGGCGACGAACTGGCGAATTGTGCGGCCCTTGGAGATCTTGGCCAGGAAGATGCCGACGAAGGCGCTCCATGACAGCCACCACGCCATCATGAAGTAGGTCCAGCCAAGCATCCATTCGCTGTCTTCAGCGCTGGACGGGGTCATGAAGCTCAGCTGCAGAAAGTCTCCGGCGAACGACCCGATGGAGCGGACGAACAGATTGGAGACGAAGCCGCTGGGCCCGGTGATGAAGACGAACAATCCGAGGATCGTCGCCATCGTCAAGGTGATCTGAGAGATGTATTTGATTCCTCGGCTCACTCCTGTCAGTGCTGACCCGGTGAAGAGCAGTGTCAGCACTGCGATCACGATGATCTGCAAGACGATGGTGGAATCGATGCCGAAGACAGTGTTGAGTCCTTCTCCGATCTGAGAGGCGCCGAGTCCGAGTGATGTCGTGGTGCCGAACAGAGTGGCGATGATGGTGAGGATGTCGATGAAGTTGCCCACCCAGCCGTCGACGAAGCGGCCGAGCACCGGACGCAGCATCGCAGAGACAAGGGCCGGCCGACCCTTGCGATGAGTCGAGTAGCCGATGGCCAGACCGAATACGCCGAAGATTGCCCAGGCTTGGAAACCCCAGTCGAGATAGGAGAACTGCATCGCGCGAATCGCAGCATCCATGGTTTCGGGCTCTGCCAAGCCGTGAGGCGGAACCATGAAATGCGACATCGGTTCGGCGACGCCATAGCTGACGAGGCCGATTCCCATCACTGCAGCCAGGATCATCGCCAGCCACGTGATGGTGCTGTATTCGGGTCGAGAGTCTTCTGAACCCAGTCGAATGCGACCGAACCGACTCGCTGCGAACCACACGAGCATGACGATCGCCGCGAAAGGAACGACCAGATAGATCCACCCGATCCCCGAAGCGACGGAGTCCATCGCAGAGGTCATGATCGCGCCGAGGCTGCCAGGAGACAATGCCGCCCACAGGACGAATGCAATCACAAACCCGACCGACCAGAGGAAGACCCTTCCGATCGAACGGACGGAGCGACCGCCTGTGTCAGGCTTGGCAGCGCTTGGTTCTGTCTCTAGGTCTTCTGACATCGACATCGTTGTCTCCAAATGTAGGTGGGTGCACTGTGACGCAGTAAAGGGGGGATCGCGGGAGGAAATACCGAGCTTCATCGGCGGCAATTATTCAGCACGCGGCTATGGCTTGGGAAATGACGGCGAACGAGGCTCCGCGAACACGGTCGTTCGCGGAGCCTCGACGTCACAATGCGGTGAGGTCCTGGCTGTCGAAGAACTTTCCGGCCTTGTAGATCATCGGTTCGTCCTCCGAGGCATCTGCGCTGCGCACCCGACCGATGAACACGGTGTGTGTCAGCGCTTGGAACCGCTCCTTGATCTCGACCTCGATCGAGGCCGCGGAGTCATCGATGAGCGGTGAACCGTGGGCGCCGCTGTGCCAGTCGAGTTCGGCGAACTTGTCCGCCGCCTTCGAGGCGAAGGTGCCGATGGTCTGCCTCTGATTGCGGCTCATGATGTTGATGCCCATGTGGGTCGAGCGGAAGAGCGCGGGATAGGTCGAGGAGGTCTTCTGCACGCACACGAGGACGAGCGGGGGATCGAGCGAGATCGAATTGTAGGAGTTCACCGCCAGCCCACGCGGCTTCCCGTCCTCGTCCGTCGTGGTCACCACCGTGACACCGGTGATGAACTGACGGTTGAAGGCCTTGAGGGACTCTGCGGAAGGTTCGCCGGAGAGATCGTCGGTGACCACATCCTCGGGATAGGACTCGAATGCCGAGGACAGAGACTTCAGGCCCAGGTCGGCGAGCAGCTCGTGGGCGTCCCAGGTCACCTCTTCGCGGCTGATGCGCCCGTCAGTGATGGTGATGAGGTTGGAGCCGTGGGTCGTCACTGACTGGCCGGTGGGCGGAACGTCGTTGAGCGGTTGGGTGAATGTTCCCGTCGAGTGCCAGTAGATCGCGCCCTGGTCGCCTTCGATGAGGATCCGGTCGACCGTGGTGGTGAGATCGGGGAAGGCCGCGCGGATATCGCTGATCTCGGTCTTGGTCTCCGCGGCGCTTCTCTCCTTGCCGGAGTTCGCGGATACGCGCACATAGTCGTGGGCGAAGAGGGAATCGAGGGCATCGGTGGTGCCGGTGTCCCATGCTTCGCGCCAGGTTTCGGTGATGGTCGTCTTCACGTCGTCGTAAGGACGTGCTTCTGTGCTCTGTTGCATACTAGAGATCGTAGGATCACTGTGATGCATTAGTCAATAGTCCCGCAATGACGTGATTTATCGGCGATTATCCGGACTATTGACTTTCATCTTTGCATGCAAGTAGATTCCTTGTATGCAACAGACTGGAGTTTTGACACGATGAGCATGACCACCGCAGACGGGCAGCAGCACCGCATCGACCACCTCGGCGAGTGCGACGAACTTCCCGCCGACTTCGAAGAGCTGGCGCAGCGACTCGGCGTCCGCACCATCACGACCCACCGGGAGGAGATCCTCGCCGAGGCGGACGTTGCCCTGAGCCGACCGCTTCAGCAGGCGGCAGCCGTCGCCGTCCTGCGAAACCCGTGGATCGACATCGACCAGCACAGCGACGTCGACCCGCACAATGATGCCGGCTCGCACAGTGACGTCGACCCGTACAGCGACCTGGGACCGGCGACCGAGATGATCGCTCCGGTGCTGGCCAAGGTGCTCACCGACCGGCTGCTCTCGGCCCTGGGGTCGGCCGAGAACGTCGAAGCCTTCGGCAAGGGCGCCGTCGTCGGAGTCGGCGGCGAGATCGAGCACGCCGGGGCGCTCATCCATACTCCGTACTTCGGCAATATCGTGCGCGAAATGCTCGAGGGCACATCGGTCATCTGCTTCGCCGACGGCCGCTCGGGTCCGTCGACGTCCATCCGCGTGCCGATGTGGCACAAGACCCATGCCACCTCGCGCGACCACTACCAGACAATCGACGTCCATCTCTCGGACTCACCGCGTGCCGACGAGATCTGCGTCATCGCCGCCGCAGCGACAGGTCCCAGGCCGTTCGCCCGCATCGGCGACCGCAGAACCGACGGAACAGTCACCACCGAAATCCTGAAAGGACTCGTCAAATGAAGATCCGCAAACTCACCACCGTCGTCGAAGAGGTCCTCGCCGAAGGCGGCCGGAAGACCGACCCCGTCATCACCATCGCCGCGGTCGCGGCCGTCATCGAGAACCCGTGGCACGGCCAGGGCTTCGTCGACGACCTCGGCCCCGGCATCGAAGCGACCGCCAGCGCCCTCGGCGCCGAGCTCGCCCCGCGCGTGATGACCGCGCTCGGCGGCAGCCTCGAAGCCTACGGCAAGGCCGCGATCGTCGGTCTCGACGGGGAGATCGAGCACGGTTCGGCTCTCATCCACACTCTCAAATTCGGCAACCACTTCCGCGACGCCGCGCAGGCCTCCACCCTGCTGCCCGCCGTCGAGAAGCGCGGCGAGGCTGGAGCGGTCTTCGACATCCCGCTCAAGCACTTCACCGATGCCACGATCCGCTCGCACCACCAGACCTTCGAATGGCGGGTCGCCGACGCGCCTCATGCCGATGAGATCCTCATCGCGCTGGCAGGTTCGACCGGTGGCCGACCGCAGCAGCGCCTGGCCCCGCTGACCGCAGACAAGTAGGAGCGAGGCAGACATGTCGGATGACGAAGACGTCCCCGTCGTGCTGCTCCACGGGGTGGGGCTCGACCGCACCGTCTGGACGCGCCTCGAAGCACGGTTGGCCGGGCCCACCTCGGCGATCGACCTGCCCGGCCACGGATGCCAGCCGGCGTTGAAGGCACCGACGAGCCTCACGGAGATGGCTGCGGACGTGCTCTCGAGGATTCCGGCCGGACCCGTCCACCTCGTCGGGTTCTCCCTGGGATCGCTGATCGCCGAGCACATTGCGATCACCAGCCCCGCACGGGTGCGGACGCTGACCTGCGTGAGCTCCGTGTGCGCCCGCACCCCGGACGAAGCGGCGGCGGTCGGCCAACGCCTCGAGGGAGCGGCCAACGATTTCACCGGCAGCATGGACCGGGCGCTCGATCGCTGGTTCCCGGACGGCACGGAGACCGCCGAACTGCGGGACGAGACCCGGAAGGTCCTCGCGGCCAACGACCGGGACTCCTACCGCCATGCCTATGCCGTCTTCGCCACCGGGGACCGTGAGCTCGAACCGGAGCTGGGCTCAATCGAAGCCCCCACCCTGGCGATCACAGGTCAGCGCGATCCGGGCTCGACGCCGGAGATGAGCCGACGCCTGGCCGAGCGGATCCCCGACTGCCGGGTCGTCATCGTCCCCGAAGCCCGACACATGCTGCCCATGACGCACCCCGAGGCGCTCGCCGAGCACCTCACAGAACTGTTCCACACCACAGAAGGGAGTCGACGATGACTGTGCGACTCGACCATTTCATCGCGGGAGGCCATCATGCCCCCGCCGACGGGGACTACCTCGAGAGCACGAACCCCGCCACCCTCGAGACCCTCTACACCTTCGCTCGCGGCACCGCAGCCGATGTGGCCAGGGCCGTCGAAGCGGCGCAGTCGACCTTCGAGTCCTCGGCCTGGCAGCGCACCACCCCGACGCAGCGCGGACACCTGCTGCGTCGGTTCGGCGACCTCATCGGGGAGAACGCCGCGGAGCTCGCCCGATTCGAGAGCGAAGACAACGGCAAGCTGCTGCGCGAGATGAACGGACAGCTCAAGGGACTGCCCGAATACCTCTACTACTACGCCGGCCTGTCCGACAAGGTCCAGGGGTCCCAGATCCCCACGAACTCGCCCGAGGTCATCAACTTCACCCAACGTGAGCCCCTTGGCGTGGTCGGTCTCATCACCCCGTGGAACTCCCCGATGACGCTGACGATCTCGAAGCTCGCCCCGGCCCTGGCCGCCGGCAACACCACGGTCGTCAAACCCAGCGAATACACCTCGCGGACGATCCTGCGCCTGGCCGAACTCGCCTATGAAGCCGGATTCCCCGCCGGTGCGGTCAACGTCGTCACCGGCCTCGGCGCCGAGGCGGGGCAGGCACTCGTCGATGCGCCGCAGCTCGCGAAGATCTCCTTCACCGGTTCGACGCAGACCGGATCGGCCATCGCCCGGTCCGCGGCCGGTCGCTTCATCGGCTCGACGCTCGAGCTGGGAGGCAAGTCCCCGAACATCGTCTTCGACGACGCGAACGTGGACAATGCGGCGATGGGTGTCATCGCCGGCATCTTCGCGGCGGCCGGGCAGACCTGCATCGCCGGGTCCCGGGTCTTCGTCCAGCGTGGTGCCTACGAGGAACTCCTCGAGAAAGTCACGGCACGGGCGGCCTCGATCGTCATCGGCGATCCGATGGCCGAGGACACCGAGCTCGGACCGCTCGCCTTCGCCTCTCAGCGGACAAGGTAGAGGAATACGTCCGCCTCGGCGAGGGCGAAGGAGGACGGATCGCCTTCGGAGGTCGGCGACCCGAGGTCGGCCTGCCGGGGTACTTCTTCGAACCGACCGTGCTCACGGAGACGACGAACGACATGCAGATCTGCCAGGAGGAGATCTTCGGGCCTGTCGCGGCGATCATGCCCTTCGATACCGAGGATGAGGTCCTCGGCCTGGCCAACGACACCGAATACGGGCTGGCCGCCGGAGTGTGGACGCAGAATCTGGCCCGCGGAATGCGGATGTCCCAGTGCCTTGACGCCGGCACCGTGTGGATCAACATGTACCGGGCGATGTCGCCGATGTCCCCACGGCAGGGCTTCAAGAACTCGGGTGTGGGCATCGAACACGGACTCGAATCGATGCACGAATACACGCGGCTCAAGAGCGTGTGGATCAACACCGACGAAGGTCCGGTCGCCGACCCCTTCGTGCTGGGGCGCTGATTCCATGCCGCTCATCGACATCTCGATCGCGCGGGGACGGACTCCCGAACAGCTGCGGGCGCTGATGAAAGGCGTCCACGAGGCGGCAGCGGCGACGACCGGAGCCGCCGACGAGAACATCACCGTCATCGTCCGTGAGGTCGAGAAGGACCTCTGGTCCCGGACGAACACGACGATCACCGAACGCGAAGACACCAACTGAGATAACCGAGCGCACGCGCTCGGAGCACCACGAAAGCTTGAGATCAAAGGAGTACATTATGCGCTTTTCACTCTTCCTGCACATGGAACGCTGGGACGATTCGATCAGTCACGAACAGCATTGGCAGAATCTCGTCGAACTCGTCAAGATCGCCGAGGCCGGCGGCTTCGGCACCGTCTGGATCGGCGAACACCACTCGATGGAGTACGTCTCCTCACCGAGCCCGATGCCGCAGCTGGCCTACCTGGCTTCCCAGACCTCGACGATCCGGCTGGGCTCGGGAACCATCATCGCCCCGTTCTGGCATCCCGTGCGGGCGGCCGGAGAGGTCGCCCTGCTCGACGTCATCAGCGGCGGCCGCGCCGAGGTGGGCATCGCCCGCGGCGCCTATCAGTTCGAGTTCGACCGGCTGGCAGGCGGAATGCCCGCCGCCGACGGCGGGGAGCAGCTGCGCGAACTCGTCCCGGCCATGCAGAAGCTCCTCCAGGGTGACTATGCCCATGAGGGCAAGCACTGGCAGTTCCCGGTCTCGACGGCCGTGCCGAAGCCGGTGCAGACCCCGACGCCGCCGATCTGGTTGGCCGCACGCAGTCCCGAGACCCATGACTTCGCCGTCGCCAACGGCTGCAATGTCCAGGTCACCCCGCTGATGAAGGACGACCGTGAGGTCGAGGACCTGATGAACAAGTTCAACACCGCAGTCGCGGCCCACCCAGAGATCGAGAAGCGCCCCGAGATCATGGTGCTGCGCCACACCTACCTGCACTCGCCGGAGGATTCGGAGGGCTGGAAGGTCGGCGCGGCCGGGGTGAACAAGTACTACCGGACGTTCTCATCCTGGGCCTTCGGGAAGAAGGATCCCGTCGACGGCTTCCTCGACCCCACACCGGAGGAGAAGTTCGCCGACCGTCCCGAGTTCGAGCTCGAGGCCCTGCACAAGTCTGCGATGATCGGCACCCCCGCCGAGGTGACCGAGCGGATCCGTCACTACGAAGAGCTCGGCTACGACGAGTACAGCTTCTGGTCGGACAATGCGCTGAGCTTCGAGGAGAAGAAGGCCTCGCTCGAGCTGTTCATCGCCGAGGTGGTTCCGCAGTTCAGCTGAGGGCGCTCAGCGGTGCCCAGAGGTGCTCAAGGGTGCTCAGTCTTCGTGTCCCCCGTCATCCGCAGGCTCCTCGCGCTCGAGCGAGAGGGTTGTGCGGGTGCGGGGGACGAGGAGTTCCTGGGTCGACGCGAACACGTGGGCGCGCATCGCCGTTTCGGCTTCGAAGGGGTCTTTGTCCTTGATCACGGTGAGGATGTGGCGGTGCTCGGCGCTCGACGTCACGGCACGCCCGGGGTGCTCGAGCGTCCTGCGCACGAGCCGGAAATAGGCGAGCTGGTTCATCAGGCGCTCGTATTGTTCGACGAGCTTGGTGTTGTCGGCTCCGTTGACCAGAGTCTGGTGGAAGTCCTGGACCTGCGCGGCGTAGGTGTCGGTGTCCCCGGCATTCGAGGAGACCTCCGAGGCGGAGACGATCGCCTCGAGCTGGTCGAGTTCGGGGCATGAGCCGCGTCTGGCCATGAGTGCGGCGGCCAGTCCCTCGAGGACCTCCTTGAGCTGGAAGAGCTCGACGATCTCGCGCCTGGTCGGTTCGCGGATGAAGGTGCCCACCTTCGGGCGGATCTCGATGAGCCCCTCGAGTTGGAGCTGTTTGAGGACTTCCCGGATCGGTGTCCGGCTGACGTCGAACTCCTGAGCCAGAGAGACTTCCGAGAGCGGGTTCCCGGGTTCGAGCTCGCCGCTGGTGATCTTCGTCCGGATGCGTTCGAGGAGCGTGGCGGGCGGTCCGACTGGGGGAGTGTTCATAGCTCCGATCGTATGTTGCATGCATCAGGCGGTCAATTGGCTGCTGGTGCCACTGTGGCTGAGTGGGTGACTTCGTTGCATCCCGGAATGTTTGGCACCTTCGTGCTGGGGATTGTGCGCGGGTGTGTGAAGTGGCCGCGCGAGGTCATTGCCATGCAAGACTGCGCTTGGCGGGCCGGCGGGTTGGCGGATGACACTGCCGCGGGCCAATGGCTGGCGCCACCTCGGTGTCCTGTGCTGAAACACCGGTGGAGCGTCCAGACGCGGGTGTGCACACCCTAGTCTCGACGCTCCACCGGTGTGTCGGTGACGAGCCGTCGGTCCTCAGGCCGAAATCAGGCGCTGATCAGCCCGTGGGGGTCGAGGACGAACTTCTTCGCGACTCCCGAGTCGAAGTCGGCGTAGCCCTGTGGGGCATCGTCGAGTCGGATCGGCGTGGCATTGACGTTCTTCGCGATCGAGACCTTGTCGTGGAGGATCGCCTGCATGAGCCCGCGGTGGTACTTCATCACCGGGCACTGACCGGTGACGAAGACGTGGGACTTCGCGAAGCCGAGGCCGAAGCGCATCGACAGCGAACCCTCCTTGGCCGCCTCGTCAGGAGCTCCCGGATCGCCGGTGACGTAGAGTCCGGGGATGCCGAGGCTGCCGCCGGCTCGAGTGATGTCCATGAGCGAGTTGAGCACGGTCGCCGGAGCCTCGTGGCTGGCGTCCTTGCCGTGACCGCGGGCCTCGAACCCGACGGCGTCGATGCCGCAGTCGACCTCGGGGACGCCGAGGATCTGCTCGATCTGATCCTTCGGATCGCCCTTGGACACATCCACCGTCTCGCAGCCGAAGGCGCGCGCCTGCGCGAGGCGGTCCTCGTTGAGATCGCCGACGATGACGACGGCCGCACCGAGCAGCTGCGCCGAGGTGGCCGCCGCGATTCCGACGGGACCGGCACCGGCCACATAGACCGTCGACCCCACCGTGACTCCTGCGCCGATGGCCCCGTGGAAGCCGGTCGGGAAGATGTCAGAGAGCATGGTCAGGTCGAGGATCTTCTCCATCGCCTGATCCTTGTCCGGGAACTTCAGCACGTTCCAGTCCGCGTAGGGCACGAGCACGTACTCGGCCTGTCCTCCGACCCAGCCGCCCATGTCGACGTAGCCGTAGGCCGAGCCCGGGCGATCCGGGTTGACGTTGAGGCAGATCCCGGTCTGGCGCTCCTTGCAGTTGCGGCAGCGCCCGCAGGAGATGTTGAACGGCACGGAGACGAGGTCGCCGATCTTGGTGAATTCGACGTCACGGCCGACTTCGACGACCTCGCCGGTGATCTCGTGTCCGAGGACCAGGCCTTCGGGTGCGGTGGTGCGGCCGCGGACCATGTGCTGGTCGGAGCCGCAGATGTTCGTGGCCACGGTCTTGAGGATGACGCCGTGGTCGACCTTGCGGCCGACGTTGGCCGGGTTCACCCCGGGGCCGTCCTTGAGGACGAACTCCGGGTAGTCGATGTCGATGACCTCGACCTTGCCGGGACCTGCATAGCTGATTGCCTTGTTGCTCATCGTTGAGTCTCCCATGTGATGGTGTGCGGATGGCCGGGAGGACATCCGGTTCCGGGCCTTCGATTCCGTTCCATATGCAGACACGCTTGCTGAAATATTAGTTGTCGATCATATGTAACTGAAGTCTCGCCGTGATTGACGAACTCTGTCAAGCATCAGAGCGGAATCGTTGCGCGGGTATGTTCTGACTGGTGACGGCGGGCCCGATCAGGCATCCTCGCGCAGCCGCGTGGACAGGATGTGCTTCGAGGTCGTCCGCAGATGGGTCAGTGATTCCCGGATCAGCGGCGACCGTCGGCTGCCGGCACGCATGGCCGCGATGATCTTTCGGCTCAGCCGACCGGATCCCATCAGGCGAACGCGGCTGACGTTGTCCTCGCCGGCGAGGCTGGCGAGCCTCGGCAGCAGGCTGACCCCGATGCCCGCGCCGACGAGCGCGGCCGAGGTCTCCCATTCCGCCGACTCGTGCGCCACCGTCGGCGTCACCCCCGCCGCCGTGAACGCTGCGACGAACAGGGAGTGGTAGGGCGATCCCGGCCCGGCCGTGATCCACTCCTCTCCGGCGAGCTCGCTCAGAGTCACCGACTCCCGCCGTGCGACCGGATGGTCCGAGGGGACCATGACGTCAAGGGGGTCGTCGAGGAGGTCGACGCTCTCGAAGCGCGTATCCTCTTCGACCTGGACGTGACCCTGCATCGAGACGATGACCGCCAGGTCGATGCGCTCGGCGACGAGGAGTTCGAAGCAGCGGGTCGGACTCGCCTCGACCACATGGACGGTGACCTCCGGGCGGCTGCTGCGCAGCTTCGCAGCGAGCGGCGCAAGGAGATTCGACGAGGCGGTGGAGAAGCCGCCGATGCCGAAGTGCTTCGGGGTCTGGTCCCCGGCGCTCAGCGCCCCGGCGCGGATGTCCTCCCACGTTGCGGTGAGGGCATCGGAGCGACGCACCAGATAGCGGCCGGTCGAGGTCAGCTGCAGACTGCGTCCGTCCTTGACCAAGAGCGTCATCCCCAGGGAGTGCTGGAGGTCGCGGAGCTGTCCGGACACCGCCGAGGGGGAGTACCCGGTGAGTTCGGCAGTGGCGGCGATGGTGCCGCATTCGGCGAATGTGCGCAGGGTCGTCAGGCGCGGATCGATCATGATCACAATTATGCAGTGAATCCGCATGGTGATGAACAGGATCTCGCGCTTTTCCTGCAAAGTGAAGCTCGCTAATGTGTCATCCGTGATCGAGCTCACCGAATTCGACCGCGGTGGTCGAATCGGCGGCCGCACTGCCGAGAGACCACGACCGGATGACATCAAGGGAGATGAGAGTTGACCGCTACGAATCTGGCACCGACGAAGAAGGGCTTCCCCGCAGGTTTCAGCGAGGACAAGCTCGATGAGATCCGAGTCCGTCTCGACACCCGTCGAGCCGGCTTCTCGCTCGAGGCGCCGTTCTATACCGGCCCGGACATCTTCAACCTCGATATGCAGGGGATCTTCGGCCAGCACTGGGTGTTCGCCTGCAGCGTCGCCGAGGTCCCCGAACCCGGTGACTACATCACCCTCGACTACGGTCCGTACTCCCTTGTCGTGCTGCGCAACGACGACGGCGGGGTCAACATCCTCCACAACGTCTGCCGCCACCGCGGGGCCAGAGTGCTCACGGAGACCAGCGGTACCACGGGCAACCTCGTCTGCGGATACCACTCGTGGACCTATTCGCCCGACGGCGACCTCATCCACGCTTCGGCGCCGGGTGAGATGACCTTCGACAAGTCCTGCTATGCGCTCAAGCGCGCCCACGGCAAGATCGTGGCCGGGCTCGTCTTCCTCTGCCTGGCTGACGAGCCGCCCGCCGACTTCGACGAGACGGCGAAGATCTTCGAACCCTACGTCGCGCCTCATGAGCTGGAGAAGACCAAGGTCGCCTACCAGCAGAACATCATCGAGGACGGCAACTGGAAGCTCGTGATGGAGAACAACCGCGAGTGCTACCACTGCGACGGCCATCCGGAGCTCGCGTGCTCGCTGTTTCCGACCTGGGGTCTGACCGATGAGACCATCCCGCCGCACCTCGAGGACGTGTGGGACCGCAACCAGCAGGCACAGGCCGCGTTGGAGTACCGGTGCCGCCGCTACGGTCTGCCCTACGAAGTGGTCGAGGAGCTCGACACCCGCATCGCCGGCATCCGCATCTCCCGGGAATCCCTGGACGGAGAGGGCGAGTCCTTCTCGGCCGACGGCCGTCGGCTGTCGAAGAAGCTCCTCGGCGACCTGCCCGACTTCCGCCTCGGCCGGTGCTCGATGCACCTGCAGCCAAACTCCTGGTTCCACCTCCTCGGCGATCATGTCATCACCTTCGGAGCGTTCCCGATCAACGCGCACCAGACCCTTGTGCGGACCACCTGGCTCGTCGCCGACGATGCGGTCGAAGGCGTCGACTACGACCTCGACACCCTCACCCACACGTGGAAGCAGACGAACCTCCAGGACAAGGCATTCGTCGAGCTGTGCCAGCAGGGGGCTGCGAGCCCGTTCTATGAGCAGGGCCCGTACATGAAGAGCGAATATCAGGTCGAGGCCTTCATCAGCTGGTACGTGCAGCGGATGCGGGAGCATGTGGGATGAAGGATTCCGCTGACCCCCTGGTTCCGCTCGCGCAGCGGGTCCGGGGTCTGGAGATGCCGTGGAATCGAGTCCTGTCCAGCACCGCCGGTCCTGCGGGTGCGGCCACAGCCCTGGGGCCCTGGCATCCGCAGGAGTTCTCGGCGGAATGCGTGGAGACGATCCCCGAAGCCGGGGGCATGATGGTCTTCGTCTTCCGCCGGATGGACGGGGCTCCGTTGGCCTTCCGGTCCGGGCAGTACATCAACATCGACTTCCCCATCGACGGTCCCGACGCGGAGCCGGTGTCGCGCAGCTATTCGATCTCGAGCGCCCCGACCGAACCGTGGACGTTCTCGATCACCATCAAGCGCGACCCGAAGGGCCGGGTGTCCCCGTGGGCTCATGAGAACATCCGGCCGGGCACGGTACTCGACATGCTCGGTCCCGTCGGTGCCTTCCACCTGGCCGACTACGATCGGCGGGCGCGCTTCCTCCTCCTGGCGGCCGGTGCCGGGATCACCCCGATGATGTCGATGATCCGCACCGTTCATTCCCTGCCCGGCCAGGCCGATGTGGTCCTCCTCTATCACGGCTCGGCACCCGATCGGTTCGCCTTCGCCGAGGAGCTGGACTTCCTCGCGAAGGCGGACTTCCGGATCAAGGTCATCTACTGCCTCGGCGATCGGGAGCAGTCAGCGGACTCGGGGTGGGCAGGTCGGACGGGGCGGCTGTCGGCTGAGCTCATCGACGAACTCGTCCCCGATGCCAACGGCCGTCAGGTCTTCGCGTGCGGTCCCGAGGGCTACCTCAATGCTGCGACCGACTACCTGCGGTCCCTCGGCGTCGACGACACGTCGATCTTCATGGAGTTCTTCTCCGGCGACAGGCAGATCCGCGCCGAATACGCCGAAGAGGTCGCCATCGCCGGTGAGATCGCCGAGGAGATCGCGGCGTCGACCGAGGAGTACTACGAGTCCCAGCCCGCCGCGCTGGACATGTACGAACCCGAGTACGATGCCGACGGCCCCGTCGAGGCGGTCGGTGCGCCGGTTGAGGCGGTGGACGCCGAGGCGGTCGTGCCCGTCGACGACGAGGTCGAGATCGAGGTCATGGGATTCACGGATGTCGAAGCCGACAGTGAGACCGACGCCGCGACAGCCTCGGCGCCGGCGTCGACGGCAGATGACGAAGCCGCCGTCGTCGATCCCGCCGCTCTGCCTACAGTGGGCGAGGGCGAGCACACACTGTCATTCGTGCGCAGCGGACTCAACGTCCGCGTCGGGGAGGACGATACGGTCCTCCAGGCCGCGCGGAAGGCCGGGGTGAAGATTCCCGCGAACTGTCAGGAAGGCATGTGCGGCTCCTGCAAAGTCGTCAAGCTCGAAGGAGACGTCGACATGAACCATCAGGGCGGCATCCGGGCTCGGGAGATCGACGCGGGGAAGTTTCTTCCCTGCTGCTCGACTGCGAAATCGGACCTCGTCATCGATGCCTGAGGCTTCTCGCCGCGAGCGTTCGCAGCTCGGCCCCGGGCGAAGCGAACACGAATCAGCACCACCGAAGCAGAACCAGCACCACCGAAGCACTACCGACAAAGGAGTACCCGTGCCGAATCCCTCACCACGCGTCGTCATCATCGGAGCCGGCATCGTCGGAGCCAACCTCGCCGACGAACTCGCCCAACTGGGCTGGACGAACACCCTCGTCATCGAACAGGGTCCGCTGGACATCCCCGGCGGGTCGACCTCGCATGCTCCCGGCCTCGTGTTCTCCTCGAACGGCTCGAAGTCGATGACCGAGTTCGCGCAGTACACGATCGAGAAGCTGACCTCGCTCAAGGGCGCCGATGGGCGCGGTTCCTTCCTGCCCGTCGGCGGGCTTGAGATCGCGACCCAGGAGGACCGTCTGCAGGACCTGCATCGCCGGGCCGGTTGGAACCGGTCCTACGGCGTCGACGCCGAGGTGGTCGATGCCGATGAGTGTCTGCGCCTGTTTCCCATGCTCGACCGCGACATGGTCCTCGGCGGTCTGCTGACTCCCGGCGACGGCTTGGCGCTGGCAGCCAAAGGGACCCAGCTCGTCATCGAACGGGCACGGGCCGCCGGAGTCGAGTTCCGCGACCGGACGGTCGTCACCGACATCGAGACCGCAGGGGGCAAGGTCACCGCGGTCATGGCGGGTGAAGATCGGATCCCCGCGGACATCGTCGTCTCCTGCGCCGGTTTCTGGGGTCCGAAGATCGGTGAGATGGTCGGCACCTCGATCCCGCTGCTGCCCTTGGGCCACCAGTTCGCGTGGACGACCGAGGTGCCCTCTCTGGTGGGCAAGAACGAGAAGCCGGCCGGTGCGCAGGCGCCGATCCTGCGTTACCAGGACAAAGACCTGTACTACCGCGAATGGGGCGAGCGGATCGGCATCGGCTCCTACGCCCACCGGCCCATGCCCGTCGATCTCGACACCCTGCGCAGCTACTCGCCGGAGGAGATCACGAGCGAACGGATGCCCTCGAGCCTCGACTTCACTCCGGATGACTTCGCACCCGAGTGGGAGGCGACGAAGAAGCTGCTGCCCGAACTCGCGCAGACGCAGATCCAGCGCGGCTTCAACGGCATCTTCTCCTTCACCCCCGACGGCGGGTCCCTGGTCGGTCAGTCGCGGCAGGTCGACGGATTCTTCGTCGCCGAGGCGGTGTGGGTCACCCATGGTGCGGGCATCGCTCGCGCGGTGGCTGAGCTCATCGCCCACGGTCGTTCCGAGACCGATCTGTCCGGGGTCGATCTCAACCGGTTCGAGGACGTGCAGACGACCCCGGAATATGTCAGCGAGACTTCACAGCAGAACTTCGTCGAAATCTACGACGTCATCCACCCGCTGCAGCCACGCGTGTCACCGCGTGATGTGCGCTCGAGTCCCTTCCGCCGGCAGCAGGAGGAGCTGGGGGCCTTCTTCCTCGAGACCTCCGGGTGGGAACGCCCCCACTGGTTCGAAGCGAATGCCGCGCTGCTCGAGGCGATGCCTCCCGAATGGGCGGCACCCGAGCGGGACGCCTGGGCGGATCTGTTCCATTCGCCGATCGCCGCGGCCGAGGCCTGGAAGACCCGCACCTCGGTGGCGATGTTCGACATGACCCAGCTCAAACGCTTCGAGGTCACCGGCCCCGGCGCCGGGGTGCTGCTGCACGGGATGACGACTTCGTCGATGCTGCGCAAGCCCGGGGCCGTGAGCTACACGCTGCTGCTCGATGAGGCCGGCGGCATCACCAGCGATATCACGGTGGCGATCCTCGACGAGGAGACCTACCAGGTGGGTGCGAACTCGAACATCGACTTCGCGGTGATCTCCCGGGCGGCGAAGCACCAATCGGCCGCTGACCCCTCGAAGTGGGTGACCGTGCGGGAGACGACGCCGGGCACGTGCTGCATCGGCCTGTGGGGACCGCTGGCCAGGGACGTCATCTCCAAGGTCACCGAGGAGGACTTCAGCGACGAGGGACTCAAGTACTTCCGCACGAAGCCCGCGGTCCTCGGGGGCGTGCCGGTCACGGCGATGCGCCTGTCCTACGTCGGTGAGCTCGGGTGGGAGATCTACACCTCGGCGGATCTCGGCTCCAGGCTCTGGGATGTGCTGTGGGAGGCTGGGCAGGAATTCGGCATCATCGCCGGCGGCCGTGAGGCGTTCAACTCGATGCGCTTGGAGAAGGGGTTCCGGTCCTTCGGCACGGACATGACCAGCGAACACGAGCCCGTCCAAGCCGGGCTGGGATTCGCGGTCAAGGCCTCGAAGACCGATGACTTCATCGGCAAGGCCGCGTTGGCCGACCGCGCGGCCGCGGCTACGAAGAAACTGACCTGTCTGACCTTGGACGTGCCCTCGGACGTCGTCCTCGGCAAGGAACCGGTGTACGTGGTCGCTGGCGGGGCCGGAACTGAGCCCGGGGTCGCCTCGGCGGGAGGAGCTGGCGGCGTCGGTGACGGAACGGGCAAGGCCGACGGCTATGTCACCTCGGCGGCCTATGGATACTCGATCGGGAAGTCCATCGCCTACGCCTGGCTGCCGAACACCCTGTCCGTCGGTGACTCGGTCGAGATCGAGTATCTGGGACGTCGCCTGCCGGCAACCGTCACCGCCGAACCCCTCTTCGATCCGGAGATGACCCGGCTGAAGGGCTAGGAACGGCGGCTCCAGCGCCGCAATAACGGTCGAGCGCCGAGACAACTGTGTGTGCACAGTGGTCTCGGCGCTTCGTCGTTGTCGAGTTGGCAGTGAGGGTGGGGCCGCGCCGAGAACTAGTCGGTGCTCGACTCCTCCATCGAAGCGACCGCGGCAATGGCGGCGGCGATGGGGCGATCGAGCCAGTCGGGGATCTGGCCGCCGATGTAGCCGCGCACCATTCCGTACGGAGTCTCTCGGCACGCCAGGGCGATCAGCGCCAGCCTGCGCTGAGAGACCTCGCCGAATCTCCGGCGGGTGAGTTCGGTGATGTGTGCGGCGACGGGATCGTTGAGTCCTGTCAGTTCGTCGTTGAGTCCCTTCGGCGGGTTCGCGAGCAGCTCGGCGTGCCGGTAGAGGGTGAGGGTTCGCGCTTCTGCGGGATGTCTGCGACAGAACCGCGGGATCAGCAGACCCGTTTCGACGATCGCTTCGAGAGGGTCTTCGATCTCCGTGACGGTGGCAAGGCTGTCCTGGAAGTGATGAACGCACCGGATCCACGCTGAGGCGAACAGTGCCTCGCGGGTCGGGAACCGGTGATAGATCGACCCCGAAGGTGCGCCGAGGATTGTGGTCACGTCCGAAACGGTGGCCGCATGGCCGCGATTCGCGACTGCGCTGACGGCGGCAGCCAGAATGTCCTCGCTGGAGTAGAGAGCGCGTTTCGCCATGTCGGTCAGCCTACCGTCGTCGTGGAGCCGAGATGCACGCACCCCGCAGGTGGTTGTCTGTGTGCACTGATGGGGAAGATGATCGTCGATTCCGGATCGCGGGGTTGACCGTGCATGCTCCCTGAATCATACTAGAGAGAGTTCTCTAGATAAAGATGTCTAATTAGGAGTCGACATGGCCGTCGTGCACAGACCCAGGCACGTCCCGACCGTTCAACGATTCGCGCTGGTGGCTGCCATCACCGCCGTACTGCCCTATTCGATTCTCAAGCTTCTGTGGCTGGGCGGCTCGACGGTGGGTCTCTCATCGACCGCGGGAGCTGAGGAGATGGTCGGAGCACGGCATGTGATCGGCAATGCCCTGACGCTTGGGATGGTGGCAGTCGCCATCGTGTTCATGGTGTTCCTGACCAAGAGGTGGGCCCTGCGGATTCCGGGTGCGGTGGTGTTCGTGCTCGGTGCTGGAGCTGCCGGACTGCTCGCACCGATTCTGTTCGGCCTTCCGGTCGGTCTGCTCGTCGAGGCGATCGTCGTCGGGAGCGTGCGGCCAGCCGATCAGGACACGGCCCCCTGGGTGTTCGGTGCCGTCTATACCGGGTTCTGTGTTCTGGCAGTTGCGCTGGCGGTGATCGTCGGCGCATATGTGGTTCATCGCTGGGGTGATCTGCTGACGACTCCTCCGCCTGCTCCTTCTCGACGGGTCGTCGCGATCGGTGCCATCGGCATGCTTCCGTTCTCCTGCGCCATGGCCTATTGGGCGATCGCCGGTCCGGGGGAGGCGGGCCCGCAGGGCATGGAGCAGCTGTCCCAGCGGGCGGTGCTGCTGGCGACAGCTGTGGTCGCACTGGCAGGGCTCATCGCTCCGCTGGTCCCGCGACTGTGTCGGCTCATGCCTCGGACGGCTTGGCTGCTGACGTGGACGGGGTGCTGCGTGGCCGCGATCCAGGGGCCGACTCAGATTCTGCTCGCCCAAGGCGGTGTCGCCGAACCGCTGGTGGTCGCGATCGCCATTGCGGCGACTCCTGGAGCGAGCGTCTACGGTGTGGCCGTGCTGCGCAGACATCTGCGCAATGCCGTGCCGAACCGATCACGCACGTAACTGAAGCAGCAGTGCACAACGGTGAGCGCTCAGCCGTGAGCGCAATCGTCCCGAGGAAGGTAGGCCGAACGATGCCGAGCTGGCTGATTGCGCTGTTGGCTGCCGCATTCGTGCTCTACACCGATGACTATGTGATCGCGGGAATTCTGCCGGAGATCTCCAGCGATCTGCAGGTGTCCGAGGGGCAGGCGGGGCAGCTGGTGACGGTGTTCTCCCTGACCGTCGCCGTCGTTGCACCTGTCGCGGCGGTCGTGCTGGCTCGTCTTCCGCGGCACAGGCTCATCACCGGCGCTCTCCTGGTCTTCATTGCGGCGAACGGCCTGGCGGCAGTCGCGCCGTCCTTCGGCGTGCTTATGGCAGTGCGAGTGCTGGCGGCAGTTGCGGCGGCAGCTGCGACTCCCGCGATCTTCGCCTTCGCCGCCCGCCAGGCACCGGCCGGGAAGGCAGGACGCTATCTTGCCGTCGTCTCCTTCGGGGTGACGGGCTCGATCGCGGCCGGAGTGCCCATCGGCGCCTGGATCGGCGGCACTTTCGGCTGGCGGGCGACGTTCGCGGTCATGGGGTTGAGCGGCGTGCTGGTGGTGCTCGCGATCCTCGTCGCTGTCCCGCGCGGCCAGGAGCACGACAGGACGCTCGGACTGCGTGAACAGCTGAGCATTCTCCTGCAACGGCCGATCAGCCTGTGTCTGATCGCCAATTGCTCGCTGATGACCGGATCGATGATGATGCTCACATATCTGGCGCCTTATCTGGCGACGGTATCCGGCGCGGAGGTCGAGGAGCGTGCGCTCGCATTCGGTCTCGCCGGCGCAGCGGGATTCATCGGCATCTGGCTCGGTGGGACGGCCGCCGATCGATGGGGAGCCGACCGTGCGCTGCTGTTCGGAATCAGTGCGATCGCCGTCGCGATGATCGTGCTGTGGCTGATCTGGTTCGGTCGGCCCGTGCCTCTGCCCATCGTTCTGGTGGCGACGACCGTCTGGGGAGGCATGGCGTTCTGGAATGCTCCGGCGATCCAAGTGCGGCTGACCTCGTTCGCCGGCCCGTTGGCGGGGCAGGCGCTTGGGCTCAACACCTCGGGAACCTATTTGGGAGTCTCCTGCGGCGCAGCGATCGGTGGGCTGGCACTTGCCGAGCTCGGTGTCGGTGCCTTGCCTCTCATCTCGGCCGCTTTCGCCTGCGGGGCGGTCCTCCTCCTCGCCTGTGCACGACACGATTCGATGAAGGGAAACCACGCTCCATGACTGCCTATGCGATTGCGCATCTCCAAGAAGCCGAACCACATCCGGACATCGCCGAATACATCGAGCGAATCCCCGACACATTCTCGCCCTTCGGCGGCCAGTTCCTCGTTCATGCCGCTGCGCACGAAGTCAAAGAGGGCAGCTGGCCGGGGCACGTGGTGATCATCGGGTTTCCGGGCATCGACGACGCCCGGAGGTGGTGGGACTCACCGGCCTACCGACAGATCGCGCCGCTGCGCTCACGCCATATCGCCAGCGACATCATCTTCGTCGCAGGCGTATCCGCGGACTACGACCCATCCGGGACCGCACAGGCGATCCGCGACTCTCTGGAGTGAGGCTGGTAATTCGTCGTCAGGCAACGCGCAGCTCGAAAAAGTCGTCACCAGCGACGACCTTTTCGAGCTGCACGTTGATTGAGGCGGCCGAGCGTTCGCGAGGGTGGTGAAACGGCGTCTGCACCGGCGGCGCGATCGCCGGCATTCCTCGTTCCATATCGTGGATCTGCGTTGACCGCTGACTGGGACCGCCGACAGGATGACAGCAAGAGTTACTGTCGACCTTCCCACCCCGGTGTGGGGGACCCGAAGGAGTGTCCATGCCCAAGCCTGCGATCATCGGCTGGTCCCACGGAAAGTTCGGTCGATCCGAAGCGCCGCTTCCTCAGATGATGGCCGATGTCGCCCGTAACGCCATCGCCGAGGCGGGCCTCGAACCATCCGACATCGACGTCATCCACGTCGGCGTCTACAACAACGGACTGTCCAAGCAGGGCTTCGAGGCCGCACTCCCCGGCACCGTCTTCCCCGAACTCTCCCTCACCCCGGCGCACCGACACGAGAACGCCTGCGCCACCGGTTCCACCGCCGTCTTCGCCGCCCACGACTCCATCGCCGCCGGCCGGCACCGGACCGCCCTGGTCATCGGTGCCGAACGCATGACCCACGTCTCCGGCCACGACGTCAACGAAGTCCTCCTGACCGCCAGCTACCGGGAAGAGGAAGAGCACTTCAAATCCTTCGCCGGAGTCTTCGGAGAGATCGCCAGGCAGTACTTCGACCGCTACGGCGACCACTCGGAGACCCTCGCCCGAATCGCCGCGAAGAACCACGCCAACGGCTCACACAACCCACTCGCCCACATGCAGCGCGACCTCGGCTTCGACTTCTGCAATGCGGTCTCGGAGAAGAACCCCTACGTCGCCGAACCCCTGCGCCGCACCGACTGCTCGATGGTCTCCGACGGAGCGGTCGCCCTCGTCATGGCCGCCGAGGATGTCGCCGCCTCGGCTCCCCGGGCCGTGACCTGGCGCGGCGTGGGCAACGCCAACGACGTTCTGCCCCTGTCCCGACGCGATCCTCTGGAATTCGCGGGAGCTCGCCGTGCCATGACTCAGGCCCTGAAACAAGCAGGCATCGGCATCACCGAACTCGACCTCCTCGAGACCCACGACTGCTTCACCATCGCCGAACTCCTCGAATACGAGGCCTTCGGCCTGGCCGAACCCGGTCAGGGCCATCGCCTCCTCGACGACGGCACCACCGCCGCAGAAGGCAGACTCCCGGTCAATCCCTCGGGCGGGCTCAAAGCCAAAGGCCACCCCATCGGCGCCACCGGAGTCTCGATGCACGCGCTCGCCGCCGCCCAGCTCACCGGCCGCTCACCCGGAATCCAGATCGAGTCGCCCGAACTCGCAGGAGTGTTCAACATGGGCGGTGCCGCTGTCTCCAACTTCGCCTCGATCCTCGAGCGTGCACGCTGATGCGGGCCATCTCGCAAGCCTCGCCGGCCAAGGACTTCACCCCGACCCCGCGCCGCGGCGTCAACGTCTCCCGCTTCCTCACCCAGACCGCCCGCCGGATCCCCGAGCACACCGCGGTCATCGACGACGACCACGGTCAACGCTGGACCTGGAAGGACCTCGACGACCGAGCCGAAGCCCTCGCCCGCACCCTGCAGGCCAGTGGCGTCGGCCGACGCGACACCGTACTCCTCGTCTCCGCCAACCACGCCGAGGTGATCCAGTCCTTCTGGGGCATCATCCGCGCCGGCGCCGTCATCGCCCCGCCGAACGCGGCCCTGTCGACCGAAGAGCTGCTGAACATCAGCGCCGACGTCGCCCCCGCGGCCATCATCGTCGACCGTGCACATGAGGAATTCGTCGAGGCTCTGCAGAGCAATGGTTTCACCGGAAGTGTGCTCTGGATCGGCGAGCTGCCCGAGACCGCCGCCGAGGATCGGGCCTCGGCCGAGACAAAGACCGGCGACTTCGCGGTCGAAGAGGACGACCCCTGCTGGTACTTCTTCACCTCCGGATCCACGGGCAAACCCAAGGCCGCGACATTCACGCACCGCCACCTCGGCGCGGTGCTTTCGAACCATCGCTGCGATCTCTTCCCCACAGAGGATGAGAACGGAGCATCCCTTGTCCTCGCGCCGCTCTCTCACGGAGCCGGCATCCATATGCTCGCTCAGGTCTTCGGCGGCACGCCCTCGGTCATCCACCCCGGCGGCAAGGTCGACCCGAGCACACTGTGGACCTCGATCGACGGATACGGGATCACGAACGCCTTCACCGTGCCGACCATCCTCAACCGGATCGTCGCAGGCTACCCTGTCGATCGCGGGCCGAACGACCATTCCCTCAACCGGGTCGTCTACGCCGGAGCCCCGATGCTTGCCGCCGATCAGGCCCGAGCGCTCGAGCGGCTCGGCCCGTGCCTCGTCCAGTATTTCGGGCTCGCCGAGGTGACCGGAGCGATCACGGTGCTGCGGCCCGAGGAGCACGGACGGATCCCAGTCGACTCCGCCGGCATCGGCACCTGCGGGCGCGCCCGCACCGGAGTCGAAATCGTCATCCTCGACGAAGCCGGCAACGAATTGGCACCCGGTGAACAGGGCGAGGTCTGCGTAGCCGGACCCACCGTCTGCGCCGGCTATCTCGGCCGCCCCGATGCCAACGCCGAGTCTTTCGCCCACGGCGTCTTCCACACCGGTGACGTCGGCTACCTCGACGAGCGGGGGTTTCTGTTCCTCACCGGCCGGAAGTCCGACATGTACATCTCCGGCGGGTCGAACGTCTACCCGCGCGAGATCGAAGAGCTGCTTCTCACCGACGCCGAGGTGGCCCAGGCCGTTGTCGTCGGCGTGCCCGATCCGCAGTGGGGAGAGATCGGCATCGCCATCGTCGAGCCGACCGGTGCCGTCCCGGATGCGACAGCCTGCGATGCTGCGAGCGAGCGGCTGCGCGCCCTGTGCAAGTCGACGCTGGCGGCCTACAAGGTGCCCAAGGAGATCCACTTCGTCGAAGAGATGCCGGTGACCGCCTATGGCAAGATCGCCCGCAAGGAACTCAAGACCGAATACTCGGCAGGCAGAGGGAGCGCACGATGAGCGATCTGGATGGCAAGGTCATCATGGCCATCGGCTGCGGAACACCCGACGGGCAGATCAACAACGGGTTCGCCGCAGCACAGGCGTTCCTGGCCGCCGGGGCGAAGGTGTGCATCGTCGACCGCGACCCCACGGCTCTCGAACACGCACGTGCGGTGGTGGGCGAGGCGAACGCGAGGTCGGACAGCCTCGGCGAGGCCGGCGACCCGGCAGGACGGGTGACCACGGCCGTCGCCGACGTCGCAGATGAGGACTCCCTGGCCGCGGCCTTCGACCGCTGCGCGCGGACCTTCGGCGAACCCACGGTGCTCCACTACAACGTCGGCATCGTCGTCAACGGCGGACTCGACTCCCTGGAGACGGCGGCCTTCGCCAAGGCCCTTGACATCAACCTCACCGGGGCGTTCGCCGCGATGAAGCAGGCGCTGCCGTACATGCGGCGGGCCGGTGGAGGCTCGATCATCACCGTCTCTTCGGTCGGCGGCATGCGCTATATGGGCTATGACTATCCGGCCTACGCGGCGTCGAAAGCCGGACTCATCGAACTGACGAAGGTGATCGGAGCCCAGCATGCTGCGGAGGGAATCCGTGCGAACTCGATCGCCCCGGGACTGATCGAGACCCCGCTCATCCACAATTCGATCAGCGGCCACTACGGCTCGGTCGAGGAGATGCTCGCCGAACGCAATGCTCTCTCGCCGACCGGAACGATGGGCAGGCCCGAGGACATTGCGCGTCTCGCGGTGTTCCTCGCCTCCGACGATGCGGCCTACATCAATTCCACCCTGATCCCGGTCGATGGGGGACTGACCCACTATGCGGGTCTGCCGAAACGGTGAAGGTGCCGACGACCGCACGCTGATGTGACACGACGATAAGAGAAGAGTGAAGGAGGCAATGGTGCCGACGACGATGACGAAGAGAGCTGTGCTCGGCTGTTTAGCCGCGCTGATGGCTCTCGTCCTGGCCCTGAGCGGGTGCGGGACGAATTTCGGCACCACCGATGACGGCAAGCAGCGGTATCGGTGGAAGATGACCGTGACCACGGGCTCGACGAGCACGTGGTACCTCGCCGCCGAGAAGTTCGCTGCCGACCTCGAGAAGGAGACCGACGGCCGCATCACCCTCAAGGTCTTCGGCAACGAACGCCTCTCCGCCGGAGAAGCCACCGCCGGAGTCGAGCAGCTCATGGACGGGGCGAAGGACTTCTCCTACAACTCGCCGATCATCTACGCCGGCGTCGACCCGCGCTTCGGCGCGGTCACCGCTCCGTTCATCTTCGATTCCGTCGAGGACGGGCAAGAGGCCCTGGCCGGTGAGGGCGGCCAGGTCTATGCCGACTACCTGTCCGAACGCGGCGTCCACCTCCTCGGCTTCGGGGAATCGGGGATGCGACAGCTGACGAACACGCACCGCCCCATCCACACTCCGGAAGATCTGCACGGGCTGAAGTTCCGCATCCCCGGATTCGGTCTCTACACCGATCTCTATCGGACCCTCGGCGCCAACCCGACGACGATGCCCTTCGGTGAAGTCTTCACCGCGCTGCAGCAGGGGGCCATCGACGGGCAGGAGAACCCGATCGACGTCATCTACTCCTCCAATCTCCAGGAGGTCCAGCCCTACCTCACGCTCTGGAACTACTCCTACGACCCGCTGGTCCTCGGCATGAACGAGAAGCTCTTCGATTCTCTCAATCAGGAGGATCAGGAACTCGTCGGTCGGTTGGCCGCGGATGCCAATGAGTTCCAGATCCAGAAGAACCGTGACGGCGAAGCCAAGCTCATCGAGGAGCTCGAAGCCGCCGGCATGGAGGTCAACGAACTCAGCGATGCGGAGAAGGATGAGTTCCGCGAGGCTCTCAAACCTATCTACAGCGAATACCGCAAGGTCTGGGGCGATGACATGTCCCGGGCATTCATTCCGGAAGGACTCTGAGATGAGAATCGTCAGATGGTTCGAAGACTGGGTCGTGATCCTGTCGTTCATGGTGATCGTCATCGTCACCTTTATCAATGTCCTCTCCCGCTACATCTTCCAGTCCTCGCTGGCCTTCACCGAGGAGATCACGATCAACCTCCTCGTCGTCCTCACGATGATGGGAGCGGTCGTCGGAATCCGCCTCGGCGCGCATCTGGGCTTCACCTACCTGGTGGAGAATGCGAAGGCCACGACTCGACGCACCCTGATCCTGGTCAGCACTGCGCTGATGATCGTCTTCCTCGCCGTGCTGCTCATCTGGGGCGGGGAGATGATGATCAATCAGGCGATCCGCGGGCGGGCGACGCCGTCGCTGGGCTTCCCGCAGTGGCTGTTCACCCTCTCGATTCCGCTGGCCGGGCTGCTCGGAATCATCCGCAGCATCCAGGCCGCCCGAGAATCGCTCCACCAGGACACCTCCGCCGAGGCGGTCGCTGAGCGGCTTGCACAGGAGGCCTCACCGGTCATCGACGAACAAGGAGACCGCGCATGATCGAGCTGCTGCTGTTCGGAAGCTTCTTCCTGTTCCTCGCCCTCGGCATCCCGGTGGCGTTCTCCCTCGGGCTGTCTGCAGTCACCGTGCTCATCACCACCGACGGGCTGCAGGTCCTCGACGTCGTGCCCTCGGTCATGTTCCCGTCGATGAGTTCGGGCACCCTGCTCGCGATCCCGTTCTTCGT
Source organism: Brevibacterium sp. GP-SGM9 (assembly GCF_047300845.1). Taxonomy (NCBI): domain Bacteria; kingdom Bacillati; phylum Actinomycetota; class Actinomycetes; order Micrococcales; family Brevibacteriaceae; genus Brevibacterium; species Brevibacterium sp. GP-SGM9. Next base: position 2,256,826 of record NZ_CP178563.1, on the reverse strand, counting down.
CCTCGCCGGCATCATCATGCAGTACACCGGCATCTCGCAGCGACTCATCGACCTCGCCTTCATCGTCTTCGGACGATTCAGCCACGGTCTGGCGGCGGTGACGATCATCTCCGCCTTCTTCTTCTCCGCCATCTCCGGATCGGGGCCGGCCACGGTGGCCGCGATCGGTGCGATCCTCATCCCCGCGCTGGTCCGCAACGGCTATGCGAAGAAGCACGCGATCTCCCTCGTCGCCGCCTCCGGTTCGATGGGGATCGTCGTGCCGCCGTCGATCGCGTTCATCATCTTCGCCGTCGTCGCCTCCGAATACGGGTCGATCTCGATCTCGCGGCTCTTCATCGCCGGCATCGTGCCGGGCATCATCATGGCTGCGGCGTTCTTCATCGCCGCCCTCTTCGTGCCCCGGGTCCGTGACCTGGCCGGTCTGCCGGTGAAGTCCGGGCGCGAGCCGCGATCGGAGACCACCGGCGCCGAGGCGAACGCAGCGTCAGCCGGGGACGGGGCGAGCGCCTCGGCGGGGACGTCCGGGACACGAACCCTCACCTCGACGGGATCGGGCGGCACCCGTCACCCCGGCACCCGTCACCCCGGCACCGGTCACCCCGGCAGCGGTGACGGGCCGGTCCCGGCCCCGACGGACACCGTAGACCCGAACGGGGGACTCGCGGAATTCCTCGGCCTGCTGGTCAAGGCGATCCCGGGTCTGCTCATCCCCGTCATCATCCTCGGCGGCATCTACGGCGGGATCTTCACACCCACCGAGGCGGGTGCCGTGGCCTCCGTGTTCGCGCTGGCCGTCGGCATCTTCGTCTACCGCGAACTCAAGTGGACCGATCTGCCGAAGGTGTTCCTCGAGTCAGGTGTCTCGACCGCGGTGATCATGTTCATCGTCGGGGTGGCCAGCCTGTTCTCCTATGTCATCACCGTCGAAGGCGTGGCCGACCGGGTGTCGACGGCGGTACTCGGAGTCACCGACAACAAGTTCGTCATCCTCGCGGTGATCACGATCATCCTCCTCATCGTCGGAGCATTCGTCGACGCGATCAGCGCCTTCTACCTCTTCATTCCGATCCTCGTGCCCATTCTGATCGGCGTCGGGGTGGACATGACGACGATCGGCGTATTCATGACCGTCAACCTCGCCATCGGCCTGTTCACTCCACCGGTGGGGCTCAACCTCTATGTGGGTGCCGGGATCGGAAAGGCGAGGCTCGAAGATGTCGTGCGGGGAATCCTGCCGTTCCTCATCTGCGCGATCATCGCCCTGCTGCTCATCACCTATATTCCGGCGATCTCGAACTGGCTGCCTGACATCCTCGGCGTGGGGTAGGCGACGCCCGCCCCGACCCCTATCCGATTTCGGGTCATCACGATTACCACCCGACCCGCCCTACAATCTCGATCAGGAGAATCATGGAACCCTATCTGCTTGCGAACACCTCGGTCCTCGTCACGGGTGCTGCCCAGGGCATCGGTCTGGCCATCGCCTCGGCGCTGGCGGTTCGCGGCGCCTCGGTCGGCATCGTCGACCTCAAAGGCGCCGAGGCTGCGGCCGAGAGCCTGACCGCACAGTTCCCGAACCAATCGTTCGCCGGCTACGAACTCGATGTCAGAGACGCCGAGGCGGTCACCGGGGCCGTCGCCTCTTTCGTGGCGGAATTCGGAAGCATCGATGTGCTCGTCAACAATGCCGGCACGGCGGCCCGCATCGGCATCGACGAGATCACGGCCGGGCAGTGGCAGCGTGACCTCGACACCAACCTCGGCGGGACCTTCAACTTCATCAAGGCCGCCGTGCATCCGCATATGCTCGATGCTCAAGCGGGCGCTATCATCAACATCTCCTCGATCTCGGGAATCAACGGCGGTGCCGTGTCCGAGGGTGATGCGGGAGCCCGGTCCGGACCCGCCTATGCCGCGAGCAAGGGCGGAATCATCGCCCTGACCAAATGGGTGGCGAAGGAATACGGCCGCCGGGGCATCCGCTGCAATTCGGTGGCACCAGGCCCGGTGGAATCCGCCCTCACCGTCGGTCAGTCCTACGACACTTCGGGCCAGGCCATCGACCGGATGGGAACGCCGAGCGAGATCGCCGAGGCGGTCGCCTACCTGGCCAGCCCGGGTGCGTCGTTCACGACCGGGCAGATCCTCCGCATCGACGGCGGGGCAGTGATGTCCTGAGGGCGGCCAGCGTCGTGAGTCTGGTCAGTGCCGTGAGTCTGGTCAGCCGAGGCGGCGGACGAAGAGTTCGAAGGTCACGGCCACCGGATTCGCGCCCGGTGCGAGCTCTCCGCTGTGGACCACGCCGTCGACATCGACGACCTCGGCCTCCAATCGCAGCTGCGGATCGTCGCCGTCGGCTCCGGACACGGTCCCGGCCAGGTGGGTGAACTCCACGGCCGGCCACGGCGCGGTGCCGTCGACCAACACCGCGCCGGTAGTGCTGCCCAGGCTCGCAGACACCTCGGCGGAGGCGAATCCCGCCGTCCGGCAGACGGCGATGACCGCCTCGTCGAGGATCTCGCCGGGGCGGACCCGGGAGACCACGGCGTCGGGGGAGTCGACCACCTGTGCGGGCGTTGACTGTGCGGGCTGTGGGGCGAAGGCCGAGAAGCCGGTTTCGGGATCGACCTGGCTGAGCAGCCGCGCATCGGCAAGAGCGTTCACCCGCAGATTTAGGCCTGCCGGCCCGACGAGAGTCCCGGGCAGCAGATGGCCGCCCCTGACCTGCCCGCCGGCGTCCGTCCACGAGGCGTGGATGTGGGCGAACGGGGCGCCGTCCTTCGTCCCCACCGTCGCCGAGGCGCGGCGCAGCCGGTTCGGACCGGCGACGTCGATGTGGTCGGTGAAGGACATCGGATGCGCGGCGTCGGGACCATAGGCCGGGTGGACATAGGTGGTCCGTCCGAACTCGCCGCTGCGGAACTCCACCATGAGGCCCTGCGTCCCGGAGGAATCGAGGCATCCGGTCAGGGCCTCGAAGAGATCGCGTCCCTCTGCGAGTTCGATCTCATGCACCGTGTTGTCGGAGGGTACCGATACGATCCTCGGCGACTGCCGAGGCCCCGCGTGGATGACGGGCTCGCCGGGGCGGTCGAGAGGGTAGTCGGGAATCCGGGTCGATGTTGCAGCGCTGGGTCCTCGCACTTCGCTCACGCTTCGTCACCGGTCTGCTGAGGGTCTGCGGTCAGGGCATCGACGATCACAGTCGCCTCGTGGTGGAGCAGCTGCGCGAGCTCGAAGACTCGGGTGCCGCTCATCCTCTCCTCGATGCTCGCCACGGACAGAGCGGCACGGGGCTTTTCGCCGGGGACTCTGATCGGCACGCCGATCGCCCAGGAGCCTTGGGCGAAGAGACCGGGATTGTGGACGAATCCGTCGTGCCTGCCCCGACGGACGATTGCCCTGAGCGCCGGAACCGAGGTGTGGGGATACCGTTCGACGATGATCCGGGCGTTGGCGTCGAAGGAGGCGTCCACCTCGGCGTCGGTGAGCTGGGACATGATCGCCAGGCTGCCGGCGCCGATGCCCAGAGGATGACGATCGCCGACCGACAGGGCGTTGTTGAAGATCTCACCGAAACCGTCCTCTCTCCGCGCACAGATCGAATAGCTGCCGGTGCGCAGGGTGAGGAAGATGGTGTCCTGGGTGAGGTCGGCGAGACGGAGCAGGCTCGACTCGGCTTCGGCGACCAATGGGTCGACGGATGTTCGCGCAAGCTGGCCGAGGATCTGAGACTGCACACCGAGGCGGTATCCGCCGTCCTCGCTGCGTTCGACATAGCCCATCGCGATGAGGGCGTGGAGCATGCGGTGGATGCTGGCCTTCGGGCGACCGCTGATCGCGGCGATCTCGTTGAGGGGTGCCCCGTCGGAATGCTCGCTGGCGATGAGGCCGACGAGGTTGAGCAGAGAGAGTGCGCGCTGGATGCTCTGAGCGCCGGTACCGGGATCGAGATCATCGACGGCATGAGCGACGTTGAACGATGCGGAACGGCGCACGATCCTCCCGCGCATCCTCACCCGGTCGAGATCTGTCCGTTCAGCTCCATTGCCCATGTCCCGATTATCCGGGGAGTCAGCGCCCGGGAGAAGCGCGATCCATGATGTGGAACGGCCGCAACGGCCATGGTGGTCGCCTGTGCCAGCGGTGGGGAGACCGCTGGTTCTGACGCAGCTGCGGCGATTCAGCCCCAGGCGTTCGGCCCCAGGGCCGATTCGACGGCATGGCGGAGGACCTGCGTCTCGGCGGCGAGGATGTCGCCGGTCCCCGGCAAGGCGCGTCTGAGCGAGAGCCCGTCGAGGACCGTGTTGAGGAGGCGGGCCGAGGCGGCGACCTCGGATTCTGCCAGGTACCCCTCTTCGGCGAGCACACTGAGCCAATGTTCGACGCGGAGGCGACCACTCTCCATCATCGCCCGGTAGGACTCTTCGACCTCGGCGCTCGGTTCAGGGTCGATGAATGTGCGCACCAGTGTCTCGAACGCCTTCCGGGCGTCTGCTCCCGTTCCCATCGGCGCGAGCACCTGACGCAGGCAGGCCAGCAGCCTCTCGCCCGCAGGCAGTGACCGGTCATGGATCGGATCATCCGAGGCCACGGTGTCGTAGACGACCTTCATCACTTCCGACTTCAGCGCGAACTGAGTGGGAAAGTGATATCTCAGCGAACCGACGCTGACGTCCGCTCGCGCCGCCACGGCCCGCACGCTCAGCGGGGCGGCCGGATCCTCGCCGAACATGGTGACTGCGGCTTCGACGACGCGGCTGCGTGACGATCGGCCTCGTCTGTTCTGCGTGACCAAGAGATACCGCCCTTCCGTATTTCTGATACATCGTGCTATTCTATCAGCGAAGCGAATCAATACGGTGTATCAAAAATCTGAGTTCGACCGAGGAAAACGATGTTCTCTGAGTGGAAGACCCGTCGTGCTGCCAAGCGCGTCCAGCCCGGTACCGGTCGACCGTTGAAGCCGTTCCGGTGGTGGCAGCAGCTCGGTCGCGCCCTGTTCTATCTGCCGGCAACGCCGGCGAGCCCCGAGTACGCCGTCGATGTCCCTCACTGGGGGAATCACGGGTCGGGCGAGGTGAAGGCCCACCTCTACCGCGACGGTCGCCACCATGCCGAGTCCAAGGTGCCGGCCGTCTTCTCGGTCGAATCCGGGCGCATCGAGGTCGCCACGAGCGCATTCGGGCTCAAGCGATGCCACCTCGTCGCCGCCGACGGGCGAGACGCCACCCTGGTTCCTGATCGGCGCTCGGCGGAAGGGCGCCGGCTGAATCTGCAGCGGGCCCGCCCCGCGCTGAGCAGACTGATCGGCGTCCTGTCAGTGTTCATCCTCCTGGGCGGGGTCGCGCTGCTGGCGCTGCAGCTGATTGACGCCCTCACCGACGTCCCTCCGATCGCCGAATCGATCGGTGACTTCACCTCACCCGTCCGACTTCCGCTGTGGCTGAATATCGGAGTGGGTCTGGTGACGGCGATGGCCAGCACGGAACGGGCGCTGCGCTTGCGCTACCACTGGCTTCTCGATGCGGCGGGGAACTGATCAGACGGGATACCTGCGAGGGCGGAGGTGCGTGCGCAGCGCCTCGATCATCTGCTCGAGCCCCACCGACTCCCTGCGCGGGTCGGCGGCGAGGATCTGAATATAGCGGGAGTCGATGCCGGGGTCGTCGATCGCCACCGCGACGCAGCCGAGATCATCGAGATTCGCCGGAATCGTTCGCTCCGCCATCATCGCGATCATCGATGTGCCCACGGCCGAGCGGATCTGGAGGATCGGGCAGGTGCACTCCAGTACCGGCGAGAACACCTGCCCCTGGGCGCGAACGGCCTGCTCGATGCGCATCCGCGAGGTGTTGCCCGCCGGCAGGGTGGCGATCGGATACTCCGCGATGTCGCGGATGAAAAGACTGGAACGCTCGCTGAGCGGGTGGTTCCGGTCGAGCACGGCGAAATTCCTGGCCTCGATCTGGTCGATCTTTCTCACGCCGGGGATCTCGGCCAAATCATGACCGGAGATGGAGAAGTTCACGCAGAGGTCGGCCTGCCGGTTCTTCAGCACCTGCATGGCCTCGAGGGAAGCCCGGTCGATCACCGACACCTGCACGCGATCGGTGGTGCGCATCACGTCGTTGATCGCATCGGCGACGACCGTCTGTCCCAAACCGGTCGACGTGACGATCGTGATCGTCTCCACCTCTCGGGAATAGTCACCGAAGGAATCGGAGAGCAGCTCGGATTCGGCGATGGTGCGGCGGGCGAAGTCGGCGACGGCCAGACATTGAGCAGTCGGGGTGACGCCCGAACTCGAGCGGTCGAAGAGGGTTGTGCCGAAATGGGCCTCGAGGGCTCGAATCTGCCGGCTGGCCGTCGAATGCGAGACGAACAGGGCCCTGGCCGCCAGGTGAATGGAGCCGTATTCGACGACGGCGAGCAGCGTCGCGAGGCTGCGGATGTCGGTCACTGTGTTGGTCCTCTTCTGTCGGTGTCATCCCAGGCTAAGTGGGTGGTGCACCGAATGCACCACCTCGGTGCAGGATCCGCACCCGGTGGTGGACGGATTCAGCTGTTCGGTGCCCGCGGATTCCGGGATGCTGGCACGCATGACCAGAGATATCACCGGCCGCGAGGAAGCGGCAGAAGGCACAGGAGCCGGTCGCGAAGTCACCCGCGGCGAACTCACCGAGGTGGCGGCGGAGTTCGTGCGCAGCGATCACTTCTTCGATCGGCTCGCTCGCCGAGTCGCCCGGCGCACCGAGAGTCAGGCAGCGGGCGGAGGAGAGTCCGCCGAGGCGTATCTCAGCGAGGAGATCGTCCCGGAGCTCGCCGAACTCGGATTCGAGTCGACGATCTATGACAACCCCGAATCAGATGAGCATCCTCTGCTCATCGCCACTCGCACCGAAGGCCCGGATCTGCCGACCGTCCTGCTCTACGGTCACGGGGATGTGCAGTTCGCCCACGACGACCAATGGGCGGAAGGCCTCGACCCATGGGTGCTCACACGAGACGGCGACCGGCTGTACGGGCGAGGCAGCGCGGACAACAAGGGCCAGCACACGGTCAACACCGTGGCACTGCGCACGGTGCTCGAGCGCATCGGCGATGGCTCACCGGCTGCCGCGAGACTCGGATACAACGTGACGGTGCTGATGGAGACCGCCGAAGAGGCGGGTTCGAAGGGGCTGAGGTCCTTCGCCGCCGCACACGCCGACGAGCTCGCAGCCGATCTCTTCCTCGCCTCCGACGGCCCACGTCTGGCCGCCGACCTCCCCACCCTCTTCCTCGGTTCCCGCGGTGCCCTCAACTTCCGCCTGCTCGTCCATGAGCGCGACGGTGATCACCACTCGGGGAATTGGGGCGGCAAGCTGCGCAACCCGGCGACCGTCATCGCCGCGGCGATTAACACGCTGGTCGACGGCAACGGGGTCATCCGAATCCCGGCGCTGCGCCCCACCGACCCACCCGCCTCGGTGCTCGAGGCTGTCGCGAAACTCCCCGAGGTCGCCGAAGCCGGAGCTCCGGAAGTCGACCCCGACTGGGGCGAGCCCGGACTGAGCCCGGCCGAGCGAGTCTTCGCCTTCAACGTCATCGAGGTACTCGCCCTCGACGCCGGCACCCCCGCTCAAGTGGTCAATGCGATCCCGGGAGCCGCCTCGGCGACCCTGCAGCTGCGTTTCGTCGTGGGCACCGATGTCAGCGACTTCGAGAATCGGGTCGGGTCCTACCTCGAGGAACAGGGCATCCGCGGGGTCGACGTCGAGTTCGAGCACTGCATGCCCGCCACCCGGCTCGACCCCGGTTCTCGGGTCGTGGCCGCGGCGGCCGAATCGATCAGGGCGACGACCGGAGTCGAGGCGGCCATCGAACCGAACCTCGGCGGGACGATCCCCAACGACGTCTTCGCCGAGGTGCTCGGCCTGCCGACCGTGTGGGTGCCGCACTCGTACCCGGGCTGCAATCAGCATGCTCCGAACGAGCATGCGCTGTCCTCGATCCTCGAGCAGGGTGCCCAGATCATGACCGGAATGTTCTGGGACATGCGGGAGAATCCGGATGACTGGTTCACCTCGAAGGAGGCCTCTTCGGCCCTTGGGGGTGCACAGTGACTGACACCGTTCACGATCGGACGACGACGGGTGCGCCGGTGAAGTCCTGGAAGGTCATCACCGCCGCCTCGGTGGGCAATGCCCTCGAATGGTATGACATTTCGGTCTACGCCTACTTCTCCGTCTACATCTCCGTGGCGTTCTTTCCCTCCGAGAGTCACGCGGTCTCGGTGATGCTCGCGCTGGGCACCTTCGCCCTCTCGTTCTTCATCCGTCCGGTCGGGGCGATCGTCCTCGGCAGCTTCGCCGACCGGCGCGGTCGCAAACCGGCATTGACCCTGACGATCTGGCTGATGTTCCTCGGTACGCTGATGATCGTGCTCATGCCCCCGGCCCACGTCATCGGCTTGGCCGCACCGCTGCTCATCCTTCTCGCCCGGCTCATTCAGGGCTTCGCCGCGGGAGGAGAGTTCGGCTCAGCGACCTCGCTGATGGTCGAGCACCTGCCCGAGCGGCGCGGTTTCGCCGCGAGTTGGCAGTTCGCCTCGCAGGCGATGTCGACGATCCTCGCCTCGGTCATCGGAGTTGCGCTGACGACAAATCTCAGCCAGGAGCAGCTCGAAACCTGGGGGTTCCGTCTGCCGTTCATCGTCGGGCTGCTCGTCGGTCCGGTCGGCCTCTATATCCGGAGACATGTTCCCGAATCTCCCGAATTCACCGCGGTGCAGGCCGAGAAGCCGAAGGAGACCGCTGCCATCGGCGGCATCCTTCGGCATCACAAACTCGCTGTGGTGCTGGCCATCGGAGCAATCGCGGTTTCGACCTGCCTCAACTACTTCATCACCTACGTCCCGACCTACGCCGTGGACAACCTGGGTATGACGAGTTCCGCGGGGTTCTGGGCGACGCTCGTCTCCGGAGGTGTGCTGCTTCTCTTTACTCCGATTGCGGGCTACTTCTGCGACAAGGTCGGCAGGCTGACGTTCATGCTTCCGGCGGCTGTCGCCGTGATGGGACTGACCTGGGTGCTCTTCACCTGGGTGGTCGCGGTCAATGCGCTGTCCGTGCTCATCGTGGTCGTTGCGATCTTCTCCATTCTCAAGGCCGCCTACTACGGTCCGCTGGCCAGCGTGATGGGAGACATCTTCCCCACCGAGGTGCGCGGGACCGGGCTGTCTCTGGGCTACAACGTCGGGGTTGCGGTCTTCGGCGGACTCACGCCTCTCGTCGCGGCATGGTTGATCGGCATGACCGGCGATGCGAAGGCACCGGCGTATTGGGTGCTGCTCGCCGGTGCACTGAGCGTGTCGGCGATTCTAGTGGTGTGGAAGAAGCTCGGCGTCCGGTGAGATGTCGGGCGAGCGGATCAGGTGTTCGAGGCTGTGCCTGAAGCCTTCGACGCTGGGACTCAGGCGTTCGAGGCTTCCGGTTCGGCCGCCTCGGCGAGGGTCCGCTTCTTCGCTCCGCGGTGGCCGATGATGGTGACGATGGCGATCGCCACGGCCACCATGGAGATGCCGATCCACTGATTGATCAGGAGAGTCGCACCGCCGGCCAGGGCGCCGATGAGGATGAGGGCGACGGCGAGGGCGCGGCGGATCCAGCGGACGCTGTCACCGCCGGCCAGCCGCGAATCTGAAGCCAGGCCGACGATCGTCGAGGTCACGACCACGGTGGTGACGTCGGCGATCTTCATCTTCCTGGCGGCCGCGGCCTGGGCGCCCATCAGCGCCGAGAGCGCCGAGGTGAAGACCGTCCCGGTGAGGCCGACTTCGGGGTCGGGCACAAGTGCGACATAGACCGAGAGCGCGGCACATCCCGCGGCCACGATCGAGAAGATCATTGTGGTGCGCCGATGCCAGCCCTCGCCGATGTCGCCGAGGATCCGACCCGACAGCGCCGCCCCGAGCATGAAGAAGACCAGTGCCAGCGCCGGACGAAGGACGGGCACCCCCTCGGCGCCGGCCAGACCCATGCCGAGGATGACCACGTTTCCGGTCATGTTGCCGGTGAAGACCTTGTCGAAGCCGAGGTAGCCGATGGCGTCGACCATTCCTGTGGAGAACGTCAGCACCAACAGCATGGCGAGGTCGAGTCGTCGTGTCATGGCAGTCCCTTCCTGGGGGCGGTTCGGTGCCCGTGCGTGTGGCTGGTGAGTAGCCCGATGGTGCTCGGTCCTGCGTCCCGGCAGTCGGTCACTCAATCGAGAGTGCGGCGAGGTCGCCTCTCCGCAGGGTCCCAGTGTTCAAGAAATTCTCAGAGGTTGTATACAAAACGTTAAGCAAGGACTAAATTGTATGCAAATAACGATCTGGTGCGGAATGTGCGTCGGATTCTGAGATGATCGGCGAAACGGGAGTTCGTGTGAAGAGACGGATACTTGCGGTGCTCACCAGCGTCGCCCTCCTCGCCGGGTGCGTACCGGTGCAGACCTTGGCAGAGCCCCCGGAACGCCCCGACGTGAAATCGGTCGAGGCAGACCCCTCGGCGTTCGAAGACGGTGGGAATCTGGTCATGGCCCTCTCCTCCGAACCCGACCGACTCGACCCGACGACCTCGTCATCGCTCTACACTCGCTACGTCATGCAGACGATGTGCCAGAAGCTCTACGACATCGACGAGAACGGTGAGATCACACCGATGCTTGCGACGAAACTTCCTGAGATCACGGACGACGGGAAGACCGTGCGAATTCCCGTCCGAGACGGTGTGAAGTTCGCCGACGGCACTGACTTCGATGCCGAGGCGGTCAAGACGACCATCGAACGGGGGTTGAACCTGGAGGAGTCCTCGCGTGCCGCCGAACTCGGGCCGATCAACTCGGTGACGGCAATCGACGATGAGACTCTCGAGGTCACCTTCGACCAGCCATTCGCCCCGTTCACCGCGGCACTGGCGGACCGGGCAGGCATGATCATGTCCCCGAAGGCGCTCGACGAGGAGGGAGACGACTTCGGAGACAATCCGGTCTGCGTGGGTCCCTTCAAGTTCGAGAAGCGCATCGCCCAGACGTCGATCAAAGTCGTCAAGGACCCCAACTACTATGATGCGGACAAGGTCCATCTCGACTCGATCACCTATCAGATCATGACGGATGCGAATATCCGTGCAGCCAATATCCGCTCCGGTGATGTGCAGGTCGCGGACACGATCTCACCTCAGGACATCGACGCTCTCGACGAGGAGACCGGAATCGGACTCCTGCAGTCGAACTCCCTGGGTTATCAGGGACTGACCGTCAACATGGGCTTCGGAGACAATCCGGAGAACTACGAATCCCCATTGGGGCAGGATCCGAAGGTGCGCAAGGCGCTGTCCATGGCCATCGACCGCACGGCATTGGTCAATACAGTTTTCAACGGCTGGTTCTCTCCTGCCTGTTCGGGAATCGCTCCCGACAGTCCCTTCGCCACCGATGCCAGCAACGACTGCGTGGACTACGATCCCGAAGGTGCCAAGCAGCTCCTCGAAGATGCGGGAATAGAGCTGCCGCTGAAGGTGAACATGAAGGTGTCGAACACACAGGACACTCTTCGGTTCGCTCAGGCGGTCCAAGCGGCGACCAAGGAGGCAGGATTCGACATCTCGGTCCAGCCGATGGAGTACACGGCTCTCCTCGACGCCCAAGACCGCGGCGACTACGAACTGCTCCAGCTGGGATGGTCCGGACGCGTCGACCCGCACGGCAACCTCTACACCTTCCACTACCCGGGGGCCGGCAACAACGTCACCGGAGTCGACGATGACGAACTCAGCGATCTGCTGACCAACGCGAGTGAGTCCACCGATGAGAGCGATCGAGCCGAGCTCTACGGCAAGGCCTCACAGAGGATCGGCGAAATCAACTCGATCATCTACCTCTATCGGCAGAAGAACCTCACCGCCTACACCGAGGACGTCGCAGGAATCGACGTCTACTCCGACGGAGTCGTCCATCTCTCCGAAGCAGGGTTCCTGAAGGAGGATCAGCGATGACTCGGTTCGTGCTCACAAAGATCTTCCACGCGATCATCACCTTCGTGCTCTCCGGAATCGTCATCTTCTTTGGTGTCCGCCTCTTGCCGGGTGATCCGGCGTTGGCCATGGCCGGCGAGGAGGCAACGCCCGAAAGACTCGATGCGATTCGGGCCGACCTCGGCCTCGACCAGCCGCTGCTCGTCCAGTTCTTCAAGTTCCTCGGCTCCATCCTCACCGGTGACCTCGGGGAATCGACTCGCACCGGACTCGCGGTGACAGAGATGATCGCCACCACCTTGCCGGTCACTTTGTGGCTGTCTCTCTATGCGATCGTCGTTGCGGTCGTCGTCGGCATCGCCCTGGGCATGGTGGCCGAACGCTTCCGCGGCCGTTGGCCGGAGTTCGGCAGCAACTTCGTCGCGCTGCTCGGACTGTCGGTGCCGAACTTCTGGCTCGGTCTCCTCGCCATCCTGGGCCTCGCCGTCGGTCTCGGGTGGTTCCCAGCCTCGGGCTACGTCGACGTTCTCTCCGACCCGATCCGCGGCATCTACTACCTCACGCTGCCTGCGGTCATCCTCGGTACGAGTCTCGCCGCAGTCATCACACGTCAGACCCGAGCTTCGATGATCGAGAGCATGGGCACCGACTATGTGCGCATGGCCCGGGCGAAGGGCCTGTCCCGACCGCGAGTGCTCTTCCGCTACGGACTGCGCAACTCGCTCATCGTCCTCGTCACGATCGTCGGGCTGCAGTTGGGCGGTCTGATCTCCGGAGCCGTGGTCACCGAACGGATCTTCGCCCTCCCCGGCCTCGGCAAACTCACGCTCGACGCTGTCTTCTCCCGCGACTACCCGGTGATTCAAGCCGTGGTCCTCGTCATCACCGCCTCCTACATTCTCATCAACCTGGCCGTCGACATCCTCTATTCGGTCATCAACCCACAGATCCGCGTGAGCGAGGATGCCTCATGACCACACCCATCGTGACCAACACCGACAAGAACACGCAGGGACTCGATCCCGAATTCCAGGCTTCGAACAATCGCACGTGGTGGCTGCTGCGCTCGATCCTGTCCACTCCGCTGGGACTCATCGGTTCGATCATGGTCGCCATCGTCCTCGTCATCGGAGTGTTCGCACCGCTCATCGCCCCCTACGGATTCGCCCAGACGAACTTCGAGGTGCCTTTCCAAGTGCCCGGCACGATCGGCTACGTCTTCGGCACCGACGATCTGGGCCGTGACATCCTCTCCCGCCTGGCCTTCGGGGTCCGCGCCTCCCTGCAGGTGGGTCTCCTGGCGGTGGCACTGGCAGTGGTCGTCGGAACCCCGCTGGGTCTCCTCGCCGGCTACTTCCGGGGACTCGATTCGATCATCTCCCGACTCACGGATGTCACTCTGGCGTTCCCGTTCCTCATCATCGCTGTCGGACTGGCGGCCATCTCCGGGCCGAGTCTGAGCAATGCCGCAATCGCTCTGGGAATCTCCCAGGTACCCACGATGATCCGAGTGGTCAGAGGTGAGACGATGCGCCTGAAGTCGGCGGATTTCGTCAACGCGGCCATCGCCACCGATGCCTCCAAGGCGCGAATCCTCGGCATGCACATCCTGCCCAATGCCGCCTCGGCGATCATCGTCCAGGCTACCGTCATCATCCCGACCGCGGTCATCGGGGAATCGATGCTCTCGTTCCTCGGGCTCGGCATCCAGCCGCCCTCGCCCAGCCTGGGCATCATGCTCTCCGACGCACAGCAGTACATTTTTCGTGCACCGTCGACCGCACTGTTCCCAGGCCTGGCGATCCTCTTCATCTGTCTGGCATTCAACCTCTTCGGTGATGCCCTGCGCGACGCCCTCGACCCCAATTCGAAGAAAGGACACTGACCTTGTCATTCACCGCACCCGCGACCCTCACCACTCGTCCCACCCTGGAGGGACACTTCGGCATGGCCGCGTCCACCCACTGGCTCGCCACCGCAGCCGCCCAAGCGGTGCTCGAACGTGGGGGCAACGCCTTCGACGCCGCCGTGTCCGGAGCGTTCCTGCTCCACGTCGTCGAGCCGCACCTCAACGGCCCGGGAGGTGACATGACCGGGGTCTTCGCCACCGCCGAGGATCCCGCCCACCCGCAGATCATGATGGGACAGGGCCCGGCACCGGCAGCCGCGACGATCGAGCACTACCGCAGCGAAGGTCTCGACATGGTCCCCGGAGCCGGAGCGCTCGCCGCCACGGTCCCGGGCGCCGTCGACTCCTGGCTCAACCTCCTCGAACACCACGGAACCTGGGAGCTCACAGACGTTCTCGAGTTCGCGATCGACTATGCGGAACACGGCCACCCGGTTCTCGCTCGTGTCATCGGCACCATCGAACGCGTCCAGGAGCTATTCACCGACCATTGGACCACCTCGGCGGCGCAGTGGATGCCGGACGGACGGATCCCGAAAGTCGGCGAACTCGTCTACAACCGCCCCTACGCCGAGGTGCTCAGACGACTGATCGCCGCAGGTGAGAAAGCGGATGACGGCACAGGTCCCGAGGGACGGGCGGCTCGGATCCAGGCGGCACGCCGGGAATGGAAGTCAGGATTCGTCGCCGAGGCGATCGCAGGGTTCGTCGCCACCCCGCACCGGCATTCGACCGGAGGCGATCACGCCGGGGTGATCACGGTCGAGGACATGGCGGGCTTCGACGCCGGATTCGAGACTCCGGTGACCGTGGACTTCCGCGGATTCCAAATCGCGAAGATCGGAGCCTGGGGTCAGGGTCCGGTCCTGCTGCAGACGCTGAAGATCCTCGAAGGCTTCGACGACGATCGTCTCGACCCGTCGACCGAGATCGGTGCCCACACCATCCTCGAGGCGCTCAAGCTGGCGATGGCCGATCGCGACACCTACTACGGCGACAGCGAGGTCGACCTCGAGTGGCTGCTCAGCGAGAAGTACGCGGCGAGCCGGCGTCTCCTCATCACCGAGGAAGCCTCACACGAGTTCCGGCCGGGTGCCACACGGGAGGGCGCGGCACCGGCCTTCACCCCGCCTCTCGTGCCGGAAGGCGCGGACAGGGAGGCGCTCATCAAAGCCGGAATCGGTGAGCCGACGGTGCAGAAGAACGGAGTCAACAACGGCGACACCTGCCACATCGACGTCGTCGACCGGTGGGGCAACATCATCTCCGCCACCCCCTCGGGCGGGTGGCTGCAGTCCTCGCCGACGATCCCGGAGCTCGGGTTCTGCCTCGGCACCCGCCTGCAGATGGTGTGGCTGGACAAGACATCACCCTCGGCACTGATTCCGGGCAAACGGCCTCGCACCACTCTGACTCCGACTCTGATCTCGAAGAACGGCCAGCCCGTCATCGCACTCGGCTCGCCGGGCGGGGACCAGCAGGAACAGTGGCAGCTGCTGATGGTCCTGCGCATGCTCGTCGGCGGATACGCGCCTCAGCAGGCCATTGATGCCCCGGCCCTGCACACCACAGCACTGGCGGGTTCTTTCTGGCCCCGCACCTGGGTTCCGGGAGGAGCGGTCGTCGAGGATCGCCTCGGCGAGGATGTCATCAACGGACTTATCAACCGCGGCCACGCCGTGACGAAGGCTGGGGACTGGGAGCTCGGGCGCCTGTCGTGCGTGACGAGGGATCCGGCGACAGGGAAGCTCACCGCGGGGGCGAATCCGCGCGGTGCCCAAGGCTATGCGGCGGGACGATGATGAACGAGCAGGCGAATGCCGACCGGGCAGGCGATGAGTTCGTGCTCGAGGTGTCCGGTCTCGAAGTCTCTTACGAAACCCCGGTGCTCCACGACGTCGGATTCACCCTCGAGCCGGGGGAGCGCTTGGCCCTCGTCGGACAGTCGGGGTCCGGCAAGTCGACGACGATCGGCGCGGTCCTCGGTCTCCTGCCCGGTGCCGGGCATGTCAGCTCCGGATCGGTGAAGTACCGCGGTGAGGATCTGGTCAGAGCTGACCGGCAGCGACTGCAGTCGCTGCGCGGACGGTCGATCGCACTTGTCCCACAGGACCCGATGGCCAGTCTCAACCCGAGCATGCGAGTCGGCGACCAGATCGCCGATGCGCTGCGGACCTACGGGATGAAAGAGACCGCCGAGGTGACCCGCAATGTCGTACGGCTGATGACCGAAGCCGGAATTCCGGACGCAGAGGCGAGGCGGCGGTCCTATCCGCACGAGTTCTCCGGCGGCATGCGCCAGAGGATCCTCATCGCCATCGCCCTGTCCGGCGAACCCGACCTCATCATCGCCGACGAACCGACCTCGGCCCTCGATGTGACTGTGCAGAAGCAGATTCTTGATCATCTCGCCGATCTCGTCGCCGAACGCGGTACCTCACTCCTCTTCGTCACTCACGATCTGGGCGTGGCCGGGGAGAGGACCGACACGATCCTCGTCATGCACGAGGGCCGAGTCGTCGAACGCGGCGCGCCTGAACAGGTTCTCGGCGATCCGCAGCACGAGTATACGAAGGCACTGGTCAAAGCTGCGCCGAGCATCGTGTTCGAGCGGCCTGCCGCGACCGTTGCGGAGGTAAGGCAGGGGGCCTTTGGCGGAGATCCGACGAACGATGCCGGCCGAGAGGAATCTTCCGGGGAGGCGGCGGCCACCTCGGCGAATGTGTTGGAGGTCAACGACCTGCACAAGGTCTACCGACTGCGCGGTCGCGGTAGGGAGGTCTACGCGCTCAAGGGCGTGAGCTTCACAGCCAAACGCGGCAAGACGACCGCGGTGATCGGAGAGTCCGGCTCGGGAAAGTCGACGATAGCCAAGATCGTGCTGGGTCTGGAGAAGGCCACCAGCGGGGAGGTCCTCGCCGACGGCCGCAATGTCGATGCCACATCTCGGGCGGAGCGAAGCATCCTGCGTCGTTTCAGTCAGCCGGTCTTCCAGGACCCATTCTCTTCGCTCAACCCGATGTGGAGCATCGAGCGGATCATCCGCGAACCACTCGACGTGTTCGCGATCGGGACTCGTCGTCAACGAACGGCGAAGGTCAGGGAGGTGCTCGACCATGTGGCGCTTCCCGAGTCAATGCTCGAGCGGCGGCCTGCCGATCTGTCCGGCGGTCAGCGCCAGCGGATCGCCATTGCCCGCGCACTCATCAGCGAGCCCGAGCTGCTCATCTGTGATGAAGCGGTGTCCGCCCTCGACGTCCTCGTCCAGGAGCAGATTCTCGATCTGCTGCGGGATCTGCAGTCGGGATTGGGCGTGAGCTGCCTGTTCATCACCCACGATCTTGCAGTTGTCGCGAACTTGGCCGACGATGTTGTAGTGATGAAGAGTGGAGAGATCGTCGAATCCGGTCCGACGAGGGACGTCATCGACCGTCCGAGTGCGGTCTACACCCAGAAGCTTCTGGCGGCCGTGCCCGGATCCGGTCTGCTCAATGTCTGACCCTTCTCAGACGGGGGCCTCTGCCACCGGGGCCGCGGCTGCGACCTCCTCGACAACTTCCAGCAGCGTCAGCGTCGGGACGAAGATCCGCCAGGACATCATCACCGGGACCCATGCTCCGGGCAGCAAGCTGCGCGAAGCTGCCTTGGCCAAGCAGTATGCGGTCTCTCGGATTCCCGTACGGGAGGCTCTGCGCTCTCTCGAGGCGGAAGGGCTGGTGGAGTCGAGGCCCTACAGTGGGTCGATGGTTGCTCCGTCCCCGGTTGAGGACGCCGAGGATCTGTTCGAGATCCGCATCGTCCTCGAATCCGCGACCGCCAAGAGGGCGGCGAAGCGATCGGCCGAGCAGAGCAGCGGCGCGGCCCCGGATGACCGATGGCACGGCGTCCGCAAGGAGATCAGCGACATCCTCGCCGAAGGCGATGTCGTCATCGAGCAGGAGCGCTACGAGGATTTGGCGGTGCTGAATATGCGCTTCCACTTCGCCGTGGCCGAACTCAGCGGCAGCGTCTCCTTCATCAGCCTGCTGCGGCAGATCTCGGGCAAGATCGAATGGCTCTACTCGCTCAACGTCACCCGCCGCGGCCCGCAGGCCTGGCCGGAGCACCGCGAGATCATCGCGGCCATCGACGCAGGCCAGGAGGCGAAGGCCGTCGAGGTCATGGCCCGCCACGTCCGCCGCAGCCGCGACTCCTACTTCGCCATGATGGCGGAAAAGACTCCCTGACCTCGCGCCAGCTCCACGTATTGTCGCCGTGCAGCCGCTTCGCGCCAGTTCCAAAATACCTCGCGGGGGCTGAGCTACCTGGCGCCAGGTAGCTCAGCCCCCGCGAGGTATCTGAGGTGGAAGCAGACTGCCCGATCAGCCCTCGGCCAGCAGTCGATCGAGCTTGTTGTAGCCCTCGACGATGCCGTGCTCCATGCCCGAGGCGACCATGCCGTCGCGGGATTCGATCGAGTCGAAGATCGAAGTGGAGCTCAGTCGGGTCCGTCCGTCGCCGAGATCGATGAGGGTGAGGATCTCGAGGTTCACGGCATCCGGGAAGCCTTCGAAGGTGAAGGTCTGGACGATGCGTTCGTTTTCCCGGACCTCGTGGAATGATCCGAAGAAGCCGTACTCGCCGGAGCCGTCCGTCGAGACGTAGCTCCAGTTTCCGCCGGTCTTCGGGTTCCACTGACGGATCGTGTTCGTGATCGTGTCCGGCCCGCACCATCTGACGAAGAGCTCCGGATCGATATGCGCTCGGAACACCTTGTCCGGGGTGCCATTGAAGTCGCGCGTGATCGACACGGTCTGAACGTCGGCGGGGACGTCGAGCTTGAGGGTCGAATAGTCGGCGGTGGTGTCGGTGGTGGTCATGTCATGCTCCCTTGCGTGATGTGCGTGCTGTCTTCTGTGCTTCGGATCCCGGCGCCGAGGCGGCTGCCGGGTTCGGGGTGTTCGTATCCTCGTCCGCGTCCATCGATTCCAGGACCGCGTCGAGGCGTCGGTAGCGTTCCTCTGCCTGCTGTCGGTATCTCTCGATCCATTTCGTCATCAGATCGAACACATTGTCTTCGAGGTGAACCGGTCTGCGCTGGGCTTCGCGGGTGCGAGTGACCAGTCCCGAATCCTCGAGCACCTTGAGATGTTTCGATACGGCCTGCAGGCTCACCTCGTACGGTTCGGCGAGCTCGTTGACCGTGGCGTCGGCGACGCTGAGCCTCGCGACCATGTCCCGACGGGTGGGGTCGGACAGGGCGGCGAAGACCTTGGAAAGCTGGTCGGCCAAAGATCCTCCTCGTATTCAACTATATGGTTGATTGAAATCCTAAGCCCGCACAGGAGGGTAAGTCAACCATCTGGTTGAATAAAGTTTTCGACGATGTGCCGCGTGATTCGGGTGGTCCTGGTCGACAAAATACATGTCCAATTCTTGAACAGTTCCAACTTAGTATGCGAGACATCGTTAGCGTAGACCGTGGCCACAGTGAGGTGGCCGCACTCGAAAGAGAGGAACCCTATGGAACTGCTGCGATTGGGACCGATCGGCCACGAGATCCCGGTGGCCCGCGAAGGCGGCGTCGACTACGACCTGCGCCCGGTGACCCTGGACATCGACTCCGACTTCTTCGCTGCGAACGGCATCGATCGAGTCCGCTCTGCGCTCGATGCCGGGGAGCTCGAGCCGCTCGTCGGTGCTGATGATCTGCGCGTCGGTGCGCCGCTGGCCAGGCCCTCAGCGGTGATCTGCGTGGGCATGAACTATGCGGCGCATGCCCGGGAAGCCGGGGCCGAACCGCCCGAGCGCCCCGTGATCTTCTTCAAGATGCCCTCGACGATCAGCGGCCCCACCGATCCGATCGAGCTGCCGCCGTACGCGACGAAGGCCGACTGGGAGGTCGAGCTGGGAGTCGTCATCGGCTCACGGACCTTCCGGGTCGACTCTGCGGAGGAGGCATATTCGCATGTCGCGGGCTATGTGCTGGCGAATGATCTGTCCGAGCGCAGACTCCAGATCGAGGAGTCCGGCGGCCAATGGTCGAAGGGCAAGAACCTGCCCGGCTTCACGCCGCTGGGTCCGTGGATCAGGCCCGCCGCCGAGGTGGACCCCGGGTCCCTGCGTCTGCGCAGCTGGGTCAATGGCGAGGTTCGCCAGGATTCCTCGACGAGCGACCTCATCTTCGATGTCGGGGAGATCATCGTCCAACTCAGTCAGGCGATGGCCTTCGAGCCGGGCGATGTGATCCTCACCGGGACACCGCAGGGCGTGGCCATGTCGGGCAAATATCCCTACCTTGCTGACGGTGATGTCGTCGAACTCGAGATCGAAGGCCTCGGCCGCCACCGCCAGGTCGTGACCGTCACCGACTGAGTTGAGGTTGGTCGTTGACCGGGGTGGTGCCCGCCGCAGAATGACCGATGCGGATTCGATGACGGGCAATATCCCGAGACGGAACGAGGGGTGGCGCACCCGAACGGTGCGCCACCCCTCATTGCTCAAACGTGGCCGGTGAGTCGATCAGCGCTGCTGGTCGAAGCCGCCTTGGCCCTGCTGGCCCTGAGCCTGCTGACCGGGAGCACCCTGCTGTCCGCCGGGTCCGTCCTGCTGTGCATTGAAGTCGTTCTGACCGTTCTGGTTGTTGCCGTCGAAATCGTTGGATCCCGTGTTCAACTCCTGTTCGGTGACGATGCGCCGCGATCTGCGACCTGCTTGCCAGTCTTGGACACCGGAACTCAGAGGACAACAGCTGGCAAGGGCAATTGCGTGGAGTTCGCTCAAGTCTCGGGCGCTGTTCACCCGGGCCGTGTGATCTGAGTATGCGGATGTCCGGGACTGCAGGTCCGAGACCTGGCACCATGGGACTACCGACCCGGCCGACCACGACCACGGTGTGCCCGCGAAAGTCGCGTACCTCGCGACCCTCGTGAACCCCGCGCACCGCTGCCGCACGATTAGGAGCATCGACATGACCAGGCGCCGACTTCCCCTCACCGGTGTGCGAGTCCTCGAACTCGGCAATTACATCGCCGCCCCCACCGCGGGCCGGATGCTCGCCGACTTCGGCGCCGAGGTGATCAAGGTCGAACGCCCCGACACCGGCGACGAACTGCGCAACTGGCGGCTCAAGGCCGGCACCACCTCGATGCTCTATCGCACGATCAACCGCAACAAGAAGTCCGTCGTCCTCGACCTGCGCTCCGACGAGGGCAGGAAGGCCGCCCTCGAACTCGTCCGCCGCTCCGACATCGTCCTCGAGAACTTCCGGCCCGGCACGCTCGAGAAGTGGGGGCTGGGCCCCGACGTCCTCGAGGAGGCCAACCCCGACCTCGTGTTCGTCCGCATCTCCGCATTCGGCCAGACCGGTCCGATGTCCGAGCGCCCCGGATTCGCCGCCGTCGCCGAAGGCTACTCCGGTTTCCGCGAGCTCGTCGGCGACCCCGACCGCCCACCCGTGCGCGTGGGCATCTCCATCGGCGACTCGATCGCCGGCATGCAGGCCGCCTTCGGCGCCGTGATGATGCTCTTCGACCGCCAACGACAGAAGATCGCCGGAGCCGCCGAGGCGGTCGTCGGCTCCGATCACAGCTTCGAAGGCGAGGGCCCGCTGTCCGAGCGCACCGTCGACGTGGCGCTGAACGAGGCGATGTTCTCCGTGATGGAATCCCTCGTCCCCGACTATTCGGCCTTCGGCGAGATCCGCACCCGCACAGGCGGACGGATGGAGGGCATCGCCCCCTCGAACGGGTACCTCTGCGCCGGCGGCAGATCCGTCGTCATCGCCGGCAACGGCGACGGCATCTTCACCCGACTGATGACAGCGATCGACCGAAACGACCTCGCCGAGGACCCCGACCTGCAGGCGAACGCCGGCAGGTGGAATCGGCGCGAAGAACTCGACGAGGCGATCGGAGACTGGTGCGCCGACCGCGAGGTCGAGGATGTCGTCGCCGCCCTCGAGGCGGCCGGTGTTCCCGCCGGCCCGATCTACACTGCCGAAGATCTCGTCGCCGACGAGCAGCTGAACTCCCGCGGAATGATCCAGAACCTCGATGTCTCCACCGGCGAAGAGATCCTCGACGACGTCGCCTTCCCCGGCATCACCCCCGTCATCGGCGGTCAGTCCCTGCCGATCGACCACCTCGGCCCGGACCTCGGCGAGCACACCGAGGAGGTGCTTAACTGGCTCGGGCTCGGCAGGGCGGCCTCCGGCGAATCGTCCGAGGAGGACGAGACCTGAACATGCTGTCCTGTTAAACGGGAACATGAGTAGGCAAAAGCTCGCGCGCTCTCACATAGCGAGCACTTTGTATACCGCTCCGCGAGCGGAATGTGGTAACTATGGACTCATCGTGCAGTGCAGCACGGTGAAACGCACTTCCCGATGACCGGGATGTCACCTCAAGGAGTCCCATGGTTCGGCCATCCAGAGTCCACATCCTCGACACCACCCTGCGCGACGGGCTGCAGATCGAGAAGGCCATCGTGCCCACGGATGCCAAGGTCGCCCTGGCCGAAAGACTCATCGCCGCGGGCCTGACCGAACTCGAGATCGGATCCTTCGTCAACCCGAAGAAGGTCCCGCAGATGGCCGACACCGACGAGGTGTTGCGGAGGCTCCAGCCCTATGAGGCCGAGGGTGTCGAATTCTTCACCCTCGTCTTCAATCTCAAGGGCGCCGAGCGTGCCGTCGACGCAGGGGCGAAGAACATCAAACTCGTCCTCTCCGCCTCCGAAGGGCACTCGCAGGCGAACTCCGACGCCCCGATCGCCCAGGCCAGCGAACGACTACTCCTCGCTGCCGAATACGCCCGTGACCAGGGGCTGCGCTTCGACATCTCCACGGCGGTCAGCTTTATCTGCCCCTTCGACGGCATCACCGAAGCCGATCACCTCGTCGAGGTCCTCCGCCCCTTCGTCGACGCCGGCGCCCACGGCATCGGAGTCGCCGACACCATCGGCAACGCCAACCCCTCGCTGGTGCGCAGGAACACCTCGGCGGTGCTCGAGGCCTTCCCCGGCAAACCGGTCAACCTCCACCTGCACGACACATACAACTTCGGCATGGCCAACGTCATCGCCGCCCTCGACCTCGGGATCGCGAACTTCGACGCGGCCATGGGCGGACTCGGCGGCTGCCCCTTCGCCCCGGGGGCTGCCGGCAACATCGGCACCGACGACCTCGTCCACCTCCTCCACCGCGAGGGCGTGGCCACCGGCGTCGACGTGGCAGCGCTGACCGAGGTGCGCGAACCCCTGATCGCGGCCGTCGGCCACGACCTGACCTCGAGCCTGTCCGACATCCCCGCGACCCCGGCCGTCTTCGACGACCGCTTCGCCCCCACCTCGGCGAGCGGGACGCCATGAGCGCGCACCCGGGGGCCACCGGCGCCGAGGCGGATGCCGGCTCCACGTCGAACCCCACCGAACCGCTGCCGCTCGAGGGTATCCGCGTCATCGAGTTCTCCCATATGGTCATGGGCCCGAGCTGCGGGATGATCCTCGCCGACCTCGGCGCCGAGGTGATCAAGGTCGAACCCCGCGGAGCCGGCGACAAGACCCGCTATCTTCCCGGGTCCGGCTCGGGCCTGTTCCCCGCCTTCAACCGCAACAAACTCAGCGTCCAGCTCGACATCGCCGAGGCGGACGACCGGGACACGGTCCTGCAGCTCATCGATTCCGCCGACGTCCTCCTCGAGAACTTCCGAGTCGGGAAGATGGAGTCGATGGGCTTTGGGTACGAGGAGCTCTCGACTCGGAACCCGGGCCTCATCTACTGCTCGCTCAAGGGCTTCCTGTCCGGGCCCTACGGACAGCGCACCGCTCTCGACGAGGTGGTGCAGATGCTCGGCGGACTGGCCTACATGACCGGCCCGCCCGGCCAACCCCTGCGTGCCGGGGCCAGCGTCAACGACATCATGGGCGGCATGTTCGGCGTCATCGGCATCCAATCGGCCCTGCGCGTGCGCGAGCAGACCGGGCACGGTCAGCTCATCAACTCCGCCCTGTTCGAGAACAACGCCTTCCTCGTCGGCACCCATATGGCCCAAGCCCAGCTCAGCGACGAACCGCTGCGACCGATGCCGACGAGGCGGGCGACCTGGGCCGTCTACGACATCTTCCGCGACGCCGAGGACAACCAGGTCTTCGTCGCTGCCGTCAGCGACGGACAATGGCGCGACCTCTGCGACGAGTTCGGACTCACCGGACTCGCCGCCGACTCCGCGCTCGAGACGAACCAGGGGCGGGTCGATCAGCGAGAGCGCATCCACGCCGAACTCCAGACCGCCCTGTCGCGACTGAGCCTGAGCGAGATCGAGGACAAGTGCACCCGCCGCGGACTGCCCGTCGCCCCGGTGAATACCCCGGCCGACCTCACCACCGATGCCCACCTCGTGGCCTCGGGAGCACTGGCATCGACCGGGCTGCCCACCGGCGAAAGCGTCGACGTGCCGCTGCTGCCCCTGACCTTCGACGGCCGGAGGCTGGGGCTGCGCAGCGGAGTCCCCGAACCCGGTCGCCACAACGCCCATTACCGGGACGGCCCGAGCGTTCCGAACGGCCCGCCGGACGAGGGCTCCGAGACGGTGGGGGACTGGGGCAGGCCTGGCGACGGGAGCGACACGGTCGGTGCGGTCGCCGAACTGCCGCCGGATACTCTCGACCACCTCGGCGACGAACGGACGCAGTCGCAGTAGACGAGCCACCCACCCACAGTGCCGGCAGCACCAACGCAGGCACACACCAGCACCGAAGCACCGCACCACCGCAGGCACCACCGAAGCACAGCAGCACCCGAACAATCACTACCCGAACAATCAGCACGGCACAGGCGAATAAGGAGAAGCAATGCGATCAACGATGATCACACGCACAGCTCGGACCACCTCGGCGATGGGCGAGGCGCCACCGAGGTCACCGCGGCGAGCCCGGTCGGCCGCGAAGGTCGGCGCGGTCCTCGCGGCCGTGGCCCTCGTGGCCACGGCCTGCGGCAACAAGGCCCAGGCGCCCGGGGAGGGCGGGGACTACCCGAAGGGACCCGTCACGGTCACCGCCCCGGCCGAACCCGGATCGGGCTGGGACACGACCGCCCGCGCCCTCGTCGAAGCCCTGCAGAAGGAGGACATCGTCTCCACCCCGCTGCCCGTGCAGAACCGCCCCGGCGGCACCGGCTGCTCGTGGATCACCTCGATGATGCAGCAGGAGAAGGGCAAGGACGATCAGATCGCCATCACCTCCCTGGCCAGCCAGACGATGAAGGCCCGCGGCCTGTGCAAATACGGCCCGCAGGACACCACTCTCATCGCCACCCTCTACGTCGAGGACTTCATGGTCGTGACCCCCGACGGCGGCGACTTCGGCAACCTCGAGGACCTGGTCAAGGCACTCAAGGACGATCCGCAGAAGGTCACCGTCGCCGCGGCCGGCGATGACACCCTGCCCTTCGCGCTCTTCGCCAAGGAAGCCGGAGTCGACCCGTCCGACATCAACTTCGTCAACTACGACGGCGGCGGCGAACAGACCACGGCCATGCTCAACGGAGACGCGAAGGTCGCGATCGCCGGGATGAGCGAATTCCGATCCGTCCTCGAATCCGGGGACATCAAACCGCTGGTCACCTTCGCCGAGAAGCCGCT
Organism: Brevibacterium sp. GP-SGM9; assembly: GCF_047300845.1. Lineage (NCBI taxonomy): Bacteria > Bacillati > Actinomycetota > Actinomycetes > Micrococcales > Brevibacteriaceae > Brevibacterium > Brevibacterium sp. GP-SGM9. The sequence goes on along the minus strand of NZ_CP178563.1, from coordinate 2,231,294 downwards.
CGCCGCGCCCTACGACGATGTGCCCACGGCCAAGGACTCCGGCTACGACGTGACCCTGGGCAACTGGCGCGGAGTGTTCGGTCCTGCCGATATGCCGGACGAGGCCGTCGACTACTGGGCCAAGACGCTTGAAGACATGAGCGGCTCGCAGACCTGGCAGGACACGCTGAAGAAGAACCAGTGGGCGACCGAATTCCGCACCGGCGAGGACGCCCAGTCCTATGTCGACGACGCCGCGGCCACCGTTGAGGAAGGCGTGAAGGAAACCGATCTGGGCAGCGGCGAATGAGAATCCTGCGCGGCGACGTCATCACCGGTGCCGTCATCACGATCGTCGGCCTCGTCTACTACATCGCGACATTCTCGATCCGGGAGACGAGCGATATCGTCACCCCGCGTACCTTCCCTGCGATCGTCGGCGTGGCACTCATCGTGCTCGGCCTCTTCCTCGCCGGCCAGGCGCTGTACAAGGGGCGCAAGGCCGCCGAGGCGGGGGACCGGGACGGTGCGGCCGCCTCGGCGGGGGATGCCTCTGATGATTCCTCCTCCGCGGGCACCGCCGCCGGGGTCGTCCTCGACGCTCCGGAGGACCCGCCGTCGAAGAAGGTGGTCATCCAGTTCGCGCTCTTCTTCGTCTACCTGGCGATCCTCATCCCGGTCGGGTTCCTCCTCTCCACCGCAGCCTTCCTCATGGCTCTGACCAGCATCTATGCGCCTGCGAAGTGGATCCGCAATCTCACCTTCTCCGTCCTCTTCGCAGTGATCATCTACGTCGCATTCGTCTACGGGCTGGCGGTCTACCTGCCCGTCGGGATCCTCGGGTAGGGGGCTGGCATGAACACACTCGTCGATCTAGGCGGCGGCTTCGTCTCCGCCCTCGAACCGGCCAGCCTCGCCTTCGCCCTCCTCGGCGTGCTGCTGGGCACCGTCGTCGGGGTCCTGCCGGGCATCGGGCCGATCTCCGCGATCGCGATCCTCATCCCGGTCTCCTTCGGCATGGAGCCGGTGCACGGTCTGATCCTGCTCTGCGGCATCTATTACGGGTCGATGTACGGCGGTTCGATCACCGCCACGCTCATCAAAACCCCTGGTGAGGTCGCCAGTGCGGTGACTGCCATCGAAGGCTACGAGATGGCCCGCCGAGGTCGTGGCAAGGCCGCGCTCGCGACCGCAGCGATCGGCTCCTTCCTCGCCGGCACCCTGGCCATCGTGGGCCTGACCTTCCTGTCCCCGGTGCTCGTCAAGCTCGCCAACGTCTTCGGAGCCACCGAGTACTTCCTGCTCATGGCCACGGCCCTGCTGCTGGCCTCGACGATGTCGGCGGGATCGCGGGCGAAGGCGCTCATCTCGATCTTCATCGGACTGGCCGTCGGCCTCGTCGGCCTCGACTTCCAGACCGGACTGCCCCGCCAGACCTTCGGCATCGACCTGCTCTCCGACGGCATCGATTTCACGATCTTCGCCATGGCGCTCTTCGCGATCCCCGAGGCGATCCGCAACCTCGCGCTCGGTCGCGGGGCGAAGGAGGAGATCCAGAGCTTCGGTGACGACAAGTGGATGACGAAGCAGGACTGGCAGCGCTCTGCCATGCCCTGGGCGCGTGGTTCGGTGCTCGGCTTCATCATCGGCATCCTGCCCGGAGTCGGTCCCTCGCTGGCCTCGTTCATGTCCTACATCATGGAGAAGCGGGTCTCTAAGCGGAAGGAGGAATTCGGCCACGGAGCCATCGAAGGTGTGGCCGGACCGGAGGCAGCGAACAACGCCGGAGTCGGCGGGGCGATGATTCCGCTGTTCAGCCTCGGCATCCCGGGATCGGCGACGACGGCGCTGCTGCTCTTCGTCTTCACGATGTACGGACTGCAGCCGGGACCGCTGATCTTCCGCGACGAGACGGGCCTGATCTGGACGATCATCGCGAGCATGTACATCGGCAACGTGGCGCTGATCATTCTCAACCTGCCGTTGGTCGGCGTGTTCGTCAAACTCCTCAAACTGCCCAAGGAGATCCTGTTCTCCGCGATCCTCGTCCTCGTCGTCATCGGCGCCTACGCGATCCAGTTCAGCCTCTTCGGACTCATGCTGCTCGGCATCTTCGGGATCATCGGCTACCTCATGGAGAAGGGCGGAATCCCGCTCGCCCCCTCCATCCTGGCCTTGGTGCTCGTGCCCCTGCTCGAGGACAACTTCCGCCGCATGCTCCAGATCTCGGGAGGCTCGTTCATGCCGCTGATCACCCGGCCGGTGTCGCTGTCGATCATCACCCTCATGGTCCTCGGCATCGTCGGTCCGATCATCTTCCGCTGGTGGGTTCGCCGCCGTGCACTGCTCGCGGATGTGAGCGTGGCATGAAGGCGCGATCGGAGGCCGAGATGACCGATGGCGCGGCCAAGGAGATCGGGGTCATCGACCGCAGTGCCGCAATCCTCGCGGCCCTGCAGGACACCCCGATGACCGCCGCCGAGGTGTGCCGCCGTCTCGGGTACTCCAAGTCGACGACCTACCGACTGCTGGCAGATCTGCGGGCCCACCGGTTCATCGTCCGCGACTCCTCCGGACTGCTGCGCCTGGGGCCCTTCCCGGGCAGGCGGAGCATCGCGACGACGAACTCGGTGCTCGAGCACCTGCGGACGCTGACGAGCGAATCGGTGCAGCTGTGGGTGCGCGTCGGTGAGGACCGAGTGTGCGTGCGCAATGTCGAAGCCGACCACGAACTGCGGGTCTCCCGCGGGGTCGGCACCGTGCTGCCCCTCGTCGACGGCGGATCGGCGGCGCTGGCGCTGTGCGGCCCCGGCAACCCCGCCGAGTTCTACGCGACGAAGCAGGCACGGGTGGTCGGGACCGCCTCGGCGAGTGTCGCCTTTACAGCGGGAGGGACCGTGCTCGCCCTCTGCGTGTCCTACCCGCTGACACGCGAGCCGGACAATGTGGGCGGTGCCTATCGCGGCCTGCTGGCGCAGGCGGCCGGGGAGCTCAAAGGGCTGCTCGACGGCAGCGAGGAACTCAGCGTGCTCCGCGACATCGCCCGCTTGGCACTCGGCGCCCGCCGCGCGGAATGAGGGGTGGGCGTTTGGGGTGCAGGCGTTCGTAGCGCTGGCGACCCTTGGGCGGACGTAACGGACCGATCCGGTGCAGACGTTTCGGAGCGCCAGTAGCCCTTGGGTGGACGTAATGGACTGATCCTGTGGTGGGTGGACCCTTTGGGCCGATCTGCCGCGAAGAGATCGGCCCATTTCGTCCTCTCACGCCGGGCACTTCTGCCCATTTCGTCCTCCTAAGGCGGGCGGTTCTGCAGGTCCCGTCCGCCTCGAGCCTCGCTGAACTACTCGGCCGGGGGCAGACCGAGGTAGAAGCCGGTGGTGCGCTCGGCGGCGGCCATCGCTTCGGCCTCCGGGGTGCCCGCGGTGACTGAGGCCTCGCCCCAGCGCGTGCTGGAGTCGCGGACGAACTGCTGGGCGAGGTCGATGGTGACGAAGTGGTTCTCGTCTGCCGGGCGACCGGTGCCCGCCACGAGGTGGAAGGCGAGGCCGAGCAGGGACAGGTCCCAGCCGACGCCGGTGGCGCCGGGACCGAACTGGGTCCAGAACTCCGCGCCGGCTTCACCGGTGTGGGAGTGTTCGATCGTCAGTCGGGACTCAGCGCCGTCCTCGGCGAGGCGGACCGTGACGAGGCTGGTGCCGCCGCCGAATTCCCAGGTGATCGTGTAGGAGGTGAGCGGTTCGCACTCTTCCACGGTGCCCGAGGCGTTGCCCTCGATGGCATAGCGGCCGCCGAGTTCGAGGTCTCCGCTGACCGGGGCGAACCAGCGCTCCAGTCGGGCCGGGTCGGTGCAGGCCTCCCAGAGGTCGGCGAGCGTGGTCGGATAGGTCTGACTGATCGACTGAACCGTGTGCTGGGTGCCGGCATCGATGTCGATGCTCAGCTCGCGGTCGACGGTGTCAGCCTGTGCAGCGAGGATCTCGGCTTCGGCTGGGGTGAGCGGCTCGGATGGCTTGCTGGGATCGGATGGGGCGGTCATGACTTCTCCTCTGCATCGGTGAGGGCGGTGTCGGTGTCATCGCGGTTGGTGCCGGCGGAGGCTACGGTGCTGCCGGAAGCTGCGGTGCTCTCGGCAGGGTTGTCGTGGTCTGGCTCATTGCGTCGCCGACGTTTGCCCCGGGTGATCTCGGTCGAGAGGGCGTCGAGTCGTGGGGCCCAGAAGCGGCGGAAGGGATCGATCCATTCGTCGACGTCGCGCAGGGGAGCGGGTTCGAGGGCGTAGAGACGCCGCGTGCCCTGGGCTCGGCGACTGGCGAATCCGGACTCGCGGAGGACCTTGAGGTGTTGGGAGACGGCTGGTTGGCTGATGGCGAATTCCTCGCCGACGGCATCGACGATCTCACCGGCGGTCATCTCACCAGAGGTCAGCAGCTCGAGAATCCGTCGGCGAATGGGATCCCCGAGCACGTCGAATGCGTGCATATGTTGAGTATAAGCAGAGGAGAATATAAGTCAATGGTGAAATTATGATGTCCTGGGTGAAGACGGTATCGAGCTCAACCTCCCTTCTGTAGCCGTAAACATCAGTTGTTTATCTGGAAATATGTTTTTCAAGTGCCGAGCGGGCGCTAATATCCGCAATATTGACGTCTAGCCGCGCTTAAAGATCTGAGGTATATTCGCATTTGTGATGCGAAGCACAAAGCAGTGCTCGTATCGCAGTACATTGCCCCAACTTCTGAATGGACCCTCATGAAGCGACTCGGAGTTGACGTCGGCGGAACTTTCACTGACTTAGTTCTATGGGACGACGACGGCACGATCACAGTCCACAAGACCCCTTCAACCAACGATGATCCGTCTGTTGGGACCATGAACGGCGTCGCCGCTCTCGCGCAGAAGGCAGATATCTCGCCCGAAAGCGTCGACATGTTCTTTCACGGTACGACCGTGGCAACGAACATCGTCCTCGAGCACAACGGCGACGACGTGGGCCTGATTACCACGGATGGATTTCGCGACCTGCTTCATATTGCTCGAAAGAAGCGTCCTCTGAACTATTCGAACTATCAGGAGCTTCCCTGGCAGAAATGGCAGCTCGTGCCCCGGAGGAACAGGCGAACAGTTCCAGAGCGAATCGATGCTTCCGGCTCCATCCTGACGCCGTTGGACGAGACCGCAGTCCGGCGAGAAGTGCAGCTGCTTCGAGAACGCGGAGTTGCGGCCGTGGCAGTCGCATTTCTGCACGCGTACAGAAACCCTGTTCATGAGCAGAGAGTCAAAGAGATCCTCAAAGAGGAATTCCCGGAAGCATTCATCTCGCTGTCGAGCGAAGTCGCCAGTCAGTATCGGGAGTACGAACGATTTTCGACCACTGCCCTCAACGCCTTCGTCGGGCCGAAGACATCGAACTATATTGCGAGACTCGTCGACAAGGCGAGCCACGCTGATGTGAGCGATGATGTTCATCTTATGACCTCCGCAGGCGGCCTCGTGACTGCGCGCAGCGCTCGCGAGACTCCGGTGTCGCTCCTCACCAGCGGCGTGGTGGCAGGCCTCATCGGAGGTTGTGCAATCGGAGCGGCCTCCGGGTACCCGAGTGTGATCACCCTTGACGTTGGTGGAACCTCTGCCGACGTCGGCGTAGCTCCAGATGGCCGCTTGCGGATGAAGCATCTGCTGGACACCCGAATCGGGGACTATCACGCAATGGTCCCCATGGCAGAAGTCGACACCATCGGTGCAGGCGGAGGTTCTATCGCCTCGATCGACGAGGGTGGGATGTTCCGAGTCGGACCGCGAAGCGCCGGCGCGATTCCCGGCCCGGCCTGTTTCGGCAATGGCGGCACAGAACCGACCTCCACAGATGCAATGGTTGTGCTCGGATGGCTGCGGGAGAAGAGCTTCCTGTCTGGCACAATGACCGTCAATCCCAGCCTGGCTGAAGAAGCTGTGCAAGAACACATCGCGCAACCGCTCAAGACCAGTCTGGAGAAAGCCGCGATGGGAATCTTCACGGTGCTCGCACACTCAATGACAGAAGCCATCAGCCTTCATTCGGTGAGAAAGGGCTACGATCCCCGCGCCTTCTCCTTGGTAGCTGAGGGAGGAGCCGGCCCGCTCTTCGCCTGGCATATTGCCAAGCAGTTGGACATTCCAAGAATCATCATTCCCAACCACCCAGGCATCACCTCGGCGGTTGGCCTGCTCGCTACAGACATTCGATACGAAGTTCCGACAACAGCTTGGACTTCATCCGACGACCCTGACCTCGAGCTGCTTGGCCGTGAACTGACGCGTCTGTCAGAGCAGGCAGTCGAACAGCTCAAAGACGACGGAATTCCAGACGAACAGATCAGTCTTGAACGCAGCGTCGACTGCCGATATGTCGGGCAGGGATACGAATTGAGAGTCCAAGCGCCCGACGGCGAAATCAACGGGGGATGGGTGGAAAGCGTTTCTCAGGCCTTCCACGAACTTCACGGGAGGATGTACTCACAGCGATTCGATGACAAACCAGTCCAGCTCGTCAACGTCAGAGTGACAGGTATCGGGGCGGTCCCACAGATCAAGCTTCCCGAGATCGCCAAAGGCGGTGCCGACGCGTCTTCTGCACTCGTCACGACGACTCGAACTCTTATGTGGACCGACGACGCCGGAGACCCGGAATGGATCGACACTCCGGTGTATTCGAGGGAACTGCTCAAAGCTGGGAACGTCTTCGACGGTCCTGCCATCGTCGAACAATTCGACTCCACATCAATCGTCGGCATCGGCCAACATGCCAAAGTCGATGAACTCGGACACATCATCATCGAAAGGAGCAAGTCATGAGCAAGGCAATGATGCCGAAGACTGGAGTATCACTTGCACCGGAGGCAAACCGGACATGGAATTCGGTTGAAGTCGATCCGATCACTCTGCGAGTGATCGGTGGGGCACTCGATTCCATGGCCAAGGAAATGGCTCAAGTGCTCTATAGAATGGCCTACTCCAGTCTGATCAGAGAGTCCGAAGACCTGGGAGCCGGAATCTTCGATGTCAATGGCCGCGAGCTCTGCGAATCGGACTCGACTCCCATGCACTGCGGATCGATTCCCGCATACATCAAGGGCGTCAACCGCAGACTCGCCGGCACATACAAACCCGGAGACGTGATTCTGCACAACCATCCCTACCACGGAGCCGCGCACTCGCCGGACTACGGAGTCATCATCCCGATCTTCTGGAAGGACGAGCACATCGGATTCGCTGGATGCACCGGTCATGTCTCGGACATCGGCGGAAACTTCCCAGGGCTGTGCATGGACGTGGTCGACGTCTGGGCAGAGGGCAAACTCATGGACTCGATGAAGATCTACGATGGCGGAGTGCGGAACGACGCTCTCATCCAGCACATCCTCGACAATGTTCGGACTCCCGAACAGAACCGAGGAGATCTGGAAGCTCTCGTGTCCTGCGCCAGGATCGGTGAGATGAGATTCCTCGAACTTCTCGAAGCCCACGGCTTCGACACCGTCATGAGCGCCAGCGACACGTGGATGGATTACTCCGAGAACATGCTTCGGAATAGGATTCGTGAGCTGCCCGATGGTAGCTACGAGGCGCCGATCGGTTACCTCGATGACGATGGGAAGAATCGTGGGGTACCGCTCAAAGTCGCCGTCCGCGTCGACATCAGCGGCGATGAGGTGCTCATCGATCTCACCGGCTCCAACGAGCAGGTGCCAACTGCTTTCAACGTGCCGTTCGAGGGGTCGGTTCTTCCTGTGGCGGTCAGTGCGATCCGAACGATTCTCCTGGATGAGGAGACGACCCCCGAATATGTTCCGCAGAACGACGGCTGTTTCAGGCCGGTGAAGGCGTATGCCCCTGAAGGCACGATCTTCAACCCGGACTTTCCTGCGTCGTGTTTCGCACGCTTTTCTCAAGTCAATCGTGTCTTTGATTCCATCAATCTGGCGTTGGCTCCGGTACTCCCGGACCACGCAATCGCAGGTTCATCGTCAGCGCTGTGCGCCATCGCCTATTCGGGAGTTGCCGAGGATGGGGAGAGCTACTGGGTCTATATCGAAATCAACGAAGGATCATACGGCGGTCGCAACGGGCGAGATGGCATGGACGCAGTGGATGCCCTTATGGCGAACACGAGGAACAACCCGATCGAAGAACTCGAGCTCAATCATGCGATGCGTGCTGAGCGCTATGAGCTGCGTGACGAATCTCCTGCACCAGGACGCTGGCGTGGAGGCATCGGCAGCGTGAGGCGTTGGCTGATGATGACCGATACATTCCTTGGGTCCGAGGCCGATAACAGGAGCGATGCGCCAGCTGGTGCGCTCGGCGGAGCCGATGGGGTTTCCGGATCCTTCGTACGCAACCCGGGTACCGATCGCGAAGAGGTTCTCTACTCCAAGGTCACCCAGGAGGTCGTACGTGCCGGCGATACGCTGGAGATTCGGATGCCGTCAGGGGGAGGCTTCGGCGATCCGTTCGAGAGAGATCCGTTCGCGGTGCTCCACGACGTGTGGGATGAATACCTCACCGCGGAAGAAGCCGCTCGGGACTACGGGGTTGCCGTCGACACAGAACGCTGGGTCGTTGATGACGCGGCGACGGCTTCCCTGAGAGCTGAGGCACGCGCAAGCTGATCCATTGAATGTGACCTCCTCGGTAGGGTCGGCTTGATCGGCATGATCAGTCAGCCATTCCCGAGGAGGTCATTTCTGCGATCGACCCTAATAGAACTTCTACAGTCCGCGGCTGCGATAGTACTCCGAGACGGTATCGAGGTGACGACGCATGAGCGCCATTGCGTCCATTGAGTCGCGACGGACGATCGCGTCGAAGAGCGCCGAATGATCGTGGCTGACGCTGGTGCCGATATTCGCAGCAGCATTCGACTCACCGACGATGTTCTGCAATGCATTGAATAGCGGAATCGTGACAATTTCAAGCAAGGTGTTGTGCGCAGCTTCGACGATCTGCTGGTGGAAGGTCGAGTGGCTCGAGAACGATGACTCCTCACTCCGCAGGCTCGGGTCCGAGTTCCTCAGCTTCACCAGATCCTCGTCGGTTCGCCGAGAGGCCGCGTATCCCGCGGCCGGAACCTCGGTGATATGCCGGATCTCCATGAGATCGTCAATGGAGATCGACTCGGCAGAGGCAAGCAGCGTGACACCGACTTCTAGTTGTGAACCGAGATGACCCACGGTGGGCATCGTGACGAATGAGCCGCCGTTCACTCCGCGTACGCTCTTGACAAGATGCTCGCTCGAGAGAGTCCTCAGGGCTTCTCGGATCGTACTCTGCCCAACCGCGTAAGTCTCGCGAAGTTCCGCATCCGAGGGCAGACGTGAACCGGGAGCGAGCGTCCCGTCGAGGATCTGGCGCCGCAGCTTCTCTGCAACCACTGAATAGGCGGTTCTTGATTCGACCATGTCAGACTCCGGCGATCTCGAGGCCGTGCATCGCCTGCTTCAGCGGACGGCCGAGGGTGTGGGAACTGCTGCCGGGCACGGCGGCAATCAGTGAGAAGTCGATAATGCGCTGACCCAAGCTGCCCTACTCCTCTGCGTATTCGCCCGTGTAGTCGGCTGCCACGGGCGATGCCGACTACCTGTCATGCCATCGTAATGCGAATCCGGCTCTGACCCTCACACCTCGACCTCGAGCGCGCAATGTGACCGTCGGACCATTCGGCTTCCTGCAGAACAGTTCCCAGCCGGATGCTTGGGTCTCAAGAGGCGAGGCGGAGAAGCATCTCGGCCCGCCGAATTACAACCTCGTCGATGAGCTCACCGTCAAGGGCGAATGCACCAACGGAGTGGGAATGCGCTCCGCGGACCACCGCTCGCGCCCACTCGAGTTCACCGGAGGTCGGAGCGAATGCGCGGCGGATAAGTGGGACCTGACGGGGATGGATTGCGAGCTTCCCATCGAACCCGTAGGCAGCTGCAGTGCTCGCCGCTCCCGCAAGCCCGGATTCGTCGGTGATGGCGACATGGGCCGAGTCGATGGCAGCGATGTCGAAGGATCGGGCCGCGAAGAGCAGCCTGGTCCGCGCGAACGCCAGGAGATCATCGAAGGCGGATTCGGCACCGGGTAGGGCGCGCGAGCGGAGGTCAAGCTGCAGGTCTGCCGACCCGAGGGCTAATGCTTGCACACACGGAACGGCCGCGATCGATTCAACCCCGGACACCCCCTTGGCGGTCTCGACGAGAGCAATAACCTGAAAGTCCGACAGCAAATCAAGCGGCTGGTCCTCCTCGGTCATGGGCAGCATGATGGTTCTGACTCCGAGTTCGCGCACGAGCGCAAGATCGGCAGCGAAGTCCGCTGTGGCGAAGCCGTTGATGCGGATGCAGGTCTGCTCCACGTCAAGATCGGCCGTGCGCAGAGTCTGTCTCGCCCGTTCCTTGTCAGCGGCGCGCACCGCATCCTCGAGATCGATGATCACGAGATCTGCCGAGGCGGCAGCCTTGGCGAAGCGGTCCGGTCGGTCCGCAGGGACGAACAGCCAACCGGGGCCCCGCGTGCTGATAGGAGTCGCGAGGTTCGACCCGTCGGTCCCGGAGGGATCGGGGGACTCATCCATTGAACGCTCCGATGAGCACCGCCGCAGCAGTATCGGAGGACGAGTCGGTGATCGCGGACCGGATCTCCGCGGCCTGCTGAGCGCCGAGCACAGGCACCACGCATTCGTCGAACTTCGCTTTGACCTCGTCGTTGCTCAGCGGACGTGATTCATGGCCCCTGTTGACCAGCTCTGCCTCGTGCAGAATGGCACCACCCTTGAGGGCGACGGTCAGGTCACCTGAGAAGGCCTTCGGGTAGAGGCTGGCCTCATCGTGTTCGACCGTGACAAGAGCGGCTGCCGTGAGAACATCCTCCTCGCTGCGTGCCGATTCGTCGAGCTCGGCGAAGGTGATCCTCCCGTGTTTGAGCGCCGCCGCTGTCAGGAACGGCAGGCTGAACTTCGCATCGTATTCGCTGCGTGGCCGCAGCTTGTCCTCGATTGGTTCGCACACGACCTTTGCTGGCACATCGTGGATCTTTGCCGTGATTGATTCGATCTGCTCGAAGTCGAATGCAGGATCCTCTCGCAGTCGCGTCGCGATGTCGATGAACGAATGGGTGAAATGACAGGTCGGAAACGGTTTGACCGCGACATTCTCGACCTCCCAGACCTCGCCGAGGTTGGTGAAGAGATCTGCGCTCGGCGCGGAGCGGTCCTGGAGATGGGTGCGGTAGAGACCGAACCGTCCTTCGTAGATCTCGGTCGGCCCCTCGAATCCTGCCGCGGCAAGACTGGCGGCGTGCAGTCCGGCGTTGGCGGCCCAGCCCGGGTGGAGTCGTTTCGTCGGTGCTCCCTCATCGAGAAACTGCAGGATGCCCGAGGAGAACGATCCGGCGATGCCTTGAGCGGAGACGAGCTGGTCGGCGGTCAGGCCGGAGAGTCTGCCGACACCGATAGCCGAACCGAAGGCACCGAGGACGCCAGTCGGGTGGAAGCCCTTGTCATGGAACTGGCCGTCGACGGCCATCCCCAGGCGAGCGTTGACCTCGATCGCGAGAATATACCCGACGAGCAGATCGCCGAGGCTGACGGACGTGCTGCCGGCGGCGGCGCTGATGACCGCGGCCAGCGACGAGGCGCTCACATGCGACACTGCGGCGATATGCGTATCGTCGAAATCGTGGCCATGGATCATCAAGCCGTTGGCGATGGCGGCCCCCGACTTCGAGAGAGTCTGGGAGCGCCCGATGACGGGAACGTCGCCGGGATCAAGTGATGCCAGGCCCTTCATGGCCACCTCGGCGAAGTCCGTGTGGCTGGCGGCGATGCCGACGCCGATCGAATCGAGCAATAGGTGGCGGGCACGCACTTGGACCTTCTCCGGTATGTCCTCGAGCCCGATCTGGGTGGCGGCGGAGGCGATGGTCTGGGAAATGCTGGTCATGAGTTCTCCCGAGTTCAGATCTTGGTTCGGCCGCTGAAGATGGATTTGGCAATCACCGTGTTGAGGATGTCGTTCGTTCCCTCACCGATACTCATCAGCGGAGCATCACGGTAGAGTCGTTCGATCTCATATTCCTTTGAATATCCGTAGCCGCCGTGGATCGACATGGCTTCGATGGCGGACTCGAGAGCCACCTCCGAGCAGAAGACCTTGGCCATCCCGGTTTCTCCGTCCGCGCGACCCTGGAGGAGGGACTGCGCCGACCAGTACATCAGCTGGCGTGCGGCCTGCACCCGCGTGGCCATCCGCCCGACGCGGAGCTGAATGGCTTGGAACTCTGAGATCGGCTGCCCGAACGATTCGCGCTCTTGGGCGTAGGACACGGATTCTTCAAGCGCCCGCTGTGCGATGCCGACGGAGCGGCCCGCAATATTCACCCGGCCCCATTGCAGAGCCGAGAGCACCTGCTGCATGCCGCGCCCCTCGACGCCGCCGAGGAGGGCGGACTCGGGGACCTCGCAGTTCTCGAAGACGATCTCACAGCTCTCCGGTCCCTTGTAGCCGAGCTTCTCGATGTCCTTGGTGACTTCGAATCCCGAAGTGCCGGCTTCGACGAGCAGAATGCTCATGCCTTTGTGCGCCGGAGTGGTCGTCGTGTCGGTCTTGACGAGAACCGGGAGCGGATCGGCATGTCGGGCGTTCGTGATCCACATCTTCGCGCCGTTGATGAGGTACCCGCCTTCGACCCTTTTCGCCGTGGTCTTGATGCCCTGGAGGTCCGTTCCGGCGTCCGGTTCGGTGAGCGCGAGGGCCGTGCGACGTGAGCCCGAGGCCAGGTCGGAGAGGTATGTGGCCCTCTGATCGTCGGTGCCGTGCTCGGCGATCATCTTTGCTGCCATGGTGTGGCTGCCGAGAACGCCGGCGATCCCCATCCAGCCGCGCGCCAGTTCCTCGAAGACGATTCCGAACGAGACGGGATCGATGCCCAGTCCATCGTGATCCTCGGGGATCGTCAGTCCGAAGAGCCCCATCTCCTTGAGCCCGTCGACGATGGCGCTGGGGTATTCGCCCGTGGCTTCCATCTCGCGGGCGACGGGGATGATCTCCCGGTCGACGAACGTGCGCAGTGACTTCTTGAAATCATTCTGCTCTTCGCTGAGTTCGAACATCGTCTCAGGCTCCTTTACTTGTGGTGTTCAGGCCGAGCTCAGCGAGAAGCTCAGCGCGGTGTTCATCGATCTGGGGTGCCGCCCGGTGGGAGTCGAGGCGGGCTCCGACACGAGGTGCAGTGGCTATGTTGCGGATCGTTCCCCACCGGCCATGGTCGGTATCGAAGACGAGGCCGCGTTCCTCGACGAGTGGATCGTCGAGGGCCTCTGCCACGCTCTTCACCTTCGCCACCGGCACCCCGGCGGATTCAAGCAGGCTCACCCACTCCTCGGCGGAACGCTGCAGAAATGCCTCGTCGAGGAGAGGCAGAAGTCTGTCCTTGTTCGCGATTCTTCGTTCGAAATCGGAGAATTCTTCGGCATTCAGCCGCTCGTCCCCGATCACGTCGACCAGGCGGCGATAGAACTTCTCCTTGGCGCAGCCGACGGTCAGCCAGCCGTCGGCTGCCTCGAACGCTTGGAAGGGAACGAGTGAGGGATGAGAAGACTTCGGTGTTCGGCGCGGTTCGAAACCTTCGTTGAGATGCCAGTTGCCCACGTAGCTGAGCATTGACACGGCGGTGTCGAAGAGACTGAGATCGCAGTCGGTTCCCACACCGTCACGGCGCGCGGCGTGAACAGCGGCAAGCATGGAGATCGCTGCGACCAATCCGCCGCTGAAATCGACGAGGGAGAGGCCGGACTTCGTCGGTGGCCCGTCCGGTTCACCGGTGATGTCCATCCATCCCGCGGCGGCCTGCAGCATGTAGTCATAGCCGGGCCGTCTGGCGGCTGCGCCCTGGCTGCCGTACCCGGAGAGTGTGCAGCAGACGATCTGCGGGTTGATGCTGCTCAGGTCGTCGTACGTGATGCCGAGCTTGGCGGGAACGTCTCCGCGCAGATTCGAATACACGACATCCGCCGTAGCGACGAGGCGGTCGAAGACGGCCCGGTCTTCGTCATCCTTGAGGCTCAGTGCGATGCTGCGTTTGTTGCGATTGAACGATTCGTAGAAAAGGGAGTCCTCACCTTCGCGGTAGGGCGGAACGTAGCGTCCGATGTCCCCTCCCGTATTCGGGTCCTCGATCTTGATGACGTCTGCGCCGAGGTCGGCGAGGTGCATCGAACCCCAGGGGCCGGCGCCGTACTGTTCGACGGCGATGATGCGGATGTCCTCGAGCGGCTTCATGTGTTCTGCTCCTTTGCTCGCTGCTGGTCGGCGGGGATTCGTCGTTGAGTGAGTGCTCTCATGGTCGACTCAGTTGTAGTCGAGGACGGAGTCGGAGGACTCGGGAAAATAACCCTGCCCGATTCCGCTGTCGCGGGTGGCCACCATGACCGAACGCTTCCAGGTCACGACGGTCGTACCGTCCTGGTTGAGACCGCGGGTGGTCATGGAGATGATTCCTGCGTATTCGCGTGACTTCGACCGGCGGGCATCGGTGCACACACTCTCGGCATAGAGGGTGTCCCCGACGTAGACCGGATGGCGGAAGGCGATATCGGTGAAGGCCAGATTCGAAATCGCGTTCTGGCTCATGTCATACACCGTCAGGCCGAGCACCAGGGCTACGGTGAGCCCCGAGTTGACGATGACTTTGCCGTCGGTGATCGGGTTCTGCGCGGCGAAGTGGTCGTTGAAGTGGTTCTGATTCGTATTCATCGTCAGATTCGTCAGCCAGACGTTGTCCGCTTCGGTGATGGTGCGGCCGAATGGATGCTGGTAGACGTCTCCGACGACGTAGTCATCGAAGAAGCGGCCGATGGTCGCGTCATGGGTGCTCATGTGGGTGTGACTCCTTGTCCGGGTGGTGCGGTTCTGTGGGTAGGGCGGACGACGGCCGACTTGCCGTGCTGACGTGTTTTCAGGCGATCTCTTCGAGGCTGCGCCCGCGGGTCTCGACGGGTATCGCGAAGACGACGACGATCATGCAGATGGCCATGGCGCAGACAAAGCCGATGGGTCCGAAGATTCCGAATGCGACGAACAATCCGGACATGACGAACGGCACGACGATCGAGGCACCCCGTGCGAAGGTGTAGGAGATGCCGGTCCCGCGCAGCCGATAGCGGGTTGGGTAGAGCTCGGGCATGTAGGAGTAGAGCACGAACGTGACGAGCGTGTAGATCGCCGTGACGAGCAGAATGCCGATGATGACGATCATGATGATCGACTGCGCCGATGCATATGCAAGCCCGAGCGGAATGACGATGATGGAGAAGGCCACGATGGCTGTGCGGCGGTTGAGTCTATTGATGAGCAGGAGGCAGACGAGTCCACCTCCTGGTGCGCCGAGAGCCATCGCTGTCGTGTAGGCGAGAGAATGGGAGACGTCGATGCCCTGTTCGACGAAGAACGTCGGCATCCAGGAGATGAAGCCGTAGACGAACATGTTGACACCGACTGCGACTACCGTGCCGAGCACTGCCAACTGCCAGAAGGGACGTTTGTCAGTGTCCCTCGACTCGGTCGCTGTGGTGACAGATGCGGGCGGATTGTCTTCCAGAGTGGTTTGCGAAAGCCTCTCGAACCGCTCGACGATAGCCTGCGCTTCGTTCATTCTGCCCTTGACGACCAGCCATCGAGGCGACTCGGGGCATCGCGTCCTGGCGATCCAGACGATGACAGCCAGTACGGCACCGATGACGAACATCCACCGCCACCCGAAGCTGGAGATCACCACTGCTCCGATCGCGGAGGCGAAGAGCAGTCCGGAGTTTACGAGGATGCCGAGCATGGCCGTCCAGCGGCCTCTGCTGCGCGGGGGTACGAACTCGCCGAGGATGGCCGCGGCAAGCACGAGTTCGGCTCCGAGACCGATCCCCATGATGAATCGGGTACCGACGAGGAACTCGAAAGTCGGTGCCAGGGCCGCTGCGAATCCGGCAACAGCGAATATCAGCAGATTGATCTGATAGCTCATTCGGCGACCGAACTTGTCTCCGACGAAACCCGCTGTCGCTGCACCGAGGAGCATGCCGAAGAAGGTCATTGACATGAAGACGGCGACTTCATGAACTCCGGCGAAGCCGGTCGACACCAGGGCTGCCGAGACTCCGGCGGCAACATAGATGTCATAAGCGTCGATCATTGCGCCGGCACCGATGTAGGCGAAGAGTTTTCTGTGCTCTCTGTTCGGTGTGAGCGCGTCCATACGCGCTCCGATCTTCATTTCTTCAGCAGTGGTGTCCACGGACATCGTTGTCGCGCCTTTCTACAGGGTTATTCGTACTTTCGACTCTTCGGTAGTTCTACGGATCTATTGATAGAGGGACCTCAGGTGAGTGCTTCTGCCACTATCACCGCGAAGTCGAGCAGCGCCCGATCATCGAACGGACGACCGATGATCTGCAGTCCCGCAGTCATCGAGTCCTCGGCCGCTGGCAACGGAACGGTGATGGCGGGCAGGCCCAGGTAGTTGATGACACGGGTGAACCGGCTAGCTCGCATGTAGTCCCGACGTACCTCGTCATTGGCAGCGCCATCCCGGGTCACCGCTCTCGGGGCACGGATCGGACTGGTCGGGGTGAGCAGAAAACGGGCGTTAGGCATCGCCTCGGCGAGGAACCTTCTCTGCAGCGTCTCACGCTCCGCGAGGGCATCGGCATACTCGATCGCAGAGACCGTAGTCCCGCGGATGACTCGTGAGAGGACCTGATCGCCGAGGAGGTCCCATTCCCACCCGAGTATCCGACCGACATTGCGGGCAGCCTCGACACTTACGACGACGACCGATCGGCGATTGAGGTCACTGTCGTCGAAATCGACTACGGGCGCGGGGCCGGATGTGTCTGGTTCCTGGCGACCATGCTCGGAGACGCCGAGCGCGGACAGAGCCGAGGCATATGATTCGGCGACGTCGGCGTCACAGATCCGCTCGA
Source organism: Brevibacterium sp. GP-SGM9 (assembly GCF_047300845.1). NCBI lineage: Bacteria > Bacillati > Actinomycetota > Actinomycetes > Micrococcales > Brevibacteriaceae > Brevibacterium > Brevibacterium sp. GP-SGM9. The sequence goes on along the minus strand of NZ_CP178563.1, from coordinate 2,214,325 downwards.
CTGCCGAGACCGAAAGGTGAGAGAACTCAGTCCGCGAAGATTCAGGCAGCAGATCCAGTAGATCACGGTGCTCGAGGCTGACGACGGAAGCATCGGAATACATGACTTCTGCAACGGCCCGGATCGTCGCCGGGGCGGACGCAATCATGCCGATCGTGTCCAAGGTCTCCGAGAGCGGAATCAATCCGACCGAGGAGAACAGCCCGTTCGTAGGTTTGTATCCTGACAGGCCGCAGAATGCGGCGGGCAGGCGTACCGAGCCTCCGGTGTCCGTGCCGAGCGAGACGTCACTCGAACCGGATGCGACGGAAATTGCTGAACCGCTAGAGGATCCGCCGGACAAGTAGGCATCGTTGCGGGGGTTGATCCCATCGCCGAGCCAGTGGTTGTGTCCGGTGGGACTCAACGCGAATTCCGCCATGTGGTTCGCTCCGACGATTGTGCCGCCGGCGGCCTCAATCGATGTGAGTAGGGGAGATGTGAGAGCCGAACGTCGGTCGTCCAGGGCGGGGTTTCCGATGGCGAGAGGGTATCCGCTGATGCCGATGTTGTCTTTGTGGGTGAAGCGCAGTCCGGTCAGTTCTGTCGTTGAGGCACGGGCTCCGGTGATGAACGCGCCGGTGTAGTAGCGGATGATTCCAGAGCGGCGGGCGTCCTCGTCTGCGGTGACCAGCGGGTGTTCGCTTGCAGGAGGGGGACTCTGCTCCACCCACTCAGGCGCCGAGGGGGCGGTGAAGGATTGGTCGATCTCCCAAGAAGCCGCGTCGATGAGTTCGGCGGCACGAGCGAAGCCGGTCGATCCGAGGAGCTCGTTGACGGCTCTGCCGATGCGAGCCGATGAGGGTTCATCGAGGTGCGCTTCAGGGTTCATGCTCATAGCGGCCCGTTCTGGTTGTGTTCATCGGCAACGTGCGGCTCTGCGCGTGCCGGCCACGGGAAGGCCACATCGTGTGAGTCATCTTCGCGGCAAATTCGAGCTTAAACCTATGATCTTTAAACGTCAATGGGGTTGATGATGACGAATATTGCGAGTAATGGCCGCTAAATATCTGATCTATGTCATTGTTGCGCCCGGAGGTAGTGCACAGGGAGGGGGATTGCGTCGGATGACGTTGCATGGCATCCGTCGGGATGAAGTCAATGAGCGGGCAATAGCGTGGGGTCCACACTGAATCGCAGGTCGAGAGGAGCACCCATGGCAGCACGCATCGGCGTCGTCGTCGGCAACCCGAGCCCGAACTCCCGCACTCGGCAGGTCGCGGAGGATCTCGCGGCCCGGATCGCCGATCTCATCGGCGCCGAGGTGGATGAGACCATCGAACTCGCCGAGGTGGCCACCGAGATCTTCGAGTGGAAGTCGGATCGCCTCGACCGGCTGAACGATCGTCTCGCGACCGCTGACTTCGCCGTGATCGCGACACCGACCTACAAAGCCAGCTACACCGGGCTGCTCAAGGCCTTCCTCGATCGCTATGACTCGAACGGCCTGCACGGGCTCACCGCAGTCCCGGTCTTCACCATCGGTTCGCCCGCTCACACCGTCGCCGTGGAGATGACCCTGCGGCCCCTCCTCGTCGAACTCGGTGCGAGCGTGCCCACCAAGGGCCTGGCGTTCCCGACGGCGAAGTTCGATGACCGTGCCGAGATCCTCGACGAGTGGATCGAGACGCAGGGGGCATACCTGACGCGGGCCCGCTGATCGCATCAGCGGGCCCGCTGGGTTCGGAACTGTTCTGGATTCACTCGATATCGTCGGCGAGTGAAGATCGTGCGGCTCTGAACGATGGTTGGAGCGCGTCATGCCACTCTCTCAGATCGACAGAAAGCGTCAACCAGGTGAGGGAGCGGCTGATCTGATCGTATTGATGAATGATGAAATTGCGATTCGCGGTTGCGAGGGCCCAATCGATTCCGGCGGGCGAGGGTGCGCCTAACCGGGAAAGGCGATTCGCGGCTTCCCCGAGTTTCATCATCAGGGAATCGCCCGCCTCTTGCAGCAACGCGCTTTCAAGATAGGTTTCCTTGCCTTGATCGGCGATTTCATTCGCACGCAGAAGCCAGGCCTCGATATGCAGCAATTCCTTCGCAACTCGGCGTTCCATCAGAGCAGCACCGCCTCCCGCCGTATGTCATCGTCCATGCCGGGCTTCAGCCCGGCGTAGTCGACAAGGTCGATCCCCCGACCGAGCACCTTCTCAATAAGTTGCTTGAACCGAATGAACGCGAAGGACGAGGCTCCTTGCGGAGCGTCGACGATCAGATCGATATCGGAATCCGTCCGAGCTTCACGACGGGCTGCCGAGCCGAAAACGGCGAGATGTTCGTAGCCGTGTTCTGCGGCGAGCTTCTTGAGTATCGGTACGGCCGCTTCCAAGAGAAGTTCGGGGTGGACTTGATCGACGGCGGGAGCGAATTTGATCTGCTGGCTCACGGCAGGCTGAGAGATGCCGAGTTCTTCCGCGATCTGTCGCTGGCTCATACCGCTGGCGAGCATGGCTCTGAGCGCGAGTGCGCGGCGCAGCCGAGCGACATCCTCGCCTCGTTGCGCTTCGCGATACTCAGGCAGAAAGCTCATAAGACAATATTATCAGCGTGTGAATCGGGTGATCTGCTCATGGACGCGGGCCCGCTGATCGCATCAGCGGGCCCGCGGGTTCGGGTGGAATCGGCTGCGGGCTCCGGTCTGCGGCCGACCTCGGCCCCAGACCACGCAGCCGAGGAGAGTCAGCCGACCTGGAGCTCTCCCATGGCGTCCCAGTCATCCCCATCGATCTGACGCGAGATGATCTTCGGGGTCGCGGTCAGCGCGCTGTGCATGGGTCCGCCCTCGGCGGTCGCTGCCTGGAAGTGATCGGACTTCACGTGTGCCTCGGCGGCATCGTCGTCGAAGGCCTCGACGAGGACGTACTCATTCGGATCCTCGAGGCTGCGTGACCAGTCGAACCATTTGTTGCCCGGTTCGGCACGGGTCGCCTCGGTGAATTCGCGGGTGATCTCCGGCCATTGCTCGGCCAGTTCGGGCTTGACGGGGAACTTCACGACGATGAAGATCATGGGATTTCCTTCTCTCTTCTCGGTGTTTGCGGTTGGTGGTCAGCCTAGTCGGCGACCTGGCTGAATTCGAGACTCGGCCCGGCTGCCATCCAGCCTAGGAGAACTGCATGCCGCCGTCGACGAGCATGGTCTGGCCGGTGACGTAGTCGGAATCCTCGCTCGCCAGGAACGAAACGAGATTGGCGACGTCCTCGGGCACGGACACCCGACCGAGGAGGATGTCACCGGCATATTTCTTGATCGCCTCACCCTTGGCCAGCCCCTCCTCGGCGGCGAGCTTCTCATCGATGAGATCCCACATCGCGGTCCCGACGATCCCGGGCCCGTAGGCGTTGACGGTGATGCCGTGCTTGGCCCACTCCATCGCCGCGCCCTGGGTCAGCCCGCGCACGGCCCACTTGGTCGCCGAATACGGCGAGAGCAGAGCGAAGGGACGGAACGCGACGATCGAGGCGGCGCCGATGATCTTGCCGCCGTTGCCCTGCTCGATCATCTGCTTGGCCGCGGCCTGGTAGGACAGGAACACCCCGGTGACGTTGACGTCGAGGATCTTCTCGAAATCGGCCTTCGAATACTCGATCAGCGGTTCGACCTGAGCGATTCCGGCATTGGCGACGAAGACGTCGAGCTTGCCTCCCGCCTCGACGGCGGTCGCCACGAGGGACTCGACCGAGGCCTGATCGGTGACGTCGACCTCGGTGCCGGTCGCCGTGCCGCCTGCCTTCTCGATCGCGGCGACGGTCTCATCGACGCCTTCGCGCATGGTCGGCAGATCGGCGACGATGACGTGATGGCCGTCGGCACCGAGGCGCTCTGCGATTCCCTGTCCGATGCCGCGTGCGGATCCTGTGACGACGGCGACGCTGCTGGATGTGCTCATGGTTGTACCCCTTTGTGTCTCGACCTTGAGTGAGCACGATCATTCTCAGCAGAGGCGGGGGCGGGAGGACACGCTCCTTCTCATGAGGTGATAATCAGCGGTGATCCGTCGCCGAGGTTGGGGCGGGGTTCGGGCCGTCGCCGAGGTTGGGGCGGGTTCGGGCCGTCACCGATGCTCGGTGACGGGGACCGTGACCGCCCCACCGCGCAGATACCGCGAGCACAACCCGGCGCGCTCCCGCAGGGTCGACTCGATCTCCTTCGTCCGTCCGTTCGCCTTCGTCGACGGAGTGCTCACGGCGATCGCCCCGACCTGCATCCCCGTCCCGTTGCGCACCGGAACGGCGGCACAGGTCTGCCGCGGCAGGAACTCGTCGTGCTCCCACGCGATGCCGCGCGTGGCCACCTCGGTGAGGTGATCGTCGAGGAGATCGCGACGCACGATCGTCTGCGGGGTGAGCACCTGCATGCCGCGGGCATCGAGGTACTCGGTCCGCTGTGTCGAGGTCATCCCGGCCAGCAGGATCTTGCCGAAGGCCGTGGCATGGGCCGCCTCGTGGAAGCCGAAGCGCAGGGGGCGCAACCGCGGATGCTTCTCGCAGTCCGAGCAGTAGGTGAGGATGATGTCGGACCCTCGGTAGATCGCGAAATAGGCGGCCGTGCCCAGGGCCCGGTGGAGCTCATCGGTGATCTGGCGGATCGGGAACGGGGCGACGAGGCGCTGCTGGAAGGACAGCCCGAGTTCGAAGCATTTGGGCCCGAGTTCGAAGTGCTTGTCCTCCTTGAGGTAGACGAGGTAGCTCGCGTCCTCGAGTTCGTGGAGGAGTCGGTAGACCGTGGGCAACGGAATCTCGAGTCGGTCGGCGATGGTCTTCGCCGAGGCGCAGCCGGAGGCCGACACCGCCTCGAGGACGGAGAAGATCCGTCCGATCACGGCACTGTTCGACATCTCGGGCCACCTCGCCTCATGTTTATCGCCACGTGAGAATAAGGATAGTGGACGGTGGTCTGTCTCACATAGGTTGCCTATGACCGGGTCGACGATGGTGCCCGGATCGAGCCGATCGTCATCGTCAAGGAGCAAAGGAGCAGCCGATGGCATTCCCCGCCAAATATCCCTCGCTGAATGCGATGGAGATGACCGATGAGGCGAGGCAGACCCTCGTCCGAGTACTGCGGGTGGCGTTCCCGCACGAGAACTTCCCCGATGGGCCCTACGAGCGCACCGCCGACGGGATCCTCGTCGAGGCCGATGCCGAGACCTGGTTCCGGGTTGCCCTCATCCAGGGTCTGCAGTCGCTCGACCAGCTCGCCGACGGCGACTTCTGTTCGCTCGACGACGATTCGGCGCTGCGGGTGCTGCGTCGGGTCGAAGGCACCGAGTTTTTCGGATTCGTCCGCCGCACCGCCGTCCTCAACCTCTATGACGACGCCGAGGTGTGGGAGGCCCTGGGCTACGAAGGTCCCTCCTTCGACCAAGGCGGCTACATCGATCGCGGTTTCAACGATCTCGACTGGCTGCCGGAACCACGGATCCTCTACCCCGATGACGAGGACATTCCCGAGCTGGGTCCGGGAGCGCACGCGGCACCGCAGACCGTGAACGAAGCCGACGAATCGACCAACCAGCCGCGGGCGCAGCGCGCCGACATGGGAGAGGTGAAGAAGTGATGACGAGCGCTAACAGCATCGATGTCAACGACGAGGCCGTCGTCATCATCGGCTCCGGGGCGGGCGGCGGAACGCTGGCCTATGAGCTCACTGCGAAGGGGATTCCCGTCGTCGTCCTCGAGGCCGGACCGCACCTGAGCAACGAAGACTACGTCAACAACGAGTGGGAGGCCTTCAACCAGATGGCCTGGCTCGACCCGCGGACGACGACCGGCTCCTGGCGGGTCTCACGTGACTTCCCCAACCTCCCGGCCTGGATCGTCAAGGCCGTCGGCGGAACCACCACCCACTGGTCCGGGGCCACACCCCGGTTCAAGTCGCATGAGTTCAAGGCCCGGTCCACCTACGGTCGCATCGACGGGGCGAACCTCCTCGACTGGCCCATCGGCCTCGAGGATCTGGCTCCCTATTACGATCGGGCCGAGAAGGCGATGGGCTCCACCCACGTCCACGGGCGTCCGCCGCTGCCGGCGAACAACAACTACAAGGTCTTCGCAGGCGGCGCGAAGGAGGTCGGCTACAAGTTCTATGCGACCGGTCCCTATGCGACGAACGCCGAGGAATACGACGGCCGTCCCGCGTCCATTCAGGACGGTTTTAACTTCCAGGGCGATAAGAACAAGTCGAAGTGGTCGACCCTGGTCAGAGAGATCCCGCGTGCGGCGAAGACCGGGCTGCTCGACCTGCGGCCCGAATCTCAGGCCGTCCAGATCACCCACGATTCGGCCGGCCGTGCCGATGCGGTGCTCTATCTCGACAAGGAGGGCAACCTCCACCGCCAGGCCGCCAAGATCGTGTGCGTGGCGGGGAATTCGATCGAGACGCCGAGGCTGCTCCTCCTCTCCGGGACGCCGAGCTTCCCCGACGGACTCGCGAACTCCTCGGGACATGTGGGGCGCAACTACATGCGCCACCTCACCGGCACCGTGTGGGGTCATTTCGATAAACCGGTGAGGATGTACCGGGGAGAGACGATGGCCGGAGTCATCGCCGATGAATCGATCCATGACCCCGATCGCGGGTTCTCAGGCGGCTACTACATGGAGACGATCGCACTGGGCCCGGCGTTCATGGCCGCCTTCGTCGATCCCGGCACTTGGGGGCCGGACTTCGCGGGTCTCATCGACCGCTATCTCAACACCGCGGGGATGTGGATCGTCGGCGAGGACATGCCGCAGGAGTCGAACCGGATCACGCTGAATACGACCGTGAAGGATCAGTACGGGCTGCCCGTTCCCAATGTCCACTACGACGATCACGCGAATGATCTGGCGATGCGCGAGCATGCCTATTCCGCAGGTGAGAGCGTCTACAAGGCCGTGGGCGCGCAGACGTCCCACCGGACCCCTCCGTATCCGTCGACCCACAATCTGGGGACCGCGCGGATGAGCGAGCGGCCCGAGGACGGAGTCGTCGACAAGTGGGGTCGGACCCATGATGTGAAGAACCTCTTCATCTCCGACGGCTCGGTCTTCACCACCGGTGCCGCCGCGAACCCGACCCTGACCATCGTGGCCCTGGCCATCCGGCAGGCCGAATACATCGCCGAGGCGCTGCGGTCCCAGGAGATCTGAGCTCGCCGAGGTGGGGTCTGCGGGGTGCGTGACTCGGATGCCGGGCAGCCCTGGCGTCCGAGTCACGCGTGTGATTCGATGCAGTTATGACTGAAGCAATGATGCCCGGCCACCAGGCCCGCCCCCTCGATGACCACCGTGCTCGCCTCGGCGCGGGTGAGATCTACAACGGACTGTGGATGATGTCGACGAGTCCGGAGCTCGCGAAGGTCGGCTCTGCCGCCGGCTTCGACTACGTCAGTCTCGATCTGCAGCACGGGCTGATCCGTCCCACCGACGTCCTCCGGCTCACCGACGCCATCCGCGCCAGCGGTCCCGCCCTGGTCACCGCGCGGGTCGCGGCGAACCGCTTCACCGAGATCGGTGCGCTCGCCGACGCCGGGGTCGAAGCGATCATCGTTCCCCTCGTGTCCTCGGTCGCCGAGGCAGAGTCCGCCGTCCAGGCCCTCGACTACCCCAGCCGGGGAGGCGACCGATCCTGGGGTCCGACCGCCGAGCTCATCGCCGGCGACGTCCAGGACACCCGTGCCGCACGTCCGCTGCTCTTCGTCATGATCGAGAACAAGGACGGCCTGGCTGCCGTCGAGGACATCTGCGCCGTGCCCGGCATCGACGGGGTCTACGTCGGGCCATCGGACCTCGCCTTCGCCGTCGGTGCCCTGCCCGGGCAGCACAACGACGCCCACGCCGAGGCGCTCGTGCGGATCCGCACGGCCGCCGACGAAGCGGGAGTCGTCCCCGGAATCCACTGCGGTGACGGTGCGGAAGCCAAGCTGCGCAAGGAGCAGGGATTCCGGTTCATCACCTCGGCGGGGGACATCGGGGCAGCCGGACGAGCATTCCGCGAGGATCTGGAGACCGCGCGATCCTAATTGCTACCTGGCGGCGGCCCAGATACCTCGCGCCACGTTGCTGGGCCGCCGTCGGGTAGTTCTGGGAGGTCAGGAACGGAGCAGCGAGACGACCTGCTTGAGGGCAGGATTCTTCGTCTGCGTGTTCCACAGGGCCTTGAGCTCGACGATCTCTTCGCTGAGATCCTCGAACGCCAGATAGCGGACTCCGGGGACGCTGACCAATGCGGCCGATTCGGGGACGAAGGCGAGCCCGTGATTGTCGGCGACGAGGTTGATCATCGTCAGCACCTGGCTGAGCGAGTGGCGGACCATGTGGTGATCGATCGGGAAGTGCCGGACGAGCAGATCGTAGAAGTAGGTCGCTCGCGTCGCCGAGTGCATGATCAGCGGCTGGCCGGTCACGTCATCCTTGCGAAGGGGCCGCTCGAGATGAGCCAGCGGATGATCCTTGGGTACGGCGAGGAGCAGCCGTTCGGCCAAGAGAAGCTCGGACTGCACCGAGGGCGGGGTGGAGTCGAGGCGTCCGAGTCCGAGGTCGATGCGGCCCTCGGCCAGGTTCTCCAGCTGCTCTCCGGTGACCATCTCGTGAAGATCGAGGTCGATACCGGGGAAGCTCTCTTCGATCGCGGTGACCAGACTGCCGAGGATTCCGAAGCCGCTCGCCGCGGTGAAGCCGACGCTCAGTCGCCCCCATTGTCCGGAGGCGATGCGCCGTGCATCCTGCGGGGCGCGATCGGACATCGCGAGGAGCACTCGCGCATTGTCGAGGAAGGCCTCTCCGGCCGCAGTCAGCACCACACGGCGATTGTCGCGTTCGAGCAGGTCGACGCCGACGAACCGTTCGAGCTTCTGCACCTGCCGACTGAGCGGGGGCTGGGTCATCGACAGCGCTGCGGCCGCTCGGCCGAAATGCAGATGCTCGGCCACCGCGACGAAGCACCGAACTTGGTCCAAGGTGTACATAGGACCACGATACCTTTCAGGCATCATTTCATGCAGTTATCATCATAGACAATATTACTGGTGCTTCTTAGGCTCATTCCGAAGCGCTCGACAGATACGCAGGAGTGTCGACTGAGACTGAAGGGAATGGACCAGAACATGCGCAGAATCTCGAAACGGCTCGTCGGACCCCTGGCCCTGGGATCGGCAGCAGCAATGGTGCTGTCCGGTTGCGGTGGAAACGTCGCTGCAGGTGGCGGCGGGGGAGAAGAGGACTTCCCAACGAAGGAGGTCTCCATCACCGTCGGTGCCGCCGCTGGCGGATCGACCGACCTCATCGCCCGCGCACTCGCCGACGGCGCCTCGTCCGACCTCGGACAGGCCCTGCCTGTGATCAACAAACCCGGTGCCAACGGAACTCTGGCGGCCAAGGAAGTGCAGTCCGCCAAGCCGGACGGATACAACCTCGCGACGCTCAACGCCTCGCTCATCACGATCACCCCTCTCGCCGTCGGTGAGGACGAAGCTGTGAGCATCGACGACTTCGAAGTCATCACCGGCGTCTCCCAAGACGACTACGTCATGGTCGCCAATCCAGATGCCGGCGTGAAGACCGTCGACGACATCAAGAACAGCGACGAGAAGCTGTCCTTCGGCACCGCCGGAGTCGGCACCGGATCGCAGCTGGCGCAGAGTCTGCTGCTCGCGCAGATCGACACCGATTTCAAAGAGGTGCCCTTCGATTCGGGCGCTCCGGCCGTGACGGCGGCCCTGGGCAACCAGGTGAACATCTCCACGGTCCAGCTCGGTGAGGCGAAGCCGCATATCGATGCCGGCAAGCTCGTGCCGATCATGGTCTTCTCCGAGGAGCGGAACAAGTTCCTCGAGGATGTCCCGACCGCCACGGAGGAAGGCTACGACATCCCGGTCTCGCAGTACCGTGCGGTCGTCGCTCCCAAGGACACCCCCGATGCGGTGATCGAACGACTCGACAAGTCCTTCAAGGCGACGTTCGAGACCGACGCCTACAAGGAGTTCAACGAGAAGAACCTGCTCACCCCGACCGAGGTCTCCGGTGACGAGATCGCCACGGAATGGGCTGACCTCGCAGACCGCTACAAGAAGCTGATTGATGAATATGACATCGATCTTTCGGACTGAGTCGACCACGATGAACGAGCCGAAGGCGAACGGTCCCTCTGCTGACGACGATCCGACCGCGGGGGTAGTCGCCCCGGGAGACGAAGCGGAGACCCCCGACGAGCTGTTGGCCCTCTGGGAAGATGAGGGTCCTCCGCCCGCAGGCGGAATCTCGAATCTGGTGGCCTGCGGCGTGACATGCCTCTTCGGAATCGTCGGCATGATCCTCTCTTGGAATCTCTCCTTGGGAACCCTGACCGATCCGGCCCCCGGCTTCTTCCCCTTCGTCGTCGCCCTGATCGCGACCGTCCTCTCGGCGGCCCAGATCGTGCTGGGTCGCCGGGGCGGGGACGGTGAGAAGTTCATCTCCCACTCCGTCACAGTCGTCTGGGGCGTGCTCAGCCTCGTGATCTTCGTGGCCGTACTGCCGCTCGTCGGATTCGAGATTCCGTCCCTGCTGCTCTCCTTCGTCTGGATGAAGCTGCTGGGAGGCGAATCGTGGAGGTCAGCGATCCTCTATTCGGTCCTCACCGTTGTGGCCTTCTATCTCATCTTCGTCGTGGCGCTGCGCACGCAGCTCCCGCACCTGTTCTGAGGAGGACGACCTATGGATATGTTCGTCCCGGTTCTCCAGGGATTCGGCACAGTCCTCGAACCCGGAAACCTTCTGTACTGCTTCATCGGCGTCCTCGTCGGAATGCTGATCGGCGTTCTCCCGGGCCTCGGGCCCGCGGCGACGATGGCGATTCTGCTCCCGATGACCTTCGGCATCGAACCCGTCACGGCGATCATCATGCTCGCCGGTATCTTCTACGGCGCCCAGTACGGTGGCACCATCACTTCGGTGCTGCTTCGCCTTCCGGGTGAGGCCAGCGCGGTCGTCACTGTCTTCGACGGCTTCCAGATGGCGAAACAGGGTCGCGCCGGCGCTGCCCTCGGAGTCGCGGCGATCGGATCGTTCATCGGCGGCACCGCATCCATCCTGGGCCTGACGTTCCTCGCCCCGCTGATCGCCGGCTTCGCCCTCGACTTCGGTCCGCCCGAATACGCCGCACTCGCATTGCTCGGCGTCACCTTGGTGGCCACGATCAGCTCCGGCAACAAGCTCAAGGCCCTGATCGCCGCCTCCATCGGCGTGTTCCTGGCCATGGTCGGTCGGGATGTCTTCACCGGCACCGAACGATTCACTTTCGACAACCTCAGCCTCAGCGACGGAATCGACTTCGTCACGGTGGCCATGGGACTCTTCGGCCTCGGCGAGATCCTCTACAATCTCGAAGAGCGCCACAAGGCGATGGCCGCTCCGAAGAAGGTCAAGAACGTGTGGCCGACCCGCGGCGACCTCAAGCAGTCCGCCCCGGCGATCGGACGCGGATCAGTTCTCGGCTTCCTCCTCGGAATCCTTCCCGGCGGCGGAGCGACGATCTCCTCCCTCGCCGCCTACGGTGTCGAGAAGAAGGTCGCCAAGGATCCGTCCAGGTTCGGCAAGGGCGCCATCGAAGGTGTGGCAGGCCCGGAATCGGCCAACAACGCGGCCGCCACCTCGTCGTTCATTCCTCTGCTGAGCCTCGGCATCCCAGCGAACGCGACCATGGCTCTGATGTTCGGCGCGCTGCTCATCCAGGGAATCACACCCGGTCCACTGCTGGTCACCGAGGAGCCCGAGCTGTTCTGGGGTGTCGTCAATTCGATGTACATCGGCAACATCCTGCTGCTCATCATGGCGATCCCGCTCATCGGTGTCTTCGTCAAGATCCTCAGTGTGCGGCCGGCGATCCTGGCACCGATCACGGTGTTGATCACGCTCATCGGCGCCTACACGATCAAGAACTCCGTGTTCGACGTCGGACTCGTCGTCCTCTTCGGCGTGATCGGGTACCTGATGAAGAAGGCCGGTTTCGAGCCGGGCCCGCTGGTGCTTGCGTTCGTGCTGGCCGAACTCCTCGAATCGAGTGTCCGCCGTTCGCTGATCCTGTTCGAAGGCGATCTGGGTGGAGTCTTCACCCGTCCGATCACGCTCACGCTGCTGGTAGTGTTCCTCGTCGTCATACTTCTGCCGATCATCCGGAAGGTGCTCGGCCGCTCGAAGACCAAGTCGCAGGAGAAGGAGCTCGTGTCATGAGCATTCTGGTGGGATACGTCCCGACCCCGACCGGAGAGGCGGCCGTCGACGCCGCCATCAAGGAAGCGGCTTGGAGAGGGGTGAAGCTGAGGATCGCGAACTCTCGCAAGCGCGGCCCGCTGGTCGAGGAATCGGTCGCAGATGACGCCGATCTCGATGCCGTCAAGGAGCGGGCGGAGAGTCAGGGCGTCGACGCAGAGGTCTTCACTCTGGCGCATGAAGACGATGTCGTCGATTCGCTTCTCGAAGCAGCCGATGCCTGGTCTGTCGACCTCATCGTCATCGGCATGCGCAAACGGTCGCAGGTCGGAAAGTTCATCATGGGGTCCTCGGCTCAGCGCATCCTCCTGCAGGCCGATATGCCGGTGCTCGCAGTGAAGGCGGACTGAGCGGAAAGCAGGCCCAGCGGGCACGCATCTCTGCGGCTGCCTCGGTGATCGAATCTTCGCCGAGGCGGCCGCAGAGATGCGTGCCCGCCCGATGTTTCGGACAGCGCAAGAATGATCATGCGCCGGGCCCGTGGGGTCGTCACACTGGAAGCATGACGAAGAACGGTCGCGACCGATTGCGGGAGCTGCTCGATGCTGTGCTCGACGAGGGGAACGAGACTCTGGGCCAGATGGCCGAGGGGGCGCATGCCACGCAGTTCCATTTCGGGCGGTCGGTGTCCCGTGAAACGGGCGAGTCCCCGGTGGCGATGCGTCGCCGGGTGATGCTCGAGCGGGCGGCCTGGCAGCTGGGCGGCGGCGCCAGCGTCACCGACGCCGCTTGGGAGGCCGGCTACGGGTTCGCAGAGGGATTCAGCCGTGCCTATGCCAAGGCGTTCGGTCATCCGCCGAGCGCACGGGCCTCAAGCGCACAGGCGTCGAGCCACTGGCTGGCCAGCCCCAACGGCATCCACTTCCATCCGCCCGCCTCGCTCTGGGTGCGCAATGAGGAGACCCCGATGAATCCGCTCAGCGAACAGCTCATCCGACACGATCTCGACGACATCGGCCACCTCATCCGTACTTCCGCGGATCTGGAGCCGGAGGAGTTCACCCGCAGGGTGCTGCCCGGCACCACCGTGCTCGAATGGGACGGGGAGGAGGGTTCCGTTCGCCGAGGTGCTCGAGAGTCTCGTGTACACCAAGGAGGTGTGGCCCGCCTCGTTGGAGGGACTCGACTTTCCTCGCCGTCATTCGTTCCTGGATGCGGATCCCGGCTCCCGCCTCGGCGAGTATCGGGCTTCCCTCTCGGAGCGGCACGGCGAGGTCGCGGTCCGCTGGCTCGATTTCGTCGCGGACATCGATCGCCGAGGTGGATGGGACGACCGCCTCATCGATGCGCTGTGCGAACCTCCCGAGAGTTTTGTCATCAGCGCGGTGATCGCGCATGTGCTCACCTTCTCCGCCCACCGCCGCCAGCTGGTGCGGCAGATGTTGAGGTTGCTGGAACGCCCGGTCGATGACGGCGATCCGATCATGTGGCTGCGTCGGCTGCGCGGAGAATCCGACGATGAACGGTATGAAGAAGAGGGATCATGACCAGAACCGTGTACTACACCGCGACCACTCTCGACGGTTTCATCGCGGATCCGAGCGACTCGCTCGACTGGCTGCTCCGGCAGCCCTTGGATGAGGGAGGCGGGAACGACTTCGATGAGTTCTTCGCCGAGGTGGGTGCGCTCGTGATGGGATCGACGACCTATGAGTGGGTGCTCGACCACGAATCGGGGGCGTGGCCCTATCTGCTGCCGAGCTGGGTGATGACCAGCCGGGGCCTGGACCTGCCGGACCGGTTCGAGATCCGGGGGCGGCGGAGGGGAACGGGAGCCCGGGTGAGTCCGGTGCTGCATCGGACGGGCCCTCGCCCGAGCACTTCTTGCCGGAGCGCCTCGACATCCGGTTCGCCCGGGGCTCCGTTGCTGATATCCATGCGCAACAGTGTGCGTGCGCCGGTGGTAAGGACCTGTGGGTCGTCGGAGGTGGCGATCTGGCCGGTCAGTTCGCCGATGCGGGTCTGCTCGACGAGGTGATCACCTCGATCGCGCCGGTGACCCTCGGTGCGGGCCGGCCTCCGTTGCCCCGTCGTCTCGACCTCGAACTCGTCGAGCTCGGTCGCAACGGCGGTTTCCTCACCGCGCGCCATCGGGTTTTGGGCATGTTGGCGGAAGACCGGGTGTAGGCGGGCGGGTGCCGTCAAGTTCCAAGGGTGAGCGGCAGGATGGGTTCGATCAGCGCCGAGCGTCCGGCGAGCCGCGGCAGCGAGCGTATTGCAGTGCTCCCAAAACGTCTCCGCACGGCAATAATGCGCGGTCCAAGTTAGATACTGAATAGATCAAGAAGAACGAAGTCAGCAACTGGGCTCCACTCGACACACCTAGTTGTCAAATTCACTGTTCTCCAACCTCGTATCTTGTGCCTACTTGGTGTGGCGATTTATCCACCGTGAATTACAGGATGAGCTTGAGAATATGCATTAAATTCTATCGGCTCGCTTCTATCCAATCGGAATGCAGCCGCAGCCGGGTGCTCATTCCTTGGATATCGGGGTAGAGGAGTGCCGTCGTGTAACCATAGATTTGGGTCAGGGACTGTCTGATTTGGTCCTTGGCCTGAGCCTCGATTCTGAAGGTGAAGACAGGAGCCAGCCCGGCTTTATTCGGTCGCGCGCGCTTGTGCGGATTTGCGGGCCTTGCGTAGATCGAAGTTGCGGCAGCGACATCTACAGCATGCCATTGTCGGTTTTTGGCTCTCTCGAACAGTCGCAGGTTTCCTCTTGTGAACATCGGCACTCCTTCAAGCAAGAAGGCAGCGTTCTGCGCTGCAATCCTTGCGTCGTAGGCCGGAGGCACCCAGATTCGACGCCGTGCTCCAGTGCCCCATTCTGCCGTTCTTCGTTGCTCCTCGTTGTCGTACACCCAAAACGGATAGCGAGTGCTAGCAAGAACCTCGTTCAACACCGCGTCACCGGGGCTGTTATCGCCCACCGGTGCAGTCGAGAGGGCGAACAATCGGGCGTCCTCGCCATCGTCTGGTCCACTCTCGACTGCAAACCACGCGGCGATGAGTGGATTTCGCGTGACATCTAGCAACCGCGAGGGACCACCGTGATGCTGGAGACGAGCCATCAGCTCTAGTGCTGAGAGATCTGACATCCGCCAGTCTGACGCTTCATCCAGGATGGCGAGTTCCGCTTGGAGCATCGCCGACTCGTCGGGGAATATTTGGGATGCCTCGCCAGCCCCTTCGGCAGATCTCTGAGTCACTACGCCAGAGTGCTTTAGCAGTCGGCGGTACAAGCTACTGTGCAGACCCCAGTTGGCGTTCTGCTGACCACGCCATACCAAGCGGAGGCCCGGATTGATCTCCGAAAGATTGGCTAGTTCTTGCGTAAGGGAACTGAAAGAATCGACTACTACCTCGTGGGTAGCGAAAAAGCTCCCAGGGCCGGTGAAGCTTTCGGAGAACCGGCCCTCGCTAGGGATTCCTCTTTCTTGATGTTGATAATCGACTCCCGGCGTTGTTTCGCGCGGCGCCGGTAGCCCCGGCCTTGAAGCAGCAAGCTCGAGAGCAATCGCCGGGTCAAAGAATCGAGTTGAACTCCACCTGGTGGCTTGTTTGCGTATGGTGTCTTGGAGCGCCGTGCGGGTGTCGATTCTGC